>CAVOQD010000037.1:0-718114 GCA_963698255.1 uncultured Chloroflexia bacterium | reverse complement strand
GCAGGCGTGCCGACGACGCCCAAGTCAATATTGGGGTTCTCCAGCATGCCCGACTGCGGCCAGCGGCCAAAGATGCGCATGGCTGCGGAGCCGTTGTCAAACTCACTGTTGCCGCCGCCAAATGCGCTCATGTCGGCCGGCGGCGGGGCAACGCTGTTTGCGTTGTAGAGATCCTTGTAGAACTGAACCGCTGCGGCTGTCTCGGACGAATCCATGTAGCCGCTGAAGGTCGTGCCGTCTTCGCTGATCAGCGAACCGCCGGCTGCGCCGATCCAGTATTCAAAGCCCGTGGTCCACGGGCCGGGCAATTGGATGCCCCAGATGTCGGTCTGGCCGTCGCCGTCGCTGTCGACCGTCAGCTCTTGGGCCGTGGCAAGCAGGTCGTCCCAGGTCCAGCCGGCCTCCGGATAGGCAACGCCATACTCATCAAAGATGGCCTTGTTGAAGTAGACCGCCATGGGCGAGTAGTCCTTGGGCAGGAACCATTGCTGATCGTCCCACTGGCCCGGTTCGAGCAGACCGGGCAGGTAGATGCCCGTGTCAAGTCCGTCTTCGCCGGCGATAAAGTCGTCCAGCGGCAGGAACGCCTCACTCATCACAAAACGCGGCACTGCATCGTCGCCGATGTTCATGATGTCCGGCGCATCGTTGGCCGCGATCTGGGTCAGCAAGCGACCGTAGTAGTCGCTGCCGGAGACCGGCTCCAACTGAACCGTGATACCCGGATCGGCCTCTTCAAAGCGGCGGATGATCTCTTGATGCGGACTGAGGCCCTCGCCGCTGTCGCCAGTGCCGACGCGCAGGACGATCTCGCCCTCTTCGGCCGCCATGTCGCCGCCGCTGTCGGTCGTTGGCGCCGGGGCCACACATCCGGCGACCAATGCGCCGAGCATCAGCAGGGCGACCAGCAGCAAAGCTCTAGGAGATGTCAATCGATTGTACATGGTCTGATCCTTTCGGTGGAAGATGGAATTGGCGAAACCTGACCGTACATTCTATAGTATATCAGATGGGCTAGCGATAGTAAGGGTGTTTCCATCCACTTCGTGAGCGTCCAGAAACAACTTTCTGGTTTGCACCTTCCTGGAAGCTTTCTCGGAAGGTGGTCGATCTGAATTCAGCTTCCAGGAAGGTCGGCGTGCAATATTTGGACGGTCACTTCGTGTCAGGTCGGCTGGTTAACCGAAGCCAGTACAGGAGCCCCGCCAGCATGCCAGCAGCAGTCGTCAGACAGCGATGAAGCTGTAGCTGACCCAACGAACTGTTTTTCTTGCGCCAGTTGCGGGGACGAACACCACGCCGGAAATGTGGCAGCGCCGGCCAGGTTGATGTAGACAACGAGTACCTTCTCAATATTTCGGGGCCGCGTGCGACGCACTGACCAGAAACACTCTGGTTCGCCCAAAACCATGTGGTCGGTGCGTCGCACGCTCCACGCTTTATTGAGGTGATACGACAACGTTGTTGACCTCCTTGACGATACGATAGACGAAGTTGAGCCAGAAAACAAGTGAAATCATGACCCCTTTGATCAGGCAACAAACCGGTCCCAATAGCCCATGATCGTTGTTGTTTAATGAAAAAGGAAGCGAGATTACCTAAGCCGCCGCCAACCCATGATAGTATTTGTTCAGGTTTTGAAAATGATTTGTCGATAAATTAGCAAGACTTCGACAACATCATTTTCGCAAAGCTCTTTCAAGTAGGACAGTTCAAGTAGTTCAATCAAAACAGGAGTAAGACAATGAAACGTACCATGGTTTGGAGTTTGCTGATCGTCTTTGGCCTTCTGGTTGCAGCCTGTGCCCCAGCGCCGGCTCCCGCCGCAGAAGAAGCCGCCGCACCGACCGAAGCGCCCGCGAAGAGGCAGCCGCAGAAGAGGCAGCCGCAGAAGAGGCGGTCGCAGAAGCGACTGAGGCCCCGATGGAGGAAGAAGCCGCTGAGGATGTATGGCGAGGTGACATGGCCGACATCGTCGACACGGCCGTGGCAGCCGGCGACTTCGAGACACTGGTTGCTGCTGTGACCGCTGCCGGTCTGGTCGATACGCTGAAGAGCGAAGGTCCGTTCACCGTCTTTGCGCCGGTCGACGCAGCCTTTGCCGCCCTGCCTGATGGCACTGTCGACAGCTTGTTGGCCGATCCGGAAGGCGCGCTGACCGACGTGCTGCTCTACCATGTCGTGCCCGGCAAGGTGATGGCGGCTGATGTTCTGGGCCTCGACGGCCAGATGGTCGAGACCGTTGGTGGTGGCATGCTTGAGGTGACGGTTGACGGCGACTCCGTCATGATCAACGGCATCGAAGTAGTTGCCGCTGATGTTGAGACCAGCAATGGCGTCATCCATGTAATCGGCGGTGTGTTGGTCCCTGAAGCCGGCGACGAAATGGCCGAAGGTGAGATGGCTGAAGATCATGGCGACATGGCCGACATCGTTGACACCGCCGTGGCTGCCGGCGACTTCGAAACCCTGGTTGCTGCTGTGAGCGCTGCCGGTCTGGTCGACACGCTCAAGGGCGAGGGTCCGTTCACCGTCTTTGCGCCGACCGATGAGGCCTTCGCCGCCCTGCCTGAGGGCACCGTCGACGGCCTGCTGGCCGACCCGGAAGGCGCCCTGACCGACGTGCTGCTCTACCATGTCGTGGCCGGCAAGGTGATGGCTGCCGATGTCCTGGGCCTGGATGGCCAGATGGTTGAGACCGTTGGCGGCGGTTCGCTTGAGGTGACTGTTGATGGCGATTCCGTCATGATCAACGGCATCGAAGTGGTGGCCGCGGATGTCGAGACCAGCAATGGTGTCATCCACGTCATCGGTGGCGTACTGGTTCCTAGCGAATAACCTGTTTAGACTCCTTCTGTGTGGGACAAAAGGTCGGATAGCGATATCCGGCCTTTTGTCTTGTTCGCACTCTGCATGATCTTCTGCAATAATGTTCAGTAACCTAGAACTGGAGCGCAAAATGACAGCCGACCTTCATCAACAGGGAACAGAACCGCCGTTGGTCCTCGTGACCGGCGTGACCGGCTATGTGGGTGGTCGGCTGGTGCCTCGACTGCTCGATGCCGGCTATCGCATCCGTGTGATGGTTCGTGGAGGAGCCGAACGGCTTCGAGACCGACCCTGGCGAGACCGGGTTGAGATCGTGGCAGGCGATGTGTTTGATCCGCGCTCGCTTCTCCTGGCCATGCAGGGTGTCGACACAGCCTACTACCTGATCCACAGCATGGGCGGCAACGGCAACTTCAGCCAGCGAGACAAGCAGGCCGCCGGCAATTTCGCCAACATCGCCGCCGCAGTGGGCGTGCGACATATCATCTACTTGGGCGGGCTCGGCGACGAAGAAAGCCAACTCTCCGAACATCTGCGTTCACGCCAGGAGACCGGCGCTGCCCTGCGCTCCACCGGCCTGCCGGTGACCGAATTCCGTGCCGGTATGGTGGTGGGTTCCGGCAGTCTCTCGTTCGAGATGTTGCGCAACCTGGCAGAGCGCCTGCCGATCATGATCTGCCCGCGCTGGGTCTTCACACGAACGCAGCCGATCGCCATCCGCGATGTGCTCAGCTACCTTCTCGCCGCGCTCGACCGTCCTGAAGCCCGTGGCAAGGTCATCGAGATCGGCGGGGCCGACGTGCTCACCTACGCCGACATGATGATGGGCTACGCCAAAACACGCCGGCTCAAACGGCTGTTGATCCCGGCGCCGATGCTGACGCCTGCGCTCTCCTCCCATTGGGTACACTGGATGACACCGGTCTCGTGGAGCATATCCCGGCCGCTGATCGAAGGGCTGCGCAACGAACTCATCGTGCGTGATCCGTCGGCCAGGACGCTCTTTCCGGAGATCGAGCCGTTGAATTTCGAAACCGCGGTGGAGCGGGCATTGAGGCGCATTCGCAATGGCCAGGTAGAGACCATCTGGAGCGATGCGCTTGCCTCCAGCCAGGGTGACCTGCCGCCCGTCTACCTGACGGAAGAGCAGGGCGTACTGATCGAACGCCGTCGCAAGCAGGTAGACGCCGCGCCTGCGGACGTCTACCGCAGCTTTTGCCGGCATCGGCGGTGAACGAGGCTGGCCCGCCTACGATTTCCTCTGGCGCATCCGCGGCGAGCTGGACCGGCTGGTCGGCGGGGTCGGCATGCGTCGCGGTCGTCGCGACCCGGATGAACTGCGTGAGGGCGAGGCGCTGGACTTCTGGCGTGTGGAGTCGGTCGAACCGGGTCGTTCCATTGTGCTGCGCGCGGAGATGAAGTTGCCCGGCCGGGGCTGGTTGCAGTTTGAGGCCAATCCAGGCGAGAACAATAGCGGGACTGAATTGGTGCAGACAGCCTTCTTCGCTTCCAGAGGACTGTTTGGCCTGACTCGATTGGTATAGCATCTACCCATTGCACGGCGCCATCTTCTCCAAAATGATCGACAACATTGCCTCGCAGGCTGAAGCATTGGCGCGGACAGACAGACCATGAGTGCTCAACCGCGCATTTCCGTCTGGATCCTGGGTGACCAGTTGCTGTTGGGGCATCCGGCATTGCTGGCCGCGGAGGAACAGACCGACCGTGCCCAGATCTCCATCCTCCTGGTGGAAAGCGAGGCACGAAAGAGGCGTCTGCCCTATCAACGCAAGAAACTGGTGTTGTTGATCAGCGCCATGCGCCACTACGCCGACCAGTTGCGTGGTCAAGGCTATGTCGTCGACTATGTGCAGACGACCGATACAGTCGCGGGGCTGCACCAGCATGTGGCCGATGTTCAGCCGGCGCGCCTGATTACCATGGCCGCGGCCGAATATTCGGGCCGCCGCTTTCAGGAAGAGGAATTGAGCGAGCGGCTGGGCCTACCCGTCACCGTGTTGCCCAACACCCAGTTCTTGCTGGGTCAATTTAATCCGATGACGGCGCCCAATAGCCGTTCGTCGACCCGTGCGCCAATCATGGAGCGATTCTATCGCCTCATGCGTCGCCATTTCAACGTGCTGCTGGACGACGACGGCGCCCCGCTTGGCGGCAAGTGGAACTTCGACCGGCAGAACCGCAAAGCGCTGCCCAAGGCCGGCCTGGATGTGCCGGCGCCAATCACATTCAAACCGGACCCAACCACGCTGAGCCGTGATGGACGAGGTCGCAGCGAGTGAGCGTGGGTTTGGCACGGTCGACGGATTTCACCTCGCTGTGACCCACGCCCAGGCGCAGGCCGCGGCCGACGACTTTTTTGCGGAACGACTCGTCAATTTCGGCGCCTATGAAGACGCCATGAGCGCCGACGAGGGCCTGCTCTATCACTCCATGTTGGCGGCCTATCTGAACATTGGGTTGCTGGAGCCGATGGACCTTATCCGCCGCGCCGAAGACGCCTATCGATCGGGCAAAGCGCCCATCAACTCCGTGGAGGGATTTATCCGTCAGATCCTGGGCTGGCGCGAGTACATCTACCTGCACGATCGGCTGCAAATGCCGGGCCTGCTCTCGGCGAATGGTTGGGAACATAAACGCACGTTGCCGCAGATGTTCTGGCATGGCGAAACCGAAATGAACTGCCTGCACACCGTGATCGGTCAGAGTCGTGCAGGAGGGCTATTCGCACCATATCGAGCGACTGATGGTTCTTTGCAACTTTTGCATGTTGGCCGGCATCGATCCGGCCGACGTAAACCGTTGGTTTCTTTGCGCCTACGTTGACGCCTACGAATGGGTGGTTGCGCCCAACGTCATCGGTATGGGCCTGAACGCGGACGGCGGCAAAACGGCAACGAAACCGTACATCGCGTCCGCCAACTACATCAACCGCATGGGCGACTATTGCGCCACCTGTCGTTTTGATTCAAAGCAGCGCGTCGGCGAAGATGCCTGCCCGTTCAACTACCTCTACTGGCACTTTCTACTGAAAAACGAAGCGCGACTTCGTGCCAATCCGCGTTTGGGTCCGGCCGTACTTGGCCTGCGCAACCTGAGTGAAACAGATCGACAGGCCGTTCAATCGCAGGCAGAGCGTTTTCTGTCAGAAATCGGTTAGTGTAGAGAAGAGTTAATATGGAAGTCATCTGGTTGGCAACAGCCTATGGAGCCGGTCTCGGCGCAAAGGCGCTGCGGCTGCCGGTACTGGTCGGTTTTCTGGCCGCAGGTCTGATTTTGGCCGCCTTCGGCGTCACATCGACCGAAACCTTGATCAAGCTCGGCGATCTCGGCGTCATCTTTTTGCTCTTCACCGTCGGGCTGCACATGCGCATCAAGAGCTTGATTCGCCCGGAGGTCCTGGGCGTGGGCGCGATCCATATGGCGTTGAGCATCGCGCTCTTTGCCGGCGTGCTGATCCTCTTGGGCGTGGATCCGATGGTGGCGTTGATCGTGGCCGTGGGCTTGGGTTTCTCCAGTACCGTGCTGGCGGCCAAGAGCTTGGAGTCACGCGGTGAAATGGATGCCTACCATGGGCGCGTCGCCATCGGCATTCTGATTTTTCAGGATCTGATTGCGGTCATCCTCCTGATCTTCACCGGCGCCGAATCGCCCAATATGTGGGCGTTCGCCCTGCTGGCCTTGCCATTGCTGCGCCCGTTTCTCTGGCGCGGTCTCTCGCTCAGCGGCCAGGGCGAGTTGATGCTTATCTACGGTCTGTTGGTGGCGCTGGGCGTCGGCTGGCTTTTTGAGTACGGCGGACTCAGTCCCAAGTTGGGCGCGCTGGTGGCGGGCATTCTACTGGCCGGCCATCCCCAGGCCGATGAACTCTACGATCGACTCTGGGCCGTCAAGGAGATATTCCTGGTCGCCTTTTTCCTACAGGTCGGCCTGACCGGTCTGCCCACGCTGGGCGATCTTGGGCTTCTGGCGATCTTGCTGTTGCTGCTGCCGCTCAAGGGCATTCTCTTTTTTGGCCTGTTGACCCTGTTCAACCTCCGTGCACGCACGGCCTTCATGGCCGGGCTGACACTCACGGCCTACAGCGAGTTCGCGTTAATCGTCGGCGCGGCCGCAGCCTACGGCGGCTTGATGGACGAATCGTATGTAGTCGTGCTGGGCCTGCTTGTCGCCATCTCCTTTGCCATCAACGCGCCCCTGAGCGGAGCCGCCAATCGACTGTGGGCACGCTACGACCATTGGCTTTCGCGCTTCGAACGCCACCACATCCACCATCTCGACGAACAGCCTCACGTCCTCGGCGGGACCAATGTGCTCATCGTCGGTATGGGTCGTGTGGGGGCCGCCGCCTACGACTATCTGATTGAACAGAAGAGCCGGCCCCTCGGTCTGGACAACGACCCGGCGCAGATTGAAGTCCATCTGGCATCAGGTCGCCGTGTCATCTTTGGTGACGAACAGGATCCCGAACTATGGGAAGAGATGGATATGCAAGACATCGATGCAGTCCTGCTGGCAACGCCCAGCCATGAGGCCAGCATTCGAACCACGCGACTATTGCGAGAACGCGGATTCGGCGGACCGATCAACGCCCTGATCCGGGACGAGTCGGCCAGCCAATCGCTTCTGGATGCAGGTGCAACCGGAGTCAGTTTTCCCATGGCCCAGGCCGGCATCGATCTGGCGAGAGCCAGTTTGTCAGACAATATGGTATCCGCTTAGCCATCGTTGCAACCGCAGAATAGCTTAAGGTCGTTCCAAAGAAATAATGATCCACGAAGAGCACGAAAAAACACGAAGGACGACTCTTACTTCGTGTTTTTTCGTGCTCTTCGTGGAGAGCTTTTTTCTGTAGTGGCCCAAGGCCTGAAGAAAGGATTCGATAGCATGATCAAACCAGAGCTGATTCACTTCCTGAAGGAACTCGAACAGAACAACGAGAAGTCCTGGTTCGAAGCGCATCGCGCAGAATACAAGGAACTGCGCGCTCGAGTTTACAGAGTTCTTGCAGGATCTGGCCGAACGGATCGCGTTCTTTGATCCCGCCGTACAGATGCAACTGGGCGATCCGAAGCTGGTGAAAGTCTTCCGCATCAATCGAGATATGCGCTTTTCAAAGGACAAGCGGCCCTACAAAACCAATATCGGCGGGACCATTGGCGGCAGAGGCGAAACCCAGCCCCTCTATTATCTCAGCATTGAGCCGGGCAGCAGCATGGCCGGCGGCGGCCTCTACATGCCACCGGCCAATGTCCTGCAAGCGCTTCGAGAAAAGGTGGATACAGACTACGCGGCACTCATGGCAATCGTAAACAGTGAGTCCTTTAGGGCTGCATTCCCGGACGGTCTCACGCAACAGGGAGCGCTCAAGACTGCGCCGCGCGGCTACAGCACCGATCATCCGGCCATCGAGTTGTTACGACTCAAGAGCTTTGCGGCAACGTGTGGATTCAGCGACGAAGAGGTTGTGCAGGAGGAATTTGGCGATGAACTGCATGACGCGTTCGAGGAGCTCAGTGAATTGAACGCCTACTTGGATGCCGCACTTGCCTAAGATTCATTGAGGGCCGCCACTTTGGGCCGTCGTCATGGTCGCCACGAATGCCTTGTTTCATGCTTCCCCAATCCGGACTGAATCCAAGACCACTGAAATAACGCCCAGTGAGCACGCCCACGTGCGGCTCCACACGAGAGCGACCGGCACGTGGGCGTGCCTACTGAACGGTCATCCCGGCGTATTTGAATGGTCTTGGGCCTAATCCCGGAATGCCGACTCAGCCCGTTTTGTTTGCGAAGCAGGCGTTCTGCACCAACACACCATCCTATTTTGAGTCGGAATCGTTCTGCAGTTTCAAGACTGGTCCATCCTCTGTATCCAACAACTGCCAGCCGAAAACTTCAATTTCACCACGCAAGCGATCTGCTGTCGCCCAGTCCCGGTCTTGGCGGGCGACCTCGCGCTCGCCGACCAACGCCACAACATGGTCAGGCGCGCTGGGCGTCTTCGCTCGGGCAGCACGGCTTTCGCTGAAGCGTCGTTTGGCCGTTGACCAAAGCTGTTCATCAATGCCGGCATGATCGACCGGCAGACGGAATGCGCCCAGTTCAGCGGCGTCAAAGCACTGCCCCGTGTCGAATCGACGTTCTTCACCATGGCGCACCAGGGTCACACCGCCGACGCCCTGCACGTGACACATGGCCGCGCCCGGATCGATGATCAGCGCGGTGTTTTCATCGATGCCGACGATGGTCCGGTCGGCCGATTCGTCTGCCGGCAGAAGACGGACCATCTCTTTGTAGCGCGCCGCTCCGATGTAGCAGTGACTCGTGTCCAGCACGTCGCCGCCGTCATTGTTGTTCCAGTGAGGCACAAAGACCAGGTTCAGGCCGAACGCCCCAAACAGATCGAGTCCGGTCTGCCAATGCAGATCCTGGCCGACCTTGTAGATCTCGTACACTGGCAGCACATGGCGGCTGGAAGCAAGTGTCGTCGCGCTGGCCAGAATGAGCGCAGTGCCCAGCCGTTGACATGCCTGCACCGTCTGCCAGGCAACGCTGTTGCGCAATTGGCGCGCGGCATAGGTCGGACTGCCCGGCCCGACCAGCACGAAATCAGCATCGAAAAGCGGCGTCAGCAGGTCGGGATCATCAGGACTGAAGGTTGTGCCCCGTTTTCGGGCAGGGATGATCGAGATTGCCGGCCGGTGGTTCTGCAAGTGCTTTTCCAGATAGGCGCCGATCTGGCCGGCCACATAGTCCGAATTGGGTTCAAAACCGGCCGGTGTTTCCAAAATCGAGACATTGACAGGCGCTTGGACGTTCTGGAAAAGATCGTCATAGACCTTGCGAATGCTTGGGGATGTTTCTCCAGATCCAAGCAGTACGACAAGGCCGTGGTATGGCGTCATCCTAACTCTCCTATCGGTCAATCGTTTGTGAGTAAATCACGACGGAAATTTCTCAAGGTTGCGTACCTCTGGTAGAACACCGTATTTACGCCGTGGTATTTACGCCATCATGTATGAGTGGTTTTGCCGCTGTCAGGGCCTGACCAGATGCCGGATTCCCATTCCCGGTGCAGGGCTTCTGCAAGCTGGACGGGCCGATGCACGTGAATGTCGTGATCGGTCGATGGGTATACTTCGACCTTCGCCCGCGCCAGCGCTGCTTCAGCCGCCACGATCTGTTTGCGCTTGATCGCCGTCCATTCGGTATTGCGTGCATCCTCAGCCACCGCAATGTAGACCGGCGAGCGAACCTGCGGATAGATCTCGCCGGGACGCTGCTCCCAAAGAGAACGCAGGATGAGCATATGGCGATCCAATGACAGCCAGGGTCGAACAGTGCCGTCGTCCAGTACCTCGAAATTCGCCATGGTGGCATCGATTCCGCTTTGAGACCATTCCGGGTGCCCCCGCGCCAACCGATCCGCCAGGGTTACGGCAGGCAGCCCCATCAGGGGCGGCGGCTTCAACTCCACGGAAACCGCATCCCATGTGCCTTCGGGCCGCATCTGTAGATCGATATAGCCGCCATCGACAAATCCCAGCCCAGCCGCTCGTGTGGGGTAGGCGGCGCCGAAGGCGAGAACCACATTCCCGCCCCAGGACTGGCCGATGAGGATCGGTTTTTCGATCGCTAGTGCATCCAGCAACGCCAGCAGGTCAGTCGCAATTGTGGTGAAGTCATACCCGTCGACCGGCTTGTCGGAGAGGCCGTGCCCCCGTTGGTCAACTGCAATGACCCGGTGGCCCTTCTGAGCGAGCGCAACACCAACTTGATCCCAGGTGCGGGCGTTGCTGGCCAGGCCGTGTAGCAGGACAAACGGTGAGCCGGCAGGTTGGCCGCTGCTCGGATATTCGCGAAAGTGCAACGAAAGGGCTGTACCTCGATCCAGGGAAATCCATTGTTGATTGATCATGTCAACATTGTAGACAATGACACTCCATTGCGCCGGAGGATTGCATCCAGTGTGCTCGATAATCATCTCCTAGCAGTCTGTCGGAGTGACAGAAAATGGGACGCGGATAACACGGATCTTGGCGGATAAAGCTGGATTTTTCCCGATTTTTCTGCGGAAATCAGTCAGATCAGCGTCATCCGCGTCCTATCGGCTTTCTCTCCGACAGCCTGCCAGACGGATCTTCATCTCGGCATTGTGAGGACTCAGACAGATCGTTCTTTCAAAATAGCGGACAATGTCCTTTGGGTCCAAGAATCAGATCCATCATTGGTCAAAAAACGTTGGTCATACAAGAGGAGTAAGAAAAATTATCATGTTGTCGGCTCGTATCCCATATCGAATCCTATTCATGGCGCTCTTTGCGATCATCTTTGCCGCCTGTGCCGGGCCCGGCGTCGGCTCGGAAACCGAACAGTCAGGCATTGATCAACCAGACACAGGTCAGTCAGACACAGGTCGAGCGGGCACGCTGCAAGTCATCTCTACCGTCTCGCCGGTCACCAACATTGTCTACAACATCGGCGGCGACCGCATCACGCTGACCGGCATCGTCCCCGAAGGCGTCAACTCCCACACGTTTGAGCCGGCTCCGTCCGATGCACGGGCGTTGGCCGAGGCTGATATCATCTTCCTCAATGGGCTCAATCTTGAGGAACCGACGCTGCGTCTGGCCGAGGCCAACGTCAGGTGACGATGCCGAGATCGTACTGCTGGGCGATTTGACGGTCTCGGCCGATGACTATGTCTACGACTTCTCCTTTCCGGAGGCGGCGGGCAGTCCCAATCCTCACCTGTGGCCCAACCCGATCTATGCACTGCGCTACGCCGAGATCGTGCGTGACACAGTTGAGCGAGCGCGACCCGGACAATGCCGAATTCTATGCGTCCAACTATGCGGCCTTCGAGACACGCATCAACGAACTGGACACGGCCATTGCCGCCACCATCGAGTCGATTCCGCCGGAAAATCGCAAGCTGCTGACCTACCATGATTCCTGGGCCTACTTCTCGCCTCGCTACGGCACAACGGTCATCGGGGCCATCCAGCCGGCCGACTTCTCCGAGCCGTCGGCCAGGGAGGTGGCCGATCTGATCACCCAGTTGCGCGAGGCGGAAGCGCCGGCCATCTTCGGCTCCGAGGTCTTCCCGTCGCCCATCCTCGACCAGATCGCCAAAGAGGCCGGCGTGACCTATGTCGACACCCTGCGCGATGACGATCTGCCCGGCGCGCCCGGCGACGCCAACCATTCCTACGTCGGCATGATGGTCGAAAATGTGCGCATCATGGCCGAAGCCCTGGGCGGAGATCCCGCCTTGATCGCTGATTTCGACACAAGCAACATCCCCGGCGACGATAGCGTCATCGACCAGGCTGAAGATTGATAGGATTTCATGGAACCCATCGTTGAATTGCGTGACGTCTCGTTTGGCTACGGCAGCACGCCGGTACTGAACGACATCAATCTGCATCTGCATCCGGGCCAGTTTGCCGGCGTGGTGGGGCCGAGCGGCGCGGGCAAGACCAGCCTGCTCCGTCTCACGCTGGGCACGCTGTCGCCCACGCGGGGAGAGGTGCTGATCGCCGGACAGCCCCTGCGCGGGCGTCCGGCGCCGCGGGTCTCCTACGTGCCCCAGGTGGACACGATCGACTGGAACTTCCCGGTGACGGTGGAACAAGTGGTGCTCATGGGGCGGGTGCGTCAGCCCCGGCTCTGGCCCTGGCCCAGCCGGGCGGACAAGGCCGCCGTGTTGGATGTGCTGGATCGTCTGCAGATCGCCGATCTGCGCAGCCAGCACATCCGCAATCTGTCGGGCGGGCAACAGCAGCGTGTCTTTCTGGCCCGCGCGCTGGTGGCGCAACCGGATCTGCTCGTGCTGGACGAACCGACGTCGGGCGTCGACATGCAGACGGCCGAGAAGATGCTGCATCTGCTGCTCGACCTCAACCACGCAGGGCATGACCATCCTGATGACGACCCACGATCTCAACATGGCCGCGGCCCATATTCCGTGGTCGATCTGTCTCAACCGGCGCGTCATCGCACAGGGCGAGACGAACCAGGTCTTCACGTCAGAGATTCTCACCGAGACCTACCGGGGTCCCATGCAGGCCATGGTTCACGACGGCACGCTGCTGATCCATCAGAAGCCGCACCACCACAAGCTAGCGGATGTCGTGGTCGATCCGGTCTTGGGCCATGGGGAAAGGGAAGATGATGGCAATGACGACGTTGCCTCACGATCGCTGGGAGAATCAATGACTCCGCTGGAAGAGCAAGATTTAGCCGCAGATGTACGCAGATGAAGAGCGAATAAAATGCCTTTCATCTGCGTGCATCTGCGGCTGAGTTTTTCTCTCTTCGCGGTGGAGTGATCAATAGACAAGGAGATCGACCCGGATGATCGAGTTGTTGATCGAGCCGTTTCAGTTTGAATTTTTTCGCAACGGGACAATGGCTGCGGTGCTGGCCGGTGCGCTTTGCGGCCTGATCGGCGTCTACATCGTACTGCGCGGGATGAGCTACATCGGCCACGGACTGTCCCACGCCATCTTTGGCGGTGCGGTGGTGGCCTATGTGATGCAGTGGAACTTCTATCTGGGCGCGGGGATGTGGGGGTTTCTGGCCGCTCTGCTCATCAACCAGACCGTGCGCAAGACCCAGATCAACGCCGACGCGGCCATCGGCGTCATCACCACGGCCAGCTTTGCCGTCGGCGTCGCGCTCATCAGTCGCTATCGCAGCTTCACGCGTTCGTTTGACGCTGCGCTCTTCGGCAATATCCTTGGCGTAACCTCGCACCGATGTGTTGGTGATCGCCGGCGTCAGCCTCATGGTCGCCGTGTCGATCTTCTTCGTCTATCGACAACTGCTCTTCACCACCTTCGACGCCGAAGTCGCCCAGGTCTACGGCGTGCGCACACCCTGGATCGACACGCTCTTTGCCTTGCTGCTGGCGGCGACGCTGATTGCGGCGCTACAGATCCTGGGCGTCACCTTGATCGCCGCCGCGCTCGTCATCCCGGCCATCACGGCCCGGCTGCTCACCGACAGCTTCAACCGCATCATCCTGCTCTCCACCACCATCGGCGCGCTTGACAGGCTTCGCCGGCATGTATCTGAGTTACTTCATCGACGTCGCCTCCGGGGCCACGATTGTGCTCTCACAGGCCACGCTCTTCGCGCTGGTGCTGGCGATCATGTCATTGCAGAAACGGGCCCACCAGCGGATGCTGCACACCCATATCGGATAGTGGGGAGTGCAACTCAAATAAAACTTCGCCTTGTGCTTTTAGGCCGATCTTAGAATTCACGTCCCCGGCTCTTACACGGAGTAACGTCCTATACACTGGTAACCGGTGCCGGACCACACCTTTCGCCGAGGCATTTTGCTGGAGTTCCAGCGTGGTACGGCCCTCTGGAAACGCTTGCTGCACCAGAGTACGGCGCCCGCCGCCACTTCGTCCAGAAACGGCGCAACTCAGTGTAATTGGACTACTCAATGTAACGGCACAGCCCACACAAGTTAGCGCTGACCAGAGTAGGTCCGGGCTGTGCGGGGGACGTTCCGGGATTCAATTTCTTGGAACAGCCTTATCCGCGGAAACCAGTCCAATCCGCATCATCCGCGCTCTATCGTTTTTTCTCCAACCGCCTGCTACACAAAGACACTTGGCGACACAAAAAACCGTGACGCCAGCAACCGTATCTGGCGCACATTGAGTTCGCGCTTGCCGCTCAAGATCTCAGAGATGACGCCCTGCGAGCCGATCTCCGGCAGATCGGCCTGGCGCAGGCCATGTTCATCCATCAGGTAGCGTAGCACCTCGCTGCCGGCCACAGACGGCATGGAATGGTTCTCCTCTTCATACACATGGATCAACGTGCCCAACGTATCCAAGAATTCGTACAACGGGTGTTTTTCATCCGTTCCCACAATGTCGATCAGTTCATTCAACTGCTCAACAGCCCGGTCATAGTCCGCCTCGCTACGAATAGAGAGATAGGGGCGGACCGCAGTCCAATGGGGCTGAATCTCATCAAACAATAGGCTCATTTTTTCCACGCTCCTCTGTCATACTCTGCATGCGTCATAACGTGCCGGACGTAGACTTTGCCGCGATTGAAATGGATCGAAGCAATCAGTCTGTATTTGTTTCCACCGATGTTGAATACTGTCAGATCGCCGACTTGATCTGCTGACGGAAACGTCTCTCTCAATTCGTTGAAACTAGCGAAATCGCTACTCTGGACGATCTTGAACCACCGAGAAAGCGGATTTCTGCTATCAGGATAACGTTCCCAAAATTGCGTAAGCGCTTTGCGTGAGATGACATGCATGACGGCATTTTATCTCAAATAGAGATTTGTTGCAACGACGGAAAGACTCTCTGCTGGAAGCAGTTCCGGCAGAGAGTATGATGACCCGATTCGAGCCGATTCTCGCCACTATTTCCCAGTAGAATCTTTTTCACTGACGTATCCTCAACCTATCCGTGGGAACGATGAAGGGCGCCGGCCTGCACAACCTGCCCAACATCGCCACGCAACACGTGGCCTGGCCGGCCGAACTCGGTCAGCAGCCGTCGTGGATTCGCTTCACGCTCAGCGAGCGCGAGTCGAACAAGCCCCTGCAGTTTGGGTCCATCAACTACGGCGACGGCCGCGGCTACGACCGCCCCTTCCGCACCGGTGAGACTGAAGATCATCGCCTACAGCCGGCCGGCGGCCCGCAGGACGGCCCCGACATGGCGGTTGACTTGGCAGGTAAAATATGGCCAGCCGATCCGGGAGCCGATGTCCGCGCCGCAGATACGAGCATGGTCCAAGAGATCGACAGCCTCAACTTTGCCAAGATCGTCTTCAAGATCGGCTATGAGAACCTGGGTTCGCGAACGGCGAGCGGCGCACGGATTGAGTTCCAGATCCCGGAGAAATTGCGAGGCGCCGGGATCGATCTGCTCAGAGCGCCGGGCGCAGCCGACGATAAGATCGAACGAAAGCCGGACGCGATCAACCTGGCGCTGCCCGATCTGGAGCCGGGCGCTGTTGGAACCGTGACGCTGGGCTGGACCGGCTGTCTGACCTGCACCGTGGCCAGCAACGTCGGCGCCGATGAATACACGGCCGTGGCCAGGGTCAGATTGGAAGGCGATGTCGATCTCAACAACAACGAGGACAGCATCACCCTGCGCGGTCTGCTCAGTTCGCCCATGGTGGGCATGCTTTTGGACTATAGTGATGACGGCATGGTCGATCATCTAGTGCGGGGCAAGGCCCTGACCTGCCGGGACCAGCCGAGACTGGGTGGCCGTGCCGAGCCGGGCATGCCAGTCGAGATCGTCATCGATGGAACGGTCGTGGCGACGGTCAATGCGGACGCAAACGGCCGGTTCAGCCACACGCCAACGACGCTGAGTGCAGGCGATCATCGTATTCTCGCACGCTATCCAAGCCAAGCGAGTGCCGCAACCGGCGACCAGGCGAGCTTTGATCCGGGTTACCTTTCGCCCTATCTGCGACTGTACGTCGATCCGTCGCTGCCCTTCGATCCGGTCAGCCTGCACTTCACGGATAGCCAAGAACGTGTCGTGTTGCCGGTCTTCGGCCGTGATGGTGGCTCCAGTCTGGCGGGCCTCTCGTTCGATCTGCAACTGCGGTCGGGAGAGAGCTACCGGGTGGAAGTCGATGGCTGTCCCGGCAATGCTGACGTTCAAGGCTACCGCATCTTCGTCGGCGATCAGCAAGCTGTCCGCCTGACCGATGAGAACGGCGACGGTCGTCATGAAGGTGCATTCGTCTACGAACCGGCAGTCGCGGCGGCAACCGGCGGTACGGCGCAGTCAATAACGCTGGTCTCCGTCGAAGCGTCGACGGAATCGGTCGTCCAAGGCGTTGTGAGTTCGCCGACCAGTGCCGTCGTACGCAATCGTGATAGCGGCCAGCCGCTGCCGGGCGCCGGCATCGAAGCGCTGAGTCCACAAGGCAACGATGAATCTGTTTCGTTCGAGCCATGGGATGGCGCCGGTCTGGGCCAACTCAACCCAGTGCAGAGCGATGCCAACGGAGCCTTCAGCCTCCACGTCGAGCCGGGCGTCTTCCGGCTGTACGTGGTTGCCGAGCGCTTCCAGCCATACCGGACCGGCGATATCGACGTAGCAGGCAACAGTCTGGCGACAGATGTTTCGCTAGCGCCTGCCATCGTTGATGGCGCCGACCACACGATCTATGTGGACGAGTCGGGCTTCACGCCGTCGCTGATCACGGTCAAGCCAGGCAGCGTGATCGAGTGGATCAACGTTGGCTTGGAAGACCATGCCGTCACCGGCAGCGGCCAGGATAGCGGACTGCTGGAGACGGGCGAAGGCTACAAGGCTCGGTTCATGACCACGGGTACATTCGAGATCGCTGACGATGTCGAGCCGCAGAATATGGCCACCATCGTCGTGTCCGACGAAGTGGTCGTCGAGATGAGGCAGGTTTATCTGCCGATGGTTGCCGGCCGTTAAGCGTCTGTCCAGGAACAAGTTCCCGTCTTCGAGTTCGACCTACGGGTAGCCTGACGTCCCCGGCAGATTGTGATATGAGCAAAGAGGGCTGATCTCCGCCAGGAGATCAGCCCTCTTTGCCATGTACAGCAATCGCCGGCTATTTACCGTTGGACGCCGCCTACAGATCCTGATTCTGGGGCAGCATCACCAGGTCACGGATCGTCACATGGGGCGGCTGGGCGAGCATGAAGAGCACTGCCGCGGCCACGTCTTCGGAGCGCAGGCTGGCGTGCTTGGCCACCATCTCGTCGATGGCGACCTCTTCGGTGAAGCCCCATAGCTCGTTGGCCACCATGCCCGGCGCAATCGATCCAACGCGGATGCCCGAGGCCGCCACCTGACGGCGCAGCGTGTGCACGAAGGTCTGAACGGCGTGTTTGGACGCGCTGTAGATCGGCTCCCAGTGGATGTCCTTGTGGCCCGAGATGGAACTGGTCACCAGAATATCGCCGGACTTCTGTTCGAGCATGTGTGGCAGGACGGCATGGACGCAGCGCAGCACGCCGTCGACATTGACATCCATCAACGTGGCCCAGGCGTCGGGGTCGCCTTCGGCTACCTGGCCGGGAATGTAGATGCCGGCGTTGGCAAAGAGCACGTCGATGCGCCCGAAGTGGGCGAGCGTGCCATCGACCAGCCGCTGAACATCGTTCGCCACGGTCACATCGCCGGGCAGGGCCAGCGCTGCCGGACCAAGCTCGTCCGCCAAGGCGGCCAGCCGATCCGCCGAGCGCGCCGTCAGCACGACCTTGGCTCCTTCCTGCACCAGCATGCGCGCCGTGGCCGCGCCGATGCCCGAGCTTGCGCCCGTGATGATCACGACTTTGTCGGTGAGTGACTGTTGCATGGCTTCCTCTTTCGTTTTTCAGAACTGCTCATTGATCATCAACTTGGTTGACGTGGCCGCGATCTCAGTGATACACTGCGGTCAACGTACACGTCCGACTGAACATCTGACCTGTGTAGCTAACGAAGATGGCCGGAAGGACCGAGGGAAACGAGGATCGTATGAGTCAAATTCAGCGGATTTGTCCCCAATGTTCAGGCAGTGCGCCGGTTGACGCACGCTACTGCCCGCATTGCGGCGCCGATACAGAGAGTGAACTTGTGGTTCGGCAGAGCAATCTGCCCGCAACAGTCGGCAAGGCTGCTCTGCCGATCTTGGCCGGGGTCGCCACCTTTGCACTGCGCACAGCCTGGCGTCTGCTCAACGATCGTCTCACTGCTGAGGCGGTCACATCTGTAGTCTCCGAGCCAAACACGAAGCCAACAACGCGCCAGGATACGCCGCCGACCAAGCGGCCACGCCGCACCATCCATATTCGCTCGGCATGGGCCGTCGGCGATGCCAGTGGTCGCTGGAGCCAGGGTTCATCGGAACACACGATCGAGTTCGACGATTAGGGATTAATTGCCCGGCCGTTCCGTCAGTATCAACGCCACTTCTATCTCTTCCCCGTCACGCAGGACGGTCAGCGTCAATTTGGTGCCGGGTTCCGTGTACCGCTCCAGGTAGATCAGAATATCATCGAAACTGGTGACCGGCTGGCCATCGACCGCCACGATCAGGTCGCTGCCTGCACGCGGCGGGCAGATGTCGGGATAGGGCGAGTCGACTCGTCTGTTGCCTGCACGCAGACCTGCTTTGGACGCCGGCGTTCCCGGCAGCACACCTAGGACCAATGCCCCTCGCGCGCTTTTGGGCAGCCCCAACAGTTCGGCGCAGATGGGGCTGTAGGTTCCTCCGCTGACGCCCATATAGCTGTGTTCATAGCGACCATCGGCAATCAATTCCGGCACGACCCGCTCGACAATTGAGATTGGAATCGCGAATCCGACTCCGCTATTGACCCGTTCGTCCGAGCGAATCTGGGCATTGACGCCGATTAACTCGCCCCGTTCGTTGAGCAACGGACCGCCCGAGTTGCCCGGATTGATGGCTGCATCGGTCTGGATGGTGTCGGGAATGCTGTAGCTGCTGCGGGCAGGAATCGACCGCCCCATGGCACTGACGATGCCGCCGGTCAACGTGCCTTCCAGCCCGAAGGGGTTGCCGATGGCGGCCACACGCATGCCCACGAAGATGTCCGCCAGCGCGCCGCGTTGGATCGGCACCAGATCATAGCCGGCGGGATCGATGCGCAGCACAGCCAGGTCGCTGTCCAGATCCGTGCCGATGACTTCGGCCACTGCGACCCGGCCATCGCTGAACGTCACCTGCAATTCGTCGGCGTTGTCAACTACATGGTTGTTGGTCACGATATGGCCAAATGAATCCCAGACGAAGCCCGAACCGGAACTGCGACTGTAGAGCCCTTCGGGATCTAGGCTGCCCGGAACCATCGCATGGGGGATCGACTTGCTCAAGGACTCGCCGGAACTCAAGAGCGTTACATTGACCACTGACGGGTTGACCTGATCGTAGAGGTTGGCGAAGACGGCGTTTTCATAGTCGACGCCACCTTCCGGCGCGGCAACGATCACCAATGGACGCGGCGTCGGTATCGCCGCACGGATGGCCTCGGGCGCGGCTTCCGGCTGTTGAGCCGGTGATCGGCTCACCGGATAGCTGATTAGAAACAGGCTGGCTGCGCTTGTCGTCATGCAGCCAAAGAGCAGCAGCACAAATAGGCCGCCGATCAGCCAGTAGGCGATGCGATTCGAATGGACGTCCGCCGTGGGCATCGTGCCCGCTTCCGATACCTGATTCGGCGCCTGCGTTTTGTTGGGTTCCAGATCGAAATCCGGTCCGTCGTGGCCGGACGACTCACTGACAGTTGGCTCAACCATTTCTTTTCGGACCCTTCTTCCGTTGTGACAGAGACCTCCCCAGCCACAAACATCGATACGTCGGCGTCGATTGCACAAAGCCTGATGCGATTGTACGCTATTTGTGCAAACGTGCAACACGGGCAAAGGGTTCACCGATGGGAACGCCGCACTATGTATGAACGTCATGACAATAGTCAGGCGACTGTGCTACAATGCCTGAACAGAATCGACGCTGGTCAACCTTATTGTAACGTTCTGTCTAGTAAATCCCGGCGGAAATTTCTAAAGGTTTCGTATCTCTGGTCGAACACCGTATTTCCGCCGTGGTATTTCCGCCATCATGCACTAATGCGCAACCAACAAGTATGAATCGTCGCCAATTAGCCTTTATCGTTTTGGTCAATGCATTGGTCAGCTTGGTCATCGCCCTGGCCGTCATGTGGGTTGTCGAGTCTCGCCGGCCCGATCTCGAAGCGTTGGCGGCGCGCTACACGCCCATGCCCGCAGCGATTATCGCCGTCACCGCAACGCCGGTTCTTGAGGCGTCGGAGGCCGATGAGGGCGTTGAACCCGCTGTCGAAGCCGCGCCCGAACCGGGATCGGATGAACTGGTCGTCTACATTGTTCAGGCGGGCGACAGTCTGTCGAGCATTGCCACGCGCTATCGCATTTCGATGGAAGATCTCATCGCAGCCAATGGCCTGGACGACCCGAATTTTGTCTTCTCCGGCCAGCGGTTGAAGATCCCGGCAGGCGCCGAAATCGTAGCTGCGGTCGAGGATCAGACCAGTGGAAGCGGCAATCCGCAGATCAGTTCGATTGAGGGTCAAGGCGATCTGGCCACAGAGGCCGTATTGATTGTCAACGAGAGCGACAAACCCATCGATCTCCAGGGGTGGCGCCTGGAACGATCGGATGGTCCGGCGTATACGTTTGACAGCCTGCCGCTCTTTGCAGGCAGCAGTGTACGCGTATATAGTACCAGTGGAGAAGACAACAGTATCGCACGCTATTGGGGCGAGAGTCAACCCGTCTGGACCAGCGGCGCTGAGGCCGTGCTCATCGATGCCGGCGGCGAGACTTATCAGCGTTACGACGTCCCTTAGTGAGCGTCAGCAATCCGTTCGGAGTGACGGCTTCAGCCGCCCAGACCGCTAAAGCGGTTACTACGACGAAGCGGAGGGTAGTATGGCTGAAGAAAAGGAAAGCCCGAAGAACAAAAGCGGCGGATCCGGCAATCGCAAACGCAGTCGACGCCGTTATTTCAAGCGCAAGAAGAACGATGCAAACGATTCCGGCGGCGGCGAAAGCAGTAAAACGCAAAAGAAATCGGGCGGCGATCAACAGGGCCGTTCAAAGCAATCGAGAAACCGACGGCGACGTCGTCGCTCCAAATCTCGGTCCGGAAACGGCTCGAACTCTGAACCTGTGAAAGCGCTGGAGTTGGACTATACGGCGCCGGAATCTGTTTTCATCTATACCCATGTTCTGCGCCCCGAGCAGCGCGACAGCTACAGCTTCCGCTCAGAGATCTCAGCGGGAACGGGCCGTACACTCGATGACTTTGACATCGATCTGTCATTGCTTTTTCCCGACGAAGCCAAACAGATCGAGTCTGGATTAGCCGATCCCGAAACGACCATCGCGGAATCTGCGGACGGACTGGCGTGGGACGAAGACGATCCGCAGGCAGAGCAGTCGGATTCTGACGAAACGGCTCAGGGTAGTCAGTTTCAGAGCGACGAGCATAAACCTTCAACCTTCAACTGATTAGGAGCATTACCGTGGCGCCAGTTGTGTCTATCCGCAACCTCTGCGATTACGTTGATCAGGAAGTGACCATCCAGGGATGGCTCTACCACAAGACCGGCAAAGGTCGAATTCAGTTCCTGCAGTTGCGAGATGGATCGGGCATCTGTCAAGCAGTTCTCTTTAAGCCGAATCTGGATGCCGACGATTTTGCCGCCGCCAAAGAACTGACTCAGGAGAGCAGCCTCTCGATCACCGGCCTGGTCAAGGCCGATCCACGTGCGCCGGGCGTGCCAGGCGGCTATGAACTGGACGCCTCCTCCCTCAAAGTCGCGCAGATCGCCGAGCCGTACCCGATTTCGCCCAAGGACCATGGTGTCGACTTCCTGATGAAGAACCGCCACCTCTGGATACGCTCTTCGAAACAGTGGGCGGCGCTGCGGGTGCGTGCGGTGATCGTGCAGGCCATCCGCGAGTGGCTGGACGGCAACGGCTACATCAACGTCGACACGCCGATCCTGACGCCGGCCGCGGCCGAAGGCACGACTACGCTCTTCGAAATCGACTACCACGGCGAGCCTGCCTATCTGGCCCAGACCGGCCAGCTCTACAACGAGGCCAACATCTTCGCCTTCGGCAAGGTCTACTGCTTTGGCCCCACCTTCCGCGCCGAGAAGAGCAAGACGCGCCGCCATCTCCAGGAGTTCTGGATGGTCGAGCCGGAGATAGCCTTCTGCGATCTGGAAGGCTTGATGGAGATCGAGGAACAGTTCGTCAGCCACATCGTCCAGCGCTGTCTGCGCGACTGCGCGGCCGAACTCGAAGTGCTCGAACGAGACCTCACCCATCTCGAACGTGTGACCGGCTCCTTCCCACGGCTGCACTACGATGATGCTGTGACGATGGTCAACGATGCCGCGGCCGCCGGCGAGTTGGTGCCCGGCTACGAGGACGCCGTGCCGCCCATCGAATGGGGCGAGGATTTCGGCAGTCCCCACGAGACCTACATCGCCGCCCAGTTTGAAAAACCGGTCTTCGTGCATCACTATCCCACTGCGGTCAAGGCCTTCTACATGGAGCCGGAACCGGGCCGTGGCGAAGTCTGTCGCAGCGTCGATCTACTGGCGCCCGAGGGTTACGGCGAGATCACCGGCGGCAGCGAACGCATGAGCGATGCGGAGAAGGTGATCGCGGGCATCGAAAAGCACAGTCTTCCCAAAGAAGTCTACGACTGGTACATCGACCTGCGCCTCTACGGCTCGGTCGTCCACAGCGGATTCGGCCTAGGCGTCGAGCGCACTGTGGCCTGGATCTGCGGCCTGGACCATGTGCGCGAGACGATTGCCTTCCCGCGCACGTTGACCTATTTGCGGCCGTAGGTCTGTACGAAGACCAGTTGCGAGGGGGATGAAGATCGAAGAACAAAGATCGAAAAGCGGTAGTTGGAGCACTCAGGTGCGCGCCACCGGACCAGGTGCGACAACACTGTTCTGCGATCTTTGTTCTTCGATCTTCTCCCTTCTTTTTTGACCCATGCTCTACCTCACGCTCTTTCTGGCCGCTGCACTGCTCACCGCCGCGTTGACGCCCATCGCAGGACAGATCGGTCGCCGGCTGGGATTGGTGGATCTGCCGGGCGGACGGCGCCGGCACCGTGGCGCTATCCCGCGCACCGGCGGTCTGGCGCTCTACGGCGGCTTTGTTCTTGTCGTGGGTGCGGCCCTTTGGCTGCCGCATCTATTGCCGGACTCGGCCGCAACCTGGTTTCCGCCGCGCAACGACCCCAACGAACTACGCCGCTTGACCGCACTGCTGGTCGGCAGCACCTTCTGCGTTGTCGTCGGCTTTCTCGATGACCGCTACGAGTGGTCCAGCGGACCCCAATATCTGGCGCAGTTTTTCGCCGCGCTGATTGCGATCGCCGGGCTGATCTTCATCAAACATGTCAACAATCCGTTTGCCGATGGGCTGCTGGGCGGGCCGGGCGGCCTGCCTTGGTGGGCCGTGGGCGCGTTGACCATCTTCTGGTTCATGGGCATGATGAACACAGTCAACTGGCTGGACGGGCTGAGTGGGCTGGCCACGGGCGTCACCGCCATTCTCTGCGCCGTGCTGGCCATCCACATGATCTTTCGGGCTGAGCCGCCCCAGTTGAGCGTGGCCATGTTGCCGGTGATTCTGCTGGGCGCGACCGTCGGCTTTCTGCCCTTCAACTTTTCGCCGGCGCGCATCTTCATGGGCAGCAGCGGCAGCTTCTTCCTGGGCTTTGCCGTGGCCGCGCTGGGCATCATCGGCGGGGCGCGGCTGGCCACGGTCATGCTGGTGCTCGGCCTGCCCGCGCTGGACGTGGCCTGGCTGATCTACATGCGCCGTCGACGTGGACTTTCGCCCGGCCAAGGCGGGCGCGATCACCTGCACTATCGTCTGCTGGACAAAGGCATCAGCGAGCGGACCATCGTCCTCGGCTACTGGGCCTTCTGCGCGCTCTTCGGCGCCATGACCCTGTTGTTCGATGACCGGGTCTTTAAGCTGGCGGCGCTGATCAACCTGGGCATCGTCGCACTCTCCGTCCTGATCTGGGCTGCGCGGGAGCCTAGCAAGGAGACAAATTGATGTGACAGACCGGCAAAGGTATAATTTAGCCAAGTCCCTGATGACATATTGCCCAATCGGGACCACTGTACCACCACACATCGTTCACTCCGCCTTGCATGAATGAGAGTTGATATGACAGTTAATGCAGACAAGCCTCGCCTTTGGAAGGCTGATGTTGAGCAGTCCATAGATTTCTACAATGATTGGTTCCTACGATTCGCCCCCGAAACATTCAGGTTGCAGAGGGCGGAGACAACCATTCAAGTAGCGAATGCCTTGGAAATGACGGACTACTTGAGAAACGTGCGTCCCGAGGTGCTGCAGGCGAATCCCGGCATCCTTCCCATGTTACGGATGATCTGCGCGCCTCCACTGGCCCGAGAAGCGAAGAAGATCACAGAAATGGCAGCCCAATATGAAGTAGCGACCGACACAAAGGAAAATCAGCGGTTTGTTTTTCAACAAGAAACAGACTCAATCAAGACTCAGAGCGACCGCAACAAAATGGGCCAATTTTCCACGCCTTTCTCGCTAGCGGAAGACATTGCTACGTATGCTCATTCTTTGGCTGTGTCCAATACCCAACGCATTTCCTTCCTGGAGCCTGCATTAGGATCGGGTGTTTTCTTCAGTGCCTTGGAGTCAAACATTCCGCACGATCAGATCGAACTGGCGACCGGAGTCGAACTCGATGTTGATTACGCCAAAATCGCATCGAACCTTTGGTCAGCCCCTCCCTTCGAAGTCAGGAATATCGATTTTCTAGAATTTTCTTCATTGTTGGACGGACAAGAAAAGTACAGCTTGCTCTGTACAAATCCACCGTACGTTAGGCACCATCATCTGTTGTCTGCCAGCAAATTGACATTACAGAACCGAGTTGTGCAGGAACTTCAACTTCGCCCAAGCGGCCTAAGCGGATTGTATGTTTACTTCATGCTGCTAGCCCACAATCTGCTGCAGAATGGCGGCATTGCGTCGTGGCTTGTTCCCAGCGAATTTTTGTCGGTCAATTATGGACGGGTGTTGCGGGAATATCTACTCCGTAGAGTTACACTCGTAAGGATTCACCAGTTCGACCCCACGGACGTTCAGTTTGATGATGCGCTTGTCTCGTCCTGTGTTGTTACGTACCGAAAGATTTCTCCATACAAACCGTATGAGTTTGAGTTTTCTTACGGAGGTACGCTGAACAACCCAAAACAGATTCGTGTCGTCAACTCAGATATAGCCTCGCCAGTCGAAAAATGGTCTTATGCTGGAATCGGATCAGATGGCCATGATGCTTCAGACGGCGTTCGATTGGGCGATATTTTCGATATCAAACGCGGGATCGCAACCGGCTCAAATGGCTTTTTCATTGTAGATCAGGGCACGATTGCAGAATATGATATCCCGGAGCAATTCCTTCAACCGATTCTCCCCAGCCCTCGATATATCAAGGAGCAAGTCATTGACGCCGATGATAGAGGAGATCCCACAATCGACAGCGCTAGACATCTTGTCAACTGCGACCTGCCCCCTGATCGTGTAAAATGTCAGTTTCCGAACTTCTGGCGATATTTTGAACTCGGCGAGTCAAAGGGTATTCCAGAGGGATATCTGTGCGCAAGCCGAAAAATCTGGTACCTCCAAGAACAACGCGAACCTGCCATGTACATGGCTACGTACATGTCACGAAGTCGATCAACATCAGGGAATCCATTTCGCTTCTTCCTGAATAAATCTGCGGCAGTGGGTACCAATGTGTTTCTGCTGCTCTATCCAAAGGCTGGAATCAGGGAAGCGCTCGACGGTAGAGAGGATAGAATGCTGCAATTGCTAGGCATGTTGAACGGATTGGGACGGGAGCAGGTCCTGGGCAAGGGTCGAACCTATGGGGGAGGACTGCACAAGCTTGAACCCAAGGAACTGGCTAACCTGCAATTCAGTGACGCTCCAGATTGGCTGCAAGGTCAGACACAGATGAAACTTGAGTTTGCCTGAAATGAGCGATTCACAGACATCAATCCGCCCTACCCGTATCCTCGCCATCGAGACCAGTTGCGATGAAACCGCGGCCGCGGTGATCGAAAATGGCCGCACCGTTCTGAGCAACGTGGTGGCCACCCAGATCGACCTGCACCGGCGCTTTGGCGGCGTCTTCCCCGAGGTGGCCAGCCGCCAGCATGTGTTGGCCATCCAGCCGGTCATCGAGCAGGCGCTGGCTGAGGCCGGGATCGAAACGCTCTCATCGCTGGATGCCATCGCCGTCACCCATGGGCCGGGGCTGGCCGGCAGTCTGCTGGTGGGCGTCAACGCGGCCAAGGGGCTGAGCTTTGCCAGTGGCCTGCCGCTGCTGGGCGTCAACCATCTGGAAGGCCATGTCTACAGCAATTGGCTGGAACTCGGCGATGGCATCAACACCGGCAGCGCCAAGCAAGGGAATGTCGAGCAAGGCGACACAGCGCCAGGCGACGTTTTTCCCGTCCTGGTGCTGATCGTCTCCGGCGGCCATACCGAGTTGGTGCTCATGCGCGGCCATGGCCAGTACGAACATCTCGGCGGCACGCTGGACGACGCCGCGGGCGAGGCCTTTGACAAGGTGGCGCGGCTGCTGGAGCTGGGCTTTCCCGGCGGACCGGCCATCCAAGCGGCGGCGGTGAACGGCGATACGACACGTTTTCCCTTGCCCCGCCCGCTGACCAAGCAGTCAGAGCATCGCTTCAACTTCAGTTTCTCCGGCCTCAAGACCGCGGTGCTCAATTTGGTGCGCCAGTTGGAGACCGGCGGCGTCGAGCCCACCGCGCCTGAGACCGCCGCCGACATTGCCGCGGCCTTTCAGGAATCGGTCGTCGACGTGTTGGTCAACAAGACGGCTGACGCCGCCAGCGAGCACGGCGTGAAGCAAGTCTGCATCTGCGGCGGCGTCAGTGCCAATGCCGCCCTGCGCGCGGCAGCGGTCGAGCGTTTTTCTGCCATGGGTTTGCCGTTGCACATCCCGCCGCTGGCCCTCTGCACCGACAACGCCGCCATGATCGGCGCGGCCGCCTACTATCGCCACGGGCAGGGAGCCATCGAAGGCGACGGTCTTGGGCTGGACGTTCATGCCAATCTGCCGCTCTCGGCAAAATAATGGTGCACCACAGAGGTACGGAGATGGCACGGAGGGTGCAGAGAGGAAATAGATGTAGGTCACGCTACCAGCGTGACTGGTCTCGCGAACCCGAGTGTCACGCTACCAGCGTGACCTGCAAGCTGTGGTCATCTGCGTTCGGCCACCCTTCTGACGTTATCTGTGTTCATCTGTGTCCATCTGTGGCTCACTTCTCCCTCCTTTCGCGACAATCCGCATGAAGACGCAACGAACGTGGGCAATCGTCAGCGGCATCCTGTTAGCAGCCATCTTGGCCATCGCCTTCTGGCTGCGCTGGCGCTACATCCACGAGATCAGCCTCTACGTCGACGAATTCACGACCCTGTGGGCGGCCACGCGTGTGCAAGAACTGGGTGTGCCGCGTATGCCCAGCGGCGTGCTCTACACCCGCGGCCTGCTCAACTCGTACATCGAGGCCGCGGTCCTGAGCGTATTCGGTTTCAGCTACGTCAACGGGCGACTGGTCAGCCTCTTCTTCGGGCTGGCCACGATCCTGGCGACCTTTTTCATCGGCCGCAGCGAATGGAATGCCCGGGTCGGTCTGCTGGCCGCGCTGGGGCTGGCTCTGCTGCCCGAAGCCATCATTTGGAGCGGACGGGCCCGCTTCTATTCACAGCTTCAGTTCTTCAGCCTGCTGGCGGTCTGGACTGCATTCGTCGCCATGCGCAGCCACGACAAACGGGCCGAGCGGCGCCGGCTGGCCGCATTCGCCGCTTTCTTCATACTCGCCCTCTACTCGCAGGAAGAGACGCTGCTGCTCTATCCGCCGATCCTAATGGCCATGCTGCTCTGGCGTGGATGGCGCTATCTGCTGCGCCCGGCCGTGTTGATCTGCAACATGGTCTGCGTCGGAGCCATCGGTCTGCGCTACGCCATCGAGATCCTCGGCCAGCCGGGCTACTTCGAGACCATCCAATCGACGCGTCCCTACGTCGGCCTGATCTTCGACGTGATCGGGGCGTGGCGTGTCTACGGCACGCTGATCGCCGGGCCGCAACGGCTGGCCTGGACCATCTTCGCCCTGGTCGCCGTGATCGTTGCCCTGATCGCGATCAAGCCGGTTCACTGGCGGCTGAGTGCGATCAGCCGATTCCATCAGGCATCGCTCTACTTTGCGTTGCTCTTCACTTTTGTCTTCGTGGTGCTGCTGGCCCTGGTCGGCACCTCCTGGCGCGACGCCCGCTATCTGTTGCTGGTCCAATCGTTCTGGCTGCTGGTCGGCGCGGCCGGGCTGGTCTGGACCATCGATCGGCTGCTCTCCGGCCGTCAATGGCGCTGGATCGCAACCGTTGCCGCCGGCGCGCTGCTGGCGCTGCTGCTCTGGCCCGGCGCTTTGCAGACGCTGGCCCAGCAGACCGAGGGCTACGACCGCGTGCTTGACTATGTGGCCGAGCACCGTCAGGAGGGCGACCGTTTCCTCTCGCCCCAGCCGCCGGCCTGTGCACTGGCGCTGGGTCCGTGCGACTACTACGCCATCCAACGAGGCTACGAAGAGTTTGTTATCGTCGACGAAAGCGGCACGTCGGTGGACCGCTGGTCAGGCGCAGAATTGCTCAACGAGAATGCGCAGCTTGTTGATATCCTCAAGGATGGGCAACGCACCTGGTTCATCACTGACAGCTTTCGTCTGGCCACCCGCTACGAGCCGGATTTCACGCGCACGGTGCTGGAGCAGTTCGATGTGGCCTTCGAAGAGCGCGGCGTGCTGGCTTTGCTGGCTGACGGCTGGCGGGAACAGCCGCCGTTATCGGAGACGCAGACACTGTCTGAACCGATCGCGTTTGGACCGTTGTCGCTGGTCGGGCTGGAGACGGACCAACTGGCGGCGGGCAAGCCATTGCCGGTCACGCTGCTCTGGCAGAGCACGCAAGCGGTCGACGGCCAGCTCAACACCTCTGTACAACTGGTGGCCGAAGACGGCAGCCGCATGGCGCAGGCCGACGGTCCCCCGGCCAACGGCATCATTCCGCCAAGCCTGATCTTCGACCAATCGGTGCCGGACTTCAAGACGCTGGACCTGCCCGCGGATCTGGCGCCCGGTCGCTATCGACTGGAAGTGTCGGTCTATGATCTGCCCCTTGCGGGTGGCGGAGAGGTCAGGCCGTTGACCGATCCACAGCCCGTTGCCTGGTTCGATTCCGGTCCGCCGGTGACGCTGCCGAAGCAGCCGATCAACGCTGTTTGGGATGAACCGATTGAGTTGGTGGGCATGGATTCGCTGTCCGAGACGCTGCAAGCAGGTGACGAACTAAGTGTACGGCTGGTCTGGCGAACTACCGGTGATGTGAACGCCGACTACACCGCATTCCTGCATCTGGTCGATGCGGACGGCACGCCCGTTGCCCAGCAGGATCAGCCGCCGGGGGGCGCATTCTATCCCACGTCGGCGTGGCAATCAGGCGATCTGGTCGAGGATGTCTATCGGTTGACCGTGCCCGAGGACGCGGCGGCCGGCCCGTATCGGCTAATTGTGGGTCTCTACCGGCCCGACAGCGGCGAGCGGCTGGCAGGGGAGAATGGCGACACAGTGGAATTGTGGCGGTCTGGAATTGAGTGAAGACAGTCGGCGTGGTGAGTGCCGGGGACTTGCGTTAGACATGCAGACAGGTTTGCAATTCCCCCAATCACAGAGAAATCGCAAACCTATCTGTGAAAATCAAAGCCACATCTGCGTTCATCTGTGGCAGACTCTTTTTTCACCACCTAGCGCTGCACACGCCCCGACGCATCGCCGCCCATCAACTTCTTGGCCTCGGCCAGGGTGGTCAGGTTGACATCGCCCGGGATCGAGTGCTTGAGACAGGAGGCGGCCACCGCGAAGTTGAGCGCATCCTCGTCGGCCATGCCGCTGGTCAGGCCGTAGATCAGCCCGGCGGCAAACGAGTCGCCGCCGCCGACGCGGTCGACGATGTGGGTGATGTCGTAGCGCTTGCTCAGGTAGAAGTCGCTGCCGTTGTAGAGACAGGCCGACCAGCCGTTGTGGGAGGCGCTGTAGCTCTCGCGCAGCGTGATGGTCTGGTATTTCAGGTTGGGGAAGGTCTCGAACATCTTCTTGGCCAGCGCCTCGTAGCGGGCCGTGTCCAGCTCGCCCGAGCCGACGGCATGTTCCCAATCGCCCTCTTCCAGGCTCACGCCCAGCGAACGCTGGCAGTCCTCTTCGTTGGCAATGCCCACATCGACATATTTGACCAACTCGGTCATGACCTCGGGCGCGCTCTTGCCGTACTTCCACAGCTTGCTGCGGAAGTTGTAGTCACACGAGACGGTGAGACCCTTCTCCTTGGCCATTTTGGCGGCCTTCAGCGAAAGATCGGCCGCGTCCTGGCCCAGCGCCGGGGTGATGCCGGTGATGTGGAACCATTCGGCCCCGTCGAAGATGGCGTCCCAGTCGAAGTCATCGACGGTGGCCGTGGAGATGGACGAATGGGCGCGGTCGTAGACCACGGCCGAGCCCTTCTGGTTGGCCCCGCCCTCCATGAAGTAGATGCCGATGCGCTCGCCCTTGCGCGAGATGAAGGAGGTGTCCACGCCATAGCCGCGCAGGAAACGCACACAGGCGTCGGCGATGGGGTTCTTGGGCAATGCGGTGACGAAGGAGACCTCCTTGCCGAAGATGGCCAGCGAGATGGCGACGTTGCCCTCGCCGCCGCCAAAGGTGGCTTCCAGCACCGACGACTGGAAAAAACGTTCCATTTCGGGCGGCTTCAGACGCAGCATGATTTCGCCCAGGGTGACAATTCTACCGGCCATGGTTATGCTCCTTGTCGAATCTGTTTGGCCAACGCCACTGCTTCGGCGGCCATTTCTGTGATCTTGTCAAACTGTCCGTCGGAGATCAGCTTCTTCGCCACCATCCAACTGCCGCCACAGGCATGCACAAACGGCTGGCTCAGGTAGTCGGACAGGTTGGCCGCGCTGATGCCGCCGGTGGGGATGAACTTGACGCCGACATAGGGCGCGGCGATGGCTTTGAGCGCCTTGACGCCGCCGCCGGCCTCGGCCGGGAAGAACTTGACGATGTTCAGCCCTTTCTTGAGCGCCATGTTGATCTCGGTGGGCGTGAGCACGCCGGGCGTGATCGGCATGTTGTTGGCGATACACCAGTCGACCACGTCGGCGTCGAAGCCGGGGGTGACGACAAACTTGACGCCGGCCTCGGCGGCCTGTTCGGCCTGGGCCACGGTCATCACCGTGCCGGCGCCGACCATGACGTCCGGGCACTCGGCCGTCATCAGCCTGATGGCTTCGGGCGCGGCCGCGGTGCGAAAGGTGATCTCTGCGCAGGGCAGGCCGCCGGCCAGCAGCGCACGGCCCAGTTGGGGCGCGTCCGCTGCGTTTTCAATGGCGATGACCGGCACAACGCCCAGTTCGCCGATCTTGTCTAGAATTGTTCCCATCATTTTTCTCCCGTTCTGTGCAATTAGGGTTTGAATTACCAGATGATTCAATTATACAACAATCGCGATTAGAACGCGGCCTACGGTCAAAGAGATGAAGATGGGGAGAGCAACCGCAGATGGACGCTGATGAAGCGCAGATGGGTATGGCGTCGATTCGGTTGCTCTGACTGGTTGAAGTTGCGTCAGTTGCGTCTTGGTGGCACGATATCGGTTATCTGCATGAAGATGTTTGATATCGTTTGCTGTGTGCGCCGCCTCACCCTGACCTTGCGTCCGAAAGCGACGCGTAGCTTGCGAACGCAAGCGGAGTCAGGGTGAGGCGAAGGCAGCGATCAACTTTGCCAACAACCTGAGCGTTTTCTGACGATTGAGAGGCCTTTCCCATGTCCAATCCATCCATCCCCGGCTTTCGTCGTGTACCACGAACCGGCGTCATCTATGTGATGCACCGTGCCACTCAGCAGGGCTTCCAGTACGGCGACCCGGAGTGGGCCAACCTGGGCCAGGGCATGCCGGAAACGGGCGATCTGCCGGGCGCGCCGCCGCGCATCGACACCATCGTCATCGATCCGAGCGCGCAGGAATACAGCCCCATCACCGGCGAGGTGGCTCTGCGCCAGAAGGTGGCCGATCTCTACAACGCGCTCTATCGCCAGGACAAGCAATCCCAGTATACCTATCGCAACGTGAGCATCGCCGGCGGCGGCCGCGTGGCGCTGACCCGGCTGGCCGCGGCCCTGGGCAACATCAACATGGGCCATTTTCTGCCCGACTACACCGCCTATGAAGAGTTGCTCAGCGTCTTCAAGGCCTTCATCCCGATTCCCATTCTGCTTGACCCGGAGGAAGGCTATCAGGTTTCGCTGGCCCACCTGCGCAAGGAGATCCAGGGGCGGGGATTGCAGGCGCTGCTGGTCAGCAATCCGTGCAATCCCACCGGCCAGTTGGTCGAGGGGGAGCGGCTGCGCCTGTGGGTGCAGATGGTGCGCGAGCTGAACTGCTCGCTCATCCTCGACGAGTTCTATTCCCACTACATCTACACCGGCCATCCGGGCGGCCATCCGCCCAAGATGGTCTCGGCCGCGGCCTATGTGGAGGATGTCAACACCGATCCGGTGATCCTGGTCGACGGGTTGACCAAAAACTGGCGCTATCCCGGCTGGCGCATCAGTTGGACGCTGGGACCGGAGGACGTGATCAATGCCATTGCCAGCGCCGGCTCGTTCCTGGACGGCGGGCCCAATCACCCGTTCCAGGCCCAGGTGCTTGATCTGCTGGAGCCCGAGCACGTCTATCAGGAGACGGCCGCCATTCAGGTCTGTTTCCGCCAGAAACGCGACTATATGTTGCAACGTCTGCGCGCCATGGGCATCAGCGCCGACGCCGAGCCGGGCGGGACCTTCTACGTCTGGGCCAATCTGTCGCAACTGCCCGAACCGCTCAACGACGGACTCGCCTTCTTCAAGGAAGGTCTGCCGGAGAAGGTGATCACCGTGCCCGGCATCTTCTTCGATGTGAACCCCGAGCAGCGCCGCGCCTTCGGTCGCTACGGCAACTACAGCCGCATCAGCTTCGGACCCGGATATGGCGACTTTGGAACGCGGGTTGGATGCGCTGGAGCGGGTGATCGCCAAATACTGAGCGGTGGTCGTGCCTTGTAGCACGACATTCATGTCGTAGCTTCGTGTGCCGGCCGAGCTTGGTTGCTACGACAAAAATGTCGTGCTACAGCAGCTAGCGTCCCATCCAGCCGCCGTCCACGACCAGGATCTCGCCACTGACGTAGTCCGACGCGGGCGAGGCCAGGAAGACGACCGGCCCCTTGAAGTCGGCGGGATCGCCCCAGCGGCCGGCCGGGATGCGCTCGAGGATCGCCTTGCTGCGTTCCGGGATTGTCCTGCAGCGCCTGGGTGTTGTCGGTGCGGATGTAGCCCGGCGCGATGGCGTTGACCTGCACGCCCTTGCCGGCCCACTCGTTGGCCAGCGCCTTGGTCAACTGGCCGACGCCGCCCTTGCTGGCCGCATAGCCCGGCACCGTGATGCCGCCCTGGAAGGTCAGCAGCGAGGCCGTGAAGATGACCTTGCCCGCGCCTCGCGCCACCATCTCCTTGCCGAACTCGCGGCTGAGAATGAACTGCGCGCTCAGATTGACGTCGATGACCTGGTCCCAGTATTCGTCGGAATGCTCGGCCGCCGGATTGCGTTTGATGGTGCCCGCGTTGTTGACCAGAATGTCGACCACCGGGAAATCGGCCTTGACCTGGGCGATGAAGGCGTAGAGCGCGTCACGGTCGGCAAAGTCACAGGCATAGCCCTTGAACGAACGGCCCAGCGCGGTCACGGCCTGCTCGACATCGCTGCCCGTCGATTCCAGCGTGGCGCTGACGCCGATGATGTCGGCGCCGGCCTCCGCCAGCCCGATGGCCATGGCCTTGCCGATGCCCCGCTTGCAGCCGGTCACCAACGCGGTCTTGCCGGAGAGATCAAATTGGTTTAGTACAGACATTTATGTTTTCTCCTGAGAGGAACTTGTGGATGAAGTGAAGAACGATAGACCGCGGATTGAGCGGATGAGGCGGATTTCCGCGGATTTCTTCTGGTTCTGACGTTTTCTGTGAATTGGACACAAAACGCTACACTACAACGGATTCAGAGCAGGAACGGTTTTTTTCGCCGTTGAGAGCGGGTCGCAATACATCCAAAGACTGCCTCGACCAAACTGTCATCCGTTCCATTCTTCATCCGTTGTAGTGGTCATTCACCGCCGTAAGACGCATAATCTTGCGTCTCTACAGCCCCATCCCACCGCTCGCAACGCCACAAAACCTATCCAAAAAAGAATCCGCGAAAATCCGCCCTATCCGCGTCATCCGCGGTCAATCCCTTGTGCTACGCCTCCAACAAAATCTTCATCACCGCGCCGCCGCTCTCCATCTGTTGGAAACCGGCTTTGAGTTCGGTCAGCGGGTGGACATCGGTGATGATCTTGTCCAGCGGGATGGCTCCGGCTGCTGCCAATTCGATGGCCTTGGCGAAATCCTCGTGCTCGTAGACACGTGCGCCCAGCAGTTGCAGCTCTCGCCAGAAGAAGCGGAAGAGATCGACCTCCGGCGCCTGGCCGAAGATGCCGACGATGACGATGCGGCCACGGGTGCGCGGCAGATCGGTCATCACGGCGGCGCCGGCCTTGGATCCCGTCACCTCGAAGACGACATCCGCGCCCGCGCCGCCGGTCTGCTCGTTGACGTAGGCGACCAGATCGCCCTCCGTCGGGTTGAATGCATCCAGGCCAAGCTCCTTGGCCAGTTCCACCCGGAAGGGGTTGATCTCCGAGAGCAGCACCTTGGCACCGGCGTTCTTGGCCACCAGCGCCACCAGCGTGCCGATGGGCCCGCCGCCCAGCACGACCACATATTCGCCGGCCTGCACGCGGCCCAGCCGCACATCATGGCAGGCCACGGCCAGCGGTTCGATCATGGCTCCGTGGGGAAGCGACAGATTGTCGGGCAGGTGGTGCAGCGTGTGCGCCGGGCACGGTCCAGAAGCTCTGGAAGGCGCCGGGCGTGTCGATGCCCAGGAACTTGAGGTTCTGGCAGATGTGGCTGTGGCCGGCGTCGCAGGCCGGGCAGTCGCCGCACGGATCCAGCGGCATGACCGCCACCGGATCGCCGACGGCAAAGCCCTCGACGCCATCGCCGATGGCCGCCACCGTGCCCGAAACCTCGTGCCCCATGATCTGGGGGAAGGTGACGCGCTTGTCCATGACGCCATGATAGATGTGCAGATCGGTGCCGCAGATGCCGCAATGCGACACCTTGAGCTGCACTTCGCCGGGACCGGGTGCGACGGGCGTACACTCGCCGACGCTGATCACCTGATTGCCTTCGTAGAATACGGCTTGCATTGGGTTTCCTCCGTAGTTGGTTGACTATTCGGGTCATGGCCGAATGGACCACGGATTAGGCGGATGCGGCTGATTTCCACGGATTCCTTCCGATCATCCGCGACGATTCGTCTAATCTGCAGTCTATCTTTTTTCGGAATCACTATACTCTATTCCGCACTTCTTCCTCCAGAACAGACTCCTTCCAATCCTGAGGCAACAGCATGGGTTCGCGGAGAAAGACGTCCTATCTCTATTCGCTGATAGTCTCGACAAGCTTGATATTGCGCTTCGCATAGCCGGCTAGCAGGTGATCCCAGCAGCCGGGCGTGCGGCCCACATATTCGGGCGGACAGATGCCCTTCTGCGTGAAGAGTCCGCTGACGACCTGGCGCGTCACAATCGAGCAGGTGTAGCCGGTCGTGCGTGCCATGGAGGTCGTGTCGCTGGCTGGATCGTACGTGTCGAGCATTGTGTAGCTGTACTGCTTGGATGCACCATCGACCTCGCCCGCCATGGTCACCTCGAAGACCGTGATGTCGGACTCGCCCTCGCCAAGTTTCCACTGATCGAAAAGCAACTTCGATGTCAACTCGATGGGCGTGACCGATTCGCCGCGTACCTCCACAGGTTCCTCGCCAAAGAAACCGCTGTCTCGGAAGACACGCATCAGATTGGCGTGGCCGGGATAGCGCAGCGTCTTCTCCTTCATGAAGGGCGCCTTTAGCGTGACGGCTAGTGAACGCAGCCCGTCGGTGTTGAACGCCTCCAGCGTGCCGACGCCGGGAAAGTCGAGCAGTTCGATGTCGGTCAGCGCCGGGCGCACGACCTCACGGCCATACTCCACGTAGCGCGCCGGGCGCGTATACTCCTCCAGCACGTCGATGGGCGAGAAGACGGCCTTGTATTCGTAGGGCCACTCTCGCACCAGCGGCAGACCGCCGACATAGCAGATATAGCGCTCGACACGATCAAGCTGGGTTTCGACATAGCCGGCGATGATGTTGGACAGACCAGGAGCGACGCCACAGTCGACCACGGCCGTGACGCCCTTCTCCTTGGCCAGGTCGTCCAGCGAGAAGGGATCCTCCGGGAAGAACGAGATGTCGACCACGTTCTTGCCCGCTTCGATGACCTTCTTCAGCGACTCGAAGCCCATGAAGCCCGGCACGGCCAGCACAACCTGATCCGAGTCGGCCAGCAACGACGAATAGTCGTCCAGCGCGCGCAGATCGGCCTGCACTGTGGTGATCGACCGGTGACCGGCGCTTTGGCCGTCACTTTGTCGAGCCTTTCTTGGCTGAGGTCGACGGAGAAAACGTCCAGATCCGCGTCTTGGCGCCAGATCAACGGCAATGGCGCTGCCGATGAGGCCGGCGCCGAGTACGGTAATTTTCATAGATTTCCTTCATTCTGGGTTTTGGGATATTTTGGTTGGCAATAACCTCTGTACCGCGACATTTATGTCGCAGGATCCTGCGACATGAATGTCGCGGTACAAGGGGATCGTCCCATCGTTCATTTGTGGCCGAAGTCCGAATGCGTTCGATCCAGCACATCGCTCTGGCATCTGCCGCCGGCGTATTGGCTGAGCAGCATCTCCAGATCGGCCACGGCCGCCTCGATATCGGCGCGCCCGCCCGCATGCTGCGACTCCACCGTCACGATCAGATCGGTCGTGTCGGGCCGCGAGGCGGACTCGGCGCTCTGTCGCCAGCACCAGCGACGGGCCACGACCATGTCGGTGGCATCGGTGAAGACGACTTCGCCCGGTTCGGGGTGGAGTACGGCATCGTTGCCCAGTTCGACAAAACGCTCGTGGCCGTCCGCAAACCGCACCGTGATGCCATCGACCACATCGCGCACGTCAAACATGGCCACCGGCAGCGCATAGCGGATGCTGACCAGATTGCCGATGTCGACCAGCGTGTTGATGCTGGGAATGTCGCCCTTTTTGGTCAGGCGACGAAGCAGCGCCTCGGCCGCCGAACGGTATTTGGTCGGGTTGACGCCGAATCGTCGAAAGGCGGATCGCCAGGCGGCCAGCGATGGAACATCGGCCAGTGGCACGTCTATCCTGGCCAGTGTGGCGGCTTGTTCAGCGAAATAGGCATCCTGTAGATCAGGCGAAGTCGGACCGTTCTGCACACCGTCGACCAAAATGACGCCTCCGCAGACGTCCGGGAATGCTTCAAGCACGTCCTCATGGTATCGAAAATGCATGCCATCTCCAATCTTTGTTGCTGAGAAATTCTGCGTTCGGCTTGCACCGAAATCATCGTATCCAAACGCTGGATGAACGTCCAGTTTGGGGCGTGACGGATTGTGGAAGACAAGCCTGGCGCGGCTGAGGATGAATCGTACGCTGGACGGCTTTCTACGCCACCTGCTTTGCCGCGAACAGACGGCTTTGCTATACTCGTTCGAGTGGTACGAACTACACCATTTTGAACCATAAACGGAACACATCCACGATCGGAAAGACTGAGTCTTTATGCCGAAACGGTATCTGCTATTTTTGCTCTTCGTTAGCCTGCTTGTCGCTCGTCGGCTGCCAGCCGCTTGAGGCGCCTTCCGACGGTCCGGTTCCGCCCGCTGACTACTTTGTCACACAAACGCCGACGCCCTTGCTTGCGCTGCCGACGGTCACCTCCACGCCTGCGCCGACATCGACGCCTATCGCATTGGATGGACCGGTCGCACTGATCACGACCCAGGGTGTGCCGGAACGATTTTCGCAATCCATCGCCGATGCCCTCGCCGACATTGACGTGCTTGAAGCGGCCAACGGCTCACAACCCTTCTCGCAGACCGAAGATTCGTCCGAGGCCACGACGCTACTGGCCGTCACCCAGATGATCGATGCGCAGGTTCCGCTGCTTGAGCGCTACTACGCCGTCGTAGCGCCCTTCGCCACGCTGGACGACGACATCTCATGGAACGAGGTCCAGTTTCGCTGGATGGGCCTTGGTGAGGCGCCGCTCCTGATCACCGAAGACGTGCCTGAACTGCTCTCACCGATCCTGGGCACGCCCAATGCGAAAATTGTCGCGCGAGAGGCGCTGATCGATGAACTTGAATCGACGCCGGATACGTTGGCCATTGTGCCCTTCGACCAGATCGACCCGCGCATGAAGGTGTTGACGGTCGCCGGTGAAAGTCTGCTCAACGAACGCTTCGATCCGCAGGCCTATCCCCTTGGCGTGGCGCTGACGCTGCAAGGCAAGGGCGGGCCGTTGATCGCCCAACTGCTTACGCCTACGCTCCAGGAGATTGAACCGCAGGCCACCAATCGCAACGCAGATCGGCTGACCTCGCTGATCATGACCGGCGTCACCGCCATGTCCCGCGGGACCGCGGCGCGCATGGATCGCGAGGGGGCGGTCTACCCGGCGGCCATCATCTCCGACACGCTGGCCGCGGCAGACATCACCCACATCAGCAATGAGGTGCCCTTCCTTGACGACTGTGTGACCAACAACACGGTCGACAACCTGACCCTCTGTAGCCACACCGACTATTGGGCCGCGCTGGAGGCCGTGGGCGCCGACATCATCGGCCTGAGCGGCAACCACGTCAACGACTTTGGCCGCGAAGGCGCGCGCCGCTCGCTGACCTGGTACAAGGAGAACGAGATTCCCATCTACGGCAGCGGATTCACGCCCGAGGAAGCCTGCGCACCGCTCTTCTGGAACCACAACGGAAATTCGTTTGCGTTCGTGGCCGCGCTGGCCTTCGGTCCATCCACAGCCTGGGTGACCGACGACGCGCCCGGCGCCTGCTATTACTACGACCGCAAGGATGAGATGCTAAACCTGGTCAGCGATCTGGCGGGACAGGTCGACATTGTGGCCGTCGAACTGCAATATCTGGAAACCTATCAGCCCTACCCGACCGGCCAGCAGGTCATCGAGTTCCGTGAGTTGCGCGAGGCCGGCGCCGACATCGTCACCGGCGTGCAGAGTCACGTGCCCCAGGCCATGGAGACCTATGGCATCGGCGATGAGGGCGGGCCGGGTGTGATCGCCTACGGTCTGGGCAATCTTTTCTTCGATCAGATGTGGAGTTGGGAGACGCGCACCGAGTTGATGGCGCGCCACACGCTCTACGACGGCCGCTTGCTCAACACCGAGATTCTGACTGCGGTGTTGGAGAACTATGCTCAGCCCCGCTGGGCCGATGCAACGGAGCGGGCCGGTATCCTGGCCAGAATCTTCAACGCCGCGCCGGTACGGCCTGATTAGTGCTTACGTTGAGACCGGCACCAAACACTATGTGTACGGTGTCCGGGGTAGAGCGGCAACCGATACCGCCTTGCGAGCTATCGGTCCTGTGCTGGCCCAGATGCTCTCTGGACTCAAAGAACGCAGTACCGCAAAATTTGCATTGATTCAGCCCTTCCTGGCCTCGATCAAAAAGCGATGATCGGTGGCGATGAACGGTCCCTGGCGCTCGATACGTTCGTGCAGGGCGAGCAGCGCGTCATGATAGCCGTCGACCGAGAAATCGTCGATCTGCCACTGGATGATGGTCAGGTAGAGGACGATGGCGCCGATATCGAAGAAGCGGCTCTCAGGGAAGGCTTCTTCGGCCCGCTCGATCTCGAATCCAACGGCCTCCAGCCTATCCAATCCATGGGCCAGCGTCCAATCGTCAAAATCGGTCCGTTTTTCGTCGCCCAACGCCTGGTTGATCTGCCAACAGTTGCGGCTGCCGACCTGCTGGGTGATGAAGCGACCGCCGGGCCGGATGACCCGCCATAGCTCCGGCTCGTGGAATTCGCCGTGGCGATTGATGACCAGATCGAAGTGTTCGTTCTCGAAGGGTAGAAGTTCCGTCATCGTCCGGCGTCACGACTTTGACGTCGAGTGGCTCCAGCCGGGCCTTGGCCACGGCGATGTTGGGCGGATAGCGCTCGATGGCCACGCTCTCCGCAGGCAGCGGGGCCAAGTCCGCCAGAATCTCGCCGCCGCCGGTATCCATGTCGAGCAGCCGTCGGGCATCGACCAGTCGCCGGCGCACGATCGTTGCGTAGTCCCACGGCGGATTCTCCTCCTGCCAGCGTCCCGCCGACCAGGAGAAGTCCCATCCCGAGAAATCGTGGGCCAGCGCTTCGGCGACGAGGGTGTTGAAGGTGGAGGGTGTATTGGGCATAGGCGGGATCCTTGGGCCCGTCTGCTGCGGTTGCTGGTTGCTGCGTCTGTAGCGTTGTGCCAGCTCGCAGAATCTGCATGGGTGTGGTCGAATCGTCTCCAGCGTATCGGCGGTGGGTTCAGCATCAACTTTTTGACGCACTCAGTACGACATTGGTCGAACCGATCGGCCACTTCTCGCGTCAGGTTGCCCATGATGGCGTGCGCCCGCCTCGCCGGCTTGCATCTTCACGTAGAGTTCGCTCGGCAATCACCCGTCGCGGCAGGTGCTGAGACGATCCGCTCGCCGTCCGGCGACCAGGCCGGATTCAGCGCTCTCGGATCGAGCTGTATGGGGTGAGCGTGGTGCGCCTACCCGGGTGGCGATTCCTGTCGCTTAGGCCAACAAAAGCATCAGCGAAGCGGCCCATTTGTCCAAAATGCCGCCAACGGCATTCCATAAGTTTTGGTTCCGGTTTGTTACGTTTGCAGCTCGCTCGATCGCATGAGCGTGTCGAACAACTCCAGCGTATAGGAGGAGGGTTCAGCATCAACATCTTCACGCAACTCAGTACGACATTTTTCAAACTGATCGGCAACTTCAGCGCGGTTTCCCATGATGGCGTGCGCCCGCATCGCCAGGCGATGTGCATCTTCAGCGCAGGGTTCCTCTGCAATAATTCTATGGCAGACGTTTAGTGCCTGACGAGCCTGGTCCAATTCCAAATGAAGTGATGCAAGCTCCAGCCCGGCTTCTACGAATATCCGGTGCAATTGCTCGCGTTGTGCAATGACCCAAACGGCGTCCACGCCCGACAAGAATGGGCCGCGATACTGGTCCAAGGCAGTCTTCAGCGCCTCAATCTTGTTTGACACCACCTGTGCATGTTGCGCTGTTCTGATACTGGTCAGAAATATTTCGACATCATATTGATAGTCTATATGCGGATTAAATCGATATACCTCATCGCTGAACAGAATAGTCTCCGGCGGAACCGCACTTCGCAACCGATAGATCGTATTTTTGAAACGTGTCTTGAGTTGTTTAATGGTGCAGTCCGGCCAAAACAGAAGGCCGATCTCTTCTTTGTTCAAGCCATCCGGATTCGTTATCAGGCAGAAAAAGAGGTCTCGGGCCGCCAAGGCTGTCCAGTCGCTGTTGGCGAGTTTCACCCCCTCGACCCATACCTCGGGCTTGCCCATGGCTTGAACGATCAAACTAGGCACTTGGCCACTTGCTATAGACAGTTCAGCAAAGAGCTTCTTGCTGATTTCTTGACGCAGGCTTTGGACTGTTGAGTCAAAGCCATCAACCTCTTTGATGAACGTGTTGACTGTGTGCCCCTCATCTGTAGCGTCCAGCAGCGCCAGCAGACTCTCTTTTGCCTTGGCGCCCATCGCTACCAAATAGCGATCACAGTCGGATCGGGATGCCGTTGCTATAGCGTCCTCGAGCGTCTGCGTGGCCGCTGAAAGATCGCTATGCGCCTGTGCGATTCCCAAAAATAGCAATGTAACAGTTAGATCGATCGATCGCCCGAGGGTACGCAGGTTGTCCGCTGCATCTTCAAGTGGCGTGATAGCCATCTCCGGCGTTCCCTTGGAGAGGTAGTACCGACCCATAGTCAGATGATATAGGCTCCATTCGTATTCGGAGTCCTTTCCCAACACATGTTGGGCTGCCCGATTCAGACTGCGATAGGCCGTCTCCCAGTTTTGGAGCGACCAAGCAACTCTAGTGTCCGCCAACTCAATGTAGAGCATGAGAAAACGTTCGTTGACTGCGTCAGCCAGGTCTGCCGCTTGCCTGTAGACCTCTGCGGCCGGCTCCGGTAATTCGATAATATCCAGGAGATCGGCTAGTCCGGCAAGAGCGAACGCCTCGATGCGTCGGTAACCGCTTCTTTGAGCGGCATGCAACGCCTCCATCAGGACATCGGCTGCCTTTTCATAGTCTCCACGCAAGTAGTGGAGATAGCCAAGATTGTTCAGAACGTTGGCTATACCAGCCATGTTGTTCAATCGACGCCAAGAATCGGCCGCCGCTTCAAACAGCGGAAGCGCCAGCCGAAAATCGCCGGCGGATAAATGGGCCAATCCGATTTCCATAGAGACGACTGCCACGTCATTTTCACTTTTCAAGGCCTGATAAGCGACACGCGCCTGCTGCAATGACGCCATGGAATCCGGATTTCCGATCTCTTGTTGTGCCAGGCCCTTCATGCGTAGGCAAAGGGCCCTACTGTCGGCCAGATCTGACAAGATCTCTGGCGATTTGATACGCTCTGCCAGATGCAGCGCTTCGTCCGCATCGGCCAATGCTTCCCTGTACTGACCCGAGAGACGCAGTGCGCCGGATCGATAGGCAAGAACGCGTACCAGTAGCGCAAGGTTGTTCTGGGTACGCAGGAGATTCTCAACCTGATTGAGCAGCGAAATGCCATAGTCGGTAGCCCCGATCGAGACCGAAGCAGCCCCTTTCAGGGCCATCAAGGACGGGTGGTCAATCTGCTCGAATTGGGGCAGATTGTCAATCCATCGGACCAGAAGATGCATTCGCCCGGCTCGAAGCATCTCTTGGCCATGCCGCTCGATGAAATCGACCTGATCAGGAATATCGGCTAGATCCTCGAGAAGCTGATGCGCTTCTTCCCATTGTTGGTTAGCGACGTACCGGTCGGTGAGCCTCTTTGCAACAAATTTCACTTCCTGAGGCTTTTCCCGGATGAACCTGTCTTTGAGGAAATCCTTGAAGAGCGGATGGTATCGTAGATGAGCGCCATCTTGACCAACTTCACTGACGAATAGGCTGTTCGTGCGGATATGTTCAATCAAATCACACTGAGCAGTTTGAGTCCTCGATCTGCCCTGTCCGAAAATCGCTGAACACAACTCATAGTCGAACTCATCAAAAAGCGATGTTCTTAGTAGAAAATCGCGTATATGGGGGGCCTGTCTATCCAGCACCTGCTTGACGAAATAGGTATATAGATCGACGCCGGAGGACTTGAGTAGCCGAACCTGATCGTTTGTATACCAATGCTGAAGATTTGCTGATAGAAGCAATCCGGTGATCCAACCTTCAGTTAACTTGGCCAATTCGACGGCCTGTTCTGACGCCAGGGTATGGTCAAAACGGCGCTTTGCCAAGATCTCTATCTCTTCGGGCCTGAACGCGAGATCTTCGTAACCCAATCCGTTGACGTAGCCTCTGGCTACCATTAAGTCAAGCTCAGGAAGCCCAAGCAACGTCCTTGAAGACAGAACAAGATGGCAAGCGCTGGATGCGTGTTGCACAAACTGGCTCACGAAGTAGTTGATCTCTTCTTCTTCATCTACGAGGTGATAGTCATCAAGAACGAAAACAAAGTCTTCACGAACGTGGTCAGAGAGTTCATTGGCAATCGTGATGACGAACTGCTCCACGGAACTCAACTTATAGGTCAATCCTTCCAACATGGCCATTGACTCATCGCCAAAAGATGGGAATGTTTTCCGTAGGGACGCCAGGAAATGTGCGTAGAAACGGTGCGAATCCTGATCCATCGTCATGAGTGAATACCAGCAAGTTGGCACCGATGATCGACTTGCCCAATCGGTGAGTAGTGTAGACTTTCCGTAACCAGCGGGCGCGATAATAAGGTACAGTTGATAGTCGAGGATTTCATCGAGGAGAGACAGAAGGCGCGGTCTGTGGATAGTGCTGGACTGAGCCTTCGGCGGGATAATTTTGGCTTCAGAAATTGGCCAGTTCATGGATTGGACTCCCTCCTCATTGTCAACCTATTGATTCCGGGCAACAACAAATAGCTCGGTCGATTTTGTTCACTTTCTATTCGCACCTATGTTGATTTCAGTTGACTTCACTTGCGCATGGTGTGTAGAAGCCGCTAAAAAATGCAGACAATGTCGCCTCTTGCAATGACGGATTCCTCCTGGCGCTAAGGAAATGAAACAATGAAACATGGGCGTCGTTGCTCACTATTGACCCAGCGGTCCGACTCCAAACCTTAACTTTACAAAACCAGTTTATTTTGTGTGCCAATTGACATAGTCATAAAAGACTTGTAGACTAACGGTCGTACCTGTTTACTTTTTGAGCCTATCCATCGCACCTCTGGCAGCCTCATGCAAGATAGATGAGCCTGTTTAGAAATCCGTCGCCGCCTCTTCTCTTCTCCGATAGCGCTTGAAACACACAGAACACTTTATCGTGGCTACCTTTGAATCGGTCCAGCAAACGCCCATGTAGCACTTCAACTTTCGGTAGCCTGGAGAATGATGCTGGTGTCAACATTGATTAGAAACTGGTTGGGCTATGAAGACAGGCTCCCGAAGTTATGTTTCGCTGAAGGACCCGGTTTCCGTTCAATCCTATTCGGTGGTTGCGAAGAGGAAAACACAGGTCCCTGGAACGCCTGTCACTTTAGCCCCGACAACGACCTAAAATGAAATACCTCGATTCTCCGCTGACGAGAGCGCAGATCCTCATAGTAACTGACGATGTCGATACATCATTGGCATGGTCGCGTATCTTACAAAGACATGACTTAGGCGTGGTCGTCACCAGTTTTGATGACATTTCCAATGTCGCTGCCAAGATTCATGCCTTTAGTGAAATTTTAGTTGATCACCGCGATACGCCGGACCGCGCCCTACAGGTCTGTCGTAGGCTTCGAGGCATGTCCCACCAGCCACTTCTTCTGTTTACCTATGAAACTGATGAGCGCTTCCATCTTGAAGCATACCGACTAGGTGTAGAAGAATGCGTCAAAAAGCCGATCAGCGGACCGCTGTTGGCCGCCAAAGCTCAAGCCTGGCTGCGGCAAGCGTTTCAGGATGATGACTCAGTCCAGAAACTAACTGCGAACGGTTTCAGCCTGGATCCGGAAACACGGTTGTTTGAAACAGCCGATGACAGCGTCAAATTGTCGCATCTAGAATGTCGCCTCTTGTCTGTGCTCATCGCAAATCGAGGACAGGTCATGGAATCAGGGCTCCTGGCAAGACGCGTATGGTCTATGTACCCGGATCCGGACCCACGTCTACTCAAGAACCTGATCTACCGCCTACGCAACAAGATAGATCGCGTATCCGGTGGGCGTCAATATATTCACAGTATTGCCGGCATAGGATACGTATTCCGTGTTGAAGGTTGACGCCAATAAATCAAAACCATTTCTGAGGCTCTTACGGTTCTTCGCACATCTATCTTCGCACATCTATCTTCGCACGATTTTCCGACGGCAGCCCACGATTTGATCACTGTAGTTGTTCGATCGCTTCTTCTGTGTACCCCAAACTGATGAGTACTCCAAACTGAACAGCAAGCGAAATTCTAAACACGTGTTGTGAAAAACAGATGGTTTATCCGTCCCTTGAAATGGTTGAAGTGTCAATGTTGCTTTACGTCAACACCGACAACAGACGCGAACGAGACCGGATGTGACCGTAATTGAGACCGTTTCCAATACTTTAGACGGTTATACTTTATACAGCGGTGTAGTAATACACTTTATCAAACTTCGATGGTAATTTCAACTATTTTGATTATCCATAGACCAAAGCGGAGTTTCAGCGTTCTCTCTGAAGACTGCCGGGCGAAAGATTCCGCACATGGACTACATGCCCAATATTCCATTTTATCGCTTGAGGTGGTCGTCATCCTTCGCGTTTGCGGCCTGATTTTTCGGATTTGTTCCATTGCGTGGGGTGCTCCCCTGAACTACGGGTGTGGCCTAGTACAAAGACAGACGCCGTGATGGCGTCGAAGAATTTTCTGTATACCTCCGAGCCTGATCCTTAACAGTCATGAGGAGGAGTTGCCCCAAGGAGATCACTACGATGACCGAATCTATGTATGTCGTCAACGCATTGGCCCTTCACGCACACCCAGTGGCTGGATATCGTTTAGAATTGTCACTGTCTGTTGTATGCGTTTGGGCCGATTATGGCGTTCGTTTCTCTGTTGACGCTGATCGAGTCATGGTATTTCGAGGCGGCCCCGACTGGAGCGAGGCCGTTGCTTGATATTCATGAATGAATTTGTATCGAAGCTCTCTGAGAGGTGTGCATGATTCAAAATGATGCTTCTACTGATCGGGGCTTATGTACCCCCCGCAAGTATCTGGCAGGACGCGTAGACGTTCACAGCGCAGCCTATGGCCAATCATTGGTGTTCAATTTTCCAGTTGCGAGATCGTATCGGCGACAAGTTCTTCGAGCAACGCATTCAGATGGCTGTAGTCGCTCTGCTCGGCTGTAGTCATCTTGATCGGCGTGGCCAACTCTGTATCGATTTCGCTCAGATGGCGTTTCGCTGCCGCCCTTGTCATTTCGTCAGTCAGCGGGTGTTGCAGGGCAAGACCCAATCGCATGGCAGGACCTTCTGTCTCGTGCGGATATTGAGCGACAAACAATGCTGCAATGCCCACCAATAGCTCGAGTGTCAAGGGGATCGATTCGATTTCTTGCGCCAATCGAAGTGCTTCATGGAAATACTGACGCGCCCTTTCATACATCGTCAATTCGCGGGCCGCGGTTCCCAGATTTGATAGGACGTTGGCGAGCTGAAGACGGGCCCCAATCGTTCTCTGGATACGTAGGCTCTCATCCAGCAATTTCAGGGCGTCGTCATACTCTCCCAGCGTATTGGCGAGATATCCCAAATTGTTGAGTGCGATTGCCGTCCCCCAATTATCATCGACTTGGCGACGAATGGACAGGCACCGGTGATAGAGCCGTTTGGCCTCTTGGGGTTGGTCGGATCGATCTGCCAGGATACCTAGATCGTTGAGCGTATTAGCAATGCCTTCCTGGTTGCCTGCACTCTGATACAGTTTCAGCGCTTCCTGCATACGTTCTTTGGCTGCCTCGTGATCATTTTGTAACGCAGCAATGATACCCAACAGCTTCAGCGCGGCTGCTCTTCCCCATAGATCCTCACAATTCTGGAAGATCTCAAGACTCTTTTGACACATCGCTCTCGCTGTTTCATAGTCGGCAAAGACGCGCGCCACAGCGCCCAGGTAATAATGACAGAATCCTCGCGCCTGCTCCGCTCCCGGCAATCGGTCCATTGCCGGCTTTTCGATCATTGCCAGGCTTGTCTGGAATTTTTGTCTGGCTTCAGTATGCAGTCCAAGTCGATAGGCAAAGCGAGCTTGACGGCTCAGCAACTGCCCCAGCAAATACTCTCGTTCGGCCGAGGACGTCTGGTTGGCCTCGTCAACGAAAAGTCGTTCGTAGGCATGCCCAAAGACTGCGTATCCTTCTCGTTGCAGACCACTGAAATAGTGAACAAGGTGCAGGGCCTCAAAGCAACGTCCGATCTCTGCGATCTTATCCTGTGCCAGAGCCCAGAGCCAGGCCGTCGAAATGTTTCCCAACTCTGCTAGAATCGGCGGCAACGTGCTTGGATCAACTGCTTGAAGCGGTTGCGCTGGGCAGTGATCGAAGGTGCGCCAGGTAGAAATCGGAGTGTGCATCGCACGTCTGTTGATACGCTTCCGGTGTCGCGGCCAAACGTGTCAAGGCAAACTTCCGCAGCGTGCTATGCATGGAGTGGCGGTCATCGTCGGTGAAATAGAGTACCGACTTATCGCGTAGCGAGATTAGGCTTGCGAGGTCGGCGCCTGCGATCACCTCGGCTGCAGTCCGCTGAAAGCTTCCATTGAAGACCGCCAGTTTATTGGCAACGATGCGTTCGTTCTCCTCAAGCAATTGCCAAGATCGCTCGAAGAGAGAATGCAGACTACGGTGACGATCGGGTAGATTTTGTAGCGGGGAAACTGGAAGGTCAGAATTTTTCTCAAGTTCCAGTGCAATATCATGGCACGACATCGACCTGACCCAACTCGCAGCCAGTTCCAGACCAAGAGGCAATCCCTCAAGTACCTGACAGATTTTCAGAACGGGTGCGATATTTGACTCGTTGAGTTCAAAGCTAGGCTGAACCTTCTGCGCACTAACGACGAAGAGTTCGACAGCACCGTACTTTTCTAGACCCCATTGATTGGGTGGCATTCTGATCCACTCGTCGCTTTCCTTGGGCGTTGGATACGTGAGTCCCCGAATCTCACTTACCCATTCCTCTTGTAGATTTAGTCGTTCGCTTGATGTAACCAATATCTTGACTTCCGGCGCCGACGCAAGGATATCGAGGATAAGACTTTGTGCCGTGGCTGCCGCCGTTTCCGGATCTGAACTCGAACTCTGCAAGAGATGTTCGACACCGTCCAGGACCAGCAACAGATTTCGTGTGCGCAGGTAGTCCAGAAGGTGGGACTTCGGATCGATGCTCGATCGAATCGAGAGCGCGCTGGCGACACCAAACGCCAATTGCTCACCTGAGGTGACTGCAGACAGCGAGACCAGATATGCGCCATCACGGAATTGGGAGGCAGTTAGTTTGGCTGCATGCATAGCCAGTCGCGTCTTGCCGACACCGCCCGGCCCCATCACGGTCAGTAGGCGGCACCCTGGCGTATTGCCGAGAAGTGTAGTGAGTTTCGTTAACTCTTCATCGCGGGCGATAAAAATATTGGAAGTTGCGGATAGATTGCCCTTCGTGGACGCCTTGTCTGCAGGTGCGTCATTCGTCAGTTCAGCTCTGTTGGCTGCACTAATATTGATCGGTTGTACAGCCATAAAGGCCGGCGCGACCAACGTGCCGCCCGATTGAATGGTTGCAAACAGTTCGTCTGTGGTCTCGTGTGGCGCACGCCCGAACTCTTGTTCAAGAATCTGCCTGCAATTTCGATACTGTTGAAGTGCGGCGGCCGGGTTGCCGTTTTTGGCAAACAAGTACATTAACTCACGATAAGCAGATTCGTCTTCGGGTGCGAACTGGATCCAGCGACGGGCGTAGTCAATCGCTTTTGTATATTCCTGAAGACTGCTGAACCCATGCGCGAGTTTGATGATTGAACTGAGCGCATCTGACCGTAGGTTTTCGGCCTCTGCGAGTTGCCATTCATCAAATATCGGTGAATCGGACAACGAGAACCCTTGCATAAAATCGCCATGATAGAGGGAAACGGCATCCTCAAGCAACGCAATGCAGTCATGGCATATCTCGCCCGAACGGTGGCCATGATGTTCTGCTGCTTTCAGCAGACCTCGGAATCGCCTGACGTCGACCTCGGTCTTGGCTTGAGGCATCGTCACGCTTTCCCGACTAATTGTCAGACAACCAGGTCCAAGCTCTCTGTTGAGTACAGAGAGGTCGCGTCGCAAATAGGAGGCGCTGAGCGAAGGTCTGGCATCAGGCCATAGCAGAAGCGCAAGCGTCTGTCGATGATGGGGCCTGGGATCCGAGGCCAAGTACGCAAGCAAGGCAACAGACTTGCGTCGTGGAATCGTCACGACATCAAGTGTGTCGTCTGTGTCGCCAGAAGCGTCAGGCAATTGTTGAATTTTGGTGCGGAGGATGATTGGCGTACCAAGCAGTGCCACTTTGATGCCAGACATGGTCAAGATTACTCAGTTCTTTGTTCTAGGTTTCCGATTCGGACTTTGATGGATTCTCTGCTGCGGATGGCTGCCAACTCAAGCGCTATTGGGATATTCTTACAATTCGACAAGTTGTTTCTAGCACTACACTGAGACTTTGAAATTGCATACTACGGATCATTCGGGCGGTGACTAGGCAATTTTTCTTCACGTAGCATATGAATGGTCGCCTCCCGGAGGATCTACCCCGAAATTTCGTTGTAGATCTAACATTCCATCTCAATCCGAAACAGATCGGAAAACCGATTTATCTTGAGAAGAATGGGGAGTATTTCATCATATTCTACCATATTTTTTCCAATTTTTGTGAGGTTCAATATATTTGGGCGGCATGATGTTTGGACCGCGGAAGCACACGATCTTGCGCCTCTACCGGTCCATCGAGCAGTCTGTATCATTTCAGTATACGGTTGCTCTACGTTTTGTGTAAGGTGTTGGCGCGCTTTTGGCGCGCTTCCCTGCTATTATCGATTTCATCTGAGTTGAATATGCGTAACTGATGTCTAGGGTGTCACTACCCGATTATGGTGACGCCGCTTTTGCAGGGGCTTTGTTTGAAAGCCTCGAGATAGACTACCGCCAAGTGCGTCTCGTAAGCTCGTCTTGGTATGAATTGAAGTAGGTTTCACGATCATTTATCTGCATGGATCAAGCTCACGGTTTCGGGAAGTTGTATTGTCTCGCTGGTATACTTGCGCATCAGAAGTGTGGGCGTTAGTTCATCACGAAGATTGGGTCCATCTCTATGAATATTCGAATTCTCATCCTAACTGATGACGCTGATGCATCTCGTGCGTGGTCACACGTTCTCAGTCGGCACGATATCGAGGCCGAAGTCAGCAGCTATCAGGGACTGTCGAGCCTCCTGCCCAAGATTGGCTCATTTCACGAAATCATCGTGGATCATTACGATGATGCAGCGACGGCATTGACTATCTGTAAAAGGGTTCGCGGCCTAACCCAGCAACCGCTTCTGCTCTTTACCTACGAAACCGATGAGCGCTACTATATCGAGGCCTATCGGCTGGGCGTGGAAGAATGTGTTGGAAAGCCGGTCGGGATACCGTTGTTCGTTGCGAAATCACGGGCTTGGCTACGCCAGGTAATTCAGTACCAACACGAGGAATTGGCTCAGCAGCTAACCGCAAACGGGTTCTTCCTCGATCCCGAAACAAATATGTTTGGCACCCCGGAAGTCAGCGTTAAGCTGTCGAATCTTGAAAGTAGACTCATGTCGGCACTGATGGTGAATCGGGGTCAAGTTCTGGAGACGGGTTTCTTGGCGCGACGAGTGTGGTCGATGTATTCGAATCCGGACCCACGTTTGCTCAAGAACCTGGTCTATCGTCTGCGCAATAAGGTCGAACAGGTGTCAGGTGGAAAGCAATATATTCAAAGCGTTGCCGGGACCGGCTATGTTTTCGATATGAACAACAACCGCCAGTAGCTCAAAATCTCAGCCGAATCTGGACCCATCTATGGTGAAATTCTTGTTTTTCCGTGAAGTCCAGTAGTTTACGATTTGTCATTCTGAGTATGCCTCGCCGCATACCCGGTGCTCTAACGGAAATGAACGGCCATTTGTCATTCCGAGCGGGTCAGCCCGAGCACTACCGGATTGGCAATACGCCAGCGAGGAATCTCGGCTTGCGATATCGAGATCCTTCGCTGGTGACTTGGGACAGCGTCGTCCTAAGATAAGCCCGCTCAGGCCTGTCCTGAGTGCAGCCGAAGGAATCTCGTTTTCTCCAAATCGTACTACTGACGGCACCCCGTGTAGAACTTCCTCTTTCCCTTCGGCTTTTTCCTCGTCGCAATATTCCTATTCACGTCTGCAAATCGATCGGTGGCCGCTATCTACATTCGGTATTTCTTGGAAGACCGGATTTTTTGATGGTGTCATAGGCAATTCTTGAATGCCTGTTAAGAAAAGGGGCGCTTCGCGCCTGGTCAAAAATTGGGGAAGTCTCAGAATTTCTGCGAATTGCGACCATTTCCGTCAACTTCAAGACCTGTAGCGACCAGCGACGCCACCTGTTTTGATACTAGAGGCCTGTATACTTGAACAACATCAGTTGAAAAATTCGGGCCTTGGATTTAGGAACGTTTTTGATTGTTTGGGGCGCTCTCATCCCCGTAGTAGTTGGCCTCAGAATGACGAATTGTTGGGGTTCTTGCAAATCAAAGTAGACGGTCAGGGGAGAGTGATGGTACGCACGGCTTATCCTTCGGATCTCACAGGTGACGAATGGGAACAAGTGAGGCCACTGGTTGCATCGTCCTCTCCGTCTCGCCGGGGTAGAAAGCGCCAAATTGATGAGCGAGAGGTGTTGAACGCCATTCTGTATGTCCTGCGGAGCGGATGTCCTTGGCGGATGTTGCCGAATGATTTTCCAGCCTGGCCTACAGTTTACTACTACTACCGTGGCTGGAGGGAGGACGGGACACTCAATCTTGTTCTGTCGACGTTGCGACGGTAGTGAAGTGTGAATGATTTTGAACTTGTTGCTTGATCATTTGAACGGAGTAAAAGACAGAAATGCGATGTTGGTACCTGCTTCATACAAAACCGCACAAAGAACCATTGGTCAGCGGTCAGCTTGAGGATCGTGGGCTGGATGTCTTTTTCCCTTATCTCAGGCTTGAGCGAGGGCATGGGCGGGGAATTCGTCTGGATCCATTCTTTCCAAGCTACCTATTCGTCAAAGTAGATCTGTTCTCCCCCGAGGCAAGTGATTTGCGCTGGCTGCCGGGGGTACGGACCTTGGTTCATTTTGGCGGCTACCCGATCAGCGTACCAGATGAAATTGTGGACAGTTTGCGAGCGCGTCTGGCTCCCTATCGTGACAAGGTGTTGCGCAAGAGTGAATGGCTCTTCAAACCCGGTCAGCGAGTGGAAATCGTCAGCGGGCCATTTGCCGGTTTTGAGGCTGTCTATCAGCACAGTCTCAGCGGCGGTCAACGTGTTCAATTACTCCTTGACATGATGGGTTCTTGGACTCGAACACAGCTCAATGTCGACCAGATCAGACCGGCCGCCGCCCATTAGCGGCTGGCGAAATAGTCGTCCGACGGCATTCGGAGTACGTGCCTCGGTCTGATCTGATCATGGCGGAAGCGCCATTGTTCGTATCAGGCAAACTGCCTGGCGTCCACCTTCTGAAAAATCCAGCAAATGCTGAGATCTGTTGCGGTTCCGTCCGCTGACAGGATCGGCACGATCTGGACACATATGGCGAAGTTGTAACAATCCTGCACGGATACGCGCAGGAGCGGCGGAGCTATCCCAGCGTTCCTGAACTTCTCTGCTATCTCCGGCTCCGTATCGACGACGATAACTTCACGAGTTCTAGCATTGAAACAGACACAGACAAAGGCAGCGAAACAGTCTTGGCTGGCGGGTCTCCGTCTCTATATTGATCGCCAAGCGACCAGCGTTGGTCGCTATGCGCTTGAGCAGATCCTCTTCAGCTTGTGCGGATGGGCGCCGACCGTGCTGGGGATCGCGCTGCGGGCTGTGGTCTATCGCTTGGTCTTGAAGATGGATGGAGTCGCAGCGATCGAGAACAACGTCCGTCTACGGTTTGGCAATCTTATCTCGCTGGGACGCAACGTCTACATCGATCAAGGTTGCTATTTACATGCCTGTCCCGGCGGCATCACGCTTGGCGACAATACCTATGTCATGCACGGCGCAGTGCTTCATGTGTACAACTTTCGCAACTTGCCCCACGCGCATATCTCCATCGGACGGGACTGCCTTATCGGCGAGTTCAATGTGTTGCGTGGACAGGGAGGAATCACAATCGGTGATCGGGTGTTCACGGCCCCTCTGGTACAGATGCTGGCCGTGAATCACGTCTATCAAGATCCGCAAGTACCGATGGTGGAACAGGGCATTACGGCTGAGGGCATCGTCGTTGAAGACGACGTCTGGATCGGCGCCGGCGCCATATTGACAGACGGCATCCGCGTTGGAAAGGGATCTGTCATCGCTGCCGGTTCAGTCGTAACAAAGGACGTCCCACCGCACACGGTGGTTGGCGGCGTTCCAGCAAAGATTCTGAAGCGGATCGACGGACAAGGGTTGGATATTGGCAAAGAGATCTTCTTTGCGGAGGGGGATGGTCAAAATGGTCGCACTCACGAAAGTCACAGGTGAATTTGGGATCGACAGTGGCGGAAAAACGCCTGCAATCAAGCTCACCGAAGATGCGGGCGGTGCTGCAAGAGACAGTGGATCGGTTCTTCAAAAGGACGCCAATGTCATGGTCGTTCCGAATGAAGCGGAATCGACAGCCGATGAGGCGGCGCCAAATTCATCCCTCAACGGTGTGTCGAATAACGATGTGTCGAAAACCGCAGCAGTTTCGCCCAAGCCGCTGCGTTCGGGGTTGAATGTGGGCATGCGGGCTGGACTTTCCCGCTGAACGAAGACCGGCGAGATGAAGCGGACGTAGGAGACGGTTCAAAGAGAGGGGCAGGTAGATGTCAGTATTTTCTGTGGTCATTCCCGCATACAATGAAGAGGACGGCATCAGCGAGATCATGCAACGTGTGCTTGCGATTCGACCGCAGGTGCAGGAACTGGGGTTCGAGGATGTTGAACTGATCGTGGTTGATGACGGTTCCGGCGATCAGACGCCAGCGATAGTTGCCGCTCAAGAGGGCGCCCATCTCGTTCAGCATGTGAAGAATGCCGGCTATGGCGCGGCATTGAAGACCGGGTTTGCGGCAGCCAATGGCGATTGGATCGGCTTCCTGGATGCCGACGGCACCTATCCGCCCGAGTATTTCCCGGCTCTGTGCCGACTGGCGTTGGACAGTGACGCAGATATCGTCATCGGCTCTCGTATGGCCGGGGCCGAGAGTGAGATGCCGGCCGTTCGCCGTCTGGGCAATCTGATCTTCGCCCAACTGGTCAGCATTATCAGCGCACGTCGCATTACAGATTCAGCAAGCGGTATGCGTGTCTTCAAGAAGTCGATCCTGCCCACGATTTATCCGCTGCCGGATGGACTTGAACCTGACGCCTGTGATGAGCACGCGTGCGTTGCATGAAGACCTCGTGATGGTGGAAGAGCCGATTCCCTACAGCGAACGAGTAGGCCGCTCGAAACTGAGCGTCGTTGGGGATGGCACGCTTTTCGCTCAGTCAATCGTGTGGACCGCAATGTCCTACAACCCGGTGCGTCCTCTGGGCTTGATCGGTCTGTTGGCCCTGCTGGTGGCCGGCATAATCGGCATCGGTTTGGTTGCGGCGCGGCTTAGCGGCATCGACTACATCACGGCGACCGGCGCTTTTGTTCTGTTCACCGGCCTGGTATTGGCGGTTGCCGGCATCAGCATTTTGGCCCTTGGCATCAGCTTCAACTACTTCGTGGCGTTGTTCCACGGATCGCCAATCCGCCAGGGGATCTTTGGCCGGCCGGTCACGAACATGCATCTCGCCGATCATTTCGGCTGGATCGGTCTGGGGGCCTTTGTTCTGGGAACCATGCTCGGCATTTTCAGCCTGGCCCTTGGCACCAGCGGGTGGACGCTCATTCAGGTGTGGGTCTATTACCTGATCGCGGCCTCGCTGGCACTGGTTGGAATCCAGTTGATCATCGGATGGATCCAAATCCAGGTGCTTGAGACTTTGAGCATGCGAGAATCGCTGGTAGCCGACGACTTGCTGGGCAAAGAGACGCTGGCAAGCGATTCAGGTGAAGGCGCGATCTTGCGGCCGAATGTCGCTTCGAACCCGGCCTAGCAGCGTGTCGGAGAGAAGGCCGATGGGACGCGGATAACGCGGATCTGACTGATTTCCGCGGATAAATCGAGAGAAATCCGCCTTTCTCCGCCGAGATCCGCGTTATCCGCGTCTCATTTTCCGTCACTCCGGCAGCCTGCTAGCCTGTGACTTCCGTATCCTATTGACGATGACTTTGCCGCATGTGAAGCCGCAGTCTGTACCAAGTTTGCAGCACGGTTGAATCATGTGCGGAGAGGGACAAGGACCGAATTGAGCATGTCTAACAGTTCACCATCAGAATCCACTGCAACACCCAATACCGTAATGCCCGAGACCCTCACGCCCAACATCGAGTTGACGCCTGACATTTCGAGCAATCTGGGGACGCGTCGCCTGCCGCCATTGCGTCCGTCGCATTTTCCCGATGCCGGTTCCGAGGTGCAAACGCTGACCTCATCGAGCAGGCCGCCTGGCACCGTGGACGTGTTGCTGGTCAATCCGCCGACTGAGGATGGTGCAATCTGGATCCGCAGCCAGCATCGCGTCGGACGGCGCAGCCGGGAGAACATGATCTGGCCGCAGGTCAGTTTGGCTCAGATGGCGGCGCTGCTGAAGCCCGACTATACGGTTGAGATTATCGATGCTGTGGCCCTGCGCATGGACTGGGAGACGTTTGCCGAGCGCCTGGAACAATCTCGTCCTAAATATTACCTGACACAGGTCACGGCGCCCACCCTGCGCAACGATATGTACGGCGTCTTCTTGGCCAAGGCGCTGGGCGCAAAGACCATGGCCTTCGGCACCCATGTCACGCCCATGACCATCGAGACGATGACGCCCTTCCCCGCGCTCGATTTCCTGTTGCGTGGCGAGCCGGAGATGACGCTGCGCGAGTTGCTGGATCGCCTGGAAGGCAAGACGCCGAGTGACCCACGTGTGGTGAAGATGTTGGCGGAGACCAGCCAGGCGCAGACAAAGCGCTTTGGCCGCCAGACGATCGTGGAGACTTTTCCCGTCGAGGACGACGAGTCGCCCTATGCTTCTATTTTGGGCCTGGCTTGGCGGCGTGGTGATGAAATCGTCATCAACCCGGATCGACCATTCATTCCGGATCTGAATGACTTGCCGATTCCGCATCACGAGATGCTGCCGTTGGAAAAGCAGCGTATGCCCATGATTCAGGGGCCGTTCACCTTCATCGTCACCAGTCGAGGATGTCCGGCCGGATGCAAGTACTGTATCAAGCACGTGACCTATCAGAACAGCGTGCGGGTGCGTTCGGCAGAGAACATCGTCGCGGAACTTGAGTACCTGGTGCATTTGGGCATTCGCAACATCCACATGTACGCCGACCTCTTCACGGTGAACCGCGAGCATGTAGTTGATCTGTGCGAGCTGATTATCGAGCGCGGGATCCAGATCAAGTGGACCTGCAACAGTCGAGTTGACTACGTGGATGAAGAGATGCTCAGCCTGATGGGGCGGGCGGGTTGCTGGCTGATTTCTTGGGGCATCGAAAGTGCCAACGAAGTCATTTTGAAGCGGGCTCGCAAGGGATACAAGAAGGAGCAGGCCTACTTGGCGTTGAAATGGGCCAAAGCCGCCGGCATCAAGAACTGGGGCTACTTCATCATTGGCCTGCCGGGCGAGACGGAAGAGTCGATCATGGAGACCATCGACTACGCCAAGTCATTGCCGCTCGATATCGCCCTGTTCCACATTGCTGCACCCTATCCGGGCACGCCCTTCTTCTATGAAGTTGTGGAGAACGGTTGGTTCCGTCCAGGCACGAAATGGGAAGAGGTGGACATGGACCAGTCGACTGTGCTGGACTATGGAAATTTGTCCGCCGAGCAGCTTGAGTACTGGCAGAAACGTGCGACCCGCGAATGGTCGATGCGTCCGGGTCCGGCGTGGACTTTCCTGAAGAGCATGAATAGTTGGGAAGGGACCAAGAGCGCCGTGAATGTCGGTTGGCAGATGATGCGTTTCGCCACCACATAATCAAATCGCTGTTTCAAAAGTACACATGAGGCACATTGCGTGATAGCCGGGCATCGGCTCCCATGTTTATGCCTGCCGGTCATCACCGAATTTGAACTGTTACGAAAGGTGGCATAGACATGAAATTCTATCGTCAATATGCACGTGACTTGCGTCAAGCATTGGATCAGATGCCGTGGGACGATATCGACACGATTGTAGAGGTTCTACACGCAGCCAGGTTGAATGGCAACCACATTTTTATTATGGGAAATGGCGGTAGCGCAGCAACTGCCCTCCACATGGCTTGCGACCTGGGCAAGAATACCGACATGCCGAACGTCCCCCGAATGCGGGTAATGTCTCTGACCGATAACATGGCCCTCTTTTCCGCACATGCCAACGACAATTCCTACGAGAATGTCTTTGCCGAACAGCTTGCCAACTTCGCACGAAAGGACGATGTCGCCATCGCCATTTCGGCCAGCGGGAATTCGCCGAATGTGTTGAATGGCATTGCCAAGGCCAAGTCGTTGGGCGCCACTACCATTGGATGGTCCGGCAACGACGGCGGTAAGTTGGCCGGTGTGGTGGATATCCCGATCGTTGTGCCCAACTATTGCACTGAGCAAATAGAGGATGTTCACCTGATTCTGGAGCATATGGTCACGCTGGCGATGCGTGAAGCGGTTCACTCGATGGTAAGCGCCGAGCCAGCGGATGCCAGTCATCGAGCATATATACAGCCGCTCGTATAGGTGATTCCAATACGCTGTCTCAATTCGCAGGCGCGGCCGCAAGGGCCGCCCCTGCATGACTTGCTTTGGACGCACTCTGGTCGCTGACTTTGCGGATGATTGGCAGGCAACCTGTGAGCGGTGGATTCGTACGCGGAATTCTGATCGGATCGTGATGGCGTAATCAATCGTGAACGCGCCGACTATGTGAAATGCTGGGATGAATTCGAGCTTCTCCCCGGCGCCATTGACGCGATTCATCTACTTTCCTCACTGTCTGTTCCAATTGCAGTGATCACCAACCAATCCGCCATTGGCCGGGGTCTGGTCGACCGTCAAGAGATCGACGAGATCCACGCACGGTTGAGCGATCTGGTAGAAAGAGAGGGAGGACGGATTGACGCGTTCTTCCTCTGTCCACATACGCCGGCCGACGGTTGCCAATGTCGCAAACCCCGGCCCGGCCTACTCCTTCAGGCCGCGGAACGCCTTCGACTTAATTTGGCGGAATCGATTTTCGTGGGAGATGCGCTGACCGACTATCAGGCGGCCAGCCAATGCCGGCTGTCCATCATTGCTCGTTCGCAGTGGGCGACGCAGTGCGGAAGTCGACCGGTTCGCTGCCTCCGTGCCTGGTGTGCAAGTGGTTGACGATCTAGCAGCAGCGGCAGCCCACATCGTTCGTAGCTGGGGCTGACAGGCAGTTTACAGGAATGAAATGCCCAACGATTCTCATCACAATAGCGTCTGTCCGTACATCGGTTTGGTCAATGACCCGACTGTCATGCTGTCGCAAGCCACTGATGCGCACCGTTGCTACGCGCCGTTGTTGCCACGCAAGCCCGACGAAGGTGAACAGCAGCAATACTGTCTGTCATCGCAATATACTCAATGCAAGTTTTTCATTGAGGTCGATACCTCAGAGCGAGATTCCAGTGCCGTGGTTCAGGCAGGGAATCGGAGCGGCAACGCTGAACGGCCTACCTACCGTCGCTACGGTTGGATTGTGCTGGCACTCGCTTCAGCCTTGATCGTGATTGCCGCATCGGCTGTTGTCATTAATGCTTTGGTCCCGTCCTCCATGCGTGACACTGACTCGGAACCGGGATCTCTGGAAAGCGCCCTGACGATTGTTGATGAATCTGCCGGATCCGCAGCCCTGGCACAGCCGGAAATTGCCACAGTGACCTTGTCTCTGCCGGACGCCGGCGTCAATGAGCCTGTGCCGGCGCCGAGTGAAGACATCACCGGTAGCCAAAGTTCAAGCAATAGCAGTCAATTGATTCTGGTTCCGACGTCGACGCCCGTACCAGTCAATGGTGCGGGTGATGAACGCGCGTCTGAGGGAAATCAGGCGAGCCAGAGCCTGACACCGATCAGCGGCGGTGAACTGTTTACACTGCGACCCAGCGGCAACGACGTCGGCTGGTGGCGCACGAATGACCCGCGGCGCAATTACATTGGCGACTCCTTCCTATATGCCGGAAACCGCGATGGCGATTCCTATATCTCGGCTGTGCGATTCGAACTGGCTGATGTGCAGCGCGGCGCGATCATCGAAACAGCCGAGTTGCATCTGACCGGACTGCGCCAGGATCAACTTGTCACCGACGGCGGCGGAAGCTGGCTGGTACAGATGTTGCCGGAGTCGTCGTTTGAAGAGATGGCGTCGGCAGATTTTTTGACGGCCTACAGTGCGCCGGCGACTATCTTTCTGGGTTCGGTCGGCAGCAATGATGTTGCCGAAGGCAGGACGAATGTCTGGCGGTTGGACCCAGGCGCCCGTGAATGGCTTGAGCAGCAGCGACTTGAGGACGCAAGGTCGGTTTACGTGCGCATTCAGGCATCTCCGCAGAGCAACAGCGAAAACCTGTTTGCTTGGGACAGCGGAAGCGGTTCCGAGACACAGGGAAATGCACCTCAACTGGTGCTGAACGTCGGCGCTGCGCCAGTGACACCGCCGCCGTTGTTCACCAAGCCGGTTGTCGTAGCGACGTTGACACCTGTGCCGGAAAACGAATTGACGATTGTCGCCCAGGCAGCGACTGCCACCCATGTGGCCGAAACTATCGGCACCTATACACCCGTACCTTTTGGGGTGGTAACGCCTACGCCGTTTCCCGACCAATCTGGCGACTGCTCAGGCCATAGCATTGGCCGGCGGGTTGCCCGCCATCGTGCGACACACGCCGACGCCGTGCTAGTCCAGCCGCGGCAACGTTGGATGCGCAAATTGCGACGGCAGTGGCAAAAACAACAGGGACGTATACGCCTGTACCCACGGGCTACGTCACGCCGGTCCTGATTCTACCGTCGCCGCCTGCACAAAACGTTGCCACTGAAGCGGCACGCGCAGCGGTGGCTACGGACGCAGCGCTTCGCGGCATTCCAACGGCGACAATTCCTTGGAACGGAGAACTCGCCGAGTATGTGATTGCCACAGCTACACCCGGCAACGTATTGACCGCAGCGGCTGATTCCGTCTTTGCGACCTCCGAGGCAAGTATCAACGGTACGCCGACACCATTGGCCCCTAATGCCGTTGTAATTACATTGGTGCCGACATTGGCGGCGCCAACCGCGACGCCGCTGCCGCTGATAATGGCACCGACGATCACGCCGATACCGCCGACGCCGACAGCCGTGCCTGATGCACTGCCGACGGACATCGGGCTTGAGGGAAAGATTATCTTCCTGTCTGATCGTGCCGGGGGTGTGCAACCCCATTTGCTCGACCCCGCTACCGGTGAAGTGCAACTCATCACCCAGACGTGGATCTATGATCGAGCGTGTGACGTATTGCCGAAGTCGCCCAACGGCGAGCAGATTGCACTCGTCGAGCCGGACATTGCCCGTGTAGACGAACAGGGGAATCACATCCTGCAAATCGTTCTGTTTTCGGTCGATTTCGGCAACAAAGTACAGATTACAGCCTGTCGCAGCAATTGTTACGACCCGGCGTGGTCACCTGCCGGTGACCAGGTCGCCTATGTGGGTGTCGACGATACAGATGAGGAAATCTACGTCGTCAGCACGGACGGGACGACGACGACCCAGCTAACGGTCACAGGTTGGCCGTCGGACAAACATCCGACATGGTCGCCAGACGGCACGAAGATCGCGTTCTATTCGAACCGCACTGGGCGCAACCAACTCTGGCTCATGAATGCAGACGGGACTGACCAGAAGAATATCTCGAATAACGAGTACAACGACACCAATCCGATCTGGATTCGTTGAGCACACTTTGTGAATCGTTGCGTTTGTCTTGGACGTGTTCCGTACCCAGGACAATCGATCGACGTCCAGGAGAGGTTAGGTCGATGGAGAGTATTGACCTTCGGAAAATTATCCAACCACTGCTTCGATGGTGGTGGTTGCTGCTTGTCGCTGGAATCTTGGCGGGACTTTCAAGCTATTTCTACGTGTCTCGGCAGCCGGCATTGTACGAATCACGCACAACGGTTATCGTCGGCAGCTTCATCCAAGATCCGAATCCCGACAACAACAACCTGTATTTGGCTCAGAACCTAGCCAGCAACTATGCGGAGTTTCTACAGCGGTCCACGATTCGGCAAGCGACGATGGAAAGCCTGGGGATGACCTGGCTGCCGAACTACACCGCACGGCCTTCCGGCCAACTGGTGGAAATTGCAGTCGTAGACACTGATCCGGCTCGGGCGCAGCAGGTTGCGCAAGAATTGGCCAACCAGCTCATTCTTCACAGCCCAACGGGCCAGGCCATGCTAGATCGCGAAGCGTTTGTGGAGCAACGTCTGGCCAAAATTGAAAAGGATATCTTTGCCACGGAAGCGGAGATCGAGCGGAAGCAGGCAGAGCTTGCCAACGAACTAAGCGCCATCAAGATCAGGCGACTGCAAGAGGAGATCGCCACGCTAGAGGCCAAAGTCAATGCGTTGCAGACAGCCTACACGGAACTTTCGCTTACATCGCAACAGCATGCCGCCAACGGTATCCGTATGTTTGAGAGCGCCGGCCTTCCTGGTGCGCCGATGGCCGGGGGCTATTTGCGATCGGTTGCAGTGGCGATTTTCTTCGGCGTGGTACTTGCCGCTTCAGGCGCCTACCTGGTTGAGTTCATGGATCAGACCGTGAAGACCAGTGATCAGGTACAGAACCTTGTGGGTCTTTCAACGCTTGGGGCGATCCCCAAACTGGATAATGGCCATTCGCCAAATGGTTCGCCGCTGATCATGTTGCACAATAACCTGGCGCCGGCTGCCGAAGCCTATCGGGTGTTGCGGATCAACTTGCAGTACGCATCAATCGACCGCGAGTTGGGCACAGTCCAAATTACCAGCGCTTCGCCAGGAGAGGGAAAATCGCTAACCGCAGCCAATCTCAGCGCTGCGCTTGCGCACAGCGACAGGAAAGTTGTCTTGGTCGACGCAGATTTGCGCCGGCCCATGCAGCACAAATTCTTCGGACTAGCGAATAACTTCGGGGTAACATCGGCCTTGCTGACCGATCTCGATTCAGTCGATCAACTCCTGCAGAAGACGCCGATTCCTAACCTGCGCGTGCTTACGTCGGGACCGTTGCCCCCCAATCCGTCCGAGTTATTGGGGTCACAGCGGATGCAGGACCTGCTGAACACGTTGGGCCAGGATGCCGATGTCGTGGTGATAGACAGCGCACCGGTTACCGTCGTTTCGGATTCTGCCATTGTGGCAAGCCGCGTTGACGGTGTGTTGCTTGTCATTAAGGCCGGATCAACTCGAAACGAAATGCTGCAGAACGCTGCGGATGCCCTGGCCCAGGTAGATGCACATATTCTTGGCACGGTCCTAAACGAAGTGAAGGCGAACGAGAGCGGCTACTACTACAACTACGGCCAACGATACGGCTACACCAATGCCTACAACCAACCCACGGATTCATCGGTCGGCGGTGTTTTCGGCCTTGGGCGGGGTAAGCGGAAACAGAGAAGGCCAGCGAGCACGCCACTGACTCGAACAATCGTACAGCGCAATAGCGTAGCGATGCCGAATGCGGAAGTGGCCGCTCCAGTAGGATCAACACAAGATGCGTCATCGTAATTGAGCAAAATGATCAACACACTGACAGCCACGGCAATTGGGCTATTCCTCCTGTCCGCATTGATGGGCGTTGCCGTCTCGTTTGACACGATGGCGGCAATCAGTCGGTTTGTTCTGCTGGCGGCAGGTCTCCTGGGGGCTGTGGCGCTGCGACCGATCAACGCAAGCATTAGGCATGACCGGGTGGTACGGCGGATCCTGATCGGCTGCGGCTGGTTGGCCGGTCTTCTTGGCAGCTTTTTCATTGCCGGCAAAACGAACGCCTTGTTTGGCAACAACGTTCAGCTACTCTCGGCGATGGCAAGCTCAACACTTGGCAAAGTTGCCGCTGATTCCCTTGTTGTTTTGATTCCGCTTGGGTGTGGCGGTCTGTCCCTGAATCCCCGGCGTCGGTATACCGGTACGTCGGCAACGGCGATTGGCGTATTGTATGGCGCTGCGCTTGGGGTGGCACTGATCGCTGTACTCTTGTCGGGTTCAAAAGGCGCGCTGATTGCCTTGGCAATGGCGGCATTTTGCGGCTTTTATGTCTGGTGGCGTGCGAATAACCGAGACAGAATTGGCCTATGCCGGCTTGGCGATGTCATTGTCATCGCCAGCCTGCTTGTGCTGGTGATCGGCTCCGTTTCACTGTTGATGTTGCCCGTCGGGTCATTGTCCGGCGGGCTTCTGCCGCAAGCAGTCGCATTTGATACGTTGAACGGCCGGATTGCGCTCTGGCAAGATTCCCTGGCCCTGATAGGCGACTACCGATATACAGGCAGCGGGCTTGGCGTCACCAATAAGGTCTTTTCGGCCTATCTGTTCATGTTGCATACGTCCTATCTGTCACATGCCCACAACCTGTACTTGCAGATCGCGGTTGAGCAAGGGCTGCCGGGATCGGTCGCATTTCTGGCTATCGTGTTCGGGACAGTGTGGACGCAGGCAGCCATATTCAGGCATGGCACGCAGCGTCAGCGTCTGATGGGCGCGGCGGCAGTCGCGGCGCTGGTGGGCGCTCTGGTCCATGGCCTGGTCGACGCCTCGCTCTATGCCAGCCTGCTCGTACCGGTTCTGTTCGTGCCCTTCGCCGTGTTGTGGAGTGTGAGCGATAGCGTACGGAGGAGGCAAGGCAGCGAAGAAGAACCTGTGCAGACGAACCAACGGTTGGAGACCCTGCCAGGGGCGTTTTTCGTTGTTGCAGCCATTGCGCTGCTCTTCCTCTTGCCTGGCACACGGTCAGCGCTACAGGCGAATTTGGGCGCGGTCTATCAGACGCGGGCCGAACTTGCTGTCTATGTTTGGCCAAAGTGGCCAATCCAGGATCTTGTGCGTCGCGACCATGTCGTTGGGCTGCTGCCGGCTGTGAATCGCTACCAAAATGCGCTGAGATACGACGCCGATAATGTGACCGCACATCGTCGCTTGGGACAGATCGCGCTGTCGATGGCGGAGTACGATGTGGCACTGGCCCATTTGCAGGCCGCGCACGCTGCGGCGCCAAACCAACGGGTTGTTCGGCGATTGCTGGGCGAGGCCTATGCCGCCAACGGTCAGATGGATCAGGCGCTGGCCATGTGGCAATCGGTGCCCATGCTGTCGGAGCAACTGGAGGAGCGTCAGTGGTGGTACAGCGAATATGGCGAACCACAGCAGCAGCGCTGGGTTGGCGAGGTGATCGCCAAGATGACGACTGTATCGAGCAGCCGCTAGAGGCAAAGCAATGTCCTTTCGCACTAGGCGGAAGACTTTCATCCGGATTGGCGGTTGTACACAGATGAGGAAAGCGATCTTGGAATACTGGTGGCTTATCGCACTCTCGATTGTCGCCGGCGTGGCCGGTCAGGCAACGATCAAACTCGGCGTCGGCCAACCGCAAGCGGCCGCCGACGGCCTCGTCGGGCTGGTGACAATGATCCTTCATTCGCCGCTTGTATTGCTTGGTCTGTTCCTCTACGGCATCGGCGCCTTGGCGTGGATCGCAGTGCTGAGCCGAATGGATCTGAGCTATGCGTATCCGTTTCTGGCGCTCAATTTTGTGCTGGTGACACTGGTGGCGCAGGTCGGGCTTGGCGAAGTCGTACCAACGCTGCGTTGGTTCGGCGTCGGCATCATCTGCGCCGGTGTGTTGGTGGTGGCCCGTAGCGCATTTTGAGCGACCTTATCGACACCCTTCCACCGAAATGATCTTAGCGGCAATATCTGTGGTGAGGTTGTCCACGGCCAGGGTAATCAATCCGTCTGCATCGGCAACGACGGCCTCGCTGCCGACCATCTGGCGGTCCGGGTCAGCCTGGTAGGGATCCCACCATTCGAGCGTGTATGAATTTGCCGGCTGTAGACCGTCGAAGGTGATAAGGCCGGAGACGCCCGCAATCGGTTCATTGTCGACGACGTTTTTCCAGGTGTGCGCTCTGTTCTGAATCCAAAGATGTGCGCAGCCATGGGCCATATCTTTCTGGCCCCAGGCCCGTAGCTGGTCTGTCGACACGGACGCCTCAATGTCGCCATAGTTGCCGTTGTTCAAGGGAATCGTGCCCACGAAGTTATGAAATGTCCGATAGATCGGTCGGTGATCAAACAGGTAGGCGCCGCTTTCGTCTTGTTGAACGATGTGGATGCCGATATGCCAGTAGGATTCGATCAGACCGCCCGCATTGATGCCGCCCCAGAGCAGATTGTGTAGCCAAACGCCTTCGGTGTCTTCAAGCAGGGCGTCGGCCGGGCGGTCTGCCGCATCATGAAAACCGAGTTCGCCGCGCAACAGCGGTTTGCCGACGCCGTCCGGCATCTGAGCGCCCAAAGCCATGCTCATTTTCTGCGTGATCGCCACCATGTCGTAGTAGTCGTCGGCAGTGTAGAGACCGTAGCGATCTGACTCTTGACCTTCCAGAAAGTACTGATGGATGTCGACGAAGTCAACATGTGGATAGGCCGGGTTGTCCCAAAACGAGTCCTTGGGATAGGAGTGCCACATCGACGTTGAAACCAGATGATCGTTGGGTTCGAACTGGTGCATGTACTCGGCGAAATCGTCGGCCAGCGCATAGTGCCGCTCGTTCCACGGATCACCTTCGTTGAGCAGTTCCCAGGAGTGAATGCTGGTCGAATAGCCCCAGCGTGCCTGTAGGTAACGCCACCAAGCCTGGTACAGCCAACGTACTTTGGTGTCGCCAAGATTGTGGGTGTAGAAGTGGTCGGGATTCTCTTCGGCGATCATGCCGGCGTCATCGTAGGCGTTGAAGATGCGGTCTCCTTTTTCAAGAATGACCGGGCGTAAGTAGACCTGGTGTTGTTCGGCCAGTTCCACAACCTTGTCGAAGGCAAAGGAATTCCGTTGGTCGAAATAGGTGTGAAAATCTGCCGTGGCTTTGCCAATGATGTTGGGGCCGTATCGATTGTCGGTCGAATCATCGGGCGTGAGATCCTCGCGGACGGAGACTTCGGTGATCAGAATTTGAGGCTGCATTGCCCCGTCATCGACGTTTTCCAGGACTAGATGAAGACGCGGCAAGTGGTCGAGGCTGCCGGACGCCCAGCGCCCGGATAAAGTCTGCCAACTGTCGTTTGAGTCACGGCCAAAGTCTTGTGAGACGCGCTCTGCCTCGCCGCAATTGTTGTCGCCGATCTGAATGGTGAATCCACAGTTGGCGTCTTGACAACTCGCATCGACATTTTCGGCCCAGTAGCGTGCTTCAACGACGTAGGTTGTCTCCTGTTTGACTGCGGGGTTGGACAGTTGGGCATCAAGGAAGCGGCACTGATCGAAATAGGCATCGGCAGGGTAGGCGAGCTTCATGCTCCATTCGCCTGACGCTTCACCAAATGGAATCAAGCCGGTCTGTGGGATATAGCCGTTGTAGCTGTTCTGCTGGCCGATCCATGGGTTCCAGGCTGAACCGTAGATCGACCACTGGGTGAGCCAGAAGCGTACAAGCTGAATGCCGTTGAGCGACATGATCTCGAAGTTTGACTCGTTATCCGCGACGGGATCGGTCCAGTTCAGGTGGTTGTACGGCATGTTGAAGCCGAGACCGGGAAAATAGTCGCCATTGTCGAACTCAAAGTAGCGAGCGTCTGTCGAACTCACTCGAACAAAGCCGGGATTCTGGGACGTCGAGACAGTGAATGGTTGAGGCGACGTTTCAGTTGTTGCGTTTGCGTCAAGCACAGATAGTTTGTACGCCCAGTCACCGGGTCTGTCGGGTGCAAAACGAACTTTCCAGCGATATTCGTCTGTCGGATAGATCCACTCTTCGTCTTCGCCGACCGCATGGATGAACTCATGGATGAATTCCTGATAGTAGAAGGCCGGCTGTGTATAGACGGTACGCCAATTATCCGGCGTAAAGAGGGCGTTCACGGTGACGCCGTCGCCGGGTTCGATACCTGGTGGAGGGGTCTCATCGTAGGGAAGGTAGGGATTCTGAGCGACCGTTTGGACGTCGAAAGTGAGTTCCAGACGGTCATAGGCGGCAATGGCGCCCTGATCTGACAAGTTGGTCGTGACATCGCTAATCTGCGATTGAGGAAGCCGCGGCTCAGCCATAATCTGTGATAGATAGAGCCAATAGTTCGCTTGTGAATCTTGGGCCTCAGATTGAGGAAGTGGATAGGATCCTGCGATGCCGACGAGCAATAGCATGACCAGCATGGTACAGGTTTGTACACTAAACATGTTGATTCACTGGAACCTTTCATTCGGGGTCAGTCCATCGTGACAGGCAGATAGACCGAATAGACCGGAGAGTCGTCGATTGGCGGCTCGGTCGTGGACGATCTTCTCCACTTCACCTGTAGGTATGGGCGAACGCCGGCATCTGCATCCGATGACCAGAAATACTTGCCGCTGTGGCGCTCACCATCTGCCGAGTAGAGTGCAAGCCGCAGCGGATCGCCATTCGTGTAGGCATCGGATGTGGCGTCGGTCACGTTCCAAGTATATGGGATGCCAGGGTCAAAAAAGTCAACGGGATCGACCCAGGTCAGGGCGATGTTTTCGACAGCCAACGGCGCATTGTTCCAGGTGATGGTCGATTCGTCCCAGTCCTCGCCGACGGTCGACGCTTGAATGGCCGAGGCTAGGGCTTGGCCGGGTTCGTAGCCGGCATTGCCGAATAGATAGAAGACAAATTCTGCCGAGACAAGCTCTACATCATCCGGAATGCTATCCAGCGGAAAGGTGATGTAGTACTTGGAGAAGCAAGGGTATTCGGATACATCCCACTGGTTCTGAATGTTGATCTGATTGTAGCCGCCGTAGTTGGTGTTGCCCCACTCCGTCCAATGATCGATGGCCTCGCCGCAGGTAGTATGGCCGCCAACGTGGGCGTCGCGTACGATGGCGCCGTTCAAACCGTGGCCAATGGTCAACTCGCCCGAGAATGTTCCATCGGACGTGGCTTGGTCCGGTCTACCGAAGGCCAACTGACCCCAAGTATTGGGTGCGTTGTTGTTCATCTGTTCCGGCCAGTTCGTCGAGCGAACTGGCTGTTCATAAGAATCTCTGTCATGTAGCGTGAAGCCAAAGCGCCAGGTCGATGCCGGCTCCGGCGGGCCGGAGAGACCCAGACTTTCAAAGGGGATAGTGATCGTGGCCATCCAACCCTTGGCGTCTTTTCCTGAGTTGGGGCCGTCCGTACCTCGCCAACTGGCGGTGGCCGTGAAGTCGATTGGGGCGGCGGACCAACCAGCGTTGTTGCCACGAAATGCTTGCTGGCTATATTCGGGCATGTCCCACTGCCCAAGCTGAACGGTGAATCGATAGGAGTCGGCGGAGGGCACGCTGCCTGGAAACTCGGCTGTGTCCAACCAGATGCTGATGGCATCCCATTCCGCCAGATCAACATCCGGAGACGGCTCACTCTGGTAGAGATTGCGGTCTATGATGTGGGCGACGATTTCCAGTTGCTCGTTGTAGTAGATTGTTCGAACATCAATGTAGTTGGATTCAGTTCCGACCTGACCAAACCAGAAGACGGCGTGCGACGGATATGGATCATCTGCTTCCCAATCCCAGTAGGGAACATTCACGCGGTGAGCCGGACTTTGCCCTTGCGCGTGTGCAACCTCAGTAGACGAGAAAGCAATCGCTAGGGCGATACAGAGCAAGCCCAAAGCCATGGACCAGCGTCTACGGATAACGAATTGTAACTGACGGAAGATGATCGTTGTCATTTTACTGATCCATTTTTACCGAATCCGGACCGAAACGGCACTCGTGCGCTGGCAGGTCGGAATCCGGATCTGCAATACTGTCTAAATCGGCGATAACGATCTGTATTTCCGCCAATCCGTGACAGAAAGGTATCACATATCCTTGGCAACTACAGTCCGAGTGTCAGACGATCGCTACACAAAGAATCTGCGCTTCGCAGCCGCTCCGGCACGCAAGGTGCGATATTTTATGGTTCAACTGAGCCTGGTGTTGGTCGTAATCGGCAGCTTTAGTCAGACGCCAGTTCAGGCCCAAACGCAGGAAGCGTCGCCGCGCTGGTCCGCTTTGCAGACGATTCCTGGATTTGATGAGGAGGCGAATCCGCCGATTCTGATCGCCGACCGTAACAATACGGTACACGCCTTTGCCAGCCAGAGACTGGCTATCGATGATTCGTATCTAGCCATCACATACAGTCAATGGCGACCAGAGTCCGGTTGGACGAAGCCCGTCGACGTGCTGCTTTCACCGATCAAGATGGAGGCCCGGATACTGGATGTCATGCTGGATGAAGAGGGCTATTTCCATCTCATCTATTTTGGCGGTGATGAAACCGAGTCATATCTCTACTATGCCAAAGTCTATATGACGCATGCCGGGGAATCCAAGAGTTGGTCACTTTCCGAGCCGGTTGTGGCTTCGATGGTCCCCCCCAGCGGGGCAATTGCAGAGGACGCAGACGGCAACATCGTCATCGTATTTGGCGGGACAATAGAAGGCTATGGCGTGTATGACACAGTGTCGACCGACCGGGGAGAGACATGGTCGGTGCCGTCCGTGATTGGACTGACATATAGTGGGAAGCTGTTTCCATATAACATCTCACTCGATCACAGTTCAGATGGACGGCTTCACGCCCTTTGGCAGTGGGTGAACGTGCAAGGTCAGGGGCGAGGAATCCTCTATTCGCATGAATTGGCCGGCGATGGCGGATGGACAGACCCCATCGATTTGTCAGAAGGCCAGGAGATGTACGAGCTGGGAACCATGTCCCCGGCCTTCATCATCCATAACGACAACTTGTTCGCACTCTTCAATATCCGCGGTAAGGTCGTCATGTCCTTTTCGCAAGATGACGGACTGACGTGGACCGATCCACGGGAACTTTTTTCGGAACACGTGGGCGTAAACGGTCTGCTGTCTGTGGTCGAAGACAACGGGGACAATCTTCATCTTTTCTTCGGTCAGCGTATTCCGGGCGATATCGATTTACACGGCATGTGGCACAGCGTATGGAACGCCAATGCTTGGTCGCCGCCCGATCCAATCGTATCCGGACCTCAGGTGATGGATATGAAGACCGACAATGCCTTCGATCCGTACGATGCCAGCGCAATTGTCTTACAGGGCAACCAATTACTGGTCACATGGCGTTCTGACCCAGGGCTGAAGGGAAATGGCGTCTGGTACGCTTATCGGCAGATCGATGTGCCGATGCTTGAACTTGTGCCATTGCCGACCGAGGTTGTACAGACGACCCAACCATACACCATGACAGAGATCGTGGCGCAACCGCTGACTCCACTGAGTGTCCCGGTGGCCGAGGCTTCAAGCATTGAGCCGAAGGAGCAGTTGACAGTCACAAAAAATCCTGCCGGCCCGGTCGTCTCAGCCTTGATTCCGGTCGGATTGCTGATCGCTGCCGTGTTTATATATTCACGACGAACCCGGTAGGCCAATGGCTGTCTTTACATTGGTGGTAGAAACGGGCATTGGTCGTCCACATTTGGAGAGTTTGAATGACGTTGAAAGTACGCTTTGACAAAGTTTCAAAACGCTATCAACTTGGGTTGACGCGTACAAGTCTACCCTCGCTGCTGTCACAACGCGTCAAGCAATCCTTTCGCTCAGGATCCCAGAGCAGCGCCAACTCCAGTGAGTTTTGGGCCTTGAACGATGTGAGCTTTGATCTGCACGAAGGCGAGTCACTGGCGTTGGTCGGCCGCAACGGCGCCGGCAAGACAACGATGCTGAAACTCCTGGCAAATATCACGAAGCCTACCACTGGAACCATTGAGACCTTTGGACAGCTTTCCGCCCTCATTGAACTGGGAGCAGGCTTTCATCCAGACCTGTCAGGGCGAGAGAACATCTATCTGAATGGCGCCATTCTTGGCCTGAGCCGTCGACAGATCGACAGCAGACTCGATGAAATCATCGACTTCTCCGAGTTGGAGCAATTCATCGACACACCCGTCAAACGGTATTCTTCCGGCATGACCGTTCGCCTGGGTTTTGCCGTGGCCTCATGTATTGAGCCGGACATCTTGCTGGTGGATGAAGTGTTGGCGGTCGGCGACGCTTCGTTCCAACAGAAGTGTATGAAACGCATTCGCGAACTGCTCGATGGCGGAACCAGTATCATCTTTGTGTCTCACAATATTTATCTCGTGCAGGCCATCTGTGAAAAGGCGCTCTACCTGAAGCACGGCGAAGTCTTTTTTCGGGGCGCCACGCAAGAGGTTATCAGCATTTACGAGCAGGATCTGCATCAAGAGCGCGCCGACAAATTTGTCGAAAGCGGACAACCTGAAGTCGAAGGGGAAGACGGTGAGATTGAGATCACGCAGGTAGATGTCATCGGCTCTGGCGGCGGGACCGCCGACTCTCCATACGCAAGCGGTGAACCACTGCAGATTCGTGTCCACTACAACGCCTACCAAACGCTTGGCAACGTTCATGTTTCTGCATTCATTACCCGCTCCGACGGCTTGACCTGCTGCATGATGCGCACAAAACTCGATGGATTCGAGATGGCCGTACAGCGAGGCCAAGGTGTGGTGACGGTTACGCTGGATCCGCTGCAACTGGTGAGCGGTACCTATTTCGCTGAGGCCTGGTTTCTGAACGACTCCGATTCGATGGGCATCACCACCAAGCCGGGGCGTTCGGACTGGTTCAGCGTCAAGGGTAGGGCATTGAGTTATACAGAGACCAGCGGGATTTTCGAACCGCAGAGCCGCTGGGATCATGCACAGAACAATGGAAAATCTGCACCGATCGATGACGTTGTCTTGGCGATTCGCTAAGCCGCACACGATCTAGCCTGAGGTATTGGGATGCTGGCACATGTAGGGAATTTGCATCGAACAAGAGATCTGCTCTTTGCGTGGACAGGCCGCAACATCCGCGCCCGCTATCAGCAATCCGTGTTGGGTTGGCTTTGGGCCATCTTGCAGCCGGCTGCACAGGTGGCGATATTTTCGGTCGTATTTACCCTGTTCGTACCCATTGACACTGGGGATGTTCCCTATCCGGTCTTCTCCTATGTTGCCGTTGTGCCATGGACCTTCCTGGCGGCCTCGCTTCCGGACATGACCGATTCCCTCGTGGCAAACATGGGCCTGGTCACCAAGATCTACTTTCCACGCGAGATCCTGCCGATTGCGGCCATGATGGCCCGGCTAATGGACTTTGCTGTGGCGGCCGGCTTGCTGGTGATTCTCATGATTGTCTACGGCGTTTCGATCTTCCCGGCCGGCTTGCTCTTCCTGCCGGTCATCTTGGCCATCCAGATGACGTTGATGTTGGGGGTGGGGCTGGCATGTGCAGCGCTCAACGTCTTCTTCCGCGACGTACGGTCGCTCTTGGTGCTGGGCTTGCAGCTTTGGTTCTATGCCACGCCGATCATTTATCCGGTTACGATGGTGCCGGAACAACTGCGTGGGATCTACTTCCTCAACCCAATGGCCGGTGTTATCGAAGCCTATCGGGATGTGTTGATTGTCGGTCGGCTGCCGGGTAGCTATCTGGTCCCGTCGGCGCTGGTATCGGTGGTCGTGTTCCTGGTCGGTTACTGGCTTTTCAAGCGACTTGAATTCCAGTTCGCCGATGTTGTGTAAGGTGAACAGTACTTCATGACAAAGCCACTGGTAAGCGTGATCGTTCCAACTTACAACGGCGCCGCCCATCTGGGCGCGGCGATCCAGAGTGTCCTTAACCAGACATTTTCCAACTTCGAGTTGATTGTCGTCAGTGACGCCTCGCCCGATCAGACCGCCGATGTAATACAGCAGTTCGACGATTCACGCCTGACCTATATTGTCCACGAGACAAATCGTGGCGCTGATGTGGCCAGACATACGGGCCTGCATGCATCTTCCGGCGAGATCATCGCCCTGCTGGATCAGGACGATCTGTTCCACCCGGAAAAACTGCAAGCCCATGTGGCGCTGTACGAGACGCAGCCTGATGTCGGATTCACCTACAACGACCGCTTCGATCTGAACTATTCGTCGGAGACGATTCGAACGCTATGGCAAGCGCCCCGCAGCATTACGCTGGAAGAACTGGTCTTTTGGTTCCCGCTCGCCCCCAGCGACGTGGCGATGCGACGAACATGGGCGTTGCAGATGGATCTGTTGGGCGGTAGTCGAGGCGCAGAGATCTCGCACTTCGGCCGCTTATTTCTGGATGGTTGTCAGTTTGCCTGCGTCGAGCGAGCATTGAACTTCCGGCGCTATCACTCGGGCCGGATCATCAAAAACATCGCCGGAACTTGTGCGTCCGAGCTGGCGCACCAGGTCGCCGTCCTGTCTGACCCGCGTTGTCCCGTCGAGGTATCGGCGCAGCGTCACATTGCACACGCCAATCTGTACATGTACTGGGCCTACCATGCGTTTGTCCAGCAGGAAACTGCCGTCGGACAGGATCTGCTCAGGAATGCAGTGCGATTGAAGCCGTCCATTGTCGAGGGTTCGCCCGGAGAGTTGGTCGCCCAGATGCTTATCAACAGCATCGACGATATGCACCTGGATCACGAAGAGTTGCTGCATACCGTTTTTGACCAGTTCCCTGACGGAGTTGGCCTGGCTTGCCCGACATGTCGACTGGACTGTGGGACGAGGTTACCTGTTGAAGGGCACGGGCGCCGTTATCTGGGATCGACCCGATGAGGGTCGCCGCTGTTTCGAACAGGCTGCGGCTCTGGGCGTCGAGGTGGACGAACCCTATCTGGTCGACGTAACACATCAGTTGCAGAGCTATGAGGCGGAATTCGGCGCTGAAAAGGCACAGAACGTATTTCTGGCTCTGGCTGTTCATCTCGAACGTCTCGGCGGCCGTTCTGTTGTGCGAAGACTAAGCAGCTACATGTCTGTCAATCGAGCCTTCCAGCGCTACCGCTTGGGCGACTATGCCGAGGTTCCGCCAACAATCTCTGCGGGCCGTTGTCGCCAATCCCAGACATCTGTCAAATCGTGGCCTATGGTCTGTCCTCGTTCGGTCCGCTATGGGTGTACGGTCGACTTCAGCGTAGGTCGCCCTATGATTGGTTGGAACTACCACAGGAGCAGGTGAAACCCAATGGATAGGAACGACAGGCTTAACGTCGTTCTCTTTGCGTTGACCGGTTTTGGCAATCCCGTGCTCGAAGCATTGCTTGCCGATACTCGAGTCACAGTCAAGGCTGTCCTGACCGTCAAGTACGAGAACGCCTTCCCGTATTATCCGGAAAAGCAACTGGACGTCTTGTGCGAAGAGCTTGGTGTGCCGTGCCATAGCGGCGTCAAGGTGCGCAGCGACGAGGGCCTGGCCCTCTTGCGTGGCTACGCCCCGGATCTGATCGTCGTCTCTACGTTCAAGCAAATTCTGTCTCAGCCCGTCCTTGATGTGCCGACGCTCGGCGTTGTGAATCTTCACCCGTCGTTGCTTCCGGAATACCGAGGACCCTGCCCGACCCATGCGGCTCTGCTCGCGGACGAAACGACGACTGGTGTGACTGCCCACTACATCACCGAAACAGTGGACGAAGGGGACATTCTACTCCAGCGATCGCTTGTCATCGATGCCGCGGACAACGACGGATGCCTGAGGCGAAAGTTGGCCCGCATGGCCGCACAGATGATCCCCGAAGTGATTGGACTGTTCGCCGGCTTCACCAGACCCGTGGGCGTTGCGCAGGATCATCGCCTGGCAAGCTCGGCGCCACGACCGGGGCCCGAAGACGGATACCTGGAAGGCGCCGCTGACATTGATGCAGTGCGCAGAAAGGTGCGGGCCTTCAATCCGCTGCCGGGCACGAGCATTCTGGTGGATGACAGACGGGTCGCTGTCAATCGGTATGAACTGTTCGAGGACGGCAGAGAGAACGGGATATACGCGGGCGAATTCTTTATCGATTATGTCATAAACGCCCGAGCAATCAGGCTGTTTGTGAAGACCGACTGTTGACCGGACCGGTTCTGTACGGACCGGTTCTGTACGGACCATGCTGTACGGTCAGCGACGAGGGAGGTGTCAATGACAAGGGTAGCTGTGATTCAGTCGAACTATATTCCTTGGAAGGGGTATTTCGACATCATTCACGACGTCGATCTCTTCATCTTCTATGATGATGTGCAGTACACCAAGAATGATTGGCGCAATCGCAACCGAATCAAGACTGCCCAGGGTTTACATTGGTTGACCATCCCTGTTGGTTCGCACAATGGCAAGCTGATCAATGAAATTGAACTCACCGACAGCCGATGGCAGCGCAAACATTGGACGACTATCCAGCAATCCTACTCGAAAGCGCCTTACTTTGGTCACTATCAGGAATTTTTTGAATCGGTGTATCTGAGCGCCGACCGCCCAAACCTGTCGGATCTGAACCAATTTCTGATCAAATCGATCTGTACCGAGTTCCTCGGGATTCGTACCGAGTTTGCCGATAGTCCGGGACTATAGCATCAGCGGCGGGCGAGTCGACCGCTTGCTCGACCTGTTGCGCAAGACAGGAGCGACGTCCTATGTCTCCGGGCCATCGGCTAAGGCTTATCTTGACGAGGACAGCTTCTCTCAGCAAGGGATCGAGTTGGTCTTCAAGGATTACCTGGGATATCCCGAATACCCGCAGCCGTGTCCGCCGTTCGAACATGCTGTCTCGATTCTGGATCTTCTGTTCAATTGCGGCCCGGCGGCGCCGGACTACATCTGGGGCTGGCGCGAGCAGCGACGCACCTGCAGGATTGGAATCGGCGCACCAGCTAGAGACTGTGTCAGGAGAAGATCGCTATGTCTAACTCGATTCCTTTTAATCGGCCAACAATTGTCGGCAAAGAACTCTACTACATTTCGCAGGCGATCCACGAAGGCTACTCGGCCGGCGATGCTGCCTTCACGCGACGATGTCATGCCTATCTTGAGCAGGCGTTGGACGTGCCACGCGTCTTGCTGACCACATCGTGTACCGACGCCCTGGAGATGAGCGCACTCCTGCTGGATATTCAACCGGGCGATGAGGTCATCGTGCCCTCCTTCACCTTTGTGAGTACGGCCAACGCATTTGCCCTGCACGGGGCCAAACCGGTGTTTATCGATGTTCGCCCGGATACGTTGAACCTGGATGAGACGCAACTGGAACGGTTGATCACCCCGCGAACTCGCGCAGTCGTGCCGGTGCACTATGCCGGGGTCGGCTGTGAAATGGAGACCATCGGCGCCATCGCTGGCGAATACGGCGTCACCGTTGTGGAGGACAATGCCCACGGCCTATTTGGTAAGTACCGCGGCCAACATCTCGGCACCTTCGGCGCCATGGCGACGCAGAGCTTCCACGAGACGAAAAACTTCATCTGTGGGGAAGGCGGAGCACTGCTTATCAATGACGATCAGTATATTGACCGTGCCGAGATCATTCGAGAGAAAGGCACGAATCGCAGTCGCTTCTTCCGAGGACAGGTCGACAAGTACACATGGGTGGACATCGGTTCCAGCTACCTGCCGTCCGACCTACTGGCCGCCTTCCTATACGCTCAACTGGAGGCTCGTGACGAGATTCAGGCCAAGAGACAGCGAATCTGGACATACTACGAGCAACACCTTCAGGACTGGGCGCACAACAATGGCGTTCGTCTACCCATCGTTCCGGCAGACTGTGAACAGGCGTACCATATGTTCTACATCTTGTTGCCGTCGCTCGAAGACCGGCAGGCGCTGATAGCTCATCTGAGGGAACAAGAGATCTACAGTGTCTTCCACTACTTGCCTCTGCACATCTCGGATATGGGGCAGCGCTTTGGCGGCAGGCCCGGCGATTGTCCTGTGACCGAAGATGTGAGCGATCGTCTGCTTCGCCTACCCTTCTACAACGATCTGGATGAAGAAGGGCAAAGTCGGGTTGTGGAAGCAATCAAGCAGTTTGAGCCAAAGTCGCTTGAGGTAAACTTCGCACCTTTTGCACTGAATCAGAAGGTCGCCAATTGAGATCTGCCGTGCGGCATTGACCGCATCGGAGACCAGTGTCCCTACGCCGCTCAGTCTTCTACCGGCTGGAGATCGAGCATCAAACGATGAGAAGCCGGATGGCAAATACTCTGCATTCGTAAGGTGATCCTCCGGGGAAAATGATACAGTTTCACCACCGACGAACGATCTCGATAGGTTTGTGGCTTCTGTTTCTTCACTGTAGCCATATTTGTCGGATCAATCGTCGGTTGGTCAGTCGGACTGTTATCGATTTGTTGGAGGAGGATTAGCGCCATGCGTGACCGTATATTCAGTAGGACCGTAGCGGATGTTGTCGGTCAGGCAGGCCAGTACACCGGCCGCGATTGGGTGAAATCGGGGACGAGGATAACCATGACGGGGTTGTTTCTTCTGATTCTGGCGCTTGCCAGTCTTGTCGCCGCCCCCCTAAATGTCAATGCGTCTACCATCCCGAACCCTGACGATCCGGCGATTGCCGAGAACGCCTGGCCGATGCTGGCCGCCAATCCGGAGCGTACGTCCTGGACACCTGAGGAAGTTCGGGGCGAGCTCAATGTCGACTGGTATCGACCGATTGAGCCGTATATACCCTATAAGATTCAGCCCATTGCCGCCAATGGAAATGTATATGTCTCAACCGCCGGCGGCCTGTACACATTCAGCGCCGACAATGGCGACTCTGCTGTGGACCTATGCGACGGAAGTCCCGCTGGGGCACTCTCCTACCATTGCAACCGTCAGCGGGAAGAGTGTCGCCTATGTCGGCGGCTACGATCGGAAAATCCATGCTGTCGATGCCATCACCGGGCAGCCGCTCGCCGGATATTCTGCGTTTATTGCGGAGGCCGGGTTCGAAACGAATCCGCTGGTAGTCAACGATACGATCTATGCGGGCAACCGAGATGGTTACCTCTATGCGCTCGATGCAGTGACCGGCAGTCTGCGCTGGCGTTTCCGGACGGACGGTCCGATTTTGTTCTCTGCCGCCTACAAAGACGGCGCTAGTCTACTTTGCATCCAATGATGCCCATGCCTATGCCGTTGACGGCGACAATGGCTCCTTGGTCTGGAAGTCTCGACAAATTGCCCGGATCCGGCTTCCATTCCTACTGGCCCGTTGTCTACACCGACAAGTCGACCGACAGAAGAGTACGTCATTTTCTCCAGCGGTGAAAACTTCCGCTTTTCCGACATCAATCTCGTCGTTGAGGAGAGCGATACCATCTATGACGGGCATCCCCGACGGACAGGTCATCGGCCCCACCAGCACGGCCATACCCGGTGATTGGGCTGCCGGCACCGTCGCCATCGATGCCAGCATCCTGACCGACTATTTGGAAAGCAAGCCCTATCGCAGAACGGTCCTTGTACTCGATGCCGACAGTGGCGAGGAGAACACGTTTGATTCCGACGGCGATGGCCAGACCGAGTATGCACCCTTCAACTGGTCCGGCGTCACCCATTCCGGCACCAGATATCCGCCAATCATCAATGGGTTGGACGGTGTCTATTACCAGTCAACGGGTTACATTGCGCCCGGCTGGATCTCTCGCAGCGGGCCGGTCGGGTGGAAGTTCAACACCCAGTATATCAGCCAGAGTAAATGGCGAACAGAACGGCACCGCATCCGACGAGCCTCTCGCCTACTCGTCCGGCGGCAAGGTCGTCTACTACGCGCTCTGTTGCGACAGAATCGCCGGGGGAATGGATGTGACCATTCCGTTCGGGCAGCCGAACAGAGCGTGGACCTACTATGGCTACAACCTGGCAAACAACAGCCTGACGCCCGGCTATCAGCAGATGTATGATACCGGCGACGAAGCTGACTACGGGAATGAAAACGGTTGGCAGGTCTACAGTGGCAAAAATCAGAGCCGGAACGGCGTCTATGGAAAGCATGGCAATACCCAGTCGCCGCCCATTCCATATCAGGGGAAGTTGTTCGTTCTCAAAGGCAACGCACTGATCTCCTTCAGCCCGACGGGAACGGATCCGAAGACGCCGCTTCCACTGGCGGCCACCGTAGCCGGCTCAGACGACACTTCGACGCAGCCGGACAAAACCGTACTGGCCCAGAGGCTGGAAACGCGAAGTCCAGATGATATTGGCGGCGGGCGTTCTGCGCCCCGGATATCATGACTCCGGGTTCTACGATCTCTACGGCAGCGGCAGACAGACGGACGAGCGTGCGCTGGGCGAAATATTCGACTACTTCCAAAACCCGGCTGACACCGTTTATACGCTCCTGCTGGCCTATCCGCATCTGTCGACGGCGACGCAGCAGCAGGTAAAGACGTACTTGCAGGATAACTATGGACCGGGCGCAAAGTACGACTTCACCCGCATCGTCCATACCGGATGGGGACCGGCGCCGCGAGAGAAGTCTACGATGTGCCGCCGGAAATCTCAGGACAATGGGGCGAGCCGTACCAATCACCGTACGAACCGTCATCCGAACCAATCTGCGGCTGGTGCGGCTACTGGCAGCATTTTCCGCCCTTCTCCTTTTATGCAGGGTGGCAATACGCCCGCAATTGTCGGCGAAGGTGATCGTGCCTTTGCCCAGGACATATTCGACCGGATGAGCGACAAACTTGAGGCGCCGCTGGATGACGCCACCCTTTTGGAGAAGCCGTATTGGCTCAACGCCTACATCGCCGGCTATCAAGGGTACTTGGAACTGCAAAAACTGACGGGCAATTCGCAGGATCAAGATGTACTTGCCACCTATCAACATCTGCTGGACCTGCGAGTGAGCGGTTTTGCCAAGGATACGCCCTATCCGGCTCTTGGATCCGGCAGTGAGGATTGGGAACTGAGCTACCATAACGCATTTGCGGTGGCCAGAAACTTCATGTCCATCACGCCTGAACTGGCCGACTACCTCAACCAGCACATTTCTGACCAGGTTCAGGAAGCGGTCGCAGAATATGAATCGGTTGCGCCCTACTGGTTTGTATCCAAGTTTGACGTCACATACGGAGAAGGAACCTTCCAGCATCTCTACGACTACCCGGCTCTTTTCCAAGCCAAAGCCTACGCTCTGAAAGAGCCGTACGGCGAGCTAGTCAAATGGCTGGATGTTCCGGCCGTTCTACCAGGGAGATCTGTTCTACATTCAGAATCTTGCTGCGGCGCTTTCCGCCACGGATGTCGGACCGCCGCCCAGCTTTGACATGGTTGTTGACCCGACTTTACAGTCGGTGGAATCCGGCGGGCGCGGCGACATACATCGTCGAAATCACGCATCGTGAGGGTTTCACGGAGCCAGTCACTGTGCAGGTCGGTCCCAGCTCAGCTCCCGAGACTAACTGTGGAAGTGAGTAGTCCTTCCGTGTTGCAGCCGCCGGGCGGTCAGGTGACGATTACGTTGACGCATCGCCAAGAGGAGTCCGAGGGAGCACTCTGGGGACATGTAGTATACGGTTCCCATTACGGCTTCCGGTGAAGGGTGAATAAGTCGGCAACCATCGATCTGCTGGTTGCGAACGACCGGATTTTCTGCCATCGATTCAGCGGTCTCAAGTTCGGCGAGAACAATAAGCTATCCTGTATCGGAACCGATCCGGACGTAGCGTCAGAAGTCTGAAACTCTGTATGCACTCGATACGCAAGTTCATCCCGCGATGCAAGTGCGATAGGAGGGGAACGTTGCATGACAAACCGACTGGGTCTAAACATTTCGATAGGGATCCTGACAGCGCTGCTTGTGGCGATCTCCTTCGGCCAAGGTGGACTCGTCGCTGCGCCCACGGCAGACACGGTGTCTGACTACCTCGACCAGATTAGCTCCGCCAACTTGGTCGAGGTTGCGACCGTGCTCGTCAATCACTATGGCCCACGCAGAGAGGATGCCTTTAGCCCTTTTATAGACGCCAATTGCACAACAAGTAGCACTGTATATCCCAAAACCACCCTCGATATGTCTGCGGACTATATCAAGGGCAATTTGAGGCCATGGGCTATCCTGCGGCGTCGATTACCATCGAACCGCTGCCCGGCAACGCCGGTCAAAATGTCTTTGTCACCAAGGTCGGCAGCGTCTATCCCAATGTCTTCATTGAGTTTAGTGGCCACTCGATTCAGTGGCTCGAGTTCGCCGGGCGGGGCAGACAACGCATCCGGTCATACGGCTGTGATTGAGCTTGCCCGTGTCCTGAAGGACTATCCCAATCGCTATTCCATGCGCTTCGTGTTGTGGGCGGCCGAAGAATACCATGTCCAACGCGGCGCCTACTATGGCTCAAACTATCATGTCCAGCAGGCGCTGGCACGCGGGGAAGCAGTTTAAGGCCGGCCTGGTGATGGATCATATCGGGTGGCCCTATCCGGGTCAGATCCGACCGGCTATATGAACGAACTTTCCTACAACGACGCTGAATCCGAGCGCATCGTCGATCTGTTCGATCAGGTCCGGGGGACGTATGGAATCGACATCGGATTCGGGTCTGACCGTCGCCATTCAGAATTCTGATGAGCATTCCTATTGGGCATTTGGGCAGATAGCGGTGAGTAGCGGCGGTGGTTGGCTCTTCTATCGGCCAAACTACCATGACTGTGGCGATACAGTTGCAAACATCAACTTTACCAACGTTCGCCGCGTTGCACAACAGAATCTGGCCGTCGGTCTACGTCTGGATACGGAATCTTATCCGCCAACGACCGATCCGACCAACACGCCCGTGCCAGATCGGCGTCCCGGTCCGACCAATACACCAACGCCAACCAACACACCCGGCGGTGTGCCCGGTCCATTCCCGTCTACAGGCGTGTTGGACGATTTCAATCGAAGCAATGGTCCCCTTGGCGCCGACTGGGGCGGTGACACAGCCAGTCACACGATTGTCAGCAATCAGTTGGATGTCGGCCCTGGTGAAGACGCCTATTGGCGTGGATCATCCTTCGGCTCTGATCAGGAGGTCTACCTAACCCTGACTTCGATTGATCCAAATGGAACCGAAATCGGGCTAATTTTGAAATCACAGAGCGCCACGGATTTTAACGCCGGCCTGATCGACGTGCTGTACGATCCAGTGGGCAAGCGTGTGCAAGTCTGGACATTCCAAGTTCCTCAAGGTTGGATTCAGCGGGGAGCCAACTTGCCCGTGACTTTTGTAAATGGAGACCGCTTTGGGGCCAGGGCATTGGCGACCGGCGAGGTTGAAGTCTATCGCAATGGGATTCTGGTGGGGGAGCGTAGCGTGAGCGCCTGGCCACACAGTGGAGCAGGTGGTTACATTGGCCTCTTTATGCTCAGCGCAAGCAACACAATAGGGGACGACTTCGGCGGTGGTTCTGTGAGCAGTTCGCCGGCTCCGACGACGACCAACACGCCGTTGCCTGTGCCAACGAACACGGCAACAGCAACCGATACGCCGCTGCCCGTGCCGACGAATACGGCGACGCCGACCGATACACCGCTGCCTGCGCCAACGAACACAGCAACGGCAACTGATACGCCGCTGCCCATACCGACGAATACGGCGACGCCGACCGATACACCGCTGCCTGTGCCAACGAACACGGCAACAGCAACCGATACGCCGCTGCCCGTGCCGACGAATACGGCGACGCCGACCGATACACCGCTGCCTGCGCCAACGAACACAGCAACGGCAACTGATACGCCGCTGCCCATACCGACGAATACGGCGACGGCGACCAATACGCCGACGAGCGTGCCAGGCGGTTTTCCTTCAACGGGCGTGCTCGATGGCTTCAACCGGGCGGATGGAGCATTGGGCGCTAACTGGAGCGGAAATACATCTGATTATCGCATCATAGCCAATAGACTTGATGTCGGCACCACCGAAGATATCTATTGGAATGTCACTTCCTTCGGACCAGACCAGGAGGCATTTGTGACCCTCGACGTAATCGACCCAGATGCATCCGAGATTGGGTTAGTGCTTAAGTCCCAGAGTAACAACGGTTTCACGCCTGGCCTGGTAGATGTGGTGTACAACCCGGCAGGACAGGTCATACAGGTCTGGACCTTCACTGATTCAAAGGGATGGATCCAAAGCGGAAGTGACATAGCGGTCACCTTTAGTGAAGGTGACCGCTATGGCGCTCGTGCCAAACCAGATGGTCAAGTCGAGGTGTATCGCAATGGAACTTTGGTCGGAACTCGAGATCTGATCGGCTGGCCCTTTGCTGCGAGTGGAGGTTACGTGGGTATCTTCAATCTAAATGCTGGCAGCGCCGTCCTCGATGATTTCGGAGGCGGTACGGCCTCCGATCCGTAGGGACGCTGGTCTATGAGAATTTGCATGGTTCTGTACGATCCTCAGGGGTTTGGAGGGTTGGAGGAGTACGCCGTCACGCTGGCAGTTGGCCTGAAGCAGCAAGGACATGAAGTTAGCGTTCTCTCGACCCATTGGACGCCATCGGACAATCAGTACACTCGTTTTTTACGTGAAAACGGCGTCACGACTGTGCAACCGCCAAGATGGCTCTCCCTACCGGCTTCGAACTGGCCTACGAAAGAGCGGATCTTGGCCGGCCTCATGTGGCTGGCTACGCCGTTGACCTTCGTGTTGGCCGCCGGATTGTCGCTGTTCGGGCATCGATCTTGGCAGCAGGCACGCGTCAGCGCAAATGGTTGGGTCCACGGTCAGTTGTTGACGCATTTGATCGGGCCGGATCGGTGGCAGTCGCTGGGTCGGCTGCTGTTGAACTGGTGGAAGCTGCGTTGGCAACCCGACCTGTTGCATATTCAGGGGTACACCACGACCCTCCTATTTGCGATCGATTGGGCCTACGCCAGACAGATGCCGGTTGTCTATGAGGAACACCAAACACCGGACGCTCAATTCGACTGGTGGCAAGGGTTCCAGCACAGCATCAACAAGGCGACCATCGTCGTCGCAGTCTCCGAAAAGAGCGCCGAGGGTCTGCGCTCTATCTGCGGAGTCACTCGACCGATTGTTGTGCGCAGCCCGCTCCTGCCAGACCCCGCGGCATCGGGATGGCAAGCGAACGGCGACAGGCAGGGCCGGGCAATGCCCTTGCAGGTGACGAGCACCGCCCGTCTGGCTGTTGCCAAGGGACTGACCTATCTTTGTGAAGCCATCGCTCAGGTCAAGATGACCCATCCGACAGTGCAGTTCCGGGTATACGGTGACGGCGATATGCGTCAGGAGTTGCTGGCGTATGCGAAGAAACTTGGACTGGATGGGAACGCTATTTTTGTCGGTCCCTACACCAGCAGGCAAGAACTGTCTCGTATCATGAAAGACACCGATATTTTCGTGATGTCTTCGATTCTTGAAGGGCAGCCGCTGAGCTTGGTCGAGGCCATGGCCTATGGCCGTCCCATTGTCACCACGACAGTTGGCGGCATTCCCGAACTGATCACGGATGGCGCTAACGGCCTGCTGTGCGCACCGGCAGATCCGGCGTGCCTGGCGCAAAAACTCCGTGTGCTGCTGGATCAACCTGAGTTGCGAGACCGGTTGGGGCATGCAGCGCGTCAGACATATGAACAGGGACCTTTTCAGCCGACCGCCGTCTGCAATTATTTCGAAAAGGTCTACCAAGAGGCACTTCAACAGGGTCAGAACCCGGCGAGCGACGACCAGACCCTGGTGCCGACTTTCGATGTCGATCTATGAGTGTTGGACATTTGAGCGTCGGATGGGTTGCGGTGAAGGCTGCGAAGTTACGCATAGGATGGAAAAGGGCAAGATTGCGACATGGTGACCATCGCAGAGATCCGGAATCAGCAGAAATCGTCATACAACCAAAACGGTATGTCGCCGGCCAAACCCTTGCGGGTTGCCATGTGTCCGCCCGAGCTGGAGCCGATGCAGCGAGTCATGCGCGGTGAAGCGGAAAGCGCTACCTACATCATTCAAGGCTATGTCGCCGCCGGTCTGCTGGACCGCGGCTACGACGTAACCTATGTGGCGCCTACATGTGATGATCGGATCGTGTGTACCACAGACCTCGAACAGGAGCGCCCTGCGCCTCGCACGTGGTCCCAAAGCGGATGGTTTGACTTCGCCGGCAAGGCGGCCTGGCGCACCCAGCGTGCCGTCGGCGTGCCGTATCTGAATGTCTTCTCAAACTATCGTCTCTACGATGCCTGCCTGCAATGCTTGCCGGGCCATGACCTGGTCTATGAGCGAAACGGCATTCACAAGTATGGGGTTGCCAAGGCCTGTAAGCGGCTGAAGTTGCCGTATGTCCTATACCTTGAAGCCGACGAGGTGTTTGAATACGATGTTATGGGGGAGTCGATTACCGGGCTACAACGCTGGCGAGCCCAAGAGGCGATGCGCTATAACCTGCAGGCTGCCGACTGTATCATCTGTGTGTCCGAACCCCTGAAACGCCATTTGGCTACCCGCTGGGCAGTGCCAACTGACAAGACCGTCGTTTTCCCAAATGTGGCGGATGTGCAGCGCTTTCGTCCTGACCCGTTGGCGAGCGCGGATGTAAGAGCTTCATTCGGCCTAGGCGCCAGCCCGCTGGTCATCTTTGTCGGCAACTTCTACGAATGGCACGATGTCACCACTTTGCTTGATGCTTTTGCCCAGGCAAGCGGGGCGTTTCCCGACGCGCAGCTTCTGCTTGTGGGCGATGGCGTGCGGCGTCAGGCCATGATGCAACACGCAGCCGACCTCGGGATTGAACAGGCCGTACACTTCACCGGTCTGGTCGCCCATTCTGAGGTGCCTCGTCTGTTGGCAGCGGCTGATATTGCGGTTGTACCCTATCCGCCCATGGAATCTGAGTTATGGTTGTCTCCGCTGAAGCTATTCGAATACATGGCATCAGGCAAAGCAATCATTGCTTCGGCCATCGGCCAGTTGCCTGATGTGATTCAAGACGGCTGCAACGGTTTGCTGGTAGAGCCGGGTGATGTGACTGCCATGGCATCATCACTCGAAACATTGATAGGCAACGAGGATCTACGAAGGCGATTGGCGCGGCAGGCACGGCAGGATGCAGAGAGCAAACATTCCTGGGAACGCTATTTGTCCCGACTAGAATCTCTGTTTGCTGCGGTCATCAAAGGCCGGCCTGTCAACCAGATCTGATTGTCGACTGCGAAATGGACGTCTTGATATAGGCAAACGTATGGATATCTCGGAAATATCTCGTCCGGACAATCCCAGAGTCAGCGTTATAATTCCCAATTACAACCACACCCGGTACGTCGCCGGCGCAATTCAGAGTGTTCTCGACCAGAGCGTTCCCGCCTATGAGATCATCGTTGTCGATGACGGTTCGACGGATGAGAGTCGAGAAGTTGTGTCGCGTTTCGGCAGCCGGGTTCGCTACATCTGGCAAGAGAACCAGGGTCTGGCCGGTGCACGCAATACCGGTATTCGTGCCGCCGCCGGCGAGCTTGTCGGTCTACTCGATGCCGATGACCAGTGGCTGCCGACCTACTTGGAGACCATGTTGCCGCTGGCCGACCAGCAGCCCGAAGCCGCAGTCTACTATTGTCAGGCCCGGTGTGTGGATGAGATGGGCGCCGGCCTGCCAAGGGTTCTAGGCGGGCCGGTTGTCGACCCGGACAACATGTATGCTACGCTTCTGCGGGCGAACTTTCTGCTTCCCAGCACGACGCTGTTGCGACGTGACGTGATTGTGCAGGCGGGGCTGTTCGACTCGTCGCTGCGTTCCTGCGAGGACTGGGATCTGTGGCTGCGTATCCTTCCTGAACAGCGTTTTGTCGGGTCGTCTGAGTGTCTCGTTCTTTATCGCCAGCATGACAAGAGTCTATCGAAAAATATCGATGGCATGCTTCAGGCTGCTCAGGCTGTGATCGAGAAGAATTTTGGCCCTGATGACGGTGCGCCGCACTGCTGGAGCGCAGAGAAGCGACGTGCCTTTGGCGGCCTCTATCGCTACTATGCGTTGTCCCATGTTCAACACCAGGACAATTGGTCGGCGGCCGTGCCGTATTTGCGCCAGGCATTGCTGGTGGACCCGACGCTGTCGCAGGATCTGTCATTCTTCTATGACCTTGCAATGGGATCTCAGCCCGTCGGTCGTCGGGGAACGGCGCAGCAATTGGACCTGGACAGCAATGCTGAGCGGCTCTTGCATCTGCTTGCCGCCATGTTTGACACAGCAGAGGGTTTAGATTTGCAGCCGCTGGTTCGGAAGACCTATGGCACGGCCTATTTCGCGATCGGTCTGCTGGCATATAACACCCAACAGTTGGCCATCAGTCGTCGTGCGCTCGCACAGGCGCTCTATTACCGCCCCGAACTCTATCAGGACGCAAGAGTGAGCGGCAATCTACTTAAGGCATTTGCCGGCGCCACCGTCGTGTCGGGATTGCGCAGGTTCAGCGGGCGAGTCGCTTCGCCCTCGCCAATCGAAGACAGACCGCTTGAGCCTTCGGCGTAGTTGAACACGCCCAATTGAAACGATGGCTCGGCCATCGTTTTCCTCAATCGACAATTCAACCGGATACCGGCTGCTGTGGCAGTGCGATCGACTGTGCTCACAGCCGCCCAATACCGTCATTGTATGGGCAGAGGTCTCAATGCGCATTGTATTCGTCTCGCACTTTTTTCCGCCGACGCGCAACGCCGGTACTGAGAACTACACGCTCGGCCTGGCCTCGGCTTTGCAGGCGCGCGGCCATGAGGTCCAAGTGGTCTGCGCCGAGGATTGGGAATCGGGGCCGGCCTACTGGAACGGCGTCACCGTTGATGTGCATGATGGCATCGTAGTCAATCGTGTTCACCTCAATTGGTCCAAGGCAAGCAATCCCGATCGCGTTCTCTACGACAGTCGGCGTGTTGAGACGTGGTTCCAAGACTATTTGTCGACGGTGAAACCGGATGTGGTGCATGTCACCTCAGCGGCAACATTGGGCGTCGGAATATTGCGAGCCGTGGACAGCGCAGGGATACGGCTGGTGCTGACGTTGATGGATTTCTGGTTTCTCTGTCCGAAGACCGTTCTGCTGACCGGCGAAGGATGCGTGTGCGACGGACGGACTACCGCATGGACGTGCCAACAATGCCTGCTAACTTCGTCAGGGCTGGGTAATCGACTGAATGGCTTGATGAGGGAGAGCCTGCAACAGCGTTTCTGGACCCTGGCCGGGCGTTCAACGCTGACGGCGCGGACGCGTGGTGTTCGTGGTTTAGCGCTGGACATGAATGAACGCAAAACGCTGGTCGCCGATATTCTGAACGCACCGGATACCATACTCTCTCATTCCAAGTTCGTTCAGCACATGTTTGCCCAGGCGGGCGTGGATCAGCCCATAAGACATTTGCAGAACGGCCATGATCTTGACTGGCTGGATCGGTATCATGGCAAGACGCCCAGCAGTGTGCTGCGTATTGGATATATGGGGCAGATCAACGCCATGAAGGGCGTACATGTACTGGTTGAGGCGTTTCAGAAGGCTGGACTGGACGGACGTGCCCGCCTCGATATCTGGGGAGACACAGCGCATTCGCTAGACTATACCCGCTTGCTACAGTCTTTGATCGCAGATGATGAGCACATCAACCTCTGTGGTCGATTTGACCGTGCACGTCTGGATGAGGTGCTGGCAACTATCGATGTACTCGTTGTTCCTTCGCTCTGGTATGAAAACGCACCGTTGGTGATTTACGAATCATTTGCTGCCGAGACGCCTGTGATTGCCACCGATCTGGGCGGTATGGCCGAGGCTGTCACCCATGAGGTCGACGGCCTGCTGTTCGAGCGTGGCAATTCCACGGAACTGGCAAGCCTGCTGCAGAGAGTCGCCGCCGAGCCAGGGCTGATCGAACGGCTTCGTCGTGGGATCCAGCCGGTGCGAACCGTGGACGATGAGGTATGCGACCTTGAAGCGCTCTACCTCAGCCTGATTCCAGATGCGCACGAAGGATTGTTGGCTTCCGTGTATTGAACTATCCGTTGGATGTCGACCAGTAAATCCCGACAGAAATCGCTATACAGTTCCAACCAAAGTTAGAGTCGCCGGATTTCTGTCCTGGTATTCACGCAGAACTGTACTAGGTGTGTTGATTAGGTGTGAGGAATCTCTTGAAAGTGCTGTTTATCTCGAACGGATATCCACCCCGCCACTGGGCAGGCACGGAAACCTATACAGCCGGCGTCGCCCAGGAATTGGCTGCACAGGGCCATGCTGTGCAGGTGCTCTGCGGTGGAGATTGGGCTCGGGGTGATCGATTCTGGAACGGCGTTACAGACAGCGTTCATGTAGGAGTCCCGGTACGCCGCATCCACATGAACTGGGCCAAGGCGCCCGATCCGGCTCGCTATCTATATGACGACCCTGAATCTGCCGCCTATTTGGCCGAGTATCTCACTGAAGTTCGACCCGACGTTGTCCACGTCACCTCATGTGAGCGGCTGTCTGCCAGCGTGCTGCATGTGGCCAAGGCTGCTGGACTGCCGCTGGTGTTGTCTCTGACGGACTTCTGGTTCCTTTGCCCGCGCATGAGTTTGCTTCGCAGCGACGGGACGAATTGTGACGGCCTTACCACGGCATCGGACTGCCTTCAGTGCACGATGCACCACAGCCGGACCTACCGCTGGGTGAAGCGCGTGTTGCCGGAAAGCGGCACGTCCGCCGTGTTGACGCAGATCAGTCGTATGCCGGAACTGACACGCCGACGTGGATTGCGTGGCATGGCGGCCGACATGGATGATCGCAAGCAATTTTTGCGCAAGACAATCCGATTGCCGGATCGGCGTCTTACGGCATCGAAATTTGTGCGCGATACCTTTGTCGCCAATGGCATTTCAGATCCGATTGACCTACATCCGTACGGGCACGATCTTGCTTGGCTGCACAGCTATCAGGGCAAGACGGCCTCCGATGTCGTGCGCATCGGCTATATCGGCCAGATCATTCAACGCAAAGGTGTTCATCTGCTGCTTGAGGCCGCCCAGAAGGCTTTTGTTCACCTGGGAGAGACGTTCAAAATCGTCATCTATGGAAGCCTGGACAAGCAGCCTGCGTATGCGAACGATCTGCAGAACCTGGCGGCGTCACTGCCAAATGTTGAGTTTCGGGGCACATATTCGCACGGTGAAAGCGGTGATGTCTTTGCCGAAATGGATGTGTTGGCCGTGCCGTCGCTTTGGTACGACTTCCCGTTGGTCATCCATGAGGCATTCGCCACCCGGACGCCGGTCATCGCCTCGCGATTGGGTGGAATGGAAGAAGCCATTACTCACGAAAAGAACGGTCTGTTGTGCAGCCCCGGCGATGTCGATGACCTGGCTCGCCAACTCATACGCATCATCAGCGAGCCTGGCCTGCTGAATGACCTGCGCAAGAACATCTTGCCGGTCAAAACGGTCAGGGAAGAGGTTGCTGAATTGGTGAAGATCTATGACGAATTGATTGAGTTGTCAAAGCATGTTTCGGCATCGACATAGCACAGGAAGCTAGGAGTAATTCATGAGCAAGATACTCGTTACCGGCGGAGCGGGCTTCATCGGTTCCCATGTTGCGGAAGCTTTGATTGCCCGCGGCCACTCTGTTGTTGTACTGGATGATTTGAGCGGCGGTTTTGCAGAGAATATACCGCCCGGCGCCAAATTTGTGGAAGGCAGTATTACGGATGTGAACCTGGTCAATTCATTGTTCGACCACATGGGTTTTGATTTTGTCTTTCATCTCGCAGCCTATGCGGCCGAAGGACTGAGCCATTTCATCAAGCGCTTCAACTACAACAACAACCTGATCGGCAGTGTCAACCTGATCAATGCCGCCGTCAACACCGGTGTGAAGTGTTTTGTCTTTACATCCTCGATTGCCGTCTACGGCACAAGCGCTGAGCTGCCGATGACGGAAGAAACGATCGCCCGTCCCGAGGATCCGTACGGGATCGCCAAGCTGGCAGTTGAGCAAGAGTTGAAGGTATGTAAAGAGATGTTTGATCTGGATTACATCATCTTTCGCCCTCATAACGTCTACGGCGAGCGTCAGAACATCGGCGACAAATATCGCAACGTTGTGGGCATCTTCATGAACCAGGTTCTTCAGGGAAAGCCGCTAACCGTCTTTGGCCAAGGCGAGCAGAATCGCGCTTTCAGCTACATTGGAGATGTCGCCCCGGTCATTGCCGCCTCCATCGATGTGCCGGCGGCCCGAAATCAGGTCTTCAACATCGGTGCCGATCTGCCCTACACGATCAATGAGATGGCCCATGAAGTGGCCCACGCCATGGGGGTTGAAGCCGACATCGTCTACCTGCCGGCACGCAATGAGGTGGTCAATGCGTACTCCTCTCATGAGAAAGTTCGAGACGTATTCGGCGACCTGCCGGCCACGAGTCTAGCCGACGGGCTGGCAAATACGGCGGGGTGGGTTAAGCAGCATGGCGCCCGCACCAGCAAAGAATTCGACGGTATCGAGGTTACCAAAAATTTCCCCAAAGCGTGGACGATGCAGATCAAGGGACAGGCCGCATCCGTCGCGAATTTACATGGCAATCACCGTGGTTTTCATGTGCCGGAACATTGATCTATCCTTGCACTCTTTTTGGCATCCAACGAGAGGGAAATCATGTCACAACCTCTGGTAATCAGCGTCATTCTGAACACGAATCGCCGTGAAGATACGCTTGAATGTTTGGCTTCCTTAAAAGCGAATACATATGCCAATCATCGAATCATCGTATTGGACAACCAATCCACTGACGGCTCGGCAGACGCTGTACAGCAGGCCTTTCCCGAAGTTCAACTAATCAGTTTGACCGAAAATCTCGGCTATGCAGGCAACAACAACGTTGGCATTGCCGAGGCCGTGGCGCAAGGCGCAGATCTGGATCTTCGTCCTCAACGAGGACACAACTTTTGCACCGGATTGCCTGGAAAATCTGGTCGAAGTCGGCGAATCTGATTCGTCGAACGGCATTGTTGGACCCATGGTCTACCACCATACTGAGCCGGACGTCATTCAATCTGCCGGTGGCATTCTGGGACCGAACTGGAATTCGATCCACCTGGGGATGGATCAACCCGATCGCGGTCAGTTTGATGCTCCACATGCCGTTGAGTGGATCTCCGGCTGCGGAATACTGGTGCGGCGGGCTGCGATTGAGCAGGTCGGCCCCATTGATGAACGTTACTTCTACTTCTGGGAAGAGACCGAGTGGTGTATTCGCATCGGTCGGGGCGGCTGGAAAGTCGTGCATGTGCCGCAAGCCAAGATGTGGCACAAGGGCGTCACGGTCGACCACAAACCGAAACCATCGGTGACCTATTACGCCACACGCAATCGACTGCTGACGTTGTCCAAACATCATGCCCCGGCACGCGTCTGGGTGGCTGCCTGGGCTGATCTCCTGCGCACCTACACGAGTTGGACGGTCAAACCCAAATGGCGATCTATGTCCGAGCATCGGGACGCTATGGGGCGTGGAATGAGTGATTTTTTTCGTCATCGCTGGGGGCGAATGCCGTCATAGCCATCGAGGACACCACTGGTGATTCTGTTGCGCTTGTGGGCAAGTCTATCGATTGTTAGCCCGTGAAGGAAACAACTATGTATCAAGTTAATTCATTGGAAAGCAAAACCGAAGCGCATCCGCGACGAGTACTGATCACAGGCGGGGCAGGTTTCATCGGGTCCAACCTGGCGAATCGATTACTCAAGCGGGGAGATGCGGTAACGATTTTTGATAACCTGTCGCGATCTGGCTGCGATTCGAACCTCGCTTGGCTTAGGGATAATCATGGCGAAGATGGTCTTCATTTCATTCAAGGCGATCTCACCGATTTTCCGGCCCTCTGTGATGCAACCCGTGGGGTGGAAGCGATCTATCACTTGGCAGGTCAAGTTGCTGTCACAACATCGGTCCGCGATCCGCGTATGGACTTCGAACACAACGCCCTGGGCACGTTCAATTTGCTGGAGGCCGCACGCTGCGAGGCTGATGATCCAGTGGTCATCTACGCCAGCACGAACAAAGTCTACGGCGGCATGGAAAGCGTTCGCATTGTAGAAGATCATTCACGATATGGGTATGCAGACCTTCCATTTGGCGTCCCCGAGACTCAACCGTTGGATTTTCACTCACCCTATGGATGCTCCAAGGGCGCGGGCGATCAGTATGTTCGTGACTATGCTCGGATTTTTGGTCTGCGTACGGTGGTCGTACGGCAGAGCTGCATTTACGGGTATCGGCAGCTTGGCGTAGAGGATCAGGGGTGGGTAGCGTGGTTCATCATTGCAGCCCTGAAGGGACGGCCGATCACCATATATGGCAATGGTAAGCAGGTGCGCGACGTACTCTTCATTGATGATTTGCTCGACGCCTATGATTGTATTGTCGAAAACATTGAGGAGACGGCAGGCCAAATTTTCAATGTCGGCGGCGGCCCAGAAAATACAATGAGCGTTTGGACCGAGTTTGGCCCTCTCTTGAAAGACTTGCTTGGTCGCGACATACCCGTAAAGCATGCCGATTGGCGTCCAGGCGATCAGCCAGTCTACATAAGCGATATCCGTAAAATGGAGCACGATGTCGGATGGTGTCCGGCTGTCTCAGTGCAGGATGGTGTTGCTCGCCTAACTGAATGGGTTTGCCAACATCAGGACCTATTCTGTCACCTTTAGAAACCGTCCGCGAATAACCTCCGGGAGGTGGTCATGAACAGGGGTTCAAACCACCAAGGTGTTTGCGGACAATGACTTAGGAATGCGACTATGAGAATTCTCTTTCTCTCATCTTGGTTTCCCTATCCGCCGATCAATGGCGCCAAGATTCGGATCTACAACTTGGTGCGAGAGCTTGCCAAGGACCATGAAATTACGATGCTTGCATTTGCCAGATCGATACCGATTGAGGATGCGCTGAGGCATGTTCCGATTATGGAACAGTATTGTCGTTCCGTTGATGTGGTTGCTGCCAAGCCGTTTACCTCCAGCAATATCGCTGCCTTGCGAGGGATTCTTTCTTCCACGCCGCGGTCTGTGGCAGAGACTGTCAGTCCGGAAATGGAAAACCTGCTCGACCGGCGATTGGCTGAAGGTCCGTATGACGCCGTGATCGCCTCTGAGGTTGGAGCGCCAGCGACGGTCTCGTTGCTGGCCAGCACCATTCCTGGCGTGCCAAAGGTCTTGGATGCATTGGAGATCGGATTGGCTCGGGATGCCTATTACCGTGAAAAGGATCCCGCGCGTCGGCTTCGTCGTCGAATGACGTGGATGAAACTGCGTGGCTTTACCAAAGAAATGCTCGGCCACGTCGATGCGTGCACGGTCCCGTCACTTGAAGAGCATCGATATCTGTCAGAGCTGGCGAGTGGAAATACCACGGTCGAGTTGATACCACACAGCTTAGATCTTGCGTACTACTCGGAACCATATCCACAGCCAGTACCTGCGTCGCTGGTCTTCACGGGATCTTTCACTTATCACGCCAATGCCGATGCTGCGATCTACTTTTTGGAGGAGATTTACCCCCTTGTAGAAGCGGGATCGGCGAATGTCCAGATGAAGGTGCTGGGCAGTACAGCCGATGTGGATATCGATAGCTTAGCCGCTGGTAGCCGTGTGGAGTTTGCTGGACTCATCAAGGATGTGCGTCCGCAGATCGCACAGAGTTGGCTGAGCGTGGTTCCCTTACGTGTTGGGGCCGGAACACGTCTGAAGATCATCGAATCGATGGCGCTGGGTACCCCTGTCATCAGTACAAGCAAGGGCGCCGAGGGGCTGGATGTGATCCACGGCGAGAACATTCTTATTGCCGATACCCCACAGGATTTTGCACGGGAAATCTTGCGTGTAATCCATGACCCGCAACTGCGAATGCATCTGTCTGGCCAGGGACGCAAGCTCGTTTCAGAGAAATACAACGCTGAGGTGATGGGACGAAACGTCGAGGCCTTATTGCAGCGGATCTCCCAGAAAGACCATTCGCTTGCCGAGGTAGTGTAATGATACAGATTCGTCTTGGCCCCATCAGATATGCCGCCACAAAAGCATGACTATTCGTACGCGTCCATTCGCCAAAATGCGCCAAACTGCACCACCGATGCTGCTTCGCTGGTTTCCAGTACTGGCTGCAGTTGGCATATTGGCCGGCGCCGCCTTACTGCCCCAATTGTTTTCAGCCACATGGTTGATTTTTCTGTGCGCTGCGCTTATTGCCGCTGGAGGCGTGTTGGTCCTCCTGCGATGGCCGGCATTGGGGCTATGGATCCTCTTGTTGACCGCATTGGTCGTGCCCTCCCCCTGGTTTCCGGGCGGATTCAATTTCCCGGTCTTGCTGCTGATGGGGCTGGTTGGACTCTGGCTCGTCAACATGATCATCTTCAGGCAGCGGCTCGATTTTGTGCAGACACGGGCAAATCGGCCGCTCCTTGGCACTCTGTTCGGTGGTTCTGCTGTCATTCGTCATCGGCCAGTTGTCCTGGTTCATGCGCGTCTCACATGCGCCGATGACCGCCCAAATCGGCGGACTGCTTATCTTCTTGTTGTCGGCATTCATCTTTTTGCTGGCGGCAAATCAGTTGCAGGATCTCCGCTGGCTGCAACTGATCACGTGGACATTCATCATCGTCGGATGGATCCATGTGGCGGGCTGGTTTGTTCCCGGTGTCGGCACGATAACCAGCAAGATCGTCCAGTTCGGCGTGATCGACAACAGCATCTACTGGACGTGGTTGGTGGTGCTCTCATTGAGCCAGGCCTACTTCAACCGCGACCTGCCGCTGTTCTGGCGCATTGTCTTTGCCTTCATCGGCGCCAGTACGCTCTACGTCGGATTTGTCCTAAATCGAGAGTGGAAATCCGGCTATCTGCCACCGGTAGCCGGTGTCGTAGCCATGGTGGGGGCACGTAACTGGCGACTAGCCCTCGTTATGAGCATTGTTGGCGTCGCGCTTGGAACATACCTGGTCGACGACGCCGTGGCCTCGGACGAGTACAGCTATTCCACACGGGTTGATGCCCTGCTCATCATGCTGGAGATGGCGAAAGTCAGTCCGATTCTTGGCTTCGGCCCTGCCAATCACTACTGGTACACGCCGCTCTATCGAATTCGGGGATGGGAAGTCGAGTTCAACTCGCACAACCAATATGTAGACATCATTGCTCAGATTGGCCTGCTCGGCATGGCCTGCTTCCTCTGGCTCATGGGTGAGTTGGCGTGGATCGCGTGGAAGCTGCGCACCGATGCAGAAAAAGGCTTCAACCAGGCGTATGTGTATGGCGTTATCGGAGGCATTGCCGGCACGATGGTCGCAGCAGCATTGGCCGATTGGGTGTTCCCGTTCGTCTACAACATCGGGATGCACGGGTTCCGGGGCAGCATGCTCGGCTGGCTCTTCCTGGGCGGACTGATCGCTGTCGAATACGCCACACGGCAGCAGAAAGAGAGCGATGTCGCACGACAAACCGTTGGCCGCCATTCGATACACCCAGTCGCTGCCCCAGCCCCGAGCTAGGGATCTTTCTGAATAGCCCCATTGTGGAAATACACGACTGAATCGCAAGGAGAAGACCATGAGCGAAGAGATAATCGGCCTGATCCCAGCCGCCGGCAAGGGCGTTCGGCTTGGGCTACCCTACCCCAAAGAGCTATATCCTGTCATTCGAGACAATCGCTACAAACCCGTATCGCAGTTCGTGGTCGATAACATGATTGCCGCCCATTTGCAGCATATCATCTTCGTCGTCAACGAGAGCAAGCACCAATTGATCAGCTATTTCGGCAGCGGTCAGCGTTTTGGCTGTGACATCAGCTACGTGGTCCAGGAACCCGGCGACGGTCATGTCAACGGCAATGGTAACGGCAGGAACGGCAAAGGCGGTTCCACATCGCCCGGCCTGGCCCACGCGCTCGACGCCGGCTATCACCTGACACGCGGCAAAACCGTCTGCTTCGGCATGGCCGACACCATCATGCAGCCGACCGACGTCTTTGCCCGTGCGCTTGCCGGCATGCAGCCGGACGATGACGTCGTGCTTGCCATGTTCACCACCGAGCGGCCCGAGAAATTCGGCATGGTGAAAGTCAACGGTGACGGTGCTGTCATCGACATTGTCGACAAGCCGCAGTTCACCGATCTGACCGAGATGTGGGGCTGTATTGTCTGGCGTCCTCGATTCACCGAGTATCTCCACCAGTCGGTCTGTGAAGGCATCGGCGACTTTGCCGCCATCATGAACAGCGCCAGGGCTGAGGGCATGCGTTTTCGAGGCGTGCACATGCAGGACGGGCTCTATATCGACCTGGGCACCTACGAAGAGATCATGGAAATGGACCATCAGTTTCGCGAGGAGTAGCCAATGGATGTACTGACAATGCCGAATGAGCGCCCTGCCGACACGCAGGCGCCGTCATCGGGAAATGCGACGCCCGATCTGTCGATCGTGCTCGTCTGCTGGAACAACAAAGACTATCTGGCTCCCTGTCTGGATTCGCTCTACGACAGCGACCTGCGCTACACCTACGACGTGGTCGTGGTTGACAATGGCTCGACTGACGGCAGCCAGGAGATGCTGCAACGCGAATACCCGGATGTGCTGATCATCCAGAACGATCACAACGTCGGTCTGGGCAAGGCCAGCAATCAGGGCATTGAGGCCACCGAAGGGCGGCACATCCTATTGCTCAACAACGACACCGTGGTCAACGGCCCGTCGCTGGATGCCATGGTGGAATGGTTGGATACACATCCAAAGACGGCTGCCGTCGGCGGCAAGCTGCTCAATCCGGACGGCAGCGTGCAATCGTGTTACAACAACTTCTCGACGCTTCATGAAGAGTTTCTGATTGCGACACGTTTGGGCGAGCTAATCTGGGAAGGGTATCCGGCCACTATCGATGACGACCAGGTTCGATCGGTTGCGTGGCTGGGTTCGGCCTGTCTCATGGTGCGCCGGGCGGCACTGGATGAAGTCGGGCTGTTGGACGAAGAGTATTTCATCTACGGCGACGAGGAAGACATCCAGTATCGGATGGTCAAGGCGGGCTGGGAAGTCTATTACCTTCCCCATGCCACCACGATCCACTACGGTGGACGGAGTATGAATCGCTGGGGTCGCCGTAAGATGGTCTACCGGGGAAAGATGCTCTTCTATCAGAAGAACTACGGTCCGGCTCGGACTGCCGCGCTGCGCACGCTGTTGGGCGGCCTGAGTTTGTCCAAGCTGGCGCTGTGGAGTACGGCGTCTGTGTCACCGAAACATCGCGACCGCGCACAGAAAGAGCTGCAATCCAATCTGGATGTAGTCAAACTATGCTACAAGTTAAAATAGAGCGGCATCTCTTTTTGGATGCCGGTGCAGGAATTTGCCATGACCATCGACGGACAAATTGACGCTTCTTCGCAGCCCAGGTCCGTGTCTGCCGGGGGCAGATCATTTCATATAGCCAATTCGACAGCTTGGATGTTGGCGCTGATCATCGGGCTGGCAGTTGGATTGCGCATTGCCTCTGCGCTCTATCAGGGCAATGTCGTCACCGATCTGCCGGGCATTCATGATCAGCTCTCCTATCACGGTCTGGCTCAACGCGTGGCCGCCGGCTACGGATTCAGCTTTGCCGAGGGCCACTGGCCGGCAACGCCTGGTGGTGAGCCGACTGCACACTGGAGCTATCTGTACACGACCTACCTGGCCGCTATATATAGCCTCTTCGGGGTCCAACCCCTGGTGGCGAGACTGCTCCAAGCAGTGATCGCAGGCGTGTTGCAGCCGTGGTTGTCATGGCGAGTCGGCAAGCGCGTCTTTGGACCGCGGGCCGGCATGTTGGCGGCAGCGTTCAGTGCGGTCTACATCTACTTCTTCTACTATGCCGGTGGATTGCTGACCGAGACATTCTATCTGATCGGCATTCTGTGGACACTGGATGTCGCCCTGCGCATTGTCGACCGCCGTGCTGAGCCGGTCGGTTGGAGGTTGTGGGTTGAACTTGGCCTGGCCATCGGCGTGACCGGTCTGTTGCGCCAGGTCTTCCTGCTCTTCGTTCCGTTCCTCAGCCTATGGATATGGTGGAATCGACCGGAGCCTGCCACGGTAGACTCACGCTTTCGTCGTGTCGTGCGTCCCAAGGCTATCGGCGGTCTGGCCGTGGTGGCGTTGGTTGTCGTGCTCCTGATTGCGCCCTGGACAGTGCGCAACTATCGCGCGTTTCATACCTTTGTGCCGCTGAACACCAATGCCGGTTTTGCCCTTTTCTGGGGAAATCATCCCAGTTACGGCACGCATTTTGTTCCGCTGTTGGGCACGCAGGAATACTACGATCTGATTCCGGAAGAGTTGTTGAGCTTGAACGAAGCCGAACTGGATCGTGCGCTGCTCAAGCAAGCGGTGGGCTTCATCGCTGACGATCCGGTGCGTTATCTGTTGTTGTCCATCGATCGCAGCAGGGAGTTTTTCAAGTTCTGGCCGAGCCCGCAATCGAGCATGGTAAGCAACATCGCACGCGTCGGATCCTTTGGGATCTTTCTGCCATTTATGCTCTATGGCCTCTGGGTGTCCGTTGGTCTGGTGCGCCGACCTAATTATGAAACCCAACGCGCATCAATCGTCTTGCTCTATCTATTTATGGCGTTCTACACCGGCATCCATCTGGCAACGTGGACACTGATCCGCTATCGCTTGCCTGTTGATGCTGTCTTGTTGCTGTTCGCTGCCGTCGGCTGTATCGACATTGCCGAGCGCTTTGGGTTTCTGTCCCGAACTTCAGACAGAAATCCGGAACCGACAGGGCCATCCAAAGTGGTACATTAGGCACGATCTAGGTCTACTACCATGAATGTCTTCTGCTCAACCATCATTCCTACCATCGGTCGGGACACAGTTACGGCTGCGGTCACCAGTGTGTTGGACCAGGACGTGGACGCCGAGTTAGAGATCATCGTCGTCAACGACTCCGGGCAACCATTGGCGCCTGCAGATTGGCAATCTGCCCCGCAGGTGAGTGTGGTGAACACAAACCGCCACGAGCGCTGCGTCGCCCGCAACACCGGTGCAGCCATGGCTCATGGAAAGTACCTGCACTTCTTGGATGACGACGACATCATGTTGCCGGGCGCGATGGCGGCGTTTCAACAACTCGACGCCGAGAGCAACGCGATTTGGCTCTACGGCAGCTATCAGACCGTTGACAACGACGGCAATATCGTTGCCGTCTGGCGACCGGGCATCACCGGCGATATCTCGGCACTGTTGATCGCCGGCGAGAGCATCCCGTTTCAGGCCTCGCTGCTGTTGAACGAACAATTTCATCAGGTCGGCGCATTTGACCCCCATCCGTCCATTATCGGTGTTGAAGATCGGGATGTGGGCCGGCGGATGGCACTGACCGGTGATGTCGCCTACACACCGGATGTGGTGACCCAGATTCGCATCGGCGAAGAAAACAGCACGACGAATTGGTCCACCCTTGCCGAGAGCGACCGTTGGGGCCGCGAGAAGGCTCTCCGCTTGGCCGACACGCCAGGGCGCTTGCGGGCCTCCGCCGCCGACGGTTACCTGCGCGGTCGCGTTACACGGGCCTATATCGCTTCATCGGTGTGGAATCTCAAGCGTCAAGACCTGTTCGCCGCGGCCAATCGGGCAACAGTTGGCGTCTCGTTTAGCGGGAGACATCTATTTTCACCCAGTTACTGGCGGGGTTTACAGACGAGGGTCAAATGAAGATTGGCATCGATGCCCGATTTCTAACGCATCCACAGGTAGGCGGATTCAAGACCTACACAGAGAATTTAGTCCGCGCGCTGATCGAGGTCGATGGCGAAAACCAGTACGTACTCTATGTGGATCGTGACCTGGAAGACCATTCGTTGGTGTCCGCACCAAACGTTGAGTGCCGGATTGTCACAAGTCGCGTTCCCGGTCTGGGCATGCCGCTGCGCGAGCAACTTGGGCTGCGACAGGCCATCAACCGTGACCGACCGGACCTTGTGCATTTCCTCTGCAACACGGCGCCGGTCGGTATCGGTAGACCGTACGTCTTGACGCTGCACGACACGATTCAGGTCAATAATTCCAACCCATTCTCTGTGGCGACAGACCTGTCGGTCCACAAGACCTGGGCCATCACGGCCTATTCCAAATGGACGATATTGCGCACCGTACGCGCTGCGGGTCGGATCATCACGGTCAGCAACTATGAGCGAGAGAAAATTGCGGAGGAGTTGAACATCGCTCGCGAACGTATCTGCGTGACTCATCTGGCGCCGAACGAAGTCTTCCGCCCAGGCGCCGACAAAGAACGGGCTGGATGGCGCCAGGACGTGATGCAGGCGTACGGTATTTCGGGACCGTATCTGATGGGCATTGGTTATGAGCCGCGCAAGAACATTCCACTGCTGATCGAAACATATGCAGAGCTTGCGCCGCTTCATGCCGATCTACAACTGGTGATTGTCGCGGCCCAGGAACAGCGTCGACAAGAGTTTCAGTCGCTGGCCGAAAGCAAAGGATTGTCTGGCCGTGTCGTTGTGCTCGGCGGTCAACCGTCCGCTGAACTGATGAAGCTCTACAACTTGGCCAAGCTGTTCGTCTACCCGTCGGAGCGCGAAAGCTTTGGACTGCCGCCATTGGAAGCGCTGGCCTGCGGCGCGCCGACAGTCGCCATGGACAGATCGTCGATTCCGGAGATCTTGGGGGCCGGCGCTCTGCTGCTTGACAGCGACGATGCGACCGTATGGGCGGCAACCATCGCCCAGATCATCGAAGATCGCGAAAAGCTGGCTGATCTGAGTGCAAGGGGACTGCGCCGGGCCGCGCAACTGACCTGGCAGCGCTGCGCACGCGCCACCATCGGCATCTACTATGAGACCTTAGGCCGTGAGGCGCCCGTGCTAGCCAACGCACCAGCCATCGGTTGAGCGGATATTCTAATGAGAATCTTTCTAGATCAGGCCGTATATGACATGCGCAACAAGGGCAATGTTGCCTTGTTACAGGTTGCGCTGATGCGCTTCCAGCAGTTGTGGCCGACTGCTTCTCTGGAGGTCATGACGGCCGCGCCTCACTTGCTCAAGATCTACTGCCCTCAAGCGCACCCGGTCAGTTCAGACGGACGGCATGACTGGTCCAGCGGTCGCGACAGGTTGGAGAAACTGCACCGCTGTTTGCCCGGTTGGGCTTTTCGCGGAGCGTTTGAGACGCGCGAGGAAGTCTGGCATCGCTGGCCGGGATTGACGCCGAGCGGTCTGCGGCAGAAGGCGGGCGGAATCTGGCCCAGCAACGGATCTGTTGAAGGTCGGGATGGGTCTGATGACGGCTTCGTCGAAGACGGAGCGCAAATCGAGGCAGTTCCTGAGGATGGGACCTGGCACGGAAATATCCCGGATCTGATCCAAGCGCTGCGCAATGCCGATATCGTCGTCGCCACCGGCGGTGGCTTCATGTGTGATTCCGACAAGAATCGTGCCATTGAGGTTATGTCTCGGCTTGAAGCCGCAATCGAGATGGGCAAACCGACCTTTATGGTCGGCCAGGGTATCGGCCCCATCGAAGATCCTGAATTGGCTGAGCGGGTCCGTACTGTATTGCCGTTGGTCGATCTGATTCTGGTTCGCGAAGAGCGGCAGGCGCCGAGCTTGCTTGAATCGCTGGGGGTGCCGAAAAATCGTATCGTCTTGGCCGGCGACGACGCCGTCCAACTGGCCTATGATCGGCGACCGGAGCAAATCGGCGCCGAGATCGGTGTGAGTGTTCGACTGGCTCACTACACAGCCGTCGATGCCCGGCACTTGGAACCGTTGCGCACGGTGCTGCATCGCCATGCCCTGGAGCATAGCGCTCAGCTAGTCGCCATCCCCATCTCGTGTGATGGACACGAAGCGGACCAGCAGCAGATTTTGCGACTTATGCGGGGATACCCGAAGACCTCAACAACGTGGCGACGTTTTGATCCGCCGGAGGATGTCATCAGAGCGGTCGGCCGCTGTCGCGTTGTGGTGGCCGGCGCATTTCATGCCGCCGTGTTTGCTCTGGCCCAGGGCATTCCCGTTGTCGGGCTGGTACGTTCCGCAGAGTACGGCAGCAAGTTTCAAGGCCTTGTGGATCAATTTGGCGTCGGCTGCCGGCTATTGAATCTCGATGACCCTGATCTGGCACAGAAATTCGATGCGGCGCTTGAAGAAGCCTGGCAGGCGGCAGAGGACCTGCGGCCCGAGCTGCTCGCCGCCGCACAGGTATCAGGTGGCGCTAAACCAAGCCGGCTATCAACAGATTGCCCAGATCGTGGCCGCCCACAGCAGTGCAGATGTTCGTTTCTGAACTCGGAAAAATGAAACTATGGACAACAACATGCAACCACGTGTCAGCATCGGCGTTGCTGTCTACAACGGCGAAAAGTACTTGGCCCAGACACTGGATTCGTTGGCAGCCCAGATCTACGCGGATTTCGAAGTCATCATCTCGGACAATGCGTCCACCGACAGCACGCCCGAAATCTGTCGGCGCTATGTCGAGGCCGACAAGCGATTTCACTACCATCGCAACGCGGTCAACTTGGGTGTTGCGCCCAATTATAACCGCGTCTTCGAACTGTCCAGCGGTGAATACTTCAAGTGGGCGGACTACGATGACGTATTGCATCCGGAGTTTCTGCAGCGTTGTGTCCATGTGCTTGACCAGAATCCGGATGTGGCGCTCTGCTATTGCAAAGTCAACATTATCGACGAAACCGGCGCCCTGCACGACATTCACGATCCGGGCCCCGACACCAGTTCGGATCGATCATATGAACGCTTTCGGAATCTGATCCGCTTTCCTGAATTGGCGATTCAGTCGATGGGGCTGTTTCGCAGCAGCATTGTCCGCCAGACGCCGCTGCACGGCAGCTATCCCTCCTCCGATGAGGTGTTCCTGGCAGAGATTGCCCTGCGCGGCCGTTACTACGAGATTCAGGACCGGATCCTTGACGTGCGACTTCATCCTGAGCAGTCTACGCGTGGCGTCCAGGAGGTGCAGCGTGCGCGTGTGGTCTTCTTTGACAGCTCGCTCCGGGGCAAGATCGTGCTGCCCAAGTGGCGCTATCTCAATGGCTGCCTTTCCGCGATCAATCGTGCGCCTTTGTCCGCCTACGGACGCCTCTACTGCTACGGTCAAATGGTCCGTTGGACGGCGAAACCGCCGCACATCCGTGCACTGGGCAAGGATCTCTTGTTGGCAGTCAATCAACTGATCACACGCGCGACTGTTCGTTCGCACCACGAAGCAAAGAATCCGACAGAAAAGACCGTCTGAAACCCAACCATTTTTCAACCACCGAGTGTAACCGCCGTTGATTCTGTGCGGGTGTCTTCTGTCTCGAAGAGATAGGACCACGCTGCGGCTGATTCGACGAAAAGCAAATCAGAGGAGACAACAGATGCGAGTATTGGTAACAGGCCACGATGGCTATATCGGCACAGTTCTGACGCCGATGCTGGCGGCCGACGGACATGAAGTGTTCGGTTTGGATACGGACCTGTATGAGCGCTGTACATTCGGCGATGCCGTGCCCGAAGTGCCGGCGACGCGCAAGGACATCCGTGATCTCGAAGCGGCAGACCTCGATGGATTTGACGCCGTAATCCATTTGGCGGCCCTCTCCAATGACCCGCTGGGCAATATCAATCCGGAGCTTACCTACGACATCAACTACCGGGGGTCGGTCAGGCTGGCGGAGCTTGCCAAGCAGGCCGGTGTTAGCCGCTACCTGTTCGCGTCGTCGTGCAGCACGTATGGCGCGGCCGGCACAGAAATGCTGACGGAGGAGGCTGAGTTCAACCCCGTCACTCCGTACGGCCAGTCCAAGGTGTTCGTCGAACGCGACGTTTCAAAGCTGGCGGATGACAATTTCAGCCCAACGTTTTTACGCAACGCCACAGCCTATGGCGTATCGCCTCGCCACCGCTTTGACATCGTCCTGAACAACCTGACGGCTTGGGCCTACACCACCGGACTGGTTTTTATCAAGAGCGACGGCTCGCCGTGGCGGCCGATAGTGCACATCGAGGATATCTCGCGCGCATTCATCGCCGCACTCAACGCACCACGCGATGTCGTCCACAACCAGGCATTCAACGTCGGCCGCAACGAGGAGAACTACCGCATTCGCGAGTTGGCCGAGATCGTGGCGGAGACCGTGCCCAACAGCCGGGTTGAATTCGCCGAAGGCGCCGAACCGGACACGCGCACCTATCGGGTCGACTTCAGCAAAATCCATCGCATGTTGCCGGGATTCCAACCCCAATGGACCGCTCGACGGGGCGCCCAAGAACTGTACGACGCCTATCGCCAATCCGACATCACGTTGGAGGAGTTTGAGGGGCCGAAGTACAACCGTATTGACCATATCAAACAACTGATGGCGAGCGGCTTGCTCGATGCCAATCTGCGTTGGCAAGAGACTGTCGCCGTATAGTAGTCAAAATCTGAGGGAACAAGATGTCTACGTTACTTCAAGCCATGCCCGCGGTGGATGAACCGACTTCCGTTGGCCCATCCTGTCGATTCTGTGGCACACCCTTGAGCACCACCGTGGTGGACCTGGGGATGTCGCCCCTGTGCGAGAGCTATCTGAGTCAAGACCAACTCAACCAGATGGAGCCGTTCTATCCACTGCATGTCTACGTTTGCGACCAATGCTTTTTGGTCCAACTCGAACAGTATGTCAGCGCTGAACATATCTTCACGGAATACGCCTACTTCTCCTCCTATGCAGAAACCTGGCTGCAACATGCCAGGAAGTACACCGACGACATGACGGCCCGCTTTGGCCTGGATGCGGACTCCCAGGTCGTGGAGGTCGCCAGCAACGACGGCTATCTGCTGCAATACTTTGTCGAGAAGGGGATCCCGTCGCTGGGCGTGGAGCCGGCGGCGAACGTGGCGCGCGTTGCCGTCGAGAAGGGTGTGCCGACCCGCGTCGAATTTTTCGGCGTGGAGAGCGCAAGAAGATTGGCGCGGGAGGGATACAGCGCCGATCTGCTGCTCGGGAACAATGTGCTGGCCCAGGTGCCGGACCTGAATGACTTTGTCGCCGGGATGAAGATTTTGCTCAAACCGGACGGTGTCATCACCATGGAGTTTCCGCACCTCATGTGTCTCGTGGCGGAGAACCAGTTTGATACCATCTATCATGAGCACTTCTCATACTTCAGCTTTCTCACGACCGAGAAGATCTTCGCGGCCCACGGGCTGGTGCTCTTTGACGTCGAGGAACTGACCACACACGGCGGCTCATTGCGTATCTACGCCCGTCATGCCCATGACGAGTCCAAGCCGATCAGCGCCCGTGCGCTGGAGTTGCGCGAGCGAGAGGTGGCGGCAGGCGTCGCCGGGCTGGCCTACTACGCGGCATTCGACGAACAGGTCAAGGCCACGAAACGTGCACTCCTGGCTGAGTTGATTCGGCTCAAGGCCGAAGGGAAGAGCATCGTGGGCTACGGTGCGCCGGGCAAAGGCAACACGTTGCTCAATTTCTGTGGCATTCGCACCGATTTTCTCGACTATACGGTGGACCGGAATCCATATAAGCAGGGCATGTTCCTGCCGGGAACGCATATCCCCATCGGCCACCCGGACAGAATATCTGAGACTCGGCCAGACTATGTACTGATCCTGCCCTGGAACTTCAAGGACGAGATCATGTCGCAGATGGCGCACATCCGTGAATGGGGCGGCCAGTTCATCGTGCCGATCCCAGAGGTCAAGATCTACCCGTAGTCCATAACTTCGTTTCAGGAGCTTGGCTTTACAAGGCATCCATTTGAAGCGCGAGGAGGAATCGGCCCGGTACACGGCATGAATTCCTCCTCGTTTCGATCCTTGTCTATTTGTCTCTGTTTGTTGCGCTCGTGTAGGTAAACAGCCCTTGGGGCCGCCCCAGACAGATTTCCGGTTTGGGCCTTACTGAAATGCGCCGGCTTCCAGTGGGATTCGGCATTCTGTTTCCCGGAGTCTGTTTAGCATGCGAATGCCGAAAGGAGGAATTCGTCGTGTTTCCAGCGAACTGTCCCCCAGGATTGTTGCGATTTCAGCGTTCTTTGAAGCATTCCATTGCAGGGTTACTCGTCATCATATTTTTCTTATCCGGTGGTTTGGCTCTTGAGAGCCGAACAATGACCGACGCCGGTAGGCATTCCCTTTTCAGCCTCGGAAAGGTCGCGTCCGCACGGAGTTCATCCTGCACTGGTCTAGTGCGCGAGGCCGAGGACGGCGTACTTGCCGGCTTGTTTGTCTCCGGCAGCGACATAGCCGCCAGTGGCGGTCAATACGTCTGGGTGCCGGATGGCACAGGCGATGAGCTGAGCGGACCCGGCGCCTCGCGCGTTGACCTCTGCTTCACGGTGGTCGATGCGGGCGCGTACAACCTGCGGGGCTATGTCTATACCGATCCGCCGGGCGGTTTCTCGGATTCGTTCTACGTGACCGTCGACAACGCGCCGGCTGTCGTCTACCTGTGGGACATTGCTGACAACACAGCCTACAGCCCGGTCCTCGTTTCCGACCGCATCAGCGAAGACCCGCTGACCGGACAGACGGTCGAGGTCACGCTGTCGGCAGGTCAGCATATCGTCTCGATCTACCATCGTGAGGATGGCGCCCGGCTGGACAAGCTGGAACTCGTTGCCGCAAGTGCGCCGGTCAATCAGGCGCCGACCGTCGACAATCCGGGCAACCAGACCAGCCAGGAGAGCGACGTCGTCACCCTGAACATTACGGCCAACGACGACGATGGCGACATCTTGGCCTACAGCGCCAGCGGTCTGCCTGCCGGTCTGGCAATCGACCCGGTCTCCGGCCAGATCGCGGGCACGATCGCTCCTGGCAGCACCGGCTACTACAACGTAACCGTCAGCGTCGATGACGGCAACGGCGGCACGGACAGCACCACATTCTTATGGACGGTCGGCACGCCGCCGCAGGTCTGCGACGGCTTGGTGCGCGAGGCGGAAGAGGGTGTCTACTTTGGGAGCTTCGTCCTTGGCAGCGACATAGCCGCCAGTGGCGGTCAATACGTCTGGGTGCCGGATGGCACAGGCGATGAGCTGGGCGGACCCGGCGCCTCGCGCGTTGACCTCTGCTTCACGGTGGTCGACGCGGGTGCGTACAACCTGCGGGGCTATGTCTATACCGATCCGCCGGGCGGTTCCTCGGATTCGTTCTACGTGACCGTCGACAACGTGCCGGCTGTCGGCTACCTGTGGGACATTGCCGACAACACAGCCTACAGCCCGGTCCTCGTTTCCGACCGCATCAGCGAAGACCCGCTGACCGGACAGACGGTCGAGGTCACGCTGTCGGCAGGTCAGCATATCGTCTCGATCTACCATCGTGAGGATGGCGCCCGGCTGGACAAGCTGGAACTCGTTGCCGCAAGTGCGCCGGTCAATCAGGCTCCGACCGTCGACAATCCGGGCAGCCAGACCAGCCAGGAGAGCGACGTCGTCACCCTGAACATTACGGCCAATGACGACGATGGCGACATCTTGGCCTACAGTGCCAGCGGTCTGCCTGCCGGTCTGGCAATCGACCCGGTCTCCGGCCAGATCGCGGGCACGATCGCTCCTGGCAGCACCGGCTACTACAACGTAACCGTCAGCGTCGATGACGGCAACGGCGGCACGGACAGCACCACATTCTTATGGACGGTCGGCACGCCGCCGCAGGTCTGCGACGGCTTGGTGCGCGAAGCGGAAGAGGGTGTCTACTTTGGGAGCTTCGTCCTTGGCAGCGACATAGCCGCCAGTGGCGGTCAATACGTCTGGGTGCCGGATGGCACCGGCGATGAGCTGGGCGGACCCGGCGCCTCGCGCGTTGACCTCTGCTTCACGGTGGTCGATGCGGGTGCGTACAACCTGCGGGGCTATGTCTACACCGATCCGCCGGGTGGCAACTCGGACTCGTTCTTCGTGACCGTCGATAACGTGCCGGCTGCAGGCTATCTGTGGGACATTGCCGACAACACAGCCTACAGCCCGGTCCTCGTTTCCGACCGCATCAACGAAGACCCGCTGACCGGACAGACTGTCGAAGTCACGCTGTCGGCAGGTCAGCATATCGTCTCGATCTACCATCGTGAGGATGGCGCCCGGCTGGACAAGCTGGAACTCGTTGCCGCAAGTGCGCCGGTCAATCAGGCGCCGACTGTCAACAATCCGGGCAGCCAGACCAGCCAGGAGAGCGACGTCGTCACCCTGAATATTACGGCCAACGACGACGATGGCGACACCTTGACCTACAGCGCCAGCGGTCTGCCTGCCGGTCTGACAATCGACCCGGTCTCCGGCCAGATCGCGGGCACGATCGCGACTGGCAGCACCGGCTATTATGTTGTGACAGTCAATGCCGACGACGGCAACGGCGGAACGGCAGTGCGACGTTCCTGTGGACAATCGGGACGCCGCCTGCGGCTTGTACGGATCCGACGGCGTGCAATCCAGTCGCATCGATCCCGGCTCAGTGGGAATGCGATATACCCGGCTGCACGGATTCTGACTGGACCGGAACGGTCATCAATTGGCCTTCGTGGTCAGCCTATGAAGCCAATGGCCGTTCAGACAGCAATTCGAGAACGGTCTATTCTCCTAGAGGGGGACACTTTATATCCGTATATGGGGCCGTGGGCCGATGGGTGCCGGGTTACGGGTATTGCGGGACGGTAGAGATCATCGAATGGCAACGGGGCGCTGACGTCTGGCGACAGACAACCCTTGGCCCCGGCGAAACGCATACGATAGCGCTTGTGCCCCCAGAAGACAACGCCGTCATCGAGGGGCTTGATATTACGACAGGGTTTACCGTCTTGATCGAAAACTGTACGCCGCAGAACATCGGCGGCTCAAACAGCGCACCCACAGTCGAACAGTCCCGGCGACCAGAATAATCAGGAAGGTGAAACCGTGACGTTGCCCATCACGGCCAACGACGACGATGGCGACACCTTGACCTTCAGCGCCAGCGGTCTGCCGGCCAACCTGGGCATCGACCCTTCGTCCGGCCAGATTGCCGGTACGCTGGCCCCTGACAGCGCCGGCGTCTACAACGTGACTGTAACTGTCGACGACGGCAACGATGGCGTCGATTCCGCCGCTTTCACCTGGACGGTCAGCCCATCGACCGATCCGCTGGTCGATTGGGGTGACCTGCCGGAAGGAATTGGATTCTCCTATTTCACGACCAATGCCAACAATGGTCCTCGCCACAATCTCAGCGCAAGCGGCCCGTTCCTGGGCAGCCAGGTGGATCCCGAGATCGACGGCAGTCAAACCGCCAACGCACTTGGCGATGACAACTCAGACGTCGACGATGAAGATGGCGTAACGTTTAGCCTGGTGAATGAGGAAATTGAGGTCGTCGTCGCCAATGTCCCTGCAGGTCAAACAGCGTTGTTGGGCGCCTGGTTTGACTGGTCCAATGACGGTGATTTCGGCGACGATAACGAATTTCAGTCCTTCACCGTCAATCCCGGATCAAACACCTTGCCGGTTGTCGTCGATCCGGGTTACACGAGTTCCAGATCTGTACGCTCGTTTCCGTATCTTCTCCAACGTTTCCGCCGCGGGCGGCAGCCTGGATGTAGATGACTCGGTTGGCCTTGCGACCGATGGTGAAGTTGAGGATTACCTGTTCAACACTGTGCCGCTGGCTGTCTCACTAAGCTACTTTCTGGCCGAACTCGACGGCGAGATCGTGAACTTCCACTGGGAGACGGCGACAGAGACCGGCAATGCCGGCTTCGACCTGTTTATGGAGACGCCCAGTGGCCGGGAGAGAATCAACGACAATCTGATCCCGTCCACCGTCATTGATTCGGTGACGCCGACGGCCTACAGATATTCGGGGGCGGTCAATGCCGATATTTTTTACATCGAGATGGTTGGCATTGATGGCGGAAGAAACCGGTTTGGCCCTTTCACTCTGGGGAATTCCCACGGCGTACCGGTTGACGCACATGCAACCTACCCTCTGGTTCCCCTTCATGATGCAGTGAACGTCATGAGGTAAGCAGCAAGGCGGATATAAGGCTGTTCCAAGACTTTACGTCCTCGGCATAGGTCACAGAACTCTGCGCTTACCAGCATAGGTTTGGCCTGTGCTGGGCACGGTCAAGGGATTCAATTTCTTGCAACGGCCTAAGGCCAACGAAAGGTAATGAATATACGCCGTGACCGCTACTCTATGCGGTGACCCAGTGTAGCAACATCCATCGGGCATATCCTTGTACACTTATTACTTTTCGTTGGCCTAAGACGCGCTTTCGTGATTCCTTCAAATTGCTTCTGTTGAGTATTTTCATGGTTGCTGACATCGACGCTCAACGTTTGTATCTCTTCTTGTTAAGAGAAAGGAAAAACCTTTGATGCCAATAACCAATGGTGTTTTTCGTTCTGTTCGAGTTCGTGCACGTCGATTGAAAGTTCTTGTTTGGATACTGGTATTTACGCTGCTGCTAACCAGCGGCGGATTGATTGGATCAGGCGCTAGATTCGATGAGGGCGCTGGACAATTCGGTTGGATTGATGTGGTTGCCGCGCAGAGCCCATCTTGCGACGGGCTCGTACGCGAGGCTGAGGACGGCATCCTGCTCTGGAGCGTTCGTCATCGCAAGTGACGGCGCAGCCAGCGGTGGCGCGTACGTGGAAGCGCCGGATGGCAGCGGCGACATGCTCGACACCCGGGCGGTACGAACGTTGAACTTTGTTTCACGGTCACGACGCCTGGCGACTATCAGATGATGGCCTATGCCTACACCCCTCAACCGGCTGGATCTTCGGACTCATTCTTCGTAACGGTTGATAGTACGCCGGTCGGCGGCTATCTGTGGGACGTAGCAGACAATACTTCTTATCAACCCTCACTGGTGACCGATCGGATCAGTGAAGTTCCACTGGCGGGTGAGACGGTTGAGGTGACACTATCTGCCGGCACACACATCGTGACGGTTTATAACCGGGAAGACGGCACACGACTGGACAAGCTGGCGCTGAGCCCGTGGCATCATCGTCGGGCTTTCCGACGACGGGCGTATTGGACAGTTTCGACCGTGCGGATGGACCAATCGGCGCAAACTGGAGCGGCAATGTCGGTGGCTATGCCATCGCCGCCAACCGGCTCGATGTCGGTGTGAGCGAAGACATCTACTGGAACGTTTCGTCTGCGGGACAGGACCAGGAAGCGTACGTCACGCTGAGCGTGATCGACCCGAATGCGGGCGAGATCGGCTTGGTGCTGAGAGGGCAGAGCGCCAATGCAGCCGATCCCGGACTGGTCGATGTGGTCTATCGTCCGGCAACCGGTCAGGTCGAGGTTTGGACCTATACGGACACCAAAGGCTGGGTGAAGGCCGGCGATGATATTCCTGTCGGTTTTGCCAATGGCGATCAGTTTGGCGCCCGTGCGACAGCAAGTGGACAGGTCGAAGTCTATCGGAACGGCACCCTCCTCGGCACACGCGACTTGATCGGTTGGGACTATTCGACCAGCAACGGCTACATCGGACTGTTCTCCTTGGGCGCTCAGAATGTCGTTCTCGACAACTTCGGCGGCGGGACTGTCGGTTCCTCGCCGGCGCCCACAAATACGCCGTCGGGACCGACGCCGACCAACACGCCGGTGACCGTTCCAACCAATACGCCAACTGCGACCAGCACACCGGTAGGTCCAACGCCTACACAGACCAATACGCCCGTCGTGCCGACCAGCACACCCCTCGTGCCGACTCCAACCTGGACACCGACGGCGGTATCGTCGTCGGGTTTTCCAGCGACAGGGGTATTGGATGATTTCGACCGTGCGGATGGACCGATCGGCGCAAACTGGGGCGGCGATAGCAGTGGTTACGGTATCATCGCCAACCGGCTCGATGTCGGTGTGAGCGAAGATATCTACTGGAACGTTTCGTCTGCCGGAGCAGACCAGGAAGCGTACGTCACGCTGAGCGTGATCGATCCGAATGCAGGCGAGATCGGGCTGGTGCTAAGAGGGCAGAGCGGCAATGCAGCCGCCCCCGGTCTGGTCAACGTGGTCTATCGTCCGGCAACCGGTCAGGTCGAGGTTTGGACCTATACAGACACCAAAGGCTGGGTGAAGGCCGGCGCTGACATTCCTGCCGGTTTTGCCAACGGCGATCAGTTTGGCGCTCCGCGCGACAGCCGGCGGACAGATCGAAGTCTATCGGAACGGTACGCTCCTGGGATCCCGGGATTTGACCGGTTGGGACTATGCGACGAGCAGCGGCTACATCGGTCTGTTCTCCTTGGGCGCTCAGAATGTCGTTCTCGACAACTTCGGTGGCGGGACCACGGGATCCTCGCCAACGCCAACGCCGACCAACACGCCGTCAGGACCGACGCCGACCAACACGCCGCTGGCTCCAACATCGACACCAACCAGCACGCCGGTCCCATGCGATGATCCGACAACGTGCAATCCGGTCTCATCTGTCCCTGCATCCTGGCGCTGCAATATTCCCGGCTGTTCCTATCCAGACTGGATCGGCTCGGTCATCTACTGGCCGTCGGAGACGGCCTACGAGGACAATGGCCGCACAGGCAGCAATTCACGGACAGTATATTCCCAGCAGGGAGAGAAGCTATATCCCTACATGGGCGCGTGGGCGGACGGATGTCAGGTCACCGGGGTCTCTGGCACGACACTGATCATCGAATGGCAACGGGGCGCCGACGTGTGGCGAGAGACATACCTGGAACCGGGGCAATCGCACACAATCTCGCTCACGCCCCCGGAAAACGGTGCAATGATCGAGGGTGTCGACGGGTTCTTTTTGCCGGGCTTCACCGTGTTGCTGGCCAATTGCAGCCCGCAAATTATCGACAAGGCCCCAACACCCACCCCTACACCCGATCTCCCCACGGCGACGCCGACGGCAAGTGCAACTTCAGCCCCGCCGACGCCGACCAGCACGCCATCCGGACCGGTGGCATGTGACGGCCTGATTCGTGAGGCCGAAGAGGGCGTGCTTTCCGGTCTATTTGTTGTCGGACAATGATAGCGCCGCCAGCGGTGGCGCCTATGTGTGGACGCCGGACGGCGGCGGTAACGATCTCGGCGGTCCGGGCGATACGTGGGTAGACCTCTGTTTCACCGTGGCGCAAGCGGGTACCTATCAGATGTTTGGTTCGGTCTACACCGACCAGCCGGGCGGCTATTCGGACTCGTTCTTTGTGAAGGTGGACGGTGCGCCGAGCGATGGCTATTTGTGGGACGTACCGGACAACACCCTGTATCAACACGTCTTGGTAACCGATCGGATCAGCGAAGTGCCGCTGGTGGGTGAGGCCGTTGAACTGACGCTGTCGGCCGGCCAACACATCGTGACAGTCTACAACCGAGAGGATGGCGCACGGCTGGACAAGCTCGAACTAGCGGCTGTGGGTGCGCCCACGCCGACTACTACGCCGACCAGTACGCCGATACCACCCACGCCAACACCTGCAGCAACGCCTACAGCGGCGCCTACGGTGACCCCGACCAGCACGCCATCCGGACCGGTGGCCTGCGAAGGGCTGGTGCGCGAGGCTGAAGAGGGTGTGCGTTTCGGTCAGTTCGTCATCGGCAACGATGCGGCAGCCAGCGGTGGTGCATATGTATGGATACCGGATGGGAACGGTAACTCGTTGGAAGCCCCAGGAGAGGCGCGGGTGGACCTCTGTTTCACCGTGGCGCAAGCGGGCGCCTATCAGATGCTTGGCTCGGTCTACACCGACCAGCCGGGCGGCTATTCGGACTCGTTCTTTGTAACGGTGGACGGCGGACCTGTCGGCGGACATCTCTGGGACGTGCCCAATAACACGCAATATCAGCAATCTCTAGTGACGAATCGGACAAACGACGACCCGTTGGTCGGTGAGACGGTTGAAGTGACGTTGTCGGCCGGCCAGCACATCGTGACGGTCTACAACCGAGAGGACGGCACACGGCTCGACAAACTCGAACTGCTGCCTTCGGTCGCTGCCAGTGCGGTTCGCAATGCACGATCAGCAGTTCGTTCGACGTCAGTTTCTGAGCGGATGCCCGGCGAAAAGGGGGGCGGTGTGAGCCAGATATCGTCGCCGAACAGACTCTATTTGCCGATCATGATGATGAAGTAGCTTCGCCCGAGTGCAGAATCGAGAACGGCAATGTCGCCGTTCTCGATTCTGCACTAAACCATGCGTATGAAATGGAGAACGCAATGATCTTTCAACCCACAAAATTGTCGGGCGCCTATACTATCCAAATCGAACGATTGGCGGATGAACGCGGTTTTTTTGCTCGATCTTGGTGCCGGCGTGAGTTCGAAGAGCATGGTCTCAATCCCGATCTGGCCCAGTGCAATATCTCGTACAACAGGCAACGGGGCACCCTGCGCGGCATGCACTACCAGGTCGCGCCCTATGAAGAAGCCAAGCTGGTGCGCTGCACGAGCGGCGCCATCTACGACGTGATCGTCGATCTGCGCGCCGACTCGCCCACGTTCATGCAACACGTCGGCGTCGTTCTGACCCCCAGCGACCGCAACATGCTCTATGTGCCGGAGGGCTTCGCACACGGTTTTCTCACCCTGGAAGATGACACAGAGGTCTTCTATCAGATGTCCGAGTTCTACGTTCCCGGCGCAGCGCGTGGGTTTCGCTGGAACGATCCGGCCTTTGCCATCGACTGGCCCGAGCCCGTGGTCGTGATCTCCGAGACGAGACCAGACCTATCCCGACTTTGAATTGGTCAGGGGGTGATGATGACGACTGTCAAAGAGATGACCTTTGCGGAGTTGGTGGAAAACCTGGATCCGGCGCAGGTCGGCTGCGAAATGCACCGTCTGATCGAGCAACTCTATCCTATCTGCCGCAGCATCACCGGCGATGGGGTGCGCGAATCCCTGGCGATTCTACAGCAACAGATTCCGCTGGACGTGCACGAAGTCCCCACCGGCACACCGGTCTTTGACTGGACGGTTCCCAAGGAATGGAATATTCGGGCCGCCTACATCAAGGATCCCCAGGGCAATCGAGTCGTCGATTTCGCCGACTCGAGCCTGCATATCGTCAACTACAGCATTCCGATCCATACAACCATGTCGCTGGCGGAATTGAAGCAGCATCTGCACACCATTCCAGAACACCCGGACTGGATACCCTATCGTACATCCTACTATCGGGAAACATGGGGCTTCTGTCTGACCCAGAAGACGTTGGACGAGCTTGCCGATGGCGAGTACGAGGTCTACATCGATGCCACGCTGGAGCCGGGTCACCTGACCTACGGCGAATACTTCCTGCCGGGCGAAGCGAGGACGAGATTCTCATCTCGTGTCATTGCTGCCATCCGTCGTTCTGCAACGACAACCTGTCCGGCATGGCCCTGGTGGCAACGCTGGCCCGTTGCTGGGACAGGTTCCCCGACGCTATTCATACCGGTTCCTGTTCCTGCCCGGCACCATCGGCGCCATCACCTGGCTGAGTCGCAACGAAGCCCGGGCGAATCAGATCAAGCATGGACTGGTGGTCGCCTGTGTCGGCGATGCCGGACACATGACCTACAAGCGCAGCCGGCGGGGAGACGCTGACATCGACGGGGCGGCGATCTACACGCTGGCAGCGTCCGGACAGCCTTTCGACGTGCTTGACTTCTCGCCCTACGGCTACGACGAGCGTCAGTACTGTTCGCCCGGGTTCAATCTGGCGGTAGGCAGCCTGACCCGAACGCCCCACGGTCGCTTCCCCGAGTATCACACATCGGCCGACAATCTGGATTTTGTCAAGCCGGCGGCGCTGGCCGATTCGTTGCGCACCTACCTGAGCGTCTGCGACGTCCTGGAACACAATCGCTACTACCGCAACACCAATCCCAAGTGCGAACCGCAACTGGGAAGGCGCGGCCTCTATGGCAGCTTTGGCGGCCGCAAAGACGCAAAGACCAGCGAAATGGCCATGCTCTGGGTGCTCAACTATTCCGACGGCGAGCACTCATTGCTGGACATCGCCGAAAAGTCGGACATTCAGTTTCCACGATTCGTGACGTGGCCGGCGTTCTGGCAGAGCATCAACTGCTTGAATTGGTCAACGAACTGAAAGCAAGCGCCGGCACAGTGAATCGGCAAAGAATCACGCCAGCATCGCAACGGCGAGGCAGGTCGTAGCACAGCAAGAAGGGGAAAATCATGTCGATCAAGTCAATCGTCGCCGAGAATGGAGCTGCCTCCATTCCTGGCCGATGAGTGAGCAACTGCCCAACATCATTGCATTTCGACCGGTCCGAACAGTTGCGTTCCAAAGGGCACGCCCTGATTCCCGGCGGCGCCCATACCTATGCCAAGGGTGATGACCAATATCCGGCGCTTGCTCCGGGATTTATCGCTCGCGGCAAGGGCTGCCATGTCTGGGATGTGGACGGCAACGAATACATCGAATACGGCATGGGGCTGCGCTCGGTGACGCTGGGGCACGCCTATGCGCCGGTGGTGGAGGCGGCCTACCGGGCCATGCAGAAGGGCATCAACTTCACGCGGCCGGCGGCGATCGAGGTCGAGTGTGCGGAGCAACTGCTCGACCTGATCCCCGGAGCCGAGATGGTGAAGTTCGCCAAGAACGGTTCGGACGTGACGACCGCTGCCGTGAAGCTGGCCCGGGCCTATACCGGTCGCGATCTGGTTGGCATCTGCGTCGATCATCCGTTTTTCTCGGTGGACGACTGGTTCATCGGCGCATCGCCCATGAATGCCGGCATCCCTCAGGTCATTCAGGATCTCACTGTCACCTTTCGCTACAACGATTTGGCCAGCGTCGAGGCGCTGTTCGAGCCGTATCCGGGACAGATTGCCTGCCTGATCATGGAGCCGGAGAAGTATAGCCCGCCGGAGGACAACTTCCTGCACGAGGTGAAGCGCCTCTGCCACGAACATGGCGCCGCTCTTTATCCTTGACGAGATCATCACCGGCTTCCGCCATGATCTCCACGGCGCGCAGGGCAAATATGACATCGTGCCCGATCTGTCCACCTTCGGCAAAGCACTGGGCAATGGCTTCTCGATTGCGGCCCTGGTGGGCCGGCGGGAGATCATGGAACTGGGCGGCCTGAACCACGACCGCGAGCGGGTCTTTCTGCTTTCGACGACCTACGGCGCGGAGACTCATTCCCTGGCGGCTGCCATCGAAACGATGCGCATCTACCGAGAAGAAGATGTGATTGGCTATCTTGACTACCAGGGCGCCGGCTGGCGGACGGCATCCAAGCGCGCCATCGACGACCACGGACTGGCGATTACGTCAGATGTTGGTCGGTTTTCCCTGCAATCTGGTCTACGGCACTCGCGATCAGAACGGCGAGCCGTCCCAGTGGTTCCGGGCGCTCTTCATGCAAGAGACGATCAAGCGCGGTCTGCTGATGCCGTCGCTGATCGTCTCCTATTCTCATACGGACGAAGATGTGGATCGGACCGTGGCAGCCATTCACGACGCGCTCTACGTCTATCGACGTGCGCTGGACGAAGGCGTGGAGAAATATCTGGTCGGCGGTCCGACGCAGCCAGTCTTCCGGCGCTACAACCGCTTGATGAGCCGCAGCGATGATGCACTGAACGATGCATTTACAGAATCGAGGGGAGAAGATGAAGGTTGTGCTCTTTTGTGGCGGCTTGGGAACACGGCTGCGTGAATATTCTGACACGATTCCCAAGCCCATGGCCGAAATCGGCTTTCGGCCGATCATCTGGCATCTGATGAAGTACTACGCCCATTATGGACATCGGGATTTTATTCTCTGCTTGGGCTATCGGGGCGACTACATCAAGCGCTACTTTCTGGACTACGACGAATGTCTGTCGAATGACTTCGATCATGTCCCAGGGCGGACGCAACGTCCACCTCTACAACAGCGATATCTCAGATTGGACCATCACCTTTGTCGACACCGGACAGCACTCCAATATCGGCCAGCGCTTGAAAGCCGTGGAGAAGCATTTGGACGGCGAAGAGGTCTTCATGGCCAACTACGCCGACGGCCTGAGCGATCTGAATCTGGACGACTATCTGGCGTACTTCCGTCAGCAGAGCAAGATTGCCAGCTTTCTTTCGGTGCGCCCGTCCCAGTCCTTTCATCGGGTGGAGTACGACGATTCGGGGATAGTGGACCGATATCAGCCCCATTGACGACGGTGATTTCTGGATCAACGGCGGCTATTTCATCTTCCGGCACGAAATCTTCGACTACATGCGGGAAGGTGAGGAACTGGTTGTCGAACCTTTCCATCGCCTGATTGAGCAGCGAGAACTGGTGACCTATCGCAATCCCGGCTTCTGGGCCTGCATGGACACTTTCAAAGAGAAGAAGATGTTCGATGACATGTACGCCCGTGGTGACATGCCGTGGGCCGTCTGGGATCGGCATGAAGATGGCATGCATCGCCCGCTTCGCGCTCAGATCGACAAGACCAATGGCGAGCGAGTGGTGCTGGATCGATCAAACCTCGTCCCGCTCTATCACCATGGCGACTGAGCCGCGGCAAACCGGGCCTGCCATCGATCTACAGAACCAGATCGATTTCACCGTATGGAGCGAAAACCTAATGCAACAACTGAGCCTTGGCCTTGAACACTCCCCTTCGCCATGGGTGCTCTGCCTGGGCGCACACAGCGATGATATCGAGATCGGCTGCGGCGGTACCATCCTGCGGCTGATACGAGGAATACCCGCAGCTCTCGCTTCCACTGGGTCGTATTCAGTGCGAACGAGACGCGCCACATGGAAGCAGTCGCCAGCGCGCGAAAGCCTTTCTTCGCAGGGGCGCGGATGCGAAGATTGTCATCAAGGACATTCCGGGACGGCTACTTCCCTTATTCAGGATGCGGACATCAAGGACTATTTTGAGGAACTCAAGCAGAATGAGACCCTGACCCTGATACTGACCCATTATCGGGAGGATCTGCATCAGGACCATCGCGTGATCAATGAGCTGACCTGGAATACATTTCGCGATCATCTGATTTTGGAGTATGAGATTCCGAAATATGACGGTGGTTTGGGATCGCCGAATGTATTTATTTCACTGACCTCTGCCACGGTCGAACGAAAGATCGACTTGTTACTGGAACATTTCCAGACGCAAGCCAATAAGCACTGGTTTTCGCGACAGACGTTTGAATCGATTCTTGCCATTCGCGGAATCGAATCGCATTCTTTAGATCAGTTTGCCGAAGCATTTTACGGTCGGAAGGTCGTAGTGTGAATGTAATTGAATCTATCCGGATATCAACACGAATGTAATCTTGAGGATAGAGATTCTGGGCGGAGTTGCAGATGCTGAAAATGGTAGTGAGTCTAGGTGCAATGCTACTGGTTGTCGGACTATATATTACGAGCCTACCCGCTGGCGCGATCTGTGGTGAAAGATCAACTGAGCGTACACACGTCGTGGTTGGTGGCATCTGCTGCCGAGGTTGACTCAAGCATTGAGGAGACGGATGTAGTTCGCTGGCCACAGGCTGAGCCGGCGGTGGCATCGGGGCCTTTGCGTGTCATGGGAGCGAATCCGCGTTATTTTACAGATGATAGTGGCAGGGCGGTGTATCTGACGGGTTCGCACACATGGTCGAGTTTTCAAGACAACGGAGGAGGCGATCCCCCGCCGGTCTTTGATTATGATCAGTATCTGGATTTCCTTGAAGCCAATAATCACAATCTGTTTCGACTGTGGACATGGGAAGAATCGCGCTGGACAACTGAGACGAGCGACGAGGACTACTGGTTTAACCCGATGCCGCCGTTCAAACGAGTGGGGCCTGGAACGGCGTTGGATGGGAAACCCAAGTGGGACTTGACCCAGTTGGAACAGGCGTACTTTGACCGAATGCGCGCACGTGCCGTAGATGCAGGGGAGCGCGGAATTTATGTGGCTGTTGTTCTCTTCAATGGATGGAGTGTGGCTGAGGCCAAAGGTGGTTTTTCCGCCAACAATCCATGGCCGGGCATCCATTCAATGCTGCCAACAACATCAATGGGATCAACGGGGACACAAACAACGATAACAGCGGAGAAGAAGTCCACGAATTGGGCAACGGCCCATTGACCGCGCTGCAGGAAGCATACGTGAAAAAAGTCATCGACACGCTCAACGACCTGGACAATGTGCTCTATGAGATCAGCAACGAGAGCCACGGCGATGCGACAGAGTGGCAGTATCACATGATCGATTTCATCAAGGAGTACGAGGCTAGCAAGCCCAAGCAACATCCGGTGGGCATGACAGTTGAGTGGCCAGGCGGCAACAACGAAGAGCTATTCGCCAGCACGGCAGATTGGATTTCACCGAACGAATACCAAGATCCGCCTGCTGCGGATGGCAGCAAGGTGATCATTGTCGACACGGATCACATCTGGGGTATAGGCGGCGACCGTCAGTGGGTGTGGAAGAGCTTCACCCGTGGACTGAACCCAATCTTCATGGACGGCTATGATGGCGCCGGATATGGCGTGGGTGGGGCAGGATTTGATTTTGATGATCCTGATTGGGTGAGTCTACGCCGAAATATGGGGTACACCCGAAGCTATGCCGAACGGATCAACCTGGCGGCCATGACGCCGCGCGGCGATCTGTGTTCGACAGACTACTGTTTGGCCAATCCGGCTGACAAGCGGAGCCGAGTATCTGGTCTATCTGCCCGACGGCGGCGATGCGAGTGTGGACCTGACGTCCACTGCTGGAGCCGTACAGGTGGAGTGGTTCAATCCGGAGACTGGGCAATCGACGCCGGGCGGCAGCACGACCGGAGGCGCGAACCGTAACTTTGCGGCTCCCTTTGGAGGCGACGCGGTCCTCTACCTGTTTCAGTCGAGCCAGACGCCAACGCTCGAGTTGTTTCTGCCTATCGTGGGCAACGGCAATGTGAACGCGACGCCCAAGGGGCCGTACTGGGCGGACAATCGATCAGATTGACCGCGACGCCTGACCCTGGCTGGGCGTTTGCCAATTGGAGCGGCGGGCTGAGCGGTTCAACGAATCCAGAGACATTGGTGATATCCAGTGACACGACCGTGACCGCCACTTTTGTACTGCTTCCGCCTGCACGCGAATACACGATAACGATGGATATTGTGGGCGAGGGCATCGTTGATATTGAGCCTTCCGGTCCATACACGGCCGGCCAGATGGTGATGTTGACTGCCATGCCCGCCGAGGAATGGGCGTTCGCACAGTGGGATGGCGACCTTTCCAGCGACTACAATCCGGCATTGCTGAGCGTTGCAGGGAGCACAGCGATCACAGCGACGTTCGAACCGTTTTCAGACGTCCAGGAATATTCACTGGTTACAGAATCGGTGGGCAACGGCCAGGTTGAGGTGCAGCCGATCGGCCCCTATGAACCTGGTGCGGTGGTGACGATGACGGCACTTCCTGATTCGGGTTGGGAATTCGCCGGCTGGAGCGGCGAACTCTCCGGAACGGTCAATCCCGCCAGTCTGCTGATCGAGGCAAACACCGCGGTGACCGCAACATTTGAGGCGAAATCTCAGAGCGCCAGTGGTCCCTTGCGGGTAGACCCGGCCAATCCGCGATACTTCACGAATGATAGTGGCAGGGCGGTGTACCTGACAGGTTCGCACACATGGTCGAGTTTTCAAGACAACGGAGGAGGCGATCCCCCGCCGGTCTTTGATTATGATCAGTATCTGGATTTCCTTGAAGCCAATAATCACAATCTGTTTCGACTGTGGACATGGGAAGAATCGCGCTGGACAACTGAGACGAGCGACGAGGACTACTGGTTTAACCCGATGCCGCCGTTCAAACGAGTGGGGCCTGGAACGGCGTTGGATGGGAAACCCAAGTGGGACTTGACCCAGTTGGAACAGGCGTACTTTGACCGAATGCGCGCACGCGTCGTAGATGCAGGGGAGCGCGGAATTTATGTGGCTGTTGTTCTCTTCAATGGATGGAGTGTGGCTGAGGCCAAAGGTGGTTTTTCCGCCAACAATCCATGGCGCGGGCATCCATTCAATGCTGCCAACAACATCAATGGGATCAACGGGGACACAAACAACGATAACAGCGGAGAAGAAGTCCACGAATTGGGCAACGGCCCATTGACCGCGCTGGCAGGAAGCATACGTGAAAAAAGTGCTCGACACGCTCAATGACTTGGACAATGTGCTCTATGAGATCAGCAACGAGAGCCACGGCGATGCGACAGAGTGGCAGAGTCACATGGTCGATTTCATTAAGGAGTACGAGTCTAGCAAGCCCAAGCAACATGCGGTGGGGATGACAGTTGAGTGGCCAGGCGGCAACAACCAAGAGCTATTCGCCAGCAATGCAGATTGGATTTCACCGAACGAATACCAAGACCCCCCTGCTGCGGATGGCAGCAAGGTGATCATTGTCGACACGGATCACATCTGGGGTATAGGCGGCGACCGTCAGTGGGTGTGGAAGAGCTTCACCCGTGGACTGAACCCAATCTTCATGGACGGCTATGATGGCGCCGGATATGGCGTGGGTGGGGCAGGATTTGATTTTGATGATCCTGTTTGGGTGAGTCTACGCAGAAATATGGGGTACACCCGAAGCTATGCTGAACGGATCAACCTGGCGGCCATGACGCCGCGCGGCGATCTGTGTTCGACAGACTACTGTCTGGCCAATCCGGCTACAAGTGGAGCCGAGTATCTGGTCTATCTGCCCGACGGCGGCGATGTGAGTGTGGATCTGACGTCCACGGTCGGAGCGGTGCAGGTGGAATGGTTCAATCCGGAGACTGGGCAATCGACGCCGGGCGGCAGCACGGCCGCGGGCGAAAACCGCCTGTTCACAGCGCCCTTTGACGGGGATGCCGTGCTCTATCTCTACCAGGATGGGCCGCCGGTCGAACGTCCGTTCAGGCTCTATATGCCGATGGTTGGCGCGGGCAGTGTGTCGGCGGCGCCGGTCGGACCGTATGCCGGCGGCGAGAGCGTCCGCCTGACGGCAACGGCAGGCGACGGCTGGCAGTTTGAAGCGTGGACCGGCGACCTCATCGGCGACGAAAACCCGACCGAGATCACCATCACGGGTGATATGACGGTGACGGCCATTTTTGGATCGAATCAGCCGGCAGACCTGTACACACTGATTGTCGACGTGGAAGGCAATGGCTCCGTCTTGGTCGATCCGCCCGGCCCATTTCAAGCCGGCCAACTTGTCACCTTGACCGCCGTACCCGAAGCCGGTTGGACGTTTGTACGCTGGTACGGTGAGCAAGACAGCGTGAAGAATCCGACCACGCTTGGTATCACACCGCGATGCTACGATCACGGCCGTTTTTCACGTCGTTTCACTCTACTTGCCCTACCAGGCCGGATAGTTCGTCGATCTGCACGCCATCTTCATTCTGTTCCTGACGGATGCCTGATAACTATCTATGGCATGGCCCGTTGGCGACAGCCGAGATCATGATCTCGGCTGTCGCCAACGGGCCATGCCATCATCAACTTTCCCTTCTGGGCTAACGACCATGCATATCCTATTCCTAACCCAAGTCCTGCCCTACCCGCTGGACGCCGGACCCAAGGTGCGCGCCTACTACGTGCTGCGTCACTTGGCCCAGGCCCACGATGTTACGCTGGTTTCGTTCGTGCGGCTCCTCTGACGATCAGGCGGCAATCGATCACCTGGCGCAGTTCTGTCGGGCCATCTATTCGGTGCCGATGGAGCGTTCGACCTGGCGCGACATACAACATCTGACCGGCAGCCTGCTGACGGATCAATCCTTCATCATCAAGCGCGATTGGGTTCCGAAGATGGCGGATCTGTTGGACCAGCGTCGTTGCTGAAGCATCGCCGCCATTTGATGCGGTCCATGCCGATCAACTGTGGATGGCGCCGTACGCCCAGTATGCCAAGCGTAAGCACCGTGGCCCGGCCGACCTGGTCACGGTACTCGACCAGCACAATGCCGTCTATCTGATCCCTCAGCGCCTCGCTGCAAGCGAGTCCAACCGCGCCAAGCGGGTGCTGCTACGTCGAGAAACACGCAAGTTGGCCCAATTTGAGGCCGAGATTTGTCGCCAAGTCGACCACGTGGTCTGGGTGAGCGAAGAAGACCGGGAGGCCGTCGGACAGGTGGCCGATGAAGCCGGGGCAGCCGCAATCAAGGCCGCGCCGGTCATTCCCATCTGTGTCGACTGTGACGAGGTCAGCGTCATACCGCCACACCCGCAACCCTTCCGCGTGACCTTTCTCGGCGGACTGCATTGGCCGCCCAACGCGGCCGGTATGCAGTGGTTTGTCTCGGAGGTGTGGGAACGGATCGCTGCCGCCCATCCATCCGCCCGACTGACTGTGATCGGGAAAGACCCGCCCGCCGGGCTGGTCGCCGCCGCTGCACGCTTGCCCGGCATCGAGATCACCGGCTATGTCGATGATCCGACGCCATACCTGGCTGAAACCGCGGCATTCATTGTGCCCCTCCACGCCGGCGGCGGCATGCGTGTCAAGATCCTGGATGCCTGGCGCTGGGGATTGCCGGTTGTGAGCACAACAATCGGGGCCGAAGGGATTTCGATTGTCGACGGTGAAAACATCTTGATTGCAGACGATGCCGGCGCCTTTGCCGATGCAGTTCTGTCGGTCCTTCAGACGAAAGCGACTGCCCGCCGTCTGCGCGAGCAAGGGCGGCGCAGCGCAGAACGCAACTATGATTGGCGGCGAGTCTACCGCGCATGGGATGAGATCTATCAACCGGAGTGGCGTCATGAAGATCCTCTTTATCGTACCGTACGCGCCGAGCTTGATTCGAGTCCGGCCGCATAACTTTCTGCGTGCGCTGGCACGCCAAGGACACGAACTGACATTGGCCACACTGTGGTGCGACGACGATGAGCGCGCCGTGCTGGACCAGTTGGCTGACGACGGTGTTCGCGTCCTCGCCCATCAGCTTGCGACGGGCCGCACTATCTGGAACAGCCTGTGTGCCCTGCCGACACGGCAACCGATCCAGGCCCACTACGCCTGGCATCCCGGATTGGCGGCATCCATCGAAACCGAGCTTGCTGCGCATCCATACGATGTCGTGCATGTCGAACATCTGCGCGGCGCGCGCTACGGCGTCCATGCCCGCAAGGCCCTCGACATGGCGGGGCGGACGACGCCCGTTGTTTGGGACAGCGTCGACAGCATCTCGCATCTCTTCTCTCAGGCGTCTCAGCGAAGTCGCAGCGCCAAAGGGCGACTGATTACCAAGCTGGAACTGGGCCGGACGCGTCGAAGTGAAGAGGCGTTGCCCAGGATCTTTGACCGGGTGATTGTGACCTCGGCTATCGATCGGTCAGCCTTTGTTGACCTCAGCGAGGATCCCGAGCTGATTTCCCAACGCATCGCCGTGGTGCCGAACGGCGTCGATACGCTCTATTTCAGACCGGACCTGGCGAAGGCCGAAGCCCCGACCCTGGTGATCAGCGGGAAGATGAGCTACCACGCCAATGTAACCATGGTGCTCCATCTGATGGAATCGATCATGCCCGAGGTATGGCAGCATCGACCCGACGTTCGGGTCTGGATCGTGGGCAAGGATCCGCCGCCGGCGATTCGTGCCCACGGGGCCGCCATGCAAAACGGAACGTCGTTTAGCGAGATGTCCGCCAGGGTCATTATCACCGATACGGTCCCGGATATTCGTCCCTATTTGCAGCAAGCAACCTTGGCCGTCGCTCCGATAGCCTACGGCGCAGGGATTCAAAACAAAGTGCTCGAGGCCATGGCCTGTGCGACCCCGGTGGTTGCCAGCCGGCAGGCCGTGGCTGCGATCAACGTAGCCGACGGACACGAATTGGCGATCGCCGAAGACGACGATGACTTCGTGAAACGGATCCTCAATTTGTTGCCGGACGAAAGCTCACGCCGCCAACTGGGTGTGAACGGCCGCAATTTTGTCGAGCGGTGTCATTCTTGGGACGCCATTGCGGACCAACTGGTTGCAAACTACGACATCGCCTGTCATCAGCTCTCCTCTGCCGGCAGTTTACACCGGCATTGAGGCCAAATCTCCTCTGAATTTGGTTGTACGAGTTCAACAGAAAATAGCGAGGAACCATCATGTCATCGTCAAGCCTATCTCGTCTATCCACCAGACAGGTTGAAGCCCGACAGTCGATCCCCTGGCGTGTCTTCGCCGTCTGCTTGGCCGGCGTCGATATTGTCGCCCTGGGCACTGCCTTCGTCGCGGCCTACTGGTTGCGCTACTACGCCGGTCTCACGTTGAAACCCGAGGCAATTCCGGTCCCCCGTGACTATGTCGAACTGGTCATGCTCACGATTCCCGCATGGCTGTTGCTCTTCGCAGTCATGCGTCTGTACGATCGCCACGTCCTGCTGGGCGGCACTGAAGAGTACATGTTGGTGTTCAACGCATGTACTACAGGCATCGTCTTTATCCTCATGCTCAGCTTTTTTCTTGAGGGAAGAGATCGTCATTTCGCGTGCATGGCTGGTCATGGCCTGGGCGTCTGTCCATCTTCTTGGTGGTCCGTCAGCCGCCTGATCATGCGGCGCATTGCCTATCGGCTGCGGAGTCAAGCCTTTTTTGTGATGCCGGCCGTTGTCATCGGCGCCAATGAAGAGGCATACAGATTGGTCGAACAGTTTTGGGATAGTCGCTACTCCGGTTTGAACATCCAGGGTTTGTTACGCAGCAAACAAACGGACCTTGGTCCTTGCCGGAAGATCGATCCCAAGATGTCCCCATTCTTGGCACCGTAAAAGACCTGCCTGCCCTGGTCAAGAAGTATGACATCTCCGAGATCATTGTGGCCACCACCGCACTGCAACATGAGGAGTTGCTAGACCTATTCAACATCGTCGCGCCGCTGCACGATGTCGAGTTGCGTCTGTCGTCAGGCTTGTACGAGGTGTTGACCACAGGCATGCAGGTCAACACGATCGGCTCTGTGCCGCTGATGACCATGAACCGCGTGCGCCTGGATCGCACGGAAAAGACGATCAAGGCCGGACTCGACTACACGGTTTCGCTGCTGACATTGCTTCTGCTGACCCCTGTACTTCTGGTGATCTCTCTGGCTGTTCGCTTCGATTCACCGGGACCCATCATCCATCGACGCCGCGTGTTGGGCATGGGCGGCAAGACGTTTGACGCATTCAAGTTTCGCACGATGTATGTGAACGGCGACGAAATCCTTGACCAGTACCCGGAGATCAAGGCGCAACTGGAATCGGACCACAAGCTGAGAGACGATCCACGCGTGACGCGTGTGGGTCGATTGCTGCGCAGCACCAGCCTGGACGAACTGCCGCAACTGGTCAATGTCCTGTTCGGGCAGATGAGCCTGGTGGGTCCACGCATGATCACCGCCGGCGAGACCGACGAATACGGCCAGATGCGCCACAATCTGCTGACGGTCAAGCCGGGCATCACCGGTCTTTGGCAGGTCTCGGGTCGCTCCGATCTCAGCTACGAGGAGCGCGTGCGGCTGGACATGTACTACATTCGCAACTACTCGATCTGGCTGGACCTTCAGATCCTGTTCGTTCAGACGCCCGCCGCAGTGTTCAGGGGGCGCGGCGCATATTGAATCAGGCAAAATATCGACAAAGTACGTTTGAACGAAGGAGGCGACATGAAAGCGCTCATTTTAGCCGCCGGCAAGGGCACACGCTTGAAGCATCTCACGGCAGACATCCCCAAGCCGATGCTGCCCGTTGGCGACAGGCCGCTGCTGGGCCACACCGTGGCGTGGTTGCGCCGGTATGATATCCAAGAGATCGCGATGAACCTGCACCATGCACCGGGCAAGATCGTCGATCACTTTGGCGATGGCGCTGGGTATGATGTGTCAATCACCTACTCGTACGAGAAAGAGTTGCTCGGCACGGCCGGCGCGGCGAAAAAGTTGCAGCGATTTTTGGACGAGACGTTCATCGTCGTCTATGGAGATGTTTTCACGAATCTGGATCTTCGTCGTCTGGCAGCCTTCCATGATCGACAACGGATGGAGGCCGAAACGACGGCGACGTTTTCCTTGGCACTCTATCGCGTCCCGAATCCGACCGAATGCGGACTGGTTGAGTTGACACCTGAGGGACGGATTTCGTCCTTTGTGGAGAAACCGCCGGCCGATCAGGTCTTCACCGACTTGGCCAATGCCGGCATTGCCGTCTGCGACCCGGATCTTCTCGAACTGATTCCGGCCGGCCAGTTTTTCGACTTCGCGCATGACCTCTTCCCGCTGCTGTTGTCGCAGGACATTCCGCATCTTGGGCAGCCGATCGCCGAGGATGAATACGTCATCGATATCGGGACCGTCTCCGGCTATGAGCGGGCTCAACAGATGGTCGAAGAGCCCTACGCCAATCTTGGCTGGAGTGGAATCATGATTGTTACCCAAACACCCCTGCGAACAAGCTTCGTCGGCGGCGGCACCGATTTCCGAGAATTCTTCCTCAAGGAGGAAGGGTGGGTGATCAGTTCCGCAATCGACAAGTACATCTACGTCATCATCAAGGAACGCTTTGATGACAAGATCCGCGTGGGCTACACAAAGACCGAACTGGTCGACGAGGTCGACCAGATTGAACACGACCTGGTCCGAGAGTGTTTGCGCAGGACGGGCATCACAAAACGGATCGAGATTTCGACCATGGGCGATATCCCTTCGTCCGGATCCGGGCTGGGCTCGTCCAGCACGGTGACGGTTGGGCTGCTGAATGCCATGTACACCCACCAGGGCGAGACCAAGGATGCTGCCACGCTGGCGCGCACGGCATGCGAGATCGAGATCGATATCCTGAAAAGCCCCATCGGTGAGCAAGATCAGTACATTGCCGCCTTCGGCGGACAGCGCTTCATTCATTTCTGTCGCGACAATCAGGTGCGTGTCGAGTCGCTCGGGCTGGACGAAGATCAGACTCGATGTCTGAATCGCAATCTCATGCTCTTTTTCACGGGTGTCACGCGCAAGGCGTCGTCGGTTCTTGATGAACAGGTCAACAATTTGTCTGACAGGGCGGATGAACTGCGCGAGCTAAAGCGCCTTGCGCTGAACGCCCGCGACTGCTTGCGTGCCGGCGAACTGGACGAATTTGGTCTCTGTCTACATGCCGGTTGGCAGTTGAAAAAACGGCTGGCGGGCCGCATCAGCAACCCGGACCTGGACGCGCTCTATGCGACCGCACGCGGCGCTGGGGCTTTGGGCGGAAAGATCGCGGGCGCAGGCGGCGGCGGCTATCTGATGCTCTACTGCCCGCGTGAACGACAGGACGACGTCCGCAGCGCGCTGCACGCGGTCAAGGAATTGCCGTTCCATCTGGAACGGGACGGCTCCAAGGTGATCTTAAACTACAGGCGTTAAGCGAGCGTTCGGAAGTACGTTCGTAGTAACCGCTTTAGCGGTCTGGACGGCTAAAGCCGTCACTACGAACGTATCTCGACCAGGCGGCCGCGCAAAATATCGTCAACAGAGCCGACCCCCGGCGGCGGACAATACCGGGCGAAGGAGCAATGCATGAAGGTTCTAGTAACAGGCGGCGCAGGATACATCGGCAGCGTCACTGTCGCCGAGCTGATCGGCGCCGGCGCTGAAGTTGTCGTATTCGACAATCTATCCCAGGGGCATCGTTGCGCCGTGCATCCGCAGGCGGCTTTTGTCCTCGGCGATCTGGCCGACAAAGCCGCCATCAACGAGACCATGCAGATCCATCGGCCCGACGCCGTCATGCACTTCGCTTCGAATACGCTGGTCGGCGAGTCCATGGAAAAGCCGTTCCTGCACCTGCACGACAACATCGTCAACGGGATCAACCTGATCCAGAGTGCGGTTGAGCATGGCGTCAAGCGCTTCATCCTGTCGTCGACAGCCAACCTCTTCGATGAGCCGGAGCGGATCCCGATTGCCGCCGACGAGCGTATCGTGCCCGGCAGCCCGTACGGTGAGTCCAAATATGTGCTCGAACGCGTGCTCTACTGGCTCGACCGCACCAAGGGCCTGCGCTATGCCGCACTGCGCTACTTCAACGCCGCCGGCGCACTCGGCACGTACGGTGAAGATCATAGCCCGGAGACGCACCTGATTCCGATTGTCCTGGAGGTTGCGCTGGGCAAGCGCGAGCAGGTTAAGATCTTTGGTGACGACTACCCCACGCCGGACGGCACCTGCGTGCGCGACTACATCCACGTCGCCGATCTGGCCCAGGCCCACATCTTGGCCCTGAACGCGATTGGCGACGGCAGCCGCGCCTACAATCTGGGCAACGGCCGCGGCTTCTCGGTCCGCGAAGTCATCGACGCCGCCGAGACCGTGAGCGGACGCCCGATCAAGGCTGAAGTTGCACCGCGAAGACCCGGGGACCCGGCCACGTTGGTCGCCGACAGCGCCAAGATTCGCAGCGATCTAGGTTGGCAACCCAAATATTCCGACCTGAACGAGATCATTCAAAGCGCCTGGGACTGGCACGTGGCCCATCCGGATGGATATCCGGACTTCTAGCAGCTTGTCGGAGAGAAGGCCGATCGACCGCGGATTAGACGGATTAGGCTGATTCCCGCGGACAAAACCGGATTGTTTCGGATTTTATCCGCGGGAATCAGCCTAATCAGCCTAATCCGCGGTCTATCGTTACTTCCCGCGGACAGAGCGCGGAACAATCCGGTTTTGTCCGCTTGGGTGACAAACTATGAATTTTAGACCAGAGGAGAAAAGCGACCATGGTAGAACTCATCAAAGTATCAGCACATTCTCGGTCGACGGCGGTTGCGGGAGCGATTGCCGGTCTCATTCGTGAAAATAGGCACGTCGAGGTTCAGGTCATCGGGGCCGGCGCTGTCAATCAGGCCGTGAAAGCATTTGTCATTGCCCGCGCCTATCTGGAAGACGACAATCTGGACTTAACCATTGTACCAAGTTTTACGGACGTCATGATTGACGGCAACGAGCGCACAGCCGTTCGCTTTTCCGTCTTTCAGCGGCCTTCGTCCCTCGAACCGGCACTGGTCAACCATGTCGACCATGTCAGCGGCGTCAACGATCTGATGGAACCCGTCGTCGCATAGGTCTTCGGATCAGAATGCTCGGTAACCAAAGAGTGGCCGCCAATGAACTCATAAATTCCAGTGTTCAGTGCGCACACCCTTCGTGTGCACTGGTATAGCTCAATGACAGGCCAATCGCTCTCTAGCAGCTTGTCGGAGAGAGATCTGATAGGACACGGATGACGCTGATTTGGCTGATTCCCACGGATTAAATCGGAGAAATCAGCGAGAATCCGTTAGTTCCGTGTCATCCGCGTCCCATTTTTTTTCGTCACTCCGACAGCCAGCTAGCTCCGTCCCTTTATGGCGGAGCGGTTGGCGCAACCACAGAAAATGCCGGAACTAGGACAAAGGCCGGGGATCCTCAGGATCCCCGGCCTTTTTGTTTTCTGGGCCGCAAAGGCGCTACGCTGAGCATAGGGATCATCCAATCCGTGCTCTACACCTCGTTGCCCGCGCGCTGGCCGGGGCGGAGCAAGCCGACGCCGACGCTGATATCGCCTTCTTCAAGGCCATCCTTGCCCTGCTCGCCGGCCGGCTTCGTTGTCTGCGGACAGTCCGTATGTGGCGGTGTGGTGTAGTCGAGCGCCTGCATGTCCGCCGTTCCGGCCCAACGGATGGGCTGTAACAACCTTGTTTATAACTCGCAAATAGTGTATATTGCGAGTTATAAATGAAGGACTTATGACTCATGGTCTGGAACTGGCAGCAAGACGATTGGCCGAATTTCATATTTGACTGCGCTGCGCTGCAGCCCCTGGAAGCGCAGTTCCTGATTGATTTTGATTGAATCGGCGAGACAGGATCTGTTCCATTCTCAATCCGCTGTAGTCCCCACCTTCCGCCCCTGCTCCGGCGCGGCCGCCAGCCGCAGCAACGCACCGTACGCCGCATCACGGACCTCTTCATCCTCATCTTCGTCAAGCACGCGTGCCAGCCGCTGGAAGACCGCAGGGTCATGATAGACTGGCTCCAACTGGCCCAGGATCAGCGCCGCCGGCTTGCGCACCTCTTTGCCCGCGTTCGGTAGGAAGTACCAGGGCTGGGTGGCATAGTTCAGCGCCTGCATGGCTGCGAAAACTCAACCGGCACCGAAGATGCTCCAGATGACAAATCCGAAGTTGGCAGCGGCGAGCAGGAGTGTGAAGATCAAGAGCCAACGGTTGATATTGACCGTTCGCTGATATTCAGCGAGTTGGGGTTGTAGTTCAGACTGGATGAACTGTCGCATTTCCTCAGCGTAAGATTTCTGCTCTGCTGACCTCGGCGAATCCGTCCTCGCCTTTCCTGTCATCGCAGTCATGCGCTCGCTAAACACTTTCTGTTCGGCTATCACATCGGCCATGCGCTCCTTGGTCAACGTCGTCAACTCAGTCGAGCTATTCAACTGTGCAGCGCTGTTTTGCATGACCTGGTCGGACAGTCTCAGTGATGCGTTCGGCTGCGTGGATAGCATCGCTCGCCATGTGACCGGCTGCGTTGAGTTGTTGGCTGGCAGATCTCAGGGTTGTTAGTTCTTCCAGTAGCTGGCTAAGAGCCTGGTCCGTCTCTAGCAGGTTACTCGTCATGGTGTATGCTCTCTTTCAGGAAGCAGTCGATGGTTGACTTGACGAATCTCACTCAGCAGCTCATTTACGATCACCCGTTTAGACATGTCGGGGACATACAGCAAGAGATGGCGTGCCAGGTCGCGATGCGGATATTCCTCCAGGGCAACCGATGCGATTGATTCGAAGACGCCGGACATATCTTCGATTCTGGCAAGTTCTTCTCGGAATCCCTCCTGCAGCAGTCGGAATATGATGTCCTGCACTATTCTGTTGAGATAGCTGAACAATGACTCGAAAAGCATCGCGGGCATTTTCCAGTGACAGGTCAATCTCTCGTTCGGGCAACAGCAATCGACAGATTGAACTCAAAAACAGCAGACCCGGATGTTCAGGGGAGCGCTCCAGCATGCGTCGACAGCCGCCCAACAACTGCCGAACGCCGTCAACGGACGACAGGAGAAGCGAACCATCATCAATGTCTGTCAACGCCAAGATCCGCAACCACTCATCTGGCTCTATTCGATCTGCCATCATCCGCAAGGGTTCTGAAAATGGCGAATCCTCAAGATAGGCACGCAATTCTTGACGAATATATTCATCCTGTTTGTCTTTTGATGCAATACGTGAAGCTGTGCGTGCCACTTCTGCCATTGATCGCATGGCGGCATCGCGCTTCAACCTGATTTCATCATACACAAATTGCAGAAGCAGCGCTGAGCACTTGCCGAGCATCGTGCTGCCATCAATGCCTTGAAGCTCTTTGGGGATCGCCTCAACATATTCTCGCGTCCGATATCGTCCCACGTAAGCTTGTAGGTTCTCGACGATCTCTGTGTCGGAAAGCCGAATGGCAGTCACGACGAAACTGTTTTCTGTTGTAGTCCAGGGTGTAATCTTTCACAATACCAAGGAGCGCTAAACGATAGATAGCTTTGTCTCGGTTAGCCTGTTCCTTGTTATCTTTGCCGTTCGTGAAAAACGGCACATGAGCATCAACTGTGGAACCAGGTTGAATTTCAGCGAGGGCCGCCCCGATATGATCTTGGTATATCTGGCGTATCTTCGTTTGTTCGTATTCAACTCCCTTTGAACGCCTGCTGCTGAAACCACATAAGGCGATCCACATCCCCATCGATCACGTCATCCGAAAAAATCAACCAACAAAAGGCCGGTTTTCTGTCCCGCCCTGCACGTCCGGCTTCCTGGTAAAAGGCTTCAAGCGACGCTGGAATATTGTAGTGTACGGTATAGCGAATATTTGATTTGTCAATTCCCATTCCAAACGCTTTGGTAGCAACCAACAACGAAAACTCATTCTCTTTGAAGGTGCGCAACACGCTTTCTTTTTGCTGAGGGCTGAGTGACCCTGCGAAGTACTTGACCGGTTGATTCAGTTCGCTGGACAATTGAGTGCTCAAACGTTTCGCACCATAATCGCCCTTGACGAATGGCGTAAAGACAATACCCGCTTGAGTTGCTGGTCCTTGGGGGACATAAAGTTTGTTCCAAGGTGTATTCAGGTCGGAAGGGAGATGCTTCCACAGCAATGCCATCAGTTCATTCCACTTATTCTTGGAAGGCGTCTGGCAGATCCGGAAATGCAGTTCTGGGCGATCGAATCTGTCAGGATAGATCTGTGCCCTCGTATCATCAATGCCGATTTCTCGCTGAATATCGGAAAGCACGGCTGGGGACGCTGTCCCGGTCAGTGCAATGATGATTGGCTCATAGCCTTCGCAATCGCCATTTTCTCGAAGGGTATCCGCAAGCCTAAGATACGAGGTACGGAAGTCGTGCCCCCACTCGGAAACACAGTGCGCTTCATCAATGACGCCGTAAGATATCGGGAATCTAAGACAAAAACGTCTGTAACGCTTGGCGAAATTCTGCGACTCTGCAATCGTTCGGGCGACAAAAAGATCCACTTCAGTTTGCCTTCGGTCATCGCCTGCATCACTTCTATTTTTTCACCAGTATCCTTTTGGCTACTTATCGTCTCATGCCAGTCAATCGCAAACTTGTCGCGGAGATTGTCGGATTGATCGATCATGAGCGAGATGATCGGATCGATGATGACGGTCATGCCCGGCTGCAACAGTGCTGAAAGCTGATAGCAAAGCGATTTTCCGGACCCAGTCGGCAATAGGCCGATGACCGGCTGAAGTGCTAACGCTCGCCCAAGAATATCGATCTGTTTTTCACGAAAGGCATTCTTGCGAAAGATGTTGTTGAGAAAGAATTTGAGGCAATCTGCCGAACCTTCGGTCATGGGGTATGCAATTGGCGCAATCGGTGACACTTGTCGCGTATCTTGAAAAGTGTAGGCTGAGCGGATCTCTACGGTTGGGGTATGGCCAGCAATCATGCTTGGTAACAATCTACTGTAGCCGTCACGTTGTAGCAATGCGATGTCGATGAAATAGTCAAGATCCCGCTCTTGATCAATATCACCCTCGAATAGACGGCGTTCGACACGGACTTCGTCAATTTCCAGGGTGTTGCTATTTGCCACCACAGCACCGTCGAACATTTCTGCTGTGCTATAGATCAATAAGTCAATCTTGGGAATCTGGTAGTCGATGCCAAGTAGACGAATCAATCTGCTTCAAATGGACGACGAAATCTACGACCGCAATTTCTGCGCAACTCACATCCCGTTCCAGAATTGCAAGTCTCCATTGTTTTTGTTCCATACGAAGGGCCGAGGTTTCAAGTGCTTGCAATAGAGCGAATTGTATACGGGCAACGCCGAACCCAGACAGCGCGATGATTCAGGGCGTTCCGTCCCATCACTTCATCCCAGATCGGCGAAGCGACATTCTTTTCCGCCTGCTCGCTAAATCGACTGTGGGCGAATCGCTCGTGTAGATCTTCGATCGTGGCCGGATGATCGAAAGATTCAACGGGGATACGTTCAACCAAATAGCCCGCTGCTGCAAGCGCTTTGTCGCGAGCCTTGTCGTAGTCACATTGCGGTGAAAACCAGTGTTCTGGTCCATCTACCTCATAGATAATTTTCTGATCCGGAGCGTCTTTCACAGTTGGCAATACCAATGAGAAGTCTACTCGATTCTCCACAAACTCAAGAGCTTCCGGAGCCGGCATCAGCGCATCGAACGGCGTCTGCAACTGACAGAACTGGCTAGTCCCGCCGCCGATTACCGTTGGGAGCAACTCGGTAAAGAATTGTCGCTCCTGTTCGCTGTCAAAGGTCGCATCGTCCATCTCCTCCGATGAAAGCCGGGGATCGACGGTTACATGTGATGCAGCTACCAAATCCAACCAATTGTTCGTTCGAGGATGCTCCTGGGAAACAGAGTGGAACCCAATTGCCCCGGAGTCGTCCATGTCCTCGTACACCAGTTGGGCATCAATGAACGGCTGAAGCAACGCTCGTTCGACAGCAATTGGCGCAAGCGTTGGCAAACCACGAACCAAAATGCCACGGTAGATCTGTATGATCTGTTCTACTTCGATTGGCGGATATTGAGTTGCAGCCAACGGTGATGGCAACTGCCTCAAATGAAAGCATGAAAGCGTACGCAGAACCCGCTGAATATCAAAACCGGCACGCACGCTCAACTCTTTTCGGAGATTCCAAAGAAATTGCGGATAGAAGCCGGCGCTTTGGATGGATGATTCTGCCATGAGTCGAGGAAGCCCGTTGCCCTATTGAGTGATTGTGACCGTGTGGAGTACGTTTTCAATGGTTGGTGGGACGGTTGAACGCGAACTACACAGAACGTGAAGTCGACTTCGTACCAATCCCAATAACATGACGCCAGAGAGCTTTCTGAGATACGCCAAATGGTTTTGAGCGACGACCGCACCGGCCTGAAGGCACGGTTCTATGGGGCGACACCCCGTGAACGGGGTTGGATGGCGCGAACATTAGCCCCGTTCACGGGGGCGTTGTTCAGTAGCACCGTCCGTTTACGGCGGTGCGGTCGTCGCATTGAAGCGTGTGCGACACCACGACATTTATGTCGTAGCCCAGCCATTGCCAGCCGAGCCGTGCGGCTACGACATAAATGTCGTGCTACGAACCCCGCAATCCGCGCCAATCCGCCCCATCCGCCAAATCCGCGGTCTATCCAACATCAATTCCCAAACCCCTCCGGCGGCGCGGGCACATCCACCGGCATGCCCCCGTTGCGCATGGACTCGGCCGCGCAGACGCCGGCGGCGACGCTCATGCGGCCGGCCAGCGGCGTGGCCACCGGTTGCTTGCCGTCCAGACACATGTCGACGAAGTCCCGGCAGATGACCGGATCGGCCCCGCCGTGGCCGCCGCTGCTGGGCTTGACGTCGTAGGTGCGGTCGGCCAGGTCGCGGTCGCTGTTGGAGCGCCGCGTCTTGACCCAGACCTTCATCTCCGGCTCCGAGTTCTCCATACGCCCTTGCGTGCCGATGAAGGTGTAGTTGCGGTGGTAGTCGGGCGTGAAGTGGCACTGCAGATAGGAGGCCTTGATGCCGCCCTCCAGTTGCATGATCATCACCTGGTTGTCCTCCACATCGACCTCCTGGCGGAAGGCGCACTGGTTGCGCCGCGTCGAGTCGACGAACTCGGTGCAGGTCTCGCGTTCGGGGCAGGTGGGGCAGGTGAGATCGTTGGGCTTGTCGCCGCCGAAGAAGTCCAAGCTGCCAAAGGCAGCCGTGCGCTTGGTGTAGCGCCCGGTGATCCAGTGGATCATGTCGATGTCGTGGGAGCCCTTTTGCAGCAGCAACGAGGTGCCGTTGGCCTGGGTGGCGTGCCAGTCGTGGTAGTAGAACTCGCTGCCCCGGCCCACAAAGTGGCGCACCCAGACGGCCTTGATCTCGCCGATGACGCCCGAGTCGACGATCTCCTTCATGACGCGGAACATGTTCATGTAGCGCATGTTGAAGCCGATCATCAGGCGCACGCCCGAGGTCTGCCAGGCGTTCAGGATGCGGTCACAGCCTTCGATGGTGATGGCCATGGGCTTTTCGCAGAAGACATGCTTGCCCGCCTCCAGCGCGGCCAGCGCGTGCTCCTCGTGGCAAAAATCGGGCGTGGTGATGGCGACAGCGTCGATGTCCGGCCGCGCCAGCAGCGCCCGATAGTCGTCGGTGACGAACGGATCGCCGCCGTTCTCCTCAACAAATGCCTGGAGATAGACCGGGTTGATATCGGCGCCGGCCACCACAAGCGAGCGCCCTTGCGGATCATGCCAGTGTCGCCACAGCCCGCCGCGCCCGCTGACGCCGATCATGCCGATGTGGAGTTGGTTGGTTGTCATGGGGTTTCCTCTCAATCATTCCTCTCCATCACCGCCCAGATCGGGTAATGATCCGACGGATAGAGTTCGCCCTGTTGGTGGCGGTCGATGCCGGCTTCGAGGGTGGTGAAGTGGTCGGTGGCCAGGATCCAGTCGATGGCAGTCGAGCGATCTCTCCGGCCGAAGTCGTGACAGGTGCCTTCGTCGAAGTCGTAGCCGTTCACGTCTCGGAAGGTGTCGTACAAGAGACCCGGAGCCGTTGCGATGTCACCCACTAGCGTACGGTAGGCCGATGTCTCCTTTTCGGCGTTGAAGTCGCCCGTGATGATGAACGGGGTGTCGAAATTTAGGAGATCAAGTTGGCTGCGCAGCACCTTGGCCGATTCGGCGGCGGAAAGGGGTGCATAGTCGAAGTGGGTGTTGAGGAAGGTGAACACGTGGTCAGGCGTCTGCCGGTCCCGCAGTTGGGTCCACATGACCATTCGTGCAAAGTGGGCATCCCAACTCACGCTGCCCGGTTGGTAGGGGCTTTCGCTCAGCCAGAAATAGCCACGATCGATGCGCTCGAAGCGCGATCGCTTATAGAGGAGCGGCGCCATTTCGGCATCCGGTCTCTCCGCGTTGCCTCGCTGGACAGCGAAGAAGGCGTAGTCAGGGAACTGCGCCTTGACGAAGCTTGCCTGCTCGCCGTCGACGCACTCCTGGAGGCCGAGCAAATCGGGATCGAAGTGGCGGATGCGCTCGACCACAAGTTCCTTGCGATAGGGCCAACTGTTGTCGCCGTCATCCGCGCCGCCATAGCGGAGGTTGAAGCTCATAGCTCTGATCATTGAGTCTCCTGTTCTTTGGTCTGAGATCATCATGAAAATACAGTACTTCACGATTTGATGGAAAGCGAGATTCCTCGCCCTTCGCTGGTCACTTGCCAGAGTGAAGTGTTCGGAAATACCCGCTCAGAATGACAAATCGTGAAGTACTGAAAAAGTGTTTCCGTCTCAACCATTATACGTCGTCGTTTCCGCATGGCAACCCGGACACAAGCGCGACGGCGGCAGAGGAACTACGCGCGGAGAAATTCGAACACCTATTCAGCCTGCGGTGCAAATAGACCGCGGGTTCGGCAAATCAGACGGATAGAGCCGGAGAGATTCGGATTTTATCCGCCGAGTCAGCGGTCTATTTGCGTATGGATAAATAGAGTTGGTCGAGATTGTGACATTCTTCACATAACTGCATGGAAAAATACTGTACAATACCTTTGCAAATGAGTGTCATTTGCGATTGTAGTCAAAGAATAGAGCGGGTCTGTCTGGGTCAATGAACGGAATGACGCTCGCCAGATAGAACGGCATGGATACAGTCCACCCGTGAGCCGCGATGCAGTGAAAGGCAGGAGAGACTCATGTTTCTCAATTCGACAGAAGAACAATTTAGATTGAGCGCAAATTACGAATTTGAACAGATTCATCGGCGAGGCCTGCTGATGAGCGGCTGGTCGCTTCTGGTCGGCAAGCGGCGTGGCTTGCCCCAGATCGATGAATCTCGGCAAGACCATCGATATCAATCACGTAGTGAAATTGGCATTCAGACGGTCTCTATTGAGCAGATCCGTGGGAGTGAAGGGCGTGGCGCTGATTTTGACAGAGCATGGAGACCGCTGCGCTCAGACAGCAAAGAACGATGGACGAGTATTGCTTCCGCTCAAATGAGGGAGGTCGGTCTGCCGGCAGTCGACTTGATCAAGATCGGCGACGCCTATTTCGTGCGAGACGGACACCATCGAATCTCAGTGGCTCGCACGCGTGGGCAGGTCGAGATCGAGGCCAACGTCATCGAATGGCAATGTGGCGAGGTTCCATGTGATCCGCCAATGCCACGAGTTTCACCACGAGCAACGCTGACAGAGCGATTGCCCGCCTTCGGAGGCAGACGCATCGCGATGATGGCATCAAAGATGAATCAAGAATTTTCGATACGGATTGCCAATATCCTTGGACGTACAAGAAAAGATCGCTCTGCGCAAAGCGCAATAGCATAAATAGGAGAAAAAACCATGCAATACGATACACTCATGACGGCCCGTGAAGAACACCAGCAACGAGTCGATCGACTTTCACAATCATATGCGGATGCTCAGGCCGATTCGAAATGGCTGCAGATGGTATTCGCCAATGGCGTGGAACGGATCAGTGATCTGTTTGGCGCATTCGGGACTCAACGCCAACAACGATCTTCCCAACCATATGAACGCAGTCCGGAGCTTGCGCCCGTCGTTCTGGATGATAGACGCGGGGGATCATGGTAGATCAATCCCTCAAAGCGTTCGCTTTGAGGGAAGATGCACCTGATGACGGACAAGCCTGGACGCACCTCGAATTCGAGGTGCGTCCGGGCTTGTTCGCGAATGCTGTACGGACGGCCTTGTCGATCAGCCTTCCGACGTCGTCGGGTCGATGATCGCCTTGACCTCGCTGATCTGGTCGGCGGGGAAGCCGGACTGGACGGCGTGTTGGCGGATCAGGTCTTCCGACGGCGCGATGTAGATGCAGTAGGTCTGGTCTGCGACGACATAGCTCTCGACCCACTGGATCTCCGGCCCCAGATCGCGCAACACGTTGCACGACTGCTGAGCGATGGCCGCAGCTTCCTCCGGCGTGGAGTTGCCGATTCCGGGGATCTCTCGTTCGATGACATACTTGGGCATGGCTGTTTCCTTTCCTAGTTGCGACAATACGGTAAACGATCATTGAGCGGTTGAAAGCTTCGGGGAAGCCCTTCAACCACTCATTTTGATGCGATGCTCTGCACCCCAGAGCGAGTTCGCTATTCGCTGACCATGCCGATGGGGCCATAGGTCGCAATGCTCGGCTCGCTCAGGACGTCAAAGGGCACGACGCGGAAGTCACTCAGCGCCGGATGCGAAGCGACACTTGCAGCCAAATCTGTCTCCAGATAGGCGGCCCGCGCCTCGGGACTGTCGAAGAAATAGACGGCCCCGGCGCGTTGCTCATCCTCATTGAGGATCCAGGTCTTCCAGCGCAGGCCCTCTACGGCGGCGAACTGGTCTGCCATCGGCGAGACGGCAGCGATGTATTCTTCGGTCGACACGTTGTAGTCAAAGTCGACCTGCAACATCGCCCCCACCCCGTCGCCGCTGTTGGCGAACATTGAGGTGACCGGGCCACGGGTCACCAGCGACTCGTCCCCCATGACGTCGTACACCATGACATGCGGGTCACTAAACGCCGGATGCGAAGCGACGCCGGCGGCCAGTTCGCTCTCCAGATAAGCGGTGCGTGCTTCAGCATCTTCGAAGAGATAGACCGCGCCGAAGCGCTTTTCGGCCTCGTCGATGATCCAGATCTTCCAGCGCAGCCCAGGCAGGGCGGCGTAGATCTTGGCCATCGGCCCGACTTCAGCTTCCAGGTCGGCGGCGCTGTCAAAGTCGTAGGTAAAGTTGACTTCGAGCACCGCGCCGATGTCGTCCATGCCGACGTGAATGATGTCGATGGGCGCTGCCAACTCCAGCGTTGTGTAGATGGGACAGCGGGTACGCCATTCGTCGGCTAGCGCCGAGGCCTCCTCAGCACTCGGCCCTTCCATTTCGACCAGTGCACGGAAGGCTCGTACACGAGGGTTCACCGAGCCATCAACAAGACCTTTGGGGGCGAAATCGGCTTCGACGGTGACGGCAAGCGAATCCAGCGGAATATCCATTTCGGCGGCTGCGGCTTCATAGACAAAGAGGCCGCAGGTCGAAAGCGAGGCCAGCAGCAGATCCATGGGGTTGCGCTCTTCGTTTGGTCCACCCAGAGGCGGCACCGAATCGACGACGAAGTGGTTGCCACGGGCATGGACGATGGCCCGGCCGTCTTCCACCAGCGTCGACGAGGCGGATGCGGTCGCCAGTTGAACGTCTTCCTCCTGAGCGGCAACGTTTGCCAACGCAAGCGACGGCGTAAGCGTCATTGCGGCAGTGAGCAGCACTAGGGCTAGAAAAACAAACAGACATCTTTTCATTTCGAGCGTTCCTTTCGTCCACAGCGTGGACCTTGGGGGATGGGCAAAGCGGCCCACCTCAATCGACTTTGATATCTTTGCCACTGCCGTGAGGGACGGCAGCGACGCGTACTGGATAGACCTACCTCCTTTCTCGGCCCAGCAGCGCTTGAGCGCCAAACCAACCTGTTCACCAGAATAGATGGCGCAGCGTTCCCGAACCGTTGCCTGGTTCTAACCATCGGCCTAAAAAGCGTTTCCTGGCAGGCTGCTGCCGGCTGCCTATGCCGCGGAATCGACTTCGCCGGCATCCATCTGTGCAGCCATAAACTCCTCCATGGCGTACCAGTCGCGGAAATACTGGACCTCGCCGGTCAAGACGTGTTTCACCTTGCCACGAATCTCCATGCGTTCTTTCGCCGCGGGTTCACGCCAGAGGCGCACAGTGAAGAGATGGGAATGTCTGTCAGACGACTGTTCGACCGGGTTCTCTTGATCCATGGTTCTCCAACCTGCTCAGGCGCTGGCCGTGCCGTGCATTTCCTGAACGCCACGCAGCGCCTCGATCATACCCAGATGACGGGCGGCGTGGGTAAGTTGATAGGCGAGATCGGAGGCCAGCGGCGTCTCAGCCGCAGGCGCCAAAACCAATTGGCGATCTGCCGTCACCCTGTATGGCTGGGTGTTGGGCCGCACCCACTCGATCTCCTCGGGTGTCAGGCGGTCCATTCCCTCGTGGAAGCGTGCAAAGCTACGCTCGGCATAGCCCAGGATGTTCTCCTGGCCAATCTGTTGCGGAATGCGCGCCGCGGCTTCGTGCTCCATGCCTTCCCCGGCCTGCAGGATACCCAATGTTGAACTGTCCAACCCCCAGCGCTCCGCCAGTCCTTCTTCCTCCCAGATCTGGCGGCGCGCCGGCCCGCCATGCGTGGGGAAGGCAAGTTGCACGCGGTCGGCCCAGCGCGCAATGTGCCAGAGATGCCAGCCGATGGGCGGCGCCTGGGGTCCAGGCCGCCAGGTGAACTGTTCCGGCGTCAGGTCGCCCGTGACCCTGAGCAGGGCCGCATGATGCCAATGAATTCGGATGCGGGTATATTCGAGCATGCTGTTTACCATGGTCGTCTCCTCGTTGGATCGGTCTTCTTGGGTGGGCGATACTTGAACGATCGAACGCTCATCGCGCCACGGAATCAGAGTACAAGGTCGAGCGTTCCCAAACCGTTTCCTGGGGAAGTAGTTCGCGGGCGGAACTGGAATCAGCCTGGGCAATCGAGTCATGAAACGTGGCCTTGAACCGTGTGAATAATCGTGCTATGATGCCAACACGTGTAGTGCACGTGTATCAGCAGACAGAGGCGGAATAGCATGCAGAAGAAACTAACAATTACTATCGATGAGGAAGTCTACCACGGTCTCTATGAGACTGTCGGTCCTCGACGAATCAGCCGTTTCATCGAAGAGTTGGTTCGTCCATATGTAGTCAATACTGATCTAGACGCCGCCTACGCAGACATGGCCGCGGATGAGGAGCGAGAAGCCGAGGCATACGAGTGGACGGAAACACTGATTGGGGATGTTGGCGATGAAACATGGTGAAATAAAACATGGTGAAACGCAACGCGATGAGATAAAACGCGGTGAAGTATGGTGGGTGGATTTTGAACCGTCGATAGGCGGGGAAATCCGAAAACAGCGTCCAGCGATCATTGTCAGCAACGACGCCGCGAACCGGCACCTGAACCGAGTACAGGTTGTGCCATTGACGTCCAAGATCGGACGTCTCTACCCCAGCGAAGCAGCCGTGATCGTTGCCGGCAAGCAGGGCAAGGCGCTTGCGGACCAATTGACGACAGTCAGCAAGCAACGGATGATGAATCGAGCCGGTTCAATTAGTGCGGATGAAATGCGCCAAGTGGAACAAGCTATCCGGGTACAATTGGACCTGCGCACCAGGTGACATACCTGGCCGCCATTGCATGAAAGCCCCTGCCTCCGCCTCATTAAACCCAAGACTATTCAAGTGTCGTTCATCGTCGGCTCACTTCATTGGCCTTGCCACTAATCCACGCCTCACTGGACGACAGAAACGTTGCCCGCAACCCATCATCATTGACCTCATCAGCAATGGCCGACACGATGGCGCCGGCCTCCTCCAGGAGCACACCAGTTCGCTGCTCATCTTCCAATGCTCGACAGACCCGAGCCAACCGGACACGCACCTGCCAGGCAACAGGCCGGCATTCGATGGCGTCGGCTTCACGTACGGCCTCGTCCAACTCCTGGGCGGCCTCTTCCCACCGCTTTAGCGCTGCCAGGGCCGCGCCGGTCTGTTCGTGGAAGAGCGCAACATATTTGCGTGCCGACGTGCGCCGGGCCAACGCTGCACCTTCCGCTGCCAGCGTCAGGACCCGCTCGGGAGCGTGGAGACGCAGGTGACAAAGCCCTTGAATGTGCAGGAGACGTATGCGCCAACGCCAGCCGTGATAGCCGAAGTCGCCTGACGCCATTCGTTCTTCAATCTGTTGCAGTTCCGCCAGCGCCGCTTCGGGACCGTCTACCGCCAACCGATCACGACAGACGTTGAGACGAGCGCTGATCTCGGGCGTCAGCGCATCCGCACGTGACGCAATGGCGACACCCTCCCGATCCAGAGCCAACGCGCCAACGAAGTCGCCCAACTGAAAATGCAGCCAACCGAGCATATTGGGGATTTGCAGCGACATGGAAGCCAGCTCAATCTCTTCCGCCACCTGCCGGCACTGTTCGAAGGCTGCAAAGGCACGGTCGAACCGGCCCATGCCTCCGTAGGCGCGGCCCAGGATGTTCCATGCGAAAGCCACGCCCCCGCGATCGGACGTCGTTTCCAAGTGGACCAGGGCCGTTTGGGCCAGCGGGATCGCACGGGCGAACTCGCCGCGCTGGGCATGCAGAAAGGCCAGGTCGACCTGAGTGCGCGCCTCACGCCAGCCATTTTTCGTCTCACGAGCAATGGCCAGGGCCCGCTCGATCAGGTCGAGTTCGGTGTCCAGATCGCCCCGGTGGCTGTGGAGCTGGCCGAGCAGGGACAAGCTCTGGCAGACCGTGGTCTGATCGCCAAAACGTTCGGCGGCCGCCAGCGCAGCACGCACAGATCCTTCGGCCAGTTCGGGCTGCCCATCCGCCGCCAGCAGATCCGCCTGCAAATAGAGCAGTCGAGGAACCAGTGGGTGATCGGGATGGTCAGGATCATCGAGCAGCGCCAATGCACGGTCGATGTCGGCCAGCGCTTCATCTCGTTGGTCCTGGAGAAAACGCGCACTGGCCAACCCGAAGAGGCCATATGCAGAGCGCTCCGGATTGGGCGCAAGCTCGTGAGCACGGCTGAAATAGGTGACGGCCTGCGCTGCGGACCAATTCTCCAATGCATGATCGCCTGCGGTACTGTAGTAGTCCGCAGCGACATCGACCAATCCGGCTCGCTCGTAGTGATCCGCGATCTGGCCGGCCAGATCGTCTATGGTATCCGGATGGAGTTGTTGCAGGGCTTCGGCCACGCGCCGGTGCAGGAGACGCCGGCGCGCTCGGCTCAGTTCGGCATAGGCGACATCGCGCAGCCTGTCGTGGCTGAAGTCGTAGGCATCGCTGCCCTCTTCCTGAATGATACGCCGTTTCCAGAGTTCTTCCAGACCCAACACCACTTCATCTTCGTTGCGCGTGCCGGCAGCCGCCACCAACTCATAGCGAAAGGCGCGTCCGATCACGGCAGCCAAACCGGCCATTTCTTGAGCGGAGGGCGAAAGTTGGCCAAGGCGCGTCCGGATCATGGCGTAGACATTGGGTGGCAAGAGAGGAACAGTCTGGTGGGCGGCCAATGCATGGCCCGCGCCTGATTCGTCTTCGGCGGCACGCACGCTCTCAACCACAAAGAGCGGATTGCCGCCCGTGCCCGAAAATATCTGTGCCGACCGATCAGGCGGCAGCGATCTGCCTGCAATTTCTTGAGCCAGGATCTCGGTCTCGTCTTGCGTCAATGGCTGCAACGTCAACTCGGTCAATTGTCGAGACTGGCGCAGGTGGAAGAGCCATTCATGCAGCGGATGATCGGGGTCGGTTTCGTGGTCGCGGAGTGTGCAGATCAACAGCAGGCGCGAGTTCGGATAAATATCAGCGCCGTCCTGTTCGGCAAAACGCAGAAAATGGTGCAACCAGGTCACAGTCTCCCTATCGCCCCAATGTAGATCGTCAAGCACAAGGAGCAGCGGTTGGTTGCCGGCCAACAACCCATGGGCCAAGGCTGTGTAGAGCCGCTGACGCTGCCAGCCTTCTGCAAAAGGTTGCGGCGCGGGCAGATCCGGATGCTGGTCCAATACCTCCGGCAACAGGCGCGCGATCTCTGTCAGCCAGGCATTGCCCAGGCGTTGGAGATTGGCGTTCAGCCGCTGCGTGCGCAGCCAGTCGCTGATGGGCGCATAGGCCAGCCCGCCTTCGGCTGCATAGGCCCGTGCCCTGGCCGTGGCAAAGCCCTGCCGCTCGGCCCAGTTGACCAGTTCTTCCGCCAGACGCGTCTTGCCGATGCCCGCCTCGCCGGCCAGCACGGCCACATGGACCGGCCGCCGCTTCAGGCCGTCCCAGCAGGCACGCAGCGCGTTCCATTCCGATTGCCGGCCAATCAACCGAGTGGCCGCACGTGCAGTCGAGACGTCGGCAATGGTCGGCCCGATCTCGATCGGCAGCTCGTCCTGCGACAGCAATTGCGCATAGGCCGCCTGGATCTCTTCGTTGGGTTCCACCTCCAACTCACGCAGCAGCACCGTGACACAGGTGTGGTAGACATGCAGCGCACGGGCGCGATCCCCTTGCAGCGCGTGCAGCCGCATGAGGCGCAGATAGCCTGCTTCGTGCAGCGGATCGTGGCTGATGGCTCGCTGCGCAACCCGAACGGCCGCACCGTAGTCCCGCTGTTGATCCAGAAGATCGACCAGATCATCCAGCGCGTCCATGTACGCCTGGCGCAGTTGCTCACGCAGCGGCATCACCCAGTCGGCATAACAGCCGGGCAGCAGTTCTCCGGCATAGAGATCGACAGCGCTCTCCAGATGCCGGCGCACGGCTGCCGGGCTTGCCTCAGCCTGGGCCGCGGCCAAGTGCTCCGTGAAGTCTGTGACATCGACGGAACAGGGGCCGTCCGTCCGCCATATCAACTGCTGGCGATCCACCTGGATCAGGGCGTCGGCATCGGGCAAGCGACGGCGCAGCATCAGCAACGTCTTGCGCAGGTTGGTGCGCGCCTGTTGGTCGTTGGAGTCGGGCCAGAGTTGGTAGGCGATCTCGGCGCGTGGGACGGCGACGCCGGGGCGTGTGGCCAGATAGGCGAGCACTTCTTCCAGGCGCGCCTGTCCCAGGGCGACCGGTTGGCCGTCCTGGACAAGTTGAAATGCGCCTAACAGGCGAAGCGTATCGTGGGGCAACTGCGCTGGTTCCTTGCCGGGTTGCAGACATTATGAGGTGCGCAGCGCAGAAATCTGTCACCTTCTGTGAAGCTTAGTCGATTCAGCGCCAAGCGTGATTCTAACGTCCCACGAGGTTGATGTCAATCAGCATACGCTCAACACGCCTTATGGTCAATGAGCGACCGGGCGACCGTAGCGAGATCGTCTACCTGTTCGTGGTCAACGGCTCGCTGACCTGTGAGGGAGACGTCACCATCACAAGCGACGTGACCCTATCGGTTTATGCCGCTGATTGCTTCTACTGTTACGGGGTGGGCATGTCAATCGGAGTTGACGCTTTGACTATCGTTGGCAAGAGAGAGAACGTTTGAACCACCAAGCGCCTCAGCCCCCTCTTCCGCATAGCGCTTCGCCATGATGGCTGAACGGGTGTAATATTCGACGATGTGTGCATAGTTGGGATAGTTGGTCGCATCCACGACGGGCTTTGCCTCGTCCGGCAAATCGCCAATACCAAGCGCCACAAAGATCGAGTCGTCCTGGTCGCGTTTCGGGCCCAATGCAGTATCCAGTTCGAAAAATGTATTGATCTGTTTTTCACGCAATGCAGTGATCTTTTCGCCGACCTTGATGTAGAGAATGGACTGATCGATCCAGTTCACGATCTCTTGGGTGTCGAACTGGGTTGTCAACAGCAGTTTGCCAATATCCACCGTCGCCAGGTTTTGCGCGTCATCAATGCCCAGTTGGGCCAAACGCGACTCGTGCCACGGACTGATGCCGATGATATGACCGAGTGGACGTGCGCTTTGTAGACGCATCTTGATCCTCAGCCAAATACAGGGCTGGTCTTGCTGCCAAGCCAGTCAAGACCGCGCTGAGGAAAAAAGCCGATCAGGAAAGCAACCACTTGCCCGATGCCTATTTCTACTTCGATTCCTACTGCCGGTATCTTAGGGGAACCTGTGATTAGCTCGGATGCGGCAAAGACAATCCCCGTTGCCAGGACCAGACGCACAAAGATTGAGCTGTATACCTGCGGCAGCAAATCAAAGGTGTTATAGCGCCTAACAAGTTCTTGCACACTAAACAAATAGGCGCCCAAAAAACCAAAGAAGATCAAATTGGATGGGAGCGGCAGTGGCGACTTGTTGGCATCGGCGCTATCAGCCTCGGCGTAAGCACTGGTCCGTCACCCGAATTGCATCACGCAGTTCTTCACCAAGCGCCGTCAATTCTTCAACAGCGCGGTCAATTCGGGGTCAGGTAGCGTTGGTTCAGATTCTTCTTGTCCCTGCTTGATGACTCCTTGCCACCAATTGACAGATCCGTCCCACCCCTTTTCAGCAGCGATGAAAAGGGGTGAATGGATGCGCAAGTTGGCCACCGTAGGCGGAACGTTGAGCAACGGACTTTTTACCTCAACCAGAAAAGCGGACCCCATCAGAAAGCAAAAAATGACGATGAGCACGATATAGATGATAAATTGCCACCGACTATAGACCGTGTTGTACTGTTTATCCACAACATCATCCAGGTTGTGGTCGCTGGCCAGCCCCAGCAAGCGAAAATCTTGCTTCAACCGTTCTCGCTGGGCCGGTGCTCTGAAGTACAGGTAGGCAATGTATGTGAATGGAAAAATCCCGGCGCCAACGGTCAGCATCAGCCCGAGTAGCAATATGTTGCGCATCACGATGCCGGAGCCCAATATGCCCAACGCCACCACAACGATCGCCACATAGATTGAACCGGTGATCCACCGGGAACCCCGGTTTTCAGGTTCAAGCTCGATTTCTTGTAGTGTGCTCATGGTCTGCTTTGCCTTTTGGGTTACCTTGTATCGAGAAAAAAATGGATTGGCAATGTGACGCTGAACGCACACCCTACGTGCATCCATGCCCCTCAGTCAGCAAAGAGCGACTCATCAATCAGCTCCTCTTCGCCTCAATCGATGCCGGAAAATTCTCCGTACTTTTCTCGATCTTGCTCACTAACACCCGCGACGGCGAACAGCGTATTGACCTACGCCGCGCAGTTTTCATCAAGCAGCGAATACTTGGGTGAATCGTTCGCGGTGTCCTGCTGATAGTTTTGCGCCAGTCAGGTCGCGTTCTTGATGAAATCGAAATGAGATCCTTGCGGCGGCGATACCTTGTGGGGTTCAAGGTCGAGATAGATACGGATCACACGCAACCGGGTGCATCATGCACCCGGTTGCGTGTGATCCGTGCCTAATTCGAATCCAACTGTTGCTCTACATCACAGCGGCATCGACGCCCTCAGGCCATACACCCTTCCAACCCTTAGCGATTTTTTGTGGGGCTTGGTCCGCCTTATCCGTGTCAATATCGAATCTGATATACTCATCGCCGCGGAAAAAATATATCTTGCGATCGCTTGGCCGATATATAGCGGCATCGACGCCCTCAGGCCATACACCCTTCCAACCCTTAGCGATTTTTTGTGGGGCTTGGTCCGCCTTATCTTTATCAAGATCGTACCTGATATATTCGTCACCACGGAAAAAATACATCTTGCCCTTCACACCTTTGTCGGGCCATAGTACAGTGGCATCGACGCCCTCAGGCCATACACCCTTCCAACCCTTAGCGATTTTTTGTGGGGCTTGGTCCGCCTCATCCGTGTCAATATTGAATCTGACATACTCATCGCCGCGGAAAAGATAGACCTTACTCTTACCAGGCCAATGTACAGCGGCATCGACGCCCTCAGGCCATACACCCTTCCAACCCTTAGCGATTTTTTGTGGGGCTTGATCCGCCCTATCCGTGCCAATATCGAACCTGACATACTCGTCACCGCGGAAGAAGTACATTTTGCCTTCACTAATTGGTTGATCAGCAATCAGGTGGCCCTCATTCTCGGCTTCCTTTTTCTTAGCTTCCTCTTGTGCCATTCGGTATGCATCACCACCGTTTTGCTTGACTGCTTGGTAGTACGCTTCGGCTGCGACATAACATTGTGCTCGACAAGGTGCTTCGAGCACAGTATTGAAAGCCCGCTCGCACTCCTTTCTCAGTCTATCCCGAAATGCCTTGTCACATTCTTCTTTGGTTTTCCCCAGCATTCCATAACAATCGTCATGTCCTTGACATGCCTTGTAGAAGGCTGCCTTCTCAAGAGAGGTTGGACAAGGCCATTCATCTGGAATTGCCAACTCCTGAAATAGAGACCCCTCAGCTCCGCATTTTTTGCCCATTGTAATTGTTTCCTCATCGAATTGTAGCGGCAATATGATCGTATGTCGGTCCGGTGGCTGCTTAAGAGTGTATATCCAAGGGGTCTAGCCCCAAACGCTTTCCTTGATTGTAGCCTTATGTCTTCCTATCCGTACATGTTTCTGCCGTTCTCTAGGTATCTCAATTCGGCCCTGACCTTCAGGCTAAACTTACCGTTGATTGAGGGCACAACTTTTGCAGGAAACCATATTCTGGGGAGGGACGTAACCGCTTGGACAATCAGATCAGTTACGTCCCTCCCCAAGAATGCTTCGATGTGCGCTGCAGCTTTCGACCATCGTCGCTGTCAGCCTCACTTGCCATTACTGATCATCGAAGTGTTTCCCCGGTTCAGGGTCTCGATTTCGAATTGGGATCAGTCGAAACTGAAGAAACACAAGCGTCATGAAAACATGATTGAGAGCAGCTGAAAGCAACTTGATGCCAACTACTGTACTATAATGCCGTGGCATCGATGCCTTCAGGCCAAACACCGGCCCAACCTGCAGCGATTTTTTTCGGGTAACCGCTGTCGGCCTCGTCATTACCCGTATCGAATCTGATATACTCATCTCCACGGAAGAAATATATTTTGCGATTACTTGGCCGATATACGGCTGCATCAATGCCCTCAGCCCATACACCAGGCCAATAAGGAGCGATCTTTTTCGGGTAACCACTATCCGCCTTATCCTTTTTAAGATCGTATCTGATGTATTCGTCGCCGCGGAAGAAATACATCTTGCCCTCTGCACCTTTGTCGGGCCAGAGTACAGCGGCATCAATGCCCTCAGCGCCATACACCCGGCCAGTTGGCGGCGGTTTTTTTCGGGAACCGCTATCTACCTTATCCGCGCCAATATCAAACCTGACATACTCATCGCCGCGGAAGAAATACACCTTACCCTTACCACCCTTCCCGGCCAACGTACAGTTGCATCAATGTCCCCAGCCCACACACCCTTCCAGCCCGGAGCGATCTTTTTCGGGTAACCGCTATCCGTTTTATCCTTCTCAATATCGAACCTGACGTACTCATTGCCGCGGAAGAAGTACATCTTGCCTTCACGAATTGGCCCGTCAGCCTGAACTCTGGGCGGCCTTTCTTCCTTGCAGCAACATAGGGTACAAACTTATTGGGCAAGGGCAGCTTATTATTGAACGGCAAATCCTGCCAGTTATTGAAAATAAAGTAATCGACATAGATAGGTTCAGTTGTTGGATCAAGTCCTTTTGCCATCATCTTTTGGGCTACATCGCCGAAGAAGTCCTTCAAGTCACTCTCGACTACATTCGTCATAATAATTCCCCCTGTATAAAATGCATCAATCCCAGCGAGAATTGCATGAACTCCACTATACTCACCATCGAATACGACAAATTCGAAACGATCCCGCACATCCTGCTGTCTCTTTCCGGTCGATTGTGTCCCATGGTCTTTACCTAATCCTTTCATAAGCTTGGTGTGACATAAGAATCAATTCGGGTTTTCCTGTATTGATCAACATGATTGAGGAGTGTAAAAATCGCAGTTCTATTCGGCACCATAGAGCGTTGTCGTGAATCGCCCAATATTTCATTCCAGCATCAGCTTGACCAATACAAACTTCGGTTTTCTCAGGCAGAACATGTGTGCCCTAAAGACGAACCTATTCTTGATTTCCTCCTATTCTTCCCCTCCAAAATTGGGGACAGTCCAATATCGCATTAGTTGTTCTTCACCTAAGCTTCCCAATCCGCATCAGCCTGATATGCTCAACAACAAACTCATCCATCGCTTCCACCGTCTCAAAATGCCGCCGCTCATCACTCAACACATGCGTGATATGTCCACGCCATCCGTCTTCACCGTCCTCCTCAAGCCAGACACGGACCACAAAGGTGCAGATTTCGGTTCGGTCGTCATCAGTCGTCATGATCTTTTCGCCACTGGCTTGGACTCACATTGGATGATGGCTCTGCCCCTCGGCTCTTTTTCGCTTGATACGCCTAGGATAGCGGCCCTGCATCTGCCGAAGCGTCTGGTCTGCGTACGCTGAAGCGACTTAATCAGATGAATATTGCAGATCTCGATCGATCCGGCGTGGGCAGCGATGACACGTATCTCGAAGCGATTCATGATCGTCTTCAAACATCGCAGGCGCTTCTGATCGCGGCCAATTGCGTCTGCAACGCATCGATCGTTGCCTGCAACTTGTCCAGCTGTGCCCCGATGTCAGCCGATACATGTTGCTCAGTTCGGCGACCAGCCTGCCCGGTCGTGACGACGCCAAAACGCTCGTTGCGCATCTCGTCATAGAGCGTCTTTGTCCGCTGACCGGGCTCAACCGCCAGATCGTCACGCAGCGCCGCAACGCACGCTTCATACTGCTGCAAGGCGGCAGAGCGGTGCCCGGCCCCGTAGTGCAGGCGCATCAGACGCCGGTGGGTGCGCTCGCGGGCCGGGTCGCTGCGCAGGGCCAGCGCGCCGTATTGGATGCCGGCCTCGTAGTCCTGCTGTTCTTCGCAATAGCTCAAGCAGCTTGTCGAGCAGAATCAGGTAGATGTTGTGCAGTCGCTCACGCTCGGCCAGGCACCAGTCCTGGTACCAGCCTTCCAGCAGGTGGCCGCGATAGAGCCGGACCGCGCAGGCCAGCAGTTCGGCCTCGATCGGGGTCAGTTCCTGGCCGCGGACTGACTTCACCGACTGGTAGGCCTGCTCAAATTCGGCCACGTCCAGCCACAGATTGGCGCTTGGGTTGACCTGGATCCACTCCTGATCGGTGACCAGGAACTCGAAGCCGTGGGTCTGCTCGATGGGTGTCAGCTTGCTGTTGATCTGCCAGAGGACCTGGCGCAGATTTTTCTTGGCGTTGGCCGAAGAGCCATGCTCCCACAACTGGCTGGCCAGCAGTTCACGGTGATGGGCGCGGTGGCGAAAGGTGAGCAGAAAGCAGATCAGCTCGCACGCCTTCTGTGCGGTCAAGCCGTCGATCTCTGTTGTCTCGCAGGAGACGTCAAATCGTTGAAATAGATGGATGTGGAGGAGGGACATCCTGGCACCTCTCTGAACATGGTTCACAATCAGCGTCACAAACGGGACGAATCGATCCGGGCGTGTTCAAAACGAGTTGATCACATACCTCTGAATTTCCGAAAGAGAAAATCACAGTCGTCTAACCTGGTTAGGCGTAGTTAGCGCCTGGTAGTGTTCCTGCAAGCTAGAGTGACGTCGCACCAGTCGATAGGCCCCCTTACCGGTCGGTTTGAATTGCGTAAGGCAGTTTGGATTGGGCAGAATCGACTTGCTGCTGGTCGTTCGCATTGGGGGTGAACTGTGCAAGACGACGGACATCAGCCAGATTGCGATATGCACGTGTCAGGGCGTGCTGGATTTGTTCTGGGCCGACCATGTCATCTTCATATGCCTCCGGATAGGTCGAGAGCAGCAATGATTGCCACTGCTCATCCATCACAAGCGTGCCGCCGCCCCGATAGCAATAGCGGGTATTCCTCACCCGTTTGCCAATCCTTCACCATTTCCACAAATTCGTAGGCATATTCAAGGTAATGCTGCGTGATCGCAACGGGCGTTGGCTCGCCGTCATGCGTGACTTTGTCGCTATGGCGTGTGGTTGTCAGCAGCCGGGGCGTCAACAGACGCACGCCTGAGAAGCGTGGAATCCGCAACGCATCGGCATGCTGCATGACCACGCGCGCCAGTCGACTGCTATCCTGATCTTGCACCTGGCGCAGTTCATCACCGATATCGGGTGCGCTGAGATCCAATTCCTCATTCCACAGGCCGCGCCGTGCGAAGACTTCTTGGGCAACGTTGCGGAATAGATCGTCGTCGCCAAAAACATGGGCGTCTGCCGCAATCATGAGCCGGGCCACCATCGGCAGCGTCACATCCGTGGGCGGCATATAGTGCAGCGTACGAAAGAACATGCCCTTGACCCAGCGTACCGCCTCCGTCAAAGCGGTGATAAATTGCGCCTTCCCTTCCTCGTTATCGGTAAACCCGTCCGGATACGAGACCATGACCAATCGCCCCATGATTTCGTAGATCGCTGCCGTCCAGATGATGGATCGCGCATGCGGTTCCAGATAGTCTTCGCCCAACACCTCATCAAACACGATGCTATAGGCGGGCCCCTCCAATGCTGAGCGCAGATAGGGCACGCCAACACCTTTCAACCCAACGCCAAACTCCTCGGAACCACGCGTGATTAGACTGGGATGGAACATATCGCCCCCGGTTTCGCGGTAGAGATGTTCAACCACACGTGGATGTTCGAGCGCCGAGAAAAGAGCCATGATGTCGCCGAAAGATTCATGCAACGCCCCCGTATCCAGGTGACTGTCGTAGAAGAGCGGCCGAAAATTGTCGAGAATGGCATGGCCCAACTCGTGGGCAATGACGTCATGAGAGAGACAGGTCCAGACCGGTGTGCGGCGGAACATTGACCGGAAATAGCCGAAATTGAGCGACGGGTCATAGGATGAATAGTATGCGTTGGCGCCTTCAAATGCGTGCGGTACGCACGATAAGCGGGCCGCCTCCCAGCCACTTGATTTCGTGGCCGATCTCCTCTTCCACAGAGCGCAGCGTGTGGTCGAGTACGGCAAATACATTCACCTGATGAAACTGCGGGCTATCAACGGGACCGGCCTGTTCAAAATGTTCGAATGACAGATCGACGTCACTACTCCAATCCGGCGTAGCAAAGAGCGGGAAATCCCATTCGTCCGAATCTTCTATCGCAAATTTGCTTGAACTGGTACCGCTTAGATAGTCCTCTTCCAAGGGAAAGCTATAGTCCTCGTGCAGATCGGGCAGCGTCGGATCTTGGAGGAACATGGCCATGAGTTTGGTGGGTGGATCTGAATGATCGTCCTGGTTTGGCATGGTTCACCTTTCTTTCAAGTTGCCATTTGAATAGTTGAGTCGTCCAGTGGCAGTAGCATAGTGTTCGATGCGTTTCTGAAGCGTTCCTTGATAGTGGAGATAGCGTTTCTCTGCAGTTGTCCTATCAAATTCAGATCCTTCTATGGTGAACATTTGCTTGGGCGAACCAATTTCCGGCCAGGCTTCGCGGGGACATGCCTGCGTGAAACTAATTGAGTCACCGTGGTACAAAAGACTACATCAGGCTATTGCCACTTGGTGCACGAATATCTGCCAGTGGCTGCAAAAGATCATGTGTGCTTAACCATCTCACCGCGCGCAGATACCGCTGTGGCTGACTGTGGCGGACAGGGGAATCCGTCACAATCAGCCACAATCCGGACGATCCGCTTCCCATTGTTTGCGTCGGCGGGATCGCTAGCGAATCGGCCCGCCCGTGACCATCGTCTCATCGGCCATGATCGTGAAGGGCGTGACCACGAAATCGCTATGCGCTCAGGTTAGTAAAACCCAAAATGGGTGACGTCGGGTATCAGAAACCCATACTGAACTGATACAGTTGGGCATCATGCTGGCGCTATGGCCTGTCGCAGAGCATTTCGGGCACCAGATCTGCGATCTCCTCCCACGTGCGAAAGTAGCGCACTTCGCCGGTGGCAATGTTCTTGACCTCGCCTCGCCATTCGCCACTGTCCTTGCCCAATGGCTCATGCCAGAGACGAAGCGTGAAGATGTTGGTCGGCGGCGAGCGTGGAATCTTGTCCATGCGGTTCATCCTCCTGGGTCGATGTTCGCGGACTCAGTGACTTATGACAGGAGGTTACCGTGTGCGGCGTTTCTTAGGCGTTTCGTGGGTGTGGGGAAAGCGTTTCTTTGGAGGGGGAGACGTTGGGGGATTGAGAGATTGGGAGATTGAGAGATTGGCTCTCGACGAAGTTGTCATCGAGAGCCAATCTCCGAATCTCTCAATCTCTCAGTCCCTACTCAACACCTCATTCTCGCGTTCAGCGCTCGCTCGCCTTCGCCATCTCTTCCCGAAAGAAGCGGTGATCGGCAAGCTGCCAGAAGCGTGTGACATGCTCCGGGCTGTCGATGGAGCCGGCGCGTCTTTGGAGCTGGGTGCAGGCGGCGTCGAGGACGTTCTGCGATCGAGGATCGTTCTGTTGGCGGAAAATGGTGTAGCAGGTGCGCAAGGTGCGTGCGGTTTCGACGGTGGCGTCGGTTTCCCGATCTGCGATGGTCTCCCAGATGGTCTTGGCGTAGGTCAAGGCCGTAACCGTGTCGTCTTGTATGGTTGGCCACACGCGCTGAACCGGCCAACGCGTTTAGCGCATAGTAGTCCTGCGCCATCTGTCGATGCAGATCGTAGCCGTCGGCATACATCTGACGGGCGTCGTCCAATTGACCGGTCGCTTCCAGCGCATAGCCCAGACGCGTACGAACCAGCGCCTCAAAGCGCAGATCACCATGGCCCTCAATCAATGTCAGCACATGGGTCAGTTCGTCCGCGGCTCGCTCATCTTCACCGGCAAGGTGATAGAGCAACCCCAGATCGCAGCGCGCTTTCACCTCGAAATGCCGGTTGCCTTGCGCACTCAGTTGATCGCTTGCATAGGTGAGTTCAGCACGAGCGTCGTCGAGCCGTCCCATCTGCATGAAAAGCGCGCCCAGGTGGTGTCGTGAAACCAGATAGCGCCAATAGGTCGGATAGGACTCGCTCATTGCCAGGCAGGATTTGAGCGTCTCCAACGCCTGTCGATAGTCGCCCTTGTTGGTGAAGCAAACACCCAGGTTGCTGAGCAAGATTTCCTCGGTGCTCCGATTGCCGATTTCTCTGGACAGGGCCAGCCCTCGTTGATAATCATTCTTCGCAGCGTCAAAATCGCCCATGCCGGTTGCGATCCTGAGATAGCCGAACTTGTTGAACAGGGCGGACATCTTCTGTAGATCGCCATTTTCCTCTGCCAAACGGTACGAGCGATTCAGGATCTCAAGAATCTGCGCCGACGGCATGCCGGAGAACATGCCGCTCGCCGCATGCATCTCCAGGCTTGTGGCTTCGATGGTCGCATTCCCCACTTCGCGGGCGTAGTGCCGCAGACTGGCCGAACAGCGGTTTCGCTTCCGCCATGCGCGACTCAATCCAATAGCCATGCGCCAGTTCCTGATAGGCAAGCGCCAGCGCCTCCCCGTCCTCCAACTGCTTTGCGATGGCGACGGCGGCAAGCGCAGCCTCCACGGCCGCCTCTCCTTCGCCGATGGTACGGAAATAGTGTGAACGGTTGACGTGCAGGTTCAAGACTCAGATGTGGATCCGGCTGGGGCATGGAAGCGAGCAGCGCTCTCTTGCTCGTCGAGATTGCTTCGCCAACGTTTGAGTTGCAGCGAAGAATTGAAGACGCGACTCTGTTCAGCCAACAGATCAAAGCGCAATACCGGGTCGTCCGGCGCGTAGGAGAGCGCAGCATCGAACATGGCTTCGGCATGGGCCAGGGCATGCTGGTCCATTGCCAACTTGGCGGCCCGGCGATAGAATCGGTAGGCGCGTTCGCCATCACCGGCCGAAGCGCAGTGGGCCGCCAACTCGCCGGCCACGCCGTCGAGATTGTCTGCATGGAGAGTCTCCAGCGCCTCGGCCACACGCCGGTGGATCAGCCGGCGCCGCGCCCGGCTGATCTCCTGATAGGCGACCTCACGGATACGGTCGTGGCTGAAGTCATAGGCGTCGCCGTCCTGCTCGCGCAGAATGCGGCGGGTCCAGAGTTCATCCAGGGCGTCGACCAGGCTCAACTCATCGGCTGAGACGGCTCCATTGCAGCACTTGATAGGTGAACTTGCGGCCGATGACGGCTGCGGTGTTGGCCACCTGCCGGGCCATGGGCGAAATCTGCCCCAGCCGCGCCGAGATCAGGTTGTAGATCTTGGGCGGGATGGTCGTGTCGCCGTTTGGCTGCCCCAGGATGAGCGCGGGCGACTGGTTTGCGGTGATCTGTGCTGCCTCATTCAACCCGCTGCGTACCGTCTCGATGAGAAAGAGCGGGTGGCCCTCGCTGGCGGCATAGAGCGCCTGGGCCCTGTCGGGCGAAATCGATTCGCCCGCGGTCTGTGCCGCCAGTTCGGCAACCTCCTCCGCGATAGCGGTTCAAGCTGCAACTGGGTGAGTTGGTTGTTGTGTTGCAGCGCTTCCACAAAAGCGCCAAGCCGTGTTGGGTTAACAACGTCTTCCGTGCGAACCGTGCCGACGATCAACAGCGGATGGCCGGCGGCCGATTGGAGCAGAAATTGCACCAGGTTCAACGTCTCCTGATCGCTCCATTGCATGTCGTCCAAATGCAGGAGGAGGGGACCGGGCACGCTTTGCAGGGCCTGGACGATGCTCTGGAAGAAGCGTTGCTGCTGCCATGCCTCGGTCAGCGGACCCGGCGGCGGCAGATCGGGGCGGCTGGCCAGAAGCCCCGGATGCAAGCGTGCAACCTCCACCCGCCAGAGATCGTCCATCGCCTTTAGGGCAGGCTCGATTGTGGGTGCATGCAGCCATTCGGCAATCGGCGCGTAGGTCAACGCGCCCTGGGCCGCGTAGGAGCGGCTCGATGCCCAGGCATGCCCCTGGCGTCTGACCCAGTCGATGATCTCCTCGGCCAGACGCGTCTTGCCGATCCCGGCCTCGCCCCAGATGATGACACAGTGGGCCCCGCCTTGTTCGGCTTTGCTCCAGGCCCGGCGGAGCTGTTGCCACTCGATGTGGCGCCCGACCAGTTGTTGCCTTGAAACGGTCTTCGGCCTATCGGGCGCTTGGTTCGTGTCATCGGAAGCGGCATTGTGTTGGAGCAGTCGGGCATGGAGTTGGGCGGTCTCCGCTGAGGGCTCGACGCCCAGTTCCTTCTCCAGCATCGTGGCGCATGCATGATAGGTGCGCAGCGCCGCCGCCCGGTCGCCGCGCTGGGCGTAGATCCGCATGAGCCGGCGGTATGTGGATTCCTGCAGGGGATCGTGGTTGTGCAATTGTTTGGCGCGGCCCAACGCTTCTTCGTATCGGCGCTGATCGAGCAGTGCGTCGATCAGTGAATCGAGCACGCGTTCATAGTGCGAGCGCAACTCCTCTCGCATCGCCAGCGCCCAGTCGGAATAACAGTTCAGCAGCAGATCGCCCTGGTAGGCGTCTGCCGCCGCGGTCAGCAGGCGGATACGTTCGTCACTGGACTGGCTTTGTTCGGCCTGGGCGTGCAACGCCTCGAACCGCTGCACATCCACATCAATGGCCGCGTCCGCGCGCCAGCAGACGTCGTTGCGCGTAATGGCAATGGCGTCGTCAAGATCCGGCCATGCGCTTTTCAGCTTGTAGAGGAGATTGCGGGTGTTGGTGTGCGCCTGTTTTTCACTGGAATCGGGCCATAGCTGATAGGCGATCTGGGCGCGCGCGACGGCCACGCCGGGGCGGACGGCGAGCCACGCCACGATCTCTTCCAGGCGCGGCTGTCCAAGCATGATCTGTTCGCCATGGCAGACGAGTTGAAACGTGCCGAATAATCGGAGGGTATTGGGCGACATCAGGCCTTCGTGTTCCGGAACGGGAGCGCCACACAGACAACAACAGTCCGGACTGTAACGGAGACGGCAAAAAGTTGCAAACAGCAAAAACAAAGAGCGGCCTGTCGGTGCATTGCACCGACAGGCCGCTCTTTGTTTCACTTCATGCCAACGATTTCCGCCTCAAGTACCGCTATCAGTACTTTACGATTTGTCATTCCGATGACCGAAGGGAAGAGGAATCTCAGGTTCGCACAGTCGAGATTCCTCGTCGCTTCGCTCCGTCGGAATGACAATTGTTCTGAAATCGTGAACTACTGACTACGACTTCTTCTTGCGTGTCGTCTTCTTTTTGGATTTCTTCTCGTCGATGAGCTTGACGGCCATCTCCATGGTGACGTCTTCGGGCTTGAGATCCTTGGGCAGCGTGGCGTTGGTGCGTTTGTACTTGACGTAGGGACCGTAGCGCCCATCAAGCACCTGCACGGAGCCGCCGTCGGTCGGATGTTCGCCCAGGTCTTTGAGCACGGATTTCGAACTCTTGCCGCCTTTGGCAGCCTTTTCGGCCAGCAGGACCAGCGCCCGATCCAACTCGATCTCCAGCACATCATCGGGATCTTTGACGCTGGCAAAGACGCCGTCGTGGGTGACGTAGGGGCCGAAGCGACCGACCGCAGCGCGCACGCTCTTTTCCGTTTCCGGATGCACGCCCAGGGTGCGCGGCAGGCTCATCAACTTGAGCGCCAGCTCCGCATCCACATCTTCAGGCTGCATGCCGCGCAACAGGCTGACGCGCTTGGGCTTCTTGGCCTTCTTGGCTTTGCCTTTGGCGGTCTTGCCCTTGTCCTCTGCCCCATTGCCGTTTTCATCGTCGCCGAGCTGCACGTAGGGGCCGTACGGTCCCTTTTTGAGATAGATGGCCGTACCCGTTTCCGGATCGACGGCCACCTGGAGAGGCCCCTCGCTCTTTGCCGAAAAGAGTTCTTCGGCCATTTCATCGGTCAGGTCGGCCGGGGCCAACTCGGCGGGCAGGCCGGCGGTCAGGCGTTCACCGTCGACCTCTTTGGCCACATAGGGGCCGTACTGGCCAATGCGTACCTCGGCCGATAGATTGCTCAATTCAACGCCGCTGGCCGTGCGCGGATCGATGTCGGCTTCCTTGCTGCGCACCTGGTTTTCCAGGCCGGATTCGCCCAGATAGAAAGCGTTCAGATAGGTAAGCCAATCCAGCTCGCCGGCCGCGATCTCGTCCAGTTCTTGCTCCATGAAGGCCGTGAACTGGAGATCGACCAGATCCTCGAAATGACCTTCCATCAACTCTGTGACGGCAAAGGCCGTGAAGGTCGGCACCAGTTCTCGACGCTGCTTGAAGGCATAGTTGCGGTTCAGAATCGTGTCGATGATGGTGGCGTAGGTGCTCGGGCGGCCCACGCCCGCGGCCTCCAGCGCCTTGACCAGCGACGCCTCCGTGTAGCGAACCGGCGGCTTGGTCTCGTGGCCGATGGCCTCCAACTCGCGGCAGTCCACTTCCTCATCGACCACCAGCGGCGGCAGCGGCGATTCCTGATCCTCCAGCGCAGCTTCCGGGTCATCCGACCCTTCGACGTAGGCTCGGAAGAAGCCGGCAAAGAGCACATTGCGCCCGCTGGCCCGGAAGACCGCATCCTCGACTTCGATGGTTGCCGTCGTAAATTTCAACTGCGCATTGGCCATCTGCGTGGCCACGGTGCGCTTCCAGATCAGATCGTAGAGCCGTCGCTCGCGGTCACTGAGCGGCAGGCTGTCGACCGGCAACATCTGGTCGCCGGCCGGGCGGATGGCCTCGTGGGCCTCCTGTGCGCCTTTGGATTTCGTCTTGTAGTGGCGTGGCTTTTCGGTCAGGTATTCCTCACCGTACAACTCGGTGACACGACGGCGGGCCGCGTTGACGGCCTGGTCGCTCAGGTGGACCGAGTCGGTACGCATGTAGGTGATGTAGCCGTTTTCATAGAGCGACTGGGCCACACGCATGGTATCGCGCGCGCCCAGGCCCATCTTGCGGTTGGCTTCCTGCTGCAAGGTGCTGGTCGTGAAGGGCGGCGCGGGTGAGCGCTGTGACGTGCGCTCCTCGATGTTGGTGACCACCCACGTGCCGTCGATCAGCCGGGCGCGCAGTTGATCGGATGCCGCTTTGTCGAGCAGCAGCACCTTCTTGTCTTCCGGAATCTTGCCCGTGTGTTCATCGAAGTCGCGCCCGCTGGCGACGCGCAGGCCGCCGACCGAGACAAGCTGGGCATCAAACCGGTGCTCAGGTTTGTCCGGGCGTTTGTTGAGCGCCGCCTTCAGATCCCAGTAGGCGCCGGAGACAAAGGCGCGTCGTTCCCGTTCGCGCTGGACGAGCAGGCGCACGGCCACGCTCTGGACACGGCCCGCCGAAAGCTTGGGCGCGATCTTCTTCCAGAGCAGCGGCGAGACGGTGTAGCCCACCAGCCGATCCAGAATGCGCCGGGTCTCCTGGGCGCGCACCAGGTTCTCATCGACCGAGCGCGTGTGCTGTAGCGCTTCTTCGATGGCCTCGCGGGTGATCTCGTGGAAGACCATGCGCTGCACCGGCACCTTGGGCTTGAGCACCTCGGCCAGATGCCAGCCGATGCTCTCGCCTTCGCGATCTTCATCGGTGGCGAGAATCAGCTCGTCAGCATTTTTGAGTTGATCGCGCAGTTGCTTGATCACCTTCTTCTTGCTGTTGGGTACGACGTAGAGCGGGTCGAAGTCATGCTCGACATCGACGCCCAGTCGTGCCCAAGGCTCGCCCTTATACTTTGCCGGGATCTCGCCGGCCGAGGCCGGCAGATCACGCACGTGGCCCATGCTGGCCTCGACGTGATAGCCCTTGGGCAAGAAATTTCGGATCGTTTTTGCTTTTGTCGGGGATTCGACAATTACCAATTTGGTCATAGTACGCTGTCAGTTTCTCTAGATGGAATGGGACCCACTGTCGGAAGTCGTGGTTGGAAAGCAGAGGTTTGTGCAAAGTCGCGCTAACGGTCTTTCCCCATATCCCGTATTCCGTTTCCCGTTTTCCAGGCTGTCTAATTTGATATTCGGTAGGAACTCAAGCCGCAATAAAACGACAGGTTCCTCGGTCGATAAGCTTGGCAAGTGTAGCACAGCACAATCGAGGCTTCAAAAACAATACCGAAGGGTGAACCGATGGCAGAAGCAGATCTTTGCCGCAGATGAACGCAGATTTCGCTCAGATGGGGAAGGATGGTTACGATTGACACCAATACCAATTGACTGATCGCAGAACCATCTGTGTCCCATCCCGTTTTTATCAGCGTTCATCTGTGGCGAATTTTCCCCGTGGCCCCACCGGAAACAATATCGCTACTGGCCGGATAGTTCACTCACGGTGGTCTGAATGCGCCTGCGCCGCTCATCGCGATCCGGCGAATTTTCGATCCAGGAGATGGCGGCCCATTGTTCTTCGTAGCTCAGGGCGTCATAGCGGCACGCTCGGTAGGACGGATCATCAAGGCGGCGATGAGGTCGGCAGGCGTCGATGTCTTGGCCTGGAGATCGCGGGCGCATTCATAGCGGATCGCCAACACGCCCGCCCAGTCTTCCCCCAGGTTGTAGATATCTCGAAGCTGCTCGACAATTGCCGCATGCCCCTTTTGGGGCGCGCCCCAGGCGTCAAGCAGGAAATACCAATCGTCGGAAGAACGACCGGTCTCGTTCAACACGTCTTCATCGGCTATGCCCAGCGGACCACGCTGTTTTTGCTGCATGATTGTCCTGTTTCTGTCACGGTGTAACGGTTCAACCATCGGAGCAATGGGACTTAGTTGCTTTACGTTCGGTACGCCGATTCTAGCGGCTGCGCATCAGATTCGCAACTCGCAGAGCGAGATCTCTCAATTCCTATGCAGAACTGCGCAGTTGTGTGTTACTGGCGAAAATCGGCTGACCTGGTCCATAATACGGGCATGGTGTGTTGGCGCACGGCGCCTGCTTCACAAACAGAACGGGTTGAGCCAGCATTCCGGGATTAGGCCCAGACCATTCGAATAGCCGAGATGACCGTTCAGAAGGCACGCCCAGGCCGGTCTCTCGATCGCCGGAATGCGTCAACTCACTTTCGGACACACCCATAAGGCCAGGTGTCGGCCAAGCTGGAGCTTGGCGGTCCCAGGCGTGGCACTTCCTTAAAATCACGAAGAACCGTGATTCCCGTAGTCGGCGGAATAGATTGCCACCGGCGCCAGCGGATACGATGCAATGAAACAACACCGCTTTGACATGCAAGCTTTGTCCCGAGCAAAACGCCGGTACATGTCATCATATATACTGGCTTTCCTCATAGCGCTTTCTTCGGTCATGATCGGCGGTGAGGCCAATGCACAGACAGAATCGGAGCGGTCGCCGGTCATCGCGACCACGCAACAACTGATCGAGCCGCCGGAGTGCCAGGATCTCTTCGTCGCCCACGATCTGGCCCACGTCACCGACACCGCCGACGGCGTTGTGCGCATGTTTGAGGCCAATGGCTCGGGTCTGGCCGTCGGCGATCTGGACAACGACGGTGACCTCGATCTGGTCTTCGGCAATCACTTCGGCCCCAACACGATCTTGTGGAATCAGGGCGGGCTGCTCTTCGAGGCTGAGCCATTGGGCGAAGGAAGAACCCGCGCCGTCACGATAGTAGACGTGGACGCCGACGGCCGACGCGATATCGTCCTGACCACCAACACCGGGGCCATCAACTATTGGCGCAACCAGGGCGATGGCGTATTCGAGCGGCGGCTGTTGCCGGGCGTGGCCCGGCCTGCCTATGTCATCAACTGGGGCGACCTGGATCAGGACGGCGATCTCGACCTGGTGACCGCCCCGTATGACGCCGGCTTTCTCACCGATCTGGGCGATTCGTACTTGCTCAGCGGCGGCAGCGCCGTCGTCTATTACGAGAACCAACTGAGCGCAACCCCGGACGGCGATCTGTCGGGTCGATTTGTGCCGACGCAGTTGGCCGGCAACGCACAGGCTTTGGCGCTTGCTCTGACCGATGTCAACGCCGATGGCCGCACCGATATTCTGGTCGGCAATGATTTTGGCGTGCCGGATTATGCCTTTGTCCAGACTGAGGGGGATGAGGATGCCGTAGCATGGAGCGAAGCGACGCCCTTCACCGTGACTGCTCACAGCACCATGAGCTTCGATCTCGGCGATGTCGACAACGACGGCGATCTGGATCTCTTTGCCACGGACATGAAGCCCTATTCGTTCGACGAGGATCTGAGGACGGCCTACGCGCCGCTGATGGCGGCCATGGCCGGCGATCCGCACATGGAGGGCGATCCGCAGATCATGGAGAACGTGCTCCAGGTGCAGTCGCCTGACGGTCGCTACGAAAATCGGGCGGGACCGTGGCACATCGATGGCACCGGCTGGAGTTGGTCGGCCAAGTTCGGCGATCTGGACAATGACGGTTATCCTCGATCTCTATGTGGTCAACGGCATGATCGAAGAGACCATCTTCGCCCACCTGCCCGACCATGAGCTGATCGAAGAGAACCAGGTCTTTCGCAACCAGGCTGGAAAGACCTTTTTCCCGATGCCGGCCTGGGGGCTGAACTCAACCCGCAGCGGCCGAGCCATGTCCATGGCCGATCTGGATATGGACGGCGATCTGGATATCGTGGTCAATAATCTGCGCGGCGCGGCTCAACTGTTCGAGAATCAGCTTTGCGGCGGCGCTTCCCTGCAAGTGGCTCTGGCCCAGCCCGATGTCCAGAACCGCGATGCCATCGGCGCGCGTGTGGGCCTGCTGACCGACAGCGGCATGATCTATCGCGAGGTGCGCGCCGCCGGCGGCTATCTGGCCGGCGATGCGCCCACCGTTCACTTCGGTTTCCCTGCCGGCGCCGATCTGGTCCAGTTGGAGATCCAATGGCCGGATGGCGCCATGTCGGTGGTGGAGGATGTGGCGGCGGGGACGATGGTGTGGGTTGAGCGGAAGTAGCAAAATAGTCAATTGACAATTGTCGATGGTCAATTGTCAATGGTTGGCGAGCAAGGATCGTCAACCGCATTGTACGCAGTACGGATTACGCAATATCTTTCACCAGCACCCTTCGACAGGCTCAGGGCAAGCGCAGTACACAGCAACTTTCGAGGCAACCCCATCTCTTGACCAACGAAATTGTTCTCATCAACGTGACCGGGCGCGACCGCACGGGTCTGATCGCCCGCATCACCAGCCTGCTGGCCGAGCATGATGTCAATGTGCTCGACATCGGCGAGGCAGTGATTCACGATTACATATCGTTCGGCATGCTCGTCGAGATCCCGGCGGCGCAGCAATCTTCCTCCGTGCTCAAGGATCTGCTCTACGAGGCCCATGGTCTCGACGTGGACATCAACTTCTCGCCCGTCGATCCCGACGACTACGAGCAATGGGTCGGCGAGCAGGGCAAGGAACGACGCATCATCACCATGCTGGGGCGGCGACTGACGGCCCGGCAGATCGCCTTGGTGGCCGGCGTCATCGCCGACAACGGGCTCAACATCGACGTGACGACGCGCCTGTCCGGCCGTGTCTCGCTGCGCAACCCGGACATCCGGCCCATGGCCAGCGTCCAGTTCAGCGTCAGCGGCAACCTGGCCGACGAACAGCCCATGCGCGCCCAGTTGATGGAGATGGCCCACCAGGCCGGCGTCGACATCTCCTTCCACATCGATGACATCTACCGGCGCAACCGCCGCCTGGTCGTCTTCGACATGGACTCGACGTTGATCCAGGCCGAGGTGATCAACGAATTGGCCGCACGGGCCGGCGTCGGCGAGGAGGTGGCGGCCATCACCGAGGCGGCCATGCGCGGCGAACTGGACTTCAGCCAGAGCCTGCAGCGGCGCGTCGCCCTGCTGGCCGGGCTGCCCGAGTCGGTCCTGGTCGACGTGGCCGACAATCTGCCCCTCACCGAGGGCGCGGAGAAGGTGACCAGCACGCTCAAGCGCCTGGGCTACAAGATCGGCATTCTTTCCGGCGGATTCGACTACTTCGGCGAACGTCTGCAAGCGCAGCTCGGCTTCGACTACGTCTACGCCAATCGGCTGGAGATCGTCGACGGCGCGCTGACGGGGCGGGTGCTGGGCACGATTGTCGACGCCCAGCGCAAGGCCGATCTGCTGCGCGAGATCGCGGCCAAAGAGGGGCTGACCCTGGCCCAGACCATTGCCGTGGGCGACGGCGCCAACGATCTGCCCATGCTCAGCATCGCCGGCCTGGGCATCGCCTTCCATGCCAAGCCCATCGTGCGTCGCCAGGCCGCCAGCGCCATCAGCGATGTGGGGTTGGATGGGTTGCTCTATCTGATCGGGATTCGGGATCGGGAGTTGCGGAGAGCGTGACAAGGTGAGGGGGTGACAAGGTGGAGATCGCTAAACTGCATCCCGATGCACCGATGACTATTTCGCAACTATTGCTTGCTGATCGAGAGTGACGGCGCACTATGATCCTTTCCTTCACTTGCTGACCCACGAACGGAATCTCCATGTCAAACTACACCATCCTCCTGCCGCCGTCTGAAGGCAAAGCCCCCGGCGGCGACGATTGTCGCAACTGGCCGGACATTGCCGCCGACCGCCGGCTGAACGCCTTCTGCGAGATGAACTTGCCACGCCGCGCGGTCATCAACGCCTTGCAGGCATCGCTCTCGCAGCCGGTGGGCGACCTATCCAAGCTCTTCAGCGTCAAAGGCGAACGGCTGGACGAAGCCGTCGCGACCAACGGCCGTCTGCCCGACGGACCGCTGCTGCCCGCCATTCACCGCTACAACGGCGTCATGTACGACTTCCTCGACTACGGCAGCATGGACGCGACTGGGCAGGCCGTGTTCAATGAACATGTTGTCATCTTCAGCGGCCTCTGGGGCCTGCTGCGCCCCACGGACCTGATCCCGGACTACAAGCTCAAGATGGATGCCTCGCTGCCGGGTCTCGGCAAAGTGTCCGCCTTCTGGAAGCCGCTTGTGAGCACGCTGCTCAACCCCATGCTGGAAGACCATGTCGTCTGGGATCTGCTGCCGGGTGCGCATCGGGCGGCCTGGGACGGCAAAGCAGGCTATGCAACGCGCTGGCAGGTCAAGTTTGTGCAGCGAGGCGAGCGCAAGGGCAAGCCGGTCTACAGGACCGTCACCCACTGGTCCAAGGCGCTCAAGGGCGCGCTGGTGCGCTTCATCTGCGAGCAGGGCGTCACGTCGCCCGATGCATTGGTCGACTTCGCCCATCCTGAGGGCTACGTCTATCGACCGGACGAAAGCAAGCTGGGCGAGCGTGGCGGTGAGTTGCTGTTTGTCAAAGTATAGCGGTCTGAAGTGGGTTGAGCCACGTCCACCAGTGCGTTGAAACGCACTTTCCGTAACAGGCGGCGGCTTCAGCCGCTCCGCTCGACCTTCGCAGGCACTCGAGATCCCGCACCACTTCTGGCCTTTTGTACAGACCAATTGACCCACACGCCCGAGCGCGCCGATGTAGTCCACGATCTGCTGGCATTCCTGGCAGAGCAGATGATCGACCTGAACAAGCAGCGCCAGAAACTGGAACGTGCGCTGGATCCCTTCAAATATTTCAACCTGAGCGCACCGGTCCAGCCATTGGCCCAGGTCTTCGCCGACGCCAACAAGTATGGCGAACTGGTCAACGATCCGGACCTGCGCAGCGTGCGCCACGACGTGGAAGCCGTGCGCCTGGAAGCCTTGGGCAATGGCCGCTTTGCCTTGCAGGCGCTGCTCAAACATCGAGACCCGGCCACCGATTGGGCCAAGTCCGCCTACGATGCCGACGGCGACATCGTTCGCACGTGGGAAACGGTCTACCGTTTCGATCTGCCCGAAGAGATGGCCCGTTTCTATGCCCAAGCGCTGCCCATTCGCGAGCGCTTCAGCAACGCCAAGAAATTCCCCGGCGGCAAAACCCGCACCACGTTGGAGAAGTTGCACAAAGGCGTGCTCCCCGTCTTCGATCCGGCAGTCGACGTGACTCCGTTGGAGGAATTGCAGGCCGAACTTTCTGCCGTCCGCACCCAGATCGCCGACACTGACAGTCTGATCGACCAACTGGTCTATCGTCTCTACGGCTTGAGCGATGAAGAGATTGCCATTGTCGAAGGATGAGAGTGAGGGGCTTCAGTTCAATACAGGGTTCAGCGATCCGGCGCCGATGCTCATCGTTCCCGATCCTGACGCAGCAGTTCGACACTGTCGGGCACGTCCGGCGGCGGAATGAACCACCCCTTCGGCCTTGCTCAGGACAGGCCTGAACGGGCCTACCATAGAAATAGCGCTGTCCTGAGTCACCAGCGAAGGGTTCCGATATCGTAAGCCGAGATTCCTCGCTGGTGTATTGCCAAGTGCGATGTGATCTCGCTGGCCCGCTCGGAATGACAGTAGCACGTTCATTCCAGTTAGAACCCCGGATATCCGCCGAGGCACACTCAGAATGACAAATCATGTATCACTGAAATATCATAGCCCGCAAGGAGCAACCCATGCAACGACACCCGCTCGGCAACACCGACATGACAATCCCCAAGCTCTCCTGCGGCGGACTCTTTGTCTCCGCCTTCGGGGCCGATTTCGAGGACGGCAAGGCCGCGGTCCACCGCGCCCTGGAACTGGGCATGAACTACATCGACACCGCGCCGGGCTATGCCAACAGCGAGGAAGTGCTGGGCCAATTTCTGGCCGACGTGGATCGACCGTACTACCTCTCGACCAAGCTCGGCGGACGCCCCAAGCCCTTCGACCCCAAGGACAAGGATCAACTGCTCTTCAGCATCGACGAGAGCCTGCGCCTGCTCGGCCGCGACGTCATCGACATCCTCTACGTCCACGAGCCGGATCGACCGGGCCAGTACGACTGGTTCGACAGTTGGGATACGTTTCACGGCCCGGTCAACGATGTGATCGAGGATCTCAAGGATCGGGGACTGATCCGCTATGCGGGCATCGGCGGCACCACCGTCTACGAGATGACGCGCATTGTCGAGCGGGGCAACTATGACGTGCTGCTGACCGCCTTCAACTACAGCATCCTCTGGCGCGAGGCCGGCGACACGCTGATCCCGGCCGCGGCCAAGCGCGGGCATGGGTATCGTGGCCGGCTCGCCGCTTCAGCAGGGCTGGCTGGCGCGGCCATGGACCGAGGCCGTGGTCGACAGTCCGCCGGCCTGGCTCTCGCCCCAGCGGCGGGCGCAACTGATGCGCCTCTATGACCTGGTCGAGCTGATCGACATGCCCCTGGCCGAGCTGGCGCTGCGCTTTGTGCTCTCGAACCCGGCCATCCACACCGTGTTGACCGGCGTGCGCTCGGCTGCCGAGGTCGAGCAGAACGTGGCCGCGGCTGAAAAGGGGCCGCTGCCGCCGGCGCTGCTGGACGAGCTACAGGAGATTGCCGACCTGGTCCCCTTCCGCCCCTGTGAAGAGCCGATGGGATTCGCGCTGACCAGACCCAGCTATCGTGGACCGGGCATGTTGCGCTGAGCCAAGGTTCTAGCGCCAACGGCATCCCCTTTTTCACTTGGGTTCGCTTGGGTTATCATATGGGTATGTTCAAAACGAGCAAAATTCCCCGACTTCTCCAAAACAGATGGGTCTGGCTTGGGAAACCATGTCGGGCTTATTGACGATACAATCGTACCAACCACATGAGAAAGAACGGTTTGACACTATGACAGATACACTTCGATGGGGCATTTTGGCCACCGGCTCGATTGCCCACAAATTCGCCACCGGTATTGCGGCGCTCGACGATGCCGAGATCGTGGCCGTCGGCTCGCGCAGCCGCGAGGGCGCCGACAAGTTCGCCGATGAGTTCGACATTCCCAATCGGCATGACAGCTACGAAGCGCTGGCCGCCGACCCTGATGTGGATGCCATCTACATCGCCACGCCTCACTCGCTCCACAAGGAGAACATGTTGACCTGCCTGGCGGCTGGCAAGGCCGTGCTCTGCGAGAAGCCCTTCGCCATCAATGCCAGGGAGGCCAAGGAAGCCATTGACTTTGCCCGCGAGCGGGGCATTTTCTTGATGGAGGCCATGTGGACTCGCTACATCCCGCTGATGGTAGAGGTGCGGCGAATGGTGGCCGACGGCATGATCGGCGACCTGCGCATGATCACCGGCGATTTCGGCTACCGGGCCGGCTTCAATGCCGAGCGACGCACCTTCAACCCGGCCCTGGGCGGCGGCGCGCTGCTCGATGTGGGCATCTATCCGCTCTCGCTGGCCTCAATGCTCCTGGGCAAGCCGGAACGCATCGCATCGATGGCGGAGTTGGGCGAGACCGGCGTCGATGAACAGTCGGCCATGATCCTGGGCTATCTGGGCGGGCAACTGGCCGTGCTCCATTCGGCCGTGCGCACGTCCACGCCCCACGATGCCGTCATCATGGGCACGGACGGATGGATCCGCATCCACCCGCCCTTCTGGATTCCGACGACGATGACGCTGAAACTCGCGGGCAAGGATCCTGAGGAGATCGTGATTCCATTCGAGGGCAACGGCTACAACTATGAGGCCGACGAGGTCCATCGCTGCCTCAACGAAGGCAAGCTGGAGAGCGACATCATGCCGCTGGACGAGACGCTCGCGCTCATGCAGACCATGGACGACCTGCGTGCCCAATGGGGCATGGTCTATCCCATGGACTGACGGGAAAGAGGATAGACCGCGGATTTGGCGGATGAGGCTGATCAGCACGGATTTAAGAATATATCCGTGCCGATCCGCCTCATCCGCCAAATCCGCGGTCTATTATTCGTCGCTCAGCGGAGCGCTAGTCGATGTCGAGGATGTCCTCTGCCTGGGCGCTGTGCACCAGCAACACTGAGCCGATCCTGGACATGAGGGACTCGATGCCGGCACTGTACTGCTCGACCGTGATGTGCGGCGGCATCTTCAGGCCCAGCAGTGAGAGATCTGTTTCCTTGCTCCACTCCTCCATGATATCGCCAATCGTCTGGGTTTCGGGATCGCGCACGATGACCAGCGGCTCGGCAACCACACGTACGGCGTCCAATGTCTGCTGCATGTGCGCCAGCGTCTGTGCACGTCCGTCTTCGCCATCGATGACACGGATCAATCGAATCTTGGCCCCTGCCCACGAACGATCTCGACTGATGATATGGGCCAGCAAGAGCATCAGATCTGCATTGCCGCCGCGCCCGGCCCACCACACATCCACCATCTTTCGTCGCCCATAGCCCCGTTCCTGATCAAAAAATAGGAAGAGCGCTGATTTGTGGAGCGCCATCAAATCTTGAGCAAGCGCAACCTGTCGGCCTCGTCCCTCCGGCTCGCGACTCCAGCCCATCAGCACCGTGTTGGCCTCGAGTCCGCCGACGCCATGGGCCTGAGCGATGGTCAGCGCCCCTGAAAAGAACTCCGGCACCACGTCGGCCTGGGCAAAGGCCATCATTCCCTTGTTTTGAATGTAACCCTGGATGTGTTTGAGGGCGGTCTCGCGCAGCCCACGTCCGGCCAGCGTACCCTACATCGCCGATCAGCAACTGGGCAAAGGTGACGATTCCGTGGCCCGAACTAAGCCAGTGGGCAACCTCGACCAACTGCTCTCGATTGTGTGGCTGGCCTGTGAAGACCAGAATGTTGGGACGCCAGTTCTTGGCGTGGTAGCCCCGTTGTTCCAGGCTGAGCAACGCATAGCGGGCCAGCGCAAACCAGATGCCGTTGCGCACGTCGCCCCAAGTGCGCGAGAGCGACCGCCGCTCCAGATAAAACCAGATGCCGTAGCTGATAACAATCGCTGCAATTGTTGCAACAGGATTGATCAGGAACATGGCCCCATAGCAACCCAGCGCGCCGAGGATGGAGACGCCCCAATGGATATTGAACCGGGGCCGGTAGCTGGGGTTGCCGACCAATTTCTCGATGCCCGCCACCAGATTGGTCATGCCGTAGGTGTTGAGGAAGAACATGCTGATGACCGGGGCCACGAAGTTGAGATCGCCCAGCCAGACCACGCCGATGGCGATACCGGTCGTCAGCAGAACGGCCATGCGCGGCTCCGTCGCGCTGCCCAAGGTGGCGCCCAATTTTCGTGGCACGACGCCATCGAACGCCAGCGCCTGCAAGACACGCGGCGCTGCGATCACACTGCCCAATGCGGAAGAGAGCGTCGCTGCCCAGACGCCGATCAGCACCAACATGGGGAAGAGTGCGATGTCCTGCATGATGAGATTGTTTGTGATCAGTTCTTGGGGCGTGCCGTGCAGGCTAAGCCAGACCACGGCGGCAAGATAGATGATTGCCGTGACCCCGATGGAGGCAAGCGTCCCCTGGGGAATGCTCTTGCTCGGATCCTTCAGATCGCCCGACATGCTGGCGCCGACGGTGATGCCGGTCACTGCCGGGAAGAAGACGGCAAAGACGGTCCAGAATGACTGGTTCTCCGTGAAGTTGGCGGTGAGCGTGGGCGTCAAAAACCAGTCCCAGCCGCCGAGGAAGAACGAGACCAACGCCGCGCCCAACGCCGCCAATACGATGTACTGAATGCGCAGCGCAAAGTCTGCGCCGATATAGGCGATGAGCCCAAAGATCAGGACCAGCGCCGTGGTGATCAGCCGCGCATCGATGGGTTGAAAGTAGGGCAACGATTGTAGCGCTTCGGTGAAACCAATCAGGTAAAACGCCACCGAGATGGCCTGGGAAAGATAGAGGGGGATGCCGATGGCGCCGCCGATCTCCAAGCCCAGTGAACGTGAAATCAGATAATAGTTGCCGCCGGTGCGAACTCGCATGCTGGTGGCGATGGCCGCCAACGAGAGACCGGTCAGCAACGTGATCGAGTTTGCGATCAGAACGATGGCGATAGCGCCGACCAGCCCTGCCTGCCCGACCACCCAGCCTGTGCGCAGAAAGAGGATCAGACCGAGGATCGTCAATACATTGGGGGTGAAGACGCCGGCAAAGGTGCCGAATCGTCCTTTGGCTCCTGTCTCAGTTGTCGAAGCGGTCGTTGATTGAACGGCCATATTACTCCACTAATCTACTGTCCGCTCAGGTAGCGGCGTACATTTTCCTGGTGTTCTTCGAATGTTTTGGCAAAGACATGCGCGCCGCTGCCGTCGGGCAAGGCCACAAAATAGAGATAGTCGTGCTCGTCGGGGAAGAGAACGGCTTCGATGCTGGCCAATCCGGGGCCGGCGATGGGGCCGGGCGGCAGACCGCCGTAGAGGTAGGTGTTGTAGGGGCTATCGACGCCGGCATATTCTTCCAGAAAGACCGGCGTCTTCCACCACTGACCGCTCTCCGGCTGATACCCCATGGCATATTGGACCGTGGGATCGGCGTCCAGATTCATGCTGTTTTTCAACCGGTTGAGATAGACTGCTGCAATGGCAGGCCGTTCTTCAGCCACCACCGCCTCGCGTTCAACGATGCTGGCCAAGGTCAGCACCGCGTAGAGATCCAGCGTGGTCGTCCCCGAAGCGATTGCCTCTTGATAGCGTGGCAAGACCCGCTCGGCAAATGCGTCCAACTGGCGTTGCAGCAGATCCTCGGCTACGGCATCCTCGGCTGCAATCTCATAGGTCGCAGGGAAGAGATAGCCCTCCAGCCCAGTGCCGGCCGGCCGCTCCTGGAGGAAAGGGTAACGGCTCGGATCGAGGCCGCTCAGATCGCCGCCGGCCGTGATTTCGGCGTAGCGTGTGGCCTGAGTCGACTCGTCCCCTTCGCCGAACAGATCGCTGTCGTCCAGCAACTCGACGATCTGTTCTCTGCGCCACCCCTCGGGAATGGTCACACTGACGCTGGACGCCCGTGCATCCTGCAGCGCCGCAGCGATCTCCGTCAGCGACATGGACGGATTGAGCAGAAACGTGCCCGCCTCCAGGCGATTGTCGAGTCCGTTGACGCGCACGTAGGCCTCAAAGAGCAGGTCGTCGGCGATCAGTCCTGCCGTCTGCAAGTTGCGGCCGATCTGGCGCGCCGGCGTCCCCGGCTCAACGACGAAACGAATCGGCGTATCATCAACGCTGTTGGGCCGGGAAAGTTCATCCTGGTTTGAGGCTAGATAGGCGCTCAACATGCGATCGCCGCCGCCGCTGCAACCGGCCAGCAAAAGAGCGGCCACGATCAGCAGGATCAGTCGATTTTGTTTTCTCAAATTGCGTGATGTCAAGGCGTTCGATCCTATCCGTGGGTCGATTCGGAGCTGTAGTTTCTGGCGCTGATCGCTCGTTGGATGGCCGGGTCTCGTTCCAAGAGCAGACGCAGCCCGTCCGGCAGCGTGGTTTGGGGGCGATAGCCGAGGAGTCTCGCGCGCTTTGCTGACATCGGCCACCAGACGCGGCAGTCCGCCCGACGACTCGTGGTTGTAGAGCACGTTGGTCTTGACGCCGGCCGTCTGGCCAATCAGTCTGATCAGTTCATTGATCGACGTCTCCTCGCCGCTGCCGATGTTGATGATCTCCTGATCGACGCCTTCAGCCGTGGCCGCGCTGATCAGGGCATCGACGACATCGTCAATGTAGACATAGTCGCGCGTCTGGGTGCCGTCGCCAAAGACCACCAAGGGAACCGCGTCCGAGCGCCTGTTGCATAAACTGCGGAATCACCGGCGGATGCACCGGCGGCAGCGATTGGTCCGGCCCGTAGGCGTTGAAGATACGCAGCGCCACCGTCTCGAAACCGGAGAGCCGTCCCATGGTGAAAAGATAGTGCTCCGCCGCGCGCTTGCTGACGGCGTAGGGCACCACCGGCCGCGCTTCCATCAGTTCGCTCACCGGTTGCGAAGGTTGAGCGCCGTAGACCGTGGCGCTGCTGGTCAGAATCACCCGATCCACATCCACATCGCGGCAGGCCTCCAGCAGCGCGACCGTGCCGCCCACATTCACCGTGTTGTATTCGCGCGGATAGAGGACCGATGCCGGCACACTCACCCGTGCGGCCAGATGAAAGACGACCTCCATGCCCTGGAGCAACGACCAGAGCTTGGGAATGTCGTTGACATCGCCGCGGTTGAAATTGATCCCTTGTTTCAGGCGGTCCGGATCGCCGCTGCTCAGATCGTCGATCACGCGTACATAGTGGCCGAGTTCATGCAGCCGATTGGACAGATGGGCGCCAATAAATCCGGCCCCGCCAGTGACGAGCACACGCATGTTCACCTCTTTGAAAATACGGGAACTCAGATCACGCCCGCATCTATCACAATCCCGGCCTGCAACCGTTCCAACACCGATTGAGGAATCTTGGCCATGCGGCCATCCAGATCAACGCAGATATGCTGCGAACCGCCGCTCACCAGCAACTGGTCATTGGCGATGTTGCGCACCTCGTAGGCGAAGCTCACCTTGCGGCTGCGCAACTCGGTCACCCGCGTGAAGACACGCACCGTGTCGCCAAAACGGGATGGACTGCGGTACTCGACCTGGACGCCTACCACCGAGAAGTGGTTGCCGCCGGCCGCCACCTCGCTGTAGGGCATGCCGACCGCGTCCATCCAGGCGATGCGCCCGGCCTCAAACCAGATGACGTAGTTGCTGTGGTGCACGATGCCCATGGCGTCGGTCTCGGCAAAGCGCACGGTGATGTCCAGGGGGACGATGGTTTCGGGTACGGTCATGGCGTTACCATTTGGGGGTGTTGGCGCACAGCGCCTGCTTCGCAAACAAAATGAGTTGAGCATCTCAAGATCCTCCGGGAGGAGCATTGTGCATTGCCAGTTTGCCGTCAATCCCCCTCCCGGAGGATCGTTTCAACCGGTTTTGAACACACCCTTATCATTTTTGTCGGCAATCGATAGGGACAGGTCTGAAACCTGTCCCTATGGGTCGACGACTGTTGATTTACCCGTGAATCGGCAAACCATCCACAGCATGGGCCGCCTCCATGATCACCTCGCTCAGCGTCGGGTGGGCATGGACTGTGCGTGCGATCTCGTCGGGCGTGATCTCCATGAACTGGGCCAGGCTCAGCTCGGGCAAGCAGTTCGGTCACGTCCGGGCCGACCATGTGCGCGCCCAGGATCTCGCCATATTTGGCGTCGGCTGATGATCTTCACGAAGCCGCTGCGCTCGTTGAGCGCCTGGGCCTTGCCGTTGGGCATGAACGGGAACTTGCCGACGTTGATGCTCGTAGCCGGCCTCCTTGGCCTGGGCCTCGGTCATGCCCAGGCTGGCCACCTGCGGATGGCAGTAGGTGCAGCGCGGCATGAACTTGTAGCGTTCGTCCGGGATGGGCAGCGTCTCGACGCCGGCGATGGTCTCGGCGGCGACCATGCCCATGGCGCTGGCCACATGGGCCAACGCCAGCTTGCCGGTGCAGTCGCCGATGGCGTAGATGTTGGGCACGTTGGTGCGCATCACCTCGTCCACCTCGACAAAGCCGTGCTGGCTGGCGGCAACGCCCGCGCCGTCCAGGTTCACGCTGTCGGTGTTGGGCTGCATGCCGATGGCCATCAGCACCTTGTCGGCGGTCAGGACCTGCTCGCTGTCGTCAGCCAGGTTCTTGACCGTCACATTGACGCCGGCGTCGGTCAGTTCGATCTTTTCGGTGCGTGTGCTGATCATCGTGTTGATCTTGGCCCGCCGGAAGGCCTTGGCGACCTCGTCGGCCACGTCGGTGTCCTCCAGCGGCAGCAACTGGTCCAGCATCTCGATGACGGTGACGTCGGCGCCGTAGGTGCTGTAGATGTAGCTGAACTCCATGCCGATGGCGCCGGAGCCGACCACGATCAGCTTCTCCGGCACCTCGTCCATGCACGATGGCGTCCCGGTATTGGATGACCTTGTCGCCGTCGATGGCCATGCCCGGCAGGCTGCGCGCGCGTGCGCCCACGGCGATGATGAAGTTGGCCGCGGTCACGTTGCGATCCGCCGCGTCCGGTGCGATGGATCGAGGCGGCGACGCTGCAGGGTGTGGGCGTCGACAAACGATCCCTCGCCTTCGATGACGTCGATCTTGTTCTTCTTCATCAGAAAGGCGACGCCCTTGGTCTGGCGATCGACAATGCCGCGGCTGCGCTTGACCGCCGCCCCGAAGTCGACCTGCAGATTGTCGAAGCTGATGCCGTACGTCTTGGCGTCGTGGAAGGTCTCCAGGACCTCGGCGTTGTGGATCAGCGCCTTGGTCGGAATGCAGCCCCAGTTGAGGCAGACGCCGCCCAGGTTCTCGCGCTCCACGATGGCCGTCTTCAGCCCCAATTGCGCCGCACGAATGGCGGCCACATACCCGCCGGGACCGCTGCCGACGACGACTACGTCGTAGTCATAGTTGTGATTGCTCATGATATCTCCTTGGAGATTGGGGGATTGGGGATTGGAGATTGGAGATTGGAGATTGGGAAAGTGCGCCAGTTCGGTCGTCACTCGCCCAATCTCCAATCTCCTAATCCCCAATCCCCAATCCCTAGTTCCGCTTTATTCCTCACGCTCAGTCCATGCTTCGAGCGTCTCTTTCACGCGTGATCAGAAACTTGTCCGCCCTGGCCCCGTCCAGAACCCGATGGTCGAAGGTCAAGCTCAGATAGCACATGGGGCGGATGACGATGGCGTCGTCGGCGCTGGGCAACAGCGACGGTTGCCACTGTGACGCTGATTGCACGACCGGTCGTTTCACGATGGCGCCGATGCCCAGGATGCCGGCCTGTGGCTGGTTGATGATGGGCGTGCCGATCAGGCTGCCGCCGGTGCCGTGGTTGGTGATGGTGAAGGTGCCGCCCTGCACCTGGTCGGGAGAGAGTTGGTTGGTGCGTGCCTGTTCGACCAATCCATTGACGGCCCGGGCCAGCCCCTCCAGCTTCATCTCGTCGGCGTCGCGCAGCACCGGCACGATCAAGCCGTCGTTCGACGGCCACGGCCACCCCGATGTGAATACGCCGATTGATCCACAGCCCCTCGTCTGTGAAACGTGCGTTCAGCTCAGGAACAACCTTCAGCCCGGCGACCGCAGCCGCCACAAAATAGGGCGTGAACGTGAGCCGAATGCCCTTGTGCGCCAACTCGGCCTTGCGGGCTTCTCGATGGCGCACCACAGCCGTCATATCGACCTCGAAAACGCTGGTGACATGCGGGCTGGTGCGCTTGCTCAGGACCATGTGCCGGGCGATGGCGCGGCGCATGGTGGTGAGGGGGTGGAGGGTCTCGTCAGTCAGCTGAAGCGGAAGAGCCAGGATCGAAGATCGAAGAACTGACATCTTCACTCGAGACATCGGCATTCCGATCTTCGCTCTTTGACTCTTTGATCTTCCAGATGCTTCAACACATCCTTCTTGGTGATCCGCCCATTCAGGCCGGTGCCCCGGACATCGTCCAATTTGACGTTGTGTTCTGCCGCCAAGCGCGCCACGACCGGGCTGATGAAGGATCGATCTGCCGGCTGCGCTGTCTCCGGGTTCGGGTGGGGCCGGAGTCGGATCGGCTTTTGGGGAAACTTCAGACGCTGAGACGTCCGCTTGGTTTTGGTCCGTGTCGGCCCCAGGGGCGACGGTTTCGCCCGCTTCACCGATGTAGCCCAGCACTGTGCCCGCGTCGACTGTGCGGCCCTCGGCGACAAGCACGGTCAGCAGCACGCCGCCGATCGGCGCGGGCACTTCGGTATCGATCTTGTCGGTGGCGATCTCCAGCAGCGGCTCAAGCTTGTCGACGGTCTCCCCCTCGGCCTTGAGCCAGCGGTTCACCGTTCCCTCGACAACACTCTCCCCAAGCTGGGGCATAATCACAGCAGTCGGCATCGGTTAAAACTCTCTCTGAACGTGGATCAGCGGACTGGCGGACAAAGTCGGATCTCTTTGAAAAATCCGCGAAATCCGCCGATCCGTCATTCGCGTCTCCTTCGCAACATCAGCCGATCGGCCAATGCCGGTTCATCCATGTCGGCGGTGACGTACAGATACTTCTTGCCCGGCACGGTGGTGAAGCCCAGATGTGAGCCGTCGGGCGCCAGCGTGACGATGTTCATGTATTGGCCGGGGCCTGCGTTCAGCTCGCCCAGATCGCGCAGCGCCTCCAGGCCCGCTTCCTCCAGCGACATGCCCATCTTCATGTAGAGAATGATGCTGCGTGCTGTGGAGACGCGGATGGCCAGTTCGCCCATGCCGGTACAGCCGACCGCGCCGTAGCGGTTGTCGCAGTAGTTGCCCGCGCCGATGATGGGGCTGTCGCCCACACGGCCGGGATACTTCCAGGCCAGTCCGCTGGTGCTGACCGCCGAGGCGATGTCGCCGTGCTGATCCAGCGCCAGAAAATTGACCGTGCCCAGCGTGTCGTCCTTGCCGGTATCCTCTTTGCCCGAATCGTTCTGGTCAACCGGCATGTCGCGCAGATTGACCGGACGCGTCAGCGTGTTGGCGACCTTGCGCAGATCGGTCGGCGTCTCCGGGTTCAGACCGTATTCCTCGTAGCGTTGGCGCCAACGGCGCAGCGCCTCTTCAGTCAGTTGATTGGTGGGCGAGTGGTTCAACTCGGCGGCCAATTGCTCGGCTCCGCGGCCGACCACCAGCACATGGGGCAACTGCTCCATGACCCGCCGCGCCAGTGTGATGGCGTTGCCGTAGCCATGCACCGCTGCCACGGCCCCGGTCTCCAGCGTGCGCCCGTCCATGATGCTGGCGTCCAGCTCGACCTGGCCGACCACGTTGGGCAGGCCGCTGTAGCCGACGCTGTGTTCTTCCGGATCGTCCTCGACAATGCGACAGGCCAGTTCGACGGCGTCCAATGCGCTGCCGCCGTTGCGCAACAGGTCCATGGCCGCGACCGCGCCGCGGCGTCCATTTTCGCTGGCCACGATGACCGGCGTTCTTGCTGGCAAGCTCATCACATCTCCTGAGGATCCGCGTCCTGGTTGTGCGCGTTGAGGATGGCCTGGATGCGCTCGGTCAGCGGTTCCCAGGGCACGTCCGGATATTTATTGACAGTCACAAAATCCTGGGCCCAGAAGACATTGTAGATGCCGCCCAGCGCGAAAAGTTGCTTGGCCAATGGTTCTCCCTCGGCCGATTCAACGTCAGGGAAGTTGGCCGGCCCGGCAAAGCGCGTGGCCGGCAGCACAAACTTCAACGCGTTGGGGTTGGGTGTCTGTTGAACCATGATCTGCATGGAGACAGTATAGCAGTTCGGAAAACGGGGAGCAAAGGGGGCGGGGAATGTTCGATAAGGAAAACTCACAGACCAGCGGGCGGATCGAACGAGCCGTCCGGCTTGCACGGGTAGTCGATCTGATCGACCACCGCTGCCATGGGCAACCGGCCATAGACGTGGGGGAAGCGTTCGCTGCCGCCGATCAGGTTCTCGTCGATGACATCGCAGGTCAGCTTGGCCGGGTCGATCTTCAAGATGACCAGATTGTTTTGACCCTGGTAGTAGCGATTGGCCACGCCCTGTATCTGTCCGGCGTAGGAGCAGTGGATGAAGCCTTCTCGGTCGAAAGTCGGGGGAACATATTCGCCAGCCGCGCGAGCGGCATCTGCTTCAGCTTTGGTCGTGATGTGGTAGAGAGATTGCATTTGAATACGCCTCGAATCGGAATAGATATCGCCGGCTCAGCGGCGATGCAAAAAGGACGCTTGAACTATCTTCTCTTCTGCCGGATAATGTTCAGAAACCGGTTGCGGCGTGCTGCTCAACAGTATCCGGATACTGCGAAGAACTGAATCAACCACCATTTTAACTCTGGAGTCCCAATGAAACTCAAATCCTTGATCGAATCAGGCGATCCTGAACAACTGGCCACCGGCTTTCAGTTCACCGAAGGCCCGATCTGGCTGCCCGACGGCTCGCTGCTCTTTTCGGATATCCCGGCCAATCGGACCTATCGTTGGACGGCGGAAACGGGGGCGGAGGTCTGGCGCGAGCCGACCGGCAACGCCAACGGACTGACGCTCGACAAAGAGGGCCGGCTGCTAGCGTGCGAACACAGCGGCCGGCAGGTCTCGCGCATCGAGGCCGACGGCAGCGTGGTCGTGGTGGCCGACCAATATGAGGGCAAACGCCTCAACAGTCCCAACGATGTGGTGGTCAAGTCCGATGGTTCCATCTATTTCACCGATCCGCCCTATGGTATCAAACCGGAAGAGCGAGAGCAGGCCTGCAACGGGGTCTATCTGATCTCGGCCGCAGGTGATATGCGATTGTTGGCGGAAGATTTCGAGCGCCCCAATGGCCTGGCCTTCTCGCCGGATGAGTCCATCCTCTACGTGGATGATTCCTTCCATCGCCATGTCCGTGCCTTTGATGTCTATGTGGATGGCTCCGTCGGCAACAGCCGCGTCATCGCCGACATGGACCATCCCCAGCCCGGTTCGCCGGATGGGATGAAGGTCGACAGCCAAGGCCATCTCTACGTCACCGGCGCCACCGGCGTCTGGGTCTTTGAGCCGGATGGGGAATGTCTGGGCGTGATCGTCACCCCGGAACGTCCGGCCAACTGCGCCTGGGGTGATGCGGACCTTTGCAGTCTGTACATCACTGCTCAGACCTCTCTCTATCGGGTTCGGGTCAAGGTTCCGGGTCTGGCGGTGATCTGAGGCAAATCGCTTGTTGGAGAGAAAATGATAGAACGCGGATGACGCGGAAAAAGCGGATGAACGCGGATTTCTTTCTGCTTTTATCCGCGAAAATCAGCCCAATCCGGATAATCCGCGTTCTATCCCACGGCCTGCCAGACGACGCTAGCCAGGCAAGTTTGGCCGTGGAATCGGCGCGGTGATGGTTGCCGGATCGAGTGCGATCTCAGACGCCAGCAGGGCCGGGCCTTGCGCCAGCACGCCATCGCTCAGTATTCGTGCACGCAGGCCGCCGCGTCCTTTGAGAAACCGATTGGCCCCCGGCGCAAAGGCCACATCCATCCACGCGCAGGGACTGCACGCCCGGGTCCCCAGAAAACGCACCGGCCCGTGGCCGCTGTCGATGGTGAACTCCTGCCCCAGTAGTTGATTGAGATTGAGCCCGCCGGTCACCACGTTGCGGCGCATGATAGCCGGTGCGACATTCTCGACGCCAAACTCAGCGACAACCAATTCGAAGACCTCCAGCGCCACAAAGGTGATCTGGGCTTCATAGTGGGCCGGCACGCCGAAATAGCGGTCGCCGAGAATGCCCTTGCCCGCACGAAGGTCGGCCGTGGCCGCGTCGTGGGTCGGGTGGTCGCCCGGACCGTCCTTGGGGCGTCCGAAGTAGTTGTGCCCCGGTGAAACGAAGATGTGGTGGATGGTGAAGGTATGTTGCATAGCGCCGGCAATCTCTCTGCTCGTTTCCATTTTCCCACATTGTACCGCACAGAGAGTGATGTGGCGGCAAGCGATGGATGATCTGTAGACTTTGCTTTTGCAAAGGCAGGGCTGTGCTGTGGACTGGTCATTCTTCTCCCATTTTATGACTACAGAAACATCCTCGAAACGCATGGTCCTCTTGTAGCCATCTTGTAGCCATTGGGCGAGTAAACTGCGTTTGGCGCTTCAGATCAGTTCATCGCAGACAACGCTCGGGAACGAAAGTTTTCGCTTTGGTTCATGGACCAAGCGATACAGCCGATCAGAAAACGCCATCGCAACCGTTACTGTCGGTAGCCTGCGTATAGACACCCGCGCGTTCGGCACACGAAATGCAGACGGACCCGACAAGGTCATTTGCTTCTCGACTGATGAAGCAGAAAAAGGAGATCGATCATGGCTAGATGGTTTAGGAACGTTCTGATGTTCGCTATGGCTCTTGTTTTCGTGTCACTGATTGTTCCTGCGCAAAGCCCGGTTCGCGGCGAAATCAGACAAGTCACCCCGGTACTATGTATCGCTTGGTGATTCGTTGGCTGCCGGATATCAGCCCGACAAGAAGACAGGAGAGGGGAGTGTTACTGACGACGCCTACACAGATCAGATCTACCAACGCATCAAAGGCCATATCAAGAATTTGGAGCATGAGAAGTTGGGCTGCCCAGGAGAGACGAGTGCGGCCCTAGTCGGCGGAACCCCAAGCTTCTGCAGCGCATATTACATGCAGAATTATGGAACGACGAACCAGCTTGATGCTGCCCTTGCATTTCTTGCAGATCATGAGGGCGAGATCGCCTTCATCACGATCAACATTGGTTCGAACGACGTCTCGAGGTGTCTAGATGAGGCCTGCCTCACCGAGAAGCTTGGCCAAGTTTCTCAAAATCTTAACACTGCATTGGCGGCGCTGCAGGCTGCTGCCCCAGGCGTACCGATTATTGGGCTCAACTACTATAACCCGAACCTATACTACTGGCTCGTTCCCTACCACAATGGGATGGAAGGGTGGCAATGGGCAGAAGCGACCAACGCTGTAGTTTACCAGTTGGATCAAGTATTGCAAGCGACGTATGCACTTGATATTCCGTTGTATCGTGTACCAGTTCCGGTTGCCGACATCACGGCTGAATTCGACACCTTTGACTTCACGCTAGAGGGCGGCGTGCCCCACAACGTTCGGGTGATTTGCCGGCTCACGTGGATGTGCGACGATGTATCTGATCCGCCGGACATTCATCCGAACAAGAACGGCTACAAGGTGATTGCACGTACGGTTGAACAATTGATGAAGGATCTCGGTCTGATCTAAACTGAAGACACTACGAGATCAGTAGTTTTAGTAGCCTCACCGTTCAGTGTGCACGCCCACGTGCACACGGGTCGTTACCAGTGACGGCTCATCGATCTGACCCGTTCGCACGTGGGCGTGCGAACTAAACTGAAGCGTTTGCGAAAGTCATGATCTCGTAAGAACTTCAGTTTAGCCTTGCGGTCACATCGTCCAGAGATCAATCCAGTCCGCGTCGGCACGTTGTATCCGGCGCGGACTACGACGCCCCCATCTGTCCGTCAAGGAATTTTCAGTAGTTCACGATTTGTCATTCTGAGTGTGCCTCGCCGGGTTTGCGGCGCTCTAACTGGAATGAACGTGCTACTGTCATTCCGAGTGGGTCAGCCGGAGCACTTCCGCATTGGCAATACGCCAGCGAGGAATCTCGGCTTGCGTCATCGAGACCCTTCGCTGGTGACTCAGGACAGAGTCATTTTATGGCATGCCCGCTCAGGCCTGTCCTGAGCGCAGTCGAAGGAGTGACAGCGTATCTTACGTCGCGAAAACGAGCTTGTTCATTAGAAGCGGGTATTTTCGAGCACGTCACTCTGGCAAAGGGCCAGCGAAGGCATGTCCTGAGTGCAATCGAAGGAATCTCGTTTTTCACCAAATCGTGAACTACTGATTTTAGGCCAATGCAGAAAAACAGTTGTCCACGAAGGGTCACGGATTTAACCAAATATTCCACATCACCCACCGAAGGAACTCCAGCCCTCACGACGATACGTGACCCAGACGATCTGTCTGCTTTGATCGTCACCCTGTCCTGCGAACCTGTTTGACCATAACTGTACGTGGCCGTACAATAAAAACACCAGGGCGAACAGCTTCAATCGCCGGGCAGATACAGAAGTCACCGACCTCGTCCGGCTGGTAGCCGGATCTACCAATCCATAGATGTTTTTGCGCCATCGTGTACTAGGTCGGGCCACACAGGGACGCCAACAAACGGGTAGAGGAGCCTCATGGATTGGACAATTATTCTGCTGACCGTTGTCATTGTCTCGGTCATTGTCGGCGTCATTATAAGAGCGCGTAACCAACAACAATCCGACCTTACTGAAGAGCAGGCCACGACGGACCTAATCGTTGCAGAACAGACGTTCACAGCGGGGGAAGCGTCCGCCAGAAAAAGCCAACCGCACCAGCTTAGATCCCCAGTCAAACTCGATATCGATAGACTACGCGGCATGAAACAGCAAGTGGCCGCCATCGCTCCGCCGCTATGCACCGCTCGCCCCGACATCCGCGACCCTCAAGGGTTTATCGAGGCCGAACTCATTATGGTCGCTCTCCACATGACCAACGCCGATGAAGACAGCGCCCAGTCTGAAATGGACATGGTCAACCAGGTTCGCCGGGCTATTGGAACATCAGCCGCTCACCCCATACAGGCCACGAGCCGCGTAGAAACCTTCCGCACGTTCCTACGGCTCTACCCGCAATGCTCCACCAGCATTGACCACCTGCCGGCAACCATCCGAATTTTGGACGAGTTTGACTCTGCCCATAACGCCCACTACGGCGGCGACGCTCGCAAGCTCTTCTCAGACTTCGCCAATGCAGTCATGCTCGCTGATGGACAAACCCACGGCTTTGAGCGAATTGTCCTGGAAAACTTCGTTGCCATGCTGGACGAGCCGGCGTCTGTTTCCTAGCGGGCGACCAGTATAGATGACGATCTTCAAAGAAGGGCGCAATAGACATCCAGGGTCTGTCCAGTCCCGAATTCAACCCAGGACACAGCCCGTTCTACGCGACATCCGTCCCCTATCCGAGGTGACAACCGGCTCTGTTGTGGCACAAAGGGGTGACCGGCAGACCATTGACCGCTCAACTATTCATCAGGACTATTGCCGGCATTTGGTACGCCTTGGGTTGCTCAGACAACGATTCAACAAGCCAAAGAAGGGTGCATTGCCTGAGTTTGATGAACGTGCCGGGATGACCAAGGCTTCAGGTCATGAGTTGACACCACATTCGGAAGTATTTGAGCAGCACCACAACATGCCGGCAGATCGCGTTCGGGACATACTGACTTTTCAACCGCGGTTCGTGCTCAAAGCAGACCAAGTTGAAGGATTTTTTACCCAGATTGATCGGCTCTTTGCCGAAATAGCCCTTCGACAGGATAGCGATTGACGGTCAGCACATCTATAGCAGGAAATCAGAACCACATGACCTACCTCGAAGCCGCCCTCACCATCCTAACCGCCGCCGGCCAGCCGCTCCACTACGCCGACATCACCCGCCGCGCCCTGGAACAGAACCTCATCGCGCCCAGCGGTCTCACGCCTGAGGCCACCATGGGTTCGCGTCTCTATAGCGAGACCAAGCAGGCGGAGTCCCAGTTCGAACGCGTCGGTCGTGGCATCTTCGACCTGATGTCGCACGCATTTACTGCGGTGTCGATGAAACGGGACCCAAGCCGAGACGTGTTTCAAGCGCAGCGATATAGCGCTCTTGCGCTGAAATCGTCGCCTCCATCTCTCGCACTTGCTGCTCCAGCATGGTCAGTTTCCCTTCCAGCAGCTTGCGCAATTGCTCTTGGAGCCGGTGCTGAATGAGTTGCGGGCGATTGAGTCGGAGCAACGTGATGTGGAAGCGACCGGTTTCGGTCAGGGGTTCAAGCCGGCCAGAGGCGACATCCAGGCGATATTGTGCGGAAAGATTGTCATGCAGAGGATGAAGGATGCGGAAACCAAGTCGCTCATCTTTCGCCGTTGGCCAAAAGGAGTGCTTGTATTGGTTGCAACGCACGCAGGCATAGATCAAATTGTCAAGACTATCGCCGCCGCCGGAAGAGAGTGGCCGATAGTGATCGATGGTCAGCACGCCGCCTGCGGACACTTCGTCTACGTCGCAATATCCGCAGGCATAGGCGAAACGCTGGCGGATCAAATCGAGATCAGGCGGGGGCATTTGACCTCAGGTCCAGTGCTTGGCCCGTCTGCTGCTGATAGGCGGATTCCAGGAGAGCAATCTCGCTGTCCAGGGCAACGCTACGGGCAGTGAGGGCTGTGTGAAGCGTGGCCGCACGGCTGATGGCTGCACGCAGACTGCGAAGATAGACCAATGCCTCGTCGTCGCCCGTCGGCTGCCCTTCGAGGTGCTTCAGGCCCGATTCATATTCGGCTGTTTCCTGTTCGGACAAAGATTCACCTTTTGCGACACGCAGATGGAGCGCCCACCAAGTGTCGTAGTCGAATTCCGACATAGTCGCCCTCTAACATTTGGACTCAAAACCATAGCAGAACAGTTCTGCACGTAACGATATCAACATCTTATCATTTGGGGGAAAGATCGGTCAATGCCATCCCAAACGAGCAATCCCTAATACTGGAGTCCCAATGACCTACCTCGAAGCCGCCCTCACCATCCTAACCGCCGCCGGCCAACCGCTCCACTACGCCGACATCACCCGCCGCGCCCTGGACCAGAACCTCATCGCGCCCACCGGCCTCACGCCTGAAGCCACCATGGGTTCTCGTCTCTACACCGAGACCAAACAAGACGACTCTCAGTTCGAACGCGTCGGCCGTGGCATCTTCGACCTGGCCCGGCATCAGCCCGGCGGCATCGATGCCCAGATCCAACAGATCAACCAACAGACCGCCGACAAGCCTCCGCGACCTGCTCCACACCATGCCCGCCGACCGCTTCGAAAGCCTGGTCATGGAGCTTCTCCTCCAGATGGGCTTCGACGAGACCACCGTCAAAGTCACACCCTTCGGCGGCGACGGCGGCATCGACGTCACCGGCGTCTACCGGGCCGCCGGCCTCACCGAGGTCAACGCCGCCGTGCAGGCCAAGCGCTGGAAACGCAACGTCCAGGCCCCGGTCGTCACCCAACTGCGTGGCTCGCTCCAGGTCCACCAGCAGGGCATCATCATCACCACCAGCGACTTCTCCAGCGGCGCCCGCAAAGAAGCCGCCGCCCCCAACAAAACCCGCATCGGCCTCATCAACGGCAACGAACTCATCGATCTGCTCATCAAACACCGCGTCGGCGTCCAGGAAAAGACCCTCAAAGTGTTCGGACTCGACGACGAATGGTGGGGTGAACTGCTCGCCGAAGATGACACATCGACCGATGAAATCGAACACCCGTCGCCTACCCAGCCTCAACAGATGCCTGTCCTTGAGAGCCAGCCATCGCTCCCCTTCAATGATGAGCGGCCTGAGGACACGCCGGTCAAGCAAGCCCGACCCAAACGGACTCAGCAGAATATCTATGCTGCCGCTGCCACTGACATCCGCCGGCGCTTCGACAACCTAACGGATCAACTCACGGCCCTTGGGGACGACGTCACCGTCAATTGGCGTCAAACAGCCGTTGCCTTCCGTCGCAAGCATAACTTTGCATCCGTCACCTTGCAGAAGTCCGGCGCCATCCTGATCTATGCACCGCTCGATCCAGATACAGTCGATCTCCAACCCGGCTTCACCCGAGACGTCCGCAATGTCGGCCACCACGGCACCGGCGATCTGGAAATCACCATCAAATCCGAAGCCGATGTCGACAACGCCGTGGCATTGCTTGCCCAGTCCTATGCCATCAGTTAACGGCCGAGAAGAACAACACCGTTGAACTACCGTACCCTAGGCAAGCACGGACTCAATAGCTCTAGCCGTCTCCGGCCTGAAGGCACGGTGCTATTCAGCAACACCCCGTGAACGGGGTTGGATGGCGCGAACATCTGCGGTCAACGTCAGCCCCCTTCGAGGGGGCGTTGCTCAATAGCCCCGTCCGTTTACGGCGGGGCGGTCGTCGCGAACGAATGACGATCCACGGACGCGAACGCGTGGCGACGACCGCACCGGCCTGAAGGCACGGTGCTATTCAGCGACGCCCCGTGAACGGGGCTGCATGGCGCCAACGTTTTCGGTCAACGTCAGCCCCCTTCGAGGGGGCGTTGCTCAATAGCCCCGTCCGTTTACGGCGGGGCGGTCGTCGCGAACGGATGACGATCCACGGGCGCGAACGCGTGGCGACGACCGCACCGGCCTGAAGGCACGGTGCTATGCAGCGACACCCCGTGAACGGGGTTGGATGGCGTCCACGTCAGCGGTCAACATCAGCCCCCTTCGAGGGGGCGTTGCTCAATAGCCCCGTCCGTTTACGGCGGGGCGGTCGTCGCGAACGGATGACGATCCACGGACACGAACGCGTGGCGACGACCGCACCGGCCTGAAGGCACGGTGCTATTGAGCAACACCCCGTGAACGGGGTTGGATGGCGCCCACATCTGTGGTCAACGTCAGCCCCCTTCGAGGGGGCGTTGCTCAATAGCCCCGTCCGTTTACGGCGGGGCGATGGTCGCGAACGAATGACGATCCACGGACGCGAACGTGTGGCGACGACCCGACCGCCGAAGACCTATTCGGCGATGATACACTCAAGCGGATCGGTCTAAAAACATCTCAAGGCAAGGGTCAGGGCGAGGCAAACGTGTCCAGCACAATCACGCCCAAATCGGTCACGCGGCGAAGCGTGACATCATTGGTCAAAAACGCGTCGCAACCGGCTTCTAGTGCAACGGCAACCTGCATTGCATCGGGCAGCGACAGATTGTGCAACGCTCGCAATTGTGCCGCACGTTCACCTGCCGACTGCTCAATCGGATAAAATTTGGTAGAGGGGCCGCTCACAATCAGGTCAGTGAAGGTGCGTACGATGTCTTTTTGGTCCGCACGGAGCGGCAACACCAGGCACTCAGCCAGCGTGATGGGCGACGTGACGATCTGAAGTTCGCCGGCGTCGACCCGTTGAAAGACCTGCTCCATGAACGGCAAGTAACGAGGATGCTGCTCGACAAAGTAGATTACCGGCGCGGTATCGAGAAAGAGTCGACGAACCGATGAGAGATGTTCGGCCAATGTCATTGCACAGCCCGGAATTGGCGAACTCGCCCAGCGTCGCCTTCCTGTCGGTTCCGAGACACCCATGCCTGGGCGTCCTCACCCAACATCGGGTAGGGATAGAGTCCCTTCAGTTCCTGCCAAGAACGCCCCGGCATCGTCGGAGAAATCGTCGTGCGCGCCTGCTCGACCAGATAGGATGCCAACCGCAACTGGTCATCGGCTGTGAGGTCGTTTGCCTGTTCCTTCAACTGCTCTAGGGTTTGACTGCTCATTGAGTTGATCCTCTCCACTCCCGTACCAGAACGAAGAAACCGCATTCACGTACCAACGGTAGAGACAACGGGATCGTACCAGAAACCACCACCCCAAGCAAACAGGCAACCCGACTGCCTGGCCACGCCTGAGCGCAGCATGGTGCAGGCTTGGCGGCATTTTGTCCTCGGCGGATCTGCCGCCGCTCAGCCCTGCCGAGCTGGCCCAGGCCCTGTCCGTCGCCGACACCATTTAGATGCTGGGCTAGATTTGAACAGGGAGATAAGCAAAAAAACGAAGCGTATCGAATTGATCACAGCCTGGGCCAACCACGGGCCAACGCCTTGACGGTTTGCGGCAGGCCGGCATCGCTGGGCCTGCTTTGCCAATCCGGCTGATTTTCTTGCAACGTCGAAACGTCTAGCGACGGTTGTCCGGCTGTCTGGGCCCCGACTTCGGCTTCGATGGTCGGCAGATCGGCCAAGCGTTGCCCTGGCGCTGCTAGGCCAACGCGCTGGGGAGGCCGTGTAGACGCGATTCTGTGTAGATGAGGTCTGGAGTCAGCCTCCGTATCCCGTGAACGGGGTTGGATGCCGCCCGCAAGATCGGGCAACGTCAGCCCCCCTTCGAGGGGGCGTTGCTCAATAGCCCCGTCCGTTTACGACGAGGCGGTGGTCGCGATCGAATAACGATCCGCGGACGCGAACGCCTGGCGATGGTCGCGATCGAATGATGGTCAATGGACGCGAACGCTTGGCGACGACCGCACCGGCCTGAAGGCACGGTGCTATTCAGCAACGCCCCGTAAACGGGGTTGGACGGCGCGAACATTTTTGTTCAACATCAGCCCCCTTCGAGGGGGCGTTGCTCAATAGTCCCGTCCGTTTACGACGGGGCGGTGGTCGCGATCGAATGATGGTCGATAGACGCGAACGTAGGGGTCGCCATGTCGGGCATGCAAAAAAAGGGGCAGCGTCAACCGACGCCACCCCCCTTCATCAATCCGAATTCCCAAAACCCGTTCGACGCTACGCCTCAATCCGCTCGGCCAACAGCTCAACCACGTCCACCACGGCCACGCCCTGGTCGGCTTCCTTGGAGGCGTCGGTCAGCATGGTGAGGCAGAAGGGGCAGCCCACGGCGATGGTCTTGGCCCCGGTCTCGACGGCCTCTTCGTAGCGCACCATGTTGACACGCTGCGTCGCCATGCTCCTCTTCCTTCCACATCTGCGCGCCGCCGGCGCCGCAGCAGAAGGACTGCTTGCCGTGCCGCGGCATCTCGACCGAGTTCAGCCCCATGTCGCTGAGCACATCACGCGGCGCATCGACGATGCCGTTCTGGCGGCCCAGATAGCAGGGATCGTGGAAGGTGATGGTGTCGCTGTCGCCGTTGCTGATGGCGCTGATCTTGTTGGCCGCGGTCAGTTCAGAGAGCAACTGGGTGTGGTGGATCACGTCGTAGTGGCCGCCGTATTCGCCATACTCCTTGCCCAAGGTCTGCAAGCAGTGGGGACAGGTGGTGACGATGCGTTTGGGGTCGAACTCGTTGAGCGTCTCGATGTTGGCCATGGCCATCTCGTAGAAGAGCGCCTCGTTGCCGGAGCGTCGCGCGGCGTCGCCGGTGCAGGTCTCCATCTCGCCCAGCACGGCGTAGTTGACGCCGGCGGCGTTGAGCACCTTGGCAAAGGCCTTGGCCGTCTGCTGCGCCCGCGGGTCATAGGCCGGCGCACAGCCGACCCACCAGAGCAGGTCGAAGTCGGGATTGTCCTCGACCGTGGGCACATTCAGCCCCTCGGCCCAGGCCATGCGGTCGCCGGCGCTTTGGTTCCACGGGTTGCCGTTGCGCTCCATGCCGCGATAGGCCGTGCGCAGTTCCTTGGGATAGGCGTCCTCCATCAGCGTCTGCCAGCGACGCATGTACAGGATGTCGAACATGGGCTCGTTGCCCACGGGGCAGATCTCGATGCAGGCGGCGCAGGCCGTGCAGGCCCAGACCGCCGACTCGCTGATGGCGTAGTCGATCAGGTTGAACTCGGATGCGTCGCCGTTGGCCAGCGAGGTCAGGTTCTCGTTGATGTAGTAGCGCTTGTTGACCTCCAGCGCCGACGGCGACAGTTCCTTGCCCGTCGTGTAGGCCGGGACAGACATCCTGGCAGCGGTTGCACATGATGCACGAATAGGCGTCGACCAGATGGGTCCAGGGCAGTTGCTCCAGCTTGGCGACGCCAAATTCCTCGATGGACTCGTCCTCGAAGTCGATGGCCTCCAGCGACCCCATGGACGTGCGCTTGGGCTTGGTCAGGAAGTTGAAGCCCGACATGATCAGATGGAAATGTTTGGTGTAGGGGAAGTAGGGGATGAAGGCCAGGATCAGGCCGATGGCGACCCACCAGCCGATGTGCGCGCCCACGGCCAACTGGGTCTCGCTCATGCCCGACCAGAGCTTGCTGATGGCGTTGCCGAACGGCTGCCACGGATCGCCGCCGTGCTCGGCGATCAGGAAGCTCTCGCCCAGCATGCGGAACCCGACGTGGCAGAGGATGAAGACGCCGACGATCAGCGAATCGCGGGCGATGCCGCCCTTCTTCACCTTCTCCATCAGCGTGACGTTGTCGTGGTAGGTGAGCGCCTTGCTGTGCAGCAAAAAGCGGCGCACCAGGAAGTAGACCATGCCGATCAGCACCGACATGGTGAAGACATCGGCCAGCAAGCGATAGAAGTTGCCGGCGAATCCCGTGCCCAGGAAGGTGAAGTCGAAGAGTCCCTGGAGAATATCGGCGAAGTTGACCAGGAAGTAGAAGATGAAGCCCCAGGCGATCATGGCATGGAAGATGCTGGTGCCGGTCCGTGCTCGCCAGATCGGCCGCATGGTGATCCACTCAAGCAGCGCGGAGATCGCCTTGCTGAACACGCCCTTGGTGTCGAAGGGCTCGCCCTGTCCGCGCCGGATGACCAGGAAGACTTTGCGGAAGCCCAGATAGGAAAAGTAGACGGAAAGGGCAAGAGCAACGAGGAAGAGTACTTTTTCAGGCCAAGTGAGCATGGTCAATGTCCTTTGATAAGCGCTGCGCTGATTGTTCGGTCATCATGTCACGGTTGTCTACCACGGTTTTACACTGACCCGGTTGTGGCGCCGTTTCGATGGAGTTGGCCGTATGCGGTCGGCAGGACATAGCATACACCGCTATTCGAGCGCGCCAAAGGTGCAATTGACCTTGAATGAGCAGGACATCTGTCCCGCAGTTTTGGGACAACCGTCCTGGGATCAGAAAAGGGCATGGGGATTGTGACCGACGGTCACAATCCCCATGCCCTTTCGAATTGACCAATCCCAATTGAAACTATACAGCCTGACGCAGATAGACCGCGGATGAGGCGAATCAGGCGGATTTGTACGGATAAAATCCGAAAAATCATCCGGCTTTTCCCGCCAAATCCGCCAAATCAGCGGTCTATTTGATCACTACCTGGACAGTTACTCCCAATTTAGATAATCCGCAGTTCCGGATCGGGGATCATGCTCATGATGCTGATGCGCGCGGCGATCTTGCGGGCCAACATGCGGAAGGCCAACGCGGTCTCGCTCTCCGGCTGTGCAATGACGACCGGCTCTCCGCTGTCGCCGCCGACGCGGATCTCCGGGTCCAGCGCCACGCGGCCCAGGAACTCGAGGCCCATGCCCTCGGCAGCGATTTCGCCGCCGCCCGTGCCGAAGATCTCGCCGGCCATGTTTTCGATCACGCCGATGATCGGCACTTCCAGGTGTTCGAACGCCGAAGCGCCACGCCGGGCGTCGCTCACGGCCACGGCCTGCGGGCTGGTCACGATGACGCCGCCGGTCAGCGGCACGCTCTGGGCCAGGCTCAACTGGGCGTCGCCGGTTCCCGGCGGCAGATCGACGATCAGATAGTCGAGTTCGCCCCAGGCCACATCGGTGAAGAGCTGCTGGATGGCCTTGTGCAACATGGGGCCGCGCCAGACCACGGCCTGGCCTTCGGGCATGAGAAAGCCCATGCTGATGACCTGCACGCCGTAGGCTTCGAAGGGAACCATCTTGTTGTTTTCGACCGTCGGCTGGCCGGAGACGCCAAACATCATGGGGATGTTGGGGCCGTAGATGTCGGCATCCAGGACGCCCACCTTTGCGCCTTCCAATGCCAGGCTGACGGCCAGGTTGGTGCTGACGGTGCTCTTGCCCACGCCGCCCTTGCCGCTGGCAATGGCCACGATGTTCTTGACCGGGATGTTGAGCTTGCCGGCGATGCGGCTGTCGCCGCGCACCTGCGAGTCGAAGCGCACCTGGACGTTCTCCACGCCCGGCACCAGCGCCTTGACCGCTGCCGTGCTCTCGTTTTCCATCTCGCTGCGCAGCGGGCAGGCCGGCGTCGTCAACATGATGGTGAAGCCCACGCTGTTGCCGCTGATCGTCACGTCGCGGATCATATTGAGCGAGACCAGATCGTTGTTCAATTCCGGCTCCTGCACGGTGCTCAGTGCAATCATCACCGCTTGTTCGGTGATGCCGTTGCTGTTGCTTTCTGACATGTGATTTCCTTATGTAAAATCTTTATGCGATATGGGCGACATGTTCTGCTCATGCACGACGTACCCTGTGACCGATGAATCTTCTTCTTCTGGATCCAGCGGGGCCCAATTTCTTCTCTTCGGCAGTATATATTGAGTCATAGCAACATCAAAATAGATCAAGTAGACAAGATCGCCGGCTGATCACACGCAGTATGACGCCATTGACAAAATAAGTGTGCTGCAATATCATACCGATCAGTATGATGCGGGCAACTTTGATAGAATAATGGGGGGTGTGTGATGACACAACGGACAACGATCACCCTAGACAACGATACATTTACTTTCTTAAACGATGTGGCCGGCAATAACCGCAGCGCATACATCAACAAACTGCTGAACGAGGAACGAAGACGGTTGCTTGCTGCCCAGATCCTGGAGGCCAATCAGGAAGAAGCCGACGATCCGGCGTACCAAGAGGAGTTGGCCGAGTGGGAGAGCACCCTCAGTGACGGGCTGAGCTAATGAGATCACAATCCTATCAGCAACTCGAAATCCGCTGGGTGAATCTGGAACCGACCGTGGGCACCGAAACCAAAAAGAAACGACCCTGCGTCATTTTGCAATCCGATCTGGTCAATCGTGGGTCGCGCACGGTGATCGTGGCGCCCATCCTGCCCAACCATAAACCATGGCCGTTCGTCGTCAATGTGACAGCCAGCGGACAGAACGGATTGGACAAGGACCGGCATGTGAACATCAAGCAACTGCGGGCTGTCGATGTCTCACGCGTTGACAATTTGCTCGGACGTCTGGAATCCCGCTATCTGGACGAAATCAGAGCGGCGCTTGAGCTTGTCTTTGGGCTGTGAAAAATCCTCAACGTTCTGAACTGATCATCTTGGCCACATTACGCCCCATTTCCACGGCGTAATTCGTCCCCCGATCCCACGGGTAGACCTGGCTCATCGAGGCAAAATAGAGGCCGGGCAGCGGCGTGCGGATGTCCGGAATCATGTCGGCGTAGCCGACCGGCGGCACCGGCTGCGCATACTTGGCGCTGTGCACCCACGCGCCCTTGATCCAACTTGAGTTGAAGTAGGGATTGAAGCGCTTCAGATGGGGCGCAAACTCGGCCAGCAGTTCGTCGGTCGACATGTCGAAATAGCGATGGTCCGGATCCAGATAGTCGCCGACATAGAGCAGGTGATCGCCGTCATAGTGAGCCGGATCGATCATGTTGGTATGCTCGACCAGCGCCAGGAAGGGCAAGCCTTCCTGCTTGGGCACGTTGACCCAGTAGGTGTTGTCGCGCAGCAGTTGCCGATCCAGTGCGATGGTCAGGACCACGGCCCCGATGCTGGTCAGTTGCTGCAACTGGTTCAGATAATCCTGGGGCAGATCCGGGGCCATCCGCTGCATCGCGCCGGGGCTGACCGTGCTCAGCACGACGTCGAAAGGCTCGCCGCTGTCGCCGCCGGCAGTCTTGATCCGATAGCCGCCTTCGCCGCTCGCTTCGATCCGGCTCACCGGCGTGTTGAGGCGGATCTCGACGCCCTGATCGCGCACCTTGGCGGCCAGTCCGTCGACAAAGGCCTGGAAGCCGCCACGATAGTAGCCCAGCTTGGGTGTCCGTTTGTAGATGCGCGCCCAGAACCAGGCCAGATTCACCTGGTCATAGTGGTTGCCGAACTTGCCCTGCAACATGGGCTGCCAGGTGACGGCGTAGCCGGTCCGGCCCATCTTGTCAGCCAGCCACACATCGGCCAGTTCTTTGTCATACTGCTGCCAGGGCGGGTTGGGGTGATAGCGCAGATAGGCCAACACCAGGCCCATGCGCAGCTTGTCCACCAGCGAAAGATGGGGGAAACGCAGCAATCTCAGCGGGCTGTCGAACGGGTAATTGCTCGCCCTGATAGTGCATCACCGTGGTCGGGTCATGCAATTCCAGGATGTCCGTCAAGCCCAGTTCGTCGGTCAGTCCGAAGATGGCATCGTCGCTGGTGAAGAGATGGTGGTAGAAGTGTTCCAGCGGCCAATCCCACTCCGGGCGGCCGCGAAAACCGGCCGCCAGCCCGCCGAGTTCGGGACCGGCCTCGTAGATCGTGACCTGTGGTCCGTTGCCGTCTGCTGCGTCTGCCCATCCTCTGTCGTGCGGTCACGGGTCAGATCGTAGGCGGCTGTCAGCCCGGCGATCCCGCCGCCGATGATGGCGATATGTTGTTGAGGGACGTCTCGGCCTTCAGATTCTGTCATCATGCTCCACTTCTATCTGATCCAGGTCTGTCAGTTTGTTATGACAAAAAACCAGTGCCAGGCGGCACTGGTCTGGTGGGCTTGGTGCAATCGTGCACGGATGCAACGTATCTTCTATGGCGCCAGCGAAAACTCGTTCGGGCGCACGCCCTGCTGGAGATAGAGATTCAGATCATCCTGAGCACGCCGGTACATGTCAAACAGTTCCTGATCGCTGCCCTTGAACGACTGCACGGTCTGGGTGGCGCAGAGGAAGCAGCCACGCAGGAACTTGTAGTTGTTGCTGTTGCACTTGAGACAGCCGTCCAGTTCAATCATCATCAACACGAAAGCCAGGCTGTCGGGGTGGGTCTCCGGCAGCGCTGCCACACGCTCAACCAGGGCGTGCCATTCGTCGCCGCGCAGGTCGCGCAGTGCGCGAATCAGGTGGGCAGGGAAGAGCAGTTCCGCCTTTGCGTGCATTGCAAATTCGTTCGGTTCCGACATAGGACTCTCCTCTAGCCGGGTAAAGCGGACGGGCTACACCGTCCGTCACCCGTGTGATGCGCTGTCGGTTCAGCCGACTCGAAGACTTGATTCGCTACTTGCTTCACCCTACACAAAAACCGGCCTAGAATCAAAAAATCGTTGCATCGTGATTCGAAAAGTTCGTGCGTTTCCTTACAGGACTGTTTCGTCACCTGCCGCCATCACAATGCAGTCGATCTCGGCCGCCCGGTTCAACTTGTCGGCGAATTCTTCGGCGTCCTGTTCGATGTACGGCCAGGTGTTGTAGTGGCATGGAATCACGCACTTGGCCTGCACAAATTGGGCCGCCATGACGGCATCGTCCGGCCCCATGGTGAAGTTGTCGCCGATGGGCAGGATGGCCAGGTCCACGCCGCCCGACTCGCCGATCAGCTTCATGTCGTAGGTGAGCGCGGTGTCGCCGGCAATGTAGACATCGGTTCCGTCGTTGAAGTTGATCAGGAAGCCGCCCGGATTGCCGCCGTTGGTGCCGTCCGGCAGACTGCTTCCGTGGTGGGCGATGGTCATCTTGACGCGGCCAAAGGGGAAGGTGTAGCCGCCGCCGATGTGCAGCGGATGGACATTCTCGATCCCCTGTGCGCCGCACCAGCCCACGATCTCGAAATTGGCGATGATGGTAGCGCCGGTTCGCTTGGCCAGCCCGATGGCGTCGCCCACGTGATCGCCGTGGCCATGGGTCAACAGGATGTAGTCTGCCGCGACATCATCCGCCGTGATGGTCGCCATGGGATTGTCCGGCTTGAAGAATGGGTCAACGATCAGCTTTGTGCCGTCTGCATCGATGCCAAAGGTCGAATGGCCGAAAAAGGTGATGGCTGACGGTCATGGGTATATCTCCTTTGTTCACAGTGTACTTCGACACCAAAGAAACCGCCGAAAAGAAGCCGGACCTTGGCGGCAAGTCCGGCTATCCAAATGGGCGCACTGCCCATCTGTATGCTTGTTCGTGCAATTGCTGCGAGACCGGTGCTTGCGTGCAGCAGTTGCCTGCACTGAGGGGCTTATCCCTCGCCGCCTTCCTTGCGTTGTTTGGCTCGCTCGGCGGCCTTGCGCTTGAGTTCCTCAAGGCGTGCTTTGCGGGCGGCCTCATCCTCGCCGCCGCCTTCACGCAGCCACTGCCGCCCTGCTTTGCGGGCCGCGGCTTTGGCTGCAGCCTGCTGCCTTGAGTGCGTCCAGTTCTTCCTTGGTGCGCTTGGGCTTGGCGCCGCCGGCCTCGGCACTCGCTGCCTTGGCTTTCTTCTCTTCGGCCGCTTTGGCCTTCTGCTTCGGCTGCCAGGCGGTCCTTCTCTTCTTTCTCGCGTCGCGCCTCTTCCTCTGCCGCATACTGAGTCGGCCACAGCGCTGCGTAATACTCGATCGGCACGGTCAGTTCAGCCTTGTCGTAGACAAGCTGCGGATAGCGATCATAGACGGCCAGTTCGAAGTCATGGTTCATCTTGATGGCATCGAACGGGCAGAACTCGACGCAGAAGCTACAACTCATGCAGACGGTGGCGTCGATGTAGAACTCAGCCGGCCGCGTGATCGGCTTGCCGGCTTCGTCAGCTGTCGCGCACGATCCAGATGCACTGAGGCGGACAGACCTTGGCGCAGATGCCGCAGGCCGTGCAGTGATCCTCGCCCTTTTCCGTATCCCAGATCAACATGGGGATGTAGCGGAAGCGCTCCGGCAGCAGGCGTTTCTCTTCCGGATACTGGATCGTGAAGAGCCCTTCCTGGGTGAGCGGCTGCTCGACAATCCGGCGCTTGTTGTCCAGCTTGATACTATCTTCATAGCGGCTGGGCGTCCTTGCCGATCATCGGCGTAGGTATCCTGAAGATGTTTCAGGGTAATGCCCAGACCTTTGAGTAGTCCTGATCCAAACATACTTGCGGCCCTCCTGGTACAGTTTGCCGGACGAAGAAAGCAAAAGCCTTCCGACAATCAAGTGATAGACAGACGGAACGACATTACTTGTCCACCGTCCATTTTCAATCTGACTAGCGATCTACTTCGCCCAACACAATGTCGATGGCGCCAAGAATGACGACGGCATCGGCCACCTTGTAGCCCGACGCACATCGGTCCCAGTGCGTTCAGGTTGATGTAGCTGGGGCGCGCACATGATAGCGGTAGGGGTTGGCCTTGCCGTCGCTGACCACGATAGAAGCCGAGTTCGCCCTTGGGCGCCTTCGACCCGTGCGTAGGCTTCGCCTTCCGGCGGGCGCAACGTGTAGCCGCCCTTGCCGCCCATGATCTCGCCTTCGGGAATGTCGCGCAGCGCCTGCTGCAAGATCTTGACGCTCTCCCGCGCTTCCAGCAGGCGGATGTAGTAGCGAGCAAAGATATCGCCTTCGGGCAGCGTCGGGATGTCGAAGTCAAAGCGGTCGTAGATCGAATACGGTTCGGCCTTGCGAATGTCGTAGGCCACGCCGGCGGCCCGGATCATGGGGCCGCTGACGCTCAGCGAAATCAGATCCTCGACGGAGAGATGGCCGACGCCGCGACCGCGCACCATGACAATCTCATTGCCGGTGAGCAGGTCGATCGAGCTGATCCAGCGCCCGGGGCAGGCGATCATTGGCCAGATAGCGGGCCTGTTCAAGCCAGCCCGGCGGCAGATCGCGCACAACGCCGCCAAAGCGCAGATAGTTGCACATCAGGCGGGCGCCGCTGACCGACTCAAAGAGGTCGAGGATCATCTCGCGCTCTTCAATGGCGTAGAGCGCAGGCGTCTGCAGCGCGCCCAGATCGTTGAGGATAAAACCGATGGACCACGTGTGGTTGATGACACGGGTGAACTCGGCCATGATCACACGGATGTAGTTGGCCCGCTCCGGCACTTCAATGCCGGCCAGCTTTTCCACGGCCAATGCATAGCCGAAGTTGTTGCTCATGGAGTTGATGTAGTCGAGCCGGTCGGTGAACGGCATGTTCATCAACCAGGTGTTGCGCTCGCCGATCTTCTCGTGATTGCGATGGAGGTAGCCCATCTCCGGCTCCAGCGCCGTGATGGTCTCGCCATGCACACGGGTCAACATGCGGAAGACGCCATGGGTGCTGGGATGATGGGGACCGAAGTTGATGACAAGATCGTCGGTGGCAAATTCACCCTTGCCATTGCCGTTTGTCCCGTTACCGTTCTTCGGGGCCTGGCTGACCGGCACATAGGTGACCGGCTCTTCCCAACTCTCCGGATCCCAGCCTTCCGGGTAGGTCGTATTCTTGCCCCAGGGCACCTTGTCTTCATGCCAATCGTAGGCGCCCTTGGGGTGGCGGTTGCGGAAGGGCTTCTGTCTCTTCCTCGAAGTAGGCTTCGTGCCAGTCCTTGCGCATGGGATGGCCGTGGAAGCCTTCCCACGTCAGCACGCGGCGCAGATTGGGGTGGCCGTCAAATGTAATGCCGTAGAGATCGTAGACCTCACGCTCCTGCAGGTTGGCGCCGGGGATAGACGGACACTGCTGAAGGCGATGGTGTCGTCTTCAGGAACACGCACGTGCAGAGAGACGAAACCGCCGCCCTTGCTCGTGCTGTACAGGTGATAGACGACCTCAAAGCGAGCACTCGACATCGACGCGTTTCTTGCCGCCGTAGGTCTGATAGTCGACACAGGTAACGCTGGAGAGGAAGTCGTATGCTTCCTTGTCACGCAGGTGCGTCAACAAGTGAGAGCAGCTTGTCCGGCGCAACCACCAGAGACGAGTCGGTGTCGTCGGCCCAAATGCCAATGACTGCGCCGGGCACGGCGTCGTTGTACGGATGCTCGAACGCCGGGCTCTCTTCCGCAGGTTTTCTACGGTATTGTCGACAGGTCGTCGCTTCACTCATGGTCAAGCCTCTTTTATCAAAATTTGTTGAACACTACAATCCGATGACAACCGATCGGCATCCTAAGGACAACAACCGACAGGCCCGATGAGTCATGTCGGAAACGCTGCCGTTCGGCTGATTAGGCCGTTTGCTTCTGGGCCATGTATTTGGCCGCAACCTCACGCATTCGCGCTTTGACCTCCGGCGACAGGAGTACGGGCTTTGGCAAGTGCGCTCTCTGTCGGCAGCGCCTTTGGCAGCGCCGGCCTCGCCCAACGTATACTCGCGAATCTGCTGGACCTGCCGCGGATCAAAGAGATCCGGGCCGAGAATCGGGCACCGGGATGACGTCGTCACTGCTCCTTGCGATACCAGGGCACCGTTAGTGATGCTCTGGCGCTCGACTTTGTCATGCAGTTTGAGCATGCCGTAGATCAGCGCTTCCGGCGTGGGCGGGCAGCCCGGCACATAGACATCGACCGGAATATACTTGTCGATGCCGCTGACGACGCCGTAGCCTTCCTTGAAGGGACCGCCGCCGGTGGCGCAGGCGCCCATGGCCATGCACATAGCGCGGCTCGGCCATCTGGTTGTAGATGCGCACGATGGCCGGCAACATCTTCTTGGTCACCGTGCCGGAGACAATCATCAGATCGCTCTGGCGCGGGCTGGGCCGCATGACCTCCATGCCGAAGCGGGCCAGGTCATAGCGGCTGGCCGCGGTCGCGATCATCTCGATAGCGCAGCAGGCCAGGCCAAAGAGCAGCGGCCACATGCTCGACTTGCGGCTCCAGTTGTAGACCTTGTCCAGCGAGGTGACCATGACATTGGCCTGGAGCTCTTCGGGAACAGTGATTGTATCGTGAAGATACATCTGCACCTGCTCCTGCTTCAGATCCTGGAAATCCACAGGCGGGTTGGTTGCCATAGAGATTGTTTCCTTTTGCAGAAAACTGTTTCGAGAAAAATTCTCGGCTGCAGAACTCGATAGACAAAGGTATCGTGGAGCAACCTGACTGCTGCCGTTTGGTTGATGACGATTCAGTGAGACCGAGTGTTCTCCGAGCCATGCAAGTTTTGCGGTGCAGACGAAGGCTCAGGGGCCAAGAAACCCGGAAGTGGAAACCCAGATGGCCAGAGAAGCCGTTCGCGAAATAGATGCGCTATGCTGATAGGGTCAGATTCTACCCAAATCAGCATCCAATTGCAACTTTGTAGAGGCAAAACGGGACAGTAGCCGCAGACAGCCTGTCCTGCAGGACGGCATCCCAGCCAGGAGTATCGGCAGTCTATCTGGCTGCGCAGTATACTGCTTAGTCACTTTTTTCACAAATATATTTGGCCGAAAAATAATTATCAACATTTTCATAATAATTGACACGCTGAACAACCCTATGCTATACTCCGACCGTTTTTCGAGAGAATGAAATCTACTTCTGGAGGTACGTGATTGTGACGACATTTTGGTCGTGGGGACGCAAAAAGCAAGTCGAACATTCTTTGGCTCGATCTGGGCGATCTGGGCGATCTGGTTCACCCGGATGGCCCGCATGAGCAGTGGCAAGATCATGGATCTGGGGCTGTTGCGCACCATCCTGCACCAGAACGGCATCAAAACCGATCTGGCCTCGACGCGCGCGGTGACGTCGTGGGAGCAGTTGGCCAAGCAGATCCAGGGCTACGACATGCTGATCATGAACGTGCGCAGCTACACCTTCCCGGTCGCCAACAAGGCGGCGCAGATTATTCAAGGAACTCAACCCCGACGGCCTGATTCTGGCCGGCGGCATGCACGCCACCGTCGCCCCGGACGAGATGGAAGCCGTTGTCGAGTTTGACAAGATCTGCATGGGGCCGGGCGAAAAGGTGATCGTCGACCTGGTCAGCGATCCGGATGCGTTTCCGCGCGCTCTTCCAGGGCGAGGGCGCCCGCTCCATGGCCGATTGGCCCATGATCGATCGCACGCTCTGGCCGCAGCCCGTGGGCCGCCGGATCAAGCGTCACTTCAAATGGCACTGGCCCATGGAGCCCGAGTGCGGCTGGGGTCCCGGTCCGGTGGCGACGATCCTGACCAGTCGCGTCTGCCCGTGGCAGTGCGTCTTCTGCAATGAAAACTCCTACATTCCCAACATGGGACGTCGTCCGGTCGACGCCGTCATCGACGAATTGAACTATCTGGATCGACAAGTATGGCGTCGGCTCCATCGTCATTCACGACTCCATGTTCTTCCAGAATCCCACGCTGGCTGCAAGGAGTGGATCGAGAAATACCCGCGCAAGGCCAACAAGGTCTGGCCCTATTGGGCGGCCGGCCGCGCCGACACGGTTCGCCAGTGGCCCGATCTCTTCGAGGCGCTGATCCGCGAGACCAACTGGAAGACCATCTCCATCGGCTTTGAGTCGGGCAGCGACCGCATTCTCAAGTCTGCTCAACAAGGAGTGCACCGAAGAGGACAACTACTTCGCCATCGATCTGGTCAACCGGCATGGGCGACGAGATGGAAGCGCGGGGCGAAGAAGCCGCCCAAATTCTGGTCCAATATCATGCTGGGCATTCCCGGTGAAACGCCGGAAGATGCCTTCAAGACCATGCGCATGCTCAAACGCATGAAGCGGGTCTTCCCGTCCATCTCCTACTATGCGCCCTATCCCGGCTCGGCCCTGGGCAATCAGCTGATCGCCGAAGGCAAGAGCATGATGAGCAAGGACAACTATCATCGCTTTCCCGGCGATGAAAAGGTCAAAGGCGTGGACTATCAGTTCTATCGCGAACTGCTGGCCGGCAAGTATGACGACGAGATCAACGCCGGCATGGATGAGGTGGAGTATGGCGCGGAGCTGTATGAGGGGACGCTGGTGAAGGCCTGATCAATTGTGAATGGTGAATTGCAATTGTGAATTGTTAACGGCGGCCAGATGGCGTCGACTAACAGTTCGCAGCACGCAAACGTTAATTACGTAATTACGCAGTACGGAGCACTCTTCATGAGCAGCTTTAGCAATCCACACTACATGTATCTGTTTGACCTGAAGAACGGCAAGCAGAAGTTGGCCTACGGTGAGTCGCCGGAGGATGCGCTGGAGATTCTGCGCATCCGGCTGACCGATGATGAGATGGATGAGATCGTCTGCCGATACGTTACATCAAGATATCGCAGCGCGATCTTCAGAAGTACGTGGACAACCTGGGATGAGGATTGTCTTGCGCTTTTGGGGCGGTCAGTCCCTTGTCGGCAGAAGCGAAGCAAGCGCTGTTGCTCTGCTGGCGGCAGGCGGGACTTTGAAGGCTCATCGCAGCCTGGACGGCGACAAAGGCGCATCGGCTCCATCCGCTGAACGGATCGGCCATTGAAGTTTCAGACGGCGGCCATGGACCAGCTGAAGCGGCGCCGGTTGCTATCGACAGCAACAAGAAGTTTCCGGCGGCAACCTATCTGCTCACCGACAAGGGGCGTCGAGGCTGCGAGTCTGCTCACAGGGCAGGCAGACAACTTCCTCCTTACGAGCGCGCCGGTTTTCGGGCTAACGGACGCCGAATTAATATTTATCATATTTTTCATAATAATTGACAGAGCTACTCGTCTATGGTATAGTTTCCACCTGTGAAATGGGTATGCAGGGTCGGCTATCGCAGCGGTACATGTCGTATAGGACTGTATAACGCCTACCGACCGAATTGGCAGAGCCGAACGAGACAATGCGGAACGAATAGATTCGGATAGACAAGTGCACGCAGTTCGCAAGCGCATTCTCGAAATTCTGAAAGAGACCAACGGGGCCACTGTGGCCGAATTGGCCGCGCAGTTGGATATGGCGCCGGTTTCCGTCCGCCATCACCTGGACATTCTGCAGGGCGACAACCTGATCTGTGTCGACCGGGTGGCGCGCAAGGGCAGCGTGGGTCGTCCGCAGCAGATCTATGCGCTGACCGCCGAGGCCAGCAGCTACTTCCCCAACAACTTTGCTGCGCTGGCCGGACATCTCGTTCGTCAGATCAAGGAACTTGTGCCGCCCGAACAAGGTGACCGCTGCCTTCCAGTCGATGGCCGTGCGAGATCGCCGCAGAGATGAATGAGCGAAGCGGGAGCGTCGAGCCGGACGATGCGACGTTGGAGGAGCGGCTGGAGCGGGTGACGGATTTTCTCACCGAGCGTGGATATCTAGCCCGTTGGAACTGGCGCCGTCTGACGATGGCTGCAGCGTGGGCGGTGAAGGGTACTTGCTGCACAAGCACAACTGCCCCTATTCAGATGTTTCCACCGAGCATGCCGAACTCTGTCTGATGGATCAGGCGCTGATCAACGCACTGCTGGGCCGGCCCTGCCAACGCATCAATTCGATGGCCGAGGACGGCGGCTGCTGCACCTATCAGATCGGCGCTGAGGAAGCGCGAGCGAAGATTTGGAAGAGAGTGCAGCGACGGTCAAAATTGAGTGGGCCGATTGGTCGACGCCGGCACCCGCCGGCTAATTTGATCTCAGTCCCATCGCACAGTTGCGAGGAATCCGGCTTTTCAGTATCGTATGCGGGTCGCTTTCCGTGAAATAGATTTTGCAGACCAGTTGAGGAGTGAGGCTTGAGCACCAATCACTTGAGCACAAACCATACGGTAGAGACCAATGGTACGGCAATATTTCGATGGCCCCTTTGCCCGAGGGCTTTGCTGTCCATCCGCCGAACGCAGGTACTTCTGTTGAGCCGATGGCAGACAGCTACGGTCGCCGCATCAACTATCTGCGCATCAGCCTGACCGATGTCTGCAACCTGCGCTGCGTCTACTGCATGCCCGAACAGATGCAGTTTCGCCCGCGCCAGGAATTGATGACCGATGACGAGATCATCACGCTGGTGCGTGTGGCGGCCAGCCTGGGCGTCAACAAGATCCGGTTGACCGGCGGTGAACCGACGATCCGTCCGGGCGTGGTCGATCTGATTCGGCGAGATGGCCAGCACGCCGGGCATCACCGACCTGGCCATGACCACCAATGCCATCTTGCTCGACAAGATGGCCGCAGCATCTGGCCGAAGCCGGGCTTAAGCGGGTCAATGTCAGCATCGACACCATCGACCCGGACAAGTTTCATGCCATCACGCGTTGGGGCGACATCGATGACGTCTGGCGCGGCATTCGTGCCGCCGAGGCAGCGGGCCTGCGGCCCATGAAGCTCAACTGCGTGGTCGTGCGCGATTTCAACGATGAAGATGTGATCGACCTGGCCCGGCTGACGCTGGAGAACGACTGGGAAGTTCGCTTCATCGAGATGATGCCCTTCGGCGAGATCACCGAATTTCAGCAGGGCAATGTCGTCTCCTATCAGGAGATCCGCCGGCGCATTGAGTCGGTCTTCGGCCCGCTGGAAGAGACGGTCTATGACTTTGTTGACCCCAGCCGTCCGTTCCGCATTCCGGGGGCCATGGGCACGCTGGGCTTCATCAGCAGCGTGACCGAGCCTTTCTGCCAGGGCTGTGGACGAGTGCGACTGACGGCCGATGGGAAGCTGCGTCTCTGTCTGCTGCGCGATGACGAAGTAGACTTGTTGACACCGTTGCGCGCACGGCGCAAGCTTCGAGGAGATTGCGTACGCTCATGCGTGAAGGCGCCTTCCACAAACCGTGGGGACATGGGCTGGACCAAGGCGTCGTGGCCGAAACACGGGCCATGAATCAGATCGGCGGCTGAGGATTTTCGACTGCCATTGTGGTACAATTTTGTCATGACAATCGATACTATTTTCGGTAGATAGTGACGATATTTCGGAGGAACTAAAAAATGATCACACTTACGGAAAATGCAGTCGAGAAGTTGGGCGGCATTCTTGATCAGAAGGAGATGCGCGACACCCATGCCTTGCGTGTCTTCGTCAAGGGCGGCGGTTGCGGCGGCATGCAGTACGGCATGACCTTTGACGAGCAGCCGCGTGAAGATGATCAGGTCTTCGAGACCAACGGCCTGCGCGTCATCGTCGACCCGACCAGCCTCTTCTACGTCGATGGCGCCAAGATCGACTATGTCGACAACCTGATGGGCGGCGGCTTCCACATCGACAACCCGCAGGCAACCAGTTCCTGCGGTTGCGGCAGCAGTTTCCGCACGCCACAGACCCATGACGGCGAAGAAGTGCCGGAACAGAGCTGCGGCCACTAGACGCAAACGCTAAATTGACCCAAATCTCCCAATTTCACAATCTCCATCGCGCTGTACCGGATGCGATGCCAGCGATTGCGAGATTGGGAGATTCTTTTGTCTGGAAATGGACTAACTCGTTTTATGAATGATAGCAGTTCAGAGTCATTGGAAGTTCGCATTCAGCAAGTGCTCGACGACTATCGGCCGAACCTCTACATGGACGGCGGCGATGTTGAGTTGCTGCATGTCGATGAAGAAGGCATTGCCCACGTCAAGATGTTGGGCGCGTGCATCGACTGCCCCATCAGTCTGTTGACCATGAAATTGGGCATTCAGCGCTTGCTCAAAGAGAACTTCGACGAGATTACCGGCATCAACGCCATCACCGACATCGACATTTCGGCGCTCTACAATCGATCCTCGCCCCAGATGGCGGCGCCTCAATTGTCAACGCCGGCGCTGCGACAAATGGCAGCGAAGGATAACGAACACGAATAGTTATGCCCAATCCGTATGGTGCACCGGAAATCAGCGTCGAAGAGCTTGAAGAACGACAGAAAGCTGGCGACCAGTTTGTCTGGCTGGACGTGCGCGAGGCCAATGAACATGCCGCCGTTAGATCGACGATGAGCGTCATTCTGCTCATTCCGCTTGAGCCGATTGGCCGCTGCGACAGCTGGCGGCACTGCCGGAAGCGGCCCAGGACAAGGATGCCGACATTGTCGTCATGTGTCACCATGGCAATCGCAGCGCCCAGGTGATCGTGTGGCTGCAGCAGCAAGGCTGGACCAACGTGCTCAATCTGGCCGGCGGCATCGATGCCTGGGCCAAAGAAGTGGATCCGACCATTGGGACGTACTGACGTGCGTCCATCGGTACGATGAACCGACAGTTAGATCACGGATCCGTCCGGCTAGTCCGGCACAGCGTAATTCAAGCTTGTTTATCAAAGCCTATTCATATTAATTTTGTGCCGCTCAGCGTATCGATGTGGTAAAATCCGGCAAGAACGATCTATCGGTAAATCTGCACGTCATCCGGGATCGATCTGTGTTCCATCCGATTTTCATCGTGTGGCCATCTGTGGCCGTGGTCATTTCCGCCTGTGGCAAGGAGCGTGCAACAGTGCGTGTAGCATTAATCAATCCAAAATTTCGTCTTCCGATCGACACCCGCACGACGGCCCATCTCGGGCTGGCCTATCTGGCCGCGGTGAGCGAAGCAGCGGGGCGACGAGGTGGTCATCTTTGACGCCGATGTCGAAAAGCAGAGCGTTGCCGACTTCGTGCAGGAATTCCGGCCGCACATCGTCGGCATCACGGCCAACACGCCCCAGGTCAAGCAGGCCTGGCGCACGGCCAAGGCCATCAAGGAAGTCTACGACTGCCCGGTGGTGCTGGGCGGCCCCCACGTCAGCGTGCTGCCGGAAGAGAGCGTCGAAAAGCCCTACGTCGACATCGTCGTGCGCGGCGAAGGCGAAGATGCCTGGATCGACATCTGCAATCGGCTGGAGACCTACCTGGCGGATCAGCCCGAGTATCACACCGACGCCTTCATGCATCCGGAAAATGAAATCTTCGAAGATTGCCTGGGCCTCACCTACAAGACCAGCGACGGGCAGATCCACAACAACCCGGACCGCACGCCCATCGCCGATCTGGACAGCCTGCCGTGGCCGGCCTACCATCTCTTCAAGATGGAGAACTACACCAATTTGCAGCCGGCCACCGACCATGTAGACGGCGCACGCAGCTTTCAGCATCATGACCAGCCGCGGCTGTCCCTATCGCTGCACCTTCTGCAGCCAGAGCATCATGCCCATCAAGTGGCGCAGCCGCAGCCCGGAGAGCGTGATCGCCGAATGGCGTCACCTGGTCGAAGATCTGGGCGCGCGAAGAGATCGGCATCCTGGACGACAGCGCCAACATTCGCGTCAAGCGGCTGGAAGAACTGGGCCGGCTGCTGATCGAAAACGACCTGAACCATGTGCCGTGGATCTTCGTCAACGGCATTCGCGCCAACCTGGCCAGCAAGGAACTGCTGGCGTTGCTCAAGGAAGCCGGCCTCAAGCGCACGGCCTTTGGCGTCGAGTCGGGCGACCCGGAGATCCTGCAGCAGCATCGACAAGAAGGTCGATCACGACACCATTCGCCAGGCCTTCAAGAACGCCAAAGAAGTCGGGCTGGAGACCATCGCCTTCCTGATCATCGGTCTGCCCGGCGAGAACGCGTGAGACCATGCAGCGCGACCATCGACTTCGCCATCGAGCTCGATCCGGTGATCGCCAACTTCTCGATGATGACGCCCTATCCCGGCACCAAGGTCTACGAGATGGTCAAGCGCCAGGGGCGTTTCCTGATCAACGACTGGGAAGACTACGTCTTCTTCGAGCAGAAGGCGCGCTACGAGATGGGCGACATGACGGCCGAACTGGTCGAGGAGATGTATCGCAAGGCCTATCGCCAGTTCTACCTGCGCCCTTCACCCGTCATGCGCCGGCTCAAGACCAAGGATTTCTGGTTCAACCTGCCGCGCAACGTGCGCATCGCCATCGCGACACCTTCATCCCCAAGAAGGAAAAGACCGGCCTGCGCAAGGCAGATGGAAGCCGAAGGAGTCGATTTAGGAAAAGCTGAAGATCGAAGATCGAAGAACAAAGATCGGCGGGGCGAGACATTGGCCTGATTGGACGTCGTCTGTATGAGGCGACCTCTGTTCTTGGCTCTTCGATCTTCATTGTTTTTAGGAAAGGCACACAATCTAATGCGAGTTATTCTAGCCAGCCCGGAAGCCAAAGTCTGGAGCGCGCGCAAGCACATTCCGCTTGGGCCTGGGATATTTGGCAGCCGTGCTGCGTGAAGGCGGCCATGAAGTGATCATCTACGACGCCGCCATCGAGGATGTGGGCGTCGACTACTATCTCGACCTGGCCGAAGCCGAAGGCAGGCCGTACGAACTGATCGGCGTCACCGCCACCACGCCGCTGATTCAAGAAGCGTGGGAGATGGCCCAGCTCTGCAAAGCGCGCGGGCTGCATCACCGTGCTGGGCGGCCCGCACCTGACCATCATGCCGCTGGAATCGCTGGCAGCGCCCCACGATGCCTATGTCGACTATGTCTTCAAGGGCGAGGCTGAGTACAGCTTCTTGGAGCTGGTCAACACGCTGGAGGCGGGCAAACTGCCGGGCGTGATCCCGGGCATCCACTTCCGACGCGACGGCGAGATCGTCTCCAGCCCGGAAAGTCCCATGATTCCGGATCTGGACGCGTTGCCCTTCCCGGCCCACGATCTCTTCAAGATCGACCGCTACACCAATTTGCAGCCGTTGACCGACGGCTGGGATCCCAACGCGCGCAGCTTCACCATTCTGACCAGCCGCGGCTGTCCCTACAAGTGCACCTTCTGCTCCAAGCCGGTGACCGGCGACACGTGGCGGGCGCGCTCGGTCGAGAGCGTCGTCCAGGAGTGGAAGTGGCTGGTCAAGGGGCTGGGCGCCACCGAGATCGGCGTCACCGACGACATCTGGAATCTCAAGCTGCCGCGCGCCAAGGAACTCTGCCGCCGTCTGGTCGAAGAGGGGCTGAACACTGTGCCCTGGGTCACTGTGCACGGCATGAAGGCCAACCACGGCGATCTGGAACTCTACCAGCTCATGAAGGCTGCGGGCTGCAAGCGCGTCGGCTTTGGCGTGGAGAACGGCGATCCGGACATGTTGCGCAACGTCATCCGCAAGGGGCAGACCATCGACATGGTGCGCGAGGCCTTTGCCAATGCCAAGGCCGCCAAGCTCCAGACCATGGGCTTCTTCATCTACGGCATGCCCGGCGACACCGAAGAGACCATGGAGAAGACCATCCAGATTGGCGTTGGAACTGGATCCCAAGCTGGCCAATTTCCTGCTGGCCGCGCCCTTCCCCGGCACCGTCATGTACGACATGATCCAGGAAGGCGGCGAGGTCTTTGCCGACACCTGGTCAGACTTCGCCATCCACGAGGAGAAGGCCCGCTTCACCATGAACGAGGGCTACGATCCCGACCTGGTGTTGCGCAAGTGGCGAGACGCCTACCGTCGCTTCTATCTCTATCGCCCCGAGCGCGTGTGGGAGAAGATGACGTTCAAGGAGAACTGGACCAATCTGCCCAACACCGTCGCCCAGGCCAAGCGCTTCTTCATCGGCAACAACTAATGGTTTTGTTGCACAGATGACGCGCTACGGGCAAGATAGGTCGTACTGACCATCTGGCCTCGTAGCGTTTATTTGTGCAACAGCGTCAGCCAAAGGATCTCACACCGTCCATGATTGGACTGATTCCCAAACTACCCCTCTACTGGTCGTTCAGGACATTCGGCTGGCCCAAGATCAAACCGTTCTCCGTGGTGATCAGCGTCAGCTTTCGCTGCAACAGCAAGTGCCGCACCTGCGACGTGTGGCGCAAGCCCAATGACGATCTGAGCGTCGACGAATGGGAGAAGGTCTTCGCCAGCCTGGGCCGTTCGCCCTTCTACATGACCTTCACCGGCGGCGAACCCTTCCTGCGCAACGATCTCGACGAACTGGTCATCCGCGCCTATCAGCAATGTCGCCCGGAAGTCATCACCATCCCCACCAACGGCATGCTCACCGACCGCGTCGTGACCATGGTCAAGCGCATGTGCGAAGAGTGCCCCAAGTCGAGCATCGGCATCAACCTGAGCCTGGACGGCATTGGCGACGAACACGATGACATTCGAGGGGTGGAGGGCAACTGGGCGCTTTCCATGGAGACATGGAGCCAGTTGAAGACGTTGCAGGAGACGCACCCGAACCTGGTGCTGACGGTCCACACGGTGGTCAGCCGCTTCAACGCCCACCGCTTCCGCGAGATCGTCGAGGGCCTGCAATTTCTGAAGCCGGACAGCTACATCACAGAGGTGGCCGAGGAGCGAGTCGAGTTGGACACGGTCGGCTGGGGCATCACGCCGCAGCCGGACGACTACGACGAGATCGCCGATTTTCTCAGCCAGGCGGCACGACAGACGCCGGCCAAGGGCATCGCCCGTTTTACACAAGCGTTCCGTGCTCACTACTATCAACTGGCCAAACGCGTGCTGCACGAACGAGATCAGGTCATCCCCTGTTACGCCGGATGGGCCAGCGCACACATCGCGCCCAACGGCGATCTCTGGAGTTGCTGTATCCGTGCAGAGCCGGCCGGCAGTCTGCGCGACAACGGCTACGATCTGGCCCCGGTCTGGCGTTCAGCGGCCATGGAAGATCTGCGCGGCAGCATCAAACGCAAGGAGTGCGCCTGCCCCATGGCCAATGCCAGCTACGCCAATATGCTACTGCACCCGCCGACCGTAGCCAGGGTGATGCTGGATGTTGTGCAGAATTGAATTACTTTGAAGTGACTCGTTCGTTCGGTTGCGGCAGACAGTAGCCCTGCCCCCGCACAGTCACAACGTATCGTGGATTATCGGGATCTTCCTCAATCTTGTTGCGCAGGCGACGAATGTGGACCCACAGCGATTCGACGCTGCCTTGGCGCACCGGATCCCAGGCTTTGGTGAGCAGATAATTGGCCGTCATCACCCGACCTCTGTTGCTGTAGAGTGTACGCAGAATTCTGTTTTCGGTCGGGGTCAGCGAGATCTGCTCATCGGCCACGATGGCATATTGCTGCGCGAAATTCACCTGTAGGTTCTCGTCGATCGAAAGTACTGGATCCATGTTCTGGGCCGGCGATGCGCGTTTCAGGACACGGTGAACACGGGCCAGCAGTTCTTGAAATTCGAACGGCTTGGTGACGTAATCCTCGGCGAACTGGGTGATTCCCTCGACTTTGGTATCTGTATCGGTCACGGCCGAAAGGAAGATGATCGGTATATTCCCCAGTTTGCGAATTTCATCGGCAATCTCGAAGCCGTCCATGCCCGGCATCATGATATCGAGTAGCACCAAATGAGGAAGCCCTTCCGCAGCAATCCTCTTCAACGCGTCAGAACCGGTGTTTGCCGACGAGACAAGGAAGCCTTCCCGTTGCAGACGAAGGCTTAACATGAGCCTGGTGTCTGCAGCATCATCGACTACCATAATTCTTTTTAGATCGGTCAGATCTCCGTTGGTCCGTTCATGTTGAATATCCATCGGTTTGTCCTCGAAATTCTGTTGGAAAAGGCGCTGATGGCTGCCTGAATCAGACAAAAAAGCTTCATTTTCCGTGCAAGTAGTTTGACACAGATTGATCTGGTGTCTGCAAGATTCTATTGGAAACCCGTTAACCGACTCTTGGGTACCCTCAATCTATGGAGATTGTAGCACATGAACATTACGGTCGACATTACGACTTCGTAACGTCGGGTTTGCCCGACGCGCAATATCTTATGTTCTATGGGACGAGTGCAGAATTTGTGTGAAATCGTAGCGCATCTTCCCATTGATTCGCAGAATGGCTCTTGTCGTCGTAAATTATCCGTAAGCTGAGGCGTGGATTCCATTCGTTGGTCCGCTAAACCGACCCAATACCAATTGCCGGGTCGAGGACTGCCAAACCCGAGCAGTCTCGCAGGCAAATCGCTCGGGCGAGTCCCTGGAGGTAGTCGCAACATGTTACTTTTTCGCTCATCCAGACTCCGTTCCTCATTGGGTACGGTTCTGCTGCTATTGGCTGTCTTTGCTGCCGGCAATGTCACCGGGTATGTTGCAAAACCGGCGACCGCGGCAGAGTCGCCCACAGAGTTCGCTCCTTTTTGGGAGGCATGGGATCTGGTGCTGAACCACTTTGTCGATCGTGATGCCATCGACTACACGTCGATGACGTACGGCGCCATTGACGGAATGTTGAGCACGCTGGGCGATAACAACCACACTGTCTTTTTTACGCCTGAGGAAGCGGAGCAACAGCAGAGCAGCCTGGAAGGCTCGTTCGAGGGGATCGGCGCCTATGTGGATAGCAAGGACGGTATATTTACCATCACTGCGCCGATTCACGGCTCCCCGGCCGAACGTTCCGGCCTGCTGGCCGGTGATCGTGTTCTGAAAGTCGATGGCGAAGTGATTACCGGCCAGTCTCAGTGGCAAGTGATCTCCAAGATTCGAGGCGATTCGGGAACGTCTGTACGACTTACTGTGCTACATTCTGACGCCAGCGAACCCGTGGACATCGAGATCGTACGCGGCCGTATCGATATCGACAGCGTGCTCTGGGCGCCGATTCCCGAAACCGATCTCGTCTACTTGCAGGTTGCCCAGTTTGCGGTGGACACCAACCGGGAACTCTCTCAAGCGCTGGAGGCGATGCTCAGTCAGGCCGGGATGGACGGAGGGGTCGACGGAATTGTGCTGGATCTGCGCAACAACCCCGGCGGCTATTTCAATGAGGCATTGCGCTTGGGCGGTCAATTCCTCGAAAACGGCGCGGTCATTGTGCATGAACGTGATGCGGATGCGAAGATATCGACCCACACCGCACGCGGCAGCGGGCTTGCCCGCGACATTCCGCTCGTCGTTCTGGTCAACGAAGGATCGGCCAGCGCAGCCGAGATCATCGCCGGCGCTATCCAGGAGAACGGCCGCGCCAAACTGATCGGTGAACCCACATTGGGGACCGGCACTGTGTTACGCCCGTTTACATTGAGCGATGGTTCGGTGGTCCGCTTGGGCGTGACCCATTGGCTGACCCCGGACTACAATCTGCTCAAAGATGAAGGCGTACAGCCGGACGTGCTGATAGCGCAGGAAGCGTCGGTAGAGATGGTTGACGCCTTTGCGCTTGAAGAGATGAGCAAAGAAGAGTTGTACGCACACCCGGATCGTCAGTTTGCTGCGGCTCTGACCCTGTTGCGACTGGCGACCATGGGCGAAGACGGCGGGACACAGGCGCTTCAGACCGGTCGATAAAGTGCATGTTCGTAGATATACTCTTCGACGGCGCGCGGCACCTGATGGCGAATCGGCTGTCCGGTTCGCACACGCTGCTGGATCTTATGGCTGGCGATCTCAAGTTCGGGCATGTCCAATATGATCACGCGCTCGCTCAGACCCGGCAATGCGGCATCCAGCGCCGCCCAGTCCAGGTCGACATCGTGGCGATTGAGCGCGACCAGCCGGCAATTCTCCACCAGCCAGGCCGCTTCGCTCCACGTCGGCAGGTCACGTAGGCTGTCCAGCCCCATCAGGAAATAGACTTCGATCCCGTTGCCGACCCGCTCGCGCACAAGGCGCACCATGTCTGCGGTGTAGTGAGGGCCAGGCCGATCCGCATCGATGCGGCTGACCTTGATGTAGTCGATGTCTTCAGTCGCCAGTTCGGCCATGCGCACCCGATCTTCGACTGGGGAAAGACGTCGATCCTGTTTATGGGGCGGATTTCCGGCCGGTACAATGTAAATGCGATCCAACTTGAGCTGAAACCAGGCTTCTTCGGCCAGAATCAGGTGCCCGATGTGGATGGGGTCAAAGGTTCCGCCAAAGATGCCGATGTGCTGGAGATGGGTCGCGTCGTCGAGATCGTCTCGACCGCCTGTTCTGTACGTCCCATCTCCGCCCTCTTGTGGCTCAACACTCATCCACTACTCTCCGAATGCGTTGTCATATCCCCAGACCAGTTCCAGTTCATCGATCTGCACGGTATCGCCTTCCTCGACGCCTGCCTCGCGCAGCGCTTCGACGACGCCCATGGCCCGCAGAATTCTCTGGAAGCGCATGGCCGCTTCATAGTAGTCCCAGTTCGTCATCTGGGCGGCGCGCTCGATGGCGATTCCATGTACTCGCCAGGTTTCGTCATCGACGCGTTGAATGGTGAAGATGCTTTCATCTTCTCCAGGCGTGATCTCAGGCAGTTCAGATTCAAACGGATCTTCCTGCGGGGGCAATTCATCCAACATGGCCTGCACACGATAGAGCAGTGTCTCCACGTTTTCACGCGTCACCGCGCTGATGCTCAACACGGGCAGCCCGAACTCGGTGATGGCACGCTCGGCCTCTGGCCATGCAGCCTGCGCATCGGGCAGATCCATCTTGTTGAATGCAACGATCTGCGGGCGATCGGCCAGTGCCGGGTTGAAGAGCGTCAGTTCCTGGTTGATGGCCTCAAAATCACCCAACGGATCAGGGCTGCTGCCGTCCAGCACATGGATCAACAGACGCGTGCGCTCGATGTGACGCAAGAAATCCAAGCCCAGACCGATGCCCTCATGCGCGCCTTCCATCAGCCCAGGAATGTCGGCCAACACAAACTGGCGATGACTGACCTCGGCCACGCCGAGATTGGGCACAATGGTGGTGAAGGGATAGTCGGCAATCTTGGGTTTTGCTGCGCTGACGACACTGAGCAGCGTCGACTTCCCAGCGTTGGGTACGCCGATAATGCCGACATCGGCCACCAACTTCAGCTCCAGTTCGATCCAGCGTTCCTCGCCCGGCTCGCCCTTTTCGGCCATGTGCGGGGCTTTGTTGCGTGCGGTCTTGAAGGCGACATTTCCCCGTCCGCCTCGTCCGCCCGAAACGATCACGGCCTCCTGGCCTTGTTTGGTGAGATCGGCAAGCAGCTCTGCGCTCTCTGCGTCGCGTACCAGCGTGCCTGGGGGGACAGGGATGCGAAGATCAGGACCATTGGCGCCCGTCTTGTTGGCGCCGCCGCCGTTGGTGCCGGAATCCGCACGGTGGTGGACCTGGCGTCGAAAGGCGAACAAAGTGTTCAGCCCTTCGTCCACATAGAAGACAATGTGGCCGCCTCGACCGCCATTGCCGCCTGCCGGCCCGCCAAGCGGGACAAATTTCTCGCGACGAAATGCAACAACGCCATTGCCCCCGTCGCCTGCTTTCACATAGATTTTCACTTGATCTGTAAACATGGCTTCATTGTAGCCAACTGCACGCCGAACATCAAACCATAGGCAGGGAGAATGGCGCTTCGGGATGAGGACAACACGATCTGTCGAACTGCCATCTGTTGACATCGCATGGGCGCGGGGTATAATAGCCGTATGAAATTGGACCGACAAAAATGGGAGAGACCTGAGATCTTCGGCCCTTCCAATTTGTCGAAGCGCCTCGTGAAGCGCCACCATCTGCCGTATCTGGGGGTGGCGCTTGTCGTGTTGACGGCAATCACGCTCCGCTTCGGCCCGAATCTATGGGTGCTGTTGCAAGATGAACAGGCGCTTGAGGCAGCCATCGACCAGCTTGGGTGGATGGGGCCGGTCGCGCTGATTCTGTTCAACATTGTTCAGATCGTCGTAGCGCCGATTCCGGGCTACGTCGTGCAGATCGCATCAGGCTATCTTTTCGGCCCGTTCTGGGGCGGCGTTTGGGCGTCGATCGGGCTGCTGGCCGGCGCGATGCTCTCCATGTGGCTGGCACGCACATTTGGCCGCCCGCTTGTCGAACGAATTGTCGGCGCCCGGCGGCTGGATCAATGGGAAAAGACCACCCATGCTGACAGCGCCATCATCTGGTTTGTGCTGATCCTGTCGCCCACCGGTGATTTGCCCTACTTCTTGGCCGGCCTGTCCAGCACACGATATCTCACCATCTTTTTGCTCTCTCTGGCGATTCGGGTACCGACTACCTTTGTTGTTACGTCGGCCGGCGCCGGGGTGTTGCTTCTCAATTGGTGGCAGTTGTCTGCTGTCGTGATGGCCTTAACAATTCTGTTGGCCGCATTTTTACGTTATCAGGAGAACATCGTCGGCTGGATTGATGTGCACGTACAGCGTCGCCTATCATAGCCGTCTTTGTTCCTGAGCGGCAGGTTGTCGATATTGGTCGCACTTGAATGTGGGAGGATAGATCAACCATGAGTTCTTTAACTTTGGAAGAGCGCGTTGACAGCGATTTGACGCAGGCCATGCGCAACCAGGACCAGGTCAGCAAATTGACCCTGCGCGCCGTCAAGACCGGCTTGGCCCAAGCTCGTAAACAGAACGACAATCAGCCATTGACCGATGATGAGGCCCTAGTCGTGCTTCAGCGAGAGGCCAAACAGCGCCGGGACGCGGCTGCCGAATACGAAAAGGCCGGCAGCGCCGACCGGGCGGCCGCCGAACTGGCCGAGTTGGCCGTGTTGGAGCGCTATCTTCCGCAGCAACTGAGCGAGGACGAGATCGGGCGGATCGTCGACGAAACCATCGCCCAATTGGGGGCGACATCGATGCGCGACATGGGTGCAGTCATGTCTGCCGTCATGCCCAAGACCAGTGGCTTGGCCGATGGCAAGGTCGTCAACCAGGTCGTTCGGCAACGGCTTCAGTAGCGTCACTGTTGTTTTTGAACGGATTCGTCTCTGGAAATGGGGGGAAGTCCCAGCTCGCAGGGAATAGGCTATGTCTGCCAAACCGTTGAGCCAATCGAATAGCTGGGTGGATCGGGCGCTGATCGCCGTGCTGATTGCCTCGGTCGGCATTCTGATGATCGGACTCCTGTCGTGGCAGATTCCTTTGGGCGCGCAAGTGCAACTGTCTGCCGGCGGCGTCGCTCCCTACGATGTGGTTGCGCCCCGTCAGATCACCTATGAGAGTCCGCTGTTGACCGAGAAGGCCCGTCGAGCGGGCTGCGGACGGCGTGGACGATCAGTATGATATGGCCGAAGGGCGTGTGCGTCGCCAGCAGGTCGCGCACTCGCGAGAAATCCTTGAGTTCATCACCATCGTTCGTGAGGATGAATTTGCCACGCCTGAGCTTCAGACCGACTACCTCCTTGCCATCTCCGATCTGACGTTATCCCCTGAAACAGCGCGTCTGATTTTGGATCTATCCAATGCCGAATGGTCATCGGTCGTGGAAGAGACGCCGTTGGCCTTGGACGGCATCATGCGCGATGAGATTCGGGAGAGCACGATGGGGTCGGCTCGCCGCCGTGTTCCATCGATGGTGGATCTGGATGCTGAAACCGAGATGGGGCAGGTTGCCATCGAACTGGTACGCAAACTGATTCGTCCCAATAGTATTATCAACGTTGAACAGACCGACATCCTGCGCGAGGAAGCCCGGGCCAGTGTGCAGACTCAGTTGGCGCGTATCGAAGCCGGCGAAGTGATTCTGCGGGCCGGCGATATCGCCGATGCCGAGGATGTCGAGGCGTTGGTCCAGATCGGCTTGCAGCAGAGCGAGTGGGATCTTTGGACGCTCCTGCGTGCGACCCTGTTCACCTTGATTACCTTTGCGGTCGTCGGCGCGGCGCTTCTGCGGCTGCGTCCTGAAACCTTGAGCGATCTGACGGACGTCGCCATTATCGTCGTGGTCAGCAGCATCTGGCTATTGGTCGCCAAGTTTATGGTCATCCCCCATGATTGGCTGCCGTTTCTCTACCCGATGGCCGCGCTGGGCATGTTGCTCGCCGTGCTTCTTGATATTCGGGTGTCGATTGTCATCACCATCGCCTTCCTCTTTTTCGTCCAGTATATCGGCAGCCGGCAGCCGGAGTTGATGGTCTATGCCGGCGCAGGGACGTTGCTGGGCGCGTTGGTTCTGGGGCGCGGTGAACGCATCATGGCCTTCGTCTGGGCCGGTGTGGCCATTGCTGCCAGCAACCTGGCCGTCATGACCGCCTACCATGCGCCCTTTGAGACCTATGCCACGCCCGATCTCATCCAGTTGCTGATTGTGACATTGGTCAATGGCGGATTGTCGGCCAGTATTGCGCTTCTCGGCTACTTTGCATTGGGCAGCCTCTTCGGTATCACAACCAGCCTTCAGTTGACGGAGTTGAGCCGCCCGACCCACCCTTTGTTGCGCCAGTTGCTCTTGAAGGCGCCGGGCACCTATCATCACACCATTGTTGTCAGCAATTTGGCTGAACGTGCGGCGGCGGCAATCGGCGCCGATGCATTCCTCTCCAGAGTCGGCGCTTACTACCATGATATCGGCAAGACCGTCCGGCCATATTTTTTCACCGAGAACATCATGGACGGCGCCTCGCCCCACGAGAAACTCGATCCCTTGACCAGTGCACAGATCATCATCAGCCACGTCACCGAAGGCGTAGATCTAGCGGAAAAATACCATCTTCCGCCCCGAATCCGAGACTTTATTCGCGAGCATCACGGACGTTCGCTGGTCAAGTATTTCTACATCAAGGCGCAACAGGCCGCGCCTGTGGGAGTCACTGTCGACGATGCGGATTTCCGCTATCCCGGGCCCAATCCACGCAGCAAAGAGACGGCAATCATGTTGTTGGCCGACACATGCGAAGCCGCCGTACGCGCCATTCGGCCCTCCTCCCGCGAGGATCTGAGGAAGCTGATCGACCGCCTGATCGATGAGCGCATCAACGAGGGTGAATTGGACGAGAGCAATTTGACCTTCAAGGAAGTGCAGCAGATCAAGGATGTCTTCATTCGTGTGCTGGAGGGCGTGCACCATCCCAGGATCAACTACCCGGAATCGGTGGAGCGGGGCCAGACCACAGAGGCGACGGTGGCCAAGGGCGAACAGCGCGTGTCCGATCCGGATGGTTTCAACGACAAAGGCTCCTCGGCGCAGGGTGGCGTCGAAGAGATCCTGGATCGAACCCAGCAGGGGCCGTCCACAGCGGACAATTTGCAGAATTTGAAATGACCAGTGAGTCGGCGCAGGATCAAATTGATGTTCAGATCGACAACGTTGTGGACGACCTGTTTGAGGCAAGCGGTGGCGATGTGGCCTGCATTGCCGACGCAGTGGCGGTAGCGCTGCGCTGGGCAGGCGTCCCTGACGGTGTTGTCGCGGTTCTGGTGACCGATGACGCGCAGATGCGGGCCTTCAACCGCGACTATCGCGGCGTTGATGCGCCGACCGATGTGCTCAGCTTTGCCCAACATGATGGTTCGACGGCGGACGGTATGGACCTGCCGCCCGAACTGGCCCTGGCGCTGGAACAACAGTTGGGCGACCTGGTCATCGCGCTTCCCTATACCCAACGCCAGGCGCAGCGCTACGGCACATCCCTTGCTTCCGAATTGCGCCTGCTGGCCGTGCACGGCACATTGCATCTGCTCGGCTACGATCATGCCACGCCCGAAGAAAAATCAGCCATGTGGGCGGCACAGAACGCGATTCTGGTCGAACTGGGTGAAGATCCGCACATCGACCGCGAGTATGACTGATAGCCACACCACAGATAAACGCAGATGAAATGCCTTCAACTTTGTCTCTCCGTGGTGAATGAAGGAAACAGAGTTTTTCAGTGACCGATTCAAACTACATCGGAAGATTTCTAGCCGGCCGTTGGGCTAGTTTTCGCGCAGCCCTGTCCGGCGCTCTTATCACGTTGAAAACCCAGCCCAACGCATGGATCGAACTGACGGCGGCTGTCGTAGTCATCGCCGCTGGCTTATGGCTGAGAATCGACCCCATTGAGTGGGCCGTCCTCGCATTGACGCTGGGGCTTGTCCTGGCGCTGGAGTCGGTCAACACTGCCATCGAGGCCGCCATCGATCTGGTCTCGCCCGACCATCATCCACTGGCCAAGACCGCCAAGGACGCGGCCGCCGGTGCGCTGATTTTCGCCGTCCTGGGCAGCCTGGGCGTGGCCGTTGCCATCTTCGGGCCACGGATTCTGGCGCTGTTTCGATGATAAGAGCTTTGCCACAGATGGCTTCACTGCAAGAACCACGAATGACACAAATTGCACGAATTTCCTCAGTGGTGCAATTCGTGTCATTCGTGGTTTTTGCAGCAGAGTCACAGACGGACACAGATGGAGTTTTGGATAACCACAGATGATGATCACAGATAGCGTGCTGGTCGTTTCCTGCAACACAAAGTCAATTCAAAAATCATCTGTGGTTATCAGTTTTTATCCGCGTCCATCTGTGGCAAAGCTTTTTCTGCGGTAGCGCCATCCCAGAACACTGAATCTCAGTCAAAATTTGCGAGCCAGTGGCCACCCATGCTATACTCAGGTCACTTGTCGGGGCGTAGCGCAGCTCGGTAGCGCGCTTCAATGGGGTTGAAGAGGTCGGAGGTTCAAATCCTCTCGCCCCGACCAGTATCAGAGAGCGTTATCTCGCAAACAACGCCCATATTCACCATCACGATGGTGAATATGGGCGTTGTTGTTTATCCTGTTCTTGTTCGACTGAACACCGCTAAAGCCCCAAACCGTCGATGGCTGTTTTTTATTTTGCACGTGACAAGTGTTTTTGCTACACTTACGCACGCTGAATTGGCTTCGGCGCCGTGTCAATGGGGACAGATGCCCGACAATGATTAGCTGTGGTTGGACCAAACGGCGAAGTGGTGTGAGCAGAACTGCACGCGCTACAGGCGCCGTTCTGCTTTTCCAGCGCTCGGGTATTGGATTCCGTTTCAATTTAAGGCTGATTTCAGGACGATACCATCGTACCACATATGGACCAGCGTATTCGGGAATGTCAGAATATAACCGAAAAGGATATCGAGTTCCTGAGACGAGTCGAGGCTGGTCTGGCGATCACCGCGGATGTCAGCCGTGCGGATATCACCCTCTGCTGCAAGCTTGACAACAAAAACGCCTTGATTGCCCGACATATGAGGCCCCAGTCCACTTCGTCGCTCTATCGCAAGAATATGACGGGCAGTACCCTCACCGATGAGGCCCAGCCCATCCTCTTTCGCACATTCAAGAGCGGCAATATCGGACGTGGGCAGAAGGAGGTTCTGAGCAGCGGGGCTCCTGTGATCCAGGACTGCTATCCCATCTACAGCGAGGACAGACGGATGATCGGCGCCTTGGTCTACGAGACCAACATGGTCGCCCATGAGCGGCACCGGCGGCGCAACCGTCACTTCCGCCAGGCTGCACAATGGCTGCAATCCATGTGCATACAGCGGAGAACTGTCCGAAACCGCCACACTGAGCCGATTTGGACTGCACGACGGCATCTATCTGGTCAATCGCAACCGCAATGTCGTCTACATGAATGGCATCGTCGCCAACTTGTTCCGGTCCGTGGGCATCGTGAGTGACATCCGCGAACAGCGCTGTCGACACCTTGGAGCCGCTGGATCAGGAGATGGTGGACGAGGCATTCCACACCCAGATGCCCGCCGAGCGCCGGCACGAGTCTGAAGATGGGCGTATCTGGATTCGCAAGGTGATTCCTTTGCGCATGGCCCCTGTCACATGGCAAAATTATTGGCAGAATTGGACCTGGTACGGTGCATTGCAGCGCAACGATCACCCGGACGGGGCCATTGAATCGGTCATGGTGATGATCCACAACGCGACCGATGCCGTGCAGAAGCAGCGCGAGCTGAACGTCAAGTCGGCCATCATCCAGGAAGTTCATCACCGGGTCAAGAACAACCTGCAAACTGTTGCCGCCATTTTGCGCATTCAGGCGCGTCGCTACGGAGAACGAAGAGGCCAAGCAACTTCTGACCGACGCAGTCAATCGCATTCTGAGCATGTCGGTCATTCACGAGTTTCTGAGCCATGATGAGCACCAGCCCATCAACGTGAGCGATGTCTGCCAACGCATAGCCAATCAGGTCACGCAGGTGACGGCCAGCCCAGGACAGCAGATCGATGTCTATGTCAGCGGCCCCAATATTCGCTTGCCGGCCAGCCAGGCGACGCCGATCGCACTGGTGATCAATGAACTCATGCTCAACGCTGTCGAGCATGGCGTCAACGAACGCGAACATGCCACCATCCACATCCGGCTGGCGGATGAAGGCGACAATGCCAAGATCATCGTCGAGGATGACGGCGACGGGCTGCCGGACAACTTCGACCCGGCCCACGGTGAAAGCCTGGGGCTTCAGATCGTTCACACGTTGGTGACCGACGACCTCAAGGGCAAGTTGGAGATGGTATCGTACGAGGAAGTTGAACCGGCGGCGGAAAATGGCGTCGACGAACAGGGAGATACGGACTCGTTGCAGCCGCGGATGCGCAGCGGAACCCGGGCCATTGTCACAATACCAAAACAGCCGTTAAAAGCGTCCTGATCTGCCAAAAATCAGACGTAGCATTCTGACAAACGCGAAAAATTCGAAAACAAATTCGAACCGACTCAAAGGAGACCGACCGTGGAGCGTACACGTGTTATCATTGCCGATGATGAATCACTGATTCGGATGGACCTGCGCGAAATGCTCACGAACCTGGGCTATCTCGTGGTTGGCGAAGTGGGCGATGGTCGCAGCGCCGTCAACCTGGCACGAGAACTGCGCCCGGACATCGTGATCATGGACATCAAGATGCCCGACATGGACGGCATTGAGGCCGCCGAGATCCTGACCGAAGAGCGGGTTGCGCCGGTGCTTCTGCTCAGCGCCTACAGCCAGCAGGATCTGGTACAGCGAGCGCGCAAGGCAGGGGTGGCCGGCTACATGGTCAAGCCATTCCGCGAGAGCGACCTGACGCCGGCCATCGAAGTTGCGCTGGCCCGCTTCAGCGAGTTCCGCGCCATGGAACGGGAGGTCGATAGCCTGGAAGATGCGCTGGAGACCCGCAAACTGGTCGACCGCGCCAAGGGCATTCTCATGGACACCCAGGGACTGAACGAGACCGAAGCCTTCCGCAAGATTCAGAAGATGAGCATGAACAATCGCAAACCGATGCGCGCGGTGGCCGAAGCGATCATTCTGGCGCATCAGGTCAGCGAGTAGGATTTGCTCGCGCTTTGGACAGGATCCGTACGGCGGAATACCGGCGCCAAACCAACTGCCGACGGCAGCCGGCCCAGCGCAGAGGAGGATCATGCGCCTCTCAATTGTTATGCCCGTTTATAATGAACGGGCGACCTTGGAAGAGATCGTGCGCCGTGTGCGCGCCGTCGATCTGACGGTTGACCGCGACGGCGTCAACGATCAACTCAACGGGCCGCTCAAGCTTGAACGCGAGATCGTCATCGTCGACGACGGCTCGACCGACGGCACTCGGGCCATCCTGGATCAGTGGCGCGCAGAGAGCGCCGCCGGACATGAAGATCTTCTTCCACGAGATCAACGGCGGCAAGGGCGCTGCGCTGCGCACCGGCTTTCAGCAGGCCACCGGCGATGTCATCGTCGTCCAGGATGCCGACCTGGAGTACGATCCGCGCGACTATGTGTTGTTGCTGAAACCGCTGCTGGAAGGCCGCACGCCCGTCGTCTACGGCAGCCGCTTCATGGGCTGCAACACGGTCGGCCATGAGCCTGACCCATACCGTCGGCAACCGAACGCTAACCGTCATCACCAACCTGCTCTTCGGTACGTCGTTGACCGATATGGAGACCTGCTACAAGTGTTTCCGCCGCGATGTCATCGTCAACATCCCGTTGCACAGCCGGCGCTTCGACATCGAGCCGGAGATCACGGCCAAGGTGCTCAAGCGGGGCTACAGCATTTTCGAAGTGCCCATCAGCTACAACGGCCGCGAGTTTCACGAAGGCAAGAAGATCTCGTGGCGAGACGGCTTCACGGCCGTGTCGCGCCTTGATCAAATACCGCTTTGTGGACTACATTCACCATCGTCTCCTGCTGATCACGCTGGTCGGCTACGCACTGCGCCTGCCCTTGCTCGATCGCTTCCCGTTCCGAGAGGACGAGGCGATCTACAGCTATTGGGCGCTTCACGGCTGGCGCCAAGATCCCCTCTTTCTCACCGTCTGGCCGGACAAGCCCCCCCTCTTTCTCTGGCTGCTGGGCGTCGCCTATGCGTTCTTCGGTGTCGAACCGGCCAGCGCGCGCTGGCTCAACATCGCCGCCGCAACGCTGACCATCCCCATCGTTGCCGTCACCGCTCGCCGCCTCTGGGGCGATCGGGCCGCACTGGTCGCCGCGCTGCTGATGGCGCTCAGCCCCTTTGCCATCAGCTTTTCGCCCACCGTCTTTGTCGATCCTGTGCTCGTTCTGGCCGGCAGCCTGGCTCTCTGCGCTGGCTGTCTTCGCGCGCCCATGGGCAGCCGGGTTCTGGCTGGGCGCCGCCATCATGACCAAACAGCAGGGGCTGCTCTATGTTCCGCTGATTGTGGCGATGTTGGCGTCAAGCAACTTCGGTTCTGAAAAGACGCGATTGGTTAAGAGCGATCCACGAAGGGGCACGAAGGAACACGAAGAACAAAAAGAGCGAGAAGATCGAGAAAAGCAGAACGCCTTTGTGTTTCTTCGTGCCCTTCGTGGATCTTCTTCTGGACGCATTCGCCGGGCAGGCCCCCTGTTGTTCCTTTGCGGCCTCGCCCTGAGCACGCTGCCCGTCATCTGGTGGGACAGTCGGCGTTGGGCGACCGCGCCTTCGCCTTGGGATTTGAGCGTGCGCAACTATGGCGGGCTGGCGCTTATTCCGCCGGATCAGTGGGTCGAGCGGCTGCAAGCCTGGTGGCCGATCGTGTGGCAGATCATGGCAAGCTCTGCAGCTTGGATCGTCTTCGCCCTGGCAATGCTCGGCGCTGCCGCCATCGCCGGCTTCGCCCAGTTCGCCGAGAAGCGACCGGGTGGGCGACAGGATAGACAGTCGCCGCATCCTGCGCTGATCCTGACGGTATGGACGCTGACGTATCTTTTCTTCCATATCGCAACCAACGTGCAGATCTGGGATCGATACCTGCTGCCGCTGGCGCCAATGCTCGCGCTGTTGGCCGGCTGGGCAGCTGGCGTTCTGCCTCTGCCCACACGTGCGTTGGCGCGTAGAGGCATGGTCGCTGTCTTGTTCATGTTGCTGGCGCTGCCTTCCTGGCAGGCGGCCACCGGTGCGCTCCCCATCGGCAGCGACCACGGGGCCTACGTCGGGCTGGACGAATCCTTGGACTGGATCGTTCGTCAGGCTGAACCGCAGAACGGATCAGATTCGCAACAATCGATCCTCTACCACGATGTGCTGGGGTGGCATCACCAATTCTACCTCTACGAAGAGATCGAGCGTGGCCTTTTCACGCTGCGCTGGTTTCCGACTTCGACCTATTTGGCTGATAATGCAGAAAAGAGACCGGATCTGCGCAAATTTTATGTGCAGCCTGACTGGGCTCCGCAGCCGGATCTTGTCGGACGGCTTAACATGCGGAACCTGACGTTGACCAGTCGCTTCAAATCCGGCCACTTTACTGTCTATGAGCTGGCCGGCAGGCAGGCGGATGCCTGTACATGGTGCATCTGTGGGCGGCAAAGCCGGCCGCCCCAAGGTGATTTTGGCTGGAAAGAACTGAAACCGAACGCCATCTGGCCATCCACGATGATGGCGTTGGGCGCCGACAATGAACTGCGATAAGGAACTCTGAGTGTATCAACTACTGGAACGACGTCTTGCCCTGATCGAAAACAGCGGCTATGCCGGGCTGTTGCGTGACGGGATGAAGGGTGTTGAGACTGAGACGTTGCGCATCACGCCGAACAACCGGTTGGCGCAGACGCCCCATCCCGCGGCATTGGGATCCTCGCTGACCAATCCGCTGATCACGACCGACTTTTCGGAATCGCAACTGGAGTTTGTCACCCCGCCCTTCACCGACGTCCGTGATATTTTGCGTGTGCAGGCCGATGTTCGACGCTTTACCAACCTGCACCTGGAGGACGAGTTGCTCTGGTCGACGAGTATGCCCTGCATTGTCTCCGGCGAAGAGAGCGTGCCCATTGCCCAATTCGGGTCATCCAATCAAGGTCGGTTCAAACATGTCTACCGCAACGGACTGGCCGCCCGCTACCGCCGGATCATGCAGATCATCTGCGGCGTCCACTACAACTATTCGGTGGCCGAAGCCTTCTGGCCGGTCTATCAGGATCTTGAACATGACCCGCAGCCGCTGGAGAATTTCGTGTCAGACGCCTACTTCGCATTGGCGCGCAATGCACAGCGTTTCGACTGGCTGATCACCTATCTCTTCGGCTGTTCGCCGGCGCTGTGCAAGTCCTTCATGGATAGGATGGACTACCCTTTTCCGCAACACGACGCCTACAGCCTCTATGAACTTCACGCAACCTCGTTGCGCCTGAGCAACATCGGCTACAAGAACCAGGACGCGGCGCTGCTCAATGTCTCCTATGACAGCCTGGAAGCCTATGTTGCGACGCTCTACCATGCGACGCGCACACCCTACCCGCCCTACGAAGCGCTGGGCATCTTTGTCGACGGCGACTATCGCCAGTTGAACGCCAATCTGTTGCAGTTCGAGAACGAGTACTACGGCTCCATTCGTCCCAAACGTGTGCCGCAATACGGCGAACGACCGCTGGCTGCGCTGGCCCGTGGCGGCGTCCAATATGTCGAGTTGCGCTCACTGGATGTCAACGCCTTTGAACCGACCGGCGTCAACGAGGAAGAGCTTCGTTTTCTGGAAGCATTTCTGCTCTTTTGCCTGTTGCAAGAGAGTCCGCCGCTGGATATTCGAGAGAAATCCGAAGCGGCTGAAAACCAGACAGCAGTCGCTCATCGTGGACGCCAGCCAGGGCTGCGCCTGCGACGCAACGGCCAGGAGATCGCGCTCCAGGATTGGGCGTCAACCACTCATGGCCCTGATCGCCGATGTCGGAGCGCTGCTGGATGAGGGGCTGCCCGATCAGCCCTATGTGAGCGCCATTCGAGCGCTTCAAGAGTCGATCGATCAGCCGGATCGCACGCCGTCAGCCCGTGTCCTGCACGACATGGAGGCCAACAACGAGACCTTCTACCAGTTCGGGCGGCGCATGGCCGAGCAACATCGCCAAGAGCTAGATCGCCGGCCGCTGTCGCCCGACACACGCCACTATCTGGAGGAAGTCAGCGACGAATCGCTACGGCAAACTTCGGTGCTGGAGTCTGAAACGAACGAGTCATTCGAGGCATACGTAGCCGGCTACCTGGCAGGATATCCAGATCAATGGGTGCATAGCCGCAAATGAACGCACATGGCTTTTGTATGCTTCGATGCTGTGGATTGCGGCTGAAAAAAGCTGGTTTTGGCATTTTCTGTAGCACGATATTTATGGCGTAGCCTCCTGTGCTGGTCAAGCCAAACTGCTACGACATAAATGTCGTACTACAAATTATCGGACGCTCACTACGTCATCGATGAGCGTACAGGCTGAGCATGAGGACAGAAAAGCGGCAATCCGAGAGCAGCAAGAGTCACATTTTGTGGGCAGCCTTGGGGCTGCTGGCCTTTGTGTTGGCGCTCTATGCCCGTCTGCTCTTCACAGACCGTGTGCTGGCCAGCGGCGATATCCTACACTACTTCTACCCCTATCGTGACTACGCAGCAGAGGCGTTTCGATCGGGCCGCATTCCGCTCTGGAACCCCTTCATCATTCCTCGGCGCTCCCTTTCTGGCCAACCCACAGGCCGCCGTACTCTATCCGCTGCATTGGCCGCTCAGTTGGCTTCCGGTGACCAAGCAGATCTACTGGAGTGCGGCGTTGCACACCTGGCTGCTCGGCTTGGGCGGCTATCTGTTGATGCGTCGCTGGGGCTACGGCGGTCTGGCGGCCTTCGTCACCGGGCTGGTGCTGGCGGGCAGCGGTTTCTACGGCGGTCTCATCGGCCACATCAACCAGATGAACGGCGCAGCCTGGTTGCCCTGGCTGGTGCTTGTCATCGAAACGGTAGCGCCGACGTCGCAATCGTCCTCCCGTCATTTGACCAAGCGCACTGTGCCTCTGGGCATCGCCTTCTTTGGCGGCATCACAGCGCTGATGCTGCTGGCCGGCCACACCCAGACCGCCTACATCAATCTGTTTGCCGTCGGCATCTGGACGATCTGGCCGCTGGTTTCGGTGGCGACATTCAGACGTTCCGAAGCAGCAGATCATGTCAGTGACCCCGGCGCTGATTGTCTACGTCGGCGGCGTGTTGCTTGGTGCGCTGATCAGCATGGCTCAACTACTGCCGACGCTGGAACTGAGCGGTCTGGGCCTGCGCAGCGGCGGCCTGAGCTACGGCGAAGCCTCCAGCTTCAGCCTCAAGCCGCTGCATCTGCTCTGGACCCTGCTGCCCAGCTATGGTCTGGCCGATCTGAGCGTGGTCTTCGACACGCTGGGCTACACTGAGTTTGTGGCCTATGTCGGACTGATCGGCCTGGTATTGGCGATTTTCGGCGCGTGGACAGGCCGTCACACACGCGATCGAGCCTGGACCTTCGGCCTGCTCTTCACGCTGCTGGGCCTCTTCCTGGCCGCCGGGCGCTGGAACCCCATCTACTACCTGCTCTACAAGCTCGTGCCCGGCTTCGACCTCTTCCGCGCCCCGCGCGCTGGATGATGCTCTACACACTGGGGATGGCGGTGTCTGGCCGGGATCGGCACAGAATTTCTGGGGAGGAAAATCAAAGATCGAAGAACGAAGAACGATTCGCCGTCCGCACAGATCTTTGCTCTTCGATCTTTGATCTTCGCTCTTCTAATCGCCGACCTGCTGTTGGCTTCGCTAGCCCTTGCCCCACACCCACCCCACTGCGCCGCAGGCGGTCTACGATCTGCGTACGGCCCCGGCCCATCTGTTGACCGATCCGGCCCGGCAAATCCATCCCGCAGCAGCCGGCCGTTTCCTCAGCATGAGCACCCTCACCTTCGATCCGGGCGACATGGCCGACTACGAGCGCATCTTGCTGGAGAGCGACCCGCCTCAACTCGATGAGCGAGCCTTTGCTGAACTGATCATCGCGCTCAAAATCCCAGGAAATTCTAGCGCCCAATCTGCCGCTGCTCTGGCGAATCCCCGCGGTCGACGGCTTTGACGGCGGCGTGCTGCCGCTCAAACGCTACATCCGGTTCCTAACGCTCCTCATCGATTCCGCAGATCTGGTGCCGGACGGACGGCTGCGCGAGCAGGTGCGTCAGGTTCCGCCGGCTTCTCTGCTGGGGCTGCTGAATGCCCAATACCTGATCACCGACAAAGTGCGCGATCTGTGGTACGAGGGCGTTTACTATGACCGCCAGATCGGTGCGCGCCTGGATGCTGATACGCTGCGGGAGATCGACATCGATGTGCCGTTGCCCTTCGAGGCAACCCACATCGACATCATCGGCTACATCGATCGGCTATCGACGTGATGACCGCATGAGCAGCGCCAATGTGCCAATTGCGACTGTCGAAGTGGAGACAGATGAAAGCAAGGAGACGTTGACCCTGACCGCGGGCGATCAGCCGGGCGCGGACCTGTCCGACGGCCGGCTCGATAGCGCGATGGCCGAAACCAGCGACGCCGTTGTTGCGTATCGTGATGTAGACGGCGGGCGACAGGAATACCGTGCTCGCCTGGCTCTGTCGCAGCCGCAGACGCCGGAAGGAATCACCATCCGCCACACGGGCGCACCCGCAGCCCTGGTGATCCAGGCCATGACGTTGGTCGATCAACGCACGGGCATGTTTTCGGCGCTGCTGCCCAGCGACCGCGGCCGCTATGAACTTGTCCACAGCGGCGATGTCAAAGTCTATGAGAATCTCGACGTCCAGCCACGTGCCTATCTCGTGAATCAATGGACCTCTGTAGATGATTCAGAAGAAGCATTGGCGCTGTTGCAGAGCGGAACAGTCGATTTCAGACAGCATGCCGTCGTTGAGAACGCCCCGGCGTTTTCCACACAAAGACACGCAGAAGATGCACCGGCGACCAAGATCGGTACGATTCAGTTGATTGACTACGCACCGGAAGAGGTCACGCTGCAAGTGAATGTAGAGGGCGTCGGCAACGAACCGGCGCTGCTCGTGCTCAGCGATGTCTATTACCCTGGCTGGCAGGCCACGGTCGATGGGATCGACACCCCCATCTACGCCGCCAACCAGATCTTCCGCGGTCTCTTTGTGCCGCCCGGCGAACATGAGGTGACTTTTGTCTATCGACCGCAAAGCTGGCTGCGGGGTGTTTGGATCTCGCTTGGCGGGCTGGTCATGCTGGGTCTTCTGCTTGTCGGGGCGTGGTTCAGCGCCTTTCGTAATCGGTCTGGCGTTGAGGTATAATCGCCTTGCTGTAGATTATCCGGCATGTGGTGGCCAATCTTGCATGTCAAACTGAGTTTCAGCCTGACAGAGGATCCGTTGCGTGGAAACGTTCAATCGAATCGTAGCAATTGTATTGTGGTCCTTCCTTCTCCTGACGGGACTCTATCTGGCCATCGCGCCCATTTCCGCCCTGCAACAGGCCCAGGCCATTCTGGGCGATCTCGAGGCGGTTCTGGTCGGATGGAAGGCCGACAGCGCCACCAATTTTGTCCTTGGCCAGGTAGCCTGGGGGCTGGGTTCGATCCTGTTCTTCGGCACGCTGCTCGGTGCAGAGATATTGAGTGGACGCCGGCGCGGGGTCCGTATCCGCACGGCCGAAGGCGGGCTGGCTGAGATCGAGACCAACAGCATCGGCCAGCGGTTGGAATGGCATCTGGATCAATTGGCCGAGGTGGTCTCCGTCGTGCCGTCGGTCAAATCACGTGGCGGCTCGGTCGATATCCTGCTGGAAGTCGAGACCGCGCCCGACATCGACGTGCCCATGAAGACCGATGAGGTGGTCAATGTGACCCGCGACATCATCGAGCAGGACATGGGCCTCAAGATTGGAAAACTGGACGTTCGCGTACGCTATGCACCCTATGACCCAGAGTGGATCTGACCAAGAACTCAATCCGGACGAGCTGAATGAGCTAGACGAACTTGACGAAGCAACTGTCGGGCAGGGCGTTTCCGATCCCGATTCGGTCGAAGCAGAGGCGTCTGAACCAGAGATGTCCGAGCACGTACGATCTCGAAACGATGATCTCGAAACCGACGATCTCGAAGCCGAAAGTGCAGAAGATCGACCCCTGCCGTCCGATATCCTCGTTGACGTGAACGGCGTACAGCTCAGCCTTTCCGCCCTCCTGGAGAGCCTGCTCTTCGTGGCCGACGAGCCTATCGAACCGTCACAGGTGGCCAAGGCCTTCGACATTGAACGGCAGGTGGTCGAGGAAGGCTTGGCGCGCCTGGATCGGCTCTATCGAGAGAATGGGCGCGGGCTGCGACTGCTGGAGCGAGATGAAACCTTCCATCTGGTGACACTGCCGGAAGCGGCGCCGGCCATCGAGATCTTCCTCAGCCTGGATCTGACCACCAAATTGAGCGGACCGGCCCTTGAGGCGCTGGCCGTCATCGCCTACCGCCAGCCGGTCACACGTGCACAGGTCGAAGCGGTGCGTGGCGTGGACTGTGCAGGCGTGCTGCGCTCGCTGTTGCAGCGTGGTCTGGTCGAGGAAGTCGGCCGTCTGGATACGGTCGGCCGGCCGATCTTGTACGGCGTAACCGATCTCTTCATGCACCATTTTGGTCTGACCGGCATGGCTGAACTGCCGCCATTGGAAACCCAGGCCGCCGACACCCTGTGGGCGGCGACAGAGTTGGTCGACATCGATCCTGACACAGATGGTGATTCTGACAGCGATACTGATCCTGACAGCGAAGAGGCGTAGAGTTCCGACGAGAAAAGATTGATCCACGAAGAGCCACGAAGAGCCACACAAAAGTTGTTTCCTGTTTGGATCTTGGTGTTCCTTTGTGCCTTCTTGTTCCTTCATGGATCAATCTCTTTTGGATTTCTCTTGCCTGGAATGTCAGAATTCGGGTTGTAGGCGAAGGTAAATGTTGGTAGAATGTCAGGTAAGTTCCCCCTCTCCCCTATAGACTGAATCGTGTAGACTGAAGTGTGTAGGCTGAAGTGTATCAACGCCATTTGTGGTATTCTACGGCTTTCTGCGATTGATTCTTTGACAGAACAGGAACCGAAATGCGCACCCGCACCCCACGTTCGAGAAGCTCTGCGATCAAATCTCTGGCACTGGTGACTCTGATCTTCGTGCTGGCGACCGGGTTTCGGGTTTTCAAGAGCGACGATGTGCAAGCTCAGGAGAAATCGCTGGTCTGGGAACGGTTTGACGTCGATATCGATGTCAACGTCGATAGCTCTTTTGATGTGACCGAAGGGCAGGCCATCCGCTTCACACAGGGAACATTCCGGTTCGGCACCCGCTACATTCCCATCAGCAACTTCGACTACATCGACAATTGGGCCATCACTGACGGCGACGGCAACGTCTACGCTCAGACCTACGGTGACGGCGGACCCTACACGTTTTCAGTGGAACAGAGCAGCTCCCGCTATGACATCCGCTGGAACTTTCCGCCCATATCCAACAGTTCGGCGGTCTACTATCTTTCCTACACCGTTCATGGCGGGCTGCGCTTCTACGACGATGGCGATCAGACTCTGGTGGAAGGCGATCTACGGGGATCGCAGCTTCCCGGTGCTGGACGGCACGGTCAAGGTCGCGGTGCCGTCACCATCCGTGATCGAGGAATATGCCGCCTACATCAACGGCGGCGACGCGCGTGATTCAGCCACCGCGGTCGTCGCCGACGATCAGCGGTCCATCGTCTACGACCTGACGAAAACGCTTCAGGCCGGCCAGGATTTCGAAGTGCGTGTCCAGTTCACCGAGGGCGTGGTCGACGGTGCTGCCTGCGCCATGGCAACAGTCTGCCGATGCCTATGCCGCCGAACTTGAGGCGGAAGCGGCCTTTAAGAATACGTGGGGACCGATTGCTGCGCTCTTCTTCGGCGCGATCGGGCTTCTGTTGCTGATCGGCGGGCCGGCCGCGTTGTACGCGCTCTGGTATCGCTTTGGCCGCGACAGGCCGGTCGAGATGGTGGCCGACTATCTGCCCGAACCGCCTGACGCGCTGCAGCCGGGGCTGGCCGGCACGCTGCTGGATGAACAGGTCGATATGCAGGATGTCCTGGCCACGCTGGTCGATCTGGCGCGGCGCAAGGCCATCAGCATCACAGAGGACAAGCAGGAGGGCTTCCTGCGCTTCGGCGCCGAGTTCATCTATCGGCGCGAGCGCGATGATGTGCCCATGTTGGCCTACGAGCGTGAGTTGCTGGACGGCATGTTCGGTTCCAAGCGAGAGATCAAGCTCTCCGATCTCAAGGATAAGTTCTATGCCCATCTGCCCAAGATCAAGGACAAGATGTACGATAGCGCAGTGGAAGACGGCCTCTTCCCGAGGAACCCCGCCAACACGCGCCAGGTCTATCAGGCGCTGGGCGTGGTCGGGTTGATCGCATCGGTCGGGGTTGCCGTGGTGCTCGGCTTTGCCTTCGGCGACTTGACCGGCGCGGCCGTGCTGCCCGGCGTCGGCCTGGGCGTGACTGCCATCGGCTTGATCGTGCTGGCCCGCTACATGCCGCGCAAGACCGACAAGGGATCCGAGGTCGCCGCTCGCTGGCAGGCATTCCGGACCTATCTCAAGGACATCGACAAATACGCTGATATGGAGGCCCAGAAAGCCGTCTGGGATCGGTGGTTGCCCTATGCCATCGCCTTTGGCATCGACAAGCAGTACATTCGAAAATTCGAGGCCGTCAACGCACCGGCGCCGGGCTGGTACTTCCCATCGCCCACAATGTACGGTCCCATGCGGCCCTGGTATTACGGGACATCAGGCAGTGGTTCGAGCGGCGGCGGCATGGGCGGCGGCATGGGCGGCGGCATAGGCGGCAGCGGAGAAGGCGGCGGCATGGGCGGTTCGCTGAGCAATGCCAGCCGCGGCATGGGCGCTAGCCTCGCCGGCATGAGCGCCGGCCTCGGCTCGATGCTCAACAGCGCCAGCGGCACCATGACCAGCCGTCCGGCCAGTTCGTCGTCCAGCGGCGGCTGGAGCAGCGGCGGCGGCGGTTTCTCCGGCGGCGGCAGCTTTGGCGGCGGCGGCGGTGGTGGCGGCGGCGGCGGGTTTGGGTAGGCAATTGTTTTTGCCAATAACGGTTAATGGTGAATTGATAATTGTTAAGGATTAACGAATTGAGTGTGTTGGCGAAAAGCGCCTGCTTCGCAAACAAAACGAGTTGAGAACCGTAGGGGCATGTGATGGGGCGGGAAAACAGATCCAACCACAACGAAAAGTTCGCCCGCCCCATCACGTGCCCGTCGCCGACAAATCTCCACCTGCCGCGACGGGCACGAGTACGGGCGGATGAACAATTGGAAAAAAGCGGAGCGCCATTCCCGCCCGTACTCATGCCCCTACGGATTGTCGCCAAACCCATATTGAACACACCCTAACGTGTTGCCTTCACGCCCGGCAGACCGCCCTTACGCAGTACGCAATTACGCAGCACTTTTCACACAGCAAGCAGCAGGGAGAGCACTCCATGATCGGTGGTGGACGAATCGTCGGGATCGTACTAATGGGCATTGCGGGATTTCTGTTCGCAGCCTTTTTCGCCTGGGTGCTGACCGAAGACATCACCGGCGGCGGACGAACGCTGGGCATTCTGCTGGCTCTGCTGGTGATGGCGCCCATCTTCGGCATCGGCGCCTATCTTTTCCGCAAGGGCACGGTCGAAGAGGAACAGTATGCCACCGTGAAGCAGGAGAAGAAGATCCTGAACATGGTGCTGACCCAGGGCCAGGTCACCATCGGCGAACTGGTGGCTGAGTTGGAACTGCCGCGTGAGGATGTCGAAGACATGATCCGGGATCTGGTCGGCAAGCAGCTCTTCAGCGGCGCCATCAACTGGGACAAAGGCATTCTCTACAGTGTCGAGAGCCAGCAGTTGACCGAAGGCCGCACCTGCCCCAACTGCGGCAGCCAGGTCGAATTCGCTGGCAAAGGCGTCATCGCCTGCCCGTACTGCGGCTCCGAAATTTTCCTGACCAAACGGGCAGCGGCGGAGACGGCGGGGTAGGAACTGCTGCCTGCTGCGTGAGGTCTTCGTTGAGTACAGTTTGTAGAAACAGGCAGGTTTCCTGTAAGAGCGGGCCGCAATTGACAATCTTTCACGCAGCACGCAGACGCAGCACGCAGCACGCAGCACGCAGCACGCAGCACGCACCGCAGCACGCAGCACGCAGCACGCAGCACGCAGCACGCAGCACCGCACGCACGAATGCCATTGACAATTGACGAGGAGGACCAATGCCAGACCAATTTGTAGACAACGCCCAGCAGAACAGGGATGCCGTCGAGCACCTGATCAAAGGACTGCCCGGCGTCAGCGGCTATGTCGATAAGGAAGTTCGACGCGATGCCGACAAGCGCCTCCGCCTGCTGATTGCGGGTGAGTTGGAGGCACAGAAGCAGCGCTTGTTTGACATCCAGAAGCGGCTGCTCTCCGGCGGCGGCCTGCGTTGGCTGGATGAGATCGACGCCGCGATCCAGAAATTGCAGATCCTGATCGATCGCATCAGAACGGCCAGCTATGGCTATGCGGGCTTCTTCGATCCGGTTCGCATCAAGGCCGAACAGTTGAACGCACTGCACAGTTTCGATGTCGCAGTCGCCACCGAAGCCGGCAAAGTCGAAGTCGAGGTCAACGGTCTGCAAGCGGCCATCGACGGCGGCGAACCCGACCTCGGCCCAGCCATCGCACAACTCACCAGCACCGTCGCCGATCTCAACCGGCTCTACGACCGCCGGCACGAGGCCATCCTGGCGCCGGATCTGCTGTTGAACGACGAATACGCGCCGGTTATTGTAGAGGAAGAATAGGGAATGGGATTAGGGATCGGGAGATTGCCGACTGGAGCCAATCTCCCAATCCCTAATCCCCGATCACCAATCCCCACCCCCCCCTTCACCACAAGGAGAAACCAAACCATGGCAAGAATCATTGATGTCATTGAAGCCCCCAATCAGGGACCAACCGAAGTTGTGGCACGTGTGCCCCAGGTCGGCGCGGGCGATTTCCGCATGGGCAGCCAGGTGATCGTGCGCGAGAGCCAGAACGGCATTTTCTACCGGGACGGCAAGTCGCTCGACACATTCGGCCCCGGACGCCACACCATCACGACCGCCAATCTGCCGATCCTGTCCAATCTGCTGCGCCTCGGCACCGGCGGCAAGGATATCTTCACGGCCGAAGTCTACTTCGTCAACATGCGCGAGTTCACCGACATGAAGTGGGGCACGCCCCAGCCGATCTCGCTGCGCGACAGCGAACTGGGCATGGCGCGGCTGCGCGCCTTCGGCCAGTACACCATGCAGGTCGCCGATCCCAAACGCTTCGTCGATCAGATCGTGGGCACCCAGGGCATCTACCTGACCAATCAGATCGAAGACTACCTGCGTGGCGTGATCATCAGCCGCATGACCGACGTGCTGGGCGAAAACATGACCAGCATCTTCGACCTGGCCAGCCTCTTCGACGAGTTCGGTGCGGCCGTGCGCGCCAAGGTGCAGGACGACTTCACGGCCATGGGCATTGCGCTCAAGCAGTTCATGATCATCTCGATCAACCCGACCGAAGAGACGGCCAAGGCCATCGACGAGCGTGCGGCCATGGGCGCCATCGGCAACATGGACGCCTACATGAAGTTCAAGGCTGCCCAAGCCATCGGCGATGCAGCGCAGAATCCGGGCGGCGGCGGCGCTGCCGAAGGACTCGGCCTCGGCGCCGGCATCGGCATGGGCGCGGGCATGGCCGGCATGATCGCCAATGCCATGTCGGGCGCCAACCAGCCCCAGCAGACGCCCCAGGCCGCCGGCGTGCCGGCCACGCCCGACGTCATGACCCTGGAAGAGGCCGCCGCCTACCTCAAGGTTTCGCCGACCGACGTCCAGGCCGTCATCGATGCCGGCGAGCTGAAGGCTCGCCAGATCGGCTCGTCCTATCGCATCAGCAAGTCGGCCATCGACGAGTTTCTGGCCGGATAGCAGGCTGCTGGAGTGACCAAGAAATAGACCGCTGATGCGGCGGATTAGACGAGAACAGCCGGATAATGAGTTGATGATAAAGAACACGTGCCCCAAGGAATCTCGATTCCTTGGGGCACGTGTTCTTTATCATCAACTCATTTGCGGTCTCCATTATATGCTATTTCGCTGGCCGGAAGCGTCCCCGAGCGGACGCTGGAGTACCTAGGTTGGATTGGTTGTCTTTGTCGCACCCAAACAGCGATGATACAATTCCAACAACTTGAATCCTTGGCAACTGCATAGAGGAGCTTGCCTAGATGCAGTCTACGATCCTACGCATCGCCGGTGCGGTGATTACCCTGCTGCTTCTGGCGGCACTGATAGCAGTCGTTGTGCTCACCTTGCGCACCGAACATGTCGCGATCCCGACCGCCACGCCGCGCCCCCAACCCACATCGACTGAAACCACCGGTTCGATTGCCGGCTTCGAATCGACCACAGGCGCTGCGACGCCGAAATCTTCGGTAACCTCTTCCGCTGCGCAGGAAACAGTCGAGAGCATAGCGGTCGATCTGCCGGATGGCAGCGTGCGGGTCGAGGCCGGCGGCTTCGCCTACAAGTCAGACCCGGCGTTCACGGCGAGCCAGAGCGGCCCATCGGTCACGCTGACCAGCGAGGCCGTCGCCGATGACCTGGCCCCGATCTTCCTGCTCAGCAGTGGCCCCCATGACCAGTTTGTTGATCCAAAGCATGAAACGCTGGACGAGGCATTTGACCACTTCGTCACCTTCTTCGCCGGTCAGGACAACTTCGATATCGACAACCGGCAAGAGTTCGAAGTCGATTCGATGGAAGCGCGGTCGGTCGATCTGGTCAGCAACGACGCCGGCAATCCATATGCAGGTCGCATCGTCATGGCGCAGCCGGATGAGGACCGACTCTTTGTGATGACCGGCGTCGGGCCGCAGGAGACGTGGCAGAGCACGGCGACGCAACAGTTCGACGACATTCTGGCCTCTGTGACCTTCTTCCCGCCGGACGACAGTCCGTCCGGTCCGGGCCTGCTGATTCCGACCGCAGCGCCGACAAGCACACCCACCCCGACCACAGCGCCGACACCCACGCCGATTCCGCCGTCCGTGCCGTTGCCAACGCCGGACAGCGACGCCGATGTGGGCAAGTTGCCCGCCGTCTACAGCAACGCCAACTTCATCCACGAAGTCGATCTGGCCAACAACACTCTGTGGGCCGCGGGTGAAGGGGGCATCGTGGCCTGGAATCTGCGCTCGGGCGGCAGTGTCAAATTCAGCGCGGCCCAGGGGCTGGCGCAGAACCACTTCGATACGGTCGCGGCCTGTCCGCTGCCTGGCCTGGGCGTCGTCTTCGGCGGCGCCCAGGGTCTTCAGGTCTTTGACGCCCGCAACGGCATCTGGAACACGCTCACCAGCGCCAACAGCGCCATGGCCTTCGATGACGTTTCCACCGTGCGTTGCTATCCCGACCAGGGCTTTCTCGTGGTGGGCTATCGCCAGCACGGGCTGGACATCTTCGATGCCGCCACCAATGTGTGGGAGCATCTCGACAAGGCCGACGGTCTCGACAACGACTTCGTCGAACAGGTCGCGGTCGTCGGCGATCGGGACGAGATCTGGGTCTCGTCGGGCTTCGGTCTGACCGTGCTCTCGGCGGCCCGACCACTCTACTACAACGCCGGCAACAGCCCGTTGACATCCAACCAGATCGGCGCGCTGACGGCGACCGAGGACGGCGTCGTCTGGATCGGCGGCCCGGCCGCGTTGCATCAGATCAACGACGGGCAGTGGACCGCGTACAGCGCAGAATCGGTCACCGGCCCCTTTCCCGGCGGCGCGATCACCGGGCTGGACATGGCCGACGATGGACGCATCTGGCTCAGCTCCGACGCCGGCGAGGTCTGCAGCTTCGATCCGGAGCAGGGGCGATGTGTTCAGTTTTTCCAGAATGAACCGGGGATGCCGGACGCGCCCTTCACCCATCTGGCCGTCGGCCCTGACGGCAACGTCTATGTCAGCACGCTGGGCGACGGCATCGCCATCTTCGACGGAGACTCATGGCGCACGGAGGAGATCGCCGGCGAGCTGATGACCGAGCAACCAGATTCGCAGCATGGCCGAGACCGCCGACGGCATTGTCTGGATCGCCAACGACCTGGGCGTGCAGCAGATGAGCCCCACCGACCCGACCATTCAACGACTCTACACGCTTGAGAGCGGCGGCCTGCCCATCGATGATGTGCGTGTGCTGGCGGCCGACGCCGGCGGCCTCTGGATCGGCGGCCTGGGCGCGGCCCATTTTGACGGCGGCGAGTGGGAAGTCTTCACGGTTGAGGACGGCCTGGCCGGCACGCTCGTGCAGGCGCTGGCCATCGACAGCCAGTTGCGCGCCTGGATCGGCACCAAGACGGGGCTGAGCATCTGGAACGGAGACATCTTCTTCAACCTGACCCAGGAAAACGGCCTGCCCAGCGACAACATCACCGCGCTGCTGGCCGACGGCGACGCCATGTGGATCGGCTCCAACGGCGGCGGTCTCTTCCGTTTCATGCGCAACCAGTTGCAGATCTTCTCGGACGAGAACGCCGACCTGCCCAGCAACACCATCACCGCGCTGGGGCGAGACGGCGACGGAGCATTGCTTGTGGGCACAGCCGAAGGGCTGGTTCGCTTTGTCGACGGCGTCGCAACGCCGGTTGAGGATGTTCCCGCACTGCCCATCACGGCCATCGCCTCGGACGGAGCAGTTGCTCTGGGTCGGCACGAACGGCGGCGGCGTCTACCGCTTCGACGGCGACCGCTGGGCAGAGCTGGCCGGCGATCAACCGCTGCCCTCCATGCAGATCGGGGCCATCCTGGCCGACGATTACGAGACGGTCTGGGTCGGCGGCGAACGGGGCGGGATTGTGCGCTTGAAGAGCGAATAGACTTGTAGCGCGACATTTATGTCGTAGCCGGCTACGACATAAATGTCGTGCTACATCGCTGTCCGATCAGGGCGTCGGTGTCGGCAGCGGAAGCGGCGATTGTGGAGCTTCACGCCGGCCCTCATCCTCGATCACCAGCATCTGCTCGAACACCTCTCTTGCATAGTCGGACATGCCTTCAAGTAAGTGGTCTGGATCGTTGCCGGTATGCAATTGATGCCCGACTATCCGACTCCGGCTTTTCAAAGTCAAAATGGCTAACGGTTGAGAATGCCGGATTTCCATGAAGATATGGCGCCACCCCTGAGATTGACCCAAACTCAAAAGGATGAACGCATGCTGCTTGACCGGGGTCGCCTGTGTTACTATAACCGGTGGAAGGGTCCTAACATTCTGAATCCGCGAAAGTCTCGGAAAATCCGCGGTGAGTAGAGAGTTACCCTGACAGTAAGGAAACTCGCTTTGAACCTAGAACGCTACAAACGCCAGACCATCTTCCCCGGTCTGGGAACCGACGGCCAGCAGGCCCTCTCCGACGCCACCGTCGTGATTGTCGGCTGCGGCGCCACCGGCACAGCGTTGGCCAATCTGCTGGCGCGCATGGGCGTGGGCCGGCTGCGCATCATCGACCGCGACTTCATCGAGCTGAACAACCTGCAACGGCAGACGCTCTTCGATCAGGCCGATATCGACGCCAACCTGCCCAAAGCCGAGGCCGCAGCCCGCAAGCTGCGCGCCGTCAACCGCGACATCGAGATCGAAGCCGTGGTCGCCGATGTCAATGCCGGCAACGTGCTGAGTCTGATCCAGGACGCCACGCTGGTGATGGACGGCACCGACAACTTCAGCACCCGCTATCTGCTCAACGACGCCTGCCTGGAGACGGCCATCCCGTGGGTCTACACCGGCGTCATCGCCTCCTACGGCATGACCGCCACCTTCATCCCGGATGGCGCGGCCGAAAAACTGCCCGGCCAGCGCGAGCGCCACCGGCTGCCTGCGCTGTCTGCTGGGCGACATGCCCGCGCCCGGCAGCACGCCCACCTGCGACACGGCCGGCGTCATCGGCCCGGCCGTGGCGCTGATCACGGCTGTTTCCGCGGGCGAGGCCATGAAGCTGCTGGTCGGCCGCGGCGATCTCAACCCCGGGCTGATCCACATGGATGTCTGGACCCACGAGTATGAGTCGTTCGGCGGCGCCGTGCGGCGCGACGACTGCCCGGCCTGTGTCCAGCGCCGCTTCGACTTCCTCAACGCGCAGATGGGCACGACCAGCAGCAGCCTGTGCGGGCGCAACGCCGTGCAGGTCAGCGTCAACAGTGTGCAGTCGCTGGATCTGGCCCGCGTGGAGCAACAGCTAGCGCCCGTGGCCGATAGCGTCAAACGCAATGAATTTCTGGTCAAGGCCACCATCGCAGACTACGAATTGACGATCTTTCCCGACAACCGGGCCATCATTCAGGGCACCGACGACATCAGCCTGGCCAAGACGTTGTATGCCCGCTATATTGGGGCTTGAATTATGAGCACTCCGTCGACAAGCATAGGCACAACGGCCAGGGTGACGCTGCGTCCGTTTCACGACGGCGATCTCCCGGCCCTGGTTTCGCTCTGGAACCGCGCCTTCTCGGATCGGCACAACTACGTGCGCCTGACCGCCGAGACCTTTCGCCGACGCATTTTGGACTGTCCGGCCTACGGCGACGGCGGGCTGATCCTTGCCTGGCATCACGTTGGGGGCGGCAACGGGAGCGAATCGTCTCCCCGGCTTGTCGGCTTTGTCCACGCCATCAAGCCGCCGCCACGCAGCGGCCAATATGTGAAGTGGACCCCTGAGCATCACATCGCCGTGCTCTATGTCGATCCGGCCTTTCGGCGCCAGGGCGTCGGCGGACGTCTGTTGCAGGCGGCCGAAAACTGGCTCTACTACTGTCCCGTGCACATCGGCGGCAACACCCTGCCTTGCTACGGCACCATCGAAGGGCCAAAGCCGCCCTTCTTCGGCAGCACCGAGCGCATGGGCATCGCGGCCGACGAGATCGAACTGATCCGTTTCTTCGCCGGCCGCGGCTATGCCGTGCATGACGCCGGCGATGTGTCGATGACGTTGGATCTGGCGCAGGTCCAGCCGACGCAGCCGTCCGACTATCGATCTGGAACGGGTGGGGCTGCGCGTGCAATTCGTCGACAACGCCCATCCCTTCGACGGACCCGAGCCGGTCGGGCGCAGCGAATACGCGCTCTGGGGCGACAACGACGGCTATCCCTATGCCGCGCTCATCTATGTCGACAGCGGCGGCCTGCTCCGCGGTCACATCAGTTGGTATCCTCTCCCGTCAACGGCTATAATCAGGGCGGACGCAGCGCCGACGGACAATCTCGAACCGACTACCGCGGGCAACAAGATCGCCCTGAGCCATCTCTGGCTTTCTCCCAATCTGCGCACACTGGGGCTGGGCGCTCATCTGCTGGATCTGGGGCTGCACGCAATGTCGCTGCCAAATCCGCACTTCAACTCGGTCCACACTGGCGGACCCGACGGCATCGAACTGCACACCCATCTGGTTCACAACGAGCGGGCAGTGGCGCTGTATGAGAGCCGCGGTTTCCAGATCGCCAAGGCATGGGTTAAGCTGGTCAAAACCTGAGCGGTACGCGGTGTGCGGTCCGGGTGATCGCAGATAAGAGCAGTGACTCTGCAGGAGAAACCGATTTTAGCCACAGATGAACGCAGATTCTCCACGGATGGGACACAGATATGATGCGATGGCATCGAGATCTTGCAGAAGGATATCTGTGAATATCTGAGTCCATCTAGGTTTATCTGTGGACGATCTCTTGTTCTTGCAATAAGGAAAACCACCTATGAGCGAAGAAACGACGCAGGATCTGACACCGGAAAATGATCTTTCCTCCGAGTCAGTGGATGAAGGAATCGAAGAGACGCTCGAACCTGTTGAGGTGATCAGCGAATCCGCTACGGCCGACCATGATGAGATCCGCGCCATCGTCGGCGGCTATCACGGCACGCCCTATCGCGTTCTCGGGCCTCACACGCATCGATGTTGAGGACAAGGAGCGGCTGGTCATTCGTGCATTTAGGCCGCTGGACGAGCAGGTCTTTGTGGTCGACATCAAGAGCGGCAAGCGCACGCCCATGGAACGTGTGCATCCGCTCGGCTTCTTCGAGGCCGTCTTCCCGAGGCGACGCAATGTCGTTTCCCTACCGGCTGATCGTCGCCGATCGCTGAAGGCAACGAATATGAGTTGGAAGATCCCTATCGATTCCCGCTACAACTGACCGAATTCGAGATCTATCTGCACGGCGAAGGCAACTACACCGAGAGCTATACCAAGTTGGGCGCGCACTTCACCACCATCGACGAGGTGGGCGGCGTCAGCTTTGCCGTCTGGGCGCCCAATGCACAGCGCATCGGCGTGATCGGTCCCTTCAACGGCTGGGACAACCGTGTGCATCCCATGGAGCGCCGTGAAGATTCGGGCATCTGGGAGCTTTTCATTCCCAATCTGGTCGAGGGCACGCCCTACAAATTTGCCATCAAGTCGCTGGTGATGGGCTACGAGGTCGACAAGTCCGATCCGTATGCCTACTACGCCGACATGCGACCGGGCACCGAATCACGCATCTGGGACATTCAGAAATATGTCTGGGACGACGGTACGTGGATGGACGAACGACCTGAGCGCCAGGCGTTGGACCAGCCGATCAACATCTACGAGGTCCATCTGGGCAGTTGGAAGCGTGTGCCCGAGACCAACGGCTTCCTCAACTACCGCGATCTGGCCCATGACATGGCCGCCTATTGCCGCAAGATGGGCTACACCCACATCGAGTTGATGCCCATCACCGAGCATCCCTTCGACGGTTCCTGGGGCTATCAGGTCACCGGCTACTTTGCGCCGACCAGTCGCTTCGGCACGCCCGACGACTTCAAGTACTTCGTCGATCACTGTCACCAACAGGGCATCGGCGTCATCCTGGACTGGGTGCCGGCCCACTTCCCCAAGGACGGCCATGGCCTGGCCTTTTTCGACGGCACCCATCTCTACGAACACTCGGACCCGCGCCAGGGCGAACATGTTGACTGGGGCACCAAGATCTTCAACTTCGGCCGCAACGAAGTGCGCAACTTCCTGCTCAGCAGCGCGCTCTTCTGGCTCAAGGAATATCACCTGGACGGGCTGCGCGTCGATGCGGTGGCCTCCATGCTCTACCTCGACTACAGCCGTGAGGGCGGCGACTGGATCCCCAACAAATTCGGCGGGCGCGAGAACCTGGAAGCCATCGACTTCATTCGTCGCTTCAACGAACTGACCCACGAGGCCCATCCGGGCGTGCTGACCATCGCCGAGGAGAGCACCTCCTGGCCCATGGTCACCCGCCCCACCTACACCGGCGGTCTGGGCTTCGACCTCAAGTGGAACATGGGCTGGATGCACGACACCCTCGATTTCATGGAGAAGGATGCGGTCCATCGCCGCTACTACCAGAACCAGATCACGTTCAGCCTGCTCTATGCCTTCAGCGAAAACTTCGTCCTGCCCTTCAGCCACGATGAGGTCGTCCATCTCAAGCGCTCGATGCTCGACAAGATGCCGGGCGATTTCTGGCAGAAGCGGGCCAACCTGCGCGCGCTCTACGCCTACATGAACGGCCATCCGGGCAAGAAGCTGCTCTTCATGGGCAGTGAGTTTGGCCAATGGACCGAGTGGAACGAGGACAAGAGCCTGGACTGGCACCTGACCGACTGGCCCGAGCACCAACAGCTTCAGCAGTATGTGGCCGACATCAACCACCTCTACCTGTCGGAGCCGGCCCTGCACGAGGTCGACAACAGTTGGGAAGGCTTCCAGTGGATCGACACCAGCGATGCCGAACAGTCGATCCTGAGTTTTGTGCGGCGGGCCAAAGACTCCGACGACTTGATTGTCGTCGTCTGCAACTTCACGCCGGTGCCGCGTCTCGGCTATCGAGTGGGCCTGCCCAAGGATGGCGCCTACCAGGAGATCATGAACAGCGACTGGCAACAGTATGGCGGCAGCGGCGTCTCCAATGGCGGTCAGATCGTCGCCGATCACCTGGCCTGGCAGCACTGCGACTACTCGGCCACGCTTGAACCTGCCGCCGCTGGGTGTTTTCATGCTCAAGCCGGTGGGATAAATACCATCACGTAGGGTGCGCCCGGGACGCCTACGTCGGATAGACAAGGGGAAACCCGATGACAAACTTGGTTGTAGCCGGCGGACTGATCCCCAACGAATTCGTCGCTAATCCGACCCCAAACTCGGCCGTGCCCGGCTTCAGCCCGGCTGATGTGCATCCTGAACGATGGGCGCATCGAAGCCGTCCTGCCGCCCGGCTCAGCGATCGATGCGCCACGTCTGGACGCCAGCGGACAGATCGTGCTGCCCGGCTTCATCGACATCCACGTCCACGGCGGTGACGGCTGCGACACCATGGACGCATCGGCCACGTCGTTGGCGACCATGGCCGGCTTCTTCGCCCGCCATGGCGTCACCGGCTTCGCACCCACCACCATGACGGCCGAACACGACGCCACGCTGGCCGCGGTGCGTGGCCGTCACCGACTTTTTGGCGAACAGGGGCCAGACCGGACCAAACGGGGCACGCATCGTCGGCATTCATCTGGAAGGCCCGTTCATCAGCCCCAAATTTCCCGGCGCACAGTTGGCCGAGTCCATCCGCGAGCCGGACCTGGCCGAGTTCGCCGAACTGGTCGACGCCGGCCCGGTCTGCATGATGACCATGGCCCCCGAACAGCCCGGCGCGGACGAGCTCATGGCCGCCATGCTCGAAGCCGATGTCGCCATCGTCATCGGCCACACCGACGCCACCTACGAGCAGGCCACCGACGCCATCGCACGCGGCGCCACCCAGGCCACCCACACCTACAACGCCATGACCGGTCTGCACCATCGACGGCCCGGCACGCTGGGCGCGGTGCTGAGCAATGACGCCATCTACGCCCAACTGATTGCCGACAACATCCACGTCCACCCGGCGGCCATGAATGTGCTGGCCCGCTGCAAAGGCGTCGAGCGCACCATTCTGATCACCGACGCCATGCGCGCGGCCGGCCTGCCCACCGGCGAGTACGATCTGGGCGGCCAGCCGGTGACGGTGGCCGATGGCCAATGCCGCCTGCACGACGGCACGCTGGCCGGCAGCGTCCTGACCATGGACGTTGCGCTGATCAACTTCATGGCGGCCTCGGGCTGGCCGCTGGCCAAAGCCTGGCCGGCCAGCAGCCGCACCGCGGCCACGGCCCTCGGTCTGGATCACGAACTGGGCAGCATCGTCCCCGGCTATCTGGCCGACCTGGTCGTGCTCGATCCAACGCTGCAAGTGTCAGACAACCATCGTCGGCGGCGAGATCGTCTGGCAACGCACATCGTAGGGACAGGGCATTCCACGTCGATTGCCTGCTGTAACCAGTGCGATATCCGTCAACGATCGATCTGTTGGGAATGCCATGTCTTTCCGACGAATGCCGTCCAACCGTGTCCGTGTGCGACAGCGGACCCTATGCGCACAACACCCAATTGACGCTATCCAAGGAAACGCCATCATGACCCAAGCACCCACGCTCGACGCCATCTACGTTGGCCTGCCGAAGACCATCACCGATGACCAGGGCACGTGGACATCATCGATCTACCGCGATCGCATCGAAGGGCCCATCGAACTGCGCAAGAACGGTTTGGTCGGCAACCGAGTCGCGCAGCCCTACCACGGCGGACCGCATGCCGCGGTCTGCGTGCATCTGCGCGACCACTACCGCTTCTGGAACGAGCACTACGACATGGCTCTCTCTCCGGTTACATGGGCGAAAACTTCGTGCTCGACGACGTCACCACGGAGCAGGTCTGCGTGGGCGATATCGTACGGGTGGGCACGGCGATGGTCCAGGTGAGCGGACCGCGAATCCCGTGCGCCAACCTGGCCAGGCGCATCGGGCGCGCCGATCTGGGTGAAACTGACTGTTCGCGAGAACCGCACAGGCTTCTATCTGCGTGTGCTTGAGCCGGGCATCGTCGCGTCGGGCAATGCCTGGGATCTGCAGGAACGACTCAACCCCGACGGTTCGATTCCGGCCATCAATCGCTGCGCCTACGCTGATTTTGATCCGGCCTTTGCCCGACAGATCGTGCAGATGGAAGGGACTGGATCCCGGCTGGAAAGATCTATTCGACGAAAAACTGTCGCCCGAGGCTGACGGCCACTGGACCAAGACGATGGTGGATTGAGTGACTCTTTGGGACACGCTACCCCGCCCCATCATCGGACTCGCTCCGATGAACGGCATCACCGATCACCCCTTTCGCCATATTCAGAAGAAATATGGCCGTCCGATGCTGGTCTACACCGAGTTCTCCAGCGTGGAAGCCGTGCGCACCGGCGACCGGCGGCTCTTCAAAGACTTCTTCTACGACGAGAGCCAGCGTCCCATCATCGCCCAGATCTACGGACGCACGCCCGAGAATTTTCGCCAGACGGCCATTATGCTCTGCCGGCAGGGCTTTGACGGCATCGACATCAACATGGGCTGCCCCACCAAGAGCGTGGCCATGAGCGGGGCCGGCGCCGGCCTGATCCGCACGCCGAGGCTGGCCCAGGAGATCATCCGCGCAACGCGTGCCGGCGTCCAGGATTGGCTCAACGGAGCCACGGCGCGCGACTGCGTCGACGTCCCCGAACACATGATCGCGCAGACCGAAGCTCGCCACGCCGAGTTGCCCTTGGAGTACCAACAGCGCCGGCCGGTTCCGGTCAGCGTCAAGACGCGCATCGGCTACGAGGAGCCGGAGGTCGAAGAATGGATCCCCACACTGCTTGAGATGGACCCGGTGGCCGTCGGCATCCACGGACGCACGCTCGTGCAGGGCTATTCCGGCGACGCCGACTGGGACGAGATCGCCAAGGCCGTGGACCTGGCACGAGGTTCGAGGACCTTGATCCTGGGCAACGGCGACATCCAGTCGCTGGACGACGCCTACCGGCGCATCGCCGACTACGGCGTGGACGGCGCGCTGATAGGACGGGCCAGCTACGGCAATCCGTTTGTCTTCCGGCCCGATGGTGAAAAAATCCTGGAAGCGGACAAATACCGGCTGTTGCGCATCGCCCTGGAGCACGCCCAGGTCTACGAGCAGAGCTTCTCCCACCTTGAGCGCTACCAGTTCGTGCCCATGCGCAAACACCTGGGCTGGTACGCCCACGACATCCCGGCCGCCCGCGGGCTGCGCAACGATCTGGCCCGCAGTTCGAGCCTGGACGAGGCCACGGCCATTCTGGAGCGCTATCTCGACTACCGGGAGAGCTGGGAAGGGTGAGAACAAAACAAGTAGCTATTCAGACAAATTCAGATCACCTTCCGAATCGACCCGCTCGGTCGCCGTCATCGGCGGCGGACCTGCCGGGCTGATGGCGGCGGAGGTTCTCGCCCAGGGCGGGGTCGGCGTCGATCTCTACGACGCCAAGCCGTCGGTGGGGCGCAAGTTTCTGGTGGCGGGCAAGGGCGGGCTGAACCTCACCCACGCCGAGCCGTATGACCAGTTTCTGGCCCGCTACGGCCCGCGACGCGACAAAATCAAGCCGCTGCTCGATGCCTTCGGTCCCGAGCAGTTGCGACAGTGGGCGCGCGACCTGGGATTCGACACCTTCGTGGGCACATCCGGGCGCGTCTTCCCGGTCGACATGCAGGCCGCGCCGCTGCTGCGCGCCTGGCTGCACCGTCTGCGCCAACAGGGCGTCTGCTTTCACATGCGCCACCGATGGGCGGGCTGGGATGAAGACGGCGCGCTGCGCTTCGAGACGCCTGAGGGCGACACCAGCGTGGAAGCCGACGCCGTGATCCTGGCGCTGGGCGGCGGAAGCTGGGCCAAGCTGGGTTCGGACGGGGCGTGGGTATCGCTTGCTGACCCAACGTGGCGTGCCGATTGCGCCGCTGAGGCCGGCCAACTGCGGCTTCGACGTGGCCTGGAGCGACCACTTTCGCACACGCTTCCATGGTCAGCCCATCAAGCCGGTGACGCTCACCTTTTCGGATGACGAAGGTCGTTTTTTTCAACAGCAGGGCGAGTTCATCGTCACCGAGAACGGCGTCGAGGGCAGCCTGATCTACGCGGCGTCGGCGCTGCTGCGTGACGAGATCGAAGCGACCGGGCGCGCTGTTTTGCACCTCGATCTGGCGCCCGATTGGACGCACGAGCGCCTCGTCGAGCGCCTTTCCCTCCCGCGTGGCTCGCGCTCCATGGGCAACCACCTCAAGAAGTCGGTCGGCATTCAAGGTGTCAAGGCCGGTCTGCTGTGGGAGTTCGTGCCCCGAGAGGATTTCGCCGATCCTGCCGTCCTGGCCACGGCCATCAAAGCCTTGCCCGTGCCCCTGCTCTCGCCCCGCCCGCTGGACGAGGCCATCAGCAGCGCCGGCGGCGTGACCTTCGAGGCGCTGGACGAGCGGCTGATGATCCGCTCGCTGCCGGGTCTCTTCTGCGCCGGGGAGATGCTGGACTGGGAAGCGCCGACCGGCGGCTATCTGCTCACGGCGTCGTTTGCCAGTGGCAAGGGCGGCTGGGTTGGGGGTGTTGGATTGGCTTGGCCGTACTGCGGCATTCATGCCGTAGGCCGCTGGCCGAGCCAAGCTTTTTTGATCGCGCCAACCACTTCTGCAGGCGGCGCTGCATTCTGGATCTGTACGAGGACAAACTCAACCCCATATTGATCCTCTTTTTCCTGCAGGATCGTTATCACTTCCAGGTTGATCTCTGAGCGGCTGTGCATGACCTCGTCCATTTTGCGGGTATTTACCACATCCCTCAGCGTGCCCTGGACAAAGCCGTTCACAATTGCCTCTGGATCCAACACTTCAAGTTGATAACGCACAGGGTCAACCACTTTATACGTGTAGAGCAGCGAAACATCCATCGTAACATCGTCAGATGTCATGGCGGCGAGGCTGTCGATTGTTTCCGAACGTTCGATGACAATCAACCCAATGACCGTATCCACGAAGGGGATCTGAATATGCCATCCAGGTTCGTCAATGCCCATGAACTTGCCGCCCCTCAAGTGCAAGCCTCTCTCGTAGGGCGGATTTTATAGACCGCTGCCCGCGCCACAGAAAAGAGCGCTCCCCCAACATTAGGGCAACGCCCTACGACGGCATGAATGCCGCGTTACAACCGCGTCACAATCACATTCTTCGCACCGGCCGCCAACAACGTGTCGACCACTTCCTGCGCCGATCCGCCTCGACCAACGCGATAATATTGCCGCCGCGCCCGCCGCCGCTCAGCTTGGCCCCCAAGCGCACCGGCCGCGTTGGCCGCGTCGATCAGCCCCTCCAGCGCCGGCGAACTCACGCCCAGCCTGGCAAGCAAGGTCTGGTTTTGGTTGAAGAGCGCGCCGAGTTGCGCCGGTTCGCCTGTTTCGAGCGCCTGTCGAGCGGCCGACACCACACGAGCAATGGCATCGAAAATCGCTTCGTAGGTGTGCGGGTCCGCCGTCCAGGCAGCTCGCACATCGCCGACGGTCTCTTTGGTCGGGGCGCGGATGCCGCTGTCGGCGATGGCGATGGTGAACGGTCCGCCGGGCTGGAAGTGATCGGGCGGTTGGCCCTTGACGAACCAGATCGGCTCGCCGTAGGCGATGACCGTGTTGTCGATGCCGCTGGGCGTGCCGTGGTAGAGCCGCTCGCTCTCGAAGACGACCTGGCTGACCTCGGCCGGTTCGATGGCGCGGCCGGCATGGCTGAAGATCGCCCGCACCAGGGCCGCGCTGATGGCCGCGCCGCTGCCCAATCCGCTGGCAATCGGGATCGAGCTGTGCAGGCGGATCTCCCAGTCGGGCGGGCGAGGCAGGGCCAGGCGCTGCAGGGCCAGCCGTGTGACCAGGGCGATGGCGTCGTCGGGCGGCAAGTCGCTGAGCGGGGCTTCGAGATCGATCTGCGGGGCGAGGACGCGGCAGCCGCTGCCCGCGGGCAGGTCGATCACCTCAGCCTGGGCCGTGGCCTGCCAGACAGGGACGGCGATGGCCGGTCGCCCGTAGACAACCGCGTGCTCGCCGGCCAGGATGATCTTGCCGGGCGCCGTGGCCTTAGTCATGGAAAAGAAGCCATGAGATGGAGGTCATGGGACGGTTCTCATGGAAAGAGAGCGGCGATCAACTGATCGGGCACGTCGCTGATGATGGTGTCGACGCCCAGATCAGCCAGACGGCGTGCTTCGTCCAGGTCGTTGACCGTCCAGGTGTTGACGGCGAGATCATGGTCACGTGCCCAGGCCATGTAGGCTTCGTCCACATCCGTGTAGTGGGGATGCAGCGCCTGGGGGGCAATGATGTCGGTCGTCCAGGCTTGACGCAGAAAGAGCGGCAGATCGGGACCGTGAAGCACGACCCAGCGCAACGCGTTTGTCCAATGAACGTACTTTGATCAGGCTGACCGGGTTGAAGCTGGAGACAATCACCTGATCGTAAAGGTTGCGCGTCGCGATCATTGCCAGCAGTGGCTCGACCTGGTCGCCGCCGCTGCGGATGTCCTCGCTCTTGATCTCGATGTTGACAGTGCAGCGGTCGCCGATCGATGTCCAGCACCTGGGCCAGCGTCGGGATGCCCACGCCGGCGAAGGTCGCGTCGTAATGACTGCCTGCATCCAAGGCGGCCAGTTGCGCTGTGGTGAAACTGGAGACGGGGCCTTGTCCATCGGTGGTGGCGTCCACGTCAAAATTGTGGATGACGACCAGTTCACCATCTTTGGCGCAGTGAACATCCAGTTCGATGCCGTCCACGCCCATATCCAGCGCCGCCTGAAACGCCGGCAACGTATTCTCCGGGGCAACGGATTTGGCCCCTCGATGGGCAAAAATACTGGGATGTCGAATCATGCGTTCCCGGCCTCCGTTCGAAGTCGCTCTCTGCGACATCTGGTCGGTTGATTCATCCGGACCGCCAACATCGGCTCGGCCTTGGAGAGTTCGACCAGGCGGTCGCCGTCGATCAGCGTCATCGGTTTGTCGGCCGCCCACTCACGAGCGTCACGGCTGATATTGCCGCTGGTGACGAGGTACGAACGAACCGCGCCGGCGTGGATCATGGTGCCGTACAGCTCACGCACGACCGCGGAGCCGACGGTCTTGCTGTAGCGCTTGCACTGGACCACGGACTGGCGGCCAAACGGGTCGGCGATGAGGATATCGACACCGCCGTCCTTGACGTCCGGCGTGTTCTCGACCGTGTAGCCCTGGCGTTTGAAGAGTCGATAGGCCACGTAGGCCTCAAACTCGGAGGGCGACAGCGCCTGGATCTGATCGTGGTTGAGTGCAGGCCACTGATCGGGTTGGGTTCGATTCTTTATCCAGGCCCGCCAACGGGGAAGAATCATGATCCATCCGAGGACGACGGACCACGCCCAGCGTTATGCAGAACACCGCCAGAAACATGTTGATCGGATCGCGCAGCATCATCTGCGAAGATCGCAGATTTGCGCCCAAGAAGAGGAAGAGCAGCAGCCAGACCAGTGACGCGATCAGAAGCATCCCCGTGCGAAGAGGGCGCTGATCGGGAATGTTCCAGCGTGGCGGATCGAAGGCGAGGTGTCGGTTCGTCATGGGAAACTAGCCGCCGAAGAGGCGTCCGAAGAAGCCCTTTTTCTTGGGCGGAATCGGCGGGGCGGGCGGCAGGCGGGTCGATCTCAAGCTGCGGCTCTTCATCTTCGAGCATGCCCAGTTCACGCTTGAGGTCGTCGGTCATCATGTCCGGCGTCCACATCGGTTCGAAGACGACGTTGACATTGACCAAACTGGCGCCCTTGGCCATCAACACCTGCTCGACATCGGCGATGATCTGCGGACCGAGCGGGCACATGGGCGTCGTGTAGGTCATGGTGACATCGACGACGGTCGGCTCGCTGCCCGCTTCATCGGCGCGCACGTCCACGCCGTAGACGAGGCCCAGATCGACAATATTCTGGTAGATCTCCGGATCGATCACGGCCTTGAGATACTCGCGGCAATTTTCAGCGTTCAATACATCTGACATACAGATCCAATTCTCTACAGTAGCGTGTCACAGTGTTGGCTGCGTTGCACCAAGCACGCACCACTGTACAGACATCACATCGCCTGCATTTCCAGCGCGGTCTCGCCCTCGCTGTCCACCCAGACGCCGCACTGGCCGCCCTTTTCGCTGACGCCCAGCGAGACCTCGCTGCCGTCCATGCGCAGGACCGGATGGTAGTATTCGGCCACCTGCTGCGCATCGCCCACGATGTAGTGGCCGATGAGCGAGCGGCGGAAGCGATCCGCACTGGTGTTGGGGAAGCTGCCGTGGATGATCTGGCCGTTGAAGAAGAGCACATCGCCCGGCTCCAGCCGTGCCGGCTGCGGCGTCATGCCCTCGCTCAGCGGCACGGTGACGTCGGTGAAGCTCTCGGTCGAGATCGGCCTCCACGGGACAGAGCAGCGGCAGATCCTGGGTGCCGGGCACAAGCTGGAGACAGCCGTTCTCCTCGTCGCACGGGTCCAGCGCCATCCACGCGGCCATGCAGGTGCCCGGCTGCACGCGCAGATAGTATTGATCCTGGTGCAGGGCCTGGCCACGCGCGCCGGCCGGCTTGAAGTAGAGCATGGTCTGCACGGCAAAGGGTTCGACGCCGGTCAGCGACGTCAGCCACTCGTTGATGCGCTCATCGAGCAGCCACTGGAGCGTCAGATCGTCCCAGCGATGCATCTGCATCATGCGCGGGTAGCGCTTGAGCGGATCGACGGCCCCGGTGAGGTCGTCGATATCGATGCCGGCCGAATCGCCGGGGTATTTGCCGGCCTGGCGCAGTGCCGTGTAATGGTCTCGATAGCGAGCCGCTTCTTCCGGCGAGAAAAGCCCTCGGGCAATCACGTAACCGTCCTGGTTGAACTGTTCGATCGATGTTGGGTTGACCATAGATGTCCTCAAGAATGAACGTCGAATACAACGATACGGTCTGCGATTCAGATAGAACGCGGATTTGGCGGATGAGGCTGATATTCGCGGATAAAATCCGAATCAATCCGGTTTCGTCCGCCTAATTCGCCTCATCCGCGGCCTATCCGTGTGTGGCTGGACAGCGACTCCGAATAACACAACGAACCAGAGCCGGTCAGCCGTGATGGCTCTCTTTTTCCAGCAATTCAATCATCATGCCATTGGTGGCCTTGGGGTGGATGAACGCCACCTTGCCATGCACGCCTTGGCGCGGAACCTCGTCGATCAGGCGAACATCCTGCGCTTTTAGCTCGGCCAATGTCGCCACCAGATCGTCCACCTCGTAGCAGATGTGATGGGTGCCTTCGCCACGGTTGCTGAGAAAGCGCGCCGTGCCGCTTGTCTCGTCGGTCGGCGAGATCAGCTCGATGGTGCTGTTGTGGGCATCCAGAAACGCGGCCTCAACCAGTTGCTCCTCGATGGTCACACGTTCCAGCAACGTGAATCCCAGTTGATTGCAATACGTCTCCAGGCTCGCGTCGATGTCGTTGACGACGATGCCGACATGGTCCATTCGTTTGAACATGTTCTTCTCTACATTTTGTCTACATCTCGCTGCGGCCGGCCAGCGCACGGCTGAGCGTGACCTCGTCGGCATATTCCAGATCGCCGCCCACGGGCAGGCCACGCGCCAGCCTTGTGACGCGAATGCCCAGCGGTTTGACCAGGCGAGCAATGTACATGGCCGTCGCTTCGCCTTCCAAATTGGGATTGGTAGCCAGCAGGATCTCGGTGATCGGCGTCATGGTCTGTTCGGGCCGTGGCGGGTCGGGCGTGTCGGACAGGCTCTGCTGAATTCGCTGCAACAGCTCAGCGATCTTCAGATCTTCCGGGCCGATTCCCTCGACCGGCGAAATGGCTCCATGCAGCACATGGTAGACGCCGTGATAGTCACGCGTGCGCTCAATGGCCTGCACATCCAGCGGCTCCTCGACGACACAGACGGTGCCGTGGTCGCGCTGGGCGTCATCGCAGACGCCGCAGGGATTGCGGTCGGCGATGTTGTGGCAGACCGTGCAGAAGAGCGTGTTGGCCTTGAGATCTTCCAGTGCATGGGCCAGGTTGAGCGCGATCGACTCATCGCTGCGCAGCAGGAAGTAGGTCAGGCGGCTGGCAGTCTTGGGACCGATGCCCGGCAACGCGGAAAACGCTTCGACCAGTTTGGTGATCGGCTCGGCCAATGGTTGCATTGACTAGAGTCCCATTCCCGGGGGCAGCCCCAAGCCGCCGGTCAGCGCGCCCATGCGCTCTTCCGACAGCTCCTGGGCCTTGGTCATGGCCTCGGTCACGGCAGCCAGCACCAGGTCTTCCAACATTTCGACGTCTTCGGGATCCACGGCGTCCGGGTCGATCTTGATCGATCTGAACTCCTGCCCGCCGGTGATCACAACCGTGATCATGCCGCCGCCGGCCGAGACCGTCAGCTCCTCCTCGGCCAATTCGTCCTGCACGACGGCCATCTCATCCTGGAGCTTGGTCATCTGTGACATCAGGTTGCCCATGCCGCCCGAGGCGCCCGGTGCGCCCATGGGCGGCGTACCGAAACCGCCTGTCCCTGCGCCTGCCTGTCGGCTTCGCGCATTCTTCTTCTTTTTCGCCATGATTTCCTCGCTTTACCTACTGCATTTTATGCAATTGTCTTCAGCCCTAGCAGTCTGTCGGAGAGAAGGACGATAGACCGCGGATTAGGCGGATTTGGCTGATAAATGCCGATAATATCAGATAAAATCAGGCTCTGTCCGCCTAATCCGCCGCATCCGCGGTCGATTTCTGGTCTCTCCGACAAGCTGCTAGGTTATTCTACTGGCGACCGATGTTCTGTCACAGATGTACACAGATGGTCTTGGATAACCACGCCGCCGACGCCTATTCTACCACCTCTGCCCGCAAATTGGTGACTGCATACTCGACCAACGGATCCGGGCCGCTGTCCTCCGCCTGCTGGGCGGTCGCGCCTAGCCGGTTGGCGACTTTGGCCTGCTCACCCATCTGGCAATCCAACTTCACGGGTCGCCCCAAAAACTCGCCGAGCACTTCCGAAACCTGGCTCAACGTCTCCGGTTTGGCGATCATATCGCAGGTGAAGGTGTTGGCGCCAAATGCAAAGGCGACTGTGTCATCCGAAATGGCGATATCGCGCACCGTGTTCAACGCTGCCTGGACCTTGTGCCCGGCCTTCTGGCGTGTGGCATAGGTGAACTGCTTCCACTGGTCCCGCAAACGCGTGACCGCCGCCGTGTCCAACGGCGCCGGTTCACCGTCGGCAGGCTCCGCGTCGACGGCGACTGTTTCACCCGCAGCTTTTTCACTCCCCGTTGGAGCCGAGACCGGCGTCTGCGCCGGCGGAGCGGCCGGAGCAGGTTGCGCAGTCGGCGCGGGCGCAGCCTGCACGCCGGCGCGACGACAGCCGGGGCCATCACCGCCGGCCCCTGGATCGACTCGATCAGGGCCAGTTCCATGGGCAACTGGGGCTGATAGCCGCCCTTGAGATCGGGAATCGCCTCGCTGAAGCGTTTGATGGCGAACAGCGTTGCCGGCCCAGGCAATTGCTTGGCCTGCCCCTGCATACGCCGCACGGTGTCGGCCGGCAGATCACTGAGCAGACCGGCGTCGCCGGTCATCTGCACAACCATCACGCCGCGCAGGTATTCGACGACCTGTTGGCAGAACTCGGTCAGGCTGGCCCCATTGGTCAGCAACTCCTGGATCAGGCCCAGCCCGGCGCCTACATCCTTGGCCGCCAATGCATCGACCAACGAGGCAACGCTCTCAATGCTGACCGCGCCCAGAACCTGTTGAACCTGATCCAACGTGACAGACTCGGTCCCGAAACTGCGCATCTGGTCCAGCAGGCTGACGGCGTCGCGCATGCAACCTTGGGCGCTGCGGCCGATCGCAGCCAGCGCCTCATCCTCGACGCCGAAGCCCTCCACGTCGGCGATGTGGCGCAGATGGGCTGCGATCTCGGGCACGGGGATGCGGCGGAAATCGAAGCGCTGGCAGCGGCTCAACACAGTGGCCGGGATCTTGTGGGGCTCGGTGGTGGCCAACACGAAGCGGGCATGGGGCGGCGGTTCCTCCAGCGTCTTCAACAGCGCGTTGAAGGCGCTGGTGCTGAGCATGTGGACCTCATCGATGATGTAGATCTTGAAGAGGCCCTCGCTGGGGCTGAAGCCGACCTTGTCGCGCAGCTCGCGGATGTCGTCCACGCTGTTGTTGCTGGCCGCGTCGATCTCGATCAGATCGATCATGCGCCCTTCGTTGATGGCGATGCAGTTGTGACACTCGTTGCAGGGACGTTCGCCTTCGGGCGCGGTGCAGTTCACCGCCTTGGCCAGAATGCGTGCGGTGCTGGTCTTGCCGGTGCCGCGCGGCCCGGAAAAGAGATAGGCGTGGGCAATGCGCCCGTCGCGCAGGGCGTTGCGCAACGTCTGCGTCACATGTTCCTGGCCGACGACCTCTTCAAATGTTTGGCTGCGCCATTTTCGATAGAGTGCTTGAGCCATTTGACCTTTGCCGTGAGACTGGATGGTTCAGGTGAACAGGGTTGGAATTTTGCCACAGGAATTTGCCACAGGAAAAACAGCGATGGGGGAATCTCTGGACACAGATGGTCTTGCGGTTGATCTCGCTCGACCCAAGACGACCAGCGTTCCGGGAAGCTCGCCACCAGTGTAGCATTGAATGGAGAGCGCCCGCAAGCCCTGCTCTTATGGCGTCAGGATGACGAATCGATCACGCGACCCGCTGGCTCATGTCGCTCTCGCCAATCATTGAACGGCAACCGTGTCGAGTTGCAGAACCTCGGCCCCGTCCTCCAGCGAGAATCGTTGGCCGCTGTTTGGATCGTAGACAGTCAGCGTCAACGCATAGTCGCCGGGCGTTGTTGAATTCGGTACCAGTAGCACGAATTGCTGCACGCCTTCATTGATTTCCTGGTCGTTCTGCGCAACCAGTGCGCCCTCCGGCGACAGAAGCTGGAGCGAGGCCTTGCGCGGCGTGTCCGGCAGCAGCGATTCCCAAGTCAGATCGAGCACCAGCGCGCCGCCGGGCGTGGCCTTGTCGGCGACGGTCGTTGTGGGCCGATAGGTAACACCGGCCAGCCTGGGACCGTCCGGCCAGGTCACATCGACCGGCAGTTCGCTGGGCTCGCCGTCGCCCGCCACCACATAGGGCGTGACCTGCAATGAATTGAGCCAGACATCGCTGCCTCTGATCAGGTTCTCGTCCAGCCATTGCTCAACCGTCCCATCGGGATCGGCCTGATCGGTGTTGTGGCGAATCAAGAAGATACGCTGGTTGGCGGCTGCCAACTCGGCCAGCCGCGTCCGGGTCTCTTCGGCAGACTGACCCTCAGCCGGCAATGGGGCTACCGTGATGCGGCTACCATCGGGCAACAGCAGCCCCATCATGTAGGCCTGATCCGGCCCGACCAGGGCGATGGCGTCGCCTTCGCTCGCTGGGTCAATCAGACTTTCCAGCAGCAGATAGTAGTTCTCGGGGGCCAATCCGGGCTCGGTGGGGGCATAGCGCCGGCCGTAGAGCGTCAGATGTTCGCCGCTGGGGAAGTCCCAACTTCGCACGGGCTGAAAGGCCAGATTGAAGAGATCCGAGTCGTCAGCCAGGATTCTGTCGACGACCTCCTGGCTCGATTCGTGGGTGCGATACGAATGCGTATCCGAAACCAGCACGTAGTCCATTTCAAAAAGCTGGTTGTAGGCCGATTGCTCACGCCAGTTGCGCGCCAACTCACGCAGGCGAACCTGAGGATAGTTGATGTAGATCTGATAGAGAAAGTGCTTTTCGTGTAGTTGATGGAGATTGGTCAGGATGCCCAGTTCGATGGTCTCGCGACCCTGGTCCAGGCGCGCCTGATCGACGATGTCGAGCACGTCGGCGGCGATGGCGTAGTCGGGATCGTTGATGCCGGAGGCCGGATATTGGATGAAAAACCCGTTGGCCAGCAGATCGACCGGCTGGCCGGCGACGTTCACTGTGAAGCGGGTTCGCCAGATCGGCCAGTTCGTCGAATGAGATGAACGCAAATTGGGCGACGGCGACAATCAGAATCAGGCCAATCGCTGCCCAGCGCAGCAGCGGCGGACGCCACATCATCAGTGCCGGCGGCCATCCAGATGGCGAAGGGCGGCAGAAAGGGCATGATGAAGCGCGAATGGGCCAGGCTCACCTGGGTCGAGAAGATGATGGTCGGCACGATGACCCAGAGCAGCAGCACCCAGGCCGTGTCGCTGAGATCCGTCAGCGAGCGCAGCAGATGGCGGCGTTGCTGAACCAGCCAGACCACCACGATGATCACGAAGAAGAGCGAATAGAAGAGGCCCAGTTGTTCGGTCGTGACCTCGCGGAAGTACTTGCCGTAGGCCAAAAAGCGCCCGCCGTCCAGACCATAGGCGGTGTTGCTGAAACTGTCGATGAATTCCGTATTGGTGAGGTACCAGAGCGCGATGATCCACGCTCCGATCACCGCTGAACTCAGCGCATTGTTGAGTGCCTGTGCGACACCGACGCCGTCCCGCCTGGCCGCGAAAAGGGCGTAGAGGACACCACCCAGCAACAACGAAAAAACAGGATAGAGCCACCAGCCGACCGGGTTGGCGGCAACGCCGTCTCGGGCCGGATAGAGCCAGGCCAGGTTGAGCAGTGCGCCGGCGACCAGTGCAAGCAGCAGACGTCGCCAGTTGGGCAGCAGCTCGCGTGGGTGGCGAACCATCTCGGGGACGACACCGCTGCGCCACACCACGTAGACCAGTGGCCCGATGAGAAAAGCCGCAGTCGTCCACTTGACCAGGAAGGCAAGGCCGATGGCAAGGCCAAACCATAGGGCCGGACCACGCCGGCTCAGACGTTCACTGTAGAGTAGAAAGGCGACGGAGACCGCCACCAGCGCAGTCAGAGCAAAATCGAGATAGAGATAGCGCGACATGGCGAAGATCATGGGGAAAGTAGCGAGGATCAACATCGCGATCGCGCCGGTTGTTGTCGCGTTTGCCGTGCCTTCCAGTCGACGGGCGATGGCCCATGTCGCAAGCAGCAGCACAAACAGGTAGAGCAGATTGGTCATCACCGCGATCTCTTCGGAGACGCCGAAGATCTGGTAGGCTGCGGCAGCTATGTAGTGGACCAACGGCGGATAGTAGCTGGCATAGGCCAGCAGATCGTAGAGCGTGGTCGGTCCGGGCGCGGCCAGCATGTTGTTGAAAACCAGCGTCGTGATCAGGTGGTCCATACGGTCCCAGCCATAGGTCACGACATTGACCTGCAGCCAATGCCAGTTCACCAGGCCAAAAATCAGCGTCAGCAAAGCGGACACACCCACGCCGATCAGCCAATCACGACGGCTGTTGTAGCCGCTGGACGTATCTATTTTACCTGACGAGCCTACTTGGCCTGCAGACACGCTGTTATCTACTGCTTCCACGATAAGTCAACAATCCTCTCGGTAATGCGGTCAACAGCGCTACGGTGACGTCGCCGATGCACGGCAGATTATAGCACAGTCGCTCCTTGCCGCCGCGACCTTTGGACCGACTGATCTTTTTGTTCTGTAATGGAAGCACGAACGATCTCGGAGAAAAAATTGGGGTGAAAAACCGCTTGGCCGTTCGTTCGGAACAAGTCTTGTGCAATGGTACAATGCGACAAGATTGGCATCGATATCCACACGCGTCCTTGCCGATTTCTGACACCGGTTCACGAAAATTCTATGGATTCCTGATTGCCCATGTCAGACAAAAAGGTTCTCAATACGTTCCAGATGCGCCGCCAATTGGCTTTGGCATTTCAGGCGCTGGAAAACGCAGCCATCGAAATCGTCCAGATAGAGATCGCCCACGAGATCGCCGATTCCTATCCGACTGATCTGGTATTGAATTCACTGGTCAAGCAGTTGAACACATCCAGCAGTCAATATCGCAGCGGCCTGGGCCATGTCGCCAGCTTCTTGCCCGCCGAACAGACGGGTTCAGCGCTGCGATCCGCGGTGGCAGATCGCAGCAATTCGCCGCAGATGCGCATCACGGCAGCCCTGATCCTTGAGCGCTATCTGGGCGAGACGTTGCCGTCGGCGTTGACCAACGACCTCGACAACTCCAACGAGGTCGCCTTTCAGAGTTTGCGAGAAGCCATCGAGTCCGGCAAAGTCAACCGGTATATCCTGCTCGAATATGTGACCCAGTTGCGCGAGACCGACGATGCGGTGGCCGGCATGGTCATGGATATGCTTGAGCGTATCGACCCGGAAGATCGGGTGGAATTGTTGCGCTTGATCGCTCAGGACGACCGACCAATGGTGGCGACCGATGCCCTTCAGCGGCTGGAACTATTGGGCAAAACTGAGGCAGCCGAGCAAGCGGCAGCCGCACTCCATTCGCTGCAATTTGTGTTGCCCCCAGCCATCGCGCCACTGGCTGAACGCAGCCTGCGCAAACTGCACTTCAGCGGCGTCATCTATCAGCCGCCTGAGCCAAAAGGCTGGCAGACGCTGATGACGCCGGCGGATCCGTCCGGCCACCAGACAGTTTGGCTCGTCCACTGGCCGGACGTACCAGGTGACACCGGAGCCATCCTCGGTTTTGTCCTCAACTATCGCACCGGCATCCGGCAGACATTCGGCAGTGAAGACCTGCCTGCGGAACATCTGCCGCGTCAGGCTGATCATCGGCGACCTCGTGTCCGTCGATATCGGCGGCGGCAATTCGATGGCCATGCTGGCAGCGCCCTTCGACTACGGTCGCCGGCTGGTACTGCATGCGTCAAAGATGCAGGAAGCCGACATCGATGCCGAGCCGCCTCAGAATGAGTACAGGCTGTACAACGATCTGATCTGGCGCTATGCCCACCCGCAAATCGATCCCGAAGTGGAGAGTTTTCTGAGCGGAGAAGGCCGTGCTGATGATCCTGATGAACTCGGGCAAGTCGATCTTGATGTCGAGATTGCGGCACTGGCGGAAGACGCGAACTACCTGCTGAACGATCCTTCCATGCACGGGTGGTCGAGACAGAATATCATGCTCGCACAGGCGGTGCGTCCATTGCGCAACAAATTGGAAGATCTGCCCAACGAATTCATCATTCAACAGATCCAGCGAGAGATCGCCAATTGGAAGGAAGCCGGCGTCCTGATGCAAGCACTGGAGACCAGCCTGCGCGCCCAGGCAGCCTGGTTCCACTATGCCGAGAATGACGTCAACGCCCAGCGAGCGATGCACTTGGTCTCATCCATGCAGACCGTTCCGGTAGACCGCAACCCGCTGCTCGCCCACATGATCGGGTTGGGGCTGGCGCAGATTCTGAAAGATAAATGATCGATCCCGTCAACGCAAGCCGTCAGCGTAGAAACATGAGCAGCAGTTGAGCAAAGAGGATTTTTGTGATGGTTGCAATCGGGAAGACCAATGCATAGCCGATGTTCGGCACCTCGCTTTCACTCTGCTCCGTGGAAAACCCGAGGACAGCGGGCTGAGTTTGCAGCGCGGACAACATTCCGATCAGCATGGTGTAGGGAATTTTTAGCACCTTGTAGCCGATCCAGAGCGTCAAAAACGCAGTGGTTGTCGTGATGACGGCGCCGGCGACGAAGATCGAGATGCCGCCGCTCTGCTGGAATGTTGTGACGAAGGTGTAGCCGGAGCGGATGCCGATGCCCGCCAGCAGTAGAATCAACCCCATTTGGCGCAACGTGAGATTGGCGCTATAGGGCAACACCCAAACGATCGGTCCGGTGCGCCGAACAGCGCCCAGGATCAACCCCACGATCAAGGGCCCCCCGGCCAATCCCAGCCGAAACGTAATGCCGCCGGGCAAGGGAATGGGAATCAGCCCCAGGAGCAGACCGAGCGACATGCCGATGCCAAAGCTGAGCAGATTGACCTCGCTCAATGCCTTGTAGGAATCGCCAAAACGTGCGCTGAGGGCCGGCATGTTCTCACGCCGGGTGACGACGCGCACGCGGTCGCCCAGTTCCAGGACAGTGTCTGCCTCGGCCAGCAGGTCGATGTCGCCCCGGCGAATGCGGGTCGCCACAGCGTCGTATTCCTCGGGCAGACGCAAGTCTGAAAGCTTCATGCCGGCGATTTTCGGGTTGGAAACGAAGATGCGGCGGAAGTCATACTGAGTGCGGTCCAATTCCAGATGCTCGTCGGTTAAGTCGCCCAGCCGGCTGACCGCAACATCCACATCCTCGGGCGTGCCGATGACGCTGACGAGATCGCCCAATTGCCAATTGGGTCTGGCCGTCGACCAGTTGCACTCTGTCGTTTCGCTTCAGTCGTCCAAAGAGAATCGTCAGGTCTGTCTGTTCCCTCAATTCACGAATCGGCACGCCGGTTGCGCTTGGATTGGTGACGCAGACGGTACGGTTGTAGATCTCTTTCTCCACCACGTTGAGATTGCGCAGACGGTTGACGTCCTCTTGATAGTCGATCTTCCACACCCGCTGCATGACCGCAATGGCGACCAGCATGCCAAGCACGCCGACCGGATAGGCGACCGAATAGCCCACCACCGGTTCGGCCAGCATCGTTTCCAGTTGGCTGGGCGGCGCGTAGGTGGTGATCGTGTCCAACAGACCGGCCAGCGCCGGCGTATTGGTTAGGCTGCCGGCGAACATGCCGGCGGTCACCGTCGACTGCAGGCCAAGCACAAAATGGGCCGCCGTGGTCATCATGGCGGCCAGGGTAATCATGGTCAAAATGAAAAGATTGTCGCGCAGCCCGCGTCGATTGAAGGAAGCAAAGAAACCGGCGCCGCTGCTGAGGCCGACGGTGTAGACGAAGATCACCAGTCCCAGTTCGAAGACGACCACCGGCAGTCTTGATCTCCGGGCTGAGCGCGCCAAAGAAGAGACCAACAAAAAGCACAGCCGCAACGCCCAAGCTGCTGCCTTTGATCTTGATCTGACCGACGGCATACCCAATCGCCGTGACAACAAAGAGCAGAAGAAGCGGTTCTTCAACAAGTAACTCGATCACGTTTTACACTCCCCGCACGGTTCGACGTAAATACCACGACGATGAAGTTTATGTCATTCGGTATGGATTGCGCCAGAATTCAGTGGACGCTTTTCAAGACGTTGAATGCGATCTGGGTGGGTGTAGATGTTGAACGTGGATCCACGGAGGAAGGCTACCAGTGTGATGCCGAAGCGGTCGGCCAAATCGATGGCCAAACTGCTTGGCGCTGAGACCGCGCAGAGAATGGACGCGCCGGCAACGCGACATTTGTGCAGCAGTTCGTAGCTGGCGCGTCCGCTCACCATCACGATCTTGTCATCAAAGGGCAGGCGCCGCTGGAGCAAGCCCCAGCCGATCAGCTTGTCCAGCGCGTTGTGTCGCCCTACATCCTCGCGCACTTCGATCAGCGTCCCTTCCGCATCGAACAGACCCGCCGCGTGCAAGCCGCCGGTCTTGGCAAAGAGACGCTGACGCATTGAGCAGCGCTTCCGGCATTTGCGAAAGCAGCGCCGGCGACGCAGACATGCTCCGTCGACAAAGGCGGCAGCTTGCGTTTATCCAGATCGTCCAGCATGAGTGCGTCCGCAGACGCCGCAGGCGCTGTTGGTGAAGAAGTGACGATCCAGTTGCGGCAGGTCAGGCAGTGTCTCGCCGCGCAGGTAGACGGCCAGTTCGTTGTACTCCTGGCGTCCTGCTCTCTCCGTCAACGCAGTAGATCATGCGTGGCACATCGGACTTGTTTTCGATCATGCCTTCGCTGTGGAGAAAGCCGGCGGCCAGTTCATAGTCATTGCCGGGCGTGCGCATGGTGATGGCGATGGTGCGTCGCTCGTTCCCGGCGCGCAGTTGGATCTCCAGTGGCTCCTCGACAGCAACAAAGTCGCTGCGTCGCCGGACTCCCTGCTCGTTCACCGTCCAGATGCGTCGCTTGGATTGGATGCGATTGTTCATTGGATCCTTGGTTTTTGCCACAGATGAACACAGATAAAAGTGATTTCACAGATGACTTGGGCGACGGATGAAATCGCCCATCGCACTATCTGTGGTGATCCGAATCCATCTGTGTCCATCTGTGGCTGATCTTTCCCGATCGGCTCAATCCGCACAGGGCAGACTTTCAACTCGGCGGTCTGGGTGATCGGATCGTAGCCGGAGCCGGTGAGGACGTTGATGGGCACGTCGTTGAAGGCGAAGCTGGCAGAAGACGGTGCCCCGGGGCGAGCGTCGGGTCGCCTCCACCTTGATCTGCACCGCGCCCCGGCGGCTGCTCATGCGACACCAGCCGCCGTCCTGCAAGTCCCCAGGTGGCCACATCGTCCGGGTGGACCTCCAGCGTCTCCTCGGAGAGCAGATAGTCGATGCCCTGGGCGCGGCCGGTCTGGGTGCGGGTGTGGTAGGACTCCAGGCGTCGCCCGGTGGTCAGCCAGACCGGATAGTCGTCGTCGATGATCTCGGCCGGATCGCGGTAGGCCGTGTTAGCGAGAACTTGCCCAGCCCGTTGGTGAACTCGTCCTCGTGCAGACGCGGCGTGCCCGGATGGCCGTGGTAGGGAATCGGCCACTGGTATTGACCGTCGTCGATCAGATCCCAATCGATGCCGGCGTAGATGGGCGACAGGCTGCACAGTTCGTTGAAGATCTCGGCGGCCGATCGATAGTCAAAGCCGGATACGCCCAAGCGTTGCGCCAACTGGCTGATGATCCACCAGTCGGGCTTGGCCTCGCCCGGCGGGTCGACGGCCTGGCGCACACGCTGGATGCGCCGTTCGGTGTTGGTGAAGGTGCCGTCCACCTCGGCCCAGGCCGCGGCCGGCAGCACCACGTCGGCCAGTTCGGCGGTCTCGGTCAGGAAGATGTCGATGACGACCAGGTGATCCAGGCTGCGCAGCGCATGTTCGCAGTGGATGCGATCCGGGTCGGAGACCAGCGTAGTTCTCGCCGTCGATGAGCATGGCGTGGATGCCGTCGCCGCACCGATCAAAGCGCCGTCACCTTGGTGATGCCCTTTGGCCAGATCGATCTCGCGTCCGTAGAGCGCCTCAAACTTGGCCTGATTTGCCGGGTCATCAACCGGCTGGAAGCCCGGATAGTTGTTGGGGATGGCGCCGGCGTCGCCCGCGCCCTGGATGTTGTTCTGGCCGCGCATGGGGTTGATGCCGGTGCCCTCGCGGCCGATGTTGCCGGTCATCAGCACCAGGTTGGCCAGGCTCTGCACATTCTCCACGCCGCAGATGTGTTCGGTGATGCCCAGCGTGTAGTAGATGGCCCCGCGCTCGGCCCCGCCATAGAGTCGAGCCGCGGCCTCGATGTCGGCCGCGGGCACGCCGGTGATCGTCTCGGCCCACTCGGGCGTGAAGGCTGGACGTGGGCCAGAAACTCGTTCGATGCCGGTCGTGCGTGTGCGCACAAACTCCTCGTCGATCAGCTCCTCGCGGGCGATGACGTGGGCCATGGCCAGCAGCAGCGCGGCGTCCGAGCCGACGCGGATGGGCAGATAGATGTCGGCCATCTCGGCCAGCCGGATGCGCCGCGGATCGGCCACGATCAGCTTGGCCCCGCGTGCCAGCGCCTTCTTGAGCCGCGTGGCCGCCACCGGATGACACTCGGTCATATTGGTGCCGATGCAGAAGATCACATCCGGTTTTTCCATGTCCGAAAGCGGATTGGACATGGCGCCCCGCCCGATGACTGCCGCCAGACCGGCGACGGTGGGGGCGTGTCAAGCACGGCTGCAGTTGTCGATCTGGTTGGTGCCGAAGCCGGCGCGGATGAACTTCTGCATGATGTAGTTGGCTTCGCTGGGCGTGCGGCCCGAGGCGATGCCGTAGACGCTGTGGCGTCCATATTTGTCGACAGCGCGACGGAAACCGGCCGCGGCCACATCGAGCGCTTCGTCCCAGGTGGCGGGTGCAGTTGCCCGTCGGCGCGTCGCACCAGCGGTTCCGTCAGCCGATCCGGATGGTGGACGTAGTCATAGGCAAACTGGCCCTTGACGCAGAGCGCACCCTCGTTGGCCGGGCCGTCCATGGCCGGCTGGATGCCGACGATGCGGTTGTCGCGCGTCATGATGTCGACCGAGCAGCCCACGCCGCAGTAGCCGCAGATGGAACGAGTTTTGGTAATGGTTTTTTGTTGGGACATGCCACTGTCTCCGTTGGAAAGACAATGGTTAATTGTGAACGGTTAATGCTCAATTGTCTAATGAAGTCTGCACTGGCGACGACCCATTAACCATTAAGCGTTATCAATTCACCATTAACCGTTAGTCGCTTCTTCTTCCACAAAGCGCATCGCCTTCCGATCCGCCAGCGCGCCCGTCGGGCAGGTCTGCACGCACTGTCCGCAGAATGTGCAGGCGGACTCCTTGAGCGATCCGTCAAATTCCGTGACGATCTGCGTCTGGAATCCCCGGTTGGCGACACTGATGGCGTAGTCGCCCTCCTGCTCGGCACAGACTCGCACGCAGCGATAGCAGGAGATGCAGAGATCGTAGTCGCGCAGCAGAAACGGGTTGCCGTCATCGAGCTTGCTCTGGCCGGACTGCTTGCCGGCAAAGCGGCCGGTGTCCGCCTCGTAGCGATCCACCAGGGTCGTCAGTTCCTGTGACGAATAGCCGCGCAGCGGATCGACATCGACCTGCCGGTTCTCAGAGACTACCATCTCCAGCAGTGTCTTTCGGTGCCGGTCAATACGCTCGCTCTGGGTGAAGACCTCGGTGTCGAGCATCGCCAGCGTCGTGCAGGCCGCAACCGGTGCCCGCGCCCCCTTCACCTCGACCACGCAGAGCCGGCACGCGCCGAACGCCTCCAGGCGCGGATCATAGCAGAGCGTGGGGATCTCCTTGCCATGGCGTTTGGCCACCTGATAGAGCGTCTCCCCCAGTTCGAATGTCACCAATTCGCCGTCGAGACGGAGGGTGAGTTGGGGGCTGGAGTGCGGTGTTGTCATGGGGTTCCTTGGGTTATTGAAGAGCGAAGATCAAAGATCGGGCATGCGATGGCGTTCCAAAAATCGACAGGTCTTTGCCAACCGATCTTTGATCTTCGTTCTTCGATCTTCTTCTTCACTACGTCACCACGGGCACATCCTGGCTATACTTCTCGAAAATGTTCTCGTCCACGATCTGCTTCATCCGCGCCACGGCCTCGTAGATATCGACGAACGAGTTGTAGATCGGGGCGATGCCGATGCGGATGTTGTCCGGTTTGCGGAAGTCGGGCAGCACGTTTTTGTCGTGGATCAACGCCTGATCGATGCGCCAGCCGTCGACATGGCCCAGCGAAATATGGGAGCCGCGTTGGGTGATGTCGCGCGGCGAGTTGAGCACAAAGCCCAGCGACGCCAGCTCCTGCTCCCACAGTGCGATCAGATATTCGCTCTGGCGGATCGACTTGGTGCGCAGCCGCTCCATGCCTGCCTCCAGCAGCAGATCGACGCCCGGCTCGATGGCGCTCATCGACATCATCGGCGGCGTGCCGGTCAGAAAGCGTTGCAAGCCCGGCGCCGGACGATAGTCCAGACCGAAGTCGAACATGCCGGTCTGCCCCATCCAGCCCTGCATTGGGTTTTGCAGCGTCTCCTGCAAGTCGCTGCGCACGTAGAGAAAGGCCGGCGAGCCGGGTCCGCCGTTGAGATATTTGTAGGTGCAGCCGACGGCCAGATCGGCCTTGGCGTCGTTGAGATCGACCAGCACCGATCCGGCGGCATGGCTCAGATCCCAGAGCGTCAAGCGCTCCGGCATCGTGGGCCAGCCGCGTGATGGTCGCCATGTCATAGGTGTACGATGTCTTGAAGACTGTGTGCGACAACGTCACCAGCGCCGTATCCTCATCGATGGCCGCGGCCATTCCCTCGACCGGGCCGTGGATGCCGTCGGGCGACGGGACGACCTCGATGTGGTAGTCCGGTCCAAGCTGTCGGCATAGCCCCTGCAGGATGTAGAGATCCGACGGGAAATTGAGATCGTCGGTCACGATCTTGTGGCGTCCCGGCTGGGATTGCAGCGCGGCCAGCGCCAGCCGATAGAGATTGACCGACGTCGAATCGGCGATGGTCACCTCGTCCGGCTGCGCGCCCACAAGCTGCGCGATCTTGCCGCCGATGCGGCCCGGCGTCTCGATCCAGCCTTCGTTCCAACTGCGGATCAGCCGCTCGCCCCACTCGCTTTCGACGATCTGCTGCATGCGCTGCACCGTGGCCTTGGGCAAGCGTCCCAGAGAGTTGCCGTCCAGGTAGATGAGTTCGGAATCGGCCACGAAGCGGTCGCGGAATGAGGCCAATTCATCGTCGGCGTCCAGAGATTGTGCGTATTCGAGAGAAAAAATGTTGTTCGATGTCATGAGTCTTTTGCTTCTAAAGCGAAGTGTCTACGAGATTGTGATTGTTGTAGGTCCGACTGCAAGTCGGACAAGCCACATTGACCAAGCCGTCACAAGTCGGATAAGTCTGATTGTCAGCGTCGTCACACTCGCAGTGTGACCTACGATTCATCCCCTCACCTTGTCACCTTTTCACATGCCCCTCAACCTGTTCCGGGAAATAACGAATGAGACTCTCCACCACCAGCGGCGCCGCCATGCCCAGCCCGCATGCGCTGACCTCCTTCATGGTGAAGGAGATGTCCTCAACCTCGGCCAGCCACGCCTCCAAGTCTTCGGGATCCCTGACGTTCGGGGCCGTCACTGAGTCGCTCAGCCGCTCGCTGAGCCGCTGCGTGCCGATGCGGCAGGGGAAGCACTTGCCGCACGACTCGTGGGCGAAAAACTCGATCGCACCGTGGGCCACGGCGACCATGTCGCGGCTGTCGTCGAAGACCATGATGCCGCCGGCGCCGAGGAACGATCCCTTCTGACGGATGCTCGGCTCGTCCAGCGTCACGTTCATGTCGTCTCCGGCCAGAAAACCGCCCGATAGACCGGCCATGGTCACAGCCTGGATCGAACGGCCGGCAGGCGGACCACCGGCCCAGTCGAAGAGCAACGTGCTGAGCGGCAGGCCAAAGGGAACTTCGTAGTTGCCCGGTCGTTGGATGTCGCCGGAGAGGCTGATCAACTTGGTGCCGGCAAAGTCGCCCAGCCCGAGTCCCTGATACCAGGCCGCGCCCTTGCGCAGAATCTGCGGGACCGAGGCCAACGTCTCCACATTGTTGACTGCCGTCGGCAGATCCTCGAAACCGTTTGTGACCGGATAGGGCGGTCGATTGCGCGGGAAGGGATGCTTGCCCTCCAGGCTGTTGAGCAGCGATGTCTCCTCGCCGCAGATGTAGGCGCCGGCGCCGCGTCGCACATAGATCTCAAAATCGAATCCACTGCCGAGGATGTCATTGCCCAGCAGGCCGGCATCTCTTGCTTCGGCCAGGGCATTCTCCAGAATCGGGATCGTCTGTGGATATTCGTAGCGCAGATAGATGAAACCGCGTGTGGCGCCGGTGGCATAGGCGGCGATGGTCAAGCCCTCGATGACGGCAAACGGGTCGTGGTCGAGCACGGCCCGATCCTTGAAGCAGCCCGGCTCGCCCTCGTCGGCGTTGCAGACCACGGTCTTGGGCGATCCTTGCGCCTCGGCCACCGCCCGCCATTTGACGCCGGTGGGGAAGCCGGCTCCGCCACGACCGGCAAGCTGGCTCTCGCGGACAAGCGAGATCACATCATCGGGCGTCATGCCGGCCAGCATATTCGTCAGCCCCTGATAGCCGCCGGTCGCGCGGTAGCCTGCCAGCGATGCCCGGCCCGGCTCGCGGATGGCCCGGAAGACGCACTCTTCGATGCCGCCGGGATTGGGTGCGGGCAACGGCGTCGGCCCATCAGTCAAATTGAAAGGAGCGTCGCCGATCAACACTTGGTCGCCCTTGCAGTACCGGGATCGGCTGATCGCAGCGGCCCGCGCAGGGCATGGCCGTGGCTCCTTGACCGGCAAGTGCATCCAACAGACTCTGTCCGCCTCGCAGCGAGCAGACCGGGCCGGTGCAGATTCGCGGCGCCGATTGCGGTCGATCTGAACCACGCGAAAAGTGGTGGTAAAAGGTGATGGTGCCATAGAGATCGGCCAAGGGAATTCGCAACGCCGTTGCGACGGTGCGCAGGGCATCCTCGGAGAGATAGCCGTCTCGATCATGGAATGCATGCAGAATCGGCAGGAGCGGCGCTGGTTTTTCGCGCCACCGAGCGATCAACTTGTGATCAATTGGGTCGCTCATGGGACTCTCCATGGGTTTCCGCAAGTGTGTGGGCATTGAGTTCGACATAAATGGTTGGGTGAGCCATTATCATCCAAGCCAATAGCGATGTCAAACAGCATGCCAATTCCGTGGTTTTTCAGTTGCGGTCACGACAGGCCAATGGTACGCTTTGGATCGCTCTGCTTCCCCTATCGAATGCAAGAGAGGCCCAAAAGAGAGGCCCAAATGAACCACACGAACGATTTTTCGATCCGCGCGATTGAATCTACCGATTTGGCTCCGCTAGTAGAGATGCTTAACACCGCCAGCTTGGCCACCGTCGGCGGACGGTCAGCCGTGATTACAGAGAGCGGCAAATTGCGGCGGACCGACGGGGTCCCGCCCTCGGCCGCTCAGGTGGTTGCCGTCAACAGCAGGAGTCAATTGATAGGCTATCAATATCTGTCCAGTTCAGCGCCCTATGTGATTCAAGAGACCGGAGGCAGCATCCATCCCGACTACGACAGCCCGGCGCTGCGTGCGACGCTGTTGGACTGGGTCGAGACGAAGGCAACGGCCAACATACCCAGCGCCCCCGACTTCGCCAGGCTGTTGCTCTACTGGAACATCTACGAGCAGGAACGTACTGCGCTTGATTTTCTGCTCGCCAACGGCTTCAGCTTTGCCCGCCAGTGGATCCACATGGCTGTGGAGATGGAGACGGCCCCGGCCAAGCCGCTGATGGCTGACGGCATCACCATCAAACTGCTGGACCCGGCACGTGACTGGCCCAAAGTCGATCCGGCCTTGGATGAAGCCTTTGCCGATCACTGGGGCCATGTCGATGAGGCGACGCTTCTGCCGCCGGCAGAGGAGAAAGCGACCCCAAAACCCGGATCAGCAAGCGACCCGGAGCCGATTGTTGACGATCCATACTGGAACTCGTCTGGGCTGTGCTTCGTGGCTTGGGACGGTGATACGGTCGCCGGTTCTTGTCTCTGCAATGCCCGCACCGTCGAAGACGAGAACAGCGGCAAACTGGGCAGTCTGAGCGTTCGAAGGCAGTACCGTGGCCGTGGTATCGGCAACGCCCTGGTCTTGACCGCGCTCAACGAATTCTATCGCCGCGACACGCGCCGCGTGATCACGGACACAGACGGTGAGAGCTTCTCTTTGTCCTATCGGCTCTATGAGTCCGTGGGCATGAAAATCTTTCGCCGCCAAAATCTCTATGAGAAGGAACTGCGTCCCGGCAAAGAGATGCGACTCTTGGATGCTCACGGATGAGGACGCAAAAACCAACCAGGATAACCATGACAACAGACAACCAACTGCTTGATGAAGCCCGTAAACGGGCGCTTGACATTGTTCACCACTGCGTGACGCCCCACGGCTATCGCGCCTCGGCGCTGGCGGCCGGCTATCCGCAGGTTTGGGCGCGTGATGCGGTCGCAACCTTCCTGGGCGCATGCGTGACGGGCAACCCCGAGCTGATCGCCTGCGGTCGCGCTTCGCTGGAAACCATGAGCGCGCATCAGTCCAAACTCGGCCTGATCCAACTGAACGTCAACCCGGACACCGGCTACATCAGCACCGAAAATGCCGGCGCCATCGACGGCAATCTCTGGTACGTCTTGGGCCACTATCTCTATTTCCGGCTGAGCGGCGATCAGGAATTCCTCAAGAAACATTGGCCCCACATCGATCGGGCGCTGCTCTGGCTCGAATATCAGGACATGAACGAGTGCGGACTGCTGGAGGTGCCGGAGGCCGGCGACTGGATGGATCTGTTGGCCGTGCGCTACAACGTGCTCTACGACAACGCGCTCTGGTACGCGGCCAAGTTGGCCCACGAGCAGATGGCCGCGAGTTTGTTGGCCGCAGGCGATCTGACTGAGGACAAGGTGTTCCAGCCCAGAGTCGATGCCGCCGGCGTGCATGAGCGCATCAATCTGCTCATGTGGATCGACCGCTGCTGGGTGGCCGAACACTTCGCCGAGCATCTCGAACGGCTAAAAAGCATCCGTCTGGAATGGTTCATGCTCTACCACAACATGGGATCCATCTCCAGTCGGCCGTTCTATCTGCCCTGGGTGGCCTTCCGGGAGTACGGCGATTGGTGCGACAGCCTGGGCAATGTGCTGGCGGTGCTCACCGGTCTGGCTGACGGCCATCGCACCGAGCACATCCTGCGTTATATGCACCAGGTCGGCATGGCCGAGCCTTTCCCCACCAAGGCTATCTATCCGCCCATCTTCCCCGGCGAGGCTGACTGGCGCACCTACTATCGCAGCCGCAATCTGAACCTGCCGAACCAATATCACAACGGCGGCATCTGGCCCATGATCGGCGGCTTCCATGTGGCCGCGCTGGTGCGCCACGGCTGGCAGGAGGGATCGGAAAAGATGTTGATCTCGCTGGCTGAGGCCAACCGCTGCGGTGTCGACAAAGAGTGGGAGTTCAACGAGTGGCTGCACGGGCGCAGCGGCCACGCCATGGGCTTTGGCGAGCAAGCATGGTCCGCGGCTATGTACCTCTACGCCGACCAAGCCGTGCAGACCGGGCGTCTGCCCCTCTTCGACGAACTGCTGGCCGATAAGCCGGCCTCGGCCGTAGCGGCTGAGGACAACAGCTTCCACATTTCGGCCGGCGGCGGGCCAGGATAAGACAGATCTGCTGAGAAATATTCGTTGAGTGCAAGGAACGGATGTGCTATACTCTGTGTAGCGGAGTATCCCTCGATTCCAACAGGAGAAAGCAGATGAGTGACCAATCAGTCCAAGAATCAATCGATGAAATCTGGAAGCTGTTCAAAGAGACAAGCGCTCAGTTCAAAGAGACGGACGCGCGCCTGAGCCAGCAGTTCAAAGAAACCGACGCCCTTCTGAGCCGGCAGTTCAAAGAGACGGGCGAACAGATCCGCCAACTCGAAGGTCTGTTCGGCAGCCAATGGGGCAAAATGCTGGAAGCCTTGGTGAAGCCCGGTGCGCTGCGTCTTTTTCAAGATTGGGGCGTGGATGTTCATCGTAGGTATGAACGCTCCGTGAGCCAGATCAACGGCCGCACCATGGAGCTTGATCTTTTGCTGGAGAACGGCGATGACGTGGTCGTGGTTGAAGTGAAGAGCACGCTCAAGGTGGCCGATGTACAGGAATTCCTGGTCGATCTCGATCAGTTCCTTGACTTCTTCCCGCAGCACCGCGATAAGTCGATCTATGGGGCCGTGGCCGGGCTCACCATCGATGAGTACGCCGACCGTTATGCCTATCGTCAGGGCCTGTTCGTGCTCAGTGTGACCGGCGATGGACTTGTGCGCATCCTGAACAACGATCAGTTTCGCCCGACTGACTTCGGTGCGTCACGGCGGCATGCGTCTAGTTTGGACTAGATTGACACGTTTGCGAGGGCAGAAGTTTTAGGTCGATCCTAGAATTCACGTCCCCGGCACAACCCAGACCTACTGTGGTCAGCGCTAAGTTGTGTGGGCTGTGCCGGGGATGTTGTGACCCAACCTGCATGCCTCAGGTTGGGTCACTTTATTTCCGCCTCTTGATTCCGACTCCAGGGCCAAACAAAGAGGAGAATCGCCAGCACGGCGCCGACGCCAAAGGCCAACAGCCCATACCGCCAGCTTGACGGCACAAAATCAAGCGTCACCATCGAATCGCCGGCGGGCACGGGCAGGGCACGCAGAGCGCCGTTGGCGCGCAGGATGTCAACGGCCTCCCCGTTGACGGTGGCTCGCCAGCCGGGATACCAGACTTCGCTCAGCACGAGCATGGCCGGAGCGGACGCCGTGACGTCGAGCGCCATGGACGAGCTGCCGTAGTGGGTCACATCCACCGATTCGTCGGCAGAGGCAGGCGCTACATTCAACGCATCGACATTGGCGGACTCGACGAGCACGTTGGTCTGGGGATCCAGGCCATATTCGCCAAAGATCGCATCCAGTTCTCCCTGGTCAAACGTGCCGGACGGCAGCGCGGTCACCTCGTGGACCAACCATGCTCGCGGCATCGCATCGCTGTTGCGGTAGAGCGACAGATCGCCCGGCGCGTCCAGGGCAAGCTCGAACTTGCCCTCGGGCAGCGGCGTGCCGTCGCGCACCAGAACATACTTGGCGTTGAGCATGTCATAGCGCTCGGTCTGCCGCCCGCCGGTCGCCTCCCAGAGGTTGCTCCAGTGGCGCAACAGCAGCGGATTGGCCACGCCCCACACATCCTGCAAGCCGTGCAGGGCCGCGGCATCGGGCTGCCAGAGATCGGCGATGTCGGTACGCGTGTCGATGCGGAAGAGGTCTTCATCGGCCTTGAGAAACTCGACGATCTCGGGATGGTCAAAGCCGCGCGAGGGGTCGGTCGAGCTGATGTCGGTGTAGGCGCCGGTCGCGGTCAACTCGAAAAAGAGCAGGGCCACCAACGCCGCGCCGAAGACGCCGGCTCCGATCCAGCCGGCACGATAGCCGGCCAGGATCGCCCAGGTCGCCAGCCAGAAACCGCCCGCCAACACCACGGAAAGCGCTGCCAACGACGCATGCAAAAATGCGTTGGGATCCGGCTGGGTGGTGAGCAGCGCCATGTAGAGCAACGGCACAACCAGCCCGACAAAGATGACGCTGCCCACAAAGAGAAAGGTCGTCACGCCATCGTCGCCTGCGTAATTCGTACGCACATCGGCCGGGTCTATCTCTTCGCTTGCCTTGTCTTTCGAAGCATAGCGCAGCGCAACGGTGTCGAGACCGATGGCTCCCATCACGGAGATGGCCAGCGCCCAGAGCACAATGGCCCGGGCCGGGGCTCGGAACTGGTCGAAGCCGGGCAGGACCACCGTCAGCAGCCCGTGGACGATGCCGTAAACGCCCAGCGCGATCAACATGCCGAAGAGGGCCACGCCCAGCCATGGCCAGAGCCTGCGCCGTGTCCGCTTGGCCGCCAGGGCAAAGCCGACCACGGCCAGTATCAACGTGACGATGCCGACGTAGGGTGTTTCAACCCGGTCCCACAGACCCCAGATAGAGACCGGGACCGCGGCCAAAGAAACCCGGCGTGAAGAGGCCGACGGCGGCCTGGGTCGGGGCCAGCGAGAACGCAATCGACTCCTGATAGGTGAAGTCCTGGCGCGCAGTGTATTGGGTCAACTCCAGCGAGGGCAACAGAAGCGGCGCGGTCAGCAAGCCGGTCAGTAGCGCAACGAAAACCAGATACTTCAAGCCATCCCAGACGGTGCGCAGCCAACGCGAATCACCGTCGCCTGGTTGTTGCCCACGCACATCGACGATCTCGACTGCAACCCAGACGACCGTGTAGGCGGCCAGCGCCAGGCCGATGTAGTAGCTGCTCTGGGCATGTCCGGCGTAGTTTGCTACGGTGAAGAGCAGGGCGGCAATCACGGCCCAGCGCAGGCTGCGTCGATCCAGGGCAATCAGATAGGCGGCGAAGACCCACGGTAGCCAACTGAGCACGGCGATCAGGTTGAGGTTGCCCAGGTGGATGAAGAAGGCGTCGCTAAACTGGAAGGCCAGCGCGCCGAAGAGTGCTGCCGGCGGACTGACCGAGCCGTCCATCGATTCGCATGGTGCGCAGCAACACATACATCCCCAGATCCGGCCCAATAGAGATGGCCGATGGAGAGCCACTGCATGGTCGGATAGGGAAACGCCGGATTCGGCGAGGAAGAGCAGCAGGTTGGGCGGATAGAGGAAACCGGCCTGAATGTCGCTGATGAAGGGGGCGCCGCCGTAGAGATGAGGATTCCAGAGCGGCAACGTCCATTGGCTGAGTTGGGATGCGGCAAAGCGGTAGGTCGGATAGAGAAAGGAGACCAGATCGCCGCCGTCGGCAGGCTGGAAGACATCGCCGGAGATGGTGCGCCAGAAGAAGGCGATGGTGAGCAGGAGTAGGATACCGCCGGCCAGGATATCACCTGCCAACCGATGTGCGCCCGAATTATGCCGCTCCACTCGTATTCTCCAGGTCAAAGTCAGCGCCCAGAGCAGCCCCAATCCCAGCCAAAATGCCCACACCATTGTTTGATTCCCAACGCTAAAATGCGACGTAAATTTCCAGCCCAGTATACCTGCATCAGGGTGCGATGCAAAAGCAGCCATGCTATACTGGATGGCAGTTCAATGCTCGCTAGAGCGGATATTGTACCGCGACATTTATGTCGCAGGGCTTCGCTGCGAACGGGGCTGGCAGGGCGACATAAATGTCGCGATACATAAAAGCAACCCAATGGTCGGACAATCCATGATTTCAATTCCTGACAAAACCAAATTGGTCACCGTGGCCGAGATGCAGGCCATCGAACGCGCCGCCGACGCGAGCGGCCATTCCTATGCCGAGATGATGGAGATCGCGGGCGGCACTGTCGCAGCAACCATTACGGAACGATTCGCTGAATCCACGCCACGCGTGCTCGTCCTGGTCGGGCCGGGCAACAATGGCGGCGACGGGTTGGTCTGCGCCCGCCATTTGCACCAAAGCGGCATCGAGGTGCGCGCCTATCTGTGGAAGCGCTCGACGGCTGCGGCCGATGACTATGAGCAGCACTTCGCCAGGCTGGTCGACCTCGGCGTCCATTGCGCCCATGCCGACGACGATCCGGAGTTTTCAACCTTGGCTTCGTGGCTCAACCAATCCGACGTGATTGTCGATTCGCTGTTGGGCACCGGCGCCAACCGCCCGATCACTGGGCAACTGGCGGCGCTATTGGAGCAGGTAACGACTCGACTGGACGATGACAATCGGCCGTTCGTCGTTGCCGTCGACTCGCCAAGCGGGCTCAACTGCGACACAGGCACCATCGATCCGCATATGCTGAGCGCCGACCTGACCATCACCTTTGCCTATGCCAAACATGGGCACTTCCTATTCCCTGGTGCAGCCCACATCGGCGAGTTGATCGTCGTCGACATCGGCACGAGCCCCGATCTGGCCGCCGATGTGCAGACGTTCGTGCTCACAGAAGAGCTCGTGCGTCAATGGCTGCCGGAACGCAATCGATATAGCCACAAGGGAACGTTCGGCAAGGTCCTGTTGGCCGTGGGCAGCGTCAACTATCCGGGAGCAGCCTATCTCGCATGCGCTGCAGCCGGACGGGTGGGAGCGGGGCTGGTCACCGGAGCCGTCCCGGAGCCGGTCTGGGCCACGGTGGCGACGAAACTTGCCGAGCCGACCTGGCTTCCGCTGGCCACTGGCGACGGCGATGCCGCCGGGACAATCGGGGCGGCGGCGTTACCGCTTGTGGCGGATGCCCTGACCGGCTACAATGCCGTCGTACTCGGCTGTGGGCTGGGGCGGAAGGCGACAACGCAACGCTTTGTCGAGCGCTTGCTCATGGAAGTGTCGCTGCCGGCGACCCTCATCGACGCAGATGGATTGAACTGCCTGGCCCTATCGCCCGATTGGGAACGTCTGCTGCCTGAGCAGGTCATCCTGACGCCGCACCCGGCGGAAATGGCGCGGCTCTGCAAGCTGAGCGTGCAGGAGGTCGTGGCCAATCGTTGGGCATTGGCCCGTCGCAAGGCCGCCGACGTGGAATGCCGTGATCTTGCTCAAAGGACCGTACACGGTGATTGCCGATCCAAACGGACAGTTGGCCGTGCTCCCGGTGGCGACATCGGCTCTGGCCACCGCCGGCACCGGCGATGTGTTGGCCGGCACAATCGGCGGTCTGCTTGCCCAGCACGTCACACCCTTTGGCGCTGCCTGTCTGGGCGCATGGCTGCACGGCAAAGCCGGCGAACAGTGCGCCGTTGAAGTTGGTCCGGCAGGCGTGATCGCGTCCGACCTGCTCGCTCGCCTGCCACAGGGTATGAACCTTCTGCGGCGGTGAAGTTGTCTACTTTTGCCCAATATTTCGAGCGCAGGTCTGTGGTCTGATAGATTCGAACTGGGTCACAACTTCTCACATTGCGCCGTGTTATAGTAACATGGCGCAATGGCGCGTGTTGGCGGCACTTGAACGCGGGATACGGAATTGAGTGCATTCGAGCAAGCCGCAGGTTTCGTATAGCGCACCTGGATGACAGATCATATGGGCAAGAATCATTGTGTCTGGAACAATCTAAATACACGAATCGTGATCGATTCCAGCAGCAATGTACCGGAATCACTTCAGGCCCAGTACCGAATGATCGAAGTGCCCACAGTTGTGAATTTTGGCACTGATTCGTTCCGCACCAATATTGACCTCACATCTGATGCGTTTTATGAGCGCCTTGTCGCCGACGAACAGCTCCCGACAACCAGCCAGCCTCCGCCTAAGTTCTTTGCCGATGCGTATCAGCAGGCGTTTGACGAAGGCGCCAAGCAGATCATCGTCGTGACGATCAGTCAAAAGCTATCAGGCACGTTCGCTTCGGCCCAAACTGCTGCCCGCGAGTTCGACGCTGCGAAATCTGACAGGCAGGGGGCCGAGTCGCCGGCAGTGGATGAAGATCGTTTTCTCTTCTGGGACGGCGATAGCATCAGTATGGGCAGCGGCTATCAGGCGATCGCTGCCGCCCGGTTGCTGGAAGAAGGCATCGGGCGGGGAGAATTGGTCGACCGTCTCGATCAGATTCGCCAGTCAATGATTGGCTTTGCCGCTTTGGAGACGCTCCAATACGCGGCACGCAGCGGCCGGATCAGCAACCTGCAGGCCAGTATCGGCAACCTGTTGCAGGTCAAGATTGTCCTGGACATTCAACACGGCCAGATCGTCCCGACAGGTAAAGTACGAGGTCGCAAACGGTCTTTGCGAGAGATTGTAAACAGGCACGTTGCGCATTTCGGCTCAGAGCCGCTTCATGCCTGCGTCCTCCATGCCAACACGATCGACGAAGCGCAGCAGGTAGCCGCCATGGCACAGGATCAGCTTGTCATCAACGAACTTTTTGTCGGCGACATCGGCTCGGCCATCGCCAGTTTTGGCGGTCCCGGTGCGATAGGCATCGCATGTTATCCGGCATATCTAGGATAGAATCTTCTTTGGAGAAAATTGAACAACAATGAATATCGCACTCGACGCCATGGGCGGCGACCATGCACCGGTCGAAACAGTCGCCGGCGCAGTTGAAGCGTCACGTGCCTTTCCGGGCACCACAATTTCCTTGGTCGGACAACCCGATCTGATCGAAGCGGAGCTGGCCAAATTTGACACAGACGGACTCGATCTGCCCGTTGTTCCGGCCAGCCAGGTAATCGAAATGGACGACAAGCCGTCCAAAGTCATCCGCAGCAAGCCCGATAGCTCCATCGTGGTGGCATGCCAGATGGTCCGCAACGGCGAAGCGCAGGCCGTTGTGACGGCGGGCAACACAGGCGGTGCACTGACTGCGGGCATTCTCAAGATCGGCCGCATCAAGGGCATCATGCGGCCTGCGTTGATGACCCCGTTTCCGACACTCAAAGGGTTCTGTACAGTTCTCGATGTCGGGGCCAATGCCGATACCCGCCCTGAGTACATTCCTCAATTTGCCGTCATGGGCACCATCTACACTGAGACCGTACTCGGCATCAAGGAACCAAAAGTCGCACTGCTCAGCAACGGCGAAGAGGACGGCAAGGGCAACCAATTGGTGATCAGCGCCTTTCAAATGCTGCAGAAGACGCCGGGCATCAACTTTCTGGGCAACATTGAAAGCCACGAGGTCTTCGAAGGTCTGGCCGATATTGTCGTCACCGACGGCTTCACCGGCAACATTTTTCTCAAGACCACCGAAGCTGCAGCCAGCGCATTGCAGCGGGTCGTCTTCGAGGAATTGAAGCGAGATCCGCTGAGCGCCGTGGGCGGCCTTCTGGCGCGCAACGGACTGCGCCGCATCCGCAGCCGCATCGATGACAGCGAGTACGGCGGAGCCGTGCTCCTTGGCCTTTCAGGTGTACTGGTCGTTGCCCATGGGCGCAGCAACGCCAACTCGATTCGCCAGACCATCCGCGTCGCCAAGGAGAGCATGGATCAGAACGTTCCCGAACGCATTCTGCAAGGTGTGGCGATGCTGCAAGAGGCCGAGGCATTGTTGGTTGCTGCTGATATGGCGGAGGTTCAATCATGAACGAGCCGTCAGCGGAGTCGCCCGCTGGATCACCTCGCAGCATAGCCGACCAATCGATCAATGTTGACGGCATGGTCGATTTTCTGGCGGACTTGCTCAATATCCCCAGCCCGACCGGTGATACGGGTCGCACGATCGAATTCATTCAGACGGCGAAGCGCTCTGGCGCACCGGCGGCGATGTGGTCGACGGCCTAGTCGATCCCGGCATCGACGCCTCCCATCACCACGAGCGCACACATTGGGATACGCCGGATCATGCTCAACGAAAGCCTCACGCCGCAAGCAGCACGTTGCACTCATTAGAAACCTATCCATTACCCACAATATCCGAGACCCGCACCCATGAAAATCTATCGAAACGTCCAACACATCAAGAGCAAGGAGAAGTTCGGTCGCCGGCTGAGCATGGCCGGCCTGATCATTCTCTTTATCGGCCTGGCCGCCAGTTTCGTGCCCAATATCTATCCGCCGACCGAGCCTGCACCCAATCAGTTTGCGGCCTTCCTGCAACAGTACTGGGCGTACATCAGCTTTGTGGCCCTGCCTGCCGGCTTCATCTTTGCCAGCTTCGGCAGCTACTACATCAACAAGTTCGCCAAACGGCGCTGGCCCGGCAGCAAGCAGATTGAACGCCCTGACGAGGTCTTCCAACGCAGCTTGAAAGGGTTTGACGCCAAATACTCCTACTTTACCTACAGTCTTCCCTCGCCCTATGTTCTGATAGGGCCGTGCGGCGTTCTGCTCTTTGCCATTCGCAGCGACAAAGGCCGCGTGATCGCCAGGGGCGACAAGTGGAAGGAGCCGTTCAGTCTCGGTCGCATCTTCACTGTCTTTGCAAGAGAGGGCGTGGGCAGCCCGGCACTTGATCTGCAGGATGGCGAACGCAAAATTCGTGCGCTGTTGGAGAAGGTCGAAGATGAAGCGCTTCGGGCTGAGTTTGCCGCTCTGCCGGTCAGCGGCGCGGCGGCGTTTCTCAATGCGGATGTCCAACTGGAAGTGGACAGCCCCAACATTCCGGCCTTGCGCGCCGACCAGGTCAAGGAATTCGTACGCCGACAAGCGCGCGAGGTAAAACTAAAACCGAGCACGCTGCGCGAACTCTCAGCCTATCTGGCCGAAGCGGCCACGTATCAGGACGGCGAAGAAGAGTGACCGGTGATAAGAGCCTAATGGTTAATGGTGAACGGTCAATTTTTAACGGTGAATGAACTCATCATTGACAATTGAGCATTAACAATTCACCATTAACCATCATTCACCCCTTAAACCCCAGCCCCCGCTCCTTCAAGCTGACGTAGCGGTTGCGGCCGATGATGATGTGATCCAGGACTTTGATGTCCAGCAGTTGGCCGGCCTCGACGATCATTTCGGTGACGCGGACGTCCTCGGGGCTGGGCGTCGGGTCGCCGCTGGGATGGTTGTGCACGACGATGATCGAGGCGCTGTTGGCACGCACGGCGCCCCGGAAGACCTCGCCGATGCGCACAACCGCGGCGTTGAGGCTGCCGGCGTAGACCTCGGCAATACGCGTGACATAGTTCTTGGTATCAAGCAGCACAGTGCGCAGATGCTCCTGTTCCAGCAACCCCATCTCCATCATCAGCAGATTGGCCACATCGGTCGGGGTGCGTATCTGAAGACGATCATCGGGCGACGCCAGCAGCATACGTTTGCCCAACTCCAAGGCGGCGTGAAGCTGGGCTGCCTTGGCCGGTCCGATCCCATGGACCTGGCACAGATCGTCGAAGCTGGCCTGGGCCAGCCCGCCGGCGCCGCCGAAGTCGGCCAGCAGGCGCTCGCCCATGCGTATGGCGCTCTCGCCTCGGTTTCCCACACGTAGGATGATGGCAACCAACTCGGCTGTGCTCAGCGCGCCGGCTCCGGCGTAGGTGAGCCGTTCACGCGGGCGAAGATCATTGGGCAGATCACGGATCATCGGACGATACTCGGGGGATTGCATACGGTCCACGGTCGACTCCTTGGAGGGTAGTTCGTATATCGGTTTTCAGGGTGCTCGGTGATATACTCGAAGTTGCTCGATTTGACGAATTCATTATAGCCCAACGTCGCATGCCGGCAAACAGTCCATCGAACATGAAAACCCACTTCTACGAACGAACCGCCTATCGCCTCTCTGAACAGCCGGTGCCCGCCTGTTTCATCAAACTCGACGATCTTTTTGATACATTGTTGCCCGCCACGGCCGATCAGCCGCTCTCTCTACAGCCTTGTCCTTGCAGAGAGTATCTGTGCACGCATGGCCGAGGTTGAAATGTATGCGTTCCTGATCGAAGATGCACGCAAACGCCACAGCCTGGATCGTGCGGAAATGGACTACGATAGCGACCTGAAGACGGCGGTCCTGACGCGCTCTTTTCTGGTCGGCTATATCGGGGCCTGTCGCGGATTGCTGGATTCGGTGGCCGTGGCGCTGGCAGCGCTCTACGATCTGCCGCTGACGGGCGCAAACTGCTCGTTTCACAACGGCGATTTCTGGCACCAATTTGTGGTCGAAGCGCCCAATACCCAGCGACGTTATCATCCGCTGCGCCTCTTCTTCAACGAGGTCTTTTTGTGGTGCAGCGAGATGTCTTTGCGTATTGTGCCGGTGGTACTGCTTCAGCACCACTACGGAAAGTTTTCCCGCCGGGAGACCCTGCTCAAGGTTTTGGATGAACGGGATGCCGACATCAGGGCTGTGACTGACGATGCCATTGGCCACCAGTGGATCGATCCGATCGATCTGCATACGCGTTGGAAACCTCAGTTTCTGACCCTGTGTGAGAAGATCTGTCATGACATCGGCGTTGTTGCCGAGAATACGCGGAAGATCGGCATCGAACTCGGCGAGTAGTGGGATTCGAGGGGTGCTGATGTAGAGCGCCATCCTCGTTACTGTAGCCGGTTCAGGCGGATATCGAGAACGAGAACGGGAACGGGAACAAAGACGGGAACGAGATTTGAAGCAGGAGAGGATGGATCTGTGAAGGGAGCGATTGCGGCCGGAGATCCGCAGACGGCTGCGGCAGGCGCAGCCATACTGAAGATCGGCGGCAACGCCGTCGATGCGGCCGTTGCCGCCGCCTTTGCCTCCTTCATCGCCGAGGCATCGATTGTCAACATCGGCGGCGGCGGCATTGCCATGGTGGTCGACAGCCACTCGGATCTGCAATTGGTCTATGACTTTTTCAGCACCATGCCGTCCGGCAAGATGTCTCCCGACTCCGATTTCCACGAGGTGATCATCGATTTCGGCTCCGAGAAGCAGCCCTTTCACATTGGCCGGGCCAGCGTGGCTGTCCCCGGCGTTGTTGCCGGGCTCTGCGCCATGGCCGCCGAACACGGTACGCTGCCCCTTTCCACGCTGCTGGAGCCGGCGATCAAGCTGGCGCGTGACGGCGCTCTGCTCAGCCCTGGCCAGGCCTATGTCTACGGTATCCTGCAGCCCATCTTCCAAGACACGCCGCAACTGGCCGGTCTCTACTTGCCCGAGGGACGCCCGCTTCGAATCGGTGAACGCTTTGTCTTCGCCGACCTCGCTCACACGCTTGAACGACTGGGGCGCGACGGCCCGGACCTCTTCTATACCGGTGATGTCGCCCAGGCGATTCTCGACGATCAAGCGGCCAATGGCGGGCTGCTGACCCACCGCGATCTGACCGGCTACGAGGTCCGCCGCCTGAGTCCCCTCACCATCGACTACCGTGAATTCACCATCCTGCTTCCGCCGCCCTCCTCGTCGGGCGGTGTGCTGGTTGCCTTCGCACTCAAGCTGTTGGCGACAGCCCATGTAGACAAGCTGATACACAATTCGGCTGAACATCTACGCTTGCTGGCCGAGGTCATGCGCCTCACAAATATGGCCAGACGAGAGTGGGACTCGCACGAGGACCTAGGTGAAGACCGTGTCGACTGGTTTCTCTCCGAGGCCCATCTCGATCTCTATCGACAGCAACTGGAGGCTATTCTCATCGGTGAGACTGCGCCGGCCGATCCCCAGTTTGCACCCGGCCCCAACGACACCACCCATATCAGCGTGGTGGATCAGAACGGCCTGTTGGTCAGTGTGACCACATCGGCCGGAGAAAACGCCGGGTTTGTCGTCGGCGACACCGGCGTCTGTCTCAACAACATGCTGGGCGAAGAGGATCTGCATCCCCATGGCTTCCATCAGTTGCCGCCCGGTCAACGGCTGTCGACCATGATGACGCCGGTCATTGTCCTCCGCGACGGCGAACCTGTCCTGGCCGTCGGCAGCGGCGGCAGCAATCGCATTCGTTCGGCGATCTTGCAGGTGCTGAGCAATCTGCTCGATTTCGAGCATTCGCTATCGGAGGCCGTCAATATCGATCGCGTCCACTTCGAAGCCGGCACGCTCCAAGTCGAAGGCGGCGTTGATGCTGAGGTCGTTGCAGATCTGCGAGCGATGGGCTATCGGGTCAACCACTGGCACGGAACCAGCATGTTCTTCGGCGGCGCGCATGCGGTGGCGTTGCAGGGTGGCGAATTGACGCCGGCCGGCGACCTACGCCGCGGCGGGTCGACCGAAATCGTGGAGACGACGGGCTTGTCGTAGATCGGCTCACGCAACGCCCAATCCTCACCCGCAGCATCCCACAGACAGCGAAGCATTTTGAACATCCGAATCATTTTCAAGCTTGACAAAGTACTATCTTCGCAGTAGAATTAGCCATGGCTAAAACAAAGGCGGCAGTGCAGAAAAATCCATTGAGTGCGGCCCACGAAGATTATTTGAAGGCGATCTACCTTCTCAGCAATCAGGGTCAGCGTGTGACCAATTCGGCATTGGCGAACTACCTTGACGTCTCGCCCGCATCGACGACCAATATGGTCAAGAAACTGGGCGAGCAAAAGCTGGTTCAATATACGCCCTACCAGAGTATAGCGCTCACGGCCCAGGGCGAACAGGTAGCGCTCGAAGTGCTGCGCCACCACCGGCTGCTTGAACTCTACCTCCACGACAAGCTCAACCTCCCGTGGGATCAGGTCCATGAAGAGGCCGAAAAGCTGGAACATGTGATGAGCGAAGCGCTGGAAGAGGCGATTGCTGCCGCGCTGGACAACCCGACCATCGATCCGCACGGTGATCCCATCCCGACCAGAGACGGCTACGTCGAGCAGATCGACGGAGAACCGCTCAGTGCAGCCACGCCTGACCGCGCCTATCGGCTGGTTCGTGTCCTGCTGCAAGATTCGGACCGACTCTGCTATCTCGGGACGTTGGGTCTCTATCCGAATACCGAGATCGTGTTTCACAAACGCGCTCCGTTCAATGGCCCCCTGTTGGTCGAAATCGATGGCGAACACCATGCGTTGGCCTATGACATGGCGGAGTCGCTTCTGGTAACCGACATTTCGTAGGGCGATGGTGTCTTCTCATTTCGCCCCATGAGCGAGTCGCCATATTTGCGGGCTTTTTTTGATCAAGATATTTAGTCTTGGCAAAAGTATTGATTCACCGATAAGAAAATGATATATTGCCGGAAGGAAATTCTAGAATTTGACGTAGGCGATTCTGATTTCAGGATACTGCAGTCAAGTCGACGAGAGGAAGACTATGATCAACCCATTGGTGGCCCTGCTTGTCGGGCTCGGCATTCTGGGCATTGTACTCGCCCTGGTCTGGCCCGGTAAGGGCGTGATTGCACGCAGCCGTCGCCAGCGCCAGATGAACGGCCGTGTGCTTCGCGAAGATGCCGTCAAGCACATCTTCGTCATGACCAACAGCGGACTCTATCCGACGTTGCAGAGCGTTGCCGGCGCGCTGGAGATCTCCACCAACGACGCCAGTGAACTCATTTCAGACCTGGAACAACACGGGCTGGTCGGGCTCAGCGAGGGCACGCTCTACTTGACCGATGAGGGCCGATCCTCCGCGCTCCACGTATTGCGCGCACATCGGCTCTGGGAGCGCTACCTGGCCGACGAAACCGGCTACGAAGAGACCGAGTGGCATGATCGTGCCGAGCGCTACGAGCACAGCACATCGCCCGATGAGTTGGAGGAGATGGCGGCGCAACTGGGCAATCCCACCTACGATCCCCACGGCGATCCCATCCCCAGCCCCACGGGCCGAATGGTGGAACATGAAAGCAAGCCGCTCAACGAACTGAAGGCCGGTGAGATCGGACGCATTGTCCACATTGAAGATGAGCCCAACATGATCTATGCCCAATTGGTGGCCGAAGGGCTCTTCCCTGGGCTGCGCGTTCAGGTTCTTGAAAACACGCCGCAGCGCATCCGTTTCTGGGGCAACGGCGACGAACATGTGCTGGCGCCGGTCGTGGCCGGCAATCTGGCCATCGCTCCGCTGGTCGCTGAAGCCCAAGATCTCCGGACGCCCCAGAGCCGGCTCAGCGATCTGAACATCGGCGAAAAGGGCAGGGTCACGAAGATCTCGAAGGCCTGCCGGGGGGCCGAACGCCGTCGATTGATGGATCTGGGCGTGTTGCCCGGCACCGTGATCAGCGCCGAAATGATCAGCCCCAGCGGCGATCCGACGGCCTATCGCATCCGCGATGCGCTGATCGGTCTGCGCAGTGACCAGGCAGCGTTTATTTTCATCGATCCCCTGAATGATACTGCAACCGATCCCGTGACTGATTCGACGTCTGATTTGATGTCTGATTCGATTGAAAATGAATCCGTTCTAGAGGTAGCAGCATGAGTGAACAACCACAAGCCGAACTGAAAGAGATTGAAGCGACAAAAGCCGCGCCGGTCGGCGCGGCCTGCGCCACCTGTGCGGTCCACAACATCGGCAATCTGAAGAAACTCGGCGTCGACATGTCCGATTCGGACTATGTCATCGCTCTGGCCGGCAACCCCAACACCGGCAAGAGCACCGTCTTCAACGCCTTGACCGGGCTGCGCCAACATACCGGGAACTGGCCGGGCAAGACGGTCGCACGTGCCGAAGGCGGCTTTGAGTATGCCGACAGCCGCTACAAGATCATCGACCTGCCCGGCACCTATTCATTGCTCGCCACCAGCCTCGACGAAGAGGTGGCGCGTGATTTCCTCCTCTTTGGCCAGCCGGATGTGACCATCATCGTTGTGGACGCCACCCGTCTGGAACGCAACCTGAATCTAGCGCTCCAGGTGCTCGAAATCACAGATCGGGCCGTCATCTGTCTCAACCTGATAGATGAGGCAAAACGACGCGGGCTGGAGGTTGACGACCGCAGATTGGCCCGCGATCTGGGTGTTCCTGTCGTGCCGTGCGCAGCGCGGCAGGGCCAAGGCATCCCCGAACTGCTGCAAGCTGTGGATGACGTGGCCAGCGGGCGCACCGTCTGCCGGCCTCATCGCGTCAAGAGCCAGTCATCGACACTGAAGGCAGCGGTCGAAACGCTGACAGACCAGCTCACCGAACTCTACCCCGGTCTGGCCAATGCCGGCTGGGTGGCGCTGCGTCTGCTGGACGGCGACGCCCGTATCGTCACGGCCATTCGCAGCGGCGAGTTGGAACAACTGGGCCAGTTGGACGGCCCGGTGATCACAAGCAACCTGGTCGCGAGAAGCCTCGAGTTGGAGGTGGCCAATTGACTGCCAATAGCTTAAGCGTAGCAACCGGGCCCAGAGGCAAGCCGAATGAGGAAGCGCTGACGCCCGAGGACGTCATCGTCACCGCCAACAACCTGCGCTGGCAGATCGGCGACGACTTCCACGAGCAGGTCATGACCGCGCTCTATGCCGACGCAACAGAGATTGCAGCGCGTGCGGTGACATGGCCCGGCGACAAACCGCGTTTTGACCTGGAGCGCAACATTGACAGGCTGGTCACCAGCCGGCGCTGGGGCTTTCCGATCATGATCCTGCTCTTCACGGTGGTCATCTGGATCACCATCGTAGGGGCCAACATTCCATCGCAGATGCTCGCCACGCTGCTGCTGGACACCATCTACCCGTGGCTCAAGGAGATTGCTGCAGCCATCGGCATTCCCTGGTGGCTGGACGGGCTTGTGCTCGACGGTATGTACCTGACCACGGCTTGGGTCATCGCGGTCATGCTGCCGCCCATGGCCATCTTCTTCCCGCTCTTCACGCTGCTGGAAGATTTCGGCTATCTGCCCCGCGTCGCCTTCAATCTGGACAATCTGTTCCGCAAATCCGGCGCCCACGGCAAGCAGTCGCTGAGCATGATGATGGGCTACGGCTGCAACGCCGCCGGCGTGATCGCCACGCGCATCATCGACAGCCCGCGTGAGCGCATGATCGCCATCGTGACCAACAACTTTGCGCTCTGCAACGGTCGTTGGCCGACCATTATCCTGATCTCGGTTCTCTTCATCGGGGCGCTGGCGCCGCCGCTGCTGGCAGGCTTTGTATCGGCGTTGACGGTCGTGGGCGTCGCCATGTTGGGCGTCTTCCTGACCTTTCTCGTCTCCTGGGGGCTTTCACGCACCTGGCTGCGCGGCGAGGTATCGACCTTCAGCCTGGAGCTGCCCCCCTATCGTCCGCCGCGTGTCTGGCAGACCGTCTACACATCGCTCATCGACCGCACCCTCTATGTGCTGTGGCGCGCCATCGTTTTTGCATTGCCGGCCGGCGCCGTGATCTGGCTGATCGCCAACATCACCGTCAACGGTACGTCCATCGCCGAGTACATGATCTCGTTTCTCAACCCGGTTGGGCTCTTGATCGGGCTCAACGGCGTGATCCTGGTCGCCTACATCGTCGCCATCCCGGCCAATGAGATCGTGATGCCGACCATCCTCATGTTGACCGTGTTGACACTCGGCATGACGAGCCCCGGCAGCGACGCCGGCGTCATCTTTGAGCTTGATTCCGGGGCGGACACATTGGCCGTCCTGACGGCCGGGGGGTGGACACTGTTGACCGCCGTCAATCTAATGCTCTTCAGCCTGATCCACAATCCGTGCAGCACGACAATCTATACAATTTACAAAGAGACCGGCAGCCGCAAATGGACGGCCATCGCCGCGCTGTTGCCGTTGGTCATGGGGTTCGTCGTCACTTTCTTTGTCGCACAGATTTGGCGCACAGTGGACATGTTCCTCTAATTCCTCACGAGGTGGATCTCTGGTATAATTTAGGTTGCTGGAACTCATGCGAAACCATTGAGGTTCGCATGAGTTTTTTCTCTTTGGGCCGGATTTCTCCGGCCTGGTTTCGTTTGCTGTAGAGCCCGCGATAGAAATCCATTGAGTCTGCCTACAGCCGATTCTGTAGGCGCATTTCTGCCGGGATTCACGGTGATCACAGATAGAGTCGCTGATGGAAAGCGAGTTCACGGAATCCAGATCCATCCGAGTGGATCAAGTCAAGCCGCCAGAGTCTCCCGCGTCCGGTTCCAACCGGGAAGCCTCGGCGTGGAGCGCGCGCCTGCAGAGACTTCGGCCTTCCACATCGGTGCAGGAAGCCACCTTGAGCAACAGTGGCGTGCTCAACGCACAGATCTGGTTGGCAGAGACGCCATGGCGTCCGGCTGCGGCATGGGCTATGCTGGCCGGGCTGCTGTCGGGCGGTCTTTTCGTGCGCCCCCTGGAGCTTGCATGGCCGACCGTTGTGTTGCTTCTGCTTCTGGTCGATCCGCTCTGGGGCAGCCTGTGGCGGATTGCGGGCGGAAGGGCTGAGTTGCTCCCGTTGCGCGAGAACCGGGCTCATTCACATCTTTCGCTGCCCTACCTGAAGCCTGGTTCGCCGGCATCAAAATTATTGGATCGTAACACGGAGGAAGTCCTGCCCGTATTGTTTCGGGTGGTCTTCCCTGGCGTACTGCTGACACTGTTGGTTGCATCCGCTTTGGGCGTGGTCGCTGTCGCCGCAACCGTCGTCGTTCTACTGTTGGCCGGCCTCGGCTGGATCAGCACCCGACGTGCACACAGAATCCCCGTGTTTCTGCACAGCCTGGTTGGCATTGGCCTGCCGATGTTGCTTGCGGCCTGGCTAGTCGGCGACAGATCCGTTGCAGACGCTGCATGGATTGGCACAGCATGGACAGGAGATGTCCGGACAAATGCGTTGTCAACTGCGCAGGTCGCGTTGATCGTTCTGTGGACGCTGCATCAATGGGGCGCCGGGCGAGCGGTCCGATTCTCCGATGAGCAATTTGGTCTATTGGTGTTGGGGATTGCGGACATCAGCATGGCCATCCTGCTACTCTGGGTGCAAGCGCCGCTCTGGCTGGCGATTTGGCTGGTGGCGATTCTGCCCACGTGGTTGCTGATCTATCGACGCCAACCACTTCGACGAGCCGCAGCCTGGCAGCTATTGGCTATGCTCGTCAGCGCCGCCGGCGTGGGTCAAAGTCTCTAATCGATAGCATACGAAACATTGGGAGCTCAATGATGAGCACACACAATTCATCTCTCGGCTCATCTGAGTCTTCAGTAGGCGCAGGCAGCGCCAAAGCAATGCAGGCAGATGGACATACGCCAGTGACCGCACCTCGGTTGGTCTCCATCGATCAGGTGCGACGCGATCAGGAAGTCATTGCTTTTTTGCACCAAGCCAACGAAACGCTCGGGGCGATCGGCTACACGGAACATGGCCAACGTCATGCGGGATTGGTCGGCCATATTGCCGAAAACGTGCTTGAACGGCTAGGCCATGACAGGCGCACGCACGAGCTGGCCAATATCGCCGGCTATTTACACGATATTGGAAACAGTATTCATCGCGAAAATCATGCGTTGAGCGGCAGTCTGATGGCCTGGCGCATATTGACGCGCATGGGCATGTCGTCGGAAGAGTGCGCGCTGGTCATGAACGCAATTGGAAACCATGAAGAGGAACGTGGAACGGCAACAACGCCAATTGCCGCCGCGCTCATCATTGCCGACAAGGCCGATGTCCATCGCAGCCGGGTTCAGAATCCGGATATGGACTCGTTCGACATCCACGATCGGGTCAACTATGCCTCGACGCGCAGCTTTGTTCGTGTACTGAATGATCAAAACATCATTGCGCTCGAACTGAAGATCGACACAAACTACGCGCAGGTCATCGAATATTTCGAAATTTTCCTGGACCGCATGACAATGATGCGTCAGGCTGTTGAATTCTTGGGCTGTGATTTTCAGCTCATTGTCAATGATACTCGTCTATCCTAGCAGGCAGAGAACACAGTAGAGAACAGAGGAGGAACTCAGTATGCGAATTGTACGTTTTGCCGAAACGATTGACCTGCCTTGGGCCGGCGATCTTTCCGATGGCTCGATGTTTCCAACGGATGAGTCTGGCGAAGCGCTGGACGAAACGGATCTCTTCGGTGAAGCCATGCTCGACGACTTCTTTGAAGATGTATACGACGACGGACTGTTTGGCATCCGCTGGGGGATGATCGTCGACGATCTGGTCTATCCTTTGGCCCAGGCGCCCTATCTTGATCGGACACGGGACGGCGGCTATGCGCCCGAGATCGCCGGCAGCCCGTTGGCCCTGTCGGATGTCCAACTCCACGCCCCCGTCGAACCCAGCAAGGTCGTTTGCGTGGGCCGCAACTACGCTGCCCATGCCGCTGAGCTGGGCAATGAGGCGCCGAGTGAGCCGCTCATCTTTCTCAAGCCGCCGACTGTGGTGATCGGCCCGGATGAGGAAGTCATTGCGCCCAGCATCAGCGAAACTGTAAGCTACGAGGGCGAATTGGCCGTGGTCATCGGCAAGGAATGTCGCTATCTGAACGAAGAAGACGCGGCCGACGTAATCTTCGGCTACACAGTCGCCAACGATGTGACGGCACGCGATCTGCAGAAGGCCGATGGCCAATGGACACGCGGCAAGGGATTCGATACCTTCGGCCCCATGGGTCCCTGGATCGACACCAATTTCGATCCAGCAGGCCGCGTAATCCGAACGCTCATCAACGATGAGATTCGTCAGGATAGCAACCTCGACCTAATGATCCACTCGATCGGTCGCATCCTGGCCCATGTCACGCGGTTCATGACATTGCTGCCGGGCGATGTAATCCTGACCGGCACGCCCAAGGGCGTCGGCCCGGTTCAGCCCGGCGATATCATGACAGTCGAAGTCGAAGGACTGGGCGTCCTGTCGAATCCTGTGGTCGCTGAAGGCGAGATCGAGCGCCGAATTGACGATGCATTTTAGCGATGCAGCACACTAGTTCATGTTGGCGTGAATATCGCGACAGAAATCTGACGACTGTACCTGTGCTTGGAACTGCATGTTGATTTCTGCCGGGATTCACTAGCAGTCTGTCGAAGTGCCGGAAAATGGGACGCGGATAACACGGATCTTGGCGGATGAAGACGGATTTCTCTCGATATATCCACGGAATTCAGCAACTATACAGGTTGCGACGCAAATGGACCGCGGATTAGGCGGATGCGGCGGATATTAGCGGATAAAATCCGAATCAATCCGGTTTCGTCTGCCTAATTCGCCTAATCCGCGGTCTATCAAGGCGTGGCTATATAGTTGCGGAAATCAGTCAGATCCGCGTGATCCGTGTCCTATCGGCTTTCTCTCCGACAGCCTGCTCGTGGTCTGTCGGGTTCTGTTGACAGCTTGTTTCGGAAAAGCCCGTCCCAATGATCGATAGAATGGCGCACGATGGCCATACCCATTTGCTCCCGCTGCCGCTGTTTGATTGCAGGAATGCCAAACTTCTGACGACCGATCAGCGGCGAGAATCAGATTTAGATGCCGCAATTTATGTCCGAACTATTTATCTATCTGAGCCACCTGCAAGACTGGCACAATCTCGTCGATATTGCGCTGGTGGCATCAATTATCTACGTGGTGCTCCGGCTCTTCCGGGATACGCTGGCCATTCAGTTGATCCGCGGCATGTTGTTGATCGCAGTCGTCATCGCAGTGGTCATCGCACTGATCACGCAGACAGTGGAACTGACCGCCTTCAACTGGCTGCTACGCGGCAGCGCGACCGTATTGATTGTGGCCATTCCGGTTATCTTTCAACCGGAGTTGAGACGTGCGCTCGAGCGGGTGGGACGTACTGCACCCTGGCTATCGCGCCGGTCCGAGAATATGGACATCCAGCGGTTCATCAACGACGTTGTACAGGCTTCCGAACAACTCGCCGAGCGCAAACATGGGGCCCTCATGGTCTTTGAAGGAGCCACCGGTCTCGGCGACGCGATCGAGCGGGGTGTGAAGATCGACGGCGAGTTGACAAATCAGTTGGTCTTGACCATCTTCTATCCCAATACCGCCCTACATGACGGCGCCATCATCATACGCGGCAATCGAGTCATGGCGGCAGGCTGTGTGCTGCCGCTGACGGAACGTGATCTGTCGGATACGCAGTTGGGCACACGCCATCGGGCCGCCATCGGCATCACTGAGCAGACCGACGCCATGTCCGTCGTCGTCTCCGAAGAGACCGGCGCTATTTCGGTGGCAAGAAACGGACGTATTCTCCGTTTGGACAGCAATCGATTGCGCGTGTTATTGGATGATTTTTACAGCCCGAGGATGAACTGATTCTTCTGCGAGAATCAGCCTCATGCAGAGAGAGACCCAACAGACGATATCGTGTTTGACAAACAGAGAGACCGTTTACGGCAGAACAGTCACTGGAATAGATTTGCGGACCGACTCGGCACACTGTTGCTCTCGGTGGTTTTGGCGTTGATCATCTGGTTGATTGCCACAAACCAACAGAATCCGCTGATTCAGAACCCGTTCCCGGATCGGATCCCGGTCAGCGTACGCGGGTTGGACGGTTCGACCCAGCCCATTCAGGATCTGAGCGATGTGCAGGCGGAGATCATCATCCGCGCGCCGCAACGGTCTTGGAACACGTTGAATGCACGTGATTTTTCCGCCTACATCGATCTGACCGATCGGGGGCCCGGCGAACATGAAATCGAGGTCCAAGTAAAGGGCGTCAATCCCCAGGTCGATATTGTCGATATTGAACCCGCGATCCTGCGCGTCCAATTGGACGAAGTTGTCAGCAAAGATCTGCCGATTCAACCTGTCGTGGTCGACGCTCCCGCCCAGAGCTACATCGCTCAAGCGCCTATCCTACAGCCGATCTCGGTGACGGTATCCGGCCCCAAAACGCTGGTGACCCAGGTTACCAGCGCCAAAGTTCCGATCCGCCTCAATGGAGCAAAGAGCCAGGTCGTCAAGGACAACATCCCAATTGAGTTGGACGACGCACAAGGGAGTCGGGTACTGCAGGTGACGGCCTCTCCGGCGACGGCAAGAGTGGTCGTACCCATCGAGCAGCAGGCTGGCCGCAAGGAAGTTGCAGTTCGACCAAACCTTTTCGGAGAACCGCCTAACGGCTATCGCCTGAGTTCGGTCAAAGTAACGCCGTCGACGGTCGTGCTGGAGGGAGATAGCGCCGTCCTGGCCGAGGTGCCGGGCTTTGTAGAAACTGCGGAACTGTCATTGACAGGGGCGACAGAGAGCATCGAAAGTCGGATCGAATTGGTTTTGCCTGACGGTGTCACAGCGCAGGAAGGGGCTACCGTCTTGATCGAGGCGGCCATCACGCCGATACAGAGCGGTACCACGCTCAAGCAGAAGCCGGTGATTCAGAACCTGGGTCCCGGGCTGAATGCCAGTGTGGGCCTGGACACAGTAGAGGTAATCCTTAGCGGACCCCAGCCGTTATTGGAGTCGATGGAACCTGATGATATGTTTGTCATTCTCGATCTCGCCGATCTGTTGCCGGGCAGCCATGCCGTGAAACCGAGGGTTGTTCTTCCGCTGGGGATCCGAGAAGAGGGGCTGTTGCCGGAAACGGTCGAGGTGGTGATCGTCTCAACTGCGGCAGAGGCGCCCGATTCGTCCACGGTGATCACATCGACAGTCGGAGGGCTGACGACGCCCGCAGCGACTCAGGGGGTCACGACAACGGATTCAGCAACGGATTCAGCAACGGATTCAACAACGGATTCAACAACGCCTACGGCAACGTCGAATCCGAAATCGACCGGTACGCCTGCGCCTTAACGATGCTCGGGCGGCATATTTGATGGCTAGAAGATGTATGAGGGACAGTGGTCCCGGAGAGACAAGTAATGAATCAACGAAAACCTGTGGTTGCCCTTGTCGGTCGGCCCAATGTAGGCAAATCGACCCTGTTCAACCGGCTGACCGGTCGACGTACGGCCATTGTGGAGGACATCCCTGGGACCACGCGTGACCGCATTTATGGCGAGTCCGAATGGAACGGCTATGGGTTCATTGTCATCGATACAGGCGGGCTGGAAGCGCCGACCGAGCTTGTGGAGAGCCGGCGCCGACGCACCAACGCGGCTCCTTTGGCAGAGGACTCGACGCTCTTCATCGAGTATATCCAGAATCAAGCCCAGCTCGCCATCGACGAAGCGGATGCGATCATCTTTGTGGTCGATGGAATGGAAGGCCTGTCGAGCGCAGATCAAGAGGTGGCCGACATACTGCGCCAGAGCAAACAGCCCATCCTGATCGCCGCCAACAAGACAGAGAGCCCGAAACGCCAGATGGATGCCGTCGAGTTCTGGAATCTCGGTTTGGGCCAACCCTACCCGATCAGCGCCTATCATGGCGGCGGTGTCGGTGACCTGCTTGACGATCTTGTCAAAGTGCTGCCCTATTACCCCAGCGATACGGAAGAAGAGGAGGACGACAGCATTCGAATCGCCATTGTCGGCCGCCCGAATGTGGGCAAGAGCAGCCTTCTCAACGCGCTTATCGGCGTCAACCGTGCCATTGTCAGCGATGTGCCCGGCACGACGCGCGATCCGATTGACACGCGAATCACGTTCAACAAGCAAGATATCACGCTGATTGACACGGCGGGGATCCGACGCCGCGGCAAGGTTGAACCGGGCATCGAAAAATATAGTGTGTTGCGAAGCATGCGCAGCGTCGATCGCGCCGATGTGGCGCTGCTGCTCATCGACGCGATCGATGGCGTCACCGCACAGGACGCACATGTGGCCGGCCACGTATTGGAGCGCTACAAGAGCGTCGTGGTGGTGGTCAACAAGTGGGATGCCATCGAAAAAGACGCCTACACGATGGTGAACTTCACGGAAAAAGTTCGCACCGAGTTGAAGTTCCTCTCCTACGTGCCGGTGGTCTTCATGAGTGCGCTGACGCATCAGCGTATTCATACGTTGTTGCCCACGGCCCTGGATGTTGCGGCGAACAGACGGCACCGATTGTCCACAAGCAAGGTCAACGAGATCATCCGCACTGCCTATGACATGTCACCTCCTGCGGTCAAACTCGGGCGACGGCTGCGGCTCTACTATGCAACCCAGGTCGACGTTTCCCCCCCACCTTCGCAATCTTCGTAAACGATCCGGAGATGGTTCATTTTTCCTATCAGCGCTATCTGGAAAACCAGATACGCGAATCCTACCCGTTTCTTGGAACACCGATCAGGCTGCTGTTCCGTCCACGAAGGCAAGAGGAGTGATCAGCAGGATCGATCAGAAAGGGGTAGGATTTGGTGGGTTGGCTGAAATCATATTGGATTGAGTTGGTACTGGTGGGCGTCCTGGTTGCCGCTGTCGGCTTCTTTGGCTATCTAGGCTATGGTCTAATCCAAGCCCAGGCCACGCCTGAGGAGTTCTCCGGTGAGGATGCACTGGCTGCGGCCGCTACTCAGATGGAGTTTGGCCCGCGCATCGTCGGTACGGAGTCGAGTATACAGGTACAGGACTGGTTGATCAGCGAGTTTCAGAGCGCTGGATGGTATCCAGCGCGCCAGCCCTTTATTCTACCGGTTCCGGCTGAGAACATGCCCCCAAACACGGTCTTCACAAGTACGGAAACGTCAAGCGTGCCGATGGTTCAGGGCATGAACATCATCGCCGTCAACGACGAGTCGACCGAGACAAATCGACCGGTCGGCTGGATCGTCACGCGTTATGATACGCGCTTGTGGGCCGATGCCGACCCCGATCCGGCCCAACGCCAGATGCCTGTGCCTGGAGCCAATGGCGGCGCGTCGGGTCCGGCGCTGGTGGTTGAGATGGCCCATACGGTGAAAAAGGCGGCCACCGGCCACAAACTATGCATTGTTGTCTTGGACGGTGAGGCGAACCGGGGCTTGCCCGGCTGGAGTGAACTGACCGGTATTGACTATTACCTGCAAGGCCTCACCGGCTTTCTGTCCCAATGTCAGGATCCCCGCTTTGCCGTGGTGCTCGATCTGGTCGGTGGTGCAGACCAACAGATCTACATGGAACAGGGCAGCGACCCGTCACTGGCCGATGCCATCTGGCAGTTTGCCGATCAATTGGGTCACAGTGACGTAATTATCGCCGAGTCCAAATGGGAGATTCCGGGTCCGCATGAGGCCTTGAGCGCCAATCAGATCCCAACGGTCACGCTGATCGACTACGACTATCCGCAACGCACAACCCGAGAAGATACCATCGACAAATTGTCCGCCGACAGCTTCACCAGCATTGGCGAGACGCTCACGGCGTGGCTGGAGGCGCAGGCCCCCTTTACGCCGCAAAACTGACGGTTTCACAAAATCCCCAGTGGTTCACGATTTGGTGAAAAACGAGATTCTTCGCTGGTCATTTTCCAGAGCGGCGTGCTCGAAAATACTCGCTCAGAATGACAAATCGTGAACGACTGAAATCGACGATCACTGTGGCCGAATCTCGACCATCATGGTCGTTGGTACGCCAGTTCGGCGATCCACCAGCGTCCGTCTGAGCGAACGAATCGCCACTCATCGACACCGTTGACGACGTGTGCATTCGACCCATCCCGCACGATATCGAAGTTGGGCGTCCCCTCAAAAGGCGGAGGCGGATTGGGAAAAACGGCAAGCTGATAGCGATCGAGGATGGCGGGCAGTCCTTGCCAAATATAGTCGTCGGTCGAATCTACTGTGGTGCGACCGTCGACGATGCGGGCATCCTGCAGCCAGAGCAATGACAGCGTGGACAGGTCTCCGGCGCCTGAAGCATCGCGTTCCGCCACGATCAGCGCAGGGATCGCCTCAGAGGGCGCACCGGAAAGCGTCGCTTGCAGCGGGAGAGCGAGGGTATAGTCCGCAACCGCTTCCTCAACCGTGGATTGAGATGGAGATTGAGTGACAACGGGTACAGACGAACAGCCGCTGACCAGCCACACTGACACTGCTAGCAGGAGCCAGATAACCGGACAGTTCTTGCCGTTGCACTTTGTAAAAGCATGATTCAGGTCTATACTTAGCCGGATCAATTTACTGGACCTCTGATACAAAAACCACCCGGATATCTGTTGTGACGTCAGGCCCGTCGTCAAGACGGTGGCCGGCCAGACAGATATTGACAGGCACATATGAAGGAGCAGACTGCATGAATCCAGTCATTTTCCAAATCGGACCGTTCTCGCTGCACTGGTACGGCGTCTTCATCGTCGGCGGTGCGGTGATCGCCACCTGGGTAGCCTCTCGTTACGCGAATAAGGCCGGCGAAAATCCGGAACATGTCTGGAATATGCTGGCGTGGGCGCTGATCGTCGGCATCATCGGCGCCCGGCTCTACCACGTCTTCAGCACCCCGGCCGACGGTTTGGGATGGGCGTATTACAAAGAGAACCCCATCGAAATCATCAACTTCTGGAACGGCGGATTTCGCGGTCTGGGCATCTACGGCGGTCTGGTCGGCGGCACGCTGGCCATCGTGGTCTATGCGCTCTACAACAAACTGAACGTCCTCAAATACTTGGACTTCATCGCACCCAATGTGCTGCTTGCACAGGCCATGGGACGCATGGGCAACTTCGTCAATCAGGAACTATACGGACCGCCGACCAGCCTGCCCTGGGCCTTCCATATCAACACCGAGTTTCCATGCCAGTTGCCCAACAATCTGCCGGAAATCAACGGGTATATTTGCGGCAGCGGCAATGTCACCGAAGAGGCCGTCGCCTGGTACGCGGCCAACGGCTTCCACCCCACCTTTTTTTACGAAGCGCTGTGGAGTCTGAGCCTCTGGATCATCCTGGCGCTGCTCTACCGCTATGGCGGCCAGCGCCTGCGCTCCGGTGACGGCGTGTTGCTCTACTTCATCGCCTACCCGCTGGGACGGCTGTGGGTGGAAGCTTTTCGCCCCGACGCCTGGGTCATGGGTACCCTGGCCACCGCACAGTGGATCGCCATCGGCAGCATCACAATCTGTACCAGTTCTGCTGATTGTTCGCCATTGGAACTGGTCCTGGCGCAAACATCCGGACGAATCGCTGATCTCGCTCAGCGTCCACAGCACGACGATACCCTATTCGGTGGCCCACGCCGAGGCAAAGACGTAGGCTATCGCGTCCCATCTGAATCGACTTCACAACGCCGAGCGGCTTGCCGCCCGGCGTTTTTTCTAGTTTGAAGGCGCCATGAAAACATGACTCTTGTAGGTGCGACTTGCAGCCGGACGAGTTTGGTGACCTCTGCATCCGTCTGGCATGCGTACCTTGTCACACTTGTAGCGTGACCGACAGAACGCATGAGCCCGTTGAGCTTTCAGTTTAGGGCCGACAGTCACCCCAACATTTCGATGTGATAGTCCACAAGCTGCGCATCCAGTCGCCAGGCCTCAACACGCTTGGCGACGTTTTGCAATTGGCGATGGGCGACCGCGCTGTTCTGGCTGACGCAGACGACCTCCAACACGCCGCGCGAGTGCATATCCTGGGCATCGGCCTCGCAGACGGAAACGTTGAAGTCCTTGCGCAGACGCGCAATCAGCGGCTTCAGAATGCTGCGCTTGCCCTTGAGGCTGGTGTTCAGCGGCAGATAGAGTTCCAGTGTGAGCAATCCAATGGCCATAGCGATTCCTGTTTCTATCGATGACTCTGCTGCAAAAACTAGATTTGCCACAGATTACACAGATTTTGTCAGATAAGACACAGATAGTTTCGTCGTCACGCTGGCAGCTACACTTGCCAGAAGATATCGAGCCACTCCTGTGATCGAGACAACCCGGCCTCATCTGTGGCTATCCACGTATCCGTGAAATCCGTGATTGGGTTTCCTTCTTGCAGTGAACTCACCGATTGTTGGTCCACTCCGGCGATGCAAACTGTTCACGGATAAGCAGCGCGGCCCGACGCACCTCCGACGATGTCGGCTGGGCACGCTCAAACGAAAGTTGCAGTTCAGCGCCGAAACCCTCAACAATCTTTGATGCCACATATTCGAAGGCCACACGCCCGTCATCGTCGTCCACATCCAAGGCTTGGGCCAGTGTGCAGGCGCGTTTGCCCAGTTCAACGCGCAGCGCGCCGGCTTCGTCCGGCGGCAGCGCCAACACGTCGATCAGACGCGTGATGTCGCCGGTCAGCGGCAGGCTGCCGTGCTGCAACACATAGCCGGCACGACGGCTCTGCGCGCTGCCCATCAGCTTGCGCCCGTTGGACGTGATCTCGTAGGCGCTGGGCACTTCGAAACAGGCTGCCGAGACATCGGGACCGGTGCGCACGTTGCCCGCGGCCTTGTCGACCGCGCCAAGGCCCAGGCGCTGCAATCCGGACAAGAGTGCGTTGCTCAAGCGCAGGTAGGCGTCCATCACGCCGCCGCGCGACGCGCGGTTCATCGGCGGCGGCAGCGACCGAGTAGGTCAGTTCGTCGATGTGCAGTATCGCGCGCCCGCCGGTGGGGCGACGCACGACCTCATAGCCGAGCAGATCGATGGCGTTCAGGTCCACATCGGTCACCGGTTGATGGCGGCCCAGGCTGACCGCCGGCGGATTCCAGCGATAGAAACGGATCGTCGACGGGCTGTCGCCGGCCGCGCACGACTCGGCGATGGCCTGGTCGAGCGCCATGTTGGCCGGGCCGGAGCGAGGCTCTTCATCGATGATCAGACGCCAGGTCGCGGGCACGATGTCGGCGTCCAGGATGGCGCTGCCTTCGGCAAAGATCGCGTTCGGATCGGCATGTCGGACGGAATCAAGTGTGGTCATGCGATTGGATCCGATTGTCCAAACGGCAAGGACTGAACGATTGCCGAAACACCGCCGGCAACGACCTCCGTGCCCGGTTGATTGGCAGGTCGTTTGATGACGGCCAGCGCGATGAAGTCCTCCTGGGCAGGGCTGTAGGCAACGCTGGTCACGACGCCCATCGGACGACCGTCCGCCAGCACTTCATCCCCGGACGCCAGCGGTTCATCGCTAACCAAGCCCACCAGACTCTTGGTCACCTTGTCGTAGTTGACCTGGCGGGCGATGATCTCCTGGCCGGTGTAGCAGCCCTTGTCGTCGGCGCAGACCCAGGCCATGCCCGACTCCAGCGGGTTGAAGGCATCGGTCAGTTCTGCGCCGGAGATGGGGCGTCCCATCTCGATGCGCGCCGATCTGGTAGGTTGGTCTCATCGAGCGGCAGGACGCCGGCATCGGCCAATTTCGCCGCAAGCACTTCGGCATCGGCCACCGGGATCAGCAGTTCATAGCCCGGCACATCGAAGCGACTCTGCTTGACGGCGACCAGAGCCGTCGTTCTCCGCCCAGGCGCCATCGTCCGCGTTCTGCAGATCGATCCCGACGGTCGCCAGGGCTTGGTCGGCGTCAGATCCCATGAGTCGCATCCGTGCCCACGCTGCGCTCTCGTCCGCAACCTTGACTGCATCCATAAAGAAGATCTTGCCCTTCAGATTGCGGGCCAGCGTTGCGGCCTCGTCCTCGGCGGGAAGCAGCCAGAGGTCGTCGGAGCGGACGACCACGGTGAAGACATATTCCGTGCGCGCCGTCGGGCTGGTCAAGATCGTGACGGTCGACTGTCCCGGCTTCAGACCGTTGATCTCGTTGGTCGTCATGCGGTGCAGGAAATCCTGGCGATCGGCGTCGCTCAGGACCAACAGGCCGTATGCCGGGCGACGTTGAAGGACCGCGCCTTGCTGTAGCGCCCGATAGGCCGTCTCCGAGATTGCAGCGCCCAAGTCTTCTTGGGCGACTGAGGTTGTGCTATCACTCATGTAGATTCCTCTCATCGAAAGACAAACGTCGGTATGGTTCACCGCTCGTTTCCATATTGTTCCACAAAGTCAAGAATATGATAGTACATCGCGCGGCCCTCGTCAGTCATATTGTCATCAATTTGCAAATAGTGGCTCACATCGCTGTAATAGAACGTTTCGACCGGGACGCCGGCCTCACGCAGGGCCGCAGCAAACGCTTCGGCCTGCGCAATCGGAATGATCGTATCCGCATCGGTGTGAATGATCAAGGTTGGCGGCAGTTGGCCGGCGACATAGGTCGGCGAAAGGCGCAAGAAAGGCGCCGGATGGGTCTGGGGATTGCCCATGGCCGGGATCACAAGTTCGTAGGCCGGCGGCACGGAGATGGCGTCTGTGTAGAAATCGTGGGCGCCGGAAAAGGCATCGGCAACGCCGCCGATGGTCACCCAGGCGCCGATTTCGTCTTTGCCGACATCGCGCAGCAGTCGATTGAGGATGCCGCTGCTGAAGCTGCCGCCAATCGCCACCGCCGGGCCATCGGCAAACGAATGGCCGAGCGCGCCGCTCTGCGCCAGTTCCAGCGCGATGCGCGCATCCATGGCGTGGGCATCGACATCGACGCCCCACGCCGCGATGGGCGAATGGGCCACGACGCCATAGCCTTGCGGAGGCAAAGGCGACGCTGACCTGCTCCCAGCCGTCGACGACGCCCGGGTAGGAGAAGAAGAGCAGCGGAAGCTCATCAGTATCCGTTGTGCCGTCCAGCGGCAAATAGAGCCGGAGCGTGTCGTTCACCACGCCGTCCCGCTCAAAACGGAACGTCTGCACCTGGGCGGCGGCTCCTTCGGGAAAGGGCGCAGTGGCCGTGTACGTGCCGGTGAGCGTCAGGTGGACCGCGTCCGCAAGCGATTCGGGCAGACTGACCGGCATGCGCACGCTTCAGCAGGATCGTCGGCGCCTCCGACTCCATTCCGGCCGCCACCGTGGCCAGGCGAGGAATCCCCAGCGAGTCGACGGCGACGGCCTCATCGTAGCCGGGTGCGATGGCCGAAGGGACATACTGGCCAACCGGCACGTCGTCGATGCGGTAGCGACCGGCTTCGTCGGTCTTGGCCGAGTGTGGTCGCCCGGTTCGCTCAGCCACCACCACGCTGGCTCCAGCGACAGGCATCGTCGCCGTCCATCACCCTGCCGGTCAGTGAACCGGTCGGCCCAGATGGTCCCACCGGTTCCAACGTGCCCAGCCGTTCAGAGACCCAGTAGCCGAGCACATTCATCTCGGGCGAGGGCGCACAGGCGGCCAACAAGAGCGCAAGCGCTACGGAAACCAGCATCCATCGGAGCCGATCTGGATAGATGATCGCATTGATCATCTTTCTCCAATCGTCTGAGTTTTGTCGATGCGTCCGATAGTGTTTCATCAAGATACGCTCATCATCGCGGTCTATAGTGCGGCAGTATAGTCGGTCGTATAGTGCGGTCAGTATAGTGCGGTCAGTATATGCGGTCAGTACAGTATTGACGTTTGTGCCGGCGGTCTCGCCTCACCCTGCCATGGCGCTAAAGGCGCCACGGCTGTCCTCTCCACCCGGTGGGACACGGAGCCTCCGTCCAGGAGGCGAAGCAGGGTGAGGCCATACCGATACGAGCCTGCCCGCTCCCTGCGCGGATTATAGCACGCCGCGCGAACGAGGGTCAACGAAACACGCGAAGGGGACCATTTGGCGCACGGTTCCGACTGACGGTATACTCTGGTGATTCGCTCAGTCCGTTCGCCAACTTTGCGTGAGGATAACACTGGATGACATCAGCAGGATATTATCGCTTCCCGACAGTCCACGACAAGCTCATTGTCTTTGTCTCCGAAGATGATCTGTGGAGTACAAGCGCCGACGGCGGTATGGCCCGACGGCTGACCAGCAATCTGGGCGGCATCACCAGCCCGGCGCTCTCGCCGGATGGCCAACGATTGGCGTTCATCGGTCGGGAAGAGGGTGCAGCCGAGGTCTATGTCATGCCGTCCATCGGCGGGTCAGCACGCCGGCTGACCTACCTCAGCAGCCGTTGCCAGGTGCTCGGCTGGAACGCCGCGGGCACGCACATCCTTTTTGCCAGCAACTACGGCCAAGCCATCTCCCAAGACCTGGCCATCTTCCAGGTGGCAGCCGACTGCACCAATGGCGAGGTCGAGGCGCTGCCCTATGGTCCCGCGCGGGCTATCTCGTTCGGGGCCAATGGCGAGACCGTGCTGGGACGCAACACCGGCGAACCGGCCCAGTGGAAACGCTACCGTGGGGGCACGGCCGGCCACATGTGGATCGACCGAAACGGTGACGGCGAGTTCCAGCGCTTCCTGCCGGATCTGACCGGCAATATCACCTCACCCATGTGGATCGATGCGGATGACGGGCCGCGCATCTTCTTCGTGAGCGACCACGAAGGCATCGGCAATCTGTACAGTTGCCGACCCGATGAGAGCGATCTGCGGCGGCACACGGATCATGAATCGTACTACGTGCGCAATCCCAACACGGACGGACGCAGCATTGTCTACCATGCCGGCGCTGACCTTCACCTCTACGACATCGCGTCAGCGCAGTCGAACAAGGTGGCGGTGGAATATCACAGCCCGCGGGTCCAACGCAATCGCAAGTTCATCCAGGCCGGCAGCTATCTGAACGATGCCAGCCTGGATCCGACCGGCCGGAAGCTGGCCATCACCACGCGTGGCAAGCCCTTCGCCTTCTACAATTTCGATGGGCCGGTTCTCCAGTTTGGCCAACGCGATGGCGTACGCTACCGCCTGGCGACCTGGCTGAACGACGGTCGTCGCCTCGTCATGATTAGCGATGAACCGGGTGAAGAAGTGCTTGAAATCCACGACGGCGATCCGGAACGCGAGACGATTCGCCTCGACAACCTGGATCTCGGCCGGCCCATTGCCATGAAGGTGTCGCCGACGGCGGACAAAGTCGCCATCGCCAATCATCGCCACGAACTGCTCATCGTCGATCTGGAGAGCGGTGAGATGATCGTTGCGGACCGCAGCCTCTACCGGCGCATCGCAGGGTTCGACTGGTCGCCGGATGGCCGCTGGGTCGCCTATGGCGCATCGTCTGACCGCGCAGACAACGGCCATCCGACTCTATCGTCTGCCCGAGCCCCCGGTTGAGGACGACCTGGAGATCCGACCGAGGAGAATGATCCGGCATCCCAGAGCGACACGGAATCGGATGCGCAAGATCAGTCTGGCCGACGCCGACGATGGCGAGCAAGAAGCGGACCAGGGCGAGGTCTTCACCATTACAAGCCCGGTTCTCCACGATGTCAGCCCGGCCTTTGATCCGCAGGGGAAATATCTCTATTTCCTGAGCCACCGCGAGTTCAACCCGGTCTACGACGGACTGCACTTTCGATCTCGGCTTTCCCTGGGGCATCCGTCCCTACCTCGTCACACTGCGCGCCGATCTCGCCAATCCATTCCTCCCTCGGCCGGAACTGGAACCGCAGAACGATGAGGACGAGCAAGATGACGACAGTGACGATGATGACATGAAGATGATGACACGAAGATGACGCAACGAAGATGCGGATGATGACCGGGAGAACGAAGAACAAGCCCGGTCAATCGCTGCGGCTCGTGCCAAAGCCGGCTCGCTCTCCAAGCGGGCCATCGATGGCGACAGCGATGATGTGACATCCGACGGGACATCATCGGACTATGACGACTCCGGCGAGGACGATGGCGAATCTTCCGACGGAAAGACAGGGAAAAAGGCGAACGGAAAGAAAGACGAAAAACCGCCGCGGCTCCAGATCGATCTCGAGGGCATCGACCGCCGCATCTATGCCTTTCCGGTGCCGGATGGCCGCTATGGGTCGATTGCCGGCATCAAGGGCAAAGCCATATTTAGCGAATTTGCCATCCAGGGACAGCTCGATTCAGATGATTGGGACGATGAAGATGAGGACGAGTACGGCACGCTGCGCATGTACAATTTCAAGGAGTACAGAAGCGAAACCCTGATCGAGGGTCTCAGCTGGTTCGAGGTATCGCGTGACGGCGAACGGTTGCTCTACGGCAGCGGACGCAAACTACGGGTTGTCACCGCCGGTGAAAAGCCCCAGTCCAGCAACGGGCACCCGCGCAAGTCCGGCTGGATCGATCTCCAGCGCGTCAAAGTCTCGGTCGATCCGCACAGCGAATGGGAGCAGATGTTCCGCGAAGCCTGGCGCCTGCAACGGGACCAATTCTGGACGGGCGACATGAGCGAGGTGGACTGGCAGTCGATCTATCAGCGCTACTTCCCGCTGATTGCCAGGGTCAGCACGCGCAGCGAGTTCAGCGATCTGATGTGGGAAATGCAGGGTGAACTGGGCACAAGCCACGCCTATGAGTTTGGCGGCGACTATCGTCGCCAACCCTACTACGGACAGGGATTCCTGGGCACGACCTTCACCTGGGATGGCGAAGCCGCCGGATACCGCATCGGCGACCTGGTGGTCGGCGATCCGTGGGACACCACGGCCACCTCGCCGCTGGCGGACCCAGGGCTCGGCGTCTCGCCCGGTGATGTCATCGTTGCCGTCAATGGCCAGCGGCTGGACGAGGAAACGGGACCGGCCCAACTGCTTGTCAACCAGGCCGGCAACGAAGTGCTGCTCACGCTGTTGAGCGCAGACGAACGATGCGCGAAGATCCAGACGATGCTGATGGATACTGACAGCGCTGATGCTGCTGAAGAAAAGTCTGAACCGTCAGACGATGCCGAAGACCAACGCCAGGACCGGCACCTGCGCAACATCACGGTACGGACCATCGCCAGCGAAGGCGCAGCCCGCTATCGGGCCTGGGTTGAGGGCAATCGCGCCTACGTGCACGAACAGAGCGACGGCAAAGTCGGCTACGTGCACATCCCTGACATGTCCGCCCGCGGCTACGCCGAATTTCACCGCGGCTATCTGGCCGAGATCGACCGTGATGCCTTGATCGTCGATGTCCGCTACAACGGCGGCGGCCATGTCAGCCAGTTGATTCTGGAGAAGCTGGCGCGTCGACGCATCGGCTACGACTGGTCTCGCTGGGGCGGCATCGTTCCCTATCCCCTGGAATCGGTGGCCGGTCCGCTGGTGGCGCTGACCAATGAACATGCGGGCAGCGACGGCGACATCTTCTGCCACAGCTTCAAGCTCATGAAGCTGGGGCCGCTGGTCGGCAAACGAACATGGGGCGGCGTGATCGGCATCTTCCCCGCGCCATTCGCTGGTGGACGGCACGATCACGACACAGCCGGAATTCAGTTTCTGGTTCGATGACGTGGGCTGGAACATCGAAAACTACGGAACCGATCCGGACATCGAAGTCGACATCCGGCCGCAGGACTACGCGGCCGGACGCGATCCGCAGTTGGATCGATCGATTGAAGAAGCCGTTTCTCTTCTTGCCAAACACCCGGTCATCAAACCGGACATCGATCACGCGGCCGAGCCGGGCATTGCCTTCGCTGCCGCCAGCGCGTAGGCGAATCTTGAAGACCAGATGGCTATTTAGGATATCATGGGGTAACGCCGCCGCCTCACCCTGCCATGGCGCAATAGGCGCATGGCGGTCCCTTCACTCGTCTTAGATTCACCCACACGTTTCGTGGGTCGAAATCGGCTACCGAGCCTGGACGGCTTCTGGGAACCTCTGGATCTGTCCGGCCGGTGAGGCTTGTCACGCTGGTAGCGTGATTACAAAACATTGATGCCCTGCACGACCTTCACGTCTGTCGCCACGCCCTCTACTTCGCGACTTTGACTTGTGGGTAAAGGCGGACTCGTGAAGAAGGATCTCCTAGTATCCGTCCAGGAGGCGGCCGTGGGCATCCCTGACGTATCAACCCCCTGAAATCCGTTTTTTGGAACGACCTTGACCAACCGGCAGTGTAACCCTGCGCGAGAACGTGAGTCTCCAGTCTGATGCTTGCCTTTTCACCCTCACAATCGCCGCCAACCCGACCGTAACCAAAACGACCAGACTGCGTCATCTAGAGTAAATCAGGTGACTACATGTTCCTGCCCGGCATACCTCGGCGCTACCCACGCGGGCACGAACTTCGAACAGATAAGAATTTATCTGCGTTGGGAGGCATACACATGACAAGGGTTTCATACCGCGTCGACAACAGACGAGCCTATGTGCGAAGAGTACTGCAATTCAGCATCATACTTCTGGGACCCTTGCTGATCGGGTTGGTGGTTGGGGCCGATAGTGTCCGCGCGGAAACCGTCGACTGGACCGTCATCCCGCGTGCCGGCGGCGGCGCCGGCTGGAATGACAGCACTCCCATTCGGCCCGGCGACTCAGTCATTCGTCAACATCGACGGATCGGGCGTCAACCTGTCAGTCTCGTATTCGGGCAACATGTGGGACAACAACAGTGTTCCCAACGTCTACGGTGCAACCGCTCCGCTGCCTGTCGTCGAGTTTCAGAAAGCGTTACGCTGGACCAACAACACGTCAGACACCGGGGGCGCGCCAGGTGCGGCGAATGGCCCGACGTCAATCACCATGGTCTTCGACAGCCCCGTCCTACTCAATAATTTCACGGTGATCAGTTTATCAAGAATTGGCGAAAAATATGAATGGATGCAAATACGCGCCTACGATGTTGACAACAACATCCTGATTGCAGACCAGACGCTCTCGTCGACCTATGTGCCGCCCAATGGCGATCTGGAGACGCGGCCGGACAGTCCGCATATCGAAGAAGCCGGACCGATCTACCTCCTACGCGGCACGAGCGCGCAGACGAATTGTAACGTTGATTGCGGATACGATCGGCTGACATTTGAGTTCACAAGCACGCCCATCGAGCACGTCGAGATTGTGCATTTCGCAACCAATGGGCCGAGCGTGAACGATCCCCGCTCATCCGGTCTGACATCGGTCGCCATCGAGCCGATCATTTTTTCGATCGCCGAAGACGAGATGGATTGGGCGGATGCACCGGACACAGGCGTAGGCTCCAGCTCGGGCAACTACGCAACGACGGAAGCCGACGACGGTCCTCGCCATGCCATCGTAGAAGGTCTAATCCTGGGATCCCTGGTTGATGCCGAACCCGACGGCCAGCCGTCCTCCAGCGCAAACGGCGATGACTTCAATCCTGCCGATGCCGATGACGAAGATGGCGTGACCGTGGCCGATCTCACATTGACCGAACAGGCCAACGCGGTCGTCCGCGTCAACGTGACCAATCAATTGGATACACCGGCGCTTCTCTACGGTTGGATCGATTTCAACGCAAACGGCCTCTTTGAACTCACCGAACGTGCGCAGACTACCATCCCGGCAGGCGCTGCTGGCGTAGAAGTAAGCCTGGACTTCGGTGCAGTTCCGGTTGCCGGCGACCACTTCGACCTATGCCCGATTCCGCCTTAGCACCGACACCAATGCCGCCAATCCGACGGGAGCTGCCACCGATGGCGAGGTGGAAGACTACTCCGTTACTATTCAGCCACAAGCGCCGGTATTACGACTGGGGCGATGCGCCTGATTCCGGGCCCGGCAATGGGGCGGGCAACTACAACACGCTGAATAATGACAATGGCCCGAGGCATATCATCGTCGATGGCTTGACCATCGGCGCCATTGTGGATGACGAGCAGGATGGACAGCCGACAGCCGCCGCCGACGGCGACGATGTCAATCCGGCTGCTTCGCTCGACGACGAAGAGGGCGTGAACGTGACGGATCTGCAGTTGGCCGAAGGCGGCGTTGCATCCGTCCGTGTGAACGCGACCAACCAGACCCTGGCAACAGCCGTTCTGGTCGGATGGATTGACTTCGACGGCAACGGTATTTTTGGCAACAACGAAAGCACGCAGGTCGCGGTACCGGCCGGCACGGACAACCAGACTTTCGTCCTCAACTTCGGACCCGTTGCGAGAAGGGGCGTCACGCAGACCTATGCACGCTTCCGGCTCAGCACCGACTTTGCGGTCGGCAGTCCCGTCGGCGAGGTGAGCGATGGCGAGGTTGAAGACTACCCGGTGGCCATTGAACTGTTGCCCGATGTGGATTGGGGCGACGCGCCAGACACGGGCAGCGGTTCCGGATCAGGCAACTACAACACCTTGGCCGACGACAATGGTCCCAGCCATACCATCGTGGACGGGCTCAGGATCGGCGCCGTGCTCGATGCTGAAGAGGATGGACAACCGACGGCGCAGGCCGACGGCGATGACACAAATCCGATCAACGATCCGGACGATGAGGACGGTCTCGTTCTCGAAGATCTGGCTCTGCTCGCAGGACATCAGGCACTGGTGCGGGTCAATGTGACCAACCTGACCGGTGAACCGGCCGTGCTTTACGGCTGGATCGACTTTGACGGCGACGGCCAATTTGAGGTTTCCGAACGAGCCACGGTCGCTGTTCTGGACGGAAGCGACAACGTGCAGGTTCTGCTCGATTTCGGCAGCGTGCCCTCAAAACAGCGCCTCTGCGACCTATGCCCGCTTCCGGCTCAGCACCGATTCGGAAGCGGCATCGCGCAGTCGGTCCGGCAGCGGATGGTGAAGTGGAAGATTACCCGGTGACCATTGAGGCGCTCTATGATTGGGGCGATGCACCCGACACAGGCCGCCGGAACCGGTATCGGCAACTACAATACCGTTGCCGATGACAATGGCCCGAGCCATATGATCATTGACGGCCTCTTTCTGGGCGAACTCGTTGACGACGAAGGACGATGGTCAGCCCACAAATGCGGCAGCGGCGATGACACCAACCCGCCCGATGCACTGCGACGACGAAGACGGCGTCGATCCGCAGATCTGGCCATGCTGGGCGGCGATCCGGCAACGGTCGATGTCACAGTGACCAATCTCACGGATCGAGTGGCTTTTGTCTACGGCTGGATCGATTTCAATACCAATGGGGTCTTCGAACTCAGCGAACGTGCCAGTGCATCGGTTGCAGGCGGCTCCAACAGTAGCATCGTCAACCCTCAACTTCGGGACAGTACCGGTAGAGCGAAGTTGTTCTCCAGACCTACGCTCGTTTTCGCCTCAGCACGGACAATGCCGTCGCATCTGTGCCGATTACGGCCGCACCCGACGGCGAAGTCGAAGACCATCCTGTCGCCATCTCGCCGCTGCCTTCCGCCGTCGATCTGGTCGGATTCTCAGCCGTTCAATCCGACGATGCGGTCATCCTCAATTGGCAGACCGCGGCAGAGGTCGACACCACCGGTTTCTTTATCTATCGCAGCACAAGCGTTTCCTTGGTCGATTCAGTGCGGGTCAACGCCGCCATGGTCCCCAGTCAGGGAGCCGGGGGCGGCAACTACACCGTAATAGATCGATCCGTTGTGCCGGGCCTGACCTACTACTACTGGCTGGTTGAAGTCGAGAATCATGTCGAGAACGCCACCTATGGCCCGGTGTCCGTCGCCATCCGATCCGCATCGGCGACATCCGACGGATTCGCGCTCTATCTGCCTGTCGTGATTCGCTAAACGATCAGATACTCTGCGCCACGACATGGAACGAACCGGCGCAGAGCAGCGTTGAGACAGCGGTTTGAGACCGCTGTACTTCGTTCAGAGCGTTCGCCAATCGAGCCTTCCTGCTCGACCAACTATAGACAGGTCAGTTGCGCAAAACTATGCCCACGAATAGAGACCAGTTCCGTTCAACAATGCGTGAATACCACGACGAAACCCCTGCCGGCTCATCAATGAGCAGAACCCCCAAACGGTTTCTGCGCGGCCTTGCTGCGTTCGTATTGCTCGTATGTGGCTTGGCTGCCACTGCAACGACGGGAATGCCGGTCCATGCCTTTCAGCAGGTCCCCGATCCCCGGATGTATGGGTCAAACCATCTCTTCCTGCCGCAGATAAGCAACAGTAACAACGTCGTAACCGCAACCTGCAATGCCAGTCCAGAAGAAGCCGCCATCGCCGAACTCTTCCTCAATGATGCACTACAAGGTCGTTCTGCTGCGGCCTGCAACCCGGTGCTGACCGATGTCGCTCGTCAACGCGCCGCGGACATGGCCGAACGCGGTTACTTCGATCACGTCAACCCGGACGGCACAGGTCCCAATAGCCTGGTTCGTTCGGCCGGCTATCGTCTGCCCGCCTACTATGATCAGAGCGCAGCCGGCAACAACGTCGAGTCCATCGCCGCCGGTTTTTCGACTGCCGATGCAGCCTGGATCGGTTGGATGAACTCACCCCACCACCGCTCTCATGCATTGGCCGAAGAACCCTTTTTCGTCGATCAAACTGACTATGGAATCGGCTACTACTACGATCCAGACAGCTACTATCACCATTACTGGGTTCTGTTGACCGCTCTGCCGGATTCCCAATGATGGTTCATCCAAGATACCCCTCTCGCCTCGAACACGTTTGACACACGCAATTGATGGCACTTATAATCACAGTTGAACTCGGATAAATACAGTCTGAAGATGCCCTTTTTCAGCCGATCCTTCCCGAAGATATGGAATGAGTGTGCTTCAACTGTTTCGTTCGACCATCCTCATTTCGTTTGTTGCAGAAGCGGCGAGTCCAGCAGGCATCCTACCAACGTGTTGTTTTCGATTCGGCATCTTCAGATGTCGAATATTGTTTTGAAGGCAAGCGTTCAATCTGCCGGAAGCTGCCGTCATTATGCGGTTCATTGTTTTCCACTCACCACCCAAAAGTTTCAGACCCACAAGGAGATTCACATGCGCAACAAGCTGATCATCTTTCTATCGCTGCTGATGGTGGCGACGATGGTTCTGGCCGCTTGCGGCGGGGGCGCGCCCGCTGCCGAACCGGCTCCAGAGGAGGCTGCGGCTCCGACCGAAGCCCCGCAAGAGGAAGAGGCTGAGGAAGCCGCGCCGACCGAAGAGGCGGCAGCGGAAGAAGAAGCTGCCGAACCGACCGAAGCCCCGGCTGAAGAGGCCGCGGCCAGCGACGGGCCTGTCCTTTCCATCTGGGCGGACGAAGTCAGCGCTCCCGTTCTGGAAGCGCTCGGCGGCACCTTCGCCGATGAGTACGGCGTCACCCTGAATGTCGTCCAAAAGGGTTTTGGCGACCTGCGCAATGACTATATCGTCGCGGCGCCCACCGGCGAGGGTCCGGACATCCTGCTCGGCGCCCATGACTGGCTTGGCGAGTTGAATGCCAGCGGCCTTCTGGCCGAGGTAAGCCTGGGCGACAAGACTGACCAGTTTGCGCCCAGCGCCGTCGAAGCGTTTACGTTCACAGACGGCAAGCTGTACGGCATGCCCTATGCCACTGAGAACGTGGTGCTTTACTACAACCCGGATCTGGTTCCTGAAGCGCCTGCCACCTTCGAAGAGGTCAAGGCCCTGTCTCAGGAACTGATGGATGGCGGCAACAAGTTTGGTTTTCTGATCCAGACTACGGATCCCTTCCACTTCTATCCGATCCAGACTTCCTTCGACGGCTATGTCTTCGGCAAGACCGATGAGGGCGCCTGGAACCCCGAAGATGTGGGCATGAACAGTGAAGGTACTGTGGCCGCCTTCGAATGGCTCGACGGCATGTATGAAGATGGCCTGCTCGATCCCAACGGCAACATCGACGGCGGTCTGCTGCTCTCGGCCTTCCAGAACGGCGATGCCGCCATGGTGATCTCCGGCCCGTGGGCGCTGGGCGGATTCCGCGAAGCCGGCGTTCCCTACGCCATCGCACCCATTCCTGCAGGTACGGAGCCGGGTCGCCCCTTCCTGGGTGCTCGTGGCTACATGATCAACGCCTTCAGCGAAAACCAGTTGATGGCCCAGACCTTCCTTCAGGATTTCATCGCCAGCGATGAAACCATGCAGGAATTCTACAACCTCGACCCGCGTCCGTCCGCATGGCTGGCACTGGCCGAGACCATCGACGACCCGGACATCGTATCCATCATGGATGCCGGGCAGGGCGCCGACCCGATGCCCAACATCCCGGAAATGAATGCAGTCTGGGGTTCATGGGGCGACGCCATGGAACTGATCAGCACCCAGAAGCAAGACCCCCAGGAAGCGCTTGACAATGCACAGGCCCAGATCGAAACGGCCATTGCAGGGGAATAGCTGATATCCCATGTCAGTAGCCACCGACAAGGTGTCAGGGGGCGCTCCGGCGCCCCCTGGTTCCACAAACGTCATGGCGATTGTCTTCCGCCTCGCGGGTTTGGCCATCATCGATGCCTTCACCATCTGGCTGGTCTACGAACTACTCGGTGATGGCTCTATCCCGCTGGCGGTCGTGATCGCGGCCGTCACGATCTGGCTAAATGTTATCTTTCTGAACGAAAAATATTACCCTCTCCGCTGGATCTCCCCCGGCCTGGCGCTTATGGTTGTGATGGTCCTCTATCCCATCATCTTCACCGTCGTCATCTCATTCACCAACTACGGCCAAGGCCATTTGGTCACCAAGACGCTGGCCATTGAACAGATCGAATCCGTCGTCTATCTTCCCGAGGACGCGATCGTCTATAGCTGGACCGCCTACCAGAATCCACAGGGCGACTATCTGTTGTGGATGGTCGATCCGGCGACCGGTGAGGCGTTCACGGTGGCGCCGGGCGAGGAACCCGTAGAACGTGAGGGCGAACCGCCGGCCGAGGTCGACGGATACACTCAGGTGCCCACCAATCAACTCTTCGCCAAATTGACCGAACTTTCCAGGTTGACCTTTGGCGTGCCGCCCGACAACGCCTTCCAGGTCAGCCAGCAGAAGATGGGTGAAGCCGCCCGCTACGAACATCGATATCTGTTCGACGCCGAGCAGGATGCGATGATCGACCAGGAGACCGGCGACGTCTATGTCAACAGCGAGGGAACCTTCACCTCGGAAAGCGGCGACAAGTTGTCGCCGGGCTTTGCCGTCACCAAGGGCGCCCAGAACTACAAAGCGCTCTTCACCGACCCGGCCCTGCGTTCCACATTCCTGCAAGTCTTCTTGTGGACCGTGGCATTTGCCGCCCTCTCTGTCCTGCTCACATTTGTGCTTGGTATGTTTCTGGCCATTGTCTTTGACGTGCCGGAAATGCCGATGCGCGGGCTATTGCGTACGCTACTGCTCATTCCGTACACGATTCCCGCCTTTGTCGCCGTTCCTGTCTGGGTGGGTCTGCTCAACCCCCAGTTTGGCGTCATCTCGCTGGTCATTGCCTCCGTCTTCGGTTCAGCGCCGCCCTGGTTCTCAGACCCGTTCTGGTCTAAGGTCGGGATTCTGCTGATTCAAACTTGGCTGGGTTTCCCATACATGTTTGTGGTGGTGACCGGCGCGTTGCAGACGCTGCCCAAGGATGTCTACGAGGCCGCCGACATCGATGGGGCGGGCGCTTGGGCATCGTTCAAGAGCATCACGTTGCCGCTGTTGCTGGTCACCGTCGGACCGCTGTTGGTGGCTTCGTTCGCCTTCAACTTCAACAACTTCACCGTCATCGATCTCTACAATCAGGGCGGCCCGCCGATTCCCAATACGCCGACCCCTGTCGGTTATACGGATATCCTGGCGACCTATACCTACCGCATCGCCTTTGGTTCAACCGGCAGCTCTGACTACGGCTACGCCTCGGCGATCACCGTGATGATCTTCATGATTCTGCTTGTGATCACTGCATTCCAGTTCCGCTTCACCAATATGCTGGAAGAGAGGGGTGAAAATGTCTAACAGCAGTGGACGATTCACCACTTCAGTCGGTTCAATCCGGCGGCGAAAACGGCTGACGCTGATCTTCCGCATCGGCTTGGCGATTGTGATGTTGATCTTTGCGCTCTTCCCGGTGGTCTGGATCTTTTCGGCGTCCATCAATCCGACCAACTCATTGGTCGGGCAGCCGCTGATTCCCCAAAATCCGACCCTGGACAACTATCGCACGCTCTTCACCAGCACGATTCATCCCTATCCGCGCTGGTATCTCAATTCGCTCTTCATCACCATCATCGTCACCATATTGGGGACGTCGATCACGACACTGGCCGCCTACGCGTTTTCTCGCTTCCGTTTTAAGAGTCGGAAACCGCTTTTGCAGTCCGTGCTTCTGATCCAGGTCTTCCCCAATTTCCTCAACATGGTGGCGCTCTTCCTGATCCTGCAACAGATTGGTCGGGTGCTGGAACATTTCGGCCTCAATACCTATGGCGGCCTGCTGCTGGTCTATCTGGGCGGCGTCCTCGGGGCCAACACCTGGCTGACCAAAGGCTACTTTGATTCGATCCCGCGTGATCTGGATGAAGCCGCTGAAATGGACGGCGCCAATGCGTGGCAGACGTTCTCGAGAGTGCTACTGCCGCTTATCCGGCCAATCCTGGTCGTGGTCGGACTGCTCACCTTCATCGGCACCTATTCGGAATATGTGCTGGCCAAGGTGTTGTTGACCGACAAGTCCATGTACACATTGGCTGTCGGCCTCAACTCCATGGTCTCCAACCAGTTTGCACAGAACTGGGGCGTCTTCTCGGCCGGCGCGCTGTTGGCGACATTGCCCACATTGATTCTCTTCCTGGTCTTCCAGCGCTTCCTGGTCGGCGGACTTACCGCCGGCTCGGTAAAGGGGTAGCGCATTTCAACAATTGGCTGAAAGTGAGTCCAAAAAGAGCGGGGACACGCGTCGCGTGTCCCCGCTCTTTTGATTCGATTTGGGTGTGTTCGAAATCAATTGAAGTGATCCTCCGGGAGGGGAATGACAGCAAACTGGTATTGCGCAGTGCTCCTCCCGGAGGACCTCGAGGCGCTCAACTCATTTTGTTTGCGAAGCAGGCGCTATGCGCCAACACACCCATTCGATTTGAACGCTGCCGGACGGTCGGCGATCTATGGCGGCGCTAATCGACCAACACCTGCACGTCGTCTGGAGACCACTGAACCTCTATACTATCAATTCGTGAAAAACCAATTCTCAACGTCTTGTTGAATCTGCTTTATTTAGCGGACAGATTGCACAAAATCGCGCATGATTTTTTGGTTGCCTGAGTCGTTGACATTCCAGACCGCTTATTGTAAGATTTCTCCGTTCACCGAAAAAGAGCAGTCGATGAAGCAAAGGTGCTTGTCCGTCTCACGTTCAGCGTCTATGCTGGGTCCATGGCTTCTTGTTCCGCCTCATCATCACAATTTTCATCACAACTTTGATGTCCACCACGACGCACTAGTCCGTTCATACGGCCGCGGCGTCTCAATATCAACGTATCCCCCCAAAGCACCAACAGGAGTATCAAATGTTTAAGAGAAGAAGTTGGATATGGCTGGCACTGTTGCTTGTAACAACGCTGATGTTCAGTGCGTGCGCCGCACCGGCTGATCCGGTAGGCGAGACAGCAGATGAACCGGCAGCAGCCGAAGAGGCTGCGGCGGAATCCGCGGCAGAGGCCGTGGAAGAAGCCCCGGCGGAATCCGCAGGAACCCTCCAGATTCCCGAGATTGAAGAAGGCAAGTTTAACGTCGCATTTGTCTTCGTCGGCCCCATCGGCGACGGCGGTTGGACCTACGCCCACAACGAAGGCCGCGAGTATCTTCAGGAAGTGATGGGCGACACGGTCAACACGGCCTATCTCGAAAGCGTGCCCGAGGGCGCCGACGCAGAGCGCGTCATCCGCAACCTGGCGCGTGCAGGCTTTGACGCAATCTTCACCACATCGTTCGGCTACATGGACCCGACCGAAACCGTGGCCGAAGAATTCCCGGATGCCTATTTCGTACATGTCTCCGGCTTCAAGAAAAATGAGACCAACTTCTCCAACCTTTTCGGCGGCATGGAGAGCATGAAGTATCTGGTCGGCATGATCGCCGGTGCCCGTGCAGCCGAAGATGGCTCCAACCGCGTCGGCTACGTGGCCCCTTTCCCGATTCCCGAGGTCATCCGCCACATCAATGCCACCTCATTGGGCATGAAGAACACGTGCCCCGACTGTGAACTCGACATCCGCTGGATCTTCAGTTGGTTTGATCCGGATCTGGAACGCCAGGCCGCCGAGTCGATGATGGATGCCGGAGCGACCGTCGTCATCACCGGCGCGGACACGCCCCAGCCGGTGCAGGCCGCTGGTGAGCGCGGTCTCTATGGCATCGGCTACGACTCCAGCAACGCCTGTGAAGTCGATCCGGAACACTGCCTGACCGTGCCGTACTGGAACTGGGGCCCGTTCTACGTCGAACTGGCCAACTCCATGATGGACGGCTCCTTCGTGGGCGATGACATCTACTTCGATGTCGATAGCGGCGCCTTGGGTCTGCTGGGCTTCATGGAGGGCCAGGAACCGGCCCCCGGCGTGCCCGAATCGGTCATTCCGCAGGTGCAGGAAATGCTGGCCAAGATGCAATCCGGCGAACTCTCCCGCTTTGACATCTTCACCGGCCCGATCTTGGACAACAAGGGCGAAGTGATCGTCCCCGAAGGCGTAGCGCTGACCCAGTCCGATCTCGAAGGCCTGAGCGGCATCCCCGGCCGTGAGGACTGCACCATCTGCATGAACTGGCTGGCCGAAGGCGTCGTGCCCGATGCCGAGTTGCCGTAACAGCTTGAATTAGCCACAGATGAACACAGATTTTCACGGATAGGGCACAGATTTTCCTTGGTGTGAAGAACTGCAAATAGCTGATAAAATAGACCGCGGATGCAGCGGATTAGGCGGATCAGAACCGATTTTCTAAATCAGTCTTTATCCGCCAAATTCGCCGAATCCGCGGTCTATCTGTTGTATCATCCGTGTCCTATCATTTGTTTATCTGTGTCCATCTGTGGCAAAAAAGAAACCGCCCATGACTCAACCAACACCCGCCTTTGAAATGCGCAACGTCACCAAGCTTTTCCCCGGTGTGATTGCCAACGAAGATGTCACCTTCATCGCCGAAAAGGGCGAGATCCATGCTCTGCTGGGCGAAAACGGCGCCGGCAAATCGACGTTGATGAATGTGCTGTCGGGGCTCTACCACGCCGATGCGGGCGAGATCTACATCAACGGCCAACTTGTGCGCTTCAATGCGCCGGGCGACGCCATTGCCGCGGGCGTGGGCATGGTCCATCAGCACTTCATGTTGGTGCCGGTGCAGTCCGTGGCCGAGAACGTGATCCTGGGCCTTAAGAACATTCCCTTCGTGCTCAACATGACCGAGATCAACCAGGAAGTCGGGCGCATCGGCGAGCAATACGGCCTGCCGGTCGATCCGACGGCGTTGATCTGGCAGCTTTCCGTGGGCGAACAGCAGCGCGTCGAGATCATCAAGATGCTCTACCGGGGCGCGCAGATTCTGATTCTCGACGAGCCGACGGCCGTGCTGACGCCCCAGGAGACCGAAGGCTTTTTCGAAACACTGAAGGCGATGACGGCCGAGGGCAAGACCATCGTCTTCATCAGCCACAAGCTGGACGAGGTGCTCTCGATTGCCGATCGTGTCACGGTCCTGCGTGGCGGCCGAAACGTGGCCACCGTGCCCACCGCCGGCATGACCAAGCCCGAGCTGGCCAGCCTGATGGTCGGGCGCGAGGTCCTCTTCCACGTAGAGAAGCCGGTCATCGAACCGGGTGAACCACGGCTGACACTGACCGATGTCGATGCCTTGAACAACAAGGGCTTGCCGGCGCTGGACAAGCTCTCGCTTCAAGTTCGCTCCAGCGAGATCGTCGGCATTGCCGGCGTGGCCGGCAACGGGCAGCGCGAGCTGGCCGAGGTGATCTCCGGCATGCGCCAGTTGACCGGCGGGACCATCGATGTGGCCGAGGCCGATGTCAGCGGCAAGCCGCCGCTGATCATGATCGAGGCGGGCGTGGCCTATGTGCCCGAAGATCGCAGCGCCACCGGCAGCGCGCCCAACCTGTCGATTGCCGAAAATTTGGCCCTGAAATCCTATCGCAAGTCGCCCATCGGCGGGCGTATCTTCATCGACCGCAAAAAGATGGGCGAGCGCGCCGTGCGTCTCATCGACCAGTACGACATTTCAACCCCCGGCCCCGAAACGCCGTCGCGCAAGTTGAGCGGCGGCAACCTCCAGAAGGTGATCCTGGCCCGGGAAATCTCCAGCGAACCCCAGGTGATCGTCGCCTCCTACCCAACACGCGGGCTCGACATCGGCGCCACCGAGAATGTGCGCAACATCCTCGTCGAAGAGCGCAGCCAGGGCGCGGCGATCCTGCTGATCTCCGAAGATCTGGACGAGGTCTTTGCGCTCTCGGACCGCATCATTGTGCTTTTTGAGGGGCGAATTATGGGCGTCGTCAAAGCCACCCAAGCGAATCGCGAGCAGATCGGCCTGATGATGGCCGGCGAACAGTTGGAAAGCGCATGACCACACAATCCGCACCCCAGACCCAGACATCCAGGCCAAGATTGCGCCTGGAACGGCGGATGGAACAGCCCCGCTGGCTGAACATCCTGTCGCCCTTCATCCTGATCGTGGCCGCGCTGTTGGTCGGCGCGCTACTGCTGCGCATGGCCGGGGCCAACCCCTGGTTTGTCTACACCCGCATGGCCCAGACGGCCTACGGCGACGCCTACGGCTGGTCCGACACGACCATCAAGGCCACGCCGTTGATCCTGGCCAGCCTGGGCGTCTCCATCGCCTTCCGCATGAAGCTCTGGAACATCGGCGCCGAAGGTCAGTTGTTCATGGGCGCATTTTTCGCCACCGCCATTGCCCTCCACGTGCTCCCGCCGGAGACGCCCAAAGCGATCATGTTGCTCTCCATGGCGATTGCCGGTTTCATCGGCGGCGCTATCTGGGGCTTCATTCCCGGCCTGCTCAAAGCCAAGCTCAACGTCAACGAGATCATCACGACGCTGATGCTCAACTATGTGGCCATCCTCTGGAACAACTACTTCATCTACGGGCCATGGAGCGAACGCGGCTTCGGTCTGACGCCCCAGTTTCCGCGCAGCGCCTGGATGCCCCGCTTCACCGACTTCGGGGATACGGTGCCCGCCTTCCGGGGCCTGACGGCCCACTTTGGCATCTTCCTGGCCATTTTTCTGGCCCTGATACTCTGGGTGGTCTGGAAGCGCACACGTTGGGGCTTTGAGGTCGGCATTCTGGGCGACAACCCGCGGGCCGGCACCTACGCCGGCATCAATCTGCCGCGCAAGATCATGGTCGTCATGGCGCTGAGCGGCGGCATGGCCGGTCTGGCCGGCATGGCCGAGGTCACCGGCGTCGTGCATCGTCTGCAAGAGAATTTTTCGCCCGGCTACGGCTTCACGGCCATCATCGTGGCCTGGCTGGCCAAGCTCAACCCGCATCGCCATCATCATCGTGTCGTATCTCTTTGCCGGCCTGCTGGTCGGCGCGGACGTGATCCAGCCGGCCGGCATTGCCCAGCTTCTGCAGGGCGTGATTCTGTTTGTGGTGGTGGGCGGCGAGATGATGTTGCAGTATCGGGTGCGGGTGGTGAAGTAGAGAAATTGTCAATTGACAATTGTCGACGTTCAATTGTCAATGTGTGACTCGCCCAGAATACAGTAAATGCGGTTCATGAAACTGCCGTGCCGACAATGGGGCTGGTTGGTGATGTCGTAGTATCACGTTCGCAACTCCCTGTGAATTCTACAGGACAGACCACTCAGTTCAGTGTATAATTTGCTTAGTTCCGGCAACGCTTTGCTGTCACGGGGGAACCAAATGGCCACAACAATCGCATATGCACATATCGCCTACGATGGACAGGGGGTTCCCTATGTGGCGGGGACAAAAACGAAGGTCAAGCAGATCGTCTTAGATCACATCGCTCACCGCTGGTCGGCAGAGGATATCCAGCGCAACCATCCGTATTTGACCTTGTCACAGATTCATAGCGCCTTGGCCTATTACTACGACCATCAGCGAGAGATCGATGACGCGATTGAGGAGGGGCTGCGCACGGTTGAAGCGATCAAAACCGCCCAGGGAGAATCGCCTCTTCGTCACAGATTGAGAGCGTATGGAGATCTTTCTTGATTCGTCTCTACATGGACCATCATGTTCCACGACCGGTCACTGAGGGGTTGCTTCGCAGAGGAAGCGATGTGCTGACCGCCTACGAGGACGATCGCGCTGCAACGGAAGACGACATTCTGCTGGAGCGAGCCACTGAACTGGGACGTGTCCTCTACAGCCAAGATGATGATCTGCTGGTCATTGCCGACCAGTGGCTTCAGACTGGTCGTGAGTTCTCGGGCCTGATCTATGCGCACCAACTCAACATCACCATTGGTCGAGCGGTTCGTGACCTTGAGATAATGGCAAGAGTTCTTGATCCACAGGATATGGTCAACCGCATAGAGTTCATCCCGATTTAGCTGGCATCGCCCAGCTTCTGCAAGGCGTGATTCTGTTTGTGGTGGTGGGCGGCGAGATGATGTTGCAGTATCGGGTGCGGGTTGTGAGATGAATTGTCAATTGACAATTGTCGACGTCCACATTGTCAATGTGGGACCCATAACTCGTTCTGAACAAAACAAGGTTTGGTGTTGTTTGTCATGGCGAAAATGCCAACGTATGACCGGTTGATGAACCCGACAATCCAGGCATTGAAAGCGCTTGGCGGCTCCGGCACGATTGAAGAAATTTATGATAAGGTCACAGAGCTTGAAGATCTGTCTGACAAGCAGTTGGAGGTTCTTCATGACCCTCAAAAAGGCAGTCAAACGGAAGTGGAATATCGACTGGCTTGGTCTCGGACATACCTGAAAAAATACGGAATCGTTGAGAACTCTAGTCGTGGCGTTTGGTCGCTTACGTCAGAAGGACGTCAGATTGATCGAGTTGACCCTGACAAGGTGAAGCAGTTCGTCAAACAAGAATATGACGAACGAAAGACACCTCGTGCAGGATTCGGTTGATGAACAAAATGTGGATTCCGCCTGGCGTAACGAGTTGCTTCGTTCTTTGTTGGAAATGCAACCATCTGCATTTGAACGATTGGTCCAACGCCTTCTCCGAGAGTCTGGATTCATCCAGGTTGAAGTCACGGGGCAAAGTGGCGACGGTGGCATCGACGGCAAAGGAATTATGCGACTTGGTGGATTACTGAGCTTTCATGTGATCTTCCAGTGCAAGCGATACCAGGGTTCCGTTGGCGCGGGGCACGTACGTGATTTCAGAGGGGCCATGGTCGGCAGGGCCGACAAGGCGCTCATGATCACCACCGGCAATTTCACAAAGGATGCCGTGCGTGAGGCGACCAGAGATGGAGCCCCGGCGATTGACCTGATCGACGGCGATCTGCTGGTGGACAAGCTCAAAGAGTTGGGGCTAGGCGTCTCAACAGAGCTGATACAGGTCGAGCAAGTTGAAGTCGACCACGAGTGGTTTCGCTCGATATGAGTCAGCCTACAGATGTCTGATACGCCCGCACTGCCTGCCGGGTCGTGAGCCAATTTCTGCCTTTCTTGACCGCTTCCAGGCGACCGGTGCGGGCAAGCAGACTGAGGTATTCTTGGCTGTAGGATATGCCTTCGGCGGCCTCACGCAGTGGGATCCACGTTTTGTCTGACGGTGGCGGTTGCGTTCGGGGCGTACAGGCCTCCAGATAGAGTGTCAGGCTGCGCTCGACGGCCCGACCGATGAAGCTGGTTGCATATCTACGCATGTTGCAGTATCGGATAGCTCTGATTGTACCGTATCCGATACCGATAGGTTGGCAGGAAAAACGATTCGTTGACGGCTCAGACCTCAGACGCCATTTACGACAACTGGAGAGAACTGTATGACGTTTGAGCGCGGTGACATCGTTCTCATTCCATTTCTATCTCTCATCTAGCGGGGCTGCGTTGATAACGGGAGAATACGAAATCGTCCTTTGGTTCCATGGTATAATGGCGGTCCGTGCGTCGGGCGCGATCCGTAGATTACAGGAGCAGCATGATGGTTGTTAGCGTATTGGATCAACACATCGAAATCACGCCAGGGATCGCGGGCGGCAAGCCGCGCATAGCCGGACACCGAATTACCGTGCAAAATGTTGCCGTTTGGCATGAACGTTTGGGAAAAAGTGTTGACGAAATTTGCGACGAGTACGATCTATCCTTGGCAGATGTCCACGCTGCGCTGACCTACTACTTCGATCATCGAGAAGAGATCGATAGGCTCATTATAGAGGATGAAGCGTTCACCGAATCGCTTCGGCAGCAGATACCCTCAATTCTGCAAGAGCGACTTCAGTCCTATCGTCATGAGTAGAATCCGTTACTATACGGATGAACACGTGTCACGTGCCGTTGTTCGCGGGCTTCGCCAGCGTGGGGTTGACGTTCTCAGTGTGCCCGATACGGACATGCGCGGCGCTTCGGATCAGGACCATCTGGCACGCGCCGATTCAGAAGAACGTGTGGTATTTACCCAGGATGCCGACTTCCTTCGGTTGGCAGCAGCCGGACACACACATTGCGGTATCGTCTACGCCCCTCAAGGCACATTGATTGGCGACGCAATCCGTGGCCTCATGCTGATCTATCAAGTGCTTGAAGCCGAAGAGATGATAGGTAACATCGAGTTTCTGTAGTTGAAGTCTCAGGGAATCCTTATGGAAGTAGCGATGATCGTCAGTTTGTTGGCCGCGGGCGTGCGTTCGGGCACGGCCATTCTATTCGCCACCATCGGCGAGATCTTTGCCGAGCGCTCGGGCGTGCTCAACCTGGGCGTCGAGGGCATGATGCTCATGGGGGCCATGACCGGCTACGGCGTCTCCTACGCCACCGGCAATCCGTGGCTGGGCCTGCTGGCGGCCATGCTGGTGGGCACGCTGATGGCCCTGCTGCACGCGTTCGTGACGGTGACGCTGCGCGCCGACCAGGTCGTGAGCGGCCTGGCGCTGACATTCCTCGGCGTGGGCATGAGCGCCGTGCTGGGCGCGCCGCTGGTAGAGGTGCACAACGCACCCAAGCTGCCCGCCTTTGACATTCCGCTGCTCTCTCAGATTCCCATCATCGGTCCCATCCTCTTTCAACACAACGTCATCGTCTACATTGGCTTCATCCTGATCCCCGTTGCCTGGTTCTACATCTACCGCACACGACGGGGCATGGAACTGCGTGCCATCGGCGAGTATCCGGCGGCGGCCGACGTGCTCGGCGTCAATGTCTACATGCAACGCTACTTCTACGTCATGCTGGGCGGATGCTTGGCCGGGGCAGGCGGTGCAGCGCTGAGCCTGGCCATCACGCCGCTCTGGATCGAGGGCATGACCGCGGGCCAGGGCTGGATCGCGGTCGGCCTGGTCATCTTTTCCGGCTGGGATCCGCTGCGCGCGGCCATGGGGTCCTATCTCTTCGGGGCCATTCGCCGCCTGCCCCTCGACCTTGCAGAATGTGGGCTTCTTTCTGGCCAATCCGACGCTGGGGTATTTTATGAACATGCTGCCCTACATGTTCACCATCGTCGTGCTCATCATCGGCTCGCGCGAGGCCATGCGCAATCGCGTGGGCGCGCCGGCCGCCCTGGGCGTTCCGTATGTCCGGGAAGAGCGCGGCGCCTGATATGCTGCCCCAATCCCACGTAGCCTACACCTGGCTGACGCTCAGTCTGGCCCAGGAACACCTTGATGTCGCGCCCGACGCCGACTATCGCCTGATCGCCATCGCGGCCATGGGCTCCGATCTCATCGACAAGCCACTGGCCTGGGCCCACTTCTACGAGAAATACAAGTCGGCCGTCCTCTTCGCCCATACGCTGATCGCCTATGTCACCGTAGTGGCCGTCACGATCGGTCAGGCTGCCGCAACTCTGGATCTATGCGGCGGCCTTCGTCGGCCACGCTTTCCTGGACCGGATCTGGCTCTTCCGCGATACCTTCTACTGGCCTTTCCGCGGCTGGCGCTTTCATGTCTGGGGCAAACGCGGCTCCGAGCAGGAGAAGATCGGCAACGCCTACTGGTACGCCTTCACCCGTCGACCCGAGCTTTGGATCTGGGAAGTCGGCGGACTGCTTGCCTTCGCCTGGTTTGTCTGGCGTCACAAGCTCTATCGCCTGCCCAATCTGCTCAATTTCATCCTGACCGGTCGTCTCGGCAACGCAAGAAATCAGCCACGGATAAACACAGATAAACGCAGATAATCACGGTGGGACACAGATGGCTGCGTATCTCTTCCCAACGACATAGGCCGGCAAAAAAACATCTGTGAAAATTTGAGCCATATCTGCGTCCATCTGTGAGTCTGCTGCAAGAACTAGCTTTGCCACGGATTCCACGAATTACACGGATTTCCTCCGGTGAAAAATCCGTGTCAATCTCGTGTGAATCTGTGGCTTTTCCTTTTTGCAGCGGAGTCATCGGTGACAAATTTCAGCAGAATCACAGACAGCAGCCACCCCACGCATTGCCAATCCTGGAACGACCGGTGATACAATCGCGTAATGGATCCGAACACGTCCGACGCGCCTTTGCCATCGCCATCTACAGCCGAGACCAAGCCCGGTTCGGCCGGTCGCCGCATCCTGGTCAACACCGGGTCGCTGACCGGCTCCAGTCTCTGGCGTATCTTCATCAGCTTCATACTCCAGGTGCTGATCTCCCGTGTGCTGGGGGTCGCCGAATTCGGCCAGTATATCAGTGTGTTGGCCTTCCTTAACGTCGGCCAGGTGATCAGCGAACTGGGGTTGCCGACACTGCTTGTGCGCAATCTGGCCCAGCATCCGGCGCTGCGACGACCATACTTCAGCCTTGCCCTGCGCATTCAATTGGCGGCCGGCATGATTACCTGGATCGGACTGGTTCTGTTGACCTGGCTGCTGCCGGTATCGTCGGGTACACAGACCGCACTCTGGTTGGCCGGCGCGTCGTTGCCCTTCTATGCAGTCACATCGGTCAGCCAGACGCTCTTCAAGGCCGGCGAACGCATGGAACTGGTCATGGGCGTCGAGGGGACGATCAACACGTTGATCCTTCTTCTCAGCATCGCCACGCTCTGGCTGGGCGGCGGCATTGCCGCCCTGGTCGCCATCCTCGTGCTGACACAGGCCATCTCGGCGGCGCTATGTGCGTTGTTGGTGGCGCGCAACCGCCTGCTCAGCGGTTCACGCAGCGATGTCCATGTCACATGGCGTTCGTTGTGGCACGCGGCGCGCCCATTCTACTGGATCTCGCTGGCGGACGTCCTGCTGCATCGACTGGACATCCTGTTGCTCAACGTTGTGGCCGGTGACCTGGTCACCGGCATCTACAGCATCGCCTACAGTATCGTGCGCGTCGTCGTCAAGCTGATCCAGAGCTACTGGCAGGCGCTCTATCCCACCATCAGCCGCCTCTACCAGGACACGGTCAATCAATATCAACGGCTTTCGTCGCTCAGCCTGCGCTACGGACTGATCCTGGTTCTGCCGATGGCGGCGATCGGTTTTGGCGTCGCTGCCAATCTGCTGCAAGTCCTCTACGGCGACGACGCAGCGGCTTCGGTGCCGGTGTTCCAGATCCTGATCTGGACGACTCCCTTCTTCCTGGTCGAGGTGTACGCGGTGACGCAACTGATGGCCACTGGCCATCCACGCCTGAGTCTGCGCATCACATGGGTGCATATCCTGATTGTCCTTCTTGCGCTGCCCATCCTGACTGCTCAGATGGCCGCCATCGGGCGCAGCGATCTCGCTGGTTTTGGCCAGTGTCGGCGGGACTCTAGCGGGCGTTGTGCTCATGCACAAGTGTGCACTGCCGCTGCGTGTGCCGCGCTTCGCAATCCTGCTGCTCGCGACTGCGGTCGCCGGAATCATGGCAACGCTGCTGCCGCTGCCCTGGCTTGCCCGCGCCTTCTGTGGCGGCGTCGCCTATCTGGCCATCATCTGGTTGACCGGTGTCTTTGCACCCGGCGACCGACAGATCTTCCGCGACGCGCTTTCACTTCGCCCACGCCGAACAGGCTGATGATTGGCCGTCAATACGCGTACGCTTGTATGGACATCCACCTCTCGCAACCCACGCATTCCGCACTTTTAGACCCGATCCGGCCCGCAAGCTTACGGTTTACATACGATATAGCAACGAACATGCTTATTTGGATGCGCAATCAGCTCACAGAGCAAATTGACATCGGCAGGGCCGGCTTCATATACTCGCAATGGTTCTCAATTGTTCGGCCTTGTGCCAAATGTCTTGCCGAATGTCGTCACAAACAGGCGGTGATGGCGGAGAGGCTCCGTTGCGTAAGCGGACCGTCTTTGTAAATGTCCGTTGCATCCAGTACAATCCGGGGTGAAAATATTGGATGGTCGATACGGATGTAGACAGGTTGAGAATCAGTTTTTTGATCGATAGGCAGGCATAATGAGGCACGCGGACGCCACAAGGGAAACAGAAAAGGGCCAACACGCTTATCGAGTGCTGATGATTGCGCCGACGAGCTTTTTCGCCGACTATGGCTGTCATGTGCGTATATTGGAAGAGGCGCGCATCTTACAGTCGCTGGGCCATTCGATCACGATTGCGACCTATCGGAACGGCAGAGATGTGGCAGACGTCAATGTACAGCGGTCGCTGCCAATTCCGTGGCGACGCGACTATGAAGTCGGTTCAAGCCGTCACAAGATCGCGTTCGACCTGTTGCTCGGCGTCAAGACGCTGCAACTGCTGGCTCGCAATCGCTACGACGTCATCCATGCCCATCTGCACGAAGGCGCCTTGATGGGACTCGTGCTGGGCCGCATGTTCAACCTGCCCGTTGTCTTCGATTTCCAGGGCAGCCTGACCGAAGAGATGATCGACCATCGGTTTCTGCAACGCGACAGCGCGCTCTACGGCTCGATGCGCCGTCTTGAAGAGTGGATCGATCACCGATCATCGGTGATTCTGACCAGTTCCGGCAACGCCGAGCGTATTCTGATCGAAGACTTCGCCTGTGATCCGGCTAGAATCCAGACCGTTCCGGACTGTGTCAACACGCAGGTGTTCAGACCGTCGGACACCTACGACCCAGCCTTGCTGGCAGAGATGCGTCGGCAATCTCGGCATTCCGGCAGACGCCAAGGTGATTGCCTATCTGGGTTTGCTGGCCGAATATCAGGGGACCAGCCTGCTCTTGGAGGCGACAAAACGTATCGTCGCCCACCATCCCAACGTATACTTGCTGCTGATGGGCTTTCCAGGCGTGGATGTCTATCAGCATGAGGCCCGCCAATTGGGCATTGAAGATCATGTTCGCTTCACCGGTCGGGTACTTTACGAAGATGCGCCCATTCACTTGGCGCTGGGCGATGCGGCAGCGGCGCCGAAGCTGAGCCTGACCGAGGGATCGGGCAAGCTGCTCAATTACATGGCCATGGCGTTGCCGACCGTTGCCTTTGACACGCCGGTTGCCCATGAATATCTGGGCCGAAACGGCTTCTTCGCCGAGCGCGGGGATGTCGATAGCCTGGCCGTGCAACTGACAGCGGCGCTCGCGCTTGATGGGTCCGATGCCGGCGATCATGCCCGCCGGTCCGGCCAAAATTTGCGTCAGCGAGCGATTGAGCGCTACGACTGGCAGGGTGCAGCACGATTGATTGAAGGGGCCTACGCGCAGGCAACTGGGCATTGTGCGCCCAGTCTGTCCTCCCAGCCAGATCGATCATAAAGCAGGTCCGGAACCGGTCCTGATCGAGAACCTAGCAACTATGCATCAATCCACCCAAGTCCGAACCTACCCGCCCCAGAGCCAACAGAGCCGCCTGACCTATCGAGCCAGGATGCTCTTTTCCTACCGGGAACTGATCTACAACCTGGTCCAGCGCGAGTTGAAGGCGCGCTACAAAAACAGCGTTCTGGGCTTCGTCTGGAGCCTGCTCAATCCGCTGGCCATGATGCTCGTCTTCACGGTTGTCTTCGGGCTATTGATGCCCAACAATACGATTGAAAAATATCCGATCTTTCTGCTTTGCGGCTTGTTGCCCTGGAATTTTTTCGCGGCCAGCGTGCTGGGCGGCACCAACAGCATCATCGACAATTCGAACTTGGTGAAAAAGGTCTATTTCCCGCGTGAGGCCCTGCCGATTGCCAACACCTTCTCGAACCTGGTCAACTTTCTGCTGGCGTTCATTGTACTGTTCGCAGTGCTCATTCTCTTTCGATCCAACTTTAGCCCATGGCTCTGGCTGCTGCCGGCGGTGATTGCCGTTCAGGTCTGTTTCACCCTGGGCGTTGTCTTCATCCTCAGCACGCTCAATGTCTTCTATCGAGACACCATCATCATCATGGATGTTGTGATGATGGCCTGGTTCTTTCTGACGCCGGTCTTCTATTCCGCAGAGATGCTGCCGACGGCCGTGGTCGTCGCCGGCCGTGTTGTCGACGTTCAGCGTCTCTACTACATACTGAATCCCATGGCCTCGATCATCAACATGTACCGCGATCTGCTCTACTGGGGCTATCGAACCGATCCCGACTTCTTCCTGCGCACGGCCGCCACCTCCATCACCATCATGGTCTTTGGCTACTGGTTCTTCGCACGCTACAGCGGTCGATTTGGAGAGGAAGTCTGATGCAAACGGACACAGAGCCGAAGCCCATCGACATATTTCGCCTGCGGCAGGTCGAGCGTTGGTCACTGTCGGCGGCGCTGTTGATTGCAGCGATCCTTGCACTTCCGGCGCCTGCCGTCGTTCGTGCACAGGCCGGGCTGGTGGTCGTCCATGCTGTCCCCGGCGACCCGCTCAACGTCGCTGTCGAATCGCCGGGACACGTCTGGTACACGCTGCCGGACCAGAATGCGGTCGGCTCGTTGATTGTAGACGAAGCCGGAATCGCCACAACCCAACTGTTCACCCTGCCCCAGGCGAACAGTCGCCCCTATGACATCGCCTACGCGAACGGAACAGTCTGGTTCACCGAGCGCAACGCGGACAAGATCGGCGCCATTAATGTCGCCAGCGGTGAACTGAGGGAGTTTGAGGTGCACGAACCCTCCGGACCGCCGGCCAATGCTACAACAGTCTTTTTGCCCATGGCGCTCAGAGGCAGGGCGAGCGGTGGACAGACGTTCTCCAGTCAGCCAACGGGCATCGCTGTAGCGCCGAACGGAATCGTATGGTTTGTGACCGCAGGCAGCAATCAACTTGGACGATTGGACCCCGCCACAGAATCGATTGAGTTGTTCTTCTATCCACAGGCTGGCGCAAACTCTGGAGGATGTCTCGGTCGGCTTGAGCAACTCACCCTGGTTCACAGCGCCCGGCGTCGATGCCGTGGTCAAGTTCGACCATCGTAGCCGTCTGTTCAATGAGATTCAATCGACCGGTACAGATAGTTGGCCTTTCAATATTGTGGTTGCAAGATCGGACACGCCCTGGGTTACGGCCCCTGGACGTAAGCAAGTCGGCTACTATCTTTACGGCACAGCCAGTCTCTGGCTCTGGTTTCCGCAGCAAAATGCCACGAGTGAACTCCGTGGGATTGCCCGTTCGGAGACGGATACGACGGAACGAATCTGGTTCACCGACGGCGGCAACAACACCGTCAACCAGTATGTTTATCAGGACGATACGATTGCGCTCCAATCGCTCGCATTGAACGGATGGGCAATAGACCCGGCCGGCATAGCGGTTGATGGCAAAGAGCATGGCTGGATCGCCGTGGATAACGCGATCGTCGAATGGAAACCGCCATACTACTGAACTCACTACTTGCCCGCCATTTTCAGGTAGAATTCACCCGGACAATTCCTGTCATCGCCGCTACATACGCTGACAAAGTCTATTGAAACACCCGAGGACAAACTTAATGAACCACAAGCCACGTTTCCGACACCTACTCTTTATGACGCTTCTGCTCTCTCTCTCATTGCTTTTCAGCGGTCAGGCAAAGGCGCAGACCCCCAACACAAGCGATTCAGTCGATCTTCGTGTCGACCTGCCGCCTCTCTGTCGTTTCGGCGTCAATGTGAATATCGACAATGGCCCCGAAATTCAAAATTTTGACACGCGGCCGCTTCGACTGGGTTGGTATATGGACTACCTGGCGAGTGCTAGCCCCGCAAACCCCAATGGAGCGGCATACGCACCGATGATCCGGCTCAACCAGCAGGCCGGCACAAAAAACTTCAGCTACTCGCCAAGCGGCTCCACGTTGAGTACGGCCATTGCAGCCAATCCGGGCGCGATCTGGCTGATCAGCAACGAACCGGACCGTATTGAATTTCAGGATGGCATCGACCCGGATGTCTACGCCACTGCCTATCATGACCTCTATCATCTGATCAAGGCGGCAGACCCCAGTGCCCGCATCTATGCCGGAAACATCGTACAGGCGACGGCTATTCGATTGCAGTATCTGGACTTGGTTTTGGCAAGCTATCGCAGCCAATATGGAAAGTCGATGCAGGTGGACGGATGGAGCATTCACGGATTCATACTCAACGAAGAGAGAGGTGAGTGGGGCGCTGAGATTCCGCCGGGTGTGAACGTTGACAGCGGCCTGGTCATTGATGTGCAACAGACAACCGATCTGGATCTGTACAAGAGTCATGTAGTGAACTTCCGCGACTGGATGAAACGCAATGGCTACAGAAACACACCGCTTGCCATGTCCGAGTTTGGCGTTCTGATGCCCAAAGGGATTTTTAGCCCTGATTTTGACGAAGGGCGCGTGAATGCCTTCATGGACGCGACGTTTGACTTTCTACTGACCGCTGCGGATCCCAACACGGGCTATCCAAAGGACAACAATCGACTCGTCCAACAGCTATCGTGGTACAGCACATCCGATCACGAACGCCACAACGGGTATCTCTACAATCAGAGGGCGGGGAACACGATTTCCCTGATGGGGGAAAACTACGCTCGCTATGTAGAAAAGCTGGCGGAACAGACCGACTTCTTCCCGGTGTCGCTGGTCACGAATCCGCCTATACTGGCGCCCGATCCTTCGAACAATCAGATCGCGCTTGTGGCGGAGATTGCCAACGCGGGCAACAACCAAAATGCTAAAACGGTCAACGTAGACTTCTACCTGGGCGATCCCGAGGCAGGTGGACAACTCCTGGGAACGAAGGCGGCTTCGCTCAGAGGATGCGGCCAAACAACCAGGGTCTCTCTGACTTGGCCGAATCCGCCGTCAAGCGGAGCAACACCCGATTACTATACGCTCTATGCCAAGGTAACGGCTGCCGATGCGGCGATTGATGCAGGGTCAAACAATACGACAGTCTCGTTCAAGCTCTACAACGATCCGGCCCTGTCATACCTGCCGTCCCTCAGCCGCTAACAGCCTGTCGAAGAGAAAGCCGATAGACTGCCATTCTGATGGCCCAACGGGAAGATCATTTTGTGGAAGTCGCTGCTAGCGCTGTCGGTCGGACTTTATCTGCTGTTGTCTGTGCTCTACTGGCAGGCGATTCCGACCGGCGAATCGCCCGATGAACCGGGCCACCTTCAATGCATTGAACAGGTGGCCAGATACGGGCGCATCCCGATCACGGAGCCCAAGCCGACAGGGGAATGGTGGGGGCCGGGCGTCGTACTGTCCGGGCGCATGTGCTATCACATGCCGCTCTACTATCTGATAGCAGGCTCATTACAGACAGTCATTGCCGGGGTAACGGACTCGCCGCTCCATTTCGAGTTCCCCGAACACAACCCGGCCTTTGGCGAGACAGGGGTCATGTTTCAGCAGATAAGCAAGGACGCTTCTTTGCAGGAAACTGTACCGCCGCCGCTGGCGTCCACTCGCTTGCTATCAGTCTTGCTTGGGCTGGTGACCCTGGTGGCGGCCAATCGGGTAGCGGCGAAAGTCTTCCCGCAACAGCCGGGAGCGCCGGTCCTGGCCACGGCCTTGGTTGCCGGTTGGCCCCAGTTCGTCTTTCTGAGCCGCTCCATCAGCAATGATGTGCTGGCCACAGCTCTTGCGGCGACCCTACTGTTGGTGCTGGTGCGTGTCGGCTCGCCGGACCGTTTTCCGCTGGCGGCGTTGCTGTCAGCCGGCGCGATAGCAGCCAAGCTCTCGATGGTCTTCACACTCGCCGTTGTTGTGATCGCATGGGCGCTGGAGATCTGGAAGTTTCCGGATGAACGAGGACGTTATCTGCGCGGGCTACTGATTTCAGTTGGCATCTGGCTGCTCACGTTGGGCGCTCTGCTCTCGCATCCAACGATTCGCCAGCATCTGGTCGGGAGCGGCAGCTACTGGACACGACAGGCCGGAAAGACGTTTGACCCGCAGTATTGGTTGGATGTACTGGCGCTTTTGATCGAGTCGGGTTGGGGGCGATTCGGGTGGATGAATGTAGCCCTACCGACCTGGCAGGCCTATCTCTGGTGGGGATTCATCGCCGTGGCGTGCGCAGTTGGACTGGTTCACGCTTGGCGTGTTGCCGACGAACCGGCTCCGAAAATCCGGCTTTTCATGTTGCTGGTCTGGATGGTCGGCATCGTGGCATCGGTCGTTCGTATCAATCTGGTTGTCTTTCAGCCGCAGTTCAGGTTTGCGTTGGCGTCTCTGCCGGTCTTTGCAGCCCTAAGCGCCGGGGGCATCATCTCGGTGCTGCACAAGCAACCGCGATCACAGTGGATTGCCGTCGTAGTCACATTGGTCTTTATGTTGGGCGCCAACATCTGGATCATCAGGACGGTCCTTCTCCCCTTGTATGACGGATAGGTAGCCGGTCGAAATCTATATGAGCCGTACAAAAACAGTACGAAGTTCGTTGTTCTGACCGTCGAAGAATCACATTGTTGAAGAATCAGAAAGGAAAATACACACAATCATGTTCGCACGCATTCTAATCGGTATATCCCTCGGTTTTCTGAGCACATTGATGTTCATCACCGGCTCTGCAAATGCCGCGCCGGTGGCAGCGTTCGACGAATTGCAGCAGACCGAAGATCTGTCCGTATTGGCGGAAACCGCCCCCAATTGCCGATATGGCGTCTTTGCAGAACAGGAAGAGTTCCTGACTCAACTTCGATTCGGCTGGCTTCTGGACTTCAGCGCATCTCCACGCTTTGACGTTCCCGACACCATCGAGTATGCGCATATGATCCGCGTGAAACAGGTGAAGGCAGCAGATGAGACTCGCCTGCCGGCCTATACCACCTCGCCGAGCGCTGCACAGATCGCCGCCCTGGTTGAGGCGAATCCTGGTGATCTGTGGCTCATCGGCAACGAGCCGGATCGATATCGGTGGCAGGACGACATCCATCCCCAAGATGTATGCCGTGGCATATCACGATTTACACACGCTGATCAAGGGCATCGATTCCACGGCGCAGATCGCTGTCGCAGGTCTGGTCGGCGTCACACCCGGTCGGCTCCAATACCTCGACATCGTCTGGAACGAATACTATGCCATGTACGGTGAGACCATGCCCGTGGATGTGTGGAACTTCCACGACTACATCATGTCTGAAGTGCAACTGACCGACGTTGCCCTTGACTCTTATGCAAGCGCGGCCATCGGCACGGATCGCAACATCGCCAAGCGCGACAGTGGACATTATACTGGCAATGCCGATCCGGCGCTCTGTCCACGCGAGGACGTAGTCTGCGTGGCCGAGCACGACGACATCGACATTTTTGTCGACATGATCATCATGATGCGGCAGTGGATGAAAGATCATGGCCAGCAGCAAAAACCGTTGATCTTGACCGAATTCGGCCTGCTCTATCCCTACGAAGGAGTGGGCGGCGACTGCAACTTCAAGGATGAATACGGAAACTGTCTGACGCCGCAACGCGCCGCCGACTTCATGCAGAAGACGTACGAATATATGGAAACGGCTGCAGACCCGAATTTGGGCTATGCATTGGACAACAACCGGCTGGTCCAGCAGTGGCTCTGGTTCTCCATGCCTTACAAGGATGAGATTTCCAATGGCCACCCAGGTCTTCTAGTGACAGAAGATTACTCAGCGCTGACCGTTGTGGGCCAAACGCATCTGGCCGAGGTCAACAATCGCCCGACCAATCGCAATCTGCTGGTCGAACACGCCAATACAGCCCTGGCTTCGCCGACCGCCGGCGGTTCCACCGCTACGCTTTCAGCCGTGCTGCGCAACAACGGCAACACCACTGTCGATCAGCCCGTCACCGTCACCTTCTACGCCGACGAAGCCCGTACGCAAGCCATCGGCTCTGCGACCATCCCCGCCGGCGTGCGCGGATGCGCCCGCAAACCGTACACGGCATCCGTCAAGTGGAACATGACGTTGCCGGCTGGGTGGCATTCCTACTGGGTGGCCGTAGATCCCGGCAATGCGATTGCCGAAACGACCAATGATGACAACTACGGCAGTAGGCCGTGTGTTGGTCGCATCAGAGAATCTGTTCCTGCCCCGCATGGAACAGTAGCCTAAATCATCGGGCCAGTCCGGCCGCCGGTCTCTATCAGAGGTTTCTACCCGCAACCATTCGACGCTGATCAAACGCGGATGGTATACTGTATCACTGTTGACCGTGATACAGTCGGGTAGAAACCTTTTTTGTTTGGCGCAATGACTCAAAGTAACGAACCGCTAATCGAACTGAAGAACATCTCCAAGCGCTTCCGCATTCGCCGCGAACACCAGCGTTCGCTTCAGGACACCTTCATTCGTTTCTTCCGGCGTCAACATGATGCCAAAGAGTACTTCTGGCCACTGCGTGATGTTTCCTTCACCATCCATCCCGGAGACAGCATCGGCATCCTGGGCCCAAACGGGTCCGGCAAGAGCACGCTGCTTAAGCTGGTTACCGGGATTTTGGATCCCACCAGCGGCCAGTTGTCGGTTCGCGGCAGGGTCGCGTCGCTGCTGGAACTGGGCGCCGGTTTCCACCCCGATCTGACGGGCCGTGAGAACATCTATCTGAACGGTTCGGTGCATGGGCTGACGCGCAAGGAGATGGAAGAGCGGCTCGACAGCATCATCGCATTTGCCGAACTGGGCGACTTCATCGACACGCCGGTCAAGCACTATTCGTCCGGCATGTATGTGCGTCTTGGGTTTGCCGTCGCCATCCACACCGATCCGGAGGTGCTCGTCGTCGATGAGGTGCTGACCGTCGGCGATCAGGTCTTTCAGCAGAAATGCCTGGAACGCATCTTCGACCTCAAGCGCAAGGGCGTCGCCATCGTCCTGGTCTCCCACAGTCTTGCCGATGTCGAACGGCTCTGCGACCGGGCGATCTGGCTGCATGAAGGGCTGGTTCGTGCCGACGGCGAGGCGCTGCACGTTGTGGACGACTACACCGCCTTCTCCAACGACCTGTACTACCACGGTCGCCGGGAACGTCGTGAAGAAGAGATCGATCCCGAATTTATCATCGACAACAGCGAACGACGCTGGGGAACCGGCGACGCCGTCATCGACGAGTCGAGATCGCGGATGAGTCGGGCGATGTCCCCGAATATTTCTCCACCGGCGACCAACTGAGATTACGAATCCACTACAAGACTCGAATACGGGTGGAGACGCCGACCTTCGGGTTGGCGATCTACCGCCGTGACGGCGTGCATATCAACGGCCCCAACTCGGTGCAAGCGGGATATCACCTCCCCTATATCGAAGGCGCCGGCGTGATGGAATACGTAATCGATTCGTTGCCCCTCAATCCCGGCCATTACGAAGTCACGGCAGCGATCTACAACCAGGATTCAACGGTCGCCTACGACCATCACCACCGCATGTACGAATTTGAGGTGCGGTCGGCAACGCTGCGCACCGAAGAAGGCGTGCTACACATCCCCGCCCAGTGGCATCATGTTGCCGGAGACGCACAGATGCTAGTCGCTGACGACCACGATGCCTCATTGACGACGTCCGCAATCGCCACCCAGACGGCAGAGAAAAGGCCTTGATCCTCTGATGTCCTTACTGCCCAGCGTTTCCATCATCGTCCTGAACTGGAACAGCAGTACGTTTCTAGCGGCCTGCCTCGACGCCCTGCAACAACTCGACTACCCCACATTCACCGTCACGCTGGTCGACAACGCATCCACCGACGATTCGATCCTCCTGGTGCAAAGCGACTTTCCCGCAATCGAATGTGTTCAAAACCCCCGCAACCTGGGCTATGGCGGAGGCAACAATGTCGCCCTACGTCGGACTCAAGCCGACATTGCCGTGATCATCAACCCGGATGTGGTGGTCGAACGCGGTTGGCTGCGTGCGCTGGTCGACGCCCATGGTCGAGGATGCGACGGTCGGCGTCACCGGTTGCAAGCTGATCTACCCGGATTCGCAGATCATTCAACATGCCGGCGGCTATATCACCCGCCCCCAGGCCTTTCCCGGCCACTATGGACTGGGCGAAACGGATCAGGGCCAGTGGGACCAGGAGCGCGACGTTGACTATGTGATCGGGGCCGCCATCGCACTGCGCCGAACCATGCTCGACCAGATCGGCGATTTCGATGAAGGCTACTTCCTCTACTTTGAAGAGGCGGATCTCTGCCGTCGCGCGCTCGACGCCGGTTTCCGCGTCGTCTACGTGCCGGACGCCGTGGCCACACACATTGAAGCGGCCACCACTGAAAAAGAGAGCGACTTCTACCTGAAGCAGATCCACAGCGGGCGCTGGCGCTATCTGCTCAAACATGCGGCCCCTGAAGAACTGCTGGAGCGGACTTTCCCGGCCGAACAGGCCTGGCTGCACGAGCGTTCGCCGCGGGAGTGGAAGGCGCTCTCTGTGGCCTATCGCAAGGCACTGCACCAGATGCCGGAGATCTGGCAGACCCGGAGGAGAGAAGCGATGGACAACGAGACCATCCTGACCGAAGAAGAAGAGCAGCGCATTGAAGCCGGCGTCGCCGAGTTGGACGACCTGACGCGCTCGCTTCGCAGCCGCGCCTTCGTCCGCGCGTCGGCGGCCTTGGATGAGGAAAACCTGGTGCGCTGGAGCGAATCGGACACGCTGCTCCAGGCCAAATCCTATGTGGTCGAAGAGCCGTTCACTTCCTCAACGCCCGTCATCGGCCCGCTGCTCACCCGCTTTCGCACCTTCTGGAACAACATCGCCACCACCTGGTATGTGCGTCCGCTGACGCAACAGCAGAATGAGTACAACCATCAGGTCTGGGAGCGGCTGCACGAACTACGCGCCTTCCAGATCGAACTATACGAGACGATACGCGAGACCCACGCATTGCTCGATGATCTGTCGGACTGGCTGATCGAATCGGACCGCGATACCACAAGGCTGGCGAGACAGTCCGGCGAGCTGGCCTATCGGCTGATTCAGTTGGAGGATCAACTGGCCGCCTCAACGCCGGCATCCACAGGCCGCAGCCAACGCCCGCAACCTGAGCCTCGCCCGGATCAGAGCCCAGACGAGCAGGGCGGCTAGACATGCGGCTGGCCTTCTTTTCACCCTTGCCGCCGCAGAAGAGCGGCATCGCCCGCTACAGCGCCGAGTTGCTGCCCCATCTGGCCCGGCTGGCCGAGGTCGTCCTCTTCGTTGACGATCCGGCCCAGGTCGATGCGCTAGATGATCTCGAAATTCGGGCCATCGACACGTTTTGCGGCCCGTTGGAAGAGCGCTTCGACATGTGCCTCTACCAGATGGGCAACAACATCCGCTATCACCAGGCCATCTACGAGACGCTGCTCGAATATCCAGGCGTCACGGTTCTGCACGATCCGAATCTCTACGCCTTCCACGACGATCTGTCGATGCAACACGATAATCGCGGCATCCTCCTGCGCGAGATGGGCTACGGGAGCGGCCTTGCCGGCGTCCATGCCGGCAGCCGGATTCTGAACCACACCCAGCCTCGAAACGACCAGCGCTTTCCGCTGTTGGCACGCATCGGCAACACCAGCCTCGGCGTGATCACCCACAGTCGCTACGCCCAGCGCTATGTTCGGCGACGGTGCCCCACCGCGTGGGTGGAACAGATCAACCAACCACGCGAGCTGCGCTTCGATTCGTGGACGGCATGCCAAGAAGCGGCGGCCTCGGCCAAAGCCCGGCTCGGCTACAGCGCCGATGACCTGCTCATCGGTTCATTCGGCTACGCCGCGCCGACTAAACGCATCCATGTTGTCCTCAAAGCGCTTGCCGCCCTGCGCAACCCATTGCCCGGCCTACGCTATGCAGTGGTCGGTGCTGTCGTCGACAACTATGACGTGGAAGCGCTGGCCGAAAAACTGGGTCTCAGTGAGTTGGTTCGCTTTGTCGGCTATGCCGATGACGAGACCTTCGCCGACTATTTGGCCGCCGTCGATATTGGCGTCAACCTGCGCCATCCGACCACCGGCGAAACCTCGGCTGCGCTGCTGGCCACGATGGCTGCGGGCAAAGCCTGTTTGGTCTCGAACACCGACGCCTTTATCGAACTGCCGGACTCTGCCTGTGTCAAAATTTCCACAAATGCGTCCGAACAGTCGCAACTGGAAGAGTGGCTGTCACGGCTGGCGCAGCGAGGCTTCACTGCGCCACAATATCGGCCACGAAGCGTTCGACTACATCCGACGCGAGTACGCACCGGCAACTGCTGCGCAGCGCTACGTGAACTTTGTAGAGACAATTATCGACGATCTGAGCGATAGGAAAACGAGGTAACCGCTATGGAATTATTGACTCAGTTCGTCCCTTCTGTACTCGCCTTTGCGATCACGTTCGCGCTGCCGGGCTATCTGATCGTCGCTCTGTTCACTGCCCGCGATCCTGAGGGCAACTTCCCGGATTGGATGGAGTCGATATTTCTGGCCATCTCTCTATCGATCGTCGCCACCGGAACCATTGGCCTGTTGTTGGCCGAGGTGGGCTTCTTCAGCCTGGTCAATCTCACGCTGGCGCTGGCAATTCTCTCGGCTGTCCTCTGGTCGATCGGCCGGTTCGCCCACATCGGCCTTCGTTGGCGCCCGTCGCCGGTCGCACGCAACGAATGGATCCCGCTGATTCCGCTGCTGCTGTTGAGCGGCTGGCTCTTTTTGCAGCCCCACGAGTTCATCACCGGCGGCGCGGACGCCGGCGTCTATGTCAACCTGGGCGCCAACATCGCCAACACCGGTTCGCTCCTGATCGAGGAGCCGCTGCTGGCCGATCTCGATCCTGAACTGTGGCCGGGGCTGTTGCGCCAACTGCCGGCCGGGGAACAGGTCGACTTCATCCGCTTCCCCGGCTTCTACCGCTCCGACGCCCAGACCGACCTGCTGATTCCCCAGTTTTTCTCGCTCCATCCGGTCTGGCTCGCCATTGCCTACGCCATTGGCGGCGTGTGGGGTGCGCTGGCCATGACGCCCATCTGGGCCGTGTTGGGCATCTGGGCCGTCTATCTGTACGCTCGCAGCTTGTTTGCGCGCACGCTCGATGCAGAGCGCTTTGCCTGGCTGCCGGCTCTGCTGCTGATCCTGACGCCGCTGCAGATCTACTTCGCACGCTATCCGACTGCAGAGCCGATCTCCCAATATCTGGTCTGGGCCGGGCTGTGGATGTTCACCCAGTTTGTGATGCGCCGCGGTCCCAACAGCCTTTGGGGGCTGGCTGCCGGACTTGTGCTGGGGCAGGTCTTTCTGGCGCGCATCGATATGTTGCCCTTGCTGTTGCTGCCGGCAATCTGGGGACTCTATCTCCTGATCACCCGTGAATGGCGGCGATCTGAGGGCTGGTTCTGGGGATCGTTCGCGCTGTCGGTTGTCTATGCATCGGTTCACGCAATGGCCTTTTCGCGGCCCTACACGCTTAACACGTACGGCGCTGTACTCTCCATCCTTCAGCGTCAGTTTTTGTTCCTCTTCATCTTGCTCGTCGCCTTTGTACTGATATTTGGCTATGCTCTCTTCTTCCAACGCGACCGACTGCTTCGCTTTTTGACTGCGGCCGCCGCCAGTCAAAACCTGCGCCATGTTCTGTCCGCAATCCTGGTGCTGCTCACGCTTTATGCCTACTTCGTGCGGCCGGCGGTCGGCGCTGTCGGGCAATGGAACTACTGGTACACAGGCACGGTCGTGCCGGTCTCCGACCACGAAAACTTGGTGCGGCTAGGTTGGTACCTCTCGCCGCTGGCCATTTGGCTGGGCGTTCTGGGCGGCGTGCTTTTTCTGGAGCGCGAAGCCTGGCGCTTCATGTGGCCGCTGCTGAGCGTAGGCGGCGCTTTCACAATCTTCTATCTCTACCACATCTTCAACAATCCCATCCAGATCTATGCCATGCGGCGCTATCTGCCGGTCACCGTTCCGCTGATCATGATTGCGATCGGCTACGCCTTTGTCTGGCTGTGGAGACAGCCCCGTCGCCAACCCGCGGGCAAGTGGGTCGGAGCGGCGCTGATACTCGCGCTTATGGGCTGGTTGCTGTACAATAACCGACTGATCTGGCGACAGGTCGACTATGCGGGAGGCGTGAGCCAGGTCGAGCAACTCGCAAGCCTGATGGAGGACGACAGCGACGTCCGGCCCATCGCACTCTTTGTCGACGAGGCGACGGTGGGTGTGGGGGCGGTCTTCGGCACGCCGCTGCAATATCTGCACCATATGACGGCCTTCGACCTGCAGGAAGATGTGTTGGCGATGCCGGAGTTGATGGCCCAGGTCGGCGAGTGGCAAGAGACGGGCCATCCTGTCTATGTCGTGTACAAAGAGGGTTCGACGCCCATTTTCGATGCTGCCGTGCTGGAGCCGATTGAGACGTTCGCCTGGGACACGCCGGTGCTCGAACAGACCTATGACCATGCGCCATCGACGATTCAGCGCAGCCAATATCGGCTGGAGATCTATCGGATGGCTGATCTTCCGTCGGAGGAGTAGTCACCCCCGATCAGCAGAGCCGCTTGTCGAGTCGCATTCCGGGATTAGGCCAGGAGCAGTTCCGCTCGATAAATTACGTGTGGCCTAATCCCGGAATGCTCTGTTTCGTTAATTCGGAACAACTCTATTTCGTTCACGAAGCGGCCATTCTATGCCAACACATCCCATGGATCAATCTGTCATGACCGATCAAAATCCCATGGACCAATTGAAGACCGAAATCCGCGCATGGATCGAGGATTTTCCGGCCGATCAGACCGCGCTGGTGGTGCCGATCTTCAACGCCCACGACGACGTGCTCAACTGCGTGCGCAGTCTGGCTGCCCACACGCCCGACGACGTGCCCGTCATGCTCGTCGACGACGCCAGCAGCGATGAGCGCATCGCCCAGACCTTCGCCGATGCCGCCGACCGCTTTGGGCCTCAGTTCGGCTACTTTCGCAAGCCGACCAACACGGGTTTCGTCGGCAGCGTCAACCTGGGCTTCGAATGCGCCGGTCCGCGCGATCTGGTCATGGTCAACAGCGACACCATCTATCCGCAGGACTGGCTGCCGCGCCTGCGCGCCGCGGCCTATTCGCGTACCAATGTGGCCACAGCATCGCCGCTGACCAACCATGGCAGCATTCTCTCCGTGCCCTATCGAAATCGCCCCACCGGTGAACTGCCGGACGGCATGAGCCTGGAAGAAGCCGATGAGCGCGTGCACAAGGCATCGCGTCAAGTCCGCCCGTCGATCCCGACGGCCATCGGGCACTGCACCTACTTTCGGCGCTCGGCGCTCAACGTGGTCGGCTTTTTCGACGAGGCCTTTGCGCCCGGCTACGGTGAAGAGGTCGACTTCTCGCAGCGAGCCATCAATCTGGGCTTCACCCACGTGGCCGCCGACGATCTCTTCATCTACCATCGCGGTTCCGCCTCGTTCAACTCCAGCCGGATCCGCCATCCAAGATCAGCACGAAAAGCTGATCAACCAGCGCTATCCCTGGTATCGCAACTGGGTCCATGACTTCAGCAGCAGCCATTCGACCGCCTTGGTCCAGGCCATCAGCGTCGCGGCCATGGCCCTGCTCGGTCCCCGGATCGCCATTGACATCACCTACATCGCTCCGACCACCACCGGCACCAGCGTCTTTGCGCTGGAACTGGTGCGCGCCATGGGCATGGCGCCGGAGCGCAAGCATTCCGCTGACTTTGCTGGTCCAGAGTTCGCTGCCCGAATCGATGATCCGGGATCTGGCCCAATATGCGGACGAAGTGCGTCCAATCTCAGATTTCACCCATCTGACCGAGCCAGTCTTTCGATCTGGTCTTTCGGCCCTTGCAGATCCTCAACCCCGATGATCTGCTGCGTCTGCGCACCATCGCCACGCGTTTTGTCGTCATGCAGTTGGATCTCATCGCCTACGCCAATCCGTCCTACGTTCGCAGCTATGCCGAATGGCAACGCTATCAGCAGACGACCGAACTCTGCTTCGCCTACGCCGACGGCATCGCCTACCTGAGCGCCGATGTCGAGGATGACGCCCGTCACCGTGGTCTTGAGCCGCCTGTCGATGGGCGAACCTGCGTGGCCTATGCCGGTGTCGACCACAGCATCCACCTGCAAGCGGCCACCGTACCGCCCAAGGGCGCCGATCTGACGCCTGGGCGCTTCCTTTTCATGCTGGGCACCAACTTCAAACACAAAAATCGTGCCCATGCCATTCGCATCTTCGCGGCATTGTTGGAGAAATACCACTGGGATGGGCAGTTGGTCCTGGCGGGACCGACTGTCTCGTTCGGCGGTTCACAGGCCGAAGAGTCAGCAGATACTCGCCCAATATCCGCAGGCCGCGGCACGCACGGTCAAACTGGGCATTGTGGACGAGGCCGAAAAAGGGTGGTTGCTGGAGAATGCAGCGCTCCTGCTCTACCCGTCGATCACCGAAGGCTTTGGCCTCAATCCCTTCGAGGCGGCGCAGATCGGCACGCCGGCGCTCACCTCCCGCGGCGGCTCGCTGGCTGAGGTGATGGGAGAACAGGTCGTCTACTTCGAATCGTTTGATCCGGAGGAGAGCGCCGACGCGATCTGGTCTCTGATCAACGACGCGACGGCACGAACGCGGCAGACCGACGCCATCCTGGCGCGTGTCGCCGACTTCCGATGGCTGGAGACGGCCTCTCGGCTCTGGACACTGCTCGATCGTATTCTCGAACTGCCGCCCCGCTCCATCCTTGTCGACCAGCAGGTCGAGACCATTCGGCGGCTGACCATGCCCGGCGCGGCCGACGGCCAGACGCCCATGCGCAGTTGGGTCGAACGCCTGAAGCGTGCCTTCTACATCATGCGCCGAGAAGGTCCCTCGTCACTCCTGGCCGAAGCACGCCAATTCATCCGCTGGAAGCTTCAGTAACATCCCACCGTCTGACAAACGTAGCGCTTTCGCATCCTTAAGACCCTGTAAGGGGTCCCTGACCGTAGCGCGCGCCCGCAACTTCTAGGCTATTCTGGACAGGTCAATCCTTGTCTGCAGGAACGGCGTGCTGCCGGTCTGCGATCACAGAGAGCGAGACGTTGCTATGCATGTGCGTTCAATCCTTACCAAATTCGCGATCAGAATTTTCGTTTTTTGCCTCATGTCCGTATTTTTCACAATACAGATTCCAGTTGCCTTCGCAGCCGACCTCGTGGAAGGCATCGAATCCGATACCGGTCAGACGACCATCTACCTGCCGGCCGTCAGAAATTCGAGTCTGCCGGTCGTCAGCGACGCGAGTCAGGGTCTTTACCTCGGCGTCTTTATCAACCCCGGCGCCAGTCTGGAACAGTACAGCCAACGAATCGATCAATTCGAGGGTATGGTCGGCAAGGGCCACGCGATCTATCAATTCTATGCATCTTGGAACGCTGGGAACTTCACCAATGTCTACAGACCGCTGATGGAGGAAATTATCCGGCATGACGCCACGCCGATGGTGTCGTTCATGTCGATACCGGCAGAACCGGGCAATTGGCTGGGTTGCGGCGACAGCCGTTGGAATCTGGACAGCATTCTCGACGGGGACCACGATGTCTATCTCCACCAATTCGCCCGCGATTTGGCGGCCTGGGGCCATCCGGTTCTCATGCGTTGGGGACACGAGATGAACCTCAACGAGTACTCATGGGCCGGCGTCTGCAATGATGGCCGCACAGACAAGTACATCCTCGCCTATCAACGCATTGTCGACATCTTTCGTGCGGAAGGCGCTCATAACGCCGAGTGGATCTGGTCTCCGGTCATCGGCAACAACCCGCCCGAAGCCTGGAACGACTATCGCAATTACTATCCGGGCGACGACTACGTCGATTGGATTGGCGTGGTCGGCTACAACTTCGGCGCCAGTTCGCCCTACACAGGCTACAAATGGGCCACATTTGACATGCTCTATTCTACGATGCTCAGAGACCTGGCCGCCGAACATCCGAACAAGCAAGTGATGTTGGCCGACTACGGCTGCGCCGAAGATGACGGCGGCGACAAGGCCGAGTGGATTCTCGATGCATTCCAAAAGGCGAAAGAACACAGCAATCTTCGTGCCATGGTCTGGTTTAACTATGCAGAGGAAGGCACAGAGTGGCCGACGACCTTTCGCATCGAATCGAGTGAAGATAGCATCGCGGCCTATCGACAGGCCATCAGTGATCCCTATTTCCTCGACCAGATGCAATAAGTGAGCGCCCACCTTTATCTCCTGATTTCGGGCGCAGTGTAGCTCGATATGATCTGAACAGAGCCAGTAGATCTTCTATGCCGGAAGCCCGACATCTCCGAGATGTCGGGCTTCCGGCATCAAACATCTATGGGATCCTAGCGGGTGGACAAATTGCCTACAAACGACGACAATGGATTGAATGATGAGCATTTCTCCTTGTGGAACCATCCAATTCAACGAGAGCCGAGCGATGAAAGACTACCCAATTCAACCGATCCCATTCAATCGCGTTTCGATCGACGATGGCTTCTGGCGCCGTCGCCTGGACACCAATCGAACCGTCACCATCCCCACCGATTTCCAGAAGTGTGAGGAGACGGGACGCATCGACAACTTTTCCAAGGCGTCCGGCTCCATGGAAGGCGACCACGAAGGCCGCTTCTTCAACGACTCGGACGTCTTCAAAGTCATCGAAGGGGCCGCCTACTCGTTGATCGACCACCCCGACCCGGCGTTGGACGCCTACCTCGACGATCTGATCGCCAAGATCGCCGGCGCGCAGGAGCCGGACGGCTACCTCTACACCGCGCACAATCCGTGAGCGCAACGGCACGACTGCGTCTGCTCGATGCAAAGCAAGAAGGTCTCACGCGGTGGTCCTACCTCTGCGTCAACCACGAACTGTACAACGTCGGCCATCTCTACGAAGCTGCGGTCGCCCACTATCAGGCGACCGGCAAACGCACGCTGCTGGATGTGGCCCAACGCAACGCGGACCTCATCTGCGAGACCTTCGGCCCGAACGGCATCCACGATGTGCCCGGCCATCAAGAGATCGAGATCGGCCTGGCCAAGCTCTATCGTGTCACCGGCGACGAGAAGTACCTGCAGACGGCGCGCTTCTTCCTGGACGAGCGCGGCCATCTAGAGGTGCGCAGCGATGAGAGCCGCTTCCCGCATCCGGCCTATATGCAGGACCATGAGCCTGTGACCGAGCAACGCGAGGCCGTGGGCCATGCCGTGCGCGCCGCCTACATGTATGCAGGCATGGCCGATGTGGCCGCGCTCACGGATGACGCAGCCTATGTTCAGGCCCTGGAAAATTTGTGGGAGAATGTGGTCACCCGCAAGCTCTACCTGACCGGCGGCATCGGCTCCCGCCACACCGGCGAGGCCTTTGGCGACGACTATGAACTGCCCAACGAGAGCGCCTACAACGAGACCTGCGCAGCCATCGCCAACATCTTCTGGAACCATCGTCTTTTCCTGCTACACGGCGACGCCAAATATCTGGATGTGTTGGAGCGCACGCTCTACAACGGCTATCTCTCGGGCGTCGGTTTCAGCGGCGACGTCTTTTTCTATCCCAATCCGCTGGCGTCCAGCGGCGGCGGGATCTTTGACCAACGCAGTTCATCGCAACGCCAGCCCTGGTTCACGACATCCTGCTGCCCCACCAATGTGGCGCGCTTTTTCCCCCAACTGCCCGGCTACGTCTATGCCGTCGACGAAGACAACCTCTACGCCAATCTCTACATTGCCGGCCAAGCCGCGCTGACCGTCTCCGGCCGTGCCGTCAACGTGACCCAGAGCGGCGGCTATCCATGGAGCGGAACAATCCGGCTTCAGGTGACGCCGGACCAACCGGTCGATTTCGCCCTGCATCTGCGCATCCCCGGCTGGAGTCAGGGTCGCCCCGTGCCCGGCGATCTCTACAGCTATGTCGACGACAGCGCAGCGCCGCCGCAATTGACCGTCAACGACGAGCCGGTCTCCATCGAGATGGTCAAGGGCTTTGCCGTGATTCGTCGCACTTGGCAGGCCGGTGACACGGTTGAGCTGCTGCTCGATATGCCCGTGCGTCGCGTGCTTTGTCACCCGGCGGTTGATGAAAACATTGGGCGCGTCGCATTGGAGCGCGGGCCGATCGTCTATTGCGTCGAAGGCGTTGACAACGGCGGCACAGTGGCAAATATCTCGTTGTCGGACGATGCAGCGCTGACCGTCGACTGGCAGACGGATCTGATCCAGGGCGTCAACGTTGTTCACTGGCAGCAAGAAGACAGGACGATCACGGCCATCCCTTACTATGCCTGGGCCCATCGTGGCGAAAGCCCAATGGCCGTCTGGATTTCGAGAGACTAGGCCATCTGTTCGATTACGCAGAAGGACAAAGATCGAAGTGACCCAATCATCACGGCCGCGTGTGGGGCTGGCGCTGGGCGGCGGCGGCGCACGCGGCATCGCACATATCGGTGTTCTGAAGGTTCTGGAACGAGAGGGGGTATCCGTCGATTGCCTGGCCGGCACGAGCATCGGCGGCATCGTCGCCGCGCCCTACGCCGCCGGCCTCACTGTTCGCAGGATTGAAGAGGAGGCGCTTCGACTCGGCTCGATCAACAATCTGGTCAAACTGGTCGATTGGTTGCCGACGCGCAAAGGGGTGCTGCAGGGCCACGCCGTCTACCGCTATCTGGCGGAAATCCTCGGCGAGGATCTCCGCTTCGACGACCTGACCCGGTCGCTGGCCATTGTGACCGTCGACCTGAACAGCGGCAGCCAAGTTGTGTTGACAAGCGGCCTGGTCAGCGAAGCGTTGCGCGCCACCATGGCCATTCCCGGCGTCATTTCCCCGATGAAGAAGGATGGCGTCAAATTGGTCGACGGCGGCATTCTCAATAATGTGCCTGCCGATGTAGCCCGGTCTATGGGCGCCGATGTGGTCATCGCCGTCGACGTGGCGGCTGCCCGCCTGATCACTGATCCGGACAGCGGCTTCGATGCGGAGGACGTGATTCGTTCGGCGCTGCTGCCCAGCTTTGCGCTGGACATGTGGCGCGCCCAGGCCGTGATGATGCAGGAGATTGTGCGCCTTCGGTTAGCGGCAAACCCGCCGGATCTGCTGATCAAACCAGCCGTGCCGCCCGACGTCACCACCTTCAGCATGGGCCGCATGACCGAACTGATCCGTATCGGTGAAGAGGCGACTGAGACGATGTTGCCGAAGATTCTGGCCCTTGTGGGGTAACGTGTCAAGCGGACAAGCAATGAGCGACCCTGTTTGTTAAACATAGGCCATTTTTGTTCGGATAAGGTTGCAGAGAAACAAGAGTCGGGACTATAATAGTCTAAACTCCTGTTTTTTGATTGGAGCAACGCCATTATGTTCGTCAACCGTGACCGCGAACGTGCCTTCCTCGAAACCCACCACGCCACCGACCAGGCCGAGTTGATCGTGCTCTATGGGCGCCGCCGCGTGGGCAAGACTGAACTCCTGCGCACCTTTTGTGCTGACAAGCCCCATATTTTCTTCGTCGCCGACCTGGGCACCGAAGAGGGGCAACTGGCCGAATTCACCCACCAAATTGGCGAGTTCGTGGCCGGCGATCCGGACCTGTTGGCCCCATTCGCTACCTGGGAGGCCGCTTTCAACTACCTGGCCACGCAGACGTCAGAGCGTCTTGTCGTTGTGCTGGACGAGTTTACCTATCTCATTGACAGCAACGCCGCCCTGCCCTCGACCCTGCAGAAACTCTGGGACACTCAGTTGCGCAACAGCGATATCATGCTGGTGCTCTGCGGTTCCTACGTCGGCATCATGGAGCAAGAGGTGCTGGCCTACCGCTCGCCCCTCTACGGTCGGCGCACGGGCCAATGGCGTCTGCAGCCGCTGACCTTCTGGGACATTCAGCAACTGCTGCCCCGCTTCAGCCCCGTCGATTTGGTGCGCGCCTACGCCATTCTGGGCGGCGTGCCTGCCTACCTGCGCCAGTTCGATGATCGCCTCTCCCTGCTCGACAACGTGGAACAGAAGGTGCTGGCCATGGGCGAGTTCCTCTACGATGAACCCCGCTTTCTGCTTCTGCAAGAACTGCGCGAGCCCAGCCGCTACTTCGCTGTCCTGGAGGCCATCGCCGGCGGACGCACGCGTATGAACGAGATCGCTCAGGCCGCCCACATTGGGACGACCTCCATCTCCTTCTATTTGAAAACGCTCCAGGAGATGGGCCTCATCGATCGCGTGGTGCCGGTCACCGAGAAGAATCCGCGCAAGAGTCGTTGGGGCATCTACCAGATTACCGATCACTACTTCCGCTTCTGGTTTCGTTTTGTCTACCCCAACCACTCGCTCCTCGAGCGCGGCGAGACCGACCAGGTGCGCCGGCGCATCGCCGAGCAGTTGGACCAGTTCGTCGGCCCCGCCTTCGAACGCATCTGCCAAGAAGCGCTCTGGCGCCGTCACCGGGCGGGCAAGCTGGACTTCACGCCCGCTGCAGTCGGCTACTGGTGGAATCGGCAAGAGGAGATCGACGTGGCGGCCATGGGCGAGGATGAGGTGCTCCTCGGCGAGTGCAAGTGGACGTCACGGCCGGTGGGCGTGAACATCCTCGACGATCTGAAGCGCAAGGCTCAGGCGCTGGACCGAACGCTGCCCGTGCGCTACGCGCTCTTCGCCCGCTCCGGATTCACGCCGGCCCTGCAGGCACGCGCCGCTGAGGAGGGCGTGCTGCTGGTCGACCTGGAGGAACTGAGCCGGGTTTGAGGGTGAAAGTCAGCATAAGGGATGCTACATTGACTCGCAAGACACCCGATCCTGTACGCATGGCAGGATCGGGTGTTATGTATTGGGGCAAGCACTGACGCCGTGATTCTCTTTCTATGTACGTCTAATCCAGAGAATAAATGAGCTATCCCTGTCTATAAACCGCCGACCAAAGCCCCAAACCGACCATACGCCTCGTCCCAGCCGCCGGCCTCGTCCGGCTCGAGGACCGTCTGGTCGATCGACGCGGCGATGGCGGCGCGGCCTTCGGCGATGTTGGCCAGGTGTCCGGTGGCGATGGCCTGGACCATGACGTTGCCCAGTGCCGTGGCCTCGCTGGGGCCGGTGACGACGACGCGCTGGCAGGCGTCGGCCGTGAAGCGGTTGAGCAGCGTGTTCTGGCTGCCGCCGCCGACGACACGGATCGTGCCCAGGCGACGCCCGGTCAACTCGTCCAGTGACTCGGCCACGGAACGGTAGCGCAGGGCCAGGCTTTCCAGACAGCAGCGGATGATCTGCCCCACGCTCTCCGGCACGGGCTGGTTGCTGCGCCGGCAGAAGTCCTGGATGGCGCCGATCATGTCGGACGGGTTGAGGAAGTCGGGCGCATCGGGGTTGAGCAGGCTGCGGAACGGCTCGGCCTGCTCGGCCTGGGCCATCAGGTCGGCCCAACTGTAGTCGTCGCCGGCGCGCTGCCATTGGCCGCGACATTCCTGCACCAGGAAGAGGCCGGTGACGTTCTTGAGCATGCGGATGGTGTTGCCCACGCCGCCTTCGTTGGTGAAGTTGTGGGCCAGCACGGCATCGGTCAGGATCGGCTCGGAAATCTCGACGCCCATCAGGCTCCAGGTGCCGCTGCTCAGATAGATGCTGTCCTCGTCCAGATCGGGCACGGCGGCCACGGCGCTGGCCGTGTCGTGGCTGCCCGCGGCGATGACCGGCACAGTCGCCCGAAAAGCCGACCTCGTCGATCACATAGGGCAGCAGCGGGCCGAGCACCGTGCCCGGCTCGACAATCGGCGGCAGCAGCTCGGTGGGCAGATCGAGCTTGGCCAGCATGCCGGTCGCCCAGCGTCGCTCTTGCGGCATGCAACATCTGGGTGGTTGAGGCGATGGTGTATTCGGCCACCTGCTCGCCGGTCATCCAGTAGTGCAGCAGATCCGGCATGAGCAGCAGGCGAGAGGCCATGTCCAACTGCGGATCGCCCTGGATGCGCATGGCATAGAGTTGGAAGAGCGTGTTCAGCTCCATGAACTGGAGGCCGGTCTCGGCAAAGATATCTGCCCGCGAGACCCGGTTGAAGGCGATCTCCGGCACGCCGACCGTGCGCACATCGCGGTAGTGGACCGGGTTGCCCAGCAATTGGCCGCTTGCGTCGAGCAGGCCGTAATCGACGCCCCAGGTATCCACACCGACGCTGGCCGCCATCGCCGCCGTATTGGCTCACATAGCGCGCCATGCCCTCCTTGATCGACGCCCAGAGACGAAGCACATCCCAGTATTGGCGTCCCGGCACATTGACCGGGCCATTGGGGAAGCGGTGGACGACATCGAGGTCAAACCGGGCGCCGTCCCAGCGCGCCAGCAGCACGCGCCCGTTGGATGCACCCAGATCGGCAGCAAGAAAGTTCGTGGTATTCTGCATGATTTCTACACCTCAAATTGATAGACCGCGGATTTGGCGGACAAAACAGGATTGATTCGGATTTTATCCGGGAAAATCAGCCTCATCCGCCAAATCCGCGGTCTATTTGTACCGCTGTCAGTATCAGTTACGCAGGGATAAATTGCAATACTAAACCAGCTCAAGTTCAACGCCGTCAGCGGCGAGTCTCTCACGATATTCATCGGCCAATGACGTGTTGCTGATGATCAAACCGATCTCTTCCGGCAGGAGTGAACTGGCCGTGAACGGCTCCTCAAATTTGGAATCATCGACCAGCGCGATGGTGCGTTGCGCGGCCATGGCCATGGAGCGTTTGAGCTGCGCCTCGCGCAGGTCGGACTCCATCATGCCGTTGGTCAGTGTGAAGCCGCGGCAACTCAGGAAGGCGATGTCCACATGCAGGCGACGCAGCAAATTGGGGCTGAGCATGTCGACCAGGCTGCTGGTGCGCCGGCGCAGGATGCCGCCCACCACGATGGTGGTGATGGCCGGGGCAAAGCTCAACTCCAGCGCGGCGTAGAGACCATTGGTCATGACGGTCAGGTTTTGCTGATCGCGCAGCAGCCGTGTCATCTGAAAGACGGTGCTGCTGCCGTCCAGAAAGATGGTCATTCCCGGTTCGATGTAGCGCACGGCTCGCGCGGCGATGCGCCGCTTGGCGTCCAGATGAAGCTGCTGGCGGGCCGCAAAGCGCAGTTCCAACTGCCCGCGCCCGGACATGACGGCGCCGCCACGCACACGCGTCAGATAGCCCTGCTCCTCCAGCAGTTGCAGGTCTTTGCGCGTCGTGACCTCGGTCACCCCCAGCCGTTTGCTGAGATCGGCCACGGTCACCGAGTCTTGCTCGTGCAATACCTCAATGATCAGATCACGTCGTTTTTCGCTGGAGACGACGGGCTGTTCCTCTTGATCCGCCGTGCCCTCATCGTCAGAGCGTTTTTGTGGATTGGCCAACGGTTCCCCCGTTTATACTCGGTTTGCTTCTGTTATCCCCGGCCCCATCTCGTTCTTCATTCTCGTCCTCGTCCTTGGCTCGTGCCTGGCCAAGCAAGGCTCTGGCTTGAGAACAAGCACGAGGACGAGAACGAACGAACGAGAACGAGATCGTAAGCGGTCAGCGCATTTCCTGGCCGCCGGTGACGTTGATGGCCTGGCCGGTCATGTAGCTCGACTGGTCCGAGGAGAGGAAGACGACCATGTTGGTCACGTCTTCGTAGGTGCAGCCCCGCTTCATGGGGACCTGGTCCACGTAGCGCTGGCGCACTTCCGCCTCGGTGATGCCCAGATTGGCCGCATACTGTTTGTAGAGCGAGTTGACCCAGAGCGGCGAGTCGAGCAGGTTGCCGGGGCAGATCGAGTTGGCGCGTACGCCGAACTCGGCCAGTTCCAGGGCGATGCTCTGGGTGAAGCCGATGCCGCCGAACTTGCTGGCCGCGTAGGCCGAGTTCTTGAAGCTGCCCTTCTTGCCCGACTTGGAGTTGATCTGAACGATGGCCCCGCTGCCCTGCGCCTTCATCACCGCTGCGGCGTGTTTGGCGCAGAGGAAGTAGCCGACCAGATTGACGTCGATGACCGCCTGCCAGCGATTGCGGTCAAACTCCTCGACCGCGCCGGCAAAGAGCACGGCCGCGTTGGCCACCAGAATGTCGAGTCGGCCAAAGCGTTCCAGCGTGGTGGCAACCATAGCCGCTACCTGTTCTTCGTCGGTGACGTTGACATGCACAGCCAGCGCCTGGCGGTCGGTCTCAGACGCGATGGTCTGCGCCACCTTCTCGGCGCTCTCGAAGTTGAGGTCGGCCACCACCACATGCGCGCCTTCCTCGGCCAGACGCAGGCAGATAGCCTCGCCCAACCCCTGCGCGCCACCGGTCACAATCGCAATTTTATCGAGCAATGGTCTTGGGTTCATAAAGGGTAAGTACTCCGTAATGCGTAATTCGTACTGCGTATGGAAACGTCGTCGTAGTATCGGCATTGATTCACAATTCGGAATTCAATATTCACAATCAGTACTTCACGATTTGTCATTCTGAGCGGGTGTTTCCGAATACTTCACTCTGGCAAGTGACCAGCGAAGAATCTCGCTTTCCACTAAATCGTGAACTACTGACAATTAATTATTGATTCGTCCTTGTCCTCAAGGCAGCATCAGTTTCAGCAGTTCTTCCTCCGCCTCATTTGTCCATATCTCGCCTTCGCCCAGCTTGGCATAGACCGTGGGCAGCTTTTCGGCGAGATCGGCAAGCGGCGTCACCGGCAGCGGCTTGATCTGCGGGTAGATGACGATCTTGCCGGCGAAGTCGCCATTGGCCACCGCTTGTAGAGCCATCGGCCACGCCCTCCAGCCCGGCCACCGCGGCCACCACACTGTTGGTCGAGAGGGTATGGCTTTCGGTCAGTTCGAGCATGTGGCGCAGGTCGTCGATGGACGAGCCGCTGGTGCCGGTGAAGCGCACGCCTTTTGCGATGACCACGTTGATGTCGAATGAAGGCCTGGGTGCCGCGCGGCAGGCCGGCGAAGACGTTCATGACGGCGTTCTCGGCCAGGAAGGGAATGGCGGATTCGACGGCCCTGGGGCTGGGCGCGCTGACCACGATGTCGTCAAACCCCTTGCCGCCCGTCTCCTCCATCATGCGCTCGGCAAAGGCTTCCTGAGAGTCAAAGCTGCTCCCGGAAAAGCAGACAAGCGCCACGTCATTCTCTTTAGCCATGCCCGCATACTTATCGGCCGTGATCTCCATGCGCTGATCGTTCAGATCGTTGGCCACCACCTTGGTGGGCTTGCTCTGCCATCTCCAGCGCGCGCTGCACGTGCATGTGGCCCATGGGGCCGGCCGCGCCCAACATCCAGGCAGTGCCGCCCGGTTTCAACTGGGTGCGCACCGGCTTGTAGGCAGCCGACAAATCCGCACTGATCTGTGCCCACCGTCATCAGGTGGTCGTAGTGAATGCGTCCGATATCCAGGCTGACCGCACGTTCAACCGGCTCCGCGCTCACTACGTTGAAGATGCCGCCATTGGCCAGCCGCTGCGAAGGCGCTTTCGATGACGATCCGGATCGTTGCCCAGAACCACGATGTCATCGAAGGTCAGCTTCGCCGTCATCCTCGATGATCTCACGCCGTTGCTCTCGGCCCAGGAACGGATCTGCGCAGCAAACGTCTCGTCGCTTACATCAAGCACGATGGCCTTGGGCCGCCAGTCGGCCGCTGCACCCATCTCGACGCCGGCTCCGTCGCCTGTCAGCCAGACGTCCCGCCGGGCTGCCAGGTCGTGCGATATTCGATGGTATACGACGCTTCGACGCAGGCCCACGGCTCGTTGAGCGCGGACTCGGCGTAGCCCGTCTCCGGCTTGACCGGGATCAGGTAGTTGCCGTCGTCGCTGTTGAGCACGCGCTGGTCGATGATGTTGTACTCGGAGTAGCCGCCCTGGATCTCGTAGCCATAGGCGTAGGAGACGCCGTCGATGTAGATGTCGGCCTGGATGATGAAGCGGTCGCCGACTTTGTACTGATCTTTCAAGTTTTCGCCCACGCTGACCACAGTCAGGGCCACCTCATGGCCGAGGACGACCGGCTCTTCGGCCATCTTGCGATAGATGCGCGGGTGGTTCTCGCCGGCGCTGATCACCTTGACGTCGGAGAAGCAGATGCCCACGGCGTCATGACGTACCAGCAGTTCATCAGGACCGGGTTGCGGCAAAGCGACCTCGATCATCTTGCCGTCGTCGCCCAGGTTGTCGAAGCCCTCGCCGTAGAGCGGCCACTGGCGGGAGGAGGCTGGCAGCGGCGCATTTGCGCTTTGATAAGCGGTTAATTTGTCGGACATAATTTATTGAAATCCCTTTCTAAATCTACCCGTTCTAAATCTGCTCAGTATCGCTCAAGAGTTTGACCCATCCCAATCGATCGTGAACTGCGTTGTAGAGACGTTTGTCGGTCGTCCAAAAGTCACAACCGTGCATCTGGGCCACAGCTAGATAGGCCGTGTCATACGCCCGCGGACGATTGAAATTCTTGGCCATTTCCCAAGCGACTTGAAATATGCCACTCCTATGAGAGATGCGGATCGGCAGGTTCTGGAATTCAGAAAAAGCCTCTTCACCAGTTTCTGCCGACATTCGTTTCAGGTAAACCATTCGTCGGAGCGTAGCTGTCACTTCGAAGGGCAGCAATGCAGGCGCAATCAAAGAGACACCCGACCGATTCCAGGACTCGAACAGCGACATTGCAAGTGTTGTCTGTGGATGCGGCACAAGGCAACGCACAACCACATTCGCGTCAATGCATATCAAGGAGTTCATCGTCCCTCTCGCTACGCACTTGCTCAATGATGTCGTCCACATCAGCGATGTATTCACCACCACGCTCGGCAAGAATACGGTCGTGAAGATCGCGCAGTCTGTCCCACAAATCTTCGTGAGACGGTGCCTTGACCGGGATCGTTATCTCCATCTCCTCAAGAACTGCGTCGTCAGCCAGTTGTTGGACGATGGCGTCAAGGCAATACTCGGTCACGGCGACATGACGTTTGGCTGCCGCCAGCTCGATACGATGCTTGATCTCGTCGTCGGCATACACTTGAATCCGTGTTTTTGGCATATTTCACCTCCGACCACGAGCATACCAAATTGACACCTTGGTGTCAATCAGTTTTCGGGAATACCAGCATTCGTCAACGGGTGGCAGGCCCGTTCGCACGTCGGCGTGCGAAGCACACACAATCTACGCCGCCAGCTTCGCCAAAACGTCAGCAGGCGACATCGTCTCATTCACGCCGGCCAGCATCTCTGTGCCCGGCGCGCCCGGCGGCACAACCTTGCCGATGGCGGTGTAGAAGTCGTTGCGCTCACGCCGCGTCGTCATCTGTGACGCCCAATCGCTCTGGTAGCCCATGCCCAGCTTACGCTGCATCACCGTGTGGCCGTAGACGAAGTACGCTCCGTCCAGAAAGGCCTGGCGAACCGGCGCCAGTTCGGGCGCGTCGTAGTCGTCCATGAGCTTCTGGCCGGGGCTGTTCATCTCCGTGCCGATATTGAGCGGCAGATCGAGTTCCTGGGCCAGTGCCACCACGTCGTACAGTTCCTGCACCTTGACGCGCTTGACCTCCGGGTCGGCGATGTCCCAGTTGCGATCCGGCACGATGTTGAGTGCGACCGCGCCCTTGTCGATCATCAGTTGCAGCAGTTCTCTGTAGGCCTGTTCGCCCTCGGAGAGACCGTCCAGCCAAGCCGCGCAGGGCAGAGCGCCGCAGGCCGTGATCATGGCGTGGAACTGCTCGACCTTGGGGAAGGTGTCATTGCCCGGCTGCACATAGCCCACACCGCCCCGCTTCATCAGCTTGGCGCGAATCGTGTTCTGCATGCCGGCCTCGTCGGCCATGGCTGCCTCGACCTGCTCGTGGGAGAGGCCCAGTTTTTCAGCCCAGAAGGCGACCGGATCATCGGCCACCTCTTCGGCTTTGTTGATGTAGGCAGTGACAATGTGCCGTTCGGTGGCGTTGCCGCTCGGCGTCAAGGGCAGCACATCCGCCTCGTAATCAAGCGCCACCGGATCCAGGTAGGCGTTGATACGCTCGATCAGGCCAAGGTTGCGGGCCAACGCCTGGGCACGCAGATTCGGCCAAGATCGATGCGGCCGGTTCGGGCGCTTCACTGGACGTGAAGCCGATGCCCATCGAGTAGAGAACGCCCGGCTCGCCCGGCGAGTTGATCTCACGCGTGCCAAACTCGGGCACAAAGAGCCGGGTCTCGATGCCGGCGCTGCCGCGCACTTCCAGCAGTTCGCAGGCGTCCAGGAACTCGTCGACGGCGTCAAGCACGTCGAAATCGACGATGCCCAACAGCTTGTAGCCGCGCTCACGCGCCAGCCAGGCCAGCCCGGTCGGCGAATAGCCGTAGGCGTTGAACGAAAAGAAGGTATGACAATGCATGTTGGCGACTTCCGTCACCGGTGGAAAGGTTGACTCTGAAGAGTCAACCAAGGCTTGCAGCGCCTGCGCACGTACGCCGGCATCGAAATCGCTCAGCCTGTCGATCGGGGTGGTGCTTTCCAATCTGCTCATGGGCTTCTCCTTGTGAAAAGTTCACTGAAAATATATCATGGCTCTAAACTGTTTTGCAATCTGATTGGTTTGGGGGAATTTGCCGGTATATTCGAGCAAATCAAAGCATTTTCGAAAAAGAGCCAGCCTTTTGCACATTTTGGACGTTCAGCGTAGAGTAAAGCATCGACAATGTAGCAAGAATATTACGCTAATGTCGCAAGCGTTCCGAGTGGAGAGTCCGTCCAATAAACAGTATCCTCGTGCAGGGTCAAGCCATGTCCCTACGTATCTCAACTCGGTTTCGTCTGCGAGGCCGGCGCTAATCAGCGCTACAGCATAACCTGTTGACACAAGAAGAAGCAGACCATGAAACGTGAAATTGATGCCTTCGTCTTCGATCTGGACGGAACCGTCTACCTGGGCGAATCGGCGCTGCCGACCGCTGTGGAGACCATCGCCGAGCTGCGCCGTCGTGGCAAACGCACGCTCTTCGTAAGCAACAAACCGCTGGACCCGCGTTCCGCCTACGCCGACAAGCTCACCCGGCTCGGCATCCCGACGCCGCCCGAGGATGTGATTACCTCGGCCTTTGTGCTGGGCCACCACCTCGCCCACCACCTGCCCGACCTGCGCTACTACGTCGTCGGCGAGGAGAAGCTGCGCGTCGATCTGCGCTCCCATGGCCTGCACGTGCTGGACGAGTTCGCCGATCAGAATCCGCCGCAAGATCCGAAAGAGGTCATCGATCCGGACGGCATCGACGCCGTCATCATCGCCTTTGACCGCACGCTCGACTACCGCAAGCTCAACACGGCCTATCAGGCGCTGGTCAACGGTGCGCGCTTCTTTGCAACCAACGCCGACAAGACCTGCCCGATGCCTGGAGGCGGCATCCCCGACGCGGGAGCCACCATCGCAGCACTGGAACACTTGACCGGACGGCAGCTCGAACTGCTGGCCGGCAAGCCCTCCCCGATCATCATGCAGGTGGCGCTCGATCTGCTGGGTCTGTCGCCCGACCGCTGCATGATGATCGGCGACCGGCTGGAGACCGACATGCTCATGGGGCAGCAGGCCGGCATGGCCACGGCCGCCGTGCTCACAGGGGCGGCCACACGTGCCGACATTGCAGCGATGGAGAATCCGCCGGACTACGTGATCGAGAATCTAGGCGTTCTGTTGGATCTGATCGTCTGAAAAAAGGACGGGGCTGATCTGTACAATCTGCCGTCTGCCATAGACTGTAGCACGACATTTATGTCGTAGCCTCCTGTACCAGACAAGCCAGACTGCTACGACATAAATGTCGTGCTACAAAATGCACGCTCATCAAACGCCATCAGAATCCCGAGATCAATCATATGACCGAACAAGAAGGCGTCATCAAATTCCAACTTGATTTCACAGTCGCGCCGGCACTGCCCGCCGATGTCCTGCTGGAGATTTGCGCCTGGCGCAAGATGCTCTACCTCACCCAACTGATCGGCCAGACCCCGGATCGCTACGCCGGCTACGGCTTCGGCAACATCAGCCGTCGCCTGCCGCCATTTGACGCGCCGCAGAACGAGCGCCGTTTCGTCATCAGCGGCACCCAGACCGGCAACGTGGCCGACCTGCTGCCCGAACACTACGCCGTCGTGTCGGCCTACTACCCGGCGCAAAACCTGATCGTCGGCGAGGGGCCGGTGCGCCCATCGTCGGAATCGTTGACCCACGGCATGGTCTACGACATGGACGCGACGGCTTTATGGGTGATGCACGCGCACTCGTCTCACATCTGGCGTGCAGCCCGCCACCTGAACATTGCCATGACCGACGGCAACGTGGCCTACGGTTCGCCCGAGATGGCCGGCGAAGTCGAGCGCCTCTTCCACGAGACCGACGTCGCCGAGCAGAAGATCTTCGGCATGGACGGCCACGAGGACGGCATTGTCACCTTCGGCGCCACGGCCGAGGAGGCGGGGTTCGTGCTGCTGGGCGCGCTGGCGAAAGCGTTTCAACATGAAGAATGAATGTTCACCAGAATTTGCGATAGACCGCGGATTTGGCAGATTAGGCGGAAAGAACCGGATAGAAAAATCCGCTTTGATCCGCCGCATCCGCCAAATCCGCGGTCTATCGATGGAGAGACCACATGAAACCACAAAAAATCACAATCGGCGACCAGGCGATTCCCGACCTGGTCCAGTTTTGCCGCGATCACGGCCACACGCGCCTGCTGGTCGTTGCCGACGACAACACCTATGCCGCCCAGGGCGCGGTCGTCGAGGCAGCGCTGATCGAGGCCGGCTACGATGTTGACCTGGCGTTGCTGACCGGCGACGAGGTCGTGGCCGACGCCCACTACATCCAGCAGGTGATGCTGGCCGCAGACCGCAGACCGCGCACCTATGTGCCGGTGGGGTCGGGCACCATCACTGACATTTGTCGCTTCGTCAGCCACCGCACGCGCGACGAGTTCATCTCGGTGCCGACCGCGCCGTCGGTCGACGGCTTTCTCTCGCTGGGCGCGCCGCTGATCGTCGGCGGCGTCAAGCGCACCATCTCGTGCCACGGCCCTGTCGCCATCTTCGCCGACGTCAACACGTTGGCCGCCGCGCCCCGCGCCATGATCGCAGCGGGCTACGGCGACGTGATCGGCAAGTACACCTCGGTGGCCGACTGGCGGCTGGGCCATCTGCTCTGGGACGAACCATTTTTGGAATCGGCGGCGTTGGGCACGCTGGACGCAGTGCAGCTCTGCGTCGACAACACCGAGGCCATCAGCCAGGCATCGCCCGACGGGCTGCGTGCGCTGATGCAGGCGCTGCTGGCCACCGGCGATAACATGCTCGACTTCGGCGGCTCGCAACCGGCCTCCGGCTCTGAACATCACTACTCCCACTTCTGGGAGATGAAGCTGCTGCGCGAGGGCAGGCCCGCCCTGCTCCACGGCGCCAAGGTCGGCGTGGCCGCCACCAAAGTCGCCGAGATCTACGCTGCCGTGCGGGCCATGTCCCTCGATGAAGTGACCGACCGGCTGGAAGCGGCCGAACTGCCGGACCCTGACGTTGAGATCGCCGGCATCCGCGCCGCCTATCTCGATCAGGCCGACGGCGTGATCGATGGTCATCAGCCCTTCCTGGCCATGGACGAAGTCGAGTTCGACGCCGTAAAACAACGAATCCGCGACAACTGGGACGAGGTCCAGGCCATTGCCGATCAGGTGCCGCCGCCCGAGGTCATCGCCGACCTGCTGAAGCGTGTCGGCGGTCCCAGCACCGTCACTGAGCTTGGCCTGACCGACGAGGAGCTACGGCTGGCCGAGCGCAACGGCCACTATCTGCGCAACCGCTTCACCGTGCGCAAGCTGGCGCGTCTGCTCGACATTGGGTGATGGGCTTGCTGCAATGATACGATTTAGCCGCAGATAGGTTCACTGCAAGAACCACGAATTTCACGAATTGCACCACTGAGAAAATTCGTGAAATTCGTGGTTCTTGCAGCAGAGTCATCTGTGACAAAGTTCCACCTTTACATCACGAGCCACATCTTATCGATTGGAAGGTTGTCTATGGCAAATATTGTGATCCTTGGCGCTGGCTTGATGGGCTCGGCGTTCAGTGTTCCGCTGGCCGAAAATGGGCACAATGTCCGGTTGGTCGGCACCCACTTGGACGGCGATATCATCGAGGAATTGCATGAAAGCCGTTTCCATCCACGTCTGAAGACCCACCTGCCCCAAAGTGTCGAACCCTACACCATCGATCGCCTGCCGCAGATGGCGGCCGATGCCGATCTGGTCGTGCTGGGCGTCAACTCGCTGGGTGTGGAGTGGGCCACGCAGGTGCTGGGCTGGACGCTGCCACCCGGTGCGCCCTTGCTTTTCCTGACCAAGGGCCTGGAAGGCGACGGCAGTAAGCTGGACATCTTCCCCAATATTCTGCGCGATGGATTGCCGCCGGACCGTCAGTCCGGTCTCCGGATCGCGGCAGTCGGCGGCCCCTCCATCGCCGGCGAACTGGCGGCCCATCGCCACACCTGCGTCGTCGTCACCGGGAGCGACGCTGCCCTGCTGGAGCAACTGGCCGACCTGATGCGCAGACCCTACTACCATGTCTGGACCAACACCGACATCATGGGGGTCGAAGTCAGTGTGGCCATGAAGAATGTCTACGCGCTGGCCGTCGGCCTGGTCAATGGACTGCTGGAAAAGGAGGGCGAGACCGAGAACGGCATGGTCATGCACGACGTCGCCGCCGGCATCTTCGCCCAGGGCCTGTGGGAGATGGCCTACATCGTCGACTACATGGGCGGCCGGCGTGAGAGCCTCTACTCGTTGCCGGGCGCGGGCGATCTGTATGTCACCAGCATGGGCGGACGCAATGGGCGCATGGGCCGTTTTCTGGGCATGGGTATGCCCTACTCCGAGGCCAAGACCATCCACATGGCCGATGTAACCATCGAAGGCGCGGAGTTGGCAGCCGCCATCGGCCCGACCATCGAGAATCTGATGGCCGACGGCACGCTCGATCCGGCGGCCATTCCGCTGCTGCGCCACATGATCGACATCGTCTGCCACGATGCGCCGGTCGATATCCCGTGGGGAAACTTCTTTGCCGGGCCGTTGAGGGGGTAGACCGATTGTCATTCCGAAGCGTAGCGAGGAATCTCAAGATGGGCCAAGCCTAGATTCCTCCCTTTGGTCGGAATGACAGCCAGCCTCTTTGATGAATCCCGTGGCTAACTTTGAACAGCGCCCTCAGGCGCATTGCAGGAGGACACATGGCACAGAAGAGCCTGATTCTCGCCCACGATCTGGGGACGACGGGCAACAAGGCGTCGCTCTTCGACGCCGATGGCGCGTTGCTGGGCAGCGCATTTGCCGGCTACGACACCGACTATCCCCAGCCCAATTGGGCCGAACAGAACCCGGATGATTGGTGGCGGGCCGTCTGCGACACCACCCGCCAACTGCTGGCCGAGACCGGCGCAGATCCGAAAACAATTGCAGCCGTCGGCTTCAGCGGGCAGATGATGGGCTGCGTGCCAATCGACGCAGCCGGGCGTCCACTGCGGTCGTGCATCATCTGGGCGGACACGCGTGCCCAGGCCCAGGCTTTGCGCATGGCCGACCTGTGCGGATCCAGCCGTATCTATCGCACGGCCGGGCATCCGGCCAGCCCGGCCTACAGCGCGCCCAAGATTCTCTGGGTGCGCGACGAGCAGCCGCAGATCTACGAGCAGACCGTCTGCTTTCTCCAGCCCAAGGACTATCTGGTCTACAGGCTGACCGGCAGCCTGGCCACCGACTATTCCGATGCATCAGGCACGCTGCTTTTTGATCTGGAAACGAGATCCTGGGACCAAGAATTCCTGGCCGCGTTGGACCTGCCGGAAAATCGACTGCCCGCGCTCCACGCCTCCATCGACGTGGTCGGCGAGGTGACGCGTGAGGCTGCCGCGGCGACCGGCCTGGCCGTGGGCACGCCGGTGGTCATCGGCGGCGGGGACGGCTCGTGTGCGGGCGTCGGCGCCGGCGTGATTGAGCCGGGCGATGCCTATTGCAATCTCGGCTCGTCGGCCTGGATCAGCGTGGCCGGCAGCGCGCCCATCCCCGATCCCAAAGAGCGCACCATCACCTTTCACCATGTCCATCCGCAGCGCTACGCGCCCATGGGCACCATGTTGGCCGCTGGCGGCGCACGTCAATGGGCGTGGGAGCTGCTGGCCCAGGAGGGTGTCGATCTGGACGCGGCGGTTGCCGAAACCGGGCGCGGAGCCGGCAACCTGATCTTCCTGCCCTACCTGCTGGGCGAACGGTCGCCCTACTGGAATCCGCTGGCACGCGGCACCTTCGTCGGCCTGAGCATGTCGCACACGCGCCCGCAGATGGCGCGGGCTGCGCTGGAGGGCGTTGCGCTGCATCTGCGCCTGATCCTCGATGCCCTGAGCGAGCAGGTCCCCGGCATCGAAACCATGCGCGTCATCGGCGGCGGCACGCGCAGCCCGCTCTGGCGGCAGATCCTGGCCGACAGCTTCAGGATGCCGGTCCACACGCTGGACTTGCAGGCCGGGGCTACAAGCTGGGGTGCGGCAGTGGCGGCGGGCGTCGGCGTCGGCCTCTACGACTGGTCGATTGCAGACGAGCGCATCCGGGTCGTTGATGTGACCGAGCCGAATGTCGAAAACAGGGCCTTCTACGATGAACTGGCGAGCATTTTTGCAGATACATATTCTGCGCTTGAGCCGATCTATGAACGGCTGGCGCGGCTGGCGTAATTCTGTATCGTGACGTTTATGTCGCAGTTCTGTGGTCAGACCGGAGGGTGCGACATAAATGTCGCGATACAATGCGTCAACAGAAAGGGAAACAGTCACGATGAAAACCATTCTTTGCTACGGCGACTCAAACACGTGGGGTTCCAACCCGGAGGACGGCGCGCCACGCTACGGCCTGAACGAACGCTGGGCTGGCGTGCTGCGCAACGTGCTTGGCGACGGCTACTGGGTGATCGAAGAGGGGCTGGGCGGGCGTACGACTGTCTGGGAAGACCCCATCGAGGGGCACAAGAACGGCAGCGCCTATCTGCCGCCCTGCCTCAATTCCCACAAACCGCTGGACCTGGTGATCATCATGTTGGGGACCAACGACCTCAAAATGCGCTTTTCGGTGCCTGCCTTCGACATCGCCAACAGCGTGGGCGTGCTCGTCGACATCGTGCGCAAAAGCGAGACGGGCATCGACGGCGGCGCACCCAAGGTGCTGGTGATCGCACCGCCGCCGGTCACAAAACTGACGGGCTTCAGCGAGATGTTCAAGGGGTCCGAGGCCAAGTCGAAACAATTTGGCGTCGAGTACGCACGCATGGCCGGAGAGAGAGGCGTTGCCTTCCTGGACGCCGGCCAGGTCATCGTCTCCAGCGACATCGACGGCATCCACTTCGAAGTGGACGAGCATCGCAAGCTGGGCGAGGCCGTGGCAGCCAAGGTGCGCGAGTTGCTAGGCTGACACGAAAACGCCGTCCCACGATTGGCATCGCGGGACGGCGTACCAGAGATGGCGCCGCAGAAGAAGCACGAATCACCTACCGCCCCAACCGCCACCGCCGGGCGTCTCGATGCGCAGCCGATCGCCGGGGGAGAGCCGCCGGGTGAACTTGCTGGGCAGCACCTCCTCGACGCCATCGGCGTGGATGATCAGATTGCGACCCGGTTGCGCATCGCCGCCGCCGGCAAGTCCCCAGGGAGCGACGGCTCGCCGCTCGCTGAGCATGGTGACGGTCGCCGGGGCCAGGATCTCATACTCGCGCACGATGCCGTCGCCGCCCCGATGCGTTCCCTTTCCACCGCTGCCGCTGCGCAGACCGTAGCGTCGCAGCCGGAAGGGATAGGCCAGTTCCAATGCCTCGACCGGCGTGTTGAGCGTGTTGGTCATGTGGACCTGCACGCCGTTGAGACCGTCGCCGTCCGGGCCGGCGCCCATGCCGCCGCCGATGGTCTCGTAGTAGGCGAAGGGCGTGCCGTCGGCGCGCTGAACCGCCGATGGTCACGTTGTTCATGGTGCCCTGGCTGGCCGCGGGGATGCGCTCCGGCAGGGCCTGGGCCAGCGCGCCCAGCACCACATCGGTGATGCGCTGCGACGTCTCGACATTGCCGCCGGCCACGGCCGCAGGCGACTGCGCATTGACGACACAGTTCTCCGGCGCGACCACGGTCACCGGCGCAAAGCAGCCGTCGTTCATGGGCGCGTCGTCGTCGATGAGGCAGCGCACCGCGTAGTAGCAGGCCGACTGGGCGATGGCGATGACCGCGTTGAGCGATCCGTGCATGACCGGGGCCGTGCCGCCGAAGTCGAAGGTGATCCCGTCGCCCTCGATGATGGCGGCGACGCGGATCGGCACCAGCGAAACCTGGTCGCCTTCGATCAATTCAAGCACATCTTCGTAACGATAGAGACCGTCGGGCCAGCGTGCAATCGAGGCGCGGGTGATGCGCTCGCTGTAGTCCTGGAGATGGCGCGCATAGGCCAGCACCTCGTCGCGTCCGTGGGCGGCGATCAGCTCGTGCAGCCGCCGTTCGCCCACGGCATGGGCGGCGCGCTGTGCAGCCAGATCGCCGCGCCGTTCGTCGGGCGTGCGCACGTTGCGCAGTATCAGGCGCAACAGATCCTCGTTCAAGACGCCGCCCTTGTAGAGCTTCACCGGCGGAATGATGATGCCCTCCTGGTAGATCTCGGTGGAGAGCGGCAGCGACCCCGGCGTCATGCCGCCGACGTCGGCGTGGTGGGCGCGGCTGGCGACGAAGAAGGAGGGCGAGGTGTGAGGGGCGGGGTGCACGGAACGAGGAACCGAGCGCCGTGTTGTCAGTTCCTCGGCTCCCGCCCCTCGCCTCTCGCCCCCCTCATCCACAAACACGGGCGCAATCATCGTAATGTCCGGCAGATGATTGCCGCCTTCAAATGGATCGTTGACGATGACGACGTCGCCCGGATCCCAGTTTGGGAACTTTTCCAGGATCGTGCGCACGCTGGCCGGCATGGCGCCCAGGTGGGCCGGGATGTGGGCGGCCTGCGCGATCAGATTGCCCTGGCCGTCGAAGACGGCGCAGGAGAAATCGAGGCGCTCCTTGATGTTGGGCGAGTAGCTGGTGCGACGCAGCGTGACGCCCATCTCCTCAGAGACGCCGGCAAAGCGATGTCGATAGAGTTGCAGCGTGATCGGATCCATGTCAAGCTTCTCGTTCTCGTTCTCGTTCTCGTTCTCGTTCTCAGTTTGTCCTACAACCCCTGCTCCTTCTTCCAGGCCTCATACTCGCCCCGGGCCTCGTCCGAGAGCGGATAGTACTTGCGCAGTTCGCCGCCTTCGGCGAGGCGGATGCGCGAGAACTCTTCCCATTCAGCGTGGACGCTGGCCTTTTCAACCAGAGCCTGCGGCCATGGCGACGGGAACGACCACAACGCCGTCATCGTCGGCCACGATGATGTCGCCGGGCATCACCAGCGATCCGCCGCAGGCGATGGGCACATTGACGGCGTAGGGGAAGAGGTTGGTCTGGGTGTGATAGTTGGGCGTGGTCCCCTTGAGCCAGAGGCCGAGGCCGAACTCCTTGACGTGGGGATAGTCGCGAATGCAGCCGTCAACGACCAGACCGGCGCCGCCGCGCCCCATGAAGTAGGTGAGCATCATGTTGCCGAAGACGCCGCTGGACATATCGCCCCGTGCGTCAACGACGACGATATCGCCGGGCTGGGTCTGGTAGAGGCAGTGGCGGTGCAACTGGCTCTCCGGATCGCGGTACTCGCCATCGACATATTGGTCCTCACGGATGGGCATGAACTGGAGCGTCAAGGCCGGTCCGGCGATCGATTTGCCCGGCGTGCGCGGGACCGGTCCCAGGATCTGCGGGTCGCGGATGCCCATGTGATGCAGTTCACCGCTACAGGTAGCGCTGCCGATTTCGGCCAAAGCGTCGACGAGCTCTTTCGGAGGACGCTGGATTTCTGGTACTTGGATCATGTTTCCCTCGGATGTCTCTTGGTGTGGTCGGAATGTGAAAGTGCGCGTAACGATTCAGTGTCGGAAAAAATTCACCGCGGATTATGCGGATGCGGCGGATTGCCACGGATTGTGTTCAGAAAAATCCGCGGTGAATTGAAAGATGTTTGAATCGTAACAAGTACGCTTTGCAAGTTGGCGGCAATCGCAGTGGAATAGTGCCGTGCTATCCCTGAATCGACGCCAAATCGTTCGGGACATGGTAGCATCGAACCATGCCGGAGACAAAGGCTGCTGGTCGGGGTCGAATTTTGTAGCACGACATTTATGTCGTAGCTCTTGCGCCAGCCTAGCGGGACTGCTACGACATAAATGTCGTGCTACAGACTGCTTCGATTAGTCCTGAGCGCACTCCTGCCGATCCGCCGGGGATGTCGCATAGACCGTCACGATCCAGTCGCCGATCGGCGTGTCCGTGGCCGGATAGGCGCAGAGCGGATCGTCTGGATTGGCGGCCCGCGGCCCGTAGTAGTTGTCGACGTGTTTGATCTCGATGACCGAGGGGTAGTGGTGTTGATCGAGGACTTCGTTCATGTAGGTGTGGGGGAAATTTGGGTTTGCCTCGGCAATCTGCGGCTTGCGATTGGTGCGTTCGATGGAATGGCCGTACTGCTCGTAGGGAAAGAAGTCGATGTCCAGATCCCACGTGCTGCGATTGAGCAGCGTTGCCGCGCGCCAGCGCATGGCCAACAGACCGTTCTGGTCGTCGAAGTCGCCGATAAAGAGCACCGGCTGGTCCAGATCGACCGCACGTAGGGCGTAGTCCTGCACGGCCACAAAGCCGGACTCGCCTTCGAATGCGTCAATGAGCGTCGAACGCAGGGATGTTGCAGGCCTGACCGCACTGATGACGATCAAGGCAAGCAGCAGGAGCATTGTGGCGGTAGTGGCAGCGTTGCCCCAGGATCGACTCTGTAGGCGGCGCCACAGATCGACCAGCCCCAGCCCGGCCAGTATCCAGATGGCCGGCGCGACGGGCAGAAAATGGCGAGGTTCATTGGTGGTCGAGATGGTGAGCACGACCAGCGCAATCAGAATCGACCAGGCCGCCACGCGCACGGCCAACCGTGCCCACTGTCGGATCGCCCCCCAAACGGCCAGCACGACCACGACGAGTCCGACAGCGGCTGACGACGAGTAGTTGTTGAACCAGAGTTTGGGCAGATAGAGGAGATTGGCCGCCGACAGAATCGGCGCATCGGAGCGGTGATCGGTGAAGAAGAGACCGAGCGTCGTCCGATCGGTGACCAGCAGCCAGAGGACAGCAACGATTCCGTAGATCGCCACGACTGCTGCCGACCTCCAGCCACGCGCGTCGATTCGCCCTCCACGGCCATGAAGTTGTCAGCAATGCAGCTATCAGCGCGGGCAGGAAGAAGAGGCCAAACGAGTACTTGGTGAGAAAAATCGCCATGGCGACGAGCGAGGCCACTGCCACCCAGGTCCATCGTTTCCGATCACCGGCGGCCACGTCGGCTTGATCTGAGACCAGAAGCAGCAGCACGCCGAGGAATGCCCCGGTCATCTCCAACATGATCAGCACCGAGAGCGAGATGAAGAGTTCGCTGGTGATTGCGAAGGCGACGGCAAAGGCGGCGCCGGCCGCTGAAAGCCAAATATCAGACTGAGCGGGTCTTCCGTCTCCGCCTCGGCGTGCGATGCGAACCGTGATCCACGCCAGACCGGCCAGCGTCAGCGCAAAGACGAGGACCGTGGGCAGCCGGCTGGATGCCAGCCCCGGCCCGGCCAGCAGATAGGCTCCGGCCACGAAGAAGGAATGGACCGGCGGATAGAAGCCTTGCCCCGTGACTGCGTTCCACAGAGCCGCCGGTGACAGACTTCGCAGCGCGACAAAGACTTCCCAGCCGTCGATGGCGTGGTTGGCTTCGTCGTTGTCGAAGGCTATGGACGTGGTGATGACCGTGATTGCAAGGAGCAACAATAGGGCGAGCGCTGCCAGCGAAACCACGGTACAGACGAAGATGACGGTGAAACGCACACCGCTGGACTGGCGCATGGGCGGATCAATCATCAACGGAGCGTCTCAGTGTTTTGGTCTGGCTGCGCCGTTTCTTGCTGGCCAGACGCCGCTCTTTGGCGCCTCGGCTCGGTTTCGTCGGCCTGCGTTTCTTGGGCGTCCTGGTGACGCTCACGACCAACTGCTGAAGGCGGCTGAGCGCTGCGGCCCGGTTCTTGTCCTGAGTACGGTATTCCTGAGCCTTGATCACCACGACGCCGTCCTGGGTGATTCGATGGTCGCGCAGGGCCAGGAGTCGCTCTTTGTAGACGTCCGGCAGAGAAGAAGCGTTGATGTCGTAGCGCAACTGGATGGCCGAAGATGTCTTGTTGACGTTCTGCCCGCCTGCACCCTGGGCGCGAATTGCCGTGATGTCGATTTCGTTCAGAGGAATCTCTACGCGATTGGAAATATGAAGCATGATCGGTTCGCTATTCTTGCGTCAAGTGCGCATGGCGATGCGCTTGACCTATCGTTCGTTGCCGTGTTTGAAATGTCCGGTGACCTTGGCCATGACAAGTTGTGCCGAACGGTCGTCTGCGCCGTTTACGCGGGCCAGGAACTTCTGCGCCGACTTGCCGCGCAGAATCGTCACCTGCTTACCATACCATGAGATCAGCACTTTGCCGTCCTTGGTGGTCCGATAGTCGAAGATCCCTTCGTCGAGTCGGTCGGGCTTGGCTTGATCTGTCATCCATTGTCTTCCGTGAACGATACAGCCGCATGGTGATAGACCGCGGATTAGGCGGATTGGGCTGATTCCCGCGGATAAAATCCGAATCAATCCGGTTTCGTCCGCCTAATCAGCCGAATCCGCGGTCCATTTGCACACCAGCCTGTAGAGTTACCATTTCGTTAGCACCAGCCGGTGCGTCACCGACTCGACATCTGAGACTGCCTCGAACCCGATGGCGACATAGAATAGCGCTGCATCCGGGTTGAATGTGCGCAACGTGAGCAGCGAGAAGTGCCGGCGTGCTTCGTCAACGATCTGCTGCATCAGACCTCTGCCCACGCCTCGTCCCCGCCGATCCGCCAACACATAGAGATGGCGCACCCGGCCTGCGCCTGAATCGTCGATGTACGGATCGACATTGAGGCCGCCGACGCCGACCATCTGATCGCCTGCATACGCCGCGTAGAGCGCCTCGCCCGGCCGGTCAAAGCGATTGCCGCCGTCGACATACTCGTCGACCAGTCTGTCGACGAAGTGATGGTTCTGCGTCCGGCTCTCCACGACCAAGGGTTGGATGTCTGCCAAGGGAAGGTCGCTCAATCGCACAAAGCGGACCGTCTCGTCGTGTTTCTGCAATGCAAAAATCCTTTCCTATTCAAATACGTGATAGAAATTCGCAGTGAACTCTTATGTCATTCAGAAATTCGGCGCGGCGTTTGGCATTCTCTGCGCCCCGGTGACTCAAACTCACAGTAAACTTTCCCTTCCTGCAGGGTCACGTGCGTTCGGATCCAGCTAACGTTTTCAGGCGGTTGACCAGCGTGTCCAGAGTCAGTTTCCAGTTGTTCCAACTTGGCAGAGACCAACCCTGCCCCTTCTTGATCTTCCATCAAGTCGAACCAGACCAAGGCATCTTGCAGCACCTCACGGGCAGCGTCCGGTTGAGCCAAGAGCGTATATAGATAGCTCAATCCGAACAGGCTATGGGCCACACCCGCGGCATAGCCGATCCCCTCACTGATAGTCACGGCCTGCTGAAGATTGTCGAGTGCGCACGTCAGGTCGCCGACCTCCGTATTCAAGCTGGCCGACGCGTGGTAGACGCGCGATCTCATGAGCATGTCACCAGCCGCTTGCGTCTGAACCAGTGCCTGATCATAGCGGATCAGCGCACCGTCCTGATCGCCCTGTTGACGTAGAGCGTGGGCCATGCCATAGAGCGTCAACCCCTGGCGACGATGGTCTTGCTCGGCCCACTGGAGATCCAGGGCCCGTTGATAGTGAGCAAGCGCTTGCCGGGGACTCTGCAAAGCTCGATAGATCTCGGCCAGGTTGTGCAAGGCAGTGGCCTCGCCGCTGATGTCGCCGAGTTTGCGATGCAGTTGAAGTGCCGAGCGGCCGTATTCGAGCGCGATGCCGTTGTTGCTGGCGGACCGATCGAGAAAGCCCAATTCACGCAATGCTTGCGCTTCCCCGGCGCTATCGCCCTCCTGACGATAGAGCGCAAGCGCCTCTTCCGCAACGGCAATCGAGCGATCTGCCTGTCGTACCGCGTTCAAATAGCCGGCCTGGCGTACCAAGGCGGTGGCCAGACAGCGAGGATTTCCCATCGCCTCGGCCTGGGCCAGCAGGACGGCGATTGCCTCTTTTTGCTCGGCACGACGCCCTTGCTGATCCAGAAGCGCCTCACTCGCTAGAAGAATCTCGTAGCGACGGGCTGTATCGTTGGCCAGGGATTCGTTGGCCAAGGCACGCGCATAGAGTGCCGTGGCATGAGGCAGTGCAAAGAGCGCAGCAGCCTGCTCGGCAGCTCTGCACAGGTGGACATACGAATCTGGATGACCGGCCTGTTCGTAGTGATAGGCAATCTCCTCGTCGGCGATGGGCTCCATTGGGATCTTCGACTGGGCCAGCAGCGCCTCCGCCGTCCGGCGATGGAGCGTCTGTCGTTGGAACGGACTCATCTCGTCATAGGCCACCCGTCGTACAAAGCTGTGAGAAAAGGCCACGCTGCCGCTGGCATCATCGGTCAATTCGTACAAGAACGCCCGTTGCATCAGCAGCTCGACGTGCCCGAGCAGGTCCATCTCCTGTTGTCCGCATATGTGCTGCAACAATGCCAGTCCACAAGGCCGTCCGACGACGGCCATTGCAGCCAACACACGTCGTTCTGTGTGGTTCAGAGTGTCGATCCTGGTTTGGACTATCGCTTGCACGCTCGACGGCACGGGCAAGGCATCATAGCCCGCTTGGCCCGAGAGTTCGAGGGGGATCTTGCCGCCATCCCGCAGCATGCGCAGCATTTCAACCAACACGAAGCGGTTGCCATCGCATTGTTGGTACAATTGCGATCTGATTTCACGAGATACAGGCAAATCCCAAGCCTCCAGGAACTGGGCAATTTCTGCATCTGTGACCGATCTGATCTCGATCGAGGTTGGTGCGGTTTTGCTGCTGAAAGCCTGTAACGACGAATTGTCGACCGCTAGTTCCGGGCTGTAGGCGGCAACGATCAAGATGGGCTGAGCGAGACAATGGCGTGCGGCGTAGTGAAGCAATTCCAAGGACGCGGTATCGGCCCAATGAATGTCATCGAAGAAGAGAATGAGCGGCGCTGCCTGGGCAAGATGGTTCAGACATTGTACCACGCCCTGCATCAAGCGCAATTGGCTCTCAGGGGCGGACAGGTCGATTGGCGGCTCTGCCGCTTGGGCCAAACCGGGCGCCAATCGGGCCAACTGATTCCACCAGACATCGCGCAGGCCGTTGAGCTGGCCGCGCCATTGAGGCGTGTTCAACGTGCCGACGACATCCGCCCACATGGTATAAGGCGCACTGTACTCAGCTTCATAGCACGCGCCTTCCAGCCAGATCACGGCTCGTTCCTCTACTACCCGCCGGATGAATTCATGCACGGTTCGACTCTTGCCGATGCCGGATTCACCGTGGACAAAAACAAGGCTGTCCTGGCCTGCTATCGCCTCTCTCAAAATGGTGGACAATGCAGCTAATTCATCGTCACAACCGAGAAAAGAGGACGCCGAAACCGGGCGCGTGTACGGTTGAGCGGCGACCGTTGCAGATGTAGATGTAGATGTGGATGAAGCCGTAGCCAGTTCATCGCACAGTGCAGCAGTGGCGGCCATTGGCTCTACGCCCAGCTCGGCCATCAGAATATCGGCGCAGACGCGATACTGTCGCACGACCGCGTCGCCATCGCCCAATCCTGCGTAAATCTGCATCAGGCGTTGATGTGAACCCTCATTGAGGCTGTCCAGAGCGAGTAGGCGGTGGCCAAGTGGCAGGGCATCATTCACGGCGCCGGCCGCAAGCAGTTGGTCGATGGCCAACTGCAGCAAGCCGATGGCTTGCTGGCCGAAGCGTTCTCGTTCAAGGAAGAGCCACTCGTCGAAGACCGGGCAATCCGACAGGGCGATCCCCTCCAGCAGCGTGCCACGATATAGAGCAACGTCCTTGAGCAGTTCATCTGTACTCTGATATGATGGTGACTCTTGGGTAGCCAAACGGCTGAAGGCTTGAATATCAGCAAAAAAATCAGGATGTGGATGGAAGGTGACGGTCTCACGGTCGGTCGCCAGACAAGACTTCGACAAATCGCCCAGTGAACGGCGCAACGAATAGAGCGCCTGTCGCAGATTCTGACGGCCGCTGGATTGTGTGGCGTCCGCCCACAGCAGCGCCGACAAACGCTCTCGACTATGCGGCATTTCAGCTTCGCAGACCAGATAGGCCAGCAAGGCCATTGCTTTGCTCGAGTGCAGCCGTATAACCCTGCCGTCACGCGTTAGCGACGGCGGACCAAACATACGAAACTTTACGGTCGTCATGGGATGTTTTCCAACGATCAATAGCGTGGAGCGCGATATTCGGAAATACGTGACGATTTCGTGACGCTAACTTCGGGAATACGTGACGGTCTCGTGACGCTATCGACTATTCTAACCCTATGTGCAGCAGGTCACCAACCGCAGAGCCATCACAGAGAGGAAGAAACATGTCCAACAATTTGGTTACAGCACTGGCTTCATCGCAGCTATCCAATGTGGCAGGACGGGCGATCATCACCGCCAGAGGACACCATTGGATTGTGGATTCACCGCCGCCTTTGGGCGGCCCCAACGAGGAGATCAATCCCATCGACGTGTTGTTGGGCGCTCTTGCGAGCTGCGGCACATTCGTCTGCGAGACAGCAGCTCAGGAGCAGGGTATCGCCTTGCACAAGATTGCAGTCTCTGTGGCCGGTGACTTCGACCCACGCGGCGTATGCGGTGATCCGGTGGATCCCAGCATACAAGCGCTGCGCGTTCGTCTGACTGTATCCGGGCCCAGCCAGGCAGAAGCAGAGGTGCTGGCTGCCGAATTTACGAAACGTTGTCCAGTCTATAGCACATTGGCCAAAGCCACGTCCATCACCATGGATGTTGTGGTCGACCCAGCGGGCTAAGACGTCAAATCGTGTCAGCGGCGCCTGATAACCAGCGCCCAATGGAAGGGACCATTCAAGGAGGTTCAACATGACGAAGGTTGTGCGTTGTAGAGATGTCGGATTCGACTGTGATGGCGTCGTTAAGGCGGAGACCGAAGAAGAGGTATTGGCTCAGGTCGCTGCTCATGCCAAAGATGTCCACAATCTGGAAACCGTAACGCCGGAAGTGGTCGAGAAGGTGCGTTTGGTGATGTACGAAGAGACATAGGCATCGACCCACATCGGCCGTCTGGTCTCATGCTGCTGCCCTGACGGACGGGAAATCGTTCACCATCGCATTGTATCAATGCCGGCGTGTTGGGCGCCATGGTCAAGAAGAAGCGCAGTCTGAGCGCTCAACTCGTTTTGAACACACCCAAATCCTTTCGGTCTTCGCCGGCACAGAACTGTAGCACGACATTTATGTCGTAGCGTCCAGCGCATCCGATAACCTGGACGCTACGACATAAATGTCGTGCTACAAAAGGGCCTTGTCACGCTGGTAGCGTGACCTACGGTTCTACAACGACGTCGCGTTCCACATCCCTCGACAAATCTGCCGCCTCCGGCAGAGCTTCCGGCTCGGTCCAATGAAAATCATTGATGACGTGGTAGAGCCGCTCGTCCGGCCATTCGTCCCGGTAGAAGAGCTTGCCGAGCACGGCCACCTGCTGCGCATACGACTGGCGGGAGAAGGTGCGCTTCAGGCTGATCCCACGCTCCGGGTCGTTGATGATCAGCGAGAACTCCTGGGCCGACGGAAAGAGCGTGAAGACCGAGCGCATGGCGAAGAACATGCGCGTCAGATAGATCTCCAGAAAGACGGACTGGAAGAGGAAGAGGTATTCGATGTTCTGTTCCTCGTAGATATCCTTCCACTCCCGCGGATACATGACCCGGCCGGTCGCCTTCAGCAGACGCGAGAAGAGCGCATGCTGATCCGCCTCGAAGCGGGGCTGAAAATCGACAATCCAATGAAAACTGCCGGTGGCGTCACGGACCCGTTCCAGCTTTGAGTCCGAAACCAGCAGGTTGATCACCACATGCGCGTCGTCGACCGCGCTGGGCACGTTGGACTTGGCGCTGACCCGGTGGTAGCCGACGTCGGTCTTGTCGGCGATGATGGTGCTCAGCGTGGCCGGGTTGAGATCCTCAAGCTGGGCGGACCAGGTGCCGAACTCGACCTCGTGGAGCATGACGATCTCAAGCACGACCAGGAAGCTCTTGAGCGTCTCTTCATCGCAGGCGTAGTTCTCGAAGATCTGGGTGAGCAGGTAGACGCCGTAGAGTCCGTGGTACTTGCGGCCGATCAGGTTGCCGAGATCGTGGCACATGCCGCCGATGATGGCTTCCTTTTCGTAGGAATCGACGGCAGAGAGCGGATTGCGCTGCTTGATCAGGTTGACCGAACTGGTGGTGACCAGGCGAACGTGGCGCTGTCCATGGCGGTTGAAGCCGGTGGGCAACTCGCTGTCCAGCGCAACCTGCTGCAAGTCGAACACGTGGGCAAAGTGGTCGAGCAGGTAGTTGAAGATCTCGTCGGGCGAAAGCTGCAAAAGTTGATGGTAGTCGACCTTGACCTGAATCTTCGATTCCGGCGTGAGGAAGAGGCGAACGTGGTTGCGGGGCGCGCCCAGGCGTCGCAGAAAGGGGTAGAGCGGCTCGCCGTCTTCGACCCTTCGTAGTTGGTGCCCGTTTGCCTTCTGCTCTTCGATATAGTTGAGAAACACCTCGGGCCAGACCGCCTCAGGGAAGCGTCTGCCCAGTCGTTCGATCAGTGCGATGGTTTCCATTCGATGTCGATTCCTGTCTTTCGTTCAGCACCTTCAGCATTCCGGGATTGGGCCACAAGATACGCCGCATTGGCGTATTGCCTGGCCCGATCCCGGAATGCTGAGAATCTCCTTGCTGCCCTCAGATCCCGTCGAGCCTGCTCTGTACCAAATTCTACCGCTTTGCCGTCGATCCGTCAGTATCTGCGGCCACAGTGAGATGCTGATTGGCTGCAACATCGGTCAACCGGGTCTGCGTCCCGTCCGGCCAGAAGACGGTAAGGTTCGACACGGTATCCGCACTGCCCAGGCCAAAGTGCAGCCGTGGATCCTCGGTCGACAGATAGCTGCTGCCGGCATGCACCTCGCGCACCAATTCTTGGCCATTGGGCAGGGTCGCCACCACGCGGGCGCCGGGAAAGAATCCATCCAGTGATACTTGCAGCCAATGCGGCGCAGTCTCTGCTTCACTCAGGTCATTTTGCAACAGGACGGCCGGCCCGGCAATCCGATTGATGGCGACATCCAGATCGCCGTCGTTGTCGTAGTCGGCCACGGCGCTGCCCCGCCCCAGCAGCGGCCCCACCTCCTTGAGGCCGACCTGCGCCGTCCATTCCAAAAATTGGCCCGGCCGGGCGCCGCTGCCCGCGACCTTGCGTGCGATTTCGATAGTAGCGCACCAGTTCGGGATCGGTCTCCAGGTTGGTCACCGGCACGCGCCCGTTGACGATCAGCAGATCGGTGTCGCCGTCGTGGTCGAAGTCGGCCAGCCGATTGCCCCAGCCGGTCATGCCGTTGCCCAGCCCGCTGACGCCGATGCGAAAGGTGCTGTACTGAAAGGTCGACGAGTCGGCTGTCGGTGGTCTCGTTGCGATAGAGTGCGTTCAACTCGCGTTCCCAGTTGGTCACGAAGAGGTCGAAGCGGCCGTCGCCGTCGTAGTCGCCCGACGAGATGCCCATGCCGCTGCCCGAATCGCCCACATTGGCCGTCTCGGTCAGATCGACAAAGCGAAAGCCCAGCCCTTCCGGGTCGGTCTCGATGCCGCCGGGCCAGGGCACGTTGGCGTAGAGACGGTTGGGATGGCCGTCGTTGGCAATGTAGAGATCCAGATCGCCGTCGAGATCGAGGTCGGAGAGGATGGCCCCCAGACCACGCTCCTCACGCACCAGGCCTGCCGGAACGGTGACTTCCCGAAAGGTGACCGACGTCGTTCCATCGCTGCCGACAGTCGCTCGATCGGTCCCTGGTTGAGGTAGAGCCGATCGGGCAGGCCGTAGTAGTCCTGGGGAAAGGCGCCCGACGGCTTGGGGATCTTGTTGTCGAAATCGATGTAGCTGGTCACAAAGAGATCGGGCCAACCATCGCCGTTGAGATCGCCGACCACCGCGCCTGCGTTCCATTCGGGCGCATCGACGCCGGCTGCGCTGGCGCCTTCGCTGAACGTGCCGTCGCCGTTGTTCCAGAGCAGCAGATTGGGGCCATAGGCCGTCACAAAGAGATCGGTCCAGCCGTCGAGGTTGAAGTCGGCGGCCACACAGCCGTTGCCGCGCACGCTCACATCGGCTCCTGAACCCGGCGCTCACATCGGTGAATACGCCGCCCTGCGTTGCGGAAGAGCGCGTTGCGGGGCAATCCGCCGTCATCGAGCCAACGTGCGGTTTCCTCTTCGGCATGAGAGTTGACCAGATAGAGATCCAGCCAGCCGTCGTTGTCGTAGTCCAGCCAGCAGAGACCGCCGCCCATGGCAGCCACTGCATCGTCGTAGATGGCGTCCCGGAAGGCGCCGTGGACGAAGTCGATCCCGGCTTGAGCGGCGACGTCGGTGAAGTGGAAGTCGGTTGTGAGGGCCGTGTTGGGAGACGGAGCACTCTGCTTGGGCAAGGGGCGAGGGGCGGGGGGCGGAGGGCGCCGGCTGTGACTGTTGGGGCAGGGGATCGAGGGCGAGGCCGCTGGGCACTTGCTCGGGCAGGAATGCGGTCAGATCGGCGGCGGCGGGATCGGTGAGGCTGCCCAGAAAGGCGGTCAGATCGGCGATGTCTTCGTCGTTCAACGGCAGCGGGCTTGCTGCAAGAGTGGGTCGACGGTCTTCCATTGCTTGTTCCAGGTCGACCGGTTGCAGGCTGCTGTAGAGATCGGGCGGCACGCCGGCGGCGCTGGGATCGTAGGCCAGCGCCGCTGGCGCGTACATCGGCGTGGTGGCGAATGGCGTCTTCAAGCCGGGCATAGGCGCCGTCGTGGAAGTAGGGCGCGGTCAACGTCACGTTGCGCAGGCTGGGCGTGCGAAAGGCATAGCGGTCGCGGGCATCGAAGGTGACGCCGGCGCGTCCCCAATCCTCGCGCCCGGTGTAGCCGTGGCCACGGCCGGGGCCGAGCTGGGGCGCTAGAATGTTGTGGAAGTCGAAGTCGGTGAAGAGGTCGCCGCTGTGACAGGTTGTGCAGTTGACCGCGGGATCGAGCGCGCCGGTGAAGAGGAGCGCACCCCGTTTCTGCTGGGGCGTGAGGGCTGTCAGGTCGCCGCTGATGTAGCGATCCCAGGGGGCGTCGGTGAAGATGAAGCGTCGCTCAAAGGCGGCCAGCGCTTCGACCAGCCGGCTCAGGGTGACGGCTTCCTCGGGCGACTCCCGGCCGTTGCCGAAGGTCTCTCGAAAGAGGTCCACATAGTCGGGGCTGGCACGCAGCCGATCCAGCAACACCGTGCGGATGGTCTGGGCGGCCAATCCGCCCAGGGTGGCGCCGGCCATCTCGTGCAGGCTGGCCACGGGAAAGAGCGCCTGCGCGGCCAGCGGATCGTCCATGTTCAGATCGTTGACGGTGCGTTCCAGCGTCTTGACCGTGGTCGAGGGTCCATCGCCGACGCCGTCCAGCGCATAGCTCTCGACGCGTCCATCCCAAAACTGGCGCGGCAAAGAGCGCGCTGTTGAGGATGGTCGGCGAGTTGCGCGGCACGAACTGCCCGGCGAATGGGTTGGAGACGGTGGTGACGTCGGTCTGCTCGTCGGTCTCCCCGGCCAGACGGCGTACCGAGCCGGCCTCATCGGCCAGCGTCACCGTCTCCAGAAAACGACGCTCCGGTCCCAGCCCGAGCCCGCCGGTGCCGATGGGCAGCGTGCGTCCGTCGGCCATGGCAAAGGCTGGATGGTGGCAGGTGGCGCAGGAAATGTTCTGGTCGCCCGAGAGGATCGGATCGAAAAAGAGCAACTGGCCCAACTCGCGCCTGCGGCGTATCCGCCTCGCGAAGCTCAATCCCCGGATTGGCCTCATACCCGTGCGCCTCAATCACCGCCCGCAGCGCCGCATCAGCATCGTCAATCTCCAATCTCTCACTCCCCACATCCCCACTCCCCACATCCCCACTCTCAACCTCGCCCCCGCTCCTCGCCCCTCGCTCCCCTCGTCCCTCACCAAACGTCACCCGCAACACATGTCCCGGAAAGACCTCGCTGATAAAGAGGCTGCCATCCGGCGCAGGCAGAACCGCCCCCGGATAGTTGAGTCCATCCAGCACGGTCTCCAGCGAGCCGTCGGGCAGCAACCGGCTCAGTCGGCCGGTCTCGACCTGATAGCCGGTGCCGCTGAAGCAATCGGCGTCGGGCGTGAAGCGGGCGAACTCCAGCAGCCAGATCGTGCCGTCCGGTCCCTGGGCCACGTCGATGGGCATGTTCAGTCCGTCGACCACCGTGCGCTGGTTGCGCTCCTCGTCGATGGCGACCAGTTTGCCGCTGCCGTCCGGATAGGGGCAGCCGCCGGTCAAGGTGACATAATATTCGTCGCCAATGCGTGAGATGCCGGTGGGCACGGCCTCGATGGGATCGGTCTCGCGTACGGGATTGGGCAGCCGGTCGAAGCGCTGGATGAAGCGGGTCGTGCCGTCGGGATTCTCTTTGGCGACGCCGTTGCCGGTGGAGTCGGTGACGACGGGCACGCCTTCATCATCAAAGGTGATGTCAAAGGGGTTGACGACCAGCACATTGTTGAGCCGCTCCATGGCGACGCCCAGGTCGTCGGTGGTCAGCGCCTGCTCGGGCAGCCGGATGCCGTTGGCCTGTTCCTCCTCGCTGAGCGCGTACGTCCAGAGATGGCCCACGCCGAAGTTGCCGATGTAGAGCGTGGCTCCATCGGGCGAGAGGCTGACCAGCGGCGCGCCGGCCAGATCGCCGGAGTCGCGCGTGCTGGGCAGGCCGGAGAGGAAGCGCCCGACCTGGCCGTCGGGCGTCACCAAACTGACGCCGGCGCTGTCATCGCGCAGACCGGTGCCGTCCTCGGCCACGACCAGCGTGCCGTCGGCCAGCAGCGTCATGCCGATGGGCGCGATCAGGCCGTCGGCGTAGACAGAGACTGTGGGGCGTGGGGCGTGGGGCGAGTTCGGGTGTGAACGTGGGAATGGATGTTGGAACGGGGGCGTGCGTGCGTGCAAGCTCGTCATTCGCGTTGGTGCAGGCGGACAACAGCGATGCGAGCAACACTGTTGCCACGATTCGGATGATTGGGAAAGAGGTTGACACTGGATCCTCTACGCAGTTGTGTATGGTGGATAGATTCCGAAGTCTCGTATCCAATCAAGAGAAGGCAGTCGCCGTAGCAGTTTGCGATCTGCCGTGAGAAAAATGAGGTGATGCATCTCTGCCAGAGTGACGAGATAGCTGTCGTAAATAGCGATGCCATATTGTCCCGACACAATGATAGCTTTGCTTAGTGCTCGTTCTTCGAATCCTAGCTGCTGCATGTTCAATGCCGCCAATGCCGCAGTCGCATCTGCCACTTCAGTCGCCTTGAATTCTCGGCTATAAAGAAGGGCATTGGCGACCTCGTAGAGCGAAAGCTGAGCATAGAAAAGCGACAATGATCCTGACAGATATCGATGCTGCAGGTTGAGCGCCCGGTTCGAGCCGGGTTCATCAAGAAACCACTTGGCGATGACCGAACTATCGAGCAGATAGTTCATCGTCAGACCCTTTCATCTTCGAGCGGATAGCCCCGGAACGCTCGAATGATCTCTGTGGAATCCTGCGCAGCTTCGGCCCGCAGTTCCGCCTTTCTGCGCAGTCTTTCAATGATACCGGCCGCTTCCTGAGCGGAAGAGATCGATTGCATTGGCGTATTCTTTGAGGTACTGTCGCATCGCTTCTCTGAACAGTTCACTGCGACTGCGATGCTGAGCCGTTGCTGCACTATCGATTTCGGCCAAGAATTCGTCTGGAATGGTGATCATCACTCGGCTCATAGTTCCTCCCGCATCTTCGGCCCACGCTCCTAGGCGTCGAGCACACTTCCTATGTTTGACTCATTTGGACCTCGAATATCTGCAATGTGATGGACATAGTATATCGATAATCTATCAATTTGGCAACGTGATCGTTCAGATATCAGCTCCGCCTTGCTGTGTCACAGCGGACCCACAAAAGACGAGCCGTCCGATATGTCGCCGAATTCGGCAACATATCGAACGGCTCGTTTACTTTGGATCTGCTATGAGTCCACGGTGTATTCACCCTGGACTGCGCTCAGCGCCTATTCAAAGAAGGCGTTGTAGTTCTCCAACTCGTCGTTGGCCTTGGTGGCTGCCTCGTCCAGGGCTTCCTGGGGAGTCAGGCCGTCATCCAACACACGGCTGTAGGCTTCGACGATGATCTGGCGAACGGCAGGGGCCGGGCCGGCGCGGCCGCCGAGCACGGCATAGTTGGGCGTGCCGTCTGCCAAGGTCGTCGGCGTGGTGAAGAGCTGATCCACGGCGGTGGCGAAGTTGGGATTCTCGGCCCAGAAAGTCTGGATCTCTTCAGATTCCTGCACGTCCTTGCGCACTGGGAAGTAACCGGAACCCACGTGCCAGTCGATCTGCTGCTGGGGCTCGGCCATGAACTTCATGAACTCCCAGGCCGCGGCATTGGTGTCAGCGTCGCCGGAGTCCATCAGCCAGAGCGCTGCGCCGCCGATGACAACGCCGTTGCGCTCACTGCTGTCAGCATGGGGAATGAAGGCGGTGCCGACTTCGAAGTCACTGTTCTGGATGATCGACACGTCCGAGGTGGAGTCGATCATGATGGCGGCCTGGCCGGTGGTGAAGGTGCTGTCGGTCTCGGTCCAGGTGGCGCCCAGGTTGGGGCTGTAGCCTTCATTGATCATAGTCGGTGAGGAAGGTGAAGACCTCGACACCCTTCTCCTGGTTGAAGGCGACTTCGGTCGGGCGACCGGTGCGGCCATTGTTCTCGTTGTAGTAGAGACCGCCGCTGTTGGCGAGAATCTGCTCGAAGTACCAGCCGACCTGGCCGAAGGTGAAGCAGTAGGGGGCCACTTCCGCCGCCATCAGCTCATCACAGAGCGCCTTGAACTCGCTGAAAGTCATGGAGCCTTCGGGCATCTCGACGCCGGCTTCGGCGAACATGTCGGCATTGTAGTAGAGCAACGGCGTGCTGGAGTTGAAGGCCATGGCAACCATGCCGTTCTCGTCCGAGTAGTAGTCGCGCACGGCGTCGACGAAGATGTCCGGATCGTAGCCGTCAGCTTCCATCAGCACAGATGCAGGAACCAGGCGACCGGTGTCGATCATGGTCTGGGAGGCCAGGTCGAAGTTCTGGATGATATTGGGCTCGCCGCCGCTCTCGAAGGCGGCCAGCAGGGCGTTGTAGGTGTCGTCATAGCTGCCCTGATAGGTTGCATTGACGACGATGCCATCCTGGCTGTCGTTGAAGCGGGCGGTCAGTTCGTCGACCAGCTCGCCCAAGTTGCCGCCCATGGCATGCCAGAACTCAAGCGTGATGACGTCGCCGCTGGGTTCTTCAGCCGGCGCTTCCTCAGCGGCAGCTTCCTCTTCAGCACGGGTTCTTCTGTCGCAGCCTCTTCAGCAGCCGGTTCTTCGGCGGCCGGCGCTGCGGCCGGTGCGCCGCATGCCGCCACGACCAGCAGCAGCACGAGCAGTACAGACAGTATGGCTAGGATTCGTTTCATCGTTTTTCTCCTTGATGTGAAATGAAATATCGACTTCGGTTCGAACTATCGAAACAACGGCGTAAGCCGATTGTTCGCGAAAAAGAAACGGTGAATGGTGAATTGATAATGCTCAATTATTAATGGGCGTCTGAATATGCCGGATGCTTCGTTAACAATTCGCCATTATCAATTCACCATTAACCATTATTCACCCTTTCAGCCGGACATGGCGATTCCTTGAACAAGCTGCTTCTGGGCAATCAGAAAGGCCAGCAGCGCCGGTGCCATGGCAATGATGGAGCCGGCCATCACCGGTCCCCAGTCTGCGCCGCGATCCAGCGTGCTCATGAAGAAGCGAATGCCGATCTGCAACGTGCGCATTTCCACGCTGTTGGTGATGATCAGCGGCCACAGGTACTGATTCCAGGCGTTGAGAAAGGCGAAGATGGCAAATGCGCCGATGCCGCCTCTGCTCAACGGAACCAGAATCTGCCAGAGATAGCGCCAGTTGCCGGCGCCGTCGATGATGGCAGCGTCATGATATTCTCGCGGCACAGTCATGAAGAACTGACGCAGCATGAAGACGCCGAATGCGCTGGCCAAAAACGGTAAGGTCAGCCCGCCATAGGTGTCGCCCAGCCCCAGTTTTGATATGAACTGAAAGTTGGGAATGAAGATCAATTCAAATGGAATCATCAGGCTGCCAAGAACGATATAGAAGAGCACATCGCGACCGGGAAAGACCAGCACCGAAAAGGCATAGGCGGCAAGAATACTGAAGGCCACCTGGCCCAGGGTGATGACCCCGGACTGGATAACGCTGTTGAGCAGGAACCGTCCAAACGGATTGACCTGCCAGGCGATGCGATAGCTCTCCAGCGACCAGGTATCCGGCATCACCTTGGGCGGAAACGTGATCACCTCGGTCGGCACCTTGAAGCTGGTGAAGAGTGCGATGATGATCGGCATTGAGATCAACAGTCCAATACTGATCAGCAACACTTGTACCGTAAAATCGGTTGCGGTAAATCGCTCTGAACTTGGTTTTTTCGGTCGGTCGATTGCCATTATTGATAGTGAACCCGTCTGTTGACAATCACAAAGTTGAGATAGGACATGCCGATGACCAAAATGGCCAACATGTAGGCCTGCGCCGAAGCGATGCCGCGCATGGGCGTGCCCACGAAAGCGTCCTGGAAGATGGCGTAGACCATGGTCGTCGTGGCCCGCCCCGGACCGCCTGCGGTCAGAATGTGGATCTCGCCAAAAGCCTGGAAACTGTAGATGACGTTGATGATCAGCAGGAAGAACAGGGTCGGCGACAGCAACGGCAAGCGTAATATGGCGGATGCGATGGAGCAGATTGGCCCCATCGACCTTGGCTGCATCGTAGAAGGAGGCGTCGATGTTCTGCACGCCGGCCAGCGCAATGATGACATTAAAACCGAGTTGGCGCCATGTGGTGGCGATGATGACGGCAGCCAATGCCCACTCCTTGTCCGCCAGCCAATTGGGGGCCTCTTTCATGCTGTCGAACAGCCCGATCTGCACCATCCAAAAGTTGAGATAGCCGACAACCGGATGGTAGAGCCAGCGAAAGAGAACACCGGTCACGGCGCTGCTGATGACAACCGGCACAAAGATCAACGTCCGGTGCAGCGGCTGGAGATGGCGCAGCGGGTAGGAGAGCAGGATGGCAAGCAGCACGGCCAGACCGATGCCGACCGGCACCGTACCCAGCACAAAGATCAGCGTGATACGTACACTGTTCCAGTACTCCGGATCGGTCAGCAACTTCACATAGTTTTGGAAGCCCACAAAACGCATCTGGTTGCCGAAGGGCGCCACGCGATTGAGGCTCAGTCGAAATGATTCGACGATGGGCCAGTAGACGAAGATGCCCCAGCCCGATCAAGGTCGGCGACAGGTAGAGCAGTCCCTCCACTGTAGCGGACATTTTTCTGCGTCGTTGCCTACTGAGGCCGGTAGCCTGTGAACTTGTATCGACCGAAATGGACGCCTGACTCATGGCTAGTTTCCGCTGGTTGCTGGACGATGATCTGACAAATGGGGCCAAAATGCAAGGATCGGCGACTGGATATCGGTCCTTCTGACGTCCAATATTCTTGATTCAATCTTGCTGATATCTGGGGATGGAGTGTCTTTAACCTACGAAAACCAGTATACACGATGCTCCTCTCACTGGCAAGACGATTTTGATCGGAGGGGTCTGTCTCAGAATTGCTCCATCCACCTACCCAACCTGTTCATGATGTCTGGGGCTGATTAACAACAGGACGCCATTGCGTAAAGACTCTGTTAATGAATTGGGTCTGCTTAAGATGGGTTGAGCGTAAAGTCCCCGGCACTTTGGCCTCTACGTGCAAGCTCATCTGTCTTGGACGAAGTGCCGGGGACTTTTACTCATTTTGTTTGCGCCATGACCCAATTCAAAGGGCCATCGATGCGTACGCATCGATGGCCCTTTCTCGAACCGTGAATTTCACTGCGGATCTGAATATCCGATTGCCTACCCTACCGTTAACGGCGGGCGGAACTTATAGCCGTAGATGATCTGACCCTCTTCGCCTTCCTCGCGCAGTCTTCGGGTCACCATTTCAACCTGCATGCCGATAAAAACATCACCATGATCCACATCAGTGAGTTGGGCAGTGACAATCGGGCCTTCATCCAATTGGACCAGGGCGATAGTATAGGGCTTCTGATCTTCGTAGTTCTTGGGCACGCTGTACATGGTGCTGAAGCTGTAGACGTGACCGCTTCCGCTCATGTTCTTCGTGTGCGAAAAACCCGATTGGAGACCGTCGGCATTTGTAGAATTGCCGGATTGTGCAGAATCCATCTAGTCGTCTCCGGCCGGCGATTCAATCACCGCCGAGCGCACGCCGATACCGGCGTTGGCGATCACGACATGGTGTCGATGGAATTGCGTCGCGTCCATTGGGGAACCACAATGGGGACAGACGTTGCGTGGCGGAAAGATCGCGCTTGTGCATGACGGGCAGACGTCGCCCTGCAAGCTGTATCGTTGTTTCTTCGTGCGCCACATGTTGGGAATAGCCATAGAAATATGCTCCTCGTCGGAAAGTCTAATGTCGAACTGTTCGTGAATCCTTACTCATTTTAACGCGCCTAAAGATACCAAAAGTGGGCTTTCAATTCCTATCCGGGTACTGCAATAGGCGTCCTGATAGGTTTTGACAGTCTCTAAACGCTCGATTTGCTGTCAAAACAGACAAAAACGCCCGCTTTTGGCAAGATACCATAGCGGACGTCTTTATATACACAAATGATATTGCAAAAAGCTACGTGCCCAAAATATGCGTCACAATGGTTGCGCCACTGCCGCCGATGTTCTGGGCCATGCCCACCCGGGCGTTTTTGACCTGATTGGCGCCGGCCTGGCCGGTCAACTGCTCAACCAGTTCGACGATCTGGTAGACGCCGGTCGCGCCGACAGGATGGCCCCGGCTCTTCAGCCCGCCCATGGTGCTGATGGGCAAGCGACCATCGATGGCGATCTCGTTGTCAACCGCCAACCGCCACCCCTGCCCCCGATCGGCGAAGCCGGTCGCTTCCAGGCTCAAGGCGCTCATGATGGTGAAGGCGTCGTGCACCTCGAAGAGATCCAGGTCATCGGGATAGATGCCGGCCTGGCTGTAGGCTTTCTGGCTGCTGACATAGGCCGCTTCCAAAAAGAGCGGATCCTTGCGGTCGTGGACGGCCAGCGTGTCGTTGGCGCTGGCGCTGGCCAGGATGTTCACGGCCCCGCGATGGTGGCCTCTGGTGAACTCGTGGGCGCGTTCGGTGGGGACGAGCACGACCGCGGCCGCGCCGTCGCAGACCGGGCTGCTGTCCATCATGTTGATGGGCGAGGCGATGACCGGCGCCTTGAGATAGTTGTCAACGGTGATGGGGCGCTGGAACATGGCGTTGGGGTTGTTGGCGCCGTTGCGATGGGCGTTGACGCTGAAGCCGGCGAAGGCGTCGAAGGGCACGTTGTACTCGTACATGTAGCGCTGCATGATCAACGCGTTCAGCCCGACGAAGCTGACGCCGTGCAGCGATTCATACTCGGCGTCGGCGGCGGTGGCCAGGCCGGCCGTGGTGTCCTTGCCGACCGTGTCGGTCATCTTCTCGACGCCGGCGACGATGACGACATCGTGGAAGCCGCTGGCGACAGCCATGGTCCCGACGCGCATGGCCGCGGCGCCGCTGGCGCAGGCCGCCTCGATCTTGGCGGCCTCGATGCCGTGCAGCCCGCAGGAATCGGCCACCAGCGTGGCCAGATGCTCCTGATCCAACAGGCTGCCGCTGAGCATGTTGCCCAGGAAGAGCGCATCCGCGCTCTCGATGCCTGCGTCATTCATGGCCCCGTAGATGGCATCGTAGGCGATCTGGCGCAACGAGCGATTCCAGAGTTCACCCACCTTTGATTGACCGATTCCGACGATTGATACACTGCGCATAGGATCCTCCCAAAAGGGGATAGTCTATATGCTGCATGCTACGTGCTGCGTGAAAAACTTTTCACGCAGCACGTAGCACGCAGCAAGCCTGTCTCTCACTTAAGAATGTAATAAGTCGCCCGTTTGGTTCCAATTCGAATCAACAAATTTTTGGCCACCAGGTCGGCCAGGTCACGGCGGATGGTCTCAGGGCTGACGTCGGGCACGAGCGCCTGGTAGTCGCTGTTGGTGATGCGGTCGTGTCTCCTGGACAAAAGCGATAGCCATTTCCTGGCGTTCGTTGAGAAAGCCATGGGGCCAGCGCTGGGCCTCCGGCTGGCTGCTGACCAGATCGTCGCCGGCAGAATGGAGCATGACCTGGAAGCCGGCCGCGGTCTCGGCAAAGATCGGCTCGGGCAGCCCGGCTCCGTCCATGGTCGCGATCATGCGGTCGATGCCGTAGCCGAGCCGTTCGATGTAGCCCATGTCGCTGAGCACGGCGACCACGGCTTCGTTGCGGCTGTAGCGTTCTTCCTTCAGGTTCTCCAGCGTGACGTGGCCGGGCAGGCGACCGGGGCTGTAGATCTCCAGCCGATCACGGAACATGAGAATGCGAATGCCCTCGCCGCGGATGCTGTAGTCGCGATGGGCGACGGCGTTGACGATGGCCTCGCGCACCACCGCGATGGGGTATTCGGTGTTCTCCTCGCGCGTCATGCCGGTGATGCGCATGCCGCGGCGCATGTTGTTGACCACAAAGGTCTCGGCCTGGCGGATCTGCTCCAGCAACGTGCCGGTGATGTCCTGGCGCTCGAACTCGTCGCTCATCTGCTCGGTGGCGTAGCGCACACAGATGATCTCGGCGCTGCGCAAAAAACGCTGCGGATCACGGCCAAAGAGCAACATGCCGGCCACGGTGGGCCTGTAGTCGGTCGATGCAGAGAACTGCATCGTCCGCCACAAGGTGTGACGGCGGCTCGGCCGGGGCCACGCAGCCGCGTGCCAGCAATGCCTGCAGCGGCGCTTCATCCGGCCGCAGCGAGATGTGTTCGAGATAGGCATCGATGCGCTGCTGGCTCAGATCGGCCAGGGTGGCGTCGGCCAGCGGCTGCTCCTCATAGCCGGCCTCGCCCCGTTCCAGCAACAGGCGGCGCAGTTCAGGCGTGGTCAGCGGCCGGTTGTGAGCGCCCGTCCTCGTCATAAACATACCGCGCAGGCTGTAGATGTGGGGCAGGCCGGGCGGCACCTGAACGACCACCACATCGCCGCGCGCCGAAGGAATCACATGGGCGCTGGGCAAGATCAAGGGCGGATCGGTCTGGAGGCCGGCCTCAGTGGCAACATCGCGCAGACTATTCGACATCGACGGCGGTCTGGACTGTGCCTTTGGCCGTCACCCCCAGCAGGACCAGTCCGCCGTCGGCATTGGCCATGGCCGCCAAGGTTTCGGCAACCGTATTGGCGCTGCTGCGGGCCGGAACAAAGGCGACTCGTTCGGTCGGCCCGGCGGCAAGATAGCCGTTCAATTCGTCTTCGCTAACGGGGATGAAACGCCTGCCTAGCTTCATGGCACAGGAACCCTTCCCGGCGTGCCGTCCTGGACAAGCTTGTTGCAGTCGACAGGAGGGCCGTCGGGCGGCGCGGGGATCGGCTGAACATTGACGATCTTGAATTGGTCTGTGGTGCGCGTCATCGACATTGGGCGCAACATGGTTCAAGCGGAAAGTGTAGGCTTCCGGCGTCTCGGATTCGAGCATCGATGAGTGTAGACAGACTGAAGCCGGCGAGCCGTCGACGGTTGTCGAAGCGAATCACGCTCGGCCCATAGAGCCCGTCCATGAGCTTTGCTCCGTCGCGAATCGCTTCCGCGCAGCGGGACTGCCACTTCACTTTGGCTTGGCTGTCTTCCGAATCCAGCATGGGGTCGCTCCTGAATCGGTATAGAGAGAGGTACGAAGCACGACGGCCTCGGGATAGAAGGCGTGGTAGGCGGCGGCTTCTTGCAGAAATCGATGCCACGCGGACTTTCGTCGAAGACCATGTTGACGGTGGGCAGCTCTTCCTTGTCGCCGGATCGCAGCGTGATCGTCTGGGTCAGGTACGTGCGCTCGTAGACACGTTTCGATAGCAGAGTTCGCTGCGATCGTTGAAAGGGATGATAGCCGTCGAACGAAATCAGCGGCGTAGCGGGATCACTCGCTCCTTTTCGTACACTTGATTTTTGAATCCCGCGGCGGCATGTGCATTGGCCGCGCCATAGCCGTCGAACAGGTTTCGCCACCAAACGACTGTGATTGTTGTCCCGCCATCCTCGATCAGCAGTTCCTTGACCGGCACTGTCGTCAATGCGATGGTCGGGGTCGGTCGCGCTGGATTGTCGTCGGTTTCCGGTGTCGGTGTCGGCGTAGGCGTCGGCGCGGCACTGTTCGTTGCTTGAGATCGCTCGATCGGGTCACGGTCAGGCTGTCCTGACCGTCCGCTCGGTGCAATGAAGCCAGTGCCGGATCCTTGCCAGTAATTGGGGAGGACGCGATACGGAACAAAGGAGCCTGACGGTTGGAAGGGCATAGAGACGATGCGCGCCCTGGGCACAAGTTCGTCGTTGTTCTGCAGATCGAAGATAGACGCGCCTACCGGCCCGGATAGCTGTCCGGCTCTCTGATTGCTGTACGTGTAGAAGAGCAGATACTCGACTTCTGTGTCGTCGTCGATATTGACCTGAAGCCAGGTGTCGCCCTTGGTGTAGGGAATACAACCCGATCTGCGGGCAGCGTGTCGAGTATATCGGGCGTCGGCGGATAGGATCCGTCGGTTCGATTGCCTGTTACAGCCGGAGAGCAGCAGGACCGCTCCCAGCAGGGCGAGCAGAACCAACAGATCCCGTTGGGCCGAGCGTCTTCGATGTTAGCTAACGTTGGGTGTCGCCATGGGCATTGCGCAATCACAGGTGGAGTAGGAAAATTGCAGGTCTCGATCATTGCCTCGATTGTAGCGCAGCCAGGCCAGATACGAAAGTCTAGACGAAAAAGTGGAGAGTGAATGGAGCCAGGCTCTCTTCAGATTCTGCGAAATACTGGAAGTCATGACTGTTCTCGTTTCCGAAACGAGCCATTTCTGTGTGACCATGCGTATAAACAGACGTTAGAGCAAATCCATTCCCGCTTGAATCGGCTGTAGTGTTGCATTGCAGCCGTTGAAAATCGCAGATCCGAGAACACACAAAAATCCAGAAATGAGGCGTTTGACGACCATGAGTACCTACCATCTGCCCGGCTTCTCGATGACCGACCATCACTTCAGCCTGCCCCTCGACCACAATCAGCCGCAGGGCGAACAGATCGCCGTCTATGCGCGTGAGGTCGTGGCAACGGCCCATGCCGGCGACGACCTGCCCTGGCTGATCTTCCTGCAAGGCGGGCCGGGTTCGCCGTCGCCGCGGCCGGAGAACACGTCCGGCTGGCTGGGCGTGGCATTGCAGCGCTATCGGGTGCTGCTGCTGGATCAGCGCGGCACGGGGCGCAGCACGCCGTTGACCTTCCAAACGCTGGCAACCCTCGGCTCGCCCCAGGCCCAGGCCGACTATCTCAAGCATTTCCGTGCCGATTCCATCGTGCGCGACGCCGAGTTGATCCGGCGTGAACTGCTGGGCGAACGCCGCTGGACCTGTGCTGGGGCAGAGCTACGGCGGCTTCTGCATCGGCACCTATCTCTCATTCGCGCCCGATGGTCTGGACGCCGCCATGATCACCGGCGGCCTGGCGCCCATCGGCCAGCCGGTCGACGAAGTCTATCGCCACACCTATCGCCGCGTGATCGAACAGAACAAGCGCTACTTCCAACGCTACCCGGATGACGTCGAGCGGCTGCGCGAGATCGTCGACTATCTGCGAACCAACGAGGTCGAGATGCCGGGCGGGGGTTTGCTTACGCCCCGCCGTTTCCTGCAGTTGGGGCTGGCATTCGGCGGCGGCAACGGTTTTGAGCAGGTCCACTATCTGCTGGAAGAGGCATTTGTAGCCGGCCCCAGCGGCCGCGAGATCAGCTACGCTCTGCTGCGCGGCGTTGAGCAAGCCCAGCACTACGAGACCAACCCCATCTTTGCGCTGCTGCATGAGGCCATCTACATGGAAGGTGCAGCCTCAAACTGGTCGGCCGAGCGGGTGCGGGCCGAGTTCCCCGAGTTCTCGTTGGACGCCGATCCGCCCCTCTTCACCGGCGAGATGATCTACCCGTGGATGTTCGAGGACTACGCCAATCTGCGTCCGCTCCAGGAGGCCGCCGAACTCCTGGCCGCCACTGACGACTGGCCGACGCTCTACGATCCGGCAGTTCTGGCCCAGAACAGCGTGCCCGTGGTCGCCACCATCTACTACGACGACATGTACGTGGACGCCGTCTTCGCCGAGCAGACGGCCGCTATGATCAAGGGCACGCGCTTCTGGCTGACCAATGAGCTGGTCCACAGTGCGTTGCGGTTGGATGGCGAGAAGGTCTTTGGGCGGTTGAGTGAGATGTTGAGGGGAGAGGTGTAAGGGATTGATCCACTAAGACACACGAAGGACACGAAGAAACACGAAGAAACATAGGTCACGAATTCCCACGAACCATCTGGGCCACTGACCCCTTTTCGTGCTCTTCGTGCCTCTTCGTGGATCGCTTCTCTCCTACCCGTCCTCGATCCCATCCAGTACGATAGTCAGCGCCTTGGTCGAGATCACGATCTCCCAGAGCGAGAGCGTCAATGAGATCAGCAGCGCCACGACGCTCACACCGAAGAGGATCTCGCCGGCCTGGACCTCGTCGAGGAAGATGGCGAACATGGAGAGTGTGCAGAGCAGAAAGCTGAGGATGCCGAAGGCCTGCATGTATTTGATCAGCGCGATCCGGCGGCGTAGATTGGCGATCTGCTGTTGCAGGCCGATCTCATCGTCGCTCTTGTTGAGGGCGCGCACCAGGCCGGCCAGGGCCAGAAATCGATTGGTGTAGGCCAGCAACAGCAGGCTGATGGAGCCAAAGAGAATGGCCGGTTCGGTGAGGTTCATGGCGTGAGATCTCGCTGATTTTGTCACGGTTAGCAACACGTGAAGGGGAGATCTTGCCACAGATGGGCACAGATGAAAAACGGATGTTCACGAATGGCTTTTGGATTGCCTTGGCACGAATGAAAGCGGCGGTGAGGTCACCTTTGGTTGTCCTCTGCCGCTGAGGGTAAGCATACCGACTGGCAGATCATTCCAGTGCCGATGGACGGGGCACGAGGTAATCCTCAACCCTCAACTCCTCGTTGATCGATCCCTCGTTCGGATCCCAGATGATCATCGTGCGGCTGCGATTTACTCGATACTTCGCTCGATCCTCGGACGTCGCATTGCAGACAGTCGGAATCCAAGACAACGGAATCGATAGAATGCGCCCGTCCATGAGGTCAATGCGTAAATACGAGTCATCGATCTGCACTTCCTGGATGAGCGCCTCTGTTGGGAACGTGTACGCTGATATCGGGTACTGGATCTTGTACCGCTGAATAGTGGACTGGCCGTTAACTAATTCTGCCCTTGTACTCATACCATTGCTCCCTCAGATAGTTCCGCTCCTCTTCGATAACTCTGAGCGCTCGTCGCAATTCGTGCCGGCGAAGCGTTCTGCCTTGCTTGCCGATAGAGATTTCCGGCTCAAGCCATATCTTCGCATCGTTGTGATCATCCTGTGATCCTTTGCCAACGTGAACGCTGGCTCGGTTTTCGTGACGAGCATCGTAGCTGTGAAACCAAAAAATCAATGCGCCATCAGACAGTATACGGGGGCTCATCGTCTGTCCTTATATCTTTCTATCTTGCCAACCTAATCTTTCTCTTCGTCCTCTGATTGTAATTGAAAAGTCGGAACCATGCCAACCCATTTGCTGACGCGGGTGCGTATCAGAGCTTTGCATAGACCTATGGTGCACTGAATACCAGAACGAATGCGCCACAGATTGCCTGGGCTACGCTCCTTCAGCGCCAGTTGGATGAATGGGTTGGAGCGTCCGAAATCGGCCCAAATCTGCCAGATACGCCGATAATTTGGGCCCATGCAAAACCCTGACGCGCATTCTCATTAGCGGGCTGGATCTTTGGTTGATTGATGAATTCAGGTGAGCTCGTTCAAAACGAGATGGGCGCGATAACTCATGCAAGCAGTGCCGTAAGGACCGATATGTCGATCCAGACGACAAGAACGTTCTGATTTCGAAGCTGCTCAAGCGCTACCAGACGCTCTGCGACCAGCTTCTGGCTGAGGTGGACAAGTGTTGCCTACTGTGCGCCAACTGTCATCACGCGCTACATGCCCGAGAAATCGACGTGATCTACGCGAAACGCCAGGATGTCGGCTGGCAAGCACGCCTTCTACGCTAGCCATGAGAGACTGGCGAAACGAAAAAGAGCCGCACCCTATGGTGCGACTCAGAAAAAGTGTGGGCATAACTGGACTTGAACCAGTGACCTCACGGATGTGAACCGTGCGCTCTAGCCAACTGAGCTATACGCCCCCGAAATTGTTGCCGTCTAACACGTCTGAGTATATCATAAATCCAGTTCTGTGCAAACTGATTCTGCCACAGTTCTGAATGCAGATGGAGCCGGCTCGACAAGAAATACTTTGAGCCCATCCGCGTTATCTGCGTCCATCTGCGGCTAAATTGTTATGTTCCTAGAAGGATAGCCGTACCCATGGTCAGACCCAGCCGCATGTCCACCCGCATCGCCTTTTCGCTCGTGTTGCTCATGGCCTTTTTCGGACTGTGGTACGCGCGCACCAACTGGCAGATCCAGCCGGAAGCGTTTCAACTGGAGGGACTGACCAGCGAAGGCGATTGGGTCGATTTCGCGTCCACGCTGGCCGAAGAGGTGATCCAGTTGTTCCTTGGCATTGCCGGGGGGTAGGAAAAATTTAGTCACAGATGAACACGATGGGCACGGATAGGTCACAGATTGACTGTACAGATGCTTTGCAGAAATCCGCTCTGAGCATCTGTGAAATCAGCTTTTTATCGCGTCCAGTCTGTGACAAATCCTTTCCCCTTCGCTCACGGCGAAAGACGCTCGATCGCCCACGCTCCATCATCCCGACGCGTATACCGCAGGCGGTCGTGGAGGCGGTTGGGGCCGCCTTGCCAGAACTCGATGGCCGACGGCACGACGCGGTAGCCGCCCCAGAACGGCGGTCGCGACGGCGCTTCATCGGCGTAGCGTTGCTGAAGCTCGGCCAGACGTGCCTCCAGCACTTCCCGGTTGTCGATGACGCTGCTCTGGGCCGAGACCCAGGCGCCCAGCCGGCTGCCCAGCGGACGGCTGTCGTAGTAATCGTCCGACTCCTCGTCGGGCAGACGCTCCACCCGACCCTCGATGCGCACCTGCCGCTCCAGAATATCCCACCAGAAGACCAACGATGCCAGCGGATTCTCGGCCAACTCCCGCCCCTTGCGGCTTTCGTAATTGGTGAAGAAGACAAAGCCGCGCTCGTCGAACCCTTTCAACAACACCAGGCGCGCAGACGGAACCCCGTCTGCCGATGCCGTGGCCAGCGTCATGGCGTTGGGCTCGTGCAGGGGCGACTCGGTCGCTTCCTGAAGCCAGAGGCCAAACTGCACGTACGGATCCGCCGCCGCGTTGGCCTTGCGCAGCCGATCCCGCCGATATTCTTTGCGTAGGTTGGAGGGTAGTAGGGACATGTTGTTGTGACAAGGATGACAAGGGGACATGGGGATAGGATGAGGTGGCTGATTGCCGGCGATGAAAATGTCACCCTGTCACCCCCTCACCTTGTCCCCCCTCACGTTCTACTCATGATGAAGTTCATCTTCCGAGACAATCTGCCCGTCCTGCAGGTGCATGATTTCGTCCACGAACTCGTCGACCAGGCTGTCATGGGTGGCCATGAGAATGGTCATCTGGCGCTCGCGCACGATGGTCTGGAAGAGGCCCAGGATCTCTTGGGCGGTCTTGGAGTCGAGTTCACCGGTCGGCTCGTCAGCCAGGACCAGGCCAGGCTCGGTGACCAGGGCGCGGGCAATGGCCACGCGTTGCTGCTGGCCGCCGGAGAGCTCAAAGGGCCGGTGATCCATCCACGGCGTCAGGCCGACCAGATCGAGCGAGGCAATGACCTTGCCGTGGCGCTCCTTGCGCGACGTGCCGACGATGCGCAGAATCAACTCGACGTTTTCATAGGCCGAGAGCGTCGGCATCAGGCCCAGCGACTGGAAGATGAAGCCCACATGTTCGCGACGCCACTTGGTCAGCTTGCGCTCGGGCCAGCCGCCGATCTCCTCGCCGAAGATGCGCACACTGCCTTTGGACGGACTGTCCAGCCCGCCCACGCAGTTGAGCAGCGTGGTCTTGCCGCTGCCGGAGCGTCCCTTGAGCGCCAGAAACTCGCCGGCGCCGATCGTCATGTCGATGCCGCGCAGCGCCGGAATCTCCTGAGAACCCAGCTTGTAGATGCGCCACATATCTCTGGTGTCGATGATGGGCACGCCGCTATCTGCCGATGCATAGCGTGAATGTTCGCCGGCGGAGCCGTACCGCTTGCTCACTGCTCTGAACGCCGGCTTGTTCACTGGCTTGAGTCGTCATGCTTCCACCTCTTCAGCAGCCCTTTTGGCGTCCGTCGACTTTGAGGTTTGCGGCGGAATCGCTGCATAAACTTGCCGACGCCTGATTTGCTCGGCGGAGCCTGCTCATCGTCGTCGTCCCCTTCTTCATCGTCCACAATCTGCTTGTTGGCGGCCAACTTGTCCAACCGTTCCCGGTCTTCCGGCGCAAGGGGCTTGACCAGGATGCCGTGTTCGGTCAGTTCCAACTGGGCACGGTGTCCGATCCCCAGTTCTTCCAAAAATTCGTGGGGAATGTGAACACGGCCGGCCTTGTCGAGAACGACCAGTTCTTCGTAGGTCTCTTCGACCGTTTCGCCGCTTCCCTCAATGACGTTGCCTTCTTCATCAACGGACTGTTCGCCGTTGGTCTGGCGCGTCTGGCGACGAACCTCGCTGGCCAACATGCCGTCACGGATGCCGACCACGCGATCCACGTGGCGTGCGATCTCAGGATCGTGGCTGACGATCAGCGTGGTGACCCCGATCTCCTTGGTGAGCATCTGGAAGGTGTCGTAGATAATGTCGGCGGTGGCCGAATCAACCTCACCGGTCGGCTCATCGCCCAGCAAGAGGGCCGGGTGGTTGGCCAGGGCCACGGCAATGGCGACACGCTGCTGCTCACCGCCGGAAAGCTGGGGCAGGTGATGGTAGCTGCGGCCGTGCAGGCCGACCAGTTCCAGCAGCTCCTCGGCCCGGTTCTTCTTCTCCTTGCCGGTCAAACCGTACAAGGTCATGGGCAGCATCACATTCTGGATGGCATTCAAATAGGGGACCAGGTTACGTGCGCTCTGCTGCCAGACAAAGCCGACCTTCTCCAGCCGATAACGGTTCAACTGCCGGTCTGACATCTTGAGCAGATCCTGGCCGTCGACGTTGACCTTGCCGGCGGTGGGCCGATCCAGCCCGCCCAGCACGTTCATCAGCGTCGACTTGCCGCTGCCGCTTGAGCCGATGATGCCGACCAGTTCGCCGCGTTCGATGGTGATGTTCAACCCCTGCAACGCCACCATCTCCAGATCGGCGACCTGGTAGACCTTGACCAGATTTTCACACGTGATGAATGGTTCACTCATAAACGCTTCCTATACTGTCTCGCCAAGCTTGATGGCTTGGAAGATCTTCATACGCATCAGCAGGACGGCCAACGCGGTCAAGGCCACGGCAAAAAGCGTACCGAAGAGCGCATAGATGCGGAAGATGGCCGGCCATGCAATCTCCACGATGAAGGGCGGGATCAGCTCTGTCACGCTGTCGCCGACCTGCAACGAGGGAATGAAAATTTGGCTGACCAGAATGCCCAAAAAGGTGCCGGCCGCCAGCCCCAAAAAGATCAGGAAGATCAGCTCCCAGGCCAGGAATGTGGTCATCTGGCCGGGCGACAGGCCGATGGCGCGCAGCGTGCCCAGTTCGATGAAGCGTCGCCGGAACGAGAAGAGCGCGTAGAGCAGGAAGCCCAGCACGGTCAGCAAGGCTGCGGCCAGGAAGCCGACCGACAGCACGCCAAAGAGACCCTGTCGGGAAGGCAACCGTTGTTGTTCATCGATGGCCGGCCGCGCCGCCCGCCAGTCCACCACGCGCAGATCAAGCTGGCGCAGGTCTAGTGTCATCTGTTCGAAATCGATGTCCGGATCCGTACGGATCCAGACGTCATAGGGCACCTGTCCGCCGAATTGTTCGAACAGATAGTCCAGATTGCCCACGATGACGGGCCCGGCGTCTTCATCGTTTTCATCATAATACCAGGTGGGGAAGTAGTCGAGTTCGCCCACCACGTTCATGAGCATGTCCGCTCCGTAGGCAAAGGTGCTCACCTGCACATTGATGGGATCGCCGACACGGATGGCGCTCTCCTCCATCATCTTGCGCGGCAGCAGAATGCCGTTGTTGGAGACGGCCAGCGCATTCATGAGCGCCCCCAGGCTGGCCGGGGCAAAATCGCTGCGCCAGAAGGCGGCATCGGGAAAGTCGAGACGGTCGACGCCCACAAAGAGGGCGTCATCCCAATTGTCGCCCACTTGGATGCGAGCGGAGTAGTCGCCGACCCGTGTCGCCGCCTTGATGCCATCCACCCGTTCATGTTCCGAGACGGGTACGAAGACCCAGCGCGCTTCGGGAATGGCCGAGTCGCCGCTATCGGTGGTCGTCGTGGCGCCGCCGCCGATGGCGCCCATCGCGCCTGCGCTGCTCCTCCTCTTCCTCGTTAAAGACGCCCAGTTCGGCCAACCGGGCATCAGCCCCGATCTTGTAGTAGCTCTGGTCGTGTAGATGCCGGTCCAGCGTCATGGCCAACGATGCCGTGAAGATAGAGAGGCTGAGGGTCAGGATCAGCAACAACAACGGCGCCATGTAGAAGCCGGGATCGCGGGAGAGATAGCGGCTGGCGAGCAGGAATCCGACGCTGTTGCCGCGTGCCGCCAGCCAGGCCAGCGCCGCCATGATCTTGGGCAGAATGCGCAGCAGTATCAGCGTCAACGCCAGGGTGACCAGGGCCGGAACCAGGAAGAGCAAGCGGATTGTCAAAGGGTCCGGAGGATCCGCCGGTGACGCTGGTTGTGGCAATTGAACCCTGTTGGCGCAGCAGGTACGCGCCGTAGCCCGCCGGGATCAGCAGCAGCACATCGAGCCAGGCACGCTGCCACCAGGGCGCGCGCAATGTGCGTGCTCGTTCCGCCTTGTAGGAGATGATGGTGTGGCGGGCCGCGCCGATCGAGGGGACCACCTGGGCGATGACGACAACGATCACCGCAAAAACGCCAAAGCGCAGCGAGGTCATGGTGACGATCACGCGCAGGTCCGTGTCCAGGGTGAAATTGAGGAAGCTCTTGGTATTTCCGATCAGCCGGGCAATGGCTTGGCTGGCAAACAGCCCGACGCCCAGCGCGATAAGCCCCAGGATGATGGCCTGGAGCAGCGCGATGCCCATCACCTGTCCGACGGTGGCCCCGCGCGAACGCAACACTGCGATCTCGTTGCGCTGGCTCTCGACCGAGAGGCCGACGACCACGCCGATGAAGGCCAGCAGCAGGCCGATGATCGGAATGGCGAAGGCGTAGAGCAAAATGTTGAGAATGCGCGACGAACGCCGGTAGTCTTGCAGCGGATCCAGCGGCGAGAGTTCGAGCCGCGTGTCCGGCAGCAGCGCGTTGGCCCGCTGTGTGACGAAGTTGATGCGGCCCACCAGTGCGCCCACGTCGTCGGTGTTGATGTTGTCGCCGTCGAGTACATGGTACCAGAGCGCCTGGGCGATCTCGTCCTCCATGGTCGGCGAAAGACGCGTGTGGAAGGTGCCCTCAGGTACCAGAAGCTGTTTCTCAAAGACGGCCTGCCGGTAAAACCAGTAGTCGCTGTTCGGGTCGGCCGCTTCCCAAATGCCTGAAATGTAGATGGGAAACTGGACTGAACGGCCCGAAGGGCCTGAATCGGCCCGGAAGGTCATATAGGTTTCACCGGCCTGCAGGCCCAGTTCATCGGCCATCTGCGCCGAGACCAACACCTCGACCGGCATATCCGCATTGGAATCGGCTACCTCGGGAAACTCGCCCTCTAACAACGTGATCTCGTCCTCGAGATCGCTGATGAAGGCATAGCTTACCCACTCCAGCGGATCTTTGACGTTGGCATAGGCCAGATCTTCGGTGGGGAAGAGACGGAAGTTGTCGGTGCGCATGTAGCGCACGCTGCGTTCCAGAGGCAGGCCAAGCGTATTGACGACCCGATCGGTGAGATAGTCATCGGCGTCCTCGATGTCATCCCATTCCAGCAGACCGCTGAGCGAGCCGACATAGCGAAACATGAAGGCGAAGGGCGGCCGTTGCAGCGAACCTTCTTCGGACTCTGTCAGTTTGTCCTGAAGGATCTTATAGTAGACGGCATCGGTGTAGAGCGGGATGCTCATCACGATCGAGACGGCCACGACCAGGCCCAGAATGGTCGCCAATGCCAGCCCACGTTGTGCCAAGAGGCGTCTGACCGCGATCAGGAAGATCGCCCAGGTACGCATCACATATTTCATACGGATCTATTCGCCATGTAAAAGATAGAACGCGGATCACGCGGACTGGGCGGATAATCGCGGATCGAAGGAACAGAAATCAGCGGAAATCCGCCGGATCCGCTCAATCCGCGTTCTATTGAGTCTCGGGCTGAAGAGGTAGCCATTGCAGCTATTGGCCGACGACAGTCTGGCCCTCTTCCAGGCCTTCCTCGATCTCGACGCGTTCCTGGGTTTCGATGCCCACCGTCACATCGACACGCCGCTGGGCGCCGTCTTCTTCGAGCACGGCAAAGCGCCGCCCATCGAAGTTGCGCAATGCCTGGGGCGGCAGCCAGAGCACGTCGTCCTTGCGTTCGCGCACCACATCCACACGCACCAGATCGCCCAACTCAAGGCCCGCTTCTTCGGGCGGTGTGACCAGGGTGACATGGGTCATGTCATCGCGATCCTCAACGGTGGTCACCGAGGGATTGCCGCCGCTGCCGTAGGGGTAGGGCAACTGGGTGATATTGCCTTCGAGCACAACGCCGGGACGCCGCACGGCCGAAATGGCAACCTCCATTCCCTCTTCCAGCCCTTCCATCTGGGCCGAGAGTAGGTTGGCTGAGATTTCCAGTTCATTGATGTCGGCGATGGTGGCCACAGTGCGATAGCCTTCGATCGAGTTCCCGGGCGTCAGGCTGATGGAGAGCAATTGCCCGGCGAAGGGGGCCGAGATGGTGGCTTCCCCGATTTCGGCTTCCAGTTTGTCGACCTGGAGTTTGGCGCGTTTGACGTCATTGACCAACAGTGGATCAATGCCTTCCGCCAACCGACGAAGCTCGATCTCGATCAACTTCATCCGTTCTTCTTGGACGGCCAAGGCCGTCGGATCTGGCGAAGCCGACTTGCGCATCTGCGCCAGTTCCAGCTCGGCGATGTCCCGATTGGTCTCGGCGATCTCCAGATCGTAGGCCAGGGCCGTTTCGGCCGTCTCCTTGCGACTCTCCGCACGTTCGAGATCGAGCAAGGCCGACGCAAGCTCGCGTTCCAGCGCTGCGATCTCATATTCGGCGATCAGCGCACCTTCTTCGAGCATGTCATCGCGTTTTGCAAAGACAGAACGCACGACACCGTTGGCCCGAAAGAAAAGCTCTTCCTCGACCACCGGCGAGATGCGCCCCTGGAAGGTAAGCTCATCCACCACTTCGCCGCGCTTCACCTCATAACGAGGTTGCATGGGGACGATGGAAGTCGGGATGGGCGTCGGTGTCGGCGCGTCGCCGGAAGAAGTTCCGCCGACCTGGCTTTCCGGCATGAGGGAACAACCACTGACCACGAATGCAAGAAAAGCAAGAAGCGACATGAAGACAGACTGTTTCATAGTATCATATTTCCTGGTTAGCGTTTCCTCTCTGAGTATGGAAAAAGTAGAGGGAAACCGCCAGTGATGAGAGCTTATCCGAGTGCTTGTCCAGCGCAATTACAGAAAAACAAATGTAGTAAGTGTGCAAGCCTCAAACAAGAACACAGTATACAATGAAAACCCTGCAACCGTTAAGTTGCAGGGCAAAGCGTGCTTTTCACACCGTGGCGGGGTGACAGGGTGACTGGTTGCGCAGAACATTTGGAAAACACCAAACTCATCGAGCGCTCACCTTGTCACCCCCTCACCTTGTCACCTCTACTCCGGCAGATCGCCCCAACGCCGCTCAACCACCGTCTCGCCGCGCTTCATGGCCAGCAACAGCGCGTCCTGGTCCAGCGGCAGCGCCATGCAGCGCACGCCGACGGCGTTGTAGATGGCGTTGGTGATGGCCGGGCTGATGGGAATCGAGCTGATCTCGCCCACGCCCTTGGCCCCGTAGGGTCCGTCGGCCGCGGCGTGCTCGACGATGTGATTGTGCATCTCCGGCATCATCTTGATGTTGGGCATCTTGTATTGGCCCAGGTGCTCGGTCCACGGGCACGCCTTCGTCTTCGATGTAGTGCTCGGTCAGTGCATTGCCGATGCCCATGACAACGCCGCCTTCAAGCTGACCGCTGAGGCTCAACGGGTTGATGGCGCGGCCCACATCGTGGGCCGTTGACACCTTCTCGACCGCGATCTCGCCGGTCTCCAGATCCACGCTCACCAGCGCCGCGTGCACGGCGTAGGAGAAGGCAAAGTGCATATCGCCGCCGGTGCCCAACGGCTGTGTCTTGGGCGCCCAATATTCGTAGCGTAGTTTCGGCTCGCGACCTTCGTCAAGCATGGCTTGGACGGCGTCGGCAAATGAGATGGATTGGTGAGAGGGGCGTGGGGTCGAGTGGGCGTGGGGCGGTGAGCCGTTGCCGTTCGATTCCCCATGCCCGTTCACTGATTCGCCACTCGCCACTCGCCCCCCGCCCCCCTTCACACGCTCAAGCCGCTCCGCATCCACGTACGCCAGCCCCTCGTGAAAGGTAATTACCTCAGGCGACACATCGAATTTTTCGGCCAATACGCCCTGCATTCGTTCACGCATGGTGCGTGCGGCCAGGCGCGCGGCATTGCCGCTGACGTAGGTCTGGCGGCTGGCCGTGGTCGGTCCGCCGTCGGGCGTCAGATCCGTGTCCATGACCAGCACCTTGACCCGGTCGAAGGGCAACCCCAGTTCCTCTGCCGTGCAGGCCGCCAGCACGCCGATCAAATTCTGCCCCATCTCCGCGCTGCTGGTGCGGATGGCGACCGTGCCGTTGGTGAAGACCTCCACCTCGGCCTCAGACTTGTCCGGCGCGCCGCCGCCCAGGCCGGTGTTTTTGTAGCCGGCTGCCAGGCCCCAGGCGTAGCGTTTGGTGCCGATGGTAATCGGTGACCAAGGATCGAAGATCGAAGATCGGGAAGCGGACTGGTCTGGATCTTCCGAACTGGTCGTCGGTTCGATCTTTGATCTTTGATCTTCGTTCCAGGCCTTGATATCCTTTGTCACCGTCTCCAAACACTCCACCAACCCCACGCTCTCGCGCAGCACCTGACCCGTGGCCGTCATCGTGCCGACGCGCATGGCGTTCTTGAGGCGCAGCGCCACCGGGTCCATGCCCAGCTCTTCGGCCAGGATGTCCATGTTGCTCTCGACGGCAAAGGCCGACTGGGTGACGCCGAAGCCGCGGAACGCGCCGCAGGGGGCGTTGTTGGTGTACATGGCGAAGCAGTCGATCTTGGCGTTCTCGACCACATAGGGGCCGGTGGCGTGGGTCGTGGCCCGAGTCATGACCTTTTCGCCCAGGCTGGCGTAGGCGCCGCTGTCGCCGTAGAGCTCGGCCTGGACCGCGGTCAGCGTGCCATCCTTGCGGGCGCCGGTCTTGACGTTGATGATGGTGGCGTGGCGTTTGGGGTGGAAGCGCAGGCTCTCCTCGCGGCTGTAGAGCACCTTGACGGGCCGGCCGGTTATCTGTGCGGCCAACGCCGCATGCAACTGGCCGGCAATGTCTTCCTTGCCGCCGAAGCCGCCGCCCATCACTGTGCCGCGCACGCGTACATCCTCGTCTTCCAGACCCAGGCTCTTGGCCACCTGGCGGCGGTCGCTGTAGGGAATCTGGCTGCCCACATAGATGGTCAGCTTGGCGTGGTCGTCGTCGTAGCCTGCGGGCACGGCCACGGAACATTCCGGCTCCAGAAAGGCGTGTTCGGTCATGGGCGTGCGATAGGTGCGCTCGACGATCACATCGGCGTCGGCAAAGCCCTGGTCGATGTCGCCGTGGCGCACCTTGATGTGCTTGAGCAAATTGCCCGTGGGCCGATCCGGGTGCAGGATCGGCGCGTCCGCGCTGCGCGCGCTGATCGGGTCGGTCACCGGCGTCAGTGCTTCATATTCCACCTGGATCAGCTTGAGCGCTGGCGTGTGCGATCTCGTTGGTGTCGGCCACCACCAGCGCCAGCGGATCGCCGACGTAGCGGGCCGGGTATTTGCCCCCGGCAAAGACCGGCCAGTCGTTTTCGACCAGGCCGTGGCGCGGGTCGCCGGGCACGTCAGCATGGGTCAACACGGCATGGACGCCTGGCGCAGCCTTGGCCGCCTCGGTGTCGATGCTGAGGATGCGTGCGTAGGGCAGCGCGCTGCGCAGAGTCGCGCCGTGCAACATGCCGTCGAAGTGGTAGTCGTCGGCGTACAATGTCTCGCCGGTCACCTTCTCGACGGCGTCAGGGCGGTGCAACGGCTGGCCGATGTTGTCCAGCGGCGTGATCACTTCCGGCAGGTCTGGTCCAGGCAGCACTCCCGTACGCATCTGTTCGGCCGCGGCGTGGACCGCACTGATGACCGACTTGTAGCCGGTGCAGCGGCAGAGCGTGTCCTTGAGGCAGTGCTTGATCTCGTCGTCGGTCGGATCCGGGTTCGTCTCCAGCAGTGTGCTGACCTGCATGATCAGACCCGGCGTGCAGAAGCCGCATTGCGTGGCCCCGTGGGTGACGAAGGCCTGTTGGAGGGGGTGGAGGTCGGAGAGCGAGTTGCGGGAGGCGTGGGGCGAGGTGGTCACTTCGCCTCTCGCCCCTCGCCCCTCGCCCCACTGAGCAGCCATGCCCTCAATGGTGGTGACGGTCGCGTTCTGGGCTTTTAGCGCCGGGTAGATGCAGGAATCGACGCTGTTGCCGTTGACGATAACTGTGCATGCGCCGCATTCGGCCTCGTTGCAGCCGATCTTGGTGCCGGTCAGGCCCAGGTCATAGCGCAGGACTTCGGCCAGCGAGCGGCTGGGTGCGATCTCGATCGCATGGGGCGTACCGTTGACCGTCAATTTGAGTATTGGCATCGATCAATTCCTCCTAAAAATTAGTCACGGATGGACACGGACAAACACATATGGATTTCAGATTCCTATCTCAGCAGTTCACGATTTGGAGAAAAACGAGATTCTTCGCTGGTGTTGTGCCAGCGTGAAGGCTCCAGATCGACCCGCTCAGAATGACAAATCGTGAACGACTGTATCTGTGTTTATCTGTGTCCATCTGCGGCTAAAATCCAATTCTATTGTCCTTGCCGCGCACGCTCAATCGTCTTGGCCAGCACGCGTCGCAACAGCACCTCGACCATCTCGTGTCGGTATTCCTTGGACGCACGGTGCTTGCTGGTGCGCAGCTTGGCCTGGGCCTGGGCCGCCTCCACCGTGGCTGCGATCAGCGCGTCATCAATGGCGCCGCCCGACGTGAGCACCGCTTCCGCCTCGGTAGCCCGGAACGGGATCGGGCCGGCCGGCCCGATGGCGATGATCGCTTCCGTCACCTGTGCCAAGCTCGGATCCAGGGTCAGCGACGTGGCTACGCCCAGGATGGGCAGGGCGACGCCCTGGGGACGCATGATGCGGTCGAAGCCGCTGGCCTGGCGCTGTCCACGAGTGCGAAAGCGGAAGGCGCTAAGCATCTGATTGGCGGCCAGATTGTTGCGTCCCGGCCCCGCGAAGATCGAGAGCAGCGGCTGCCACTGGCAGTCCACAGCACCGCCATTTCCATTGTCCGTCAGGGTGCAGATCTGAACCAAAGCATCCAACGCCAGCAGCCCGATGGTGCCGTCGGCTGCAGGCAGCGCATGGGCGACGTTGCCGCCGATGGTCGCGACATTGCGCACCTGAGGCCCGCCCACGACGCTCGAACTCTCGGCCAACGCGGTTCCATGTGACCGCATAAGAGGGCTGCGCTCGATCTGGGCGTGTGTAGCTGCTGCGCCCAGTTCGATCCAGCCGTCTTCCTCAATGATCCGATCCATATTTGGAATCGCTGTTACGTCCACCAACGCTTCGACCGCGACATGATTGCCGAACTCAAGGTCCAGGATCAGGTCGGTACCTCCGGCCACGATCTGGGCGTCCTGATCGTACTGTTGGAGAAGCGTCAGCGCTTCCTGGATGGTGTTTGGAGAGTGGTACTGATTCCAAGTTTTCATACGCACGGAGTATAGCAGAATGAGCGTTGGATGTCATAGTCAGATGTTGTCGGAGATGCTGGGGCGGTGGGGGAGTGGGGAAGTGGGGAAGTAGGGCGGTGGGCAGCGAGAAGAGTGTCTACCCGTACTGCCACTACGTGAACAGGTCGACTTCCTATCTCGAAGCCCCACCGCCCTACTTCCCCACTTCCCTACGTTTGCCCAGCCCCTCTTTCCACCCCTATAATACCCCTATGCGAGTCTTGATGGTCAGCAAGGCGCTGGTGGTCGGCGCATATCAACGCAAGGCAGAGGAGATCGCCGGCTGCGGCGTCGATCTGACTGTGCTCATTCCGCCGTTCTGGCGAGATTCACGCGGCCGTCAGGACGCCGAGGCGCTGTATGTCGGCAACTACCGGTTGCAGATCTCGCCTGTCCGCTTCAATGGCCGCTTTCATTTCCACTACTATCCGGCCATTGCCCGCGAACTGGCTCGACTCCAGCCGGATCTGCTGCACATGGATGAAGAACCCTATAATTTTGCCACCTGGCATGGCCTACGCGCAGCGTCCCGGCTCGACATTCCCGGCACTTTTTTCACCTGGCAGAACCTGGAACGCCGCTATCCGCCGCCCTTCAGTTGGATGGAGCAGGCCAACTACAAGCGTGCCCCCGTCGCCATCGCCGGCAACGTCGATGCATCGACCGTGCTGCGCGGTAAAGGCTATGCCGGCGAGATCGCCGTGATCCCCCAGTTCGGCGTCGATCCGGAATCCTTTTCGCCTTTGCCGCCACAAGGCATGACAGATGAACCCTTTGTCGTCGGCTATGCCGGTGGATTGTTGCCGGAGAAGGGCGTCGATCTCTTGCTGCGGGCCTGCGCCCGTTTGGACACGGATTGGCGTCTGCTGCTGGCAGGCGAAGGCGACCAACAGCCCGTGCTGCAACGGCTTGCCGGCGAACTGGGAGCCGGCGAGCGGGTCTCGTTTGTGGGGCGGATCGCTAGCCAGGCCATGGCCGATTTCTACCGCCGGCTTGATGTTTTTGTGCTGCCCAGCCACTCGACGCCCAACTGGCAGGAACAGTTCGGGCGCGTGCTGATCGAGGCCATGGCCTGCGGCGTGCCGGTGGTTGGCAGCGACAGCGGCGAGATCCCGCATGTGATCGGCGATGCCGGACTGATCTTCCCCGAAGACGATGTTGATGCGTTGGCCGGGCAATTGCAGCGGCTGCACCAAGAGCCGGCCCTGGCGATTGAACTAGCCCAAAGCGGCCGAGACCGTGTCCTGGCTCATTTCACCATGCAGAGTGTGGCCCGGCGCACCGTGGAAGTCTACGAAAAATTATGCACGTCGGCATAAACGCCCAACTACTCAGCACCCAATCCACCTACCGTAGCGCAGGCGTGAGCAACTACAGCGCGCATTTGCTGCGCCATCTGGGTGTGCTGGCTCTGCATCCGGGAACGGACCTGTTGCTGACTGCGTTCATCAATGCCCAAGGCTTCAAGGCGCCGGGCGTCGATCTGGTGGCCAGCCGGCTGCCGTTGCAACGGCCTCAAGCGCGTATCCTCTGGGAACAATCGACGCTGCCGGTGGAACTGCGACGTCGCAACGTCGATCTGGTTCACGGTTTGGTCAACGTATTGCCGCTGACGGCGCCGATGCCTGGCGTGGTCACGGTCCACGACCTCAGCTTTGTGCGCACGCCCGAGGTTCTGCCTCGTTTCAAGCGAACCTATCTGGCGCGATTGTGCCGTGCTTAGCGTAGCCCGCGCCCGCCGTGTCATCGCCGTCAGCCACCAGACCGCCGACGATCTCACAACGTTCTTCCACGTCGAACCGGGCAAGATCGATGTGATCTACAATGGCGTTGGCACAGAATTTTCGCCCGGCGATCCGGTCGAGACCGACAGTTTTCGTCGGCGACGGGGATTGCCCCCACGCTTTTTGCTCTACCTTGGCACGCTGGAGCCGCGCAAGAATCTCGTACCTGCTCGTGCGCGGCTTTGCCCGCTGGCAGAGACATGCGTCTGAGGCCGACCAGTCTGTGAAGCTGATCCTGGCCGGCGCCAAGGGGTGGTACTACGACCAGATATTTGCCACAGTGCGCGAGCTTGGCCTGGAAAACGACGTGCTCTTTCCAGGCTTCGTGCCTGCCGATGAACTGGTAGGGTGGTATCGTGCAGCCGAGGGCTTCGTCTATCCCAGCCGTCTTGAGGGCTTTGGCCTGCCGCTGCTTGAGGCCATGGCCTGCGGGACGCCGGCGCTCTGCAGCCGGGCGGCTAGCCTGTTGGAGGTCGCCGGCGACGCCACGCTGACCTTCGCCCAGGACGATGAGGATGAGCTTGTCGCCGCGCTGGCCACGCTGATCTCAGACCAGGCGGCCCGGCGGTCGTTGCGTCAGGCAGGGCCGGTGCAGGCCAGTCGCTTTTCGTGGTCAAAATGCGCTGCGGAGACGGTCGATGTCTATCGTCGAGCGCTGACGGATTGAAGTCTGGACTTGACGAGTCTGGGCAAGCCTGTTTCAATAAGAATCCACCCCGGTTTCGTCTCTTCTTGGGGAATTGTGTGACTGTACATGGCAACTGTCAACGGAGTTAACCTGCCCGATTCGGTCGTGAATGGGGTTGGAACCAAAACGAGTCATCGACCGAGCTGGCCGGCGCGCCTTGCCCGGGCCGTACCTGGCTGGGCTTGGAAATACCTGTTGGTTCTCTCTGATGCGTTGCTGATTCTGCTCGCCTTCGCAATGGCCTATTTTGTGCGCTACGAATTGCAGTGGTTCCGGTTGGTCGATCCCTCCAATGCTGTCAAATTTTCCCAGTACACACCCTTCATGCTGGCCTATCTGGTCATTCTTCTCCTGGCCTTCTATTTCTCCGATGTCTATCCCTACGTGCGCGGTCGGGCCTGGGTGGAAGAGGTCTATGTGATTGGTACGGCCACGATGTTCGGCACCGTGATCCTGATCGTGGCCAATCTGTTTGTTAGTCAAGTGCTGCTCAGTCGTCTGATCTTCCTCTACGCTGCCTTGTTTGTCACCTTTTTGTTGGCCATCAGCCGTCTCTTCATCCATATTGGACAGGCTCGTTTGCGCCAGTATGGCGTCGGCGTTGAACGGGTCGTGTTGGTCGGAGCGGGCGATGTGGGGCGCATGGTCATGCGCACGGTGGTTGCTCGCCCGGACTACGGCTATCAACTGGTCGGCTTCCTCGATGACAACCCGGCCAAGGGCACGACGGATGTAGGGCCCTTCAAGGCCCTGGGCTCCATCGACAACTTCGAGCCTGTGTTGAATGAGGTGGATCTGGATGCCGTGATCATCTGTCTGCCCTGGCAGAGCCACCGCACGATCCAGCGTCTGCTCCGCCTCTGCGACCAGCACAATGTGCAGGCCCAGGTGGTGCCGGATCTCTTCCAGTTGACCAAAAATCAGATGCAGGTGCAGGACCTCAACGGCATCCCGCTGATCAGCACGCGCGACGTGTCGATTCAGGGCTGGAACCGCTTGGTGAAACGCTCGTCCGATCTGATTCTGGGCGGGGTGATGGGCCTGTTGCTGTTGCCGGTCGGGCTGCTGATCGCCCTGGCCATCCGCCTGGATTCCAAGGGGTCGATCTTCTACGTGCAGACACGTATCGGCCGCAACGGCGAACCGTTTGCCTGCTACAAGTTTCGCTCCATGGTCGAGGGCGCCGACGGTATGCGTGGGGAGATGGGCGCCGAGAATGAAGCGTCCGGGCCGCTTTTCAAGGTGCGCAACGATCCGCGGCGCACACGTGTCGGCCGCTTTCTACGTCGCTACAGCCTGGACGAGATCCCCCAGTTCTACAACGTGTTGCGCGGCGATATGAGTCTGGTTGGGCCGCGGCCCAACATGCCTGAGGAGGTTGAACAGTACCTCGGTTGGCACAAACGGCGTCTCTCGGTCAGCCCCGGCATCACCGGCCTCTGGCAGGTCAGCGGGCGCAGCGATCTGACCTTCGATGAGATGGTACTGCTAGACATCTACTATGTCGAAAATTGGAGCCTGGGCATGGACCTGGGCATTCTCTTGCGTTCGGTCCCCGCGGTCATTCGTGCACGCGGCGCCTATTGAGTTTCGTCTTGGCCAAGCAGCGCGTGCTCATTCTTATGAGCAATACTGGTGACGGACACCGCGCCAGCGCAGAGGCGCTCGCTTCGGGTTTTGACCAATATTTTGCGGGCCGGTTCGATGTCGAGATCGTCGATCTGCTCGTCGACCATCTGCCCGCACCCCTTTCCCAGTTGCCCAAAATCTATGCGCCCCTGACCAACCGCTTGCCGCGCCTCTGGCAGTTCATGTGGCATGTGGGCGCGTCGCCTAGGGTCATCAACCTACTGGCCGCGGCGGCATCATGGGTCGTGCGCAGCGATCTGGTACAGATTTTTGCCGACTGTGATCCCGATCTGGTTATTTCGGTGCACCCGCTGATCCAGCACATCGCGCTGGACGCGTTGGCCCACAGCATTCAGCGTCAAGGCGGGCCACGCTCCATCCCCTTTGTCACTGTAGTGACCGATCTGGCCACGGCCCATCCCACCTGGTTCCATCCCGATCTCGATCTCTGCTTCGTCGGCAGTCAAAGCGCGCAACGGCAGGCGCTGGCCTGCCGCGTCGAGCCTCAGCGGCTCTACGACTACGGCTTGCCGGTACGATCAAGCTTCTTGGCCCAGCCGGCGAGCAAAGCGGATCTGCGCCGTGCCCTCGGCATGCATCCGACCTTGCCTGCTGTGCTGATTGCAAGCGGCGGCGAAGGCCACGGACCCATCGTCGAGATCGCCATGCGCACGGCCGAAGCGCTGGTCGGTCGAGATGGACCGGACGGTCAGTTGGTCGTCATCTGCGGGCGCAACCGATCGGCGCAGCGTCGGCTGGCCGCGCATCGCTGGCACGTGCCAGCGCAGGTGCGCGGCTATGTGACCGATATGCAGCGTTGGATGTTTGCCGCCGACTGCATGGTCACCAAGGCTGGGCCGGGCACAATTTCGGAGGCGCTGGTCTGCGGTCTGCCGCTGGTATTGAGTGGGTTCATCCCCGGCCAGGAGGCGGCCAATGTCAACTATGTGGTGGGCAACGGGGCCGGGCTTTTCGCCTCGCAGCCGCAGGAGATCGCGGCAATCGTCGGTCGATGGCTGGGCAGTGAGCGTGATCAGGCGAAGCGCTTCGCTGACAATGCACGCCGGCTGGGTCGCTCTGACGCCACCGAGCGCATACTCAACCGCATCGTTTCGCTATGTAATGAGCGGTATCCGGATCAACATCTGCCGGATGGAGGCAAAGCTGTCGAGAAGTCCGAGCGGCAGCCTATGGCACTTTCCTAATCCTCAGTTCCGTCCAAATACTCGCCCATGGACTCCATCAGCATTGTCGGTTTTCCATCGCTGTCAAAGAGATCCCCGGTGGGATAGAGGCGGAAGTAGGTGCTGAACCAGGCCCAGCGCTGGACCAATCGGTGATCATCTTCGGGATTGCCGGTGCGTTCGTCCTTTAGGCTCTCGAAGAGGTCAAAGCTGTCGGTCATGAAGGCCTTGACTCTCTCTGGATCGAAGCCGTACTCCTCGGGCATGAGGATGCCGTACTCGGTGATCCAGAGCGGCTTGCCGCCCTCACCGATTTGGGTCATCCACGAACGCATGAGGCGGATCTGATTCTCGACCAGCCGCAGATCGTCGTGGTCCTCCACATCCCAGAGGATGCCGCTCTCCGTTTCGTCGAAGCCGGGCGGGATGCTGACGCCCCAGTTGTCACGTTCCTCGCGCAGCACAAATGCATGCATGTTCCACACATCGACCGGTATCGATTGTCCGAATTGTTCCTCGTACGCAGCCCGTATCTGTTCCAGATAGGCCAGACGCAACGGCGTGATCTGGCTGAGACCGCCGATGGCTATCTGTGCATCAGGATCGCCGGCCTTGATCGCTGTGTATGCTTCGTGGTAGGCCAGCGCGTACGCCTCGGGCGTGGTGTTGTCCTGCCAGGCGACATCGGGCTCGTTGCCGATGAGCCAGGTTCTGCCCGGATTCTGCTGGGATAACGCCGTCAGCGTTTCGGCATCTCTGTACAGCCGGCCCTCTTTCATACGCACCATGGGCACAAATTCCATGCCCAACGGATCGTAGTCGGGCGCATCCATATCAGACACGTCCCCCAGGTCGTTCGTCGCGCCGATCTCCGCCAGATCGGTCGACCAGGTCAAATACCACCCCGGCCGCGCCGGTGGCCAGTCGAAAGCCAGCGGACTGATGGCCGCCACGCCAACTCCAGTGCGCCAACGAGTCGTGAACAACTCGGGCGTGGGCTGCGGTTCTATGGGAAATCTTCGGGGGGCAAGTTCTTGATAGTGAGCGCTGTCTTCATCGGCATCTGTTGAACCGTCGTCAACGTCCGATGGAGACGCGATTAGGGCGACGACCGGGGTAGGCACCAGCGGCTCTTGCGGCTGTGACGCTTGGCGTCCTGGATCGGTCAGTACAACCGAGAGCCAGGCAAGGAGAACAATCAATGCACTGACGCCGATAACGCCGCCGCCCCAACTCATCCGTTTCCAGGATTCCATACACTGCTGCCTTTTCGTCGTGACTTGATGCTCGATTCACCCTGGATGGGATCGGGTCGTGTGCGATGGCGGGGAATGGAGTGAGGAGTAGTTGCGGCGGTCAGGCGGAGATCTCCGCTTTCTGCAACCGTTTCAGGCTTCCTTCCAGATCGATGCGCGCGTCTGTGGCCGGAGCCGAACGGTCCGGGCGTTCGATGATCTGCTGCACAACCTTCGGATCTTCACCGCTCGACCGAATCTGTGTCAGTTCATCGCTGACCAGATCTGTGGTCAATTTAATATCATGGCGCAACAGAATCTGTTGAAAGTGTTCGAAGTTTTCAAGCAAGCCGACTGTGACGGTTTCAAAGCCATGTTCGGCCACCGTCAGGCGGCTGCCGTAGTACATGGGGTTGTAGGAGAACATACGATAGTCGTCAGGGCTCGGCTCGATCATGATGATATCAACGTCAGGGTACTTGACGCGCAAATTCTTGATGTGGTATCGAACACCTGCGTGCAAAAGCGTCCGAACGGACTGGTTGGCGATGGCCTGAAGCCCATGTTCGCGCACGTAGTGTTGCTTGCCGGGGACGCGACTGGTGTTGAGCGGCACCATGGGATTGATGCAGACAACCAGTTTGGCCCCCGCTTCAATGGCCAAGTCGATGCTGGCTGAACCGTGCAGGCCGCCATCGATATAGTCCCGATGGAAAATCTCGTATGGTTGATAGAGAATGGGGACAGCGCTGCTGGCCGCCACAGCCTGGCTGATGGGAACGATGCTCTTGCCGCCCTGTCCGAAAACGGCACGGTTGCCGGTCTCCAGTTCTGTGGCAACGATGTAGAGTGTCTTCTCCAATTGGTCGAAACGATTGGCGCCGTCGATCTCCTCAAGTACCGTGCGCACGTAATTCTCCAGACCCTGACCTCGATAGAGGCCGGTGGGTAGAATGTGGGCAAATTCCCAGAGGATGTCAGAGATTGCGACATCACGCAGGTGCCGCAGTGAGTTCCAGCCGATATTGACGAGCGTCTTGGGCAGCCGTGTGGCCCGGCGAGCGATGCCTTCGATATTCGTCTGAAACAGGTCACCCACGCGCATGCTCTGTATTTCAGGGTGACGGCTATCGAGAACCTGCATGATATCGGTCGGCGAAAGGCCATTGACGATCAGCGAGGAGACGAGCGCCCCGGCGCTGGTGCCGACGTAGATGTCGAAGTCCTGGACCGTATAGTCAACCAACATATCTTCGATGGCACGCAGCGCGCCGACTTCATAGACTGCGCCGGTGATGCCGCCGCCTGCCAGTACCAGTGCTACCTTGTCTCGTGTCATGGGCTTGATGTCAGTCTAGGAATGATCTGCGATTTCGCGGTTGGCTTCTTCGGATGCACGCTTTTCACCATCGACCGTATCCGCGGCGGCTGACAGTTCTTCGAGTTTAGCGTTCAGGAGATCGAGCTGCTCCTGCAATCGGCGTACATCGCGTCGGGTCGGGACATTGAGAAGGTGGAACATATCCGAAACGCGATCGTCGACGGCAGATCCGGGCGCCGTCTTGTTGTCGGTCTCTGCACTGCCGCCCACCGCCGTTGCTGCTTCGTTCGCCGCTTCATCCTCAGCTTCGTGCGTGTGCCCGTGGCCGGAGACCGGCAGCGTGGCTTGGAGCGAGCGAATGACCTGCTCCAACGTGTCGCCGCCCGTGCGGATCAGACTGGTGAGCAAGGAACGGGGCAGGAATCCGGAAGCCTTCTTCTCCTGCTCCAGAATGATCTGCGTCAGCGTCAGCGTCGTTAGATCGTCCCCTGTCTCATGATCGGTGACGTGGACATCCTGATCCGACCGAATCATCTCGGTGATCTCTTCCAGCGTGACGTAACGCTTGGCTTCGGTGTCATAGAGTTTGCGGTTCGGATAGCGTTTTATCTGAGGCATAATCGTAGCTGGTTGAGATCATTTGGGCTGCCGAATGACGCCCCTGGGACAAGTGCGATCATCGTTTTCGGACAAGCGGAGCCATCTGTGAGCGCGTGCGGATGATAGCATACTTTGGCGCGACGCGTCAACGGAGAGAACCGGAAAGCCCTGCGTGAATGGGACGCGGATAACGCGGATCTTGGCGGATAAAGGCGGATTTCTCTCGATTTATCCGCGGAAACCAGTCAGATCAGCGTCATCCGCGTTCTATCGGCTTTCTCCCCGACAGGCCTCTAGCGCAGCTTGAAGACGCCAGGGTCGGCAAGCGTGGCGCTCTGTGGACGCCCGGCGATCAACTGGCCGTCCTGTACAAAACCTTCCTCACGGCCGGCAAGCTCCCGGATCAACAGGGCTCGCCAGTACGCTACCCGCTCCGGCCGTTCAGCCGCCAGGTCGTGCTGTTCGGTGGGATCGGCATCCAGATCGAACAACAGTTCCTGATCCATCTGCGTGAGCCAAACATACTTCTCATGCCCATCGGTAAGCCATTGGTTGGATCCTTCGTCCAGCGTATGCTCCCCGTGGATGATCTGCCGCCAACCTTGAACTTCTCCCCGGCAGAGTGGGACCACGCTGCTGCCGTCGACATGTTTCGGCACGTCGACCCCGGCCAGATCGCAGAGTGTCGGCAGGATATCACGGAGTTCAACCAGCCGGTCGACTTGCCGCATGGCCGACTGCCTGGCCTCTGGCCGTCGGCAGCCGCACCAGAAAAGGCACGCGCGCCGAGGCGTCAAAGGGCAGGCCCTTGGCGATCAGGTTGTGGTCGTAGAGCATTTCGCCGTGGTCGGCCACGAAGACGATGGCCGTGTTCTCCAGCACGCCGGACTCGTAGAGCGCCATGAACATGCGGTTCAGATGGTGGTCGATCTGGGTGATCTGGGCATAGTAGGCGCGCCGCGCCATGTCGATCTGGTCGCGATCGGTCGGCACCGGGCTGTCCAGCCCGCGCACCGGCAGTTCATTCGGAGCCCAGTCGCCTATCACCGGATCGGGCAGATCCTTGTTGATGTAGCGGTCGAGATAGTGCTGGGGCGGGTCAAGCGGCGGATGTGGGCGATGAAAGGACATCATCAGGAAGAAGGGCTTGGTCGGGTCGCGGCGACGCAGGAAATCGATGCTCTCGGTGACGACCCACGACGTCGGATGGAGCATCTCGTCGTACATCCACGGGCGAGCGACATAGCCGTTGCAGCCGACGCCGGTGTCGATGTAGTCGGCCTGGGGCTGACCGAGTTGCTCGCGTAGCCACGGCGTGTAGTCGTCGACCAGGCCGTAGTCGTCGCTCTTCGCTCGTTCGCGATGCAGGTAGCCGTCGTGGAGGACGACGTTGTGAAAGCCCATCAGTTGGCGAGCCGGATTGACGTGCATTTTTCCGACACATTGGGTGTGGTATCCTGCATCGGCCAGCAGTCCCGGCAACGTCACATCGTAGCGCCACTCGACATGATCATCGTAGCCGACAAAACCGTGATGGCGCGGCGAGAGGCCGGTCAGGATGGCCGCCCGAGCCGGAACACAGGTGGGCGTGGCCGCGTAGGCCTGGGTGAAGTGGGTGCTCTCCTTGGCCAGTCGATCCAGGTGAGGCGTCTCCACGGTGGGATGGCCGGCAAAGCCCAGGCAGTCGGCGCGCCATTGATCGACACAGATGAACAGGATATTGGGTCGTTGATCGGTCTCCATTGCGGATGTCCTTTGTGTGATGGGTGTCTGCGTTTTTTTGCCACAGATGGACACAGATAGGATTGGATGGGTCACTGATGTGTTTTTGACCTGCTGCGCTTTCTCTATGCTTCTGTGTTGAATAGAGATCATCCTACAGGCAGGATCGGTTGTCAACCGAGTCAATTTTAGGGGGTGCATTTCACGCCGGGGCAGGATCGCACGTGCCGGGGACGGTCCTGAAAATGTTGGCATAACTGATTTGGGCGGGATCGTCCCCGGCACGTTGTCGCTCCGAATTTGAAATGCACCCAATTTTTGGGGGATGACGTGAAGGAGCAAACCATGAGAATTGAACCTGCTGTGCGTGCCGACTGGCCGGACATCAAGCGGATCTACATTGCCGGGATTCGCACCGGCCATGCCACATTTCAGACGGTCGACGAAGTGCCGGACGGCGATATTTGGTTCGGGGGCAAGATCGACGGGCTGATCTTCAAGTCCGTTGATGAAGACGGTCGTATGCTGGCGTGGGCCGCGCTCTCGCCGGTGTCCAGCCGCCGGGTCTATGCCGGCGTCGCCGAGGTCTCCGTCTATGTGGATCCGGTGGCGTGGCGACAGGGCATTGGCGGCCGGTTGCTGGACCATCTGGTCAGAGCATCCGAGGAAGCAGGCATCTGGACACTCCAGGCCGGCATCTTCCCTGAAAACCAATCCAGCATCCGCCTGCACGAGCGAGCCGGTTTCCGCATCGTCGGCCTGCGCGAGAAGCTGGGGCAGATGGACGGTCTCTGGCGTGACGTGTTGCTGATGGAGCGGCGGTCGCCGCATGCTGACCCGCTATGAAGATCTGCGCTTTGCCTATGAGGCAGGCGGCATGGAAACGCTCTGGTATATCGATGACGATCCCGATCTGGAGGCCAACATCCTACGTGCGAGGCGGCTAGAGCGTTTCCTGGCGCAGCCGTTCGACGGCACAGAACTATGGATCGGCACGTTGGGCGAATACGCGTCGTTGGGAGATACGCTTCGCGGTTGCAGGGCAATCCTGGCCGGTGAATACGATGCGCTGCCCGAAGACATGCTGTCGTAAGCGTGCTGATGCCGACAGTCATTCAGAATTGCAGCATACGCCTTGAGCCTGTCGAAGCGAGGAATCTTTCCGTGGACTACCATGAGATTCCTCCCTTCGGTCGGAATGACAGTCGCGTTGCGCCCATTCAGAAATCCTTGACAGCGGTCCAAGCCGATGCTACACTGTTTGTCAATATCATCGAAATGCGTTGATGGAGACGAGTAGGCGTCGAAACGTCCAGCAGGTCAGTTCACAGCGAGTCCGGGGTGGTGGAAGCCGGATGGACCCTTCGACATCGAATATCCCTCCGGAGCAGTGACCCCAAAGGGCGGCAATGACAGAACGCCATCCGAGTAGACGTCGCCGGGATCGTGGCCCGTTATCATCACGGTAGACTCAGCAAATAAGATTTTGCCGGCTCTGCAAACAAAGGTGTCCACACTCTGCATCGCGTGAGAATTTCGCAGTTGTGGGAACCGGGGTGGTACCGCGGACTTTCGAGCCCGTCCCCGTTTTGGGGGCGGGTTTTTGTATTGGGGGTAGGGGAGCGGTGATTAGGGATTGGGTGATTTGGCGGAAGATGTCGTCTATACCCAATCACCAATCCCAATCAATCCCTAGTCACCAAAGGAACGAGCTCATGACCGAACTGCTCTATTACGAAGATGCATATCTCAACGAGTTTGACGCTCATGTGGCCGATGTCGACATGGCCGACGGCCAGTTGCGTGTCGTGCTGGATCGCACGGCCTTCTATCCAGGCGGCGGTGGTCAGCCCAATGATACGGGTTGGTTGAGCGTCAACGGCGAGCGCTTTGTTGTGGCCAAGGTGAAGCGTGACGGCGGCAAGATCCGGCACTGGCTGGCAACCAACGGCGGCGAACCCTCGATTATTGTCGGCGACCCGGTCCATGGCGAGTTGGACTGGGAACGCCGCCACAAGCTCATGCGCACGCACACGGCCATGCACGTGCTCTGCGGCGTGGTCTGGCGAGACTACGGAGCCAGCGTGACCGGCGGCAACATGGAGCCCGGCCAGAGCCGCATGGACTTCGAGTTTGAATCCATGACGTGCGATCTGATCAGCGAGATCGAAGCCGCGTGCAATGTAGAAATTGCCGCTGGGCGTGATGTTCGAGCGCAGATTCTGCCCCGTGATGAGGCATTCGAGATACCGGACCTGATCCGCACCAAGATCAACCTGTTGCCGGCGGGCATCCAGGAGGTGCGTACGGTTGAGATCGTCGGGCTGGATTTACAGGCCGACGGCGGGACCCATGTCAACAACACCGGCGAGATCGGCGAGTTAAAGGTCGTTGACTACAAGAGCAAGGGCAAGATCAACAAGCGGATCTATATCGAGTTGGGGTGAACCCGAGAGTCGGGTGACTGTCACCCTGGACGCATTTCCGGACTGAACAGATGCCAGATGTTACACATTACGCCCGCTACTTTCTGTCCGATTGCCTCTTCTTGACGCTTGAGACCGTCGGGCATGAGCCGGTCCTTAACGATGAACCGGGCTACCACGCGTTGCGGGGCGTGCTGAACCGAGTGAAACGCAGCAGGCCCTTTGAGGCGGTAGCCTTCGTGTTGGTGCCCGACCATGTACATCTGCTGATTCGACCGAGTAGGGGGGTCAACGCTGATTCGGTCGTACGACCGATGATGGCCCAGTTCGAACAGGATCGCCGGCAGATGCTGGGCATGCCCTCCGTCGAACAGATCTGGCAGCGCTCCTATTCCATGCGGCGAATCCACGATGTCGATGAGTTTGCAGTTGTGTTGGACTCGATACACTACAACCCGGTCCATCATGGTCTGGTCTATCGGCCGGAGGAGTGGTTGCACAGCAGTTATCAGACGTGGATCGAACGAGGCGTCTACAAGCTGGGGTGGGGCTGGGAGGTGCCGGATCGCTTGCAAGGAAGGCGAAGTGACTATCGGTGAGTCAGTCTTCGCCGAAAATCAACGGCACTATTGATTCAAGCACCGTTTTTACGTCCATGGGCGGAGATGAGTACGGATCCCCTGTTTCATCATGTCGGTGATCCGGATACGTATCAAGATTCGGGAAATGGGGTACGTTGTCCCAGCGGGCAAGCAGAGAACCGTCAGTTTTCTGTAGGTGATACCGGTACTTCGGTCGGTTGAGTGATTGTGCGGTGATAACGTACTCGGCAATATGCAGTTCACACTCGTTGGGCAAAATCAATGTGCCACGAATATAACAAACGTTGATATCGATTTCGTTGAAGGAGATATCTGTGCCAAGAACAATTGGCGTATCGCCGATGACCTGGAGAATATTTTGATAGTATTCGCCGGCATTCATACCGACGCCTCACTGAGGATGCGAAATCGACGATCCCAGAGATCGAACGCCTTTTTGGCGGCATACCAGTCGAAAACGTAGACGTCGTCTCCCAACTCGCCTGACTCGAACCGTGACAGAAATTCCTCTGAAGATAGATTATACTTCTGTTCAAAGGTACGGCAGAGCGTTTCATAGCGAGTTCGTCTGGAGCGAGCCTGTTCGCCTTCGGTGCGCAATGCGAAGGCAACGGCGTCTTTGACCTCAGCGGCGCCAAATTCTTCGTGTGTGACTGTTACTGCGATGTTCATGATACTGTCCTATGAACGATTTCACTCGACGTGGTGGCTCGAATTATACGTTAGCCGACATGATTGATCAATCTATTTCTAAAGGTAGAGAACCTGATATGACTGAGACAACAACCAAAGCGCAGTTCAGGGACGTCAGTCCCTCTGTCAGCTTCCCCGAGATGGAAACCAAGATCCTCGACCTGTGGCGGGAGCGCAATGTCTTCCAGCGCAGCATGAGCGAACGCGAGGGCGGGCCTGAATATGTCTTCTACGAAGGGCCGCCCACGGCCAATGGCCGGCCCGGCATCCACCATGTGCTGTCGCGTTCCTTTAAGGACATCTTCCCGCGCTATCACACGATGCAGGGCTGCTATGTCCAGCGTCGTGGCGGCTGGGACACCCATGGCCTGCCCGTCGAGATCGAGGTCGAGAAACGGCTGGGTCTCAGCGGCAAGCAGCAGATCGAGGAGTTCGGCATCGCCGAGTTCAACAAGCTCTGCCGCGAATCGACCATGGAGTACATCAGCGAGTGGGAAGCGCTGACCGAACGCATGGCCTTCTGGGTCGATCTCAAGACGGCCTACGTCACCTTCCACAATGAGTATGTCGAATCGCTCTGGTGGATCATGAAGCAGCTCTGGGACAAGGACCTGCTCTTCCAGGGGCACAAGGTCGTCCCCTACTGCCCGCGCTGCGGCACGCCGTTGAGCAGCCATGAGCTGTCGCAGGGCTACAAGGAAGGCACCATCGATCCCAGCGTCTTTGTCAAGTTCCATGTCAAGCCGGAGGACGCCGGCGGCGAGGAGAATGTCTATCTCCTGGCCTGGACGACGACACCGTGGACGTTGCCCGGCAACGTGGCGCTGGCCGTGGGCGAAACGATCGACTACGTGAAGGTGGTTGATGCCAGTGGCGACGTGCTCTATCTGGCCCAGGATCTGGCCGAGACCGTGTTGACGCCCGGCTACGAAGTTGTGGAAACGCTCAAGGGCGCGGATCTGCTCGGCAAACGCTACGAGCCGCTCTACACCTTCTTCCCGGTGGAGGAGGAGTATGCCTACGTGGTGGCCGCCGACTTCGTCAGCACCGACGACGGCAGCGGCATCGTCCACATCGCGCCGGCCTTCGGCGCCGACGACATGGACGTTGGGCGCAAATATGGCCTGCCCGTGGTGCAGACCATCACGCCCGAGGGCACGTTCAAACCGGATGTGACGCCGTGGGCCGGCGTCTTCGTCAAGGAGGCCGATCCGGCCATCCAGGACGAACTGGCCGGCCGGGGCCTGCTCTACAAGGCCGGTCAATACGAGCATACCTATCCGTTCTGCTGGCGCTGCGATTCGCCGCTGCTCTACTACGCCAAGGAGACCTGGTACATCCGCACCAGCGCCTATCGCGACCAACTGGTCGATCTCAACCAGGAGATCAACTGGTATCCCGGCCACATCAAGGACGGCCGCTTCGGCAAATGGCTGGAGAACAACGTCGACTGGGCGCTGGGCCGCGATCGCTTCTGGGGCACGCCGCTGCCGCTCTGGGTCAGCGATGCGCCGGAGAGCACCTACACCGAATGTATCGGCTCGGTGGCCGAACTGGCCGAGAAGGTCGGCCGCGATCTGACCGATCTGGATCTGCATCGTCCCTATGTGGACGAGCTGACCTGGCCCGCGCCCGACGGCGGGACCATGCGCCGCGTCACCGAGGTGGCCGACTGCTGGTACGACTCCGGTTCCATGCCGGTCGCCCAGTGGCACTATCCGTTCGAGAACCAGGAGGTGTGGGAGCGGCAACAGCAGGCCGACTACATCTGCGAGGCCATCGACCAGACGCGCGGCTGGTTCTACACGCTGCACGCGGTCAGCACGCTGCTCTTCGACCGTCCGGCCTTCCAGAACGTCATCTGCCTGGGCCACATCCTGGCCGAGGACGGCAGCAAGATGAGCAAGTCCAAGGGCAATGTGGTCAACCCGTGGGAGGTCTTCGATGCCCACGGCGCCGACGCCACACGCTGGAACATGTACACGGCCAGCCCTCCCGGCAACAGCCGTCGCTTCAGCGTCAACCTGGTCGGCGAGACCGTGCGCAAGTTTATGAACACGTTGTGGAATACGTACAGCTTCTACGTGACCTATGCGAATCTTGGCGATGGGGAGTGGGAAGTGGGGAAGTGGGGGAGTCTTTACCCCACAACCCCACAACCCCACAGCCCCACCTTCTTGACCGCTGGGTGCTCTCCGAACTCAATCTCCTCGTCCGCGACGTGACCGAGGCCATGGAGAACTACGATGTGCTGGGGGCGACGCGGCCGATCGCAGAGTTTGTGGACAGTGTGAGCAACTGGTACGTGCGGCTCAGTCGACGGCGTTTCTGGGACGGCGATCCGGCTGCGCTGGCGACGTTGCACGAGGTGCTGGTCAAGCTGAGCCAACTGCTGGCCCCGTCGACGCCGTTTATCGCCGAGGAGATCTACCAGAACCTGGTCGTCTCACTGGACCCGGAGGCGCCGGACAGCGTGCATCTGAGCATGTGGCCCGCCTACGATGAGGCGCTGATCGACGAGCAGTTGAGCCTGGACATGGCGCTGGCCCAGAAGGTCACCAGCCTTGGCCATGCCGCCCGCCAGAACGCCAACCTGAAGGTGCGCCAGCCGCTGGCCCAGGTGGTCGTGCGCACGGCCAGCGAGGAAGAGGATGCCGGGCTGACACGACTGCAACAGCTTGTGCTGGACGAACTGAATGTCAAGGAGTTGGAGTTCACCCACGCCAGCGGCGATCTGGTCGATGTCGAGGTCTTCCCCTATCCCAAGCAGTTGGGGCAGAAGTATGGCCGCGGCTATCCCAAGATCCGCCAGGCCATGAGCGGCATGGACCAGAACGAACTGGCCGCGCACGTGGCTGCCGGCGAATCGTTCGTCGTCGAGGCTGATGGCGAGCAGTACGAGATCGCGCCCGAGGATGTGGAGGTGCGCAGTTCGCCGCGCGTCGGCTACAGCGTGTCCGAGGACGGCGGCTATCTGGTGGCCGTCACCACCGACCTGACGCCGGAGCTTGTCCAGGAGGGCAACGCACGCGAGTTGGTGCGTCGCATCCAGCAGTTGCGCAAGGACGCCGATCTGGAGATCAGCGACCGCATCGTCACCTACGTGTGTGATGATGACGGTGTCGAGTCCGGCCTCGTTCACGATCTGCTGGTGCATCTACGGACGCTACGTGCGCCAGGAGACGTTGAGCGCCGATCTGGTCCACGTGGTCGACAGCGAACTGCCGGCCCATCTGGCGCAAGTTAGCTTTGAGCTAGACGGCAAGCAGGTGACTGTGGCCGTGAGCAAGAAATAGCGAGGACAGGATGTCCCCAGCACTTTGGCCTCAACGAGCAAGCTCATCTGTTTTGGACGAAGTGCCGGGGATATTTATTCATTCTAAATATACCCTGGTCGGCAACTACGGCGCCCTCTTCATGAACGCCCTGACCTGGTACGATGATGCCACAGGCAGCGCCTGGCCACAGGTGTGGAGGTTTGCGCCAATACAAAAAGGGGTGTGCCAACTCCAGCACACCCCTTTTCCTCCGCGAAGACCCGTTAGATCCGCGTCATCCGCGTTCTATCATCTATCATCCTCACGCGATCACAGCATGGGCCAGCCCGGCAGCTTCACGCAGCGCATCCGCCCGACTGGTGTCTTCCCAGGGCAGCGCAATGTCATCACGGCCGAAGTGGCCGTAGGCGGCTGTCTGGCGGTAGATGGGCCGGCGCAAATCCAGATCGTGGATGATGGCGCCGGGGCGCAGATCGAAGTAGCGGTCCACCAGCTTGGCGATCTGCTCATCGTCGATCTTGCCGGTGCCGAAGGTCTCGACGTTGACGCTCAACGGATGGGCCACGCCGATGGCGTAGGCGATCTGAAGCTCGCAGCGGTCGGCGATGCCGGCGGCCACGATGTTCTTGGCCACCCAGCGCGCGGCGTAGGCAGCGCTGCGGTCGACCTTGGTGCAGTCCTTGCCGCTGAAGGCGCCGCCGCCGTGGCGACCCATGCCGCCGTAGGTGTCGACGATGATCTTGCGGCCGGTCACGCCGGCGTCGCCCATGGGACCGCCGACCACGAAGCGACCGGTCGGGTTGGTGTAGATGAGCATCTCGTCATCGACCAGATCGGCCGGCAGCACCGGCTCGATCACATGCTTGATCAGGCCGGCTCGGATCTCTTCCTGGCTCACGTCCGGCGAATGCTGGGTGGAGAGCAGCACGGTATGGATGCGTTTCGGCTTGCCGTAGGCATATTCGACAGTGACCTGGCTCTTGGAGTCCGGGCGCAGCCAAGGCAGCGTACCGTCCTTGCGCACTTCGGCCATGCGCCGCACCAGCTTGTGGGCATAGTAGATGGGCATGGGCATCAGCGTCGGCGTCTCGTTGCAGGCGTAGCCGAACATCATGCCCTGGTCGCCGGCGCCGACCGACTCGATCTCGTCCTCTGCCGTGGCTCCGCCTTTGGCTTCCATGGACTTGTCCACGCCCATGGCGATGTCCGGGCTCTGGGAGGCCACGGCAACCTGCACGCCGCAGGTATTGCCGTCGAAGCCCATCTCACTGGCGTTGAAGCCGATATCGTTGACGACCTCGCGCACCAGCTTGTCGAAATCGACAAAGGCCGTCGTGGTGATCTCGCCCAACAGCAGCACGAAACCGGTCTTGATGGCCGTCTCGCAGGCCACGCGTGCATAGGGGTCTTGCTCGAAGATCGCATCCACGACCGCATCGCTGATCTGGTCGCACATCTTGTCCGGATGGCCCTCCGAAACCGACTCGCTGGTAAACAGCAAGCTGGGCGACGTCATGAAGGTTGACATGTTTGTTCTCCTGGGAAAATGGTTCTATTTGTGTCCGCTGTTTTTCGAAAAAGAGTGCTGCTTGCTGCGTGCTACGTGCTGCGTGAGGTTGACGCAGAGCATCGTGGTCTCTACGATATGACTCGCTTCGGTAAGAGCGGCCAATATCGAGACATCCTGGTCAACAAAGACCTCACGCAGCAAGCAGCACGCAGCAGCGCCTTAGTGCGCCGTCCCCATCGACCACTCATTCAAATACGCATCCTGCTCGGCGGTCAGCACGTCGATTTCGACGCCCATGGCCTTGAGTTTGAGTGCGGCGATCTCGCGGTCGATGATTTCGGGCACGTCGTAGACGTCGCCGCCCAGTTCGCCGCCGTTCTTGAGGATGTACTCGGCAGCCAGCGCTTGGTTGGCGAAGCTCATGTCCATGACCGCACTGGGGTGGCCCTCGGCCGCGGCCAGGTTGACCAGGCGACCTTCGCCGGCCACGTAGATGCGGCGACCGTCTTCCAGTGTGTACTCGTCCAGGAACTGGCGCACGCGGGTGATCTTGGTCGACATCTCCTTGAGCGCGACCAGATTCAGCTCGACATCAAAGTGGCCGCTGTTGGCGATGATGGCGCCGTCGCGCATGACTTCGAAGTCGTGGCCGTCGACCACGTGGATGTCGCCGGTGGCGCTGCAGAAGATGTGGCCCACCTTGGCGGCCTCGATCATGGGCATGACGCGGAAGCCGTCCATGACTGCTTCCAGGGCACGCAGCGGATCGACCTCGGTGACGATGACGTTGGAACCCATGCCCTTGGCGCGCATGGCAATGCCCTTGCTGCACCAGCCGTAGCCGCCGACGACAAAGTTCTTGCCGGCCAGCAGGACGTTGGTGGCGCGGACGATGCCGTCGATGGTGCTCTGGCCGGTGCCGTAGCGGTTGTCGAAGAAGTGCTTGGTCATGGCGTCGTTGACCGCGATGACCGGGAACTTGAGTTTGCCCTGGGCCGCCATGGCCTTGAGGCGAATCACGCCGGTGGTGGTCTCCTCGGTGCCGCCGATGACGTTGTCGAGCAGGTCGTTGCGCTGGGTGTGCAGCATGGCGACCAGGTCCATGCCGTCATCCATGGTGATGTTGGGCTTGGTGTCGAGCACGGCGGCCATGTGGCGAGTGGTACTGCTCGTTGGACTCGCCCTTGATGGCGTAGACCGGCATCTCATAGTGGGCGACCAGCGCGGCGGCCACGTCATCCTGGGTGCTCAGCGGGTTGGAGGCGCAGAGCGCCACCTCGGCGCCGCCGGCGATGAGAATGCGCATGAGGTTGGCCGTCTCGGAGGTCACATGCATGGCCGCGCCCAGGCGGATACCCTTGAAGGTCTGCTCTTCCTTGAAGCGTTTTTCAAGCAAATCGAGCACCGGCATCTCCCGCGCCGCCCACTCCATGCGGAAGCGGCCTTGGTCAGCCAGATTGATGTCTGCGATGTCGTAAGATGTTTCTTTCAGTACAGTTGCCATCTTGGTTTGATACTCCTTGTGGAAAAACGTAAGTAATTCTTGCTGCGTGAAGAATAATCCGTACTCTGTAGTTCACGATTTGGTGAAAGCGAGATTCCTTCGATTACACTCAGGACATGCCTTCGCTGGCCTTTTGCCAGAGTGGCGTACTTGAAAATATCCGCTCAGAATGACAAATCGTGAACTACTGGTACTGCGTAATGCGTAAGAAAAACTCTTCACGGAGACCATTAACAATTCACAATTATCAATTCACCGTTAACCGTTGCTCGATCCGGCAATTGACAATTGACCATCGACAATTCACAATTCCTATCTTCTCTTCCCAATCCCCTCCACATACGATCCATACACCGCAAACCCATACTTCTCGTACAAATGCTTGGCGCCGACATTGCGCTGATCGACATTCAGCACAATATTGCCGACATTCCCTTCCCGCAGCGCCAGCACAATGCCCTGCAACACCGCCGCTGCATAGCCGTTGCCGCGCTGATCGGGATGCGTGTACATGTTGCCGATGGCGCCGATGCCGTGGGCCCAATCCACGATGTGCGTGCCGCCCGCCGAGATCAGCTCGCCGTTTTCACTCTCAACGCCGAAGAAGACACCATTGTCCAACTGGTAGGCTTCGAATGCATCCGGCGCAAACGGACCGCCAAAAGCGTAGAGCGCATTGAGACTGTCGCCGTCAGCGCTGGTCAAACGCCGCAGCCCCGGCACAGACGGCGAAGCGACACTGGCGTCATCCGGCAGGAACATGCGCCACATGGGCCGGCGATCGCCGGCGAAGTCGTAGAGCGAGGCCACGTGTTCGAAGTGATCGTCCGGTATCGTGATGTAGACCGTCTCCGGCAGATCGATCTGCGCCACCGCCTCGACCATTCGCTCCTCTGAGCCGGCAGTGAAGAGCGTCGGGATCTCGAGTCCCGTGAAGATCAGCGCCACCGCGGCCTCACCGTCCGATTCGCTCACATACCACCGGCAGTAGGGTTCGAAGTCCGGCTGCAGGTCGGCCAGCGCGTAGGCGCTCCAGACAGGATCGACCGAGAGAATGCGCCGGATCGTTGTCGTATTTGGGGAGGTCATTCAACAACGCCTCCATCCACCTGCTCTGCCATCTCCATGATCTTCGTGACCGAACGCCAGTTGCGCGCCGTCACCGGCACACCCAGCGCCTTCTCCACCTTCGCCGCCAGCTTGGACCGGCCGATGCCGTCCGGTGCATGCAGATAGAAAACCGTTCCTTTCAGCGCAAACTGTTCGCTGTCGAGCTGAATCTTGGTCAGCGAATCCAAGTCCGGCGCCGGCGGCATTGAAGCCGGAAAGAAGAGGTGTAGCGTCTTCGGATCCGCCTCGGCTTCCGGAAACGGGTTTGCCGCTATGGCCTCCGCCAGATCCGAAATGCCGAGCAGGAGCACCTGCGGCGCAAAGCCATGCCGCTTCTGGATTGTTGCCGTGATCGCATCCGAAAGTTCTGCGCTGTCTACACCATCCGCATGGAAAACGGCATTGCCGCTCTGGATGTAGGTCTTGACATCGGTCAAGCCCAGATCCTCAAGTAAGGCCGCCAGGTCTCGCATGGGCAGTTTGTTGCGACCGCCGACATTGATGCCGCGGAAGAGTGCAATGATGGTCTTCATACGATCGCTTACTGCCCAGTCCCGACAAGATTCCCTTGTCTTAGCTCTGTCAACGCCGGCTCGGCGCCGAAGTACTCCGCGTACCGGATCGCGAACTCATCCTGGGTGAAGCGATGGGTCGTCGTGCCGATGTTTTCCAGCGCATAGGTGCTGCAAAGAGCGCCAACCCGGCCGGCCACGTCCCAGCTTAGGCCCGCCTGCCAGGCTGCAAAGAAGCCGCCGCGGAAGGCGTCGCCTGCCCCGGTCGGATCGTCGATGTGGTCAAGCGGTGCGATGGGAATCTCATATTCCTGGCCATCGGTGTAGATCACGCTGCCCTTCTTTCCGTAGGTGACAACCAGAACCTCAACCAGGTTTCTGATCTCGTCCATGCTCCAGCCGGTCTTGTTCTGGATCACGGCGATCTCGTACTCGTTGCACAACAGGAACTTGGCTCCAGGCACGCTCTCTTTGAGATCCTCTTCGCTCAGCCGCGCAAGCTGCTGGCTCGGATCGTAGGCAAAGGGCATGCCCAGTTCCTTGCACTCCTTGGCATAGGCGACCATGGCCAGGGGATCATTGGGGCTGATCAGCACCAGCGCGGCGTCCTGAAGATTGCGCGAGGCCAGGCTGTAGTCCCGCGCATGGGCCATGGCCCCGGTGTAGAAATTGGCGATCTGGTTCTGGTCCAGATCGGTGCTCACGAAGAAGGTGGCCGTTAGGTCTTCGGGGATCTCGATGATCTGATCCGTCGGCAAGCCCTGATCCTCCAGCCAGCGTCGATAGTCGCCGAAATCGTGGCCCACCGTGGCCAGGATGGTCGGATGGCCGCCCAGCAGCTTGTTGGTGTAGGCGACATTGGCAGCGACGCCGCCTCGCTCGCGACGCATGGAATCGGCCAGAAAGCTGACGCTAAGGCTGTCAAGCTGATCGGGCAGGATGTGGTCCCGGAATCTGCCGGGATAGCTCATGAGATAGTCATAGGCTACCGAACCGGTAATGATAAATGACATGCGAATCTAGCTCCTCTCTATGTCTGATCGCAACTACACGGCCTCACGCAGATGGACCGCGGATTCGGCGGACGAAACCGGATTGATTCTGATTTTTATCCGCGGGAATTAGCCTCATCCGCCTAACCCGCGGTCCATTTGTACTTCGCCCAACAGCGTTACGTCTGGTCAAGGTTCATCCAGCGTGTAAGCCCTGCCGGCGGCTCATGTTCGATCAGTCGATCCAGCAGTTCCACGGGCTCCGACGCCACGACAATCAGATCACGGTGATGTGAGCGAACGAAACCGTGCTCGATTGCCTGGTCGATCCAGGCCACAATCGGATCAAAATAGCCGTCCACGTTCAACAGGCCGATCGACTTGTCCTGAATACCCAACTGCACCCAGGTCATCACTTCAAACAGTTCGTCCAGCGTGCCGAAGCCGCCGGGCATGGCGATGAAGGCGTCCGATTCCGCGGCCATGATCGCCTTGCGTTCGTGCATGGTGTCGACCACGCGCAGTTCGCCGATGGACTCGCCGGACAGTTCCTTGGGCGCCAGCGCCGCCGGGATCACGCCCAGGACACGCCCGCCTGCCCCGTCGGCAGCTCGGGCCACGGCGCCCATCAGCCCGCCGCTGCCGCCGCCATAGACCAGACCGATGCCGCGGCGGGCCAACTCGGTTCCCAGCGCTTGGGCCACATCCATGTAGATGGGTCCGTTGCCAGGGCTGGAGCCGCAGAATACGTTGATGTTGTCCGGTCTCTTCGCCATATCGCTCTATCCAACTTGTAGCACGACATTTATGTCGTAGCCTTCTCGTTCTCGTTCTCGTTCTGCGTTCTCGTTCTCGATAACTATCCGTCAGAATCTGTTTGCCGTACCTTCAACTAACCCGAGCACAGTGCTACGACATAAATGTCGTGCTACAAATCCGCCCTCGCCCTGGCCAACGCCAGACTCTCTACAAACGGCGGATAACAGACGCCCTCTTCCGTCACGATGGCGGTGAGATAGCGAGACGGCGTAATGTCGAAGGCCGGGTTGTAGACCGGCACACCTTCGGGCGCAATCGGCTTGTCCCCGATTTCGATCACTTCCTCACGGCCCCGTTCCTCAATCGGAATCAGATCGCCATCGGCCAGCGAAAGGTCAATCGTGCTGGTCGGGACGGCGCAATAGACCGGAATGTTGTTCTCGGCCGCCACCACGGCCAGCTTGTAGGTGCCGATCTTGTTGGCCACGTCGCCGTTGGCTGCCACCCGATCTGCGCCGAAGATCACGGCATCGACCTGGCCGGTGCGCATCAGATGGCCGGCCGCGTTGTCGACGATCAGGTGCATGGGAATGTCGGCCCGCATCAACTCCCAGGCGGTCAAGCGTGCGCCCTGCAAGCGTGGCCGGGTCTCGTCCACCCAGACGTGGATACGCTTGCCCTGTTCCTTGCAGGCGTAGACGATGCCCAGCGCCGTGCCGAAGTCGACGGTCGCCAGCGAGCCGGTGTTGCAGTGGTGGAGCAGATTGGCCCCGTCGGCGATCAGCTCCGCGCCGTGAAATCCGATGCGGCGGTTGATCTCGACATCCTCGTCAGCCAGGGCATCGGCCTCGGCCAGTACGGCGCTGCGAATGTCGTCCACATTGGGCAAGACTGTGGCCTCGGCCAGGCTCAACAGCCGTTGCGTGGCCCAACTCAGGTTGACCGCGGTCGGACGTGCGGCATCAAGCTGCTCTTTGGCCGCGCGCAGGTCAATCAGTAGGCTGTCCCGGTCGGTTGCCGGGCTGGCATAGCCGGCCAGCGCCATGCCATAGGCCGCCGCTGCGCCGATGGCCGGCGCCCCGCGCACGACCATCTCTTTGATGGCGTGGGCCACAGCTTCGACCGTATCGAACCCGACGATGGCAAACTCGCCCGGCAGCAATCGCTGGTCGACCATCTTCACTTGGTTGTCTTCCCAGAAGACAGAGTGCATCGTGTTCCTCAAAAAAAGAAACGCCGTCCGGGATCTCCGGGACGGCGGGTTCACACAGTGGCGCATTTTTTGGACCAGACTGTCGTGACAATCTGATCTGTTTCAGCACCCGGCCTGGATGGCCGCCGGTTGTTTTTCTGTTGCAAAGACTGTGTGCGGTTCCGCCTGTTCGAAAACTTCGATCACGCGAACAATCCGTCACAGTACTTAGCAACCGGAAACCGGGACTCCAGCGGGTTGCTCGGGGATCATCGGGTCGGTCCCTCCCCCCACGCTCAAAAAGAGCAGCAAAGCAATTTATGCAATTGTGTTACAAAAATCGAGGATATCATACGCGCAAATGCTGTGTCAAAATCCTCGACCGACCTATTAATCGACACTCTTTGGGAAATCCTTCGCGGATCGAAACGGTTGCCCGCAGCCGGAACATGCAGGGAGGTTACTTCTTTTTTGAGGAGGCGGGCTTCTTGTTCACGGTGGTGACGATCTGAAGCTTGCGGGATTTGCTCGACGGTTTTTTGGACTTCGGGGTCGTTTTCTTCGGGGCCGGGGATTGGTCAACCGCTTGCTGTGGCGCCGGCGACTCGAGCGTCGCCGCAGTGGCAGGCGTCGCCTGGTCCGGCATGTCGTCCGCACCGATGGCCGTGTCGGCTACATCCTCAGCCGCGGGCGGCATAGTTGGTGCAGCAACGCTGGCGTCCGTTTGCTTTGAGACAGGCTCGGTCGTGCTATTTGCCTTTGCCGTTTGCATGGAAGGAGCTTCTTTGGGTGGCGCTGTCTTGGCCGGGCTTGGCTCGACAACGCTCTTTGACCCGGGGTCGACTTGAATCGCGGGAACCGTACTCTCTTTGCTCGCCGTACTGCGCGAGCGCGTCTTGTCCGGCTTTGGAGCAGCAGGTGCAGCTTTCCCGGTCGCGTTCTTCGACGCCTGTTTGGGCCCAGGCTTGGCCTTGGATGGCGATGACCTCCTCTCTGTCGAAGCAGTGGATGTCGTTTTGCCGGACGAGCTTGTGGGCGAAGCAGCCTTCGACGCCTGCTTGGGCGCAGTCTTGGTCTTGCCCGGCGACGGCTTTTTGGCTGTCGAAGCGGTGGATGTCGTTTTGCCGGACGCGCTTGTGGACGAAGCGGCCTTCGACGCCGGTCTAGGCACAGGCTTGGCCTTGCCCGGCGCAGACTTCTCGGACGACGCCGACTCTTTTGCTTCCGAGGCGGTGGATGCCGTTTTGGCGGACGCGCTTGAGGACGATGCCTTCCTTGACGAAGCGGCCTTCGTCGCCGGTTTGGTCGCAGGTTTGGCCTTGCTCGGCGCAGGCTTCTTGGACGGCGCTGACTCTTTTGCTGTCGAGGCGGTGGATGCCGTTTTGGCGGACGCGCTTGAGGACGAAGCCTTCCTTGACGAAGCGGCCTTCGACGCCAATTTCGGCGCAGGCTTGGCCTTGCCCGGCGCTGATGTACTCGCCTTGGCCGCTGTCTTGGATGGTGGTTTCTTGGCCGCGGACGACGCTTTGGCTGACGTAGCCTTGGTCTTGCCCGATGATTTGGCAGAGGCGGTTGTTGGCGTCGATTTCTCGGCCGCTACTGATTTGGACGCCGACTTGCCGCGGCCGGTTTTGGGGGCAGATCGCTTGCGGCTCGCCCGTCCGGGCGAGCGACCAGGGGCAGGCTTGTCTTTGTCGCCGCCCGCATTGCGCGGCGACGAACCATCCTTACCCGACTTGGACGTACGCTGACGACTGGTCCCGGATCGTGCGGCGTCGGCGGCCGGCAGACCGAGATCGAGCGTGGCCTGCTGCGGCGACTTTTTGGCGGACTGGGCGCCGGCAGACTGTTTGCCGGCCGGCGCGCCGTTGCCGGCTCTGGCCCCGTTGGTTGTTTTGGATGCCGTCGCCTTCTTGGCTCCGCCTGCCGGCTGCTTGGCTGCGGATTCGGCGATCGGCTCATCACCGCCGCCGTTGCCGAAGGGATCATCGGGCGGCATCTTGACAACGTGGATCGCCCACGGCCGGTCGCCCGTGCCAATCGGCATGACCTGCTTGCCCTGCACGCCGCGCCCCATCTGCGGCACCTCGGGCAGGCCGAGGACGGCAACCTGGCCCTTGGCCGTGATCACCGAGAGCAGCGTATCGACATCCGCCATCTCAGCCGCGGTCAGCACCCGGGCCGATGCCACGCTGCCTGTGCGATTGGTCGGCTTGTGGGTGACGATGCCGCCGCCGTTGCGACCTTGGGTGCTGTAGTCGCTGAGCGCAGAACGCTTGGCAAAGCCGGATTCGGTGATGGTCATCAGCTCACCGTCGGCGTCGACCACGCCGGCGCCGACAATGCGCTCGCCCTTCTTGAGCTTCATGCCGCCCACGCCGGCGGCTGCCAACCCCATGCTGCGCACTTCAGTTTCTTCGAAGCGAATCGACTTGCCGCTGCTCGACACGAGGATCACTTCCTGATCGCCGGTGGTCGGGAAGCAGTAGCCCAGGCGATCCTTGGCATCGACATTGATCACCTGCGGGTCCAGCGGCGCGGCAGACAGGAAATCCGCCAGGGTCACGCGCTTCACCACGCCCAGTTCGGTGGCGAAGAAGAGATATCCCTGCGCCTCATCCCCTTCGATGCGCGGCAGCGCAATGGCTGCTGTGATGGAATCGCGGCGTGTGAAATCGGTGAACTCGCTGAGATGTTTGCCGTTGTCCAGCGGGAGTCTCGTGGATGCCGACGCGCTTGCTACGACCGTCGCTGCTGAAGAGATAGAGATAGTCCAGCGTGTTGGCATTGGCAAACGCCACCTGGCTACCCTTGGCCACCTTGCGCACCACGGCTTGGGTCACATTGGTGAGATCAGAGCGTTTCAGATCGCCGTTGGCCGCCACCGAAACCCAGACATCCTGCTCGGGCAGTAGATCGGTGGTGGTCAGCGTGCCCTTGGTGCTGTCGACGATCTGCGTGCGGCGAGCGTCGCCATATTTCTCCTTGATGGCGAGCAGATCCTCCTTGAATGAGACTCAGGATCTTTTCAGGATGGGCCAGCAGATCTTCCAGATAGGCAATTTGCTTGAGCAAGTCATCGTATTCTTGCTTGAAGCTTCTTGCGCTCCAGCGCCGCCAGCCGGCGCAGTTGCATGTCCAGAATGGCCTGGGCCTGGATCTGGGTGAACTTGAACTCGTGCATCAGATTGGTGCGAGCCGTGTCCACACGTTGGCTGCGGCGGATGGTGGCGATCACCTCATCCAGAATGTCCAGCGCCTTGAGCAGTCCTTCAAGAATGTGGGCACGCTGCCGGGCGCGTTCCAGATCGTATTCGGAGCGGCGGCGGATAATCTCCTCGCGATGTTGGATGAAGAGATGCAACATACGCTTGAGGCTGAGCATACGCGGCTGGCCGTCGACCAGCGCCAACATCTGCATGCCGAATGTCTGCTGCAGCGGCGTGTACTTGAAGAGGTCGGCCAGAATGTCCTTGGGTTCGACGTTGCGCGTCAACTCGATGACGATGCGCATGCCGGTGCGGTCGCTCTCGTCGCGCAGGTCGGTGATGCCCTCGATCTTGCCGTCCCGCACCAGGCCGGCGATGCGCTCGATGAGCGCCGTCTTGTTGGTCTGGTAGGGCAGTTCGGTGATGACGATGCGCTTGCGGTTGCGGCTCATCTCCTCGAAGTGGGCCTTGGCCTGCAAGATCAGCCGCCCTCTGCCCACCGAATAGCCCTGGGAGATGACGTCATGCTCATCCTGGCCCTTGTCCTGGCGGAAGCGATAGAGGATGCCGCCGGTGGGAAAGTCCGGGCCTTTGATGAAGCGCAACAGATCCTCGACCGTGACATCGTCGAGGTTGTGGTAGTTGTCGATCATGTAGGCCAGGCCGTCGACGATTTCGCCCAGATTGTGGGGCGGGATGTTGGTCGCCATGCCGACGGCAATGCCGCTGGAGCCGTTGATCAGCAGATTGGGCAGCGCCGCGGGCAGGATGTCCGGCTCGCGCAGCGTGTTGTCGAAGTTGTCATGCCATTCGACCGTGTCCTTCTCCAGATCGTTGAGGACCAGGCTGCTGATCTCGGCCAGACGCGCCTCGGTGTAGCGCATGGCCGCGGCGTTGTCGCCGTCGATGCTGCCGAAGTTGCCCTGCCCATCGACCAGCGGATAGCGCAGGCTGAAGTCCTGGGCCATGCGCACCATGGCGTCGTAGACCGCGGTGTCGCCGTGGGGGTGATACTTACCCAGCACTTCACCGACGATACGCGCGCTCTTCTTGTGCGGCCCGGTGTGCACCAGATTGAGGTCGTGATACATGGCGTAGAGAATACGCCGATGGACCGGCTTGAGCCCATCGCGCACGTCCGGCAAGGCGCGTGCCACGATCACGCTCATGGCGTAATCGAGGTAGGCGTCCTGCATGGTGCTGGTGATGTCGATGGGAAGGACGGTGCCGAACTGGCCGTTTGTTGTACTCATCTATATCTCTCGAATAGTAGGGAATCGGTGTTGTTGATTTTGCGTCTTTTTTTTGTCACAGATGGGCACAGATACAAAAGGGATGAGACACGGATGAATACCGGTTTTGCACAGACACTTTTCAGATATCCAGAGAATCTCTGAACCTATCCGTGTCCTATCCTTCTGTATCCGTGTAAGTCTGTGACAAATTATCGCTGTTCTTGACGGAGAATCATCTGGATACGAGCAGATTGGCCTCTATGCGTGAACGATTCTGCTGGTAGGCAACGGCTTCTCGTTGCCAGTGGGCCAAGTGGCCTTCATGCTTGAGCTTGGTCGCTGCCGCTTCGCCCAGAATCTGGACCATCTGTTCTTCATCGCCCATCAAATCTAACACTTCGGCAACCATTTCGAACAGTTCTGCTTCAACGGGAATGCCGTATGTGTCACAAAATAGCCGGCAGCGACGGCTGCCGTTTCTGACATCAGCCTCTGCAAAATCCACCTGGTCATCACTGTTGAACGACAGCGGGACCATCCAGTAGAGTGCGTAGGCGATGTCCTTCAAGCGAGGGCCGGGGCCGGCCAAGTCATAGTCGATGACGGCATAAGGAATGCCGTCGCCGTCGTAGACGAAATTGTAGGGCGCAAAGTCATTGTGACAGATGACCTCGTGGCGTGCCGGATCTGGATACTCGTTGAGCCAAAGGTCGGTACCCTGTCGTTCAAAATCGACAGTGGCATCATGATACTGGCGAAGCATCTGTGCCGCAGTGATCAGCGGTGCGTCGCTGCTGCCAGATTCTCGACAGGAATGCCTGTCTCGCCCTCGAAAAAGGTCAGAATCTCCCGGCCCTTTGCGTCGATGCCCAGAAAACGTGGACTGCCCACAAACCCTTTCGCCTCCAAATGGCGCAACAGACGATGGATTGTCGGACTTGCAGAGGTTACCATCCGACGGACGGTGTTGCCCACACGAACGACGCCGGTGTTTACATTGCCGCCGGTGAGTGGGATCTCTTGGTTGGGCATAGAAGATTTCGGTTTCTGTATGGTCAAGAACCGAATCAATCGTCAGTGCCCGGCTCCAGCGTCCGAAGGCCTTAGGACGCTGCAACTGACAACAGACGTCTGTCAGCAGCCAAGAAAATCAAATCAGCCTCTTTGATGCCCGAAATCTCTGCATTCACGACGATGGCTGAGGCCAATTGAATTGCATCGTAGGCCCGCAATGGATGATTTTTGACAAGGCGTTTTGCTTGGCTAACGATCTCATCAGACATCACAATCGAGATGTATTCTGCGGTCCAAACATAGTGAAATTGAGCTGACATCTCCTGGTGCTCGTCAGGTGTAAATTCGGCCAAGCGCATTCGACGAGCGAGGGCGCTGTACACTTCAATCTCACTGACGTGCGACGAAATGATTTTGCGTCCTGCGCCGATTTCCGCCAAACGGCAGAACCATTGAGATCCCGATTCAGTAACGTGGCGTTTGACCAGCACACTACTGTCCGTATAGTAAAACTGCATCAGCGCTCTCGCTCTTCGATGATGATCTGAGAGAGCGGTTTCCCACCGGACAGTCGCTGCGCTAGTTCTTCTCGCCTCTCTTCGGTCATGGGCGGGGACATATCTCGAACGACTTCTCGTTCAACCAACAGGCCCGTTTGCCGTAACGCTGAAATAAGTTGCTCTTCAGGGGTTGCGACCAACGTGATCTCATCAATACGATCATCATGTCGAGCCACATACTCAACACTCTGTTCTGCTAAATGAGAAGCCTTTTCCTCATCGGTTGTCTTTTTCATGTCAGTATGCCTTTCAGAACTGTTCTCACGCTACACCTTCAGCCGCTCCTCGATATCAATCTGGCGCAACTCAACCAATTGATCGCGCAGCGCCGCGGCCCGCTCGAACTCCAACGCCTGGGCCGCGTCCTTCATCTCTTTCTCGATCTGCTTGATCAGCCGCGCCCGTTCATCCTTGGGCAACGAGGCCGGGTCTGAGAGCCGGCGCTTCTCTGCCGTCCTCCAGTCCATGTAGTCGGGCGAGACCTCGGCCAGGACGCGCACCCGGTCGGTGAGGTCGCGGATGCTCTTGACGATGCTCTGGGGCTCAATGTTGTGCTCCAGATTGTAGCGTTCCTGGATCTCGCGACGCCGATTGGTCTCGCCGATGGCCGCTTCCATGGCATCGGTGATCTTGTCGGCATACATGATGGCCTTGCCCTCCAGATGGCGGGCGGCGCGGCCGATGTTCTGGATCAATGCGCTCTCGCTGCGCAGGAAGCCCTGCTTGTCGGCGTCGAGAATGGCGACCAGCGACACCTCGGGCAGATCCAATCCCTCGCGCAACAGGTTGATGCCGACCACCACATCGTAGACACCCATGCGCAGGTCACGCAGGATCTCGACGCGCTCGATGGTGTGGATCTCGCTGTGCAGATATTGAACCTTGATGTTCAACTCGGCCAGATACTCGGTCAGATCCTCGGACATGCGCTTGGTCAGCGTCGTCACCAGGGCACGCTGTCCCTTGGCCACCCGGATCTTGATCTCCTTGAGCAGATCGTCGATCTGGCCCTTCGGTCGGGCGCACCTCCACCACCGGATCGACCAGGCCGGTGGGGCGGATGACCTGCTCGACCACCTGCTCGGTGCGTTCGCTCTCGTAGGGACCGGGCGTGGCGCTGACGTAGATGACCTGGTTGAGGTGATCCTCGAACTCGTCGAAGCGCAGCGGGCGGTTGTCCATGGCACTGGGCAGACGGAAACCGTAGTCGACCAGCACTTCCTTGCGCTTGCGGTCGCCGTTGTACATGCCGCGCACCTGGGGCACCGTCATGTGGCTCTCATCGATGAAGAGCAGCCAATCGGCCGGGAAGTAGTCGAGCAACGTCCACGGCGTGCTGCCCGGCGGACGCTGGGCCAGCGGGCGGCTGTAGTTCTCGACGCCGTTGCAATAGCCGACCTCGCGCAACATCTCCATGTCGTAGTTGGTGCGCTGTTCGATGCGTTGGGCCTCCAGCAGCTTGCCCTCGGAGCGGAAGAGCGCGACCTGCTCCTACATCTCCTTCTCGATCTCCTCGATGGCCGCCTCCAGCCGATCCTTGGAGGTGACGAAGTGCTTGGCCGGATAGATCTCGACCTCCTGATGGTCGGCCAGGATCTCGCCGGTCAACGTGTCGATCTCGCTGATGCGCTCGATCTCATCGCCCCACATGCTGATGCGGTAGGCGAACTCCTTGTCGGCCGGCTGGACTTCCAGCACGTCGCCGCGCACGCGGAACTTGCCGCGCTGCAGGATCTGGTCGTTGCGGTCGTAGTAGATCTCAACCAGATGGCGCAGCATCTGATTGCGCCGCACCATCTCGCCGACGCGCATGTTGAGCACAGCCTGCCCGTAATCCTCCGGGCTGCCCAGGCCGTAGATGCACGAGACCGAGGCCACGATGACCACATCCCTGCGGCTGAAGAGCGCGCTGGTGGCGGCCAGCCGCAGCCGGTCGATCTCCTCGTTGATCTGCGCCTCTTTCTCGATGTAGGTATCCGAGCGGGCGATGTAGGCCTCGGGCTGATAGTAGTCGTAGTAGCTGACGAAATACTCGACCGCGTTGTTGGGCAGAAACTGGCGCATCTCGCTGTAGAGCTGCGCGGCCAGCGTCTTGTTGTGGGCCAAAATCAGCGCCGGCTTCTGCACCGCCTCGATGACCTTGGCCATGGTGAAGGTCTTGCCCGAGCCGGTCACGCCCAGCAGCACCTGATCGCGCATGTTGGCGCGGATGCCGTCCGACAACTGCCGGATGGCCACCGGCTGATCGCCGGTCGGCTGGAATTCACTGACAACCTGAAAGGGTGGCATATCTTTTCCTCGTCCACGTTGGTCTGATTACCACGCTGTCGGGGGTGTCATTTCCGGTGCTAACGGATGAGCCAGTTCTGTTGCGAGAATCACGATAGAACATCGGTTCTTATCTGCCCTAGTATACATTGGGATCGGTGATTTGTCTAATGATAGGATGGAAATTGAGGACAATTTATCGTGGCCCATGGTCCGCGGCTTGCGACACGCAACATCAGAGATTTTGAGAGGATTGCGGGGCTGGAGATCGTCGATCCATGGGATCGATCCTCGTAGCCGGAGAAGGCGGCCTGCCTGTTCAGCGAAACTGGGCGACCGATTCTCGAATGATTAAGCGGGTCGAGAATCGGGGCAGCTCAATCGGCTTGCCGCCTAGCAGATCGAGGATGGCCTGCGCCGCAGCCTCACCCATTTCAACGGCTGGTTGACTCACCGTTGTCAACGGCGGGATCATGTAGGCCGAATCCGACTGATCGTCAAAGCCGACGAGCGAAACGTCGTCAGGCACACGAATGCCGCGACGGTTCAGCGCCAATCGTGCGCCAAAGGCCATCTGATCGTTGCCTGCAAAGACGGCGCTGAAAGGCTGACCGCGAGTGAACAGCATCTCAATCCCCATCAACCCCGACTGTCTTCTGAAATTTCCTTCAACAATGAGATCCGGAATCACGGCGATGCCGGCATCCTGCAGCGCCTGAACATAGCCCTCCCGCCGCTCACAGGCATCTTGGTGGGAGGGATCACCGGCAATGTGGACGATGTTTTGATGTCCGGCCTCGATCAAATGTTGGGTCACTGCGTACGCAGCCCCAAAGTTGTCCACTGCCACACAGCGTCCCGCCAATTCCGGAACCGTCCGCCCGACCATAACCAGTGGTCGTTGTTCAGCGGCCCTAGATAACACATCGCCAGGGCTAAGCCCCCCCACAACAATCAAGCCATCCACATGCCGACCAATAAGCGTCCCCAACGCCTGCTCTTCGATGTCGGGTTTCCAGCGACCGTCGGCAAAGATGGCTGAATAGGCGCTGCCCATGAGGCCCTGGATGATGCCGCGCAGGATGGCGTCATAGAAGGGGCTGCCGAAGTTTTGCGTCAGGACACCGACGGTCAACGACTGCCCCCCGGCCAATCCCTGTGCGAAGATATTGGGCTGATAGTTCAGCTCGGCCATCGCCTTCTCGATGGCCTCGCGTTTTTCCTCGGCCACATGCGAATTGCCGGTTAACACCCGCGAGACCGTGCTCTTGGACACATTGGCGTTGCGGGCAATGTCGTCAATGGTCGTCTTCTTCTGTTGCATCACAGCTCTCTTTCCTTCCCACTTTTCGAGACAGTATAGCATTGAACAAGATCCCCGAAAAAGCAATTAACTCTTGACAGCCATCTCCCCTCGTGTTAATCTTTTGAAATCGCTCCCACGAAATTTTGCTATTTCGCTCATTTTCTTGAAACCGATTTCATGATGATTTTCTATGTTTCAGCAGGCATCCTGTTGTCGCTTAACTTCCCCGGTCACTCCCGCGCAAGCCAGGATCGACCGGGGTTTCTGTGTTTCTCAACTTAGCTTCTGAACGGTCTGACTACATTGCGGCCATAAGACTGACCGAACGGGCAACAGAACGGCTGCAGATATCGCTCGACAGATTCTACAACTCGTATGGATAAATTTAGGCGCTCAGACGTCAAAAGGGGTTTTAGCTATGAAAGTTCGTAAGATTAGAACGCCGATCCTGCACTACGCGATAGTGCTAGGTCTAGTGTTGGGTATGCTTTCGCTTCCTGTACTGGCCGTTCCGCCCGCGCCTGGTGCAGTCTTCGACGACTTCGAGGACGGCGACGTGTCCGACTGGTTTTTCTTCGGCGGCGCTAATGGCGGTGGCGGAGGCGGTGCCGCTCGACGATCGGCCTCGAAGAAGGCGCGTGCTACCTCAGCACCGGCTGGGGAGGCAACGGCAGTCCGAGCGGCTTCTATGGCGGCGCGTTCAAGAACCTCGACAACGGCTCGCAACTGACCCTGCCGGCTGACCCGTGGTTCAACATGTGGGTGCTCAACCAGAGCGACGCCACTGTCGACCAGTACACCCTTGAGCTGACACTGCGTGAGGACACCAACGGCGACGGCTGGACCAACGGCTCCGAGGACTCGATCGGGCTCGACACTACCTTTACGAGCACGGCGTTCAAGGACGAGTGGACGATCCTCAGCGTCCCGCTGAGCAACTGGTTCGATCGAGGCACGGGTGGCAATGGTGTGTTCGACGGCAACGTCGACGAAATGGTTGTCGTCATCGGCGGCGTTGAGGGCGCTAGCGGTAGCACTGTCGAGGTCGACTTCGACCAGATCACGTTCACCTCCGGCGCGCCTGCCGCGTTCGACGAGGTCGTCTTCGACGATATGGAGCACGGCGACCCGCTCGGCAACGGTTGGTTCGCATTTAACGGCTCCGTGGGCGGCGGCGGCATCACCGCCAACAACGCCGATCTCCCGCCGGCGTTGGGCGGCAGCTTCTCACTCGAAACTGGTTGGGGGTCGGGCGGTACGCCCGGATTCTACGGCGGTTTCGGCCGCACAAACGCATCCGACCTGTCGGGAACCGAGTACTTCAACTTCTGGATCAACTCCGACGCCGGTCAGGACTACACCCTGGAGATCAACCTCCAGGAGGACGACAACGGCGACGGTGCGATCAACCCGCCTGACGACGATGAATTCCAGTTTAACTGTGTCGTCTCGCCCACCGGTCCCTGTGCGACCAGTGGCGGTGGTTGGCAGCTCGTGTCGATCCCGCTCGCCGACTTTTTTGACGACAACTCGTTCCTCTTCGGCGGCAACGGCGTGCTCGATCCGACCCCGGCCTCACGCGGCGGCAACGGCGAGTCTGATCAATGTCGTCGTCGCCGTCATCGGCAACGGCAGTGACGTCAACTTCCGTACCGACTACTGGGCGTTCAGCCTGTTCCCGATCGTGCCCGAGATCAGCACGATCATCGACGACTTCGAGAACGGTCTCCCGTTTGGCTCCGCGATTCCCAATGGCGAACCGCTCGGTTTCTACACCTTCCAAGGAGATGGAAGCGTTGCTATCTCGACCGCAGAGAGTCCGCCAGTGCCGACGCTGCCCGCCGTGGGTACGCCCAACAACGTGCTGCAGATGGATGTTGATGTCTCTTCGTTCGCGGGCTATATCCACGCCTTCGAGAACCCGGCGGTCGACACCTGGGTCACCCAGGACTGGTCGACCAGCGAGGGCATCTCGTTCTGGATGTTGGGGTCCAACTCCGGCACCCAGATGTTCATCGACATCCTCGACAATCGCAACCCCGGTTCAACCACCGACGACGCCGAGCGTTGGACTGTGCCCTTTGTCGACGACTTCACCGGTTGGCAACTGCTCGAGTTCCCGTTTTCGACGTTCATGCGCAAGGAGATCGGCAACGGCGCGCCCAATGACGGGCTCGGCCTGTTCGAGATGCACGGCTACGCGCTCGGCACACTCGGGACCGGCGGTCCAAAGACGTTCTACTTCGACGAAGTGAGTGTCTACGGTGTCGCCGAGCCGCCCGCACTGGCGGTCAACTTCTCCAAGCAGAACACGTTCATCGAGGAGGGTACGACCGGTAACGTTGGGGTCAAGCTCAACCGACCGATGGGTCCCGACGACCCGGCCCAGGTCAGCATCGACTTCGCCACCGAGCGCTCGAATGCGATCCCATTCGAAGAATTCACACCCACCAGCGGCACGCTAACCTTCACCAACGGCGGACCGACCGAGCTGTTTTTCCCGGTCGAGACCTTTAACGATACCAAGTTCGAGGGCGACGAGCAGATCGTCATCCGGCTGACCAGCCCCGTTGACGTCGAGCGCGGCGCGCTGTTCCAGGGCTCGGTGCTGATCGCCGACACCGACCCGTTCGACCCCGAGTTGCTCGACGACTTCGAGCAGGGCGCGTTCCTGTGGGAGACTGAGGGTCCAGCAGCGATCGAGGCTGTCCGCTCCGAGAGCGGTGATCCCGACGCGCGTCCCGGCCAGGACGCGGTCGAGAACGTGGGTGTGGCGACCGTCCCGCTCCACGTCGACATCTCCGTGAAGGGCAAGCTATGTAATCAGGGCAACGGAGTCGTACCCGTGCACTTATTGAGCACCGCCGACTTCGATGCCAGCGCCGTTGACCACACCACCGTAAGACTCGGTGCGGCGAGCGAGACCCACGTCGACAAGAAGACCGGCATCGCCAAGCGGCACGGCGAAGACGTCGACGGTGACGGGCTTGCCGACCTTGTCTTCCACTTCCGGTTCAACGAGACCGGCCTGGAATGCGACCCCAGTGTCGTCCCGTTCAACGGCGTGACCTTTGACGGCCAGCCGATCACAGCCGGCGGCTCTGACGCAGCCCTCGTCCACGACTTCCCGATTGGCCAGGACTGGACAGGGACCGAGAGTCTCGCGTTCTGGTACCGGGGTGCCGGCGGCGGCGAGGAGGTCACCGTCACGCTCAAGAACAACCGCGCCCCCGACCCCGGCCCGACCGGCTGGAGCTTGGCGTGGGCTGACGAGTTTGACGACCCTGCCGGTACGCCGCCGAACCCGGCTAACTGGGCCTACGAGATCGGTGACACCACCCCGGACGGCAAGAATGGCTGGGGCAACGAGGAGCTGCAATACTACACCGACGATCCTGCCAACGCGGCGACCGACGGCAACGGCAACCTCGTCATCACGCTGGACGAGGCCGACGGCTCGCAGGAGTGCTACTATGGTCCGTGCGAATTCGAGTCCGCCCGTCTGCTCACGCAGAATAAGGCCGAGTTCGCCTATGGGCGCATCGAATCGCGGTTGCAGGTTCCGACCGGCGGCGATGGCCTGTGGCCGGCTTTCTGGAGCCTGGGCACCGATATCACCTACAATCCTTGGCCGGGCGCCGGTGAGATCGACGTGATGGAGTACGTCAGCCGGATCCCCAACGAGATCTTCGGCACAATCCACGGCCCTGGCTACAATGGTGGCGGCAGTTTCAACGGCATCTATGACTTCAGCCCGAATCGGGTTGACGAGCAGTACCACACATTCGTCGTCGAGTGGGAGCCGAACCTGATCACGTGGTACGTCGACGGCATTCAGTACCACCAGGCCGAGCCGTCCGATGTGCCCGGTCCGTGGGTGTTCGATAAGCCGTTCTTCCTGCTGCTCAACTTCGCCATCGGCGGCAACTTCGGTGGCGCGATCGACCCGGCGAACACCTATCCACAGGAGTATCTGGTCGACTACGTACGAGTCTACCAGGGACCCGACACCGCCGAGCGTTTTGAGGCCACCTTTACTGACAGTTCGACGGACTGGCAGCAGGTGTCGATCCCGGTGAGCGACTTCGTGCGCAGCGCCGACCAGCCGATCGGCGCCCCAGACGATGGGCTGAATCTCGAAGAGGTCTGGGGCTACGGCTTCGCCCTGCCTGACGGGAATGCCGGCGGCGAGGTCATGGTCGACCTCGTGCGCCGGGTACCCTTCCCGCCGCCCACGGAACTGGTTGTGACCAACCTCGATGACGGTGGGCCCGGCTCGCTGCGCGAGGCGCTGGCGCTCATTGCCGATGGCGGCATGATCACGTTCGATCCAAGCCTGGCCGGGGGCGTGCTGACGCTGACCTCGGGACAGCTCGCCATTGACAGCTCGGTCACCGTCGATGCCTCGGCCGCGGCTCCAGTGACGATCAGCGCAGGAGGCGCGTCGCGTGTCCTCCAGGTCGCTGCCGGCGCAGTGGTCGCCATGAACGATCTCGTCATCCGGGAGGGTGCTGCGGGGCCGCAAGGCGGCGGCATCCTCAACTACGGTGATCTCAGCCTCGACCGCGTTGTCGTCACCGACAACATCGAGAACAGCGGCGGGGCGGCGAGCTTTGACCTCGGCGGCGGCGGCATCTACAATGGAGATGGCGCGACACTCGACCTGGTCGATAGCACGGTGAGCAACAACAGCACGATTGGGCAACCTGGCGGCGGCATCTACGGATTCTTCAACAGCAACGTTACCCTCACCAACAGCACGGTGAGCGGCAATGTGGCAGGCGATGTGGCGGGTGGTTTGCGCACGCTAGGCAATGCGACGATCATCAACAGCACGATCAGTGGCAATACCTCAACAGCGTGGCATGGCGGCGCACTATTTATGACCGATGGCGTCGTCACCATTCTGAACAGCACCATCGTGGACAACAATGCTCCCGGATGGGACAACAGGCGGCCTGATGGTGGCCACCTTTGGCGCACCTGTTGAGGTTACGCTGCAAAACAGTATCGTCGCTGACAACAGTTCCTATGGCTGCCAGATTGAAGGCGAGTCCGGCAACAGCGGTCCTCACCTCACTCGGCAACAATCTCTTCACCGATGCGAACATGCGCGCCGATTGCAAGCGATCAAGTTGTCGCTGTCGCAGGGGTTGATTCGTTGGCCGACAATGGCGGCCCCACCCAGACACATGCGCTGTTGACAGGCAGTCCAGCCATAGATGCAGCGAATCCTGCGGTTTGCCCCACAACCGATCAACGTGGTGTGGCGCGTGATGCCGCCTGTGATGTCGGCGCCTATGAAGCGGAGATCTCGGTCACTGCTTCGGCGGTGACAGGCGCCGAACCGGCAGCGGGCGCAAAAAGCATATTCCTGCCGACGGTAGAGAATTGACGTTCAAGACCATACCTCAAAACGGGCGCAAGCACGCTTGCGCCCGTTTTGGGAGAAGTTGAGTGAAGCTCGGATGTCAAACGAGTGTAGGCCAACAGACGTAGAGGCTAACCCTGACTCAGGGTTAGCCTCTACGTCTTTCATCCATCCCGACGACGAAAGGACGAACCGATGACCACAGACGTCTGCGATCTTCTGGTCAACAACATCCCTATCCATGGCAGTAACCAACCGCCGACCGGCGCATATGTACAGATGATGGGCGAGACCTATTACTGCATTCGCAACTATGACCAGATGCCGCCCTTCTTCATGAGCCTGGTCAGCAGCGCCGACCACTGGCTCTTCATCTCCAGCACAGGCGGGCTGACGGCCGGTCGCATCGACGCCGAATCGGCGCTCTTTCCCTATGAGACCGACGACAAGATTGCCGCAGGCAGCGAACGGACAGGCGCCAAGACCATCATCCAGGTCCACCGAGACGGGCGCACCCAGTTGTGGGAACCGTTCTCAGACCGATACGCCGGTCTCTATCGCTGCGAGCGCCATCTCTACAAGAACGTCGCCGGCAACAAGCTCATCTTCGAAGAGATCAACCACGATCTGCAGTTGACCTATCGCTACGCATGGCGAACCAGCGACCGCTTCGGCTTTGTCAAGAGCAGTTGGCTGGAAAACCATGGCGACGCAGGCGTGCCGGATTGATCTGATCGACGGCCTGCAGAATATCATGCCCTACGGGACCACGACTCTGCTGCAGACCACGCTCAGCAATCTGCTCAACGCCTACAAACGCAACGAAATCGAAGCGACAACCGGCCTGGGCATCTTCGCCCTGAGCGCCACCCTGACCGACCGAGCCGAGCCGAGCGAATCGCTCATGGCCTCGGTGGCCTGGCAGGTCGGCCTTGACCCGGTGCAGCATCTGCTGTGCAGCGACCAGATTGACGCCTTTCGTCATGGCCGGCCCGTCACGCCGGAAGATGACATCCGGGGTCAGCGCAGGAGCCTATCTGGTCAACGCCGAATTGACGCTGGCGCAGGCCGAAACCCGCCATTGGCATATCGTAGCCGATGTCAACCAGGACAGCCGTGACGTGGTGGAACTGGTGCGTACGCTCGGTGCGGACAGCACGCAGGTGCAGCGCCAACTTGAAGACGGACATTGCACGAAGGCACGGATGAACTCGTGAAGTACGTGGCATCCGCCGATGGACTGCAATTGTCGGCGGATGAAACTGTGACAGCCCATCATTTTGCCAATGTCCTCTTCAACATCATGCGCGGCGGCATTTTCGCCGACGGTTATCGGGTGGACAAGCGCGACTTCCTGGATTTCGTAGCGCACACGCAATCAGGCGATTCTATCCAGACACGCAGCTTGGTTCGAAGCGCTGCCGGACAAAGTCGACATCCGCGAACTCTATGCCCAGGCCGCGGACACAGGCGTGGCTGACCTGGAACGCCTTTGCTACGAATATCTGCCCCTCATGTTCAGCCGGCGCCACGGCGATCCCAGCCGGCCATGGAATCAGTTCGCCATCAACCTCCGGCAGCCCGACGGAACGCCGCGCCTGGACTACCAGGGCAACTGGCGCGACATCTTCCAGAATTGGGAGCCGTTGGCCCTGAGCTATCCGGCCTACGGCAAGGCGATGATCGCCAAGTTCCTCAACGCCACGACGGCCGACGGCTACAACCCCTATCGAGTGACCCGCGACGGCATCGAATGGGAGGTCCCGGAGCCGGACAATCCGTGGGCCAACATCGGCTATTGGAGCGATCACCAGATCATCTACCTGCAGAAACTGCTGGAGATCGCGCACCAGGTGGACCCTGCGGCCTTGCCCGCGCTCTGGAATCGCCCCATCTTCGCGCTATGCCAACGTCCCCTACCGCTTACATCCCTATCCAGAGATGCTGGCTGACTGGTACAACACCATTGACTTCGACCAGGAGAGCGAACGCGAAACAACGGCTGCCGTGGCCGCGCTGGGCACGGACGGCCGTCTGCGTCGGACTGCGAACGGAGACGTGCTTCACGTCACGATGACGGAAAAACTGCTCGTGCTGCTGCTGGCCAAGCTCACCAATCTGGTCCCCGAAGGCGGCATCTGGATGAATACGCAGCGTCCTGAATGGAACGATGCCAACAACGCGCTGGTCGGCAAGGGGCTTTCCGTCGTGACCGCCGCCTATCTGCGCCGCTTCATCGCCTTCTGGTCTGAACAACTGGCCGAAACCGAGGACGGTTCCTTTGAGGTGAGTCAAGCTGTCGCGGATCTTCTGACAGCGGTGCAGACTGTCCTCGATGGCCATCGTGCCGGTCTCGAAACCGGTTTCAACGATCAGAGTCGACGTTCCGTGATGGATGCGCTGGGTGCAGCTGCCACGGACTATCGCACAGCCGTCTATCGGAATGATCGCACCGCCGACGCAGACCGAACTTACGAGACAAACCCTGGACGACTTCCTGGCGCTGGCGTTGGCCTACGTCGAGCAGACGCTGCGCGTCAACCGGCGGCCTGATGACCTCTATCACGCCTACAACATCCTGCGGCTCGACGAGGATGAAGCCGCCGTCGATCATCTCTACGTGATGCTGGAGGGCCAGGTCGCCATGCTCTCCTCCGGGCTGCTCTCGGCCGATGAGGTCGCTGGCCCTGCTGCAAAGCATGCGCCACAGCGACCTGTACCGCGCCGACCAGCACACCTACATGCTCTACCCCAACCGCGATCTGCCCGGTTTCCTGCAAAAGAATGTCGTGACCCCAGACCAGATCGCAGATTCGGCGTTGGTCGCTGCATTGGCGGACAGCGGATGACCAACGTCTGCTCATCAGCGACGTCGCCGGAAACTACCATTTCCACGGCAGTTTCCGCAATGCCGGCGATGCAGCAGCGGTGTTGGATAGGCTGGCGCAAGAACCGGCCTACGCCGATCTGGCAACGGCCGAGCGCGACTTCATTCTAGACCTCTTTGAGACGACCTTCGATCACCGTGCCTTCACAGGTCGCTCGGGCACATTCTTTGCCTTTGAGGGGCTGGGCAGCATCTACTGGCACATGGTGGCCAAGCTGTTGCTGGCGGTTCAGGAGTGTTATGTGGCAGCGGAAAACGATGGCGCAGACGCAGCCACGACTGCCGGACTGTCCGCAGCCTACTATGATATTCGTCAGGGATTGGGGTTCAACAAGTCGCCGGCGGAATATGGCGCATTCCCGACCGACCCATATTCCCACACCCCACTGGGAGGCGGTGCGCGCCAGCCGGGCATGACCGGACAGGTGAAAGAGGAGATTCTGACTCGCTGGGGCGAATTGGGGGTGTCGATCCGTGAAGGCGCGCTGCATTTCGCGCCGACGCTGCTGCGACCAGATGAGTTCCTTGCCGAGCCCGGCGACTTTTCCTACGTGGACACAAGCGGGCAACGACATGCGTTGGCGCTGCCCGCCGAATCACTGGCATTCACCATCTGCCAGACGCCGGTGATCTACACCCTCGGCGCCAGAGCGCACATCGAAGTCACATACGCCGATGGCCGCTCAGAGACCATCCTCGGCAGCCGGCTCTGCGACTCCGCAGGCGGGCACATAATGGCCCGAGACAACCATGTACGGCTGGTGCACGTGACCGTGGAGCGGTAGGGGCATCTATCCTGGGGCGCATCGAAAGAGAAGGCGTCCAGAAATGAGTTCGTAGTGACGGCTTCAGCCGTCACTACGAACGAAACCGCCAAGCTAGTCACGGGCGCTCACGTAGGCAGGCTTCGCCGTGGCCAGCACCTTATCAACGATCGTCCACGGATCCTCTTGTTCCGCCTGTTCCTGCATACGGTTTACAAGGTCGGGCGGCATGTTGACCTTAATCTGCTGCACTAGTCCCCCCGCCCGAACCCGATGTTCATGCCAGGTGACTGGATGGCGCTGCACCAGGAGCGCCAGTTCGAGCGCTCGCTCGGAATCGCCGGCCTGCGCAAAGAAGCGGGCCAGACCGCCGAGGGCCTGCAAAGCTCGTGGCATCGTGCGATCGTTCCGGCTCTGCCGCAAAGACCGCCGATAGATTCGCTCGGCTTCATCGTCGTCCATGGCGCAGAGCGCATCGCCTAAATCAACAGTCGACGAATCGAAGTTGTCGAGCGGTAGCCAGAGATGGTCGCCAGACGCCGCGATGCGAAGGCAATTTGCAGCGGAACCGTAGTCGTGCTGTGCGAAAGCCAGCCTACCGCGCTCGGCAAAAAGCGAAGCCTGGTTCATGTGAAGTCGGTCGAATGTTGCCGCGCTCTCATTCAAGAGGCGAGCGGCTTCTGCGAAATCTTTCGCCAGGCGACATAGGGCGCTCAGTTTCAGTTGGCAAATCGGCTCTCGATCGGGAACGCCACTCCTCTCGCCCCACTGCACTGCCTCTTCAATCAGTCTGAACGCCGCTCCGTATTGACCCTCGATCCTCGCCAGGTATGCCTGCAATATCAGCGAATTACAGAGATAGTGATAGTTGTTGACATCTCGGGCAAAGCGAAACATTTCCATCGCCGCCCGGTCAGCCTCCACATATTCGCCCTCATAGAGCTTCATCATCGCCTGCAATTCGAGCGAAACAATCGACCAGCGATTCGTGCCGAATCGGAGGGTCAACGCATGACTCTGCCGTGCATGAACCCACGCTTCGTTTAGGTCACCCTTCAAAATGAAGTGCCACGCCGCCAGGGTATGGGCGATCAAAAGGCCGTAGTCATCGCCGAGACCATGACACAAACTGATGCATTCTTCGTAGACCTGTTGCGCCCTTGCCGGCATTACTTCCAAACAGGCCATTCCCAGTTGTATGAGCGCCCAAAACTCCTTAAGTCTGTCGGCTGGATTAGCCTGTCGAATCAACGCCAATCCTCGTTCTGCTATTGCCAGCCCATCTTCGTTCAACCCCCAATTGTGTACCTTGCGTTGGCCGTGGGGAACCAGAAATTGCCCAAGCAAGCAGAGCCGTCGATTTTCTTCGAGTGGGTATGCCCCACGTACCTTTTCCAGGCGTTCTGCTGCGTGGCCAGAGACCGCAATGATCTCCTCCCCAGCGCCGCGCCAGTCCAGCAATTGCCAGTAGACCTCAAAGGCATTGTCCATCGCCACGAGATTGCCCCGCTCGACCGCCCAGATCCAGGCTGCGTTCAGGTTGTCGATCTCTGCGCTCAACTCCCGGTAGGTTTCCACCGGTCGCCGCCAGAGAAGCGCCTCGTACCGTTGAGCCATCAAACTCGTGAAGTAAGAGCAATGCCGGTCACGGGTACGGTTGGTTGCTTCCGGATCGACAGCCAGTTTGTCGGCACAGAATTGGCGCAACAGTTCCTGGCTGTCGTAGCGACCGCTTTCATCATGGCGCAGCAACGTCTTGCCTACCAATGCCGATAGCCGTGGCAGCGTCCCACCGGCGACCTGCTGCGCAGCCAGCCGTGTGAAGCCGCCGCGGAAGACAGAGAGCCGACTCAGCACGTACTGCTCCTCTTCCGACAACATCTGCCATGTCTGCTCGAAGACGCGGCGGATGCTGCGATGCCGCGGATCCACGTCGCGCATGGTGGTCGCGAGCAAGTCGATATTCGCTTCGATTTGGTCGGCGATCTCATCGCAGGATAGGCTCTGCATCCAGGGCGCGGCCAGTTCGATGGCCAGCGGCATGCCGCCTACATGACGACAGATGCGTGCGATGGCATGCCAATCTCGCTGCAAGTCAATATCCACGTGTAGCCGCCGCGTCCGCTGGCAGAAGAGTTCCATGGCCCCATATCGTTCGATGGACGGGTCCTCATCCGTTGGCGGCTCATCAGTCGCCGGGTAGTCAAGCCCGGTCACCGGCAGCATCCACTCCGGCTGAATGTTGAGCGGCTGGCGTGAGGTGAGCAATAGGCGTAGTCCAGGCGCAGCCGCCAGCAGATCGACAACCAGCGATCTGATCGTTTCTGCGTCTGCTGTTTCTGTGTCTGGCGTTTCCCCGTCCATCAACTGCTCCACGTTGTCCAGAATCAAGAGCAGCGACCGATTCCGAAGATAGGCAAATACCTGCGTCTTTTGATCGCTCCTTGATGCGATCTGAAGGTTCAGTCCTTCAACGATGGCGGAGAAGACGAAGGTGACGTCGTTGACGCCGACAAGTGGGATAAAGACAAGGCCATCGGCAAATTGCTCGGCCATCGTCTCTGCTGCAGCCAGCGCCAGCCGTGTCTTGCCGACGCCGCCGGCCCCGACCAGCGTCACCAACTGGCACGCTGGTTCATCGCAGAGCAGGCGTTGGATCTCCGTGATCTCTACCTGGCGACCGATGAACGAGGTCATCTGGCGCGGCAGATTGTTCAGCCGCTGGTTGACGTCCGGCGACACGTCAAGCGCCGGCGAAGCTGATCGCATGCGCCGTCCTGCGCTTGACTCTTGGGGCAGTCGCCCCGCTCGGATGACTTCAAATATCTCTGCCACTTCGGCGTCCGCAGGAACGCCTAATTCCTGGTCGAGCAGCCGCTCATACGCTCGAAAGTGCTGCAATGCGGCCGGCGATTGGTCGCTCTCAGCCAACAGGATCATCAGCGCACGGTTGGCCTCACCATGGAGCGGGTCGAGCGCGACCCACCGGCGCGCAAAGTCAAGGGCTCGGTCTGGTTCTCCCAATGCCCGATGACTGGCGGTCAACCGGGCGAGGAGGTCGGACAGTTCCCGGTTGATGCTCTCCGTCTGCAACATCTGCCAGTCGTCGAAGAGCACGCTGTCGCTGAGGCTGAAGCCCTCCAAGAACGGACCGCGTACCCGGTCGGCGGCCGCAGCCAAATGCGGCAACTGCCGCGCCTGTTCAGCAACGTCGGCTTCGCTCTGCCATCGCTGCCGGCCCAGCGAGGCGAGGCGATAGAACTCGGCAAGATCGATGGTGATATCCGCATCAGGTTGCAGGCCGATGGATTCACGATCGATGACGAAGTATTCGTGGCCCAACGACGTGGCCAACAGTGAGAGAGTACGACGCAGGTTGGCGCGTGCCGTGCTGCGGCTGGATTCCGGCCAGAGCAGCGTCGCCAGTGTGTCGCGTGGATGCGAAACCGGGTTACAGGCCAAATAGGCCAACAGAGCGAGCGCCTTGCGCCGCCCCAAATGGACCGGCTCTCCGGCCAAGTTGATCTGCGGCGGCCCCAGCAACAGGATCGACAGGGGATGCATGGCGTCCTCCTCACAACCTCATGCGCCGCAACGACTCCATCTCCGATAAGGGCAAACCCTACCAATGCGGTACAGGATGGGTGGCGGCACATTTCGTCGAAAAACCAGCCTATCTCCAGTGTAATCCAATCTGATGGCTGGGTAAAGGGGCAAAGAATCGACAAGGGACGCCGTTCGTGGTTTTTTGCGATGCTTTTCGCGTGAACGGGGGCTGATTCAGGATCGCCGGTCGGCTAGGCTAGATGTAGTCGCCGCTCAGTTTCCGACTCGAGGAGGCCCGCCATGACACGGCTGATCCTGCTCTTGACAAGCGTAGCCATGCTGCTGACGTTTCTTGCTCTCGACACGTCGCCCGCTGTCCGGGCGCAGACCAACAGCTATGCCTTTGTCGATGCGAATCTGGTAATGATGACCGGTTCGGAAGTGCATCCACATCAGACAGTCGTTGTTGTCGACGACCGCATCGTTGCCATCGGGCCCGCCGGCCAGGTCGACTTGCCGGCCAACGTCATCATCATCGACGCCGCCGGACGCTACCTGATGCCCGGCCTGGTCGATGCCCACATTCATCTGGTCTCCGAGCACGATCTGCCGCTTCTGCTCTCCTACGGCGTCACGACCGTGCGCAACATGAACGGTCGGCCGCAGCATCTGGCATGGCGCGGCGAGGTCGCGGGCGGCCAACGGCTAGGCCCCCGGATCATCACCGCCGGTCCGATGCTGGGGGAGTTGCCGCTTCATCTGCGCGCCGAGCCGGATGTGAACACGGGTGACGCGATTGTCGAACAGATCATCGAACAGAAGTCGCTCGGATATGACTTCATCAAGGTCGGCGATGGCCTGTCGTCGTCGGAACTTGCCGTTGTCGTTGCAGCCGCCCGACAACAGGGCATGGATGTCGCGGGCCACATGCCGGACGGCATGCGCTTCAGCGATGTACTCTCGTCAGGGCTGCGCTCCATCGAACACCTTGACGGGCTTGCCGGGCTGTCAGCGGATGCGTTGGCTCTACTGCTGCCGGAGATCGCGGCGGAGGGTGTCTGGTTCTGTCCGACGCTCACGATCTGGCAGCATTTTGAGCCGGTTGACGGCGAGGAGAGCCACGCACAGATCGCGCTGGCCGACTATGTCGAGAACACGGGCCGGGCTTCGCGCTGCCTTGTGGACGCTTCCGGTGAGAGGTCGTATGCACTGTCTCGGCCAAGCGCGCACAGCATGGCGCTGGTCTCGCAGTTGCACAGCGCAGGCGTGCCCCTTCTGCTGGGCACTGATGCCCCGTTTCTGTGTGCTACGCCGGGCATTTCGGTTCATCAAGAACTGCGCAACTTTGTCGAGACAGGTCTCAGCCCCTACGAAGCGCTGCGTACAGCCACCGCCAATCCGGCACTCTTCCTGGGCGAGTTGGATGATTTGGGAACGGTCGAGGTCGGCAAACGCGCCGACCTGTTGTTGGTTGGCGGCAATCCGCTCGAAGATGTGTCGGCTGTGCAGGAGATTGAAGGGATCATGGTACAGGGAAAGTGGTTGCCGGTCGAACGACTACAGGAACTGCGCAATCCAGGATTGTGAGGGGCTGAACTGGAACCAAAGATTGCCACAGCCATGAACCACCGAGCGGACAAAGCGTCCGCCGGTTGCCTTCTTGTCTTACCAACCATCCTGCCAGACCCTGTTGACGGGTAGACCCATGGTGTTGCGACTCCTTTTTCTCAACAAAGAGTGACAGGGTGAGAGGGTTGACATCATCTTGTCACCCCCTACCCTGTCATCGAACCGTCAGCCTATCACGAACTGCCGACCAGCCTGTACCGACGCTGATCATTGATCGTTGCAGCGAAGACCGGTATCGATCTATCAACGGCGAGTGTTCCTCGACCAGGAAACGCTTTGGAAACGCTGGATGTGCGATTCTCGATAGTGCGGCCGCTCTCGGGGGGATGGCACCTGTAGGTCGGGTCCGTATCGTTTGTCGGATTGGGTATCCGACCAGCCTAGCAATGCCTGGCCCAGCCAGGCGGAATGCCATTCCGCCCTTCATGGCATCGTCGGTGCGTCGAACTCCAAGACGGTATCTTGTTTCTGGGCGGACCCTTGGGAACCCGAAATAGTCAGTCGTCAATCAAACTGGAGAGGAGTCGTAGATATGGCATTTGTGGCACAATTTCAAGGCACTGCAGCGTCGGAGCATATTGAGACAGTCAGACGCGCGCTTGTGACTCTGGCGCGTGAAAGCCGGAAAGAAACGGGCACGATCCGCTACGAATTCTACCAGCATGAAGAAAGTCCGAATGTGTTTTTGCTCTTCGCCATTTGGGAGAGCGAAGCAGCGTGGCAAGCCCACGTTGCAGGCGACGCGCATGAAAGACACGTTGCGTCGCTCCCAGAGGGCGCCTGGGCCGTACGTCCAGTGATGACGAGGTTGCAGGCACTCGAGGATATCGTATGACCATACCTCGGTCCATGCCACGAAAGCCGTTGACCGATCCTTCGAGAAACGGTACTATTGAGGCGTAGCCTGCCCGCTATCGATCAATCGTGAAGAAGCGCGCACCTGCCGTCGCCTTATCCGTTCGGAATCCGCATGGCCGTACCGTCCAATTCTCTTCGCCTGTTTGGCGTATTCCAGCTTGTCTGCCAGGGCAAACCTGTCGTCCTCGATCAGCCGCGCCTTGAAGAACTGATCGCCCTGCTCGCCATCCACGGCGGCGAACCGGTGGCGCGTACTCAGATTGCCCATCAACTCTGGCCCGATTCCAGCGAAAAGCAGGCTCGCGCCAATGTGCGAAACCTCATCTACAGGCTCAGACAAGCCTGGCCCGATTTGGATAGAGCAATCACCATCGACGGCAAGCATCTTGCCTGGCGGGGCGACGCTGCTTTCCAGATCGATGTACAACGATTCGAAGAGCTAGGTGCGCTTGCGGCGCAGTGCCAAAATGCGGACGAGCAGCATTCGGCTATTGACAGAAGCAGCAGACTGCTATCAGGGCGATCTGCTGCCCAATTGCTTCGCAGACTGGGCGCTCGCCGAGCGGGAACGGCTACGTGGCGAGTACGCGACCGTGCTGGAGCGATTGGTCGATGCGCTCCTGGATCAGCGGCGCTACGAAGAAGCGCTGCAACATGCCAAAACCCTGCAACGCCTCGATCCCCTGCATGAGTCGGCCTATCGCCATCTCATGCAGACCTATGCAGCGCTGGGCGATCGTGGAGCGGCGCTGCGCGTCTATCACGCCTGTGCCTCGACCCTGCAACAGGAGTTGGGCGTCGAACCCTCGCCGGCGACAGAAGCATTGCGAACAAGGCTGCTGCACCTTGACGCCCAGGCGACCGTACCGGATGCGCCGGACATGCCGCAGGCTGTGCAACGTCAACGCCTGGTTGGGCGTCACGACGAGTGGCGGCAGCTTCAAAACGCATGGCGTCATGTACAACAAGGGGCAGCAAAGTGCATTCTGATCTGGGGCGAGGCCGGCATCGGCAAGACACGGCTGGCCGAGGAATTGCTCGACTGGGCGCAGCATCAGTCACAGACCACGGCCTCCAGCCGCTCGTACGCGGTCGAAGGGCGCATTGACCTATGCGCCCATCGCCGACTGGCTGCGCGCACCGGCCATTCGGCCGGCGCTTGAGCACGTTGACGATCTGTGGCGTGTCGAGTTGGCCCGGCTGCTGCCTGAGCTGCTGGCCGACCGCCCCGACTTGCCCCATCCAGGACCGATGACAGAGACCTGGCAGCAACAACGGTTTTTCCAGAGCATTGTCCACGCCTTGCAAGGCGGCCCCGACGCCGCTTCTGCTGCATCTGGATGACTTGCAGTGGAGCGACGCCGAGACGCTCACGCTTCTACAGTTCCTGCTTGCACGGCGCACGCGCCCATCCGCTGCTCTTTGTGGGCGGCATCCGCACCGAGGACACGGGCGATAGTCGCGAGCTGGCTGTGTTCATCGAAGCGATGCGCCACGGCGATCAGCTAGTCGAGCTGCAACTGGGTCCCCTGTCTGCCGATGAGGCCGCGCAACTGGCGCAACAGACGGCCGGCAAGACCATCGATTCGGACGTCGCCCAGCAACTCTTTGCGGCGAGCGAGGGGCACCCGCTCTATGTGATCGAGGCCGTGCGCAGTGAGCAAGTGACGCCGGCAGCGACGCAGACCAGATCAGCATCGCCGGCGTCAGAGAACCGTCGAACCTCCGACATGCCGGACAGAATCTACAATTTGCTTTCGGCGCGCTTGGGCCAACTGACGCCGACGGCATCGCAGGTGGCGAGTTTGGCCGCAGTAATCGGCCATGCGTTCAGCTATGATGTTCTGCGCGCAGCCGCGTCGTTGGACGAGACGACGCTCATTGACGCGCTGGACGAGCTGTGGAGCCGGCGCATCATACGCGAACAGCCCGGCGACAGCTATGACTTCAGCCATGACCGCATCCGCGAGGTGGCCTACCAGGAGATTAGCCGGGCGCGGCGACGACTCTATCATCGTGAGGTTGCCGAGGCGCTTGAATCCATCCACGACGACCACCTCGATGATGTCGCCGGCGAGTTGGCGACCCATTTTGCCAGGGCCGGCGACTTGGAGGCAGCCTACCGCTTCTATCGTCGCGCAGCCGATGTCGCACTCACGCAGCATGCCCTGACACATGCAGAAGAGATGCTCGACGCTGCACTCGTTTGCATTCCTGATGATCCTGATCGGCGGATCGAGTTGCTTCTTGATCAGAATCGGGTATTCGATCGGTCTCTGCAATTTGGGCGTTGGAAAAAGAACCTTGACGAAGAACGGGCACTCCTGGATGCGATGACGTCGCCCAGGCTACCGCTGACGATGGCCTACGAATTGAGCCTCAGTCGCTACTGTAGTGATATCAATGAAGGGGATCTGGCGGTCGAGGCCGCGCAACGTGCGCTTTCCCTGGCTGAGATGATAGGAAAGGATGACACGCTGGCCTCATGCTATCAGGTGCTCGCTGATACATTTTGGCGACAGGCACGCATGGTCGATGCCAGACATGCAGGCGACCGGATGAGTTTCTATGCCCGTCAAGCCGGTGATCGGATTGCTGAAGGCAAGGCGCTCGCTCTTCAGACTGCGGCCGGCGCTTTTTCCGATATGTCTGCGGACGAGTTGTTTGACCGCTTGACAAGAGCGTTCGCTATCGCCGAAGAGAGTGGCGACAACGCGGAGATGGCCAATCTCCATGCCAAGTTTGGTTACAGTTGGATCATAACCGCAACGGGGAATTTCGTACAGGCCGAAGCGCATCTGCGTCGTGCGTTGCATCTGGCAAGCGAATTTGGCGATGGCGCCAGGAAGACGGTTGCATGGAGCAGTCTGGGACTCTTTTACACGAATGCAGGCGACTATGGTCAAGCCGAGAAAGCGCTGCACGCCGCTAGAGAGGTAGATCGCCTACAACCGATCTTGTGGCGCAATTGGGTGACGTTACACTATCAAGGCGCATTGCAGATGCAGATGGGCTGTTTCGAGTCAGCCATATCCATGCTCTTGAAAGCGTGTGAGCAGCTCGGTCAGACAGGTAGTCGCCACTATGAAGTCAAAGCACGGTGCGATTTAGGATTTGCTCACCATCTTATCGGGAAAAACGATCAGGCACAATCCGAACTGAACCGGGCCCTGGCTCTGCTGGACGGCTATAGCGATCTGCGCTTCGAAGCGCTGGCGAATACTCGTTTGGGCTATGTGCGGGAGGCCATGGGCCAACTGTATGAGGCACAGATCTGTTATGAACAGGGGCGTGACCTCCACGAGCAGATGGGGCAGCGGTATTATGCCATGAATGCCTTGGCCGGCCTGGCGCGCATCGCTGCCTTGCAGGGTGAGGACGAGACTGCCCTCGACCATGTCACGACGATCTGGAAAACCATCAGCGGCAAGGAGATGGACGCCACCATCGAGACAGCGCATACCTTGCGCACCTGCTACACGATCTTTGAGGCCCACGGCGATTCCCGTGCCGACGCGGTCCTGGCCATGGCGCTGGAGCAACTACAGCGCCGTGTCTCGACTATCGATGATCCGGCGCATGTCGAGCAGTTCTGGCAGCGTGAGGATCATCGCTTCTTTCAAGTCCTGGCATAACGTCTGCCGTCAAGTCTTAGTGCCGGTTTCGGCAGTGATAGACCCCGCAGATAGCAGTGAAAAGCGCCCTGAGGCGCGAAGCGCAAAGCTAGGCATCGCCGGTTTCACACGATGCCCTGCTCGGCCCGGCAAAGCACCGCTTTGCGAACCGCCGCGGGCGATCTCTCGCAGCCACAGAAAATGTCGGAAGCGGGCACAAAACGATAGGTCCTCCACTGCTGTTAGACTCGTGAACGTTGATTCGGGTGTAGTTCAAACTCGATTCGAAAACAGTGAACGCCTTTGACACTCAATTCGCTTCGTCTCTTTGGTTCCTTTCAGCTTGTCTACGAGGACAAACCAATTGTCCTCGGTCAGCCGCGCCTGGAAGAATTGGTCGCGCTCATTGCAGTTCAGGCCCGTGAGCCAATCTCGCGCGCCCGCATTGCCGCCCAGATCTGGCCCGAATCAAGCGAGAAGCAAGCACGCACCAATCTGCGCAATCTGTTGCACAACCTCAAGCAGACCTGGCCGGACATGCCAGATTCCATCTCCGTCGAGCCGACCCAAATCTCCTGGCGTAAGAATACAGCGATTACCGTTGATGTCCATCGATTTGAGACATTGCTTGAAGCAGCCGGTCAATGCGACAGCGCCGTTGAGCGAATATCTTTGCTCACGGAAGCGACTGACGGCTACGGCGGCGATCTGCTGCCCGACTGCTATGACGAGTGGGCGCTGGCGGCACGGGAGAACCTGCGCCGTGCGTATGCGTCTTCACTTGGACAACTGGTTGACGCGCTGATGGCGCAACGGCAGTACGAAGAGGCGCTGCAACGGGCAGAGAGCTTGCAGCGCTTCGATCCCCTGAACGAAGCAGCTTACCGGCGGCTAATGCAAATCTACGCAGCGCTGGGCAATCGTGCAACGGCGCTGCGTGTATACCATACCTGCGCCTCCACATTGCAGCATGAATTGGGCGTCGAACCATCGCCCTCGACGGAAGACCTGCGCAGCCAACTGCTGCGCCTTGAGCAACAAGGCATCACGTCCGACGCGCCACGGAATGTGAACCGCCAACGTCTGATCGGGCGTCACGACGAATGGCGGCAGCTTCAAGACGGCTGGCGTCATGCCCAAGCGGGTCAAGCGTTGTGCATTCTCATTCGGGGTGAGGCCGGCATTGGCAAGACACGCCTGGCTGAGGAATTGATCGATTGGGTGCAGCGTCAGGGCCTGGCTTGGACCTCCAGCCGCGCCTATGCGGTCGAAGGCGCGCTCACCTATGCACCCATCGCCGAGTGGCTGCGTTCGCTGAGCATTCGGACGACGTTGAAAAAAATCGACGATCTGTGGCGGGTCGAATTGGCCCGCCTCCTGCCTGAACTATTGGCTGACCGGCCCGACCTGCCGCCGCCGGGTCCTATGACCGAAGCATGGCAGCAACAACGCTTTTTCCAGAGTGTCGTGCATTCCTTGCAGATGGCGCCGACGCCCCTTCTGCTCCACCTGGACGATATGCAGTGGTGTGACGCCGAGACTTTGACCTTGCTGCAATTTCTGCTCCACGGCGCACGCAACCACCCGCTGTTGCTGGTCGGCGGTATCCGCACAGAAGACGCAGGTGATAACCAGGCGTTGGCGGCCTTCATCGAAGCGCTGCGCCATGCCGGCCAACTTGTCGAGATACGTCTCGGTCCGCTCTCTGCGGAGGAGGCCGGCGAGCTTGTCGAGCAGGCGGTGGGCGAAAGGATTGAGTCGGCGACGACCGCCGCGCTCTACGCCGACAGCGAGGGCCATCCGCTCTATCTCATCGAAGCCGTGCACAATTGGCCAACCGCATTCCGGCCGGCATCCGACGACGGTGAACAGATGACGACCGGATTGCACGGCGTGTCTGCGATGCCGCCCCGCATACACAGCCTGCTCGCATCACGTCTGGGCCGGCTTTCTCCGACGGCCCGGCGAGTCGCAAGCATGGCCGCAGTGATTGGTCGGGTCTTTGATTATGCCATCCTGCACGCTGCCGTCACGTTGGATGAAACCGCGCTCATTGACGCCCTGGATGAGCTGTGGCAGCGGCGCATCATCCGTGAACAATCGGACGACAGTTACGACTTCAGTCATGATCGCATTCGCGAGGTGGCCTATCAGGAGATCAGCCGGGCGCGCCGCCGGCTCTATCATCGCCTGGTCGCTATGGCGTTGGAAGCGATCCATGAGTGTGAACTGGACGATGTAGCCGGTGAACTGGCGGCGCATTTCGCCCAGGGCGGTGAAGACGAACGTGCCTACCGCTACTACCGGCGTGCGGCCAAAACAGCCCTGGACCAGTATGCGATTCGTCAAGCCGGTGAAATGCTTGATCACGCGCTACGCCATGTGCCGGACGATCCGGTGCTGCGCATCGAACTGCTGCAAGATCAAGGGCGAGTCTATGATAAGTCGCTGCATTTTCGGCGTTGGAGAGAGAATCTAGATGAGCAGCGCGCGCTCTTGGCATCCATCGATACGCCTGATTTGCATTTGCGCTTGGCGTTCGAAGTGAGCTGCAGTCGTTACTTCGACCGCACAAACGAGCTGAACGAAGCGGTACAAGCAGCCCAGAGAGCCATTGCGCTTGCCGAGACAATCGGCGATGAAATCCAACTTGTTCAAGCCCACCTTGAACTTGGAAGCCGATACTGGAAGCAGGCACGCATGGCTGACGCCGGCCATGCTTATGCACAGGCCGCAGTGGTTGCACGCCGTACCGGATCCCACGTGGTCGAGGCCAGAGTTTTTGGCTTTCAAGTCCAGGCGGGCATGTATTCCGGCATGCCTTCCAACCAACTCTTCGATCTCTTGACACGGGCGCTTGAAGTGGCGGAAACGACCGGCGACAAGCGAGAGTTGGGGAATCTCTATCTCAAGCGAGCCTACCTTCGATTCACAGTCGCCATGGGTGAGTTTACAGAGATCGAACGAGATTACCAGCGTGTCCTTGAATTGGCTGACGAGCACGGCGATCGCAACCGTACATCGGTCGCCTTAAGCAGCTTGGGACTGCATCATACGCACCGTGGCGACTACCGCCGCGCCAAGGCCTGTTTTCGGACGAGCATAGAGATTGAAAAGGAACAGCAGGACTACTGGCGCAACTGTGTCACGCTTTCCTACCTAGGCGCACTGCGCATGCAGATGGGGGCGCTCGACCGTGCCCGTGACGATTTGATCGAAGCCTGTGATCAGTTGCACGCTATTGAGAATCACCACTATGAAGTGATGGCGCGCTGCGATCTCGGGCTGGTCTTTCATCTCATCGGCGACAGTCGTGAAGCGCAGTCGGCGTTGGAAAATGCCTTGACATTGGCCAAGGGCCACGGCGATCTGCGCTACGAAGCGCTGGCGTGCACGCGACTGGGCAGTCTGCTTGCGGCAGGCGGCAAATTGGATGCAGCAGGTCGGATGTACGAACGCGGCGAAGCGCTCCACAGCCGAATGGGCCAACACTACTACGCCATGAACGCCCTGGCCGGTCTGGCAAGCGTTGATGCGCTGAAGGGCGAGGACCGCTTGGCCTTCGAACGGGTTGCAACGGTCTGGGACGTCATCGGCGGCAGGGAGATGAACGCCACCATCGAGACGGCGCGAACTCTGCGTCGATGCTACACGATCTTCGAAGCAAATAGCGATCCACGCGCTGATGAGGTCCTGACCATGGCCTGGGATCAACTGCAATACCGCGCCTCGACCATTGACGATCCAGACCACGTCGAGCAGTTCCGGCGGATCGCGGATCATCGCTTTTTCCGTTCACTTGTTGAACGTCGCTGATCGAGGACGCTGTTGATCCGCGCTGACTTCTCCAAACAGTTGACAGTTTCCCCTTCCCTCATCCATTCCACAAGACGTTCGAAGCCCCTCATCAAACGCTGGTTTTCCACCCATCAAACGCCTATCAAACGCACTCCACGCTATGCTTTCGGTGTCTTCGGCCCAAACCGCGGATCGAATCTCAGATGCGAGGACTGACCTCATATGAAGGATGCTTCACGTTTGCCGCTAACCAGCCTCTTTGTATTGCGCCTCTGGCAGGAACCGCTGGATGAGCAGCGCAGCGAATGGCGCGGCGAGATCAAGAACATCAGTTCCGGCGAGGTCCGTTATTTTCGGAGATGGGAAGAGATCGCAACGCTTGTGCCGGAGATGCTGTATCGAGACATCGGACCGTGAACCATTTCAAAAGGAGGAAACCATGCGTTCCCGCACCCCGCTTGTGTTGACCATGCTGTTGGCGTTGACAATCATCCTCATTGCGCCGACTGCCCCGGCCATGGCCGAGCTGCATCAACAGGATGCAACGCCGACGCCCGCGCCTGAAGAGGAGGCAGTTGCCGAAAGCGACGAGGCAGCTACAGAAGAGACAATGGAGGAAGACTTGGAGCTTGTCACCGCGACCGCGCACGCGGACCTCGTGCGGCCTGGACGTGTTCTGATGTCGGCCCGAGCGAATCACTGGATCTATGATTCAGTACCGCCGATCGACGGGCCCAACGAAGAAGTGAACCCATTGGATGCCATGTTGGGTTCACTCCTCTCCTGCGGGCTCTACATCTACGAAGCCGTCGCCGCCGAGAACCACATCGCCTTCAACCACGCCTCCGGCCGGGTCAGCGGCCAACTGGACCCACGCGGCGTTGCCGGGGCTGACGTCAACCCCCGCGTGCGCGCCTTCGATATGGTCATCAACGCCGAAGGCCCCACCGCCGAGGAAGCGGTCATGATGGCCGAGGCCATGGCCAAGCGTTGCCCTATCTTCACCACGCTGAACAAGTCAGCGCCGATCACGGTGACCAACATCGTCTACGGCTCTGCGCAGGAGCCGGTCACCTTCCCGTCAGACCCGCTGGTGGAAGATATGACAGACGAGTCGACGCTGGAACTGGCCAACCCGGTCGCCACTGCCCGCATGATCGAGACAGGACGCTCTCTGGTGTCGGCCCGCAACAATCACTGGATCTATGACTCGGTGCCGCCCATCCATGGACCCAACGAGGAAGTGAACCCGCTGGACGCGCTGATCGGCGGTCTGCCGGCCTGCGGCATCATGATCTACGAGGCCGTGGCACGCGAGGAGGGCATCACGCTCAACGCGGTCAACGCCACTGTGGAGGCGGACCTTGATCCCCGTGGCGTGGCCGGCGCAGAGATTGACCCACGCATTCGCGCCTTCCGCGTGACTATGAATGTCGATGGTCCGACCATGGAAGAAGCCGACATGATGGCTGATCAGTTCAGCAAACGCTGCCCCATCTACACCACCTTCGAGCGCGCCGCACCCATCGAGGTGACCAATACGCTGATCGGGGGGGGTGATGAGTGAGGAGGAAGAAAGCATGGCCTTTGCGGAACTCTTTCACGGCGTCGCGGCGCCGGAGCATGTAGAGGCGCTCACGGACGCGCAGGCTCTGCTGGCCCAGGGCAGCCTGCAGGAGCCGGGCACGATCCGCTATGACTTCTACCAGCAGGCGGATGATCCGACGCAGATCATGCTGCTCGGCATCTGGGAGAGCGAAGATGCTTGGAAAGCCCACATTTCCGGCGAGGCGCACACCAGCTATGCGGCATCGCTGCCCGAAGGCGCCTGGGCCACGCCGCCCAGCATGACCCGCTTGTCGGCCCTAGCGGGTAGCGAATGAGTGGATGACGCCACAGCAAAAGCCCGGCTTCTGGCGACGATACCACAATGCGCCAACGATAGAAGCCGGGCTTTTCAACATCGAAATGAGCAACACATGTATGTCGATACAGGTGTCGATAGCGACCGGTTAGGCCGACACAAAAAATAGAGGGTCTTCGCGGAATAGTGTACTAGCCAGGCGGTCCATGTTGAGCTAAGATCTGAAGCTTGAAGTTGTCGAAATTGCGAAAGCCGTATGCTCTGGAAATGACGTTACGGATAGCCCGGTTCATGCCTTCAACGAAGCCATTGGAAATGCGTTCGTCGAAGTAATTCAGGATTTCGTCGTACCAGTTGCGCAGCGTCTTAACGAAATTGAGCAGGTATCGGTTTTGAGTATAGTGCACCTTACAAATCCAGGCATCTAGAAAGCGACGAGCCCGTTCTGGTTCACGGATGCGCTCAAAGATGAGACGAAATTCCTCTTTGAGCAGGTAAGCTACTCTCAGTTCGTCATGAGCGGTCAACACCTCTTTGAGTTGCTGTTCCTGGTCTTCAGAAAGTTGGTCCCGAGAACGGACAAGCAGCCAGCGGGAGCCTTTGAGAGCATCTTTTGTCTCAGGATCAGCGTCTCGCTGAATTTTGCGTCTGGCCTTGGTCAGTTGGTCATTCAGTTGCTTCATGACATGAAAACGGTCTGCGACGATCTTAGCCTTGGGCAGGGATTGCTCAACAAAGGAACGATAGGGTCGCCACATATCCATAGAGACAGTACGAATTGATGCCTGTTGCTCTGGAGATAGGGTATTCCACCAACGCTCAAGTTCGGCTTTTTCTCGAGAAGGCAAGACGGCCAGAATACACTTACGCTCCAAATCGCTGAGTACCAAGGCATATTGCTTATGGCGTTTCTTGAGTGCGATCTCATCCATGCCCAGCACACGGACATGGCCAAACGCAACTTGACGCTGGCGTTGCTTGGCACTTCGCTTGAAGATCTCATCAACCGTCGAGTAACTCAACAGCAGGGCATCAGCCACTGATTGTTTGCTGCTTTCCAGGCAACGGTGATAGACCTCTTGTTCGAAACGGTAGGTTTGACGGCGTCGCCAGCCAATCCCATGCAATTCTTCGGTGAAACGATAACCACATTCATCGCACTCGAATCGTCGAATCTGGAAATGGATGAAGGTTCGACGTCCCCATATATCCAAGTCGCGCACACATCTTGGCTTCCGTTCTTTGATGCTCGTTGTCACCATCCTGCAACAAGGACAGAGTGCTGCCTCGAGTTCCAATTCACAGTGCAGATGCAAGATGTCCCGTTCCGGGTCGCTTTCCACTGCATATCCCTGCACTCTGAAGTGAGGCAAGTCCAGTAGATGCGTCAGCGTCATCTCCTTTACTCGATGGATGGTTTGCCACCCCAGCCGGTTGACTGCTCGTGCAGCATCTTTCGCTCGTTTGACAACGGCGGGCAAGCATTTTACAGTGGTCATCGGGTCAATTCCTTTCTATGGCAGATGATTTCTCACCTCTACCATAAGGTCTTGACCCGATTTCTTAAACTTTCCTTCACCCTTCGTACACTATTCCGCGAAGACCCAAAATAAGTATCGTCACGGTAGTGGCGGGGGCCAGCCCCGCCACTACCGGATGCGTAGTTTATTTCCCTGGGTTGGCCCTAACAGATACAGCCACCAAGTTGAAGGAGTACTTTGATGAAAGATGTCAACGGATTTGGTCTTGGCGGCAAGAGTAAATCCGTTCCACTCAAAATCCGTTGTAGTGTTTGCTCAACGCAACCACAGAAAATGCCAGAACTAGTTTCTTTCAATTCTCTTTCAAAGGGGCGTTATGTACACGCAAATCAATCTTGGACACCATCCTGCAACTCCAATCCGGCGAGGCCGCGCCAATCTGCTCCGTTTCGCACTGGCACTGGGGCTAATCCTGGCGCTGGCGCCACAACCGGCTCCGCTTCAGGCAGCGCCGGTTGCCTCGATCCCGGTCGAAGGACCGGCCATCGTGGCGGACGCTGTTTCTATCGCGGTGCCGGCCAACCTGGCGACGTCGGCTCTGCCCGAGGAAGGCGCAGCCGCGATGGCAGCCGCGTCAATTCCGTTTGACCAACTGGGCGCTGAAGCGCAGAAACAATACGACGGCGACGGCCTGGCCATCGTCTCCACTGCCGAGGGCGTTGAACTGCGCAGCGTCTTTCAGGACCTGACCGGTCTGGTCACTGAACGCGGTCTGCAACTGCACTCGGTTGCCGACGATGCCGAGGGGCTGCCCTTTGCCATCAAGGCCACGGCGCTGGGCCGCGGCTTGGCCAAGACCACGCTGGCCGCCGGCGGCAGCGTGGAGGCCAGCGCCGAACTCGTGCGCTACGTGCGCGACGGCATGATCGAGGAAATCTCGACCAGCACTGACGGCATTCGCCAGGACTTTGTGTTGCTGGAGCGCCCCGCGGGCCAGGGCGAACTCTGGCTTGAGCTGGCCGTCAGCGGTGCGGCCGCAAGCATGGCCGAGCAGGGCATTCGCCTGCAGCTAGACGACCGCGGCCGCGAGTTGGTCTACAGCCGCCTCCATGTCAGCGATGCCACAGGGCGGCAACTGGCGGCCCGCTTCGAAGCGCTCTCGCCGACGCGTCTGGCCGTGAAGGTCGACGACAGCGCCGCGGTCTGGCCGCTGCGCATCGATCCGTTATTTTCTGACGCCGATTGGGTGAGCATGGGCGGATTCCCGGGAACGTCTGGATCTGTCGAAACATTGGCCACCAATGGCGTTGACCTTTTTGTCGGCGGTCACTTCGCTGCAGCGGGCAATGTTGTGGCCAACCACATCGCCAAGTGGGATGGCAGCACCTGGTCCGCCCTGGGTACGGGGATGGATGACGGTGTCCTGGCCCTGGCGGTGAACGGCGGCGACCTCTATGCCGGGGGAATGTTCACCACCGCCGGCGGCGTCACCGCCAACGGCATCGCCAAGTGGGACGGCAGCACCTGGTCCGCCCTGGGTTCGGGGATGGATCGCTGGGTCAAAGCCCTGGCGGTGAGCGGCGGCGGCCTCTATGCCGGGGGATTCTTCCACACGGCCGGCGGCGTTACCGCCAACCACATCGCCAAGTGGGATGGCAGCGCCTGGTCTGCCCTGAGTTCGGGGATGGATGAGATTGTCGAAACCTTGGCGGTGAGCGGCGGCAACCTCTATGCCGGCGGAGTCTTCCACACCGCCGGCGGGGTCACCGCCAGCCGCATCGCCAAGTGGGACGGCAGCGCCTGGTCCGCCCTGGGTTCGGGGATGGATGACGGTGTCCTGGCCCTGGCGGTGAGCGGCGGCGACCTCTATGCCGGCGGAGTCTTCCACACCGCCGGCGGGGTCACCGCCAGACGCATCGCCAAGTGGGACGGCAGCACCTGGTCCGCCCTGGGTTCGGGGATGGATCGCTTGGTCACTGCCCTGACGGTGAGCGGCGGCGACCTCTATGCCGGGGGAGACTTTACCACCGCCGGCGAAAACCCTGCCAACCGCATCGCCAAGTGGAACGGCAGCGCCTGGTCCGCCCTGGGTTCGGGGACCAATCACCTTGTCGCAACCCTGGCGGTGAGCGGCGGCGACCTCTATGCCGGGGGATTCTTCCACACGGCCGGCGGGGTCACCGCCAGCCGCATCGCCAAGTGGGACGGCAGCGCCTGGTCCGCTCTGGGCGCGGGGATGGATGACATTGTCGAAACCTTGGCGGTGAGCGGCGGCGACCTCTATGCTGGGGGAATGTTCACCACCGCCGGCGGGGTCCCCGCCAACTACATCGCCAAGTGGGATGGCAGCGCCTGGTCCGCCCTGGGTTCAGGGACGAATAACATTGTCAAAGCCCTGGCGGTGAGCGGCGGCGACCTCTATGCCGGGGGATGGTTCACCACGGCCGGCGGCGTCCCCGCCAACCACATCGCCAAGTGGGACGGCAGCGCCTGGTCCGCCCTGGGTTCGGGGATGGGTCGCTGGGTCGATACCCTGGCGGTGAGCGGCGGCGACCTCTATGTCGGAGGACTGTTCACCACGGCCGACGGCGTCACCGTCAACAACATCGCCAAGTGGGACGGCAGCACCTGGTCCGCCCTGGGTTCGGGGACGGATGGCTGGGTCAATGCCCTGGCAGTGAGCGGCAGCGACCTCTATGCCGGAGGAATGTTCACCACGGCCGGCGGCGTCACCACCAACTACATCGCCAAGTGGGATGGCAGCGCCTGGTCCGCCCTGGGTTCAGGGACGGGTAACGCTGTGTGGGCCCTGGCGGTGAGCGGCGGCGACCTCTATGCCGGGGGAGACTTCTATACGGCCGGCGGCGTTTCCGTCAACCGCATCGCCAAGTGGGACGGCAGCGCCTGGTCCGCCCTGGGTTCAGGGATGGATAGCTCTGAATACGATAGAGTCAATGCCCTGGCGGTGAGCGGCGGCGACCTCTATGCCGGGGGAGACTTCTATATGGCCGGCGGCGTTTCCGCCAACCATATCGCCAAGTGGGACGGCAGCGCCTGGTCCGCCCTGGGCTCGGGGGTGAATCGCTGGGTCAATGCCCTGGCGGTGAGCGACGGCGACCTCTATGCCGGGGGATGGTTCACCACGGCCGGCAACAAGGTTTCGGCCTATGTAGCCAAGGCGCTCTCCCCCGGCGGCGATCCCATAAAGACCTTTCTGCCGCTGATTGTGCGTTGATATTGCGCGTATTTAGCCCCCTACCGGGCTTGCCGGTCGTCGCGATTCGATATAGGCCAGCGCCAGATGGCGGTTCCTCTGGGCTACTTCCTGGCCACGCGTGATGGCGACCGGATCGACTTTGTCTGGCAGATCGTGACCGAATTGGGCACACCGATCGGCGTTGCGGTCGACGTCGGAGGGGAAGAGATGTCGGCAGTCTACTTGCCGTTGGTGATGAAATAAACACTCGAAAGATGGACATCGTAGGGGCATGCCTGCCCAGCCTTGTGCCCTTGCGATGCCAACTCGTCCTACTTGCGAAGCGCAAGCATGGCCCAACACGCTTGCAGATCAAGCCATTGCCGGCAATGGCGAGTGTAGTCTGCGCGAGGCAATCACCAACGCCAACAACAACACCGATAGCACGAATTCGGACTGCGCCGCGGGCAACGGCGCAGACACCATCACCTTCACGGTCGACGGCAAGATCGCCTTGGCGTCAATGCTCCCTTTGATCAGCTCAGAAATGACCATCGACGGCTCCGGCCAGAGCGTCATGGTGAGTCGATAGTTGGGCTGGGTGTTGGCGGATGCTAGGTCGGCTGTCTGTCGGCCTGGTATCCGACAACACACCATCGATTCGTTGAGCGCGCGTGCCGGTCTGAGTCATTCGGCCAGGCCGGCGCCGTCTGGGAGACCATCGGCGGCTAGGCTGTCGGGATCGACGCTAGCATTCCGGGATTGAGCCAGGTGATGTCGCCGCATAACAGGCCGTCCTCTGGCTCAATCCCGGAATGCCATGAACCGGACCCCAGCGTGAATTGCATCCGGTTGTTTTGTGAGCGATTGACCGTAGCGGCACGCAACGGTATTATCAACAGGGCCTATCCACTTCGTCGATGGGCTATCCTGAACAAGCGCTACCTTGGTCATTACCCGCTGCACGGTGAACCGCCTTTATGCCGCACGATTCGCTCCGCCTCCTGGGCTCGTTCCAGTTATTCTATCAAGGAAGACCGATCACGCTGGGGCAGCCGCGCCTGGAAGAATTGATCGCGCTGCTAACCACTCAGCCCGGCGAGCCCATCCAGCGCGGTCAAATCGCCTACCAGCTCTGGCCTGACTCCGGCGAGAAGCAGTCTCGCGCCAATGTGCGAAATATCCTCTACAGGCTCAAACGCGCCTGGCCCGATCTGGATAGACGCAATTGCCATCGACGGCAAACATGTCACCTGGCGGGGCGACACGACCTTCCAGGTCGATGTACAACGATTCGAAGAACTAAACGCGCTTGCGGACCGGAGCCAAAATGCAGACGAGCGCATTCGGCTATTGACGGAAGCAGCGGACTGCTATCAGGGCGATTTCTTGCCGAACTGCTACGCCGACTGGGCGCTCGCCGAGCGGGAACGGCTACGTGGCGAGTACGCGACCGTGCTGGAGCGATTGGTCGATGCGCTCCTGGATCAGCGGCGCTACGAAGAGGCGTTGCAACATGCCAAAGCCCTACAACGCCTCGATCCCCTGCACGAGTCGGCCTATCGCCATCTCATGCAGACCTATGCAGCGCTGGGCGATCGTGGAGCGGCGCTGCGCGTCTATCACGCCTGCGCCTCGACCCTGCAACAGGAGTTGGGCGTCGAACCCTCGCCCGCGACAGAAGCATTGCGAACGCAACTGCTGCACCTTGAAGATCAGAGCGTACCGATGCACCGGACGCACCGCAGGCTGTGCAACGTCAACGCCTGGTTGGGCGTCACGACGAGTGGCGACAGCTTCAAAACGCATGGCGTCACGTACAACAAGGGGCAGGCAAAGTGCATTCTGATCTGGGGCGAGGCCGGCATCGGCAAGACACGGCTGGCCGAGGAATTGCTCGACCGGGCGCAGCATCAGTCGCAGACCACGGCCTCCAGCCGCTCGTACGCGGTCGAAGGGGCGCTGACCTATGCGCCCATCGCCGAATGGCTGCGCGCACCGGCCATTCGGCCGGCGCTTGAGCACGTCGACGATCTGTGGCGTGTCGAGTTGGCCCGGCTGCTGCCTGAACTGCTGGCCGACCGCCCCGACTTGCCCCAGCCAGGACCGATGACAGAGACCTGGCAGCAACAACGGTTTTTCCAGAGCATTGTCCACGCCTTGCAAGCGGCTCCGACGCCGCTTCTGCTGCATCTGGACGACTTGCAGTGGAGCGACGCCGAAACCCTCACCCTGCTCCAATTCCTGTTGCACGGCGCACGCAGCCATCCGCTGTTGCTTAGTCGGCGGCATCCGCACCGAGGATGCGGGCGGCAACCAGGCGCTGGCGTCTTTCGTCGAGGCGATGCGCCACGCGGGTCAGCTTGATCGAACTGCACCTCGGTCCACTCTCTGCAGACGAGAGCCGCGCGACCTGGCGGCACAGACAGCCGGCGAAGGCCATCGATTCGGACATGGCCGAGGCGCTCTTCGCAGCCAGCGAAGGCCATCCGCTCTATCCTGATCGAAGCAGTTCGCAGCGGCTTGATCGCCTCACTGGCGAAGGCAGATGCGGCCACGACGCCAGACCGTCGGATGAGCCATCGCCGCCTCCGCGCATGCCGGCCAGGATCTACAATCTGCTCTCGACACGTCTGGGTCAGCTTTCGGCCACGGCCCAGCAGGTGGTGAGCGTGGCTGCGGTCATCGGCCGGGCTTTTGACTATGATGTTCTGCAGGCGGCCGTTTCATTGGACGAGATGGCGCTCATCGACGCGCTGGACGAGCTGTGGAGCCGGCGGATCATACGCGAACAGACCGGCGACGCCTACGACTTCAGCCACGACCGCATCCGCGAGGTGGCCTATCAGGAGATCAGCCGGGCGCGACGCCGGCTCTTTCATCGCCAGGTTGCCGCGGCAATTGCAGTGGTCCACAATGACCACCTGGATGATGTCGCCGGCGAGTTGGCGGCACACTATGCTCAGGCCGGCGATTCACCATCGGCCTATCATTTCTATCGTCAGGCAGCCGGCGTTGCCGTGACCCAACGTGCCCTGGCGTATGCCGAAGCGATGCTGGATGCTGCGCTCCGGCATGTGCCGGATGATCCCCGCGAGCGCTTCGATCTGCTCTATCAACAGAACGTCGTCTTGCGCCAATCGTTGCAGTCCGGCCGATGGTGGGAGAATCTGGACGCCATGCAAGCGTTGCTGACGGAGATTGACCCAGCTTCCCCCGAAATGCAACTCGTCTATCTGCTGGACCGCAGTCGCTACTACGAAACTCTGGGCTATGGACAGCAGGGCGTCGAAAGCTCGAAGAGTGCACTCGACGTGGCCGAGGAACTCGGCGACGAGCAAGCCATGGCACAGGCCTACGATTTCCTGGCCGCCAGCTACTGGCAGGCAGGAATGATGGCAGAGGCGAGCCCTGCATTCGAACGGGCCGCACACCATGCGCGCGCCATCGGGGATCGAGTACTCGAGGCGCGCACGCTTTCCGCGCGTGCACGCAATGGTGTTTTCACCGATATGCCGTCAACAGAGATCCACGAGCTGCTTGTTCGCATACGTGAACTCGCTGTTGCCACCGATAGCGACGAACTGATGCTCGATAGTCTAGGCAAACTTGGCTATTTGCGACTCACGGTGGGCATGGGTGATTTTGACCTCGCGCAACGAGATCTGGAGCGTGTTATCGACCTGGCTCAGAAGATCGGTAAGGCCGGGAACCTCGTCCTTAGGTATGGCAATCTCGTTTGGCTCTACACCAACAAGGGCGACTATCGCAAAGCATTGACCGCCTTTGCCAAGAGCCGGCATGTTGCTGAGGAGAGTTCGACATTCTGGGCCTACTGGGTGAATGTCGGTTATCTCGGCAACGCTTGGACGGAAATGGGGCGGCTGGAAGCCGCCGGTGACTCGTACCGCGAGGCCAGCGAAATGCTTCGCCATCATGGCGTTCGTCATTTTGATGCACAGGTACGCTGTGACCTCGGCATGCTCCATCTGCTGAGCGGCGATTGCCCGCAGGCCGAGTCAGAATTGAGGGGTGTTCTACGCTTTGCAGAGGAGAACGGCGACCTCCGCCTCACGGCATTGGCCAGCACGCGCTTGGGCTATGTGCTCGAGGAAACAGGTCAATTGGAGGATGCAGCCAAACTGTACGCATGCGGCTTCGATCTCCACCACAGAATGGAACAGATCTACTACGCCATGAACGCGCGGGCCGGGCTGGCGCGCATTTCTATCTTGCAGAACGAAAAACGCGCGGCCCTCGAACACGTTGCTGCCATCTGGGAAACCATCGGCGGCAAGGAGATGGACGCCACCATCGAGACGGCGCGTACGTTGCGCACCTGCTACGCCATCTTTGAGGCCCTCGGCGATTCCCGCGCCGACGCGGTCCTGGCCATGGCGCTGGAGCAACTACAGCGCCGTGTCTCGACCATCGATGATCCGCAACACGTTGAGCAGTTCTGGCAGATTGAGGATCATTGCTTCTTTCTGGACGTGGCCGCAAGGGGCGATTAGCGTTGCAGGCGTCATCTTCGTGACAAGGTGAGCATTCACCCTGTCACCTTGTCACTCCCTCCCCCTTTTCCCCTCCACGAAACGCAAATATCACATTCTTACCGCCCGTGAAACGCTTTCTGCGCGCCCGCGAGACGCCTGTGGGACGCCGCCTCCGCTATGCTCCGCATGTCGCCATCGTTGGTGATGATCCACGAGTGTGGAGCAACAAGGAGCCACCCATGCAGGAGATCTCACGCTCGCCGCCGACTGTTCTCTTCACGTTGCGCCTCTGGCAGGAAGCGTTGGACGATAGACGCAGCGAGTGGCGCGGTGAAGTCAAAAACCTCTCCACTGGCGAGGTCCGCTATTTTCGCACGTGGGAGGAGATGGCCGCATTGGTGCCGAAAGATGCTCCATGAAACCAGTTTCTATGATCAGAGAGGGAGAATGAGATGAATGCTCGAAGTGTTGCTTCTGTTCGTCGTGCTAACGATTTTTGTGATGATGCTGGCCGGCTGCACAGGCCTGCAGCCGGTACCGATGGAGGCGCCGACCCCGGATTCCACCGACGAAGCCATGGCCGACCACAGCAGCGCGCGAAGGCTTGGTGGTCAGCCATCCGTCCACCGGCGCCATGGAACCGATCGAGGGCGCCACAGCCCACATCGTCCGCTCGGACGACGGCGTCCTGGCCGAGATGTTTACCGTCGGTCTGGAGCCGGGCAACGTCTACACCGCCTGGTGGGTATTGGCCAACAATCCCGAGTTCTGCGAAGCTGATCCTTGCTCCGGTGGCGACTTCATCGGCAAGGCGGTCGAGGCCGAGACCGTGGTCACCTATGCCGACGGCGTCATCGTCGACGAGAGCGGCGAGGCCCACTTCGCCTCGTTCCTGCCCGCAGGCGAGGTGACGGACGATCCGTGGTTCCCAGGAACTGCGTTCGCCAACCCGAACGGCGCCGAGATCCACCTGGTCATCAACAGCCACGGGCCGCTGATCCCGGAGATGGCCAGCGAGATGGTCAACAGCTACCGCGCCGGCTGCACCGATGACAGCCTGCCGCCTCCGTTCCCGGACACCGCCAAAGCCGACGGCGAAGCCGGTCCCAACGCCTGTGCGCTGGTACAGGCAGCCGTCTTCCAGCCCGGCTGATGCAACTGATGAAGCCGACAGCATCCACGCCGAAGGGCATGGTGGTCACCCATCCGGCCACCGGCGCCATGGAACCCATCGACGGGGCCACAGCCCACATCGTCCGCTCGGATGATGGCGTCCTGGCCGAGATGCACGCCATCGGCCTGGAGCCGGGCAATGTCTACACGGCCTGGTGGGTGCTGGCCAACAACCCCGAGGTCTGTGAGGCTGATCCTTGCTCCGGTGGCGACTTCATCGGCAAGGCGGTCGAGGCCGAGACCGTGGTCACCTATGCCGACGGTGTCATCGTCGACGAAAGCGGCGAGGCCCACTTCGCCTCGTTCCTGCCCGCGGGTGACGTGACTGGACGACCCGTGGTTCCCAGGCACTGCCTTCGCCAACCCGACCGGCGCTGAGATCCACCTGGTCATCAACAGCCACGGGCCGCTGATCCCGGAGATGGCCGGCGAGATGCTCAACAGCTACCGCGCCGGCTGCACCGACGACAGCCTGCCGCCGCCCTTCCCGGACACGGCCAAGGCCGACGGCGAGCCGGGTCCCAATGCTGTGCGCTGGTTCAGGCCGCGGTCTATCAGCCCTGAGTCGTGGATGGGTTCAACACGAGAGGTATCAGTTTCGTCACTGTCGCATGTAATGCGACGTCGCGGTCCACCCTGGCTCCCCTTCCGAGTGGACCGCCGCACGCGACAACACGCAGACGTGTTTGGCGTCTGCTGGAGCATGGCATCTGACTGCGCAAAGAAGATGGGAAGAGCGCTGTCGGGGATCGAAATGAGGGTGTTGGCGCTCGAGCGCCAACACCCTCATTTCATTTACGAACCAGCGTCTACACTGCCGAAATCTGTCGGCTGGAACTGGTCACTGTTTTGAATCTGTACCAGACCGTCGCCGGTCAGCCCAAGCACAAAGAGACCCTGTCGATACGCATACCGATCGGCATCCGCGGCGAACTCCAGACCGGCAATGGCCCCATAGATGCGCCGGCCCGCGAAGCGTGTGAAGTAGGCGGGGATCTCAGCGAGGTCGTGCAGGAAGTCGTTGACGTCCTCGACATTGACCAGGCTCTTGACCTCGATCACCACCGAGTCGATTTCGTTCTCCAGCACGATATCCAGTTCCATGGTCCGGCCGTTGACGCGGCTCTTCTGTCGCTGGTATGAACTGTGGATGTCGATGCCGCGGTCGCGGAAAAGCTGCAACGCCGCCGGAGCGACCAATGCCTCCAGCAGGCGACCCCACTGCATGCCAAACAAACCTTCCAGTCGGCGCAGTTTTTGATCCGTCTCCTGGAAGCGAGCATCGGTCTCCTTGAACAGCTTCCAGACTTCGTCGATTGCTTCCTGCGTGGTCTGTTCACTCATTTTTCTCTCCTTGCGAATCGAGGGATAGTCCGACAAGTCGAGTATAGCATACTCATATCATCTACAGATCAGTGCCTACGTTGCCGAAATTCGTCGGCTGAAACTGGTCGCTGTTTTGAATCTGCACCAGACCGTCGCCGGTCAGCCCGAGCACAAAGAGGCCCTGTCGATACGCATAGCGATCGGCGTCCGCGGCGAACTCCAGACCGGCAATGGCCCCGTAGATGCGCCGCCCGGCGAAGCGTGTGAAGTAGGCGGGAATTTCAGACAGATCCTGCAGAAAGTCATTGACGTCCTCGACATTGACCAGGCTCTTGACCTCGATCACCACCGAGTCGATTTCGTTCTCAAGCACGATGTCCAGTTCCATGGTCCGGCCATTGACGCGGCTCTTCTGTCGCTGGTACGAGCTGTGGATATCGATGCCGCGGTCGCGGAAAAGCTGCAACGCCGCCGGCGCGACCAATGCCTCCAGCAAGCGACCCCACTGCATACCAAACAAACCTTCCAGACGGCGCAGTTTTTGGTCCGTCTCCTGGAAGCGTTGGTCCAGCCGGGCGTCAGTCGCCTTAAACAACTTCCAGACTTCGTCGATTGCTTCCTGCGTGGTCTGTTCACTCATTGTTCTCTCCTTGTAGATCGAGGGATTATCCGACAAGTTCGAGTATAGCACATCTGTTTTTGCGGTTCAATCGTCTGGCGATATGGCGACGTAGACAGGATTGCCTGCGATTCAGTCGTAGGCGACGATCACCGGCTGCCCGCCCAAGCCGCCGATTCATCGATGGCGAAGCAGACGGCCATCGAGCGACAACTGTCGTAGATCGAGGCGTGGGACTCCACATCATCGTCCAGGCATTGGATGAAGTGAGCGATCTCGGCCTTGAAGGGATGGTGGGAGACGTCGCCGCTGTTGGGCGTGATGGTGGGAATCGTGATGTAGTCGGTGGCGCCGGGGTAGTTGCGCGAGGAGTAGATGCGATTGTCCTGGATCGTGCCGTTGGTCCCGAAGAGGCGGCTGTGGAAGCCGTAGGGGCTGTCGCCCTCGGTGACGGCAGAGAGCTTGCCGACGGCGCCATTGGCAAACTTCACGATGGCCACGGCCACCGGCGGGTAGTCATAGGCCAGGTTGAGCTTTGGATCGCCGGCAAAGGCCGACACTTCGATGATCTCGCCGCCCAGATAGCGCAGCATGTCCACAGCATGACAGCCGCCGGAAACAAAGGCGCTGCCGACCACCGCCTTCTGCGCGTATGGAGAGTTTGGGTCCGATCGCTTGGCCGGATTCCAATAGTCGGCCTCGCCGTAGATCAGATCGCCGAGCAGGCCGTCATCGATCAGTTGGCGCAACGTCTCGAACTGGGGATTCCAGCGCAACACAAAGCTGGTCACCGTCTTGACGCCGGCCTTGGCCACGGCCTCGCGGATGCGCAGCGTATCCTGCTGTGAAAGACCAACCGGCTTCTCGATGACGATATGGCGACCGGCCTCTGCCGCGCGAACGCAGTGGTCAGCGCGTACGTCCGGATGCGTACAGGAGGCGACGATCTGGATGCGGTCGTCGGCCAAAAGTTGGTCGAGAGTCGCATACTCGACACCCGCCACGCCGTGGCTCTTGCATCAGCCGCGTCGCTTTGCCCGGCGTGCGATTGTAGATGCCCACGATCTCGGTCGACGGATGATCGCGAAACGCCTTGACATATTCGCCGGCCACCCAACCCGCTCCGATCAGACCAACGCCGTATTTGCCGTCCATCGATTCCCACTCCCCTGTTACGCGTCTGTCGAAGTGCCGCCGAATAGAACGCGGATCGAGCGGACGCGGTTGAAAAAAACGGATTGATCAGGCATTTGTCCGCGAAAATCAGCCCGATCCGCGTCATCCGCGTTCTATTCGGCGCCTATCCAATAGCGCACTACCCCTCGGCCATCAGCGCCCACTCGTCCATGGCCTTCTCAAGCGACGCATGGGTCTCGGTGTAGCGGTCGTTGAGACGCTGCAGCCGGCGCAGATCCTGGGCCTGGCTGGCCTCGGCCATGGCATGTTCCAGCTTGACTAGCAGTTCCTCCAGCGCATGGACCTGGTCTTCCGCTTTGGCCAGCGCCTGGGCCTGCTTACGTTCCTGGTTCTGGCGAGTTCGCTCGGTTCGCTGATCGGTTCCGTTAGCCGTACGTTCTTCAGCGTCGGCAGCCTTCTTCTCCTCGACGGCCAGACCGCGCTCGGCAAGGAACTCGGCATAGGTGCCCTCGAAGACGCCCATCTCTCCATCGCGCAACTCCCAGATCTGCGACGCCAGCCGGTCGACCAGATAGCGATCGTGGGAGACCAGCAGAATGGTGCCGGCGAAGCGCTCCAGCACCTCCTGCAACACTTCCTGGGCAGGAATGTCGAGGTGGTTGGTCGGCTCATCCAGCAGCAGGAAGTTGGCCCCGTCCAGACTGAGGATGGCCAGAGCCAGCCGCGCGCGCTCGCCGCCGCTCAGCGTGCTGATGGGGTTGAAGACATCGTCGCCCCGGAAGAGATATTGGGCCAGAAAGCTGCGCGCCTCGCCGATGAGCATGTGCTTGTGGTTGATCAGCTCGTCCAGAACCGTGTTCTCCGGATTGAGCTTGTCGTGGGCCTGGGCAAAGTAGCCGATCTGCAGGCTGGCCCCAAAGTGGATCTCGCCCTCCAGCGGCTCGAGCTGCCCCATGAGCGTGCGCAGAAAGGTCGTCTTTCCCGTGCCGTTGGGACCGATCATGGCCGCGCATTCGCGGCGGTGCAACATCAGGGGATCGGTGGAGAAGAGCGGTGCGCCGGGATAGCCGATGCTCAGTTCGCTGGAGCGCAGCACGATGTTGCCGCTGCGCGTGTCGGTCTCCAGGCGCAGACCCAACTGCGGCGGTCGCTGGACTGGACTGTGCAGCCCTTTGATGTGGGCTTCAACATCGGCCACGTTCCACTTGGTCGATGAGATATCCACCTCGGCCATGACGCGCGACCAGGTCTTGCTGTTGAGCGCCTGCAGGCCGCCGGCCTCCACCACCTTGACCTCGCGGATCAGCCGCTTGAGTCGCCCTTTGGCCATGTTGGTCGTGCTGTCGCGGGCGATGTTGCGCTTCACATAGTCCAGCTCGCGCAGGAATTTCTCCTTGATGGTGTCGAATTCACCCTCGCGCAGCGCCCAACGTTCCTGACGCTGATTGAGATAGGCCGTGTAGTTGCCCCGATATTCCTCGATGCCGCCGCGGCTCATCTCCCAGATGCGGTTGACGACCCGGTCCAGGAAATAGCGGTCATGGCTGACGATGAGCAGCGCGCCGTCCCAGGTCTTGAGCGTGCTCTCCAGCCATTCGATGGCCTGCACGTCCAGGTGGTTGGTCGGCTCATCGAGGATGAGCAGATCGGGCCGCTCCAGCAGCAGCCGGGCCAGCAGCGCGCGTGTCTTCTGGCCGCCGCTCAGGTGGCTGAGCGGCGTCTCCCACTCCTCGCGGCCGAAGCCCAGCCCTTGCAGCACCTGGCTGATGCGCACCTCGTAGTCATAGCCGCCGGCACGTTCAAAGGACTCCAGCGCCGCGCTGTACTCCGCCATCAGCGCATCGTGGGCAGCGTCGCTGTCGGCAAGGTTCGCGTCAGTGGCGGCCATGCGATGCTCCAGGTCGCGCATCGTCGCTTCCTGCTCTTTCAGCTTGGCAAAGACCGTGAGCATCTCGTCGATGATCGTGTTGTCACGCCCGACAAATGCGTCCATGGCCTCCTGGCGCAGATAGCCGACTCGCACGTCCTTGGCAATGTGAATATCGCCGGCCGACGGCACATCCATGCCGGCCAGAATGCGCAGCAAGGTCGTCTTGCCCACGCCATTGGCCCCGACCAGACCGACCTTGCCGTCGTTGGGAATGGTAGCAGGAGACGCCGACAAAGACGTCAAAATCGCCGTAGGCCTGGCTCAGGCCCTGAATTGTTAGAATCGACATACGAGCTTCCGGTGTGACTATACGGGCCGCGGCCAAAATGGATCGCGGATAGCGCAAATCGCGTTCATTCAGAGTGAGACAGTATAGCAAAGATCAGAGCAATGGCGCTAAGCTGAACCGTGGCGGGATTCTATCCACGCATCCATATTCCAGGCACGCCCTGGCTCCTCATGGCTGCGAATGAAGGCCTCGCCCACGATATCATCGCCGTGCTCACCGTCGCCATCGTCACCGTCGCCATTGTCACCATGGCCATAGACGCCTTCGGCGATCAGGTGTCGGCAAAGATCATCGAAGAGACCGCGTAGCGCTTCCGTCCGTTGCATGTAACCAGCGTGATCGAAGGAGGGCGCATTGGCCGCATCCACAAGCCGTTGGGCGAAATTTTCAGGCAGCCACGGCAACGCCAGCAGAGCAGGCATCTCGCGGTTGCGCCAGGGTCGCCAGCGGCGGTTGGCGGCGAAGAGCGCCTGAACCAGGTAGCCATAGGCCGCCTGCAAACGATCATGGGCGATGAGCGGATCCAGGCTGTCCCAGCGCCGTTGCGGGCCATCCCCGCCCAGATGTTCGTCCAGCCAGACGATGGCTTCATCCAGCCTGGCCAACCGTATCGATTCAGTGTACGCCGTGCGTTCCGCGATCAAGGCCGCCACCCGACCGTCCCGATCGTAGGCCAGCCAGCCGTCGGCCAGCTCGGCCCGCCGCCCCTCCGGCCACTCGAAGGTCGGATCGGACCAGTGGGCCAGATCGAGCCGGGCCAGGTCAAGCTGGATGCCCTCGATGTCGCAAAAGATGCTGTGAAAGGAATCGTCCGACGGTCGCCAGATCGTCTCGGCTGGCGCGATGTAGAGATCCAGTGGATCCAAGAAGACGATGGCGTCGATGTCGGAATCGGGTCGGGCCAGGCCGTTGGCGATGCTGCCGATGCCGACGACGCCCTGCACAGCCGGCTCATGCGCCAGCACCACATCGATGAACTGTTGTAGCTCGTCTCGCTTCTGCCGCGTCGCTGCGGTGATCATCGCCGTCTCCTTTTGTGTTGATTGGATAGACCGCGGATTCGGCGGATTCAGCGGACAAAACCGGATTTATTCGGATTTTATCCGCGGGAATCCGCCAGATCTGCCTAATCCGCGGTCTATCAGCGTCCCATCATCCCTTCCGCACTGTCCTGTGGCACAAAGCCGACAATCTGCCGCGCATGCTCCAGGTCCACCCAGCGGTGTCGGTTGTCCGACGTGACGTAGAAGATGTCGTAGATCGGCTGCTCGGTCGCTGTGAGCGCCAGTTCGGTCATGGTGACGATGTCGCGGTGGCTGCACCAGACCGAATTGTAGCTGGATTGCTCGCAGTAGTTGTGGCTGTTCACATAGCCGATGCGCAGGCAGATGGTCGAAATGTCATGGGCATCGAAGTAGACACGACAGAAGGACTCGGCCCAGACCTTGCTGGCCGAGTAGGGTTCGGTGGGGCGGGGCGGATCCAGATGGGTCACCTTGGGAATCTCGGCCGGTATGTCGTCGAAGCGCTCCTCCCGAATGGCCCGATAGGGTTCCTGGAACTGGAAGTATCCCCAGTTGACCATGATCGAACTGGCGTAGACCAGCCGTGTCACGCCGGCTTGCCGGCAGCCCTCCAGCACATTGCGCGTGCCCACGATATTGCTCGACAACACATCCTCGAAGGACGCGCTGGGATCGGGCACCGCGGCGATATGAATGACGGCGTCCATGCCGTCGATGGCCGCGGCCACGGCGTCGGCGTCGCTCAGATCGGCGATCACGAAGTGGTCGTCGGGCAGGCGGGCGATGGATTCAGCGTCGGCGCGCGTCGAACTCATGCTGCGTCGTCCGCTGCCGTAGACGTCGTAGCGGTCTGGCTGCTCGCTGAGGCGGCGGTAGACCAGGTTGCCGATCAGTCCATAGACGCCGGTGATGTGTACTTTCAGTGGGGCTGTTTGAGTCATACGATTCTCCATTGGGTTCCGATGATGGGCATGCGTGCGGATGCGAAACGAGGCTCAATTATACACAATCTTTGCGGCAGCTCGTACGGGTTGTCATTCAGACTGATAAGTACATGTCGGCTTAAGGTAGCCGATGGTTCGTAGTGTGCGCTTTAGCGCACTCGTCTCTAGAATCTGCGCTAAAGCGCACACTACGAACCGTATATCTATTTACGCCGGACCGTCATAGTTTTGCAGGATCCGTATTGATCCGCTCAATCCGTGTCATTTGCGTCCCATCGCTCGGCAGCATATGTGCAAAGCCTACCGAAGCCGTGACTCCGTGCGCCACATATCGGGGTTGGTCCCCAACGCCTCCTTGACCTCATCGGTAGCCGCGTCCAGGCGGGCGACGGCGTCCGCGCTCAGGTCGATGCCGGCGGCGTGGACGATCTGCTCGATCTGGGCCACGTTGCGCGCGCCGGTGACGACCGAGCCGACGCCGGGCCGGGCGATCAGCCAGGCCAGCGCCACTTCGATCATGGGTTGGCCCAGATCGGCCGAGATCTGGCGGATGGCGTCGACGGCGGCGAAGGTCTCGGCCTCGCAGCCGGGCGAATCGTGGACGGTCATGGCCCGTTCGCTGGAGAAGTGGCGCGTGCGCGCTCGTTCGTCCGGCACCTCGTCCGGCGTGGCGAACTTGCCGGTGAGGATGCCGTGCAGCAGCGGGCTGTAGCAGAGGATGCTCATCTCCTGCTCGACGCAGATGGGCTGGATCTCGTACTCGATGGCCCGCGCCAGCAGACTGTAGGCCAGTTGGTTGCTCTCGGCACGGCCCAGCGAAAAGAGTTCGGCCATGTCCAGCGGGCCGAAGTTGGAGACGCCGATGGCCCGGATCTTGCCCTGCTCTTTCAGGCCTTGCAGCGCCTCCAGCGTGTCGCCCATGGGCACGACCCGGCTGGGCCAGTGGATCTGGTAGAGATCGATGTAGTCGGTGCCCAACCGTGTCAGGCTGCGTTCACAGGCGGCAACCAGATCGTCGGGCGCCAGATTGGCGTCGCTGACCTTGGAGGCGATGACGGCATCGCCGCGGCGGCCCTTGAGCGCCCTGCCCACGACTTCCTCTGAGGCGCCGGCGCCGTACGCCTCGGCCGTATCGAGAAAATTCACGCCCAGGTCCAGCGCGGCGTGAATGGTGTTGATCGAATCCTGCTCGGCCTGGTCATGCCACATGAAGTCATTGGAGAATCCCCAACAGCCCAGGCAGATGGCGGAAATGTCGATGTCGGTTCGTCCGAGTTTGTTGTACTCTCATTGGTACTCTCAAATGAATTCGTTCAATCTTGATTCGACCGCGGATTCGGCTGATTAGGCGGATGGCCACGGATTTTTTTGAGAATAATCCGCGAAGATCCGCCTAATCAGCCGAAATCCGCGGTCGATATGTTGTCATCTATTCGTAACTCTTCAACCCCGTCCGATGCGCCTCGATGAAATCCCAGTCCAGCGTGATCCCCAAGCCCGGCCCGTCGGGCACCGGCACGTGGCCGTTGGCGTCGATGGCGTCCAGCGTGTCGGGATAGTCGCTGCATGGCGCTCCCGAAGCCGGCGCGTTGGGATGGACCAGGCCCAGCTCATAGTAGTTGGTGTTGCGGATCGAGGCCATGCAGTGGCGCTGGGCCGGGCCGCCGCCGTGCAGTTCCACGTCCAGCCCGAAGCCCTCGGCCGCGTGGGCGACCTTCATGGCCCCGGTGATGCCCATGTCGTAGGTGGGGTTGACGCGCATGTAGTCGGTGGCCCCGCCCACCACCATGTCGACCTTGGGCTCCAGCGTGCGCACATGCTCGCCCATGAGGATCGGCGTACTTGATCATCTCGCGCAGGCGACGCTGGGCGAAGACCGAGAGGCCGCCGTCGTGGTAGGGATCCTCGTACCAGAAGAAGTTGGCTTCGTCGCAGGCACGGCCGACCGTCAGGGCGTCGCCGAAGGTCTCGTACTCGCAGGCCGGATCGAGCATGAGCGCCATGTCCGTCGACCCACACGCTTTGCGCACGGCAAGCACATTGGCCACCTCGCGTGCGATGGGCGCGTTGCCCCAGCCGTGGATCTTGAAGGCCGTGTAGCCCATCTCCTGGCACTGGACCGCGAAGTCGGCGAAGGCCTCGGGCGAATCGAGACCGCCGTTCTCATCGCCGTGGTAGGTGGAGGCATAGGCCGGCAGCGTACTGTCGATAGCCGCCCAGCAGTTCCCAGACCGGCGCATCGTAGAGCTTGCCGGCGATGTCCCACAGCGCGATGTCGACCAGGCCCATGCTCATGCGATCATACTTGCGCAGCGCGCGCTTGACGTCGTTGTAGAACTGCTCGCGCTTGAGCGGATTGCGTCCCAGCAGATAGTGGGTGTACATCTCCATCTGTGCAAACTCGCCAGCGCCGCCGGACATGTATTCGCCGGTGATGCCCTGGTCCGTGTGGATCTGCAAGACATAGCCCGTCCGCGTGATCTTCGAGCCTTTCTCGTAGACCAGGTTGAACTGGTTGTAGTCGTAGCCTAGATTTTCGGATTCCCATTGGAATTGATGGACTTCGATCTTCGTGATTTTCAGGTTGTTCATGAGCGATCCTCAGTAAGAGTTGAATTAGTTGCGATCTTTGTCTATTGACGCACTGTATTCTTGATCTTGCCAACAACTACATCACCGGGCCGGCGGTAGTGTATAGGCAACTTGATTTGCCCGAGATTTAGCCGGCTCCGGTGCATGTTTAGTTGGCGTGGCGGCGTTTGCCATGACCGTTTTTGGGTGTGAGTGTTGACAAGCTCGTTATTGCTTGCGAATTCGAATTGAGCCAGGAGAAATGACACTGAAGGTGTTGAGTAATTCAGTGTCGTGTTCGGCTATTGCTGTGGCAACAACATCTGCCTTTGTTGACGGGTGCAGACCTGCAAGCCGGATCAAGATGACACCTGCATGGACCAATCCCTGACGAAAGACCAATTCGCCAAAATCTTTGTCAAGTGTTAGGAGCAGGGCGCCGCTGTCATTCGCCTGCCGCAAGATCGTGTCATCGTCGATGCCTGGTGACATTTCTGCGATGTAGGCCACTTCATGGCCATCTTGTCTCAGTTTGTCAACAATCGGCTTGTCAACGCCCTCGTCGGCCAAGAGGTTCATGCGATTTCCAGCGGAAGTGGATAAACAACATCTGCTTTGAGCGCTTCTGCGGCGAAGGCAAGTGCTGCCGGGATGGCGCCTGCCGGCAGATGCGGATAGGCCTCTTTGATCTGTTCAGCTGTCTCTCCCGCTGCAAGCTTTTCCAGAAGCAGCTCTACGGTGATTCGGGTTCCTGCAATGACAGGCTTGCCCATCATGATCTTCGGATCCGATTGAATTCGTGCTTTTTCCATGTGGTTTTTACCGTTTCATGCTCACGTGGTGAGCAAAATCCATCACTGAATCATCTCGGCTCACTTTATCACGGATTCTTCTATTTGTCGTCGCATTCACGTCGAAAGCCCGCCAACAGGGGCATAAGGGGCGGCGGCGAATGCCGCCGTCCGCTGTATGCGATGTTGGCGCGGCTTGGTTGGTGACCAGACTGGCGCTATGAAACAGACAATACCAAACGCACTGTGTTTCATCAACGCTGGCAAATGGACATCTAAACCCGTTCTTGACATTACAGACAGGGAGCAGTACAGGTGGAATCAAATCCTGGACAATGTTCCACTTGCTGTCGGTCAAATCGGTTGGATAGCATTGACTCTTCACAAACATAACGCTTACCATGATTTGGCCGACAGCCGCCACGTTTCAAACAGCTTCTTACAGGCTCCACGACTGGGGAGCAATACACGCAGCTCCGCGACTAGCTACATTTAGATCATGGAGAAACGTCTCATATGCTATCGTCCTCTACCTTTGCCTGTTCTCTTCTGCTTAAAGGAGTCATTACGGCTCAGTGGTGGGCTACCGCCTGGTCGTACACCGCCGCCTGATCCACCAGAAGGACTACCACAATTTGACGGGCCGTCCCCAACAGATTCCTTCGCTTTAACGCCGATTTCCACCACAAACAGTCTATTCGAGATCGAAAGTACAGAATCATCGTCGGTAAACCTATGAAAGTTATCTACCAAGTATTCTGTTAGGTTGTTGAAAGCATGTTTCCAAAATGGTCCTTCGTCGCCATATCGCAGTTCATTGTCGAAGTCTATATGCTCGGGAATATATTGAATCGCAGTAACATCCATGTTTTGTAGCAGCTTGAACATATCTTCATTGGGTTCGGCAACTTCGGCACCAGCATTAGAATCGATATCCTCTGTTGCTTCCATATTGGTGAACCGTTTCAAAATGCGAACATATTCAGCATCGAGCGATTCCCACAAATCATCCCAGTTTACTTGGTCAAAGTCTAGCTTAGTGTCGTCCTGCATTGTTTGCCTCCCTGAACGTACATAAGAGTTGTCGATGGAAAACTAAAGCGCCAACACTTTGCATCGATATTTGGTAACGACCGCTATTTGCCTATGGCATAGGAATAACAACGCGAAATCCAAAATCACTGGGTTGAGCATCAAATTGCTCACTGTTGCGAAAAGCACAGTACGTTTTAGACTCCTCGATACTCCACGCTGATCCGCGAGCAACTCTGCGGTCTTCAGGTTCGTTATCTAATGACTCGCGTCCATCATCGCCGAAATATGGGTACCACCTGTACTTCGAAATAGTCCATTCAGCAACGTTGCCTGCCATATCATAAAGGCCATACTTGCCAGGAGGATATCGCCCGACGTCATGGGGAGATCCGACTTCGCTATCGTAATAATTCAGTTTGCTTGTCGAAGGTTCGGAGTTGCCCCATGGGTACCTATCGCCATTTGCACCGCGGCACGCCTTCTCCCATTCTGCCTCCGTCGGAAGACGGCCACCCAGCCACACGGCGAACGTTTGAGCTTGATTCCAGTTAATTCCAGATACCGGCCAATTTGCTTGCCCGATCTGATAGTTAAAGTAATCTAAATCGTCTGAGCATACGTCTGCCTCTATACACTCACGATAGTGAGTGGTTGTGACTTCGGTGCGCATAATCCAAAAACCAGGGACATACAATGACCTTACAGGCCTCTCATATTCGGAGCGCTCTTCAGATCCCATTATAAAATCTCCGCCTTCAATCCAGACATACAGCCGAATCTCTACGGGGACAGAATATCCATCGAAAAGGTCATTGAGATCATAAGCTGTACCTAAGTAGGCGTGTGCGCTTTCCCACTTTTCTTCAACTGCATAACGTTCTCCTTCTCGAACAAGTTGAGACGCCGCAATCGCCAAAGTATCGGTAACAAAAGTTTTGACACCAAGGGTGTTTTCTAACTCTCGGTTTGCCCCCAATGCCCTGTCAAGGTCGTCAACAGCCGCAATAGTCTTTTTGAGAATTGCTTCCAAATCTGTTGACGTCTCAATTTCGTTCTGTAAATTGAAGGCTCTATTTAGTGAACGCTGGCCTCGCGTTTGATAAGTCATGGACAGCGGCAACAATGACTGCAAGTACTGCCAATAATGTCGCAGCGACAATAAAGTTGGCGCGGCGTCGGGTGGCTTTGATGCTTGCATCTAGATATTCTAGTTCCAAACGGCTCAAAGCTATCGGATTATTGTGGGCCCACTCTCTTGTTTGTCGTAACCTTGTACCTGCTAGAAGATCATCTGATTTGCGCCCCGAAGACTCCCATTCGTTACTCGCATAGGTAAGCCTTCTATGAACTAGGATACTCTCTCTGTTGTCATCAAGCCACACTCGGAGCCTTGGCCATTCTCGGATCAATGCCTCATGTGCAACTTCAACATTCTCTTCTCCTATAGTGATAAGTCGTGCAGCACTCAGTGTGGCTAAAACAGAAGATGCGCTGACGTTAGCCGAATTTGAGTTTGTTAAGTCAGCCAGCGGTACTTGTCAACGAGTGAATTCGCTACTTTCTCCGAGTTCGGTAAGATTAAGAAACACCATCTTTGCGAATGCTTTCTCATCTTGAGATAATGCCTCATATTCAGCATCCGCACGTGTAGCTATCGCAGTTGATACGCCGCCTGCCGCATAGTAGCCCGCAAATGTCATTGTCCTGCCGCTTCGGTTACTCCATGTTTCTAGTAAGGCATGTGAGAGTAGCGGCAGCGCGCCGGATTCATTACGACATCTTTGAGCATCACGTCAACTAGACCTGGCTCGATCGACCAATTCCCTATTTCTGCAGGAACAATAATCGCTAAGCGTAGACGTGGTCAGACATCGAACCGATATACTCTTGATGATTTGCCAACGCAACCCGCAGATCCGGAAAGTCGGAGCATCGGTGATAGAAATCCGCTCTCAAGGTGATGATGACGGTGGTCATCTACTGGCTGCACAGCGTTCAGTAAGTTGTCGATGAACTGCCTGATTTCAAAGGGTTCCTTGCAGAGTGTGAATAATTCTTCAAACTGATCTACTAGTAGCAACACGTGCTCACTGGATGATGCTGCCAGGTGGCGAGAAATGAACAAGTCAAGACTGCTCGTATGCGCCAGCATGTCGTCAATTAGCGTTGCCTGTGCCGTTACAGATTCAAAACCTCTAGTCAAGCTTGCGGATAACGCCTTTAGCGGATGTGCCGTTGGCGTAACTATATGTATATCCCAGTGAGAAGAGCCAACAGGGGGCGTTGTGCCGTCGGCGAATCGTTCGCCTGCCTGTAGTGCAGAAACAATGCCAGCACGAGCTACTGACGACTTGCCACTGCCCGAGGCTCCAATAACAGCTAGAAACCGATTGGCCTGCAAATATTTCACCAGCTTGCTAGTGAGATATTCTCGCCCAAAGAAGCGGTCAGCGTCTGACACATCAAAATATTGGAGGCCCTTGTAGGGTTGAAGCCCTTCCTCCGGCGGCTCCAAGTACCAAGAAAGATGTTCATCATGGATATTCTGAAGTCGATTATTGCTAGGATTGATTGCATATGCGCCCGCAATTAACTCTGCGACTCTATCGTGCCTGTCAGCCCACGTGACGAGGTTGAATACTAGCTCGGTATCATTCTCGCCATCTGCGATTTGGGATAGGGATTCTTGAAGCTCAAAACGCACCATGCGAGTGAGTTGAGCCCGATTGAAGGCATCTAGTAAGGCTTCTTGGAGTTCTCTTGATTGATTTCCTGTTAGTGGCATTGTGATAACTCGATTGCAACTACGGCTTCACTTTGGGGACACGCAAGAACCCCCGGTTTCAAAGCGGCATCACTTTAGTTCAATGATTTTCGCCATCTTTCGTTAAACGGTGCTCATCCGCTAATACTTTGAAATAGACATGGGTCTGCTCATTTGCTAAGTTTTGGGTGTCAAAACCAAACATAGCGGAGAACAGACCCATGAGAAAGCCGAAAGACTGGGGACAACCGTGCCCCAACCCGGCCTGCAGCCATTATAGACTGATGAACCGAGGCAACGTCAAGTCGATAGCGACGTACGAGACCCAAAGCGGGAAACGGCGCATCTTCCAGTGTCGTGAATGCGGCGAACAATTTTCGGAGACGCGGGAGACGGTCTTCTTTGATCTGCGCACGCCGGAAGAGAAGGTCATGATCGTGCTCAAGTTGTTGCTGTGCAAAGTGGAGTTGACCGCCATCAGCTTTGCCATGGGCGTGACAGAAGAAACGATTCTGATGTGGCTGCAGCGGGCCGCCCAGAAAGCGGAAGAGATCAACCAGCACTTGATGCGGGATGTGGAGGTGACCCAGGTGGAACTGGACGAGTTGTGGAGCTTCGTCTTGCGCAAACGCTCGAAGAGCGCAGAAGCGAATGGAGAAAGTCCGGAAGAGAGCAGCGATGGTCGCCAGTGGGTGTGGGTGAGTTTCGCCCCCGAATATCGTCTGCTGTTGGCCACCTATGTGGGACCCCGCACCTTCCAGAGTGCCCTGAAGCTGATCCAGTTGACCGCCGCCGTGGTGCTGGGGGTGCCGGTCTTCTTCAGCGACGGCTTCAGTTGCTATCTGTCGGCCTTGGTGGAAGTCTACCATCAATTGAAAACCTTTCCTCGCACAGGGCGACCGGGCCGTCCCAAGAAGCCAGTCAAAGAACCTCATCCCGACTTGGTCTATGCCCAATTGGTCAAGCATAAGCAACACGGCCGCCTCAGAGCTTGACCCGACGAGTCCGTTTGGGCGCTGAACGTCTGGCCTCCTTGGGCTTGACCATCAGCACCAGCTTGGTCGAACGCTTCAATCTGACTTTGCGTCATGCACTGGCCCCGCTCACCCGCAAGTGTCTCGGCTTCTGCAAAGACCGTACTCAGTTGCGTCGCCGGGTTACCTTCTATCAAGCCTTCTACAACTTTGCCCGACCACACCAGAGTCTGCGTCAGCCACTGGCCGCTATTCAGCCGGAACTCGTCCCTTTGTTTCAAGCCAAGTGGCAGCCCGTCACTCCCGCCATGGCCGCTGGCTTGACCGACCATGTTTGGTCCTTCAGAGAACTGCTTACGGTCAAATTCGAGCCGATTCAATATCAAAGTATTAGCGGATGAGCACCCGATAAACTCTACCGTATCTAAATTGATGGCCTGCCAACTACTACATCACCGGACGAGCGGTCAGCGTGGCGATCGGTTGCTGACCAGACTCGTTGAAGCGGGCGAACAAATTGGTTTGCCCGAGCCTTAGCCCGGTCCAGTGGACGTGGGGTTGGCGGGCCCGGAACTTGACGAATAACAGTGCTATGAAACAGACGATACCAAATACGCTGTCTTTCATCAGCGCCGACAAAAATGTCGACCGCAGTTCCTGTTTCGCACTTCGGCGAAATCTCGTTCTCGCTCAACTTCATGTCTGCCGATAATGACCTCAACACAGTCCTGCGTTAGCACTCAATGGTCCTGTTCTCGACCCAAAATGCTGCATGAAACGGCGACTGCTCCGTGACCTCGATTTCGGACCTGGCCCAACTCTTGTCCCCGAGAAATTCATGATCCGGCAAATGGTGTTGTTCCGCTCAGTTACCAGCTTTCTCTAGTTCCCAGATCATGAAAGGACTCTCATTGCGGTCGAAATAGTTTGCATCATAATCTCCGTAGACCGCCTTTACTGAAAATCCAGTCTCTTCTGCCATCATTCGGAACTGGTCTTCCTCGATAAGCTCAAACTCTATCCGTTGGAGTTGTTTCTGAATCAATATGTCTGCCTCGTTGTAGATCTCGATGAATTGAGTGCGACATACGACTGGCCGCCCGCCGGCCTCAAAGCCGCTCACTACTATTGTGCCTTGCGGACACGGAAAGGGGCCTACTCCACGCAAGATCCCGTCTACCGATTTGCTTCTGAGGATCGGATTATGCATGGTGCAGAAAAATCGACCGCCGGGGACTAATGCACCCTGAACTGACCGTAGAGTACTCAACTGCTTCTCCTTGCCGACCAGTTCCATAAACGACTGGAAGGGGAATATCGCCAGTTCAAAAGCATCATCAAATGCTAGATCCTCAACATCTGTACATATGGTTCTTGCTTCAAGGCCATGACGAGCCAACTTCTGCTCAAATATGTTTAGCATCTCCTGGGACAAATCAACGCCGGTAAGCACCGCCCCGGCCTCAATTAGTGGTATCGACAGGCGACCCGTACCAGAAGTGAGCTCAAGGACATGAGTTCCAGGCTCAATGCGTGACAAGAAGAACCGGAAGTCATACCTTGCTGTTACGTAGTAGTCATAGATTGCAGCGATCTCGTCGTATCCAATGGGATTCACGATTCATTCATGCCTCTAGACCATATGTGAACCGACAGCGTGGAGTTGGCGCACCAGCGCTGACTACTGCGCATCAAATAATTCGTTCAGTTGGCCGATCATATGCTTATGCAGCCTAACTTGGTACGTTAGTTCGTGTTCCTTGGCCAAAGCAGGTGCTACGGCCTGATAGTATTGGCAGATAGTCAGAGCGGCTTGTAACATTGACTTGCGTTCCATCGGGCAAAACGTTTCTTCTAGCGGCAGTAGCATCTCCATTGCCAAAGTTTGTTCGACTTTGAAATACGGTTCTTTTGTTGCATAGACATCGGTGAAATCGTATTTCAAGCGCGCCAGACTTACGCAAATCTGGCGCATCATCTCCAGTTGACCATAGCCAAACCAGAGTTGTCCTCGGCCCATAGCCTTGACGAAGTGAGACAGTTCATGCCAAAACCAATCGAGTTGATTCTGCAGTGCATCAATTTGTACAGATTTGTCTGCCTGTCGGCGAGGAAAATTGATATTGGTCAGACACTCATTCTTGTCGACCAAGACCGTGTATGGACCGCCGTAGATCTGCTGGAATCGACTCTCACAACCAAACCAAATATCGCCTTCAACGCCATTTGCTAGGATGAAACAAAAACCATGCTCAGCGCCGAAATCCTCGAGGAAAAGGGGCTCGCCCAACCGAAATACGAAATCTCTGCGCTCATCGAGAAACTGCTCATATGCATCGTCGGTTGTAATGAAGAACAGATCCAGGTCTGAGTATCTGTCGAGTCGGCCGCTTGTATATGAACCACCCAGGAATGCGGCGACAATTCGCTCATCTTCCAGACAAGCTTTCACAAATATATCGACGACACGCTGATGATCTGGGGGTAGTTGAAGATTCGTTGCACTCATGGCTTGTGAAATTTGAACATCTACATCGCATTGACCTAGGTAGCCCGCCAACGGCTCAGTCAGGCGCCGGACCGGAAGCGGGCGGGCAAGGTCGCTGACCAGACTCGGTAAAGCGTGCCGCCAAGGTTGAAAACGCCGAGATCAGGTCCGGTCGCCTGGACTGGTGGTTGGCGCGGCGCTGGTGGTTGACCTGACTGGCCGAATACAGCAGACAATACCAAACTTGTGGCGCTTCATCAATGCCGGCAACTGGCTCCACGAACGGAAGCGTTACAGTGCCCTCATTCATGCGCCACAGTTACGACGATATTTCCTCTTCTGAACCAATCGTCAGCATACCGATGAGCGTCAACAATCTTCTCAAGCGGATAGATTCTATCGATGACGGGCATGAATCGTCCTGCTTCAATCTGTTCATTGAGCAGTTCGAGGTATTCCACCTTGGAGTTCGGCATTCCACTATCAACTGACAGAAACCTGCCCTGTTTCGTCAACATTCTTCTGTACTGCGATTCTAGTTCTGGGCGATGGTTCTTGCCAACGGCATCAATAATGAGATCGAAGCACTCGTTACTATGTGACAAATCCTTGCTCGTGTAGTCAATGACGACATCAACTCCTAAAGCCCGAACGAATTCCAGGTCGGCAGTTTCGCATACGCCAGTTACTGCGGCTCCGTAGGATTTGGCAAGTTGTACAGCAGCAATTCCTATTGTTCCAGAAGCACCGTAGACAAGCACTTTTTGCTTACTTCTGATACCTCCTTTCTTGAGAAAGTCTTGAGCGATGAGACCACTCCATGGAACTGTGGCTGCTTCTTCGTAACTAATGGTGGTGGGCTTCTTAATCAAACACTTGTTTTCCGGCACGCATATGTATTGAGCATTAGTTCCAAACTTGAGACTCATCATTCCATAGACTTGGTCTCCCGTCGTGAACCGCTCGACATTTTGTCCCACTGATTCAACTTCCCCTGCCAGTACCATCCCAATCAGCGGATTTCGCGGTCTTGTGAAGCCGAAAAGCAATCCCATCATGAAGCCTACAGGGTGCCAACGCGAGATCTTCGCACCCCTGTATACACAATCACTTGGCGTCACAGCTGTAGCGAATATCTTTACAAGAACTTCGTGCTTTCCGGGGGCGGGTTTCTTTACCTCGCCCAGTTGAAGAACCTCTGGAGGGCCGTATCTTGTGCATACAACTGCTTTCACAATCGTCTCCATATTGGCAACGACGACACGTTTCTTGGGCGAAACTGTTGCATGAATCAAAAACAGCTTCGTGGCCTCGATTTTGGACTTGGCCCGCTTCTGTATTCTGAGCGATTCATGGACCTGCGTGCGTTTCTATTTCAGTGGTCGCCGTCTGCTTCTTGAGCCCGAACATTTCAGCTGAAGGCGAACGCGTCTACTGAGCAGTTCAAACAGCTTCGTGCTTCCGATCAACTCGCGAAACGGCGAAAGTCTCTTTCATCTCGCTTCGCTGATTTGGCTCTTGCTTCCGACAAATTCGTCTTGAACAAGTCGTTGTTTGACCAAAACCATCGCATTTGCGCCGATAGCCCGCCAACGACTACATCACCGGGACGGCGGATAGCGTGGCGATCAGTCGCAAACCAGATTCGTTACAGCGTGTGGACAACTTGATTTGCCCGAGATCTAGCCGGCTCCGGTGCATGTTTGGTTGGCGTGGCGGCGTTTGCCATGACCGTTGTTTGGTATGAACGTTGACGAGCCTATCGTTGCTTGCGAATTCGAATTGAGCCAGGAGAAATGACGCTGAAGGTGTTGAGCAATTCGGTATCGTGTTCGGCTGATTGCTGTGGCAACAACATCTGCCTTTGTTGACGGCTGCAGACCTGCAAGACGGATCAAGATGACACCTGCATGGACCAGTCCCTGACGAAAGACCAATTCACCGAAATCCTTGTCCAGTGTTAGAAGCAGGGCGCCGTTGTCATTGGCCTGCCGCAAGATCGTGTCATCGTCAATGCCTGGTGACATTTCTGCGATGTAGGCCACTTCATGGCCATCTTGTCTCAATCTGTCAACAATCGGCCTGTCAACGCCCTCGTCGGCCAAGAGATTCATGCCATTTCCAGCGGAAGTGGATAAACAACATCTGCTTTGAGCGCATCTGCCGCGAAGGCAAGTGCTGCCGGGATGGCGCCTTCCGGCAGATGCGGATAGGCCTCTTTGATCTGTTCAGCTGTCTCTCCGGCTGCAAGCTTTTCCAGAAGCAACTCTACGGTGATTCGGGTTCCTGCAATGACAGGCTTGCCCATCATGACCTTTGGATCCGATTGAATTCGTGCTTTTTCCATGTGGTTTTTACCGTTTCATGCTCACGTGGTGAGCAAAATCCATCACTGAATCATCTCGGCTCACTTTATCACGGATTCTTCTATTTGTCGTCGCATTCACGCCGCCAGCCCGCCAACGACTGCGTTAGCCGCCGGGCCGGACAGCGTGGCGGACGGTCGCCAATCAAACTCGTTGAAGCGGGCGGACAACTGGCTCGCGGCCTGCTTTGGCCCAGTCCGGTGCAAGCAAGGTTGGCGGCGGCATTGGCTTACCGGAGCAGTGCTATGATGCGCCTGCGAGTCGAACCAAATCGGTGCGCTTCATAGACTCCCAGAGGGCAATGTCACTTTTCGTGCGAAAATGCAGCATGAAGTTTCACCCAAAGTGCAACACTGGTTCTCACCCAAAGTGCAGCAGTAGAGATGGCAGAACTCCTGAAAAAGTCGTATCCTTCCAGCAAACAGAGAAAAGAGCTGGGAGGAGCCATGGCCAACAGGAGAACCAAACTCATGGATGTACGAGAGATCATCCACCGGCTACGAGCCGGGAGCAGCAAACGGCAGATCGCGCGTGATCTGCAAGTGAACTGGCGCACGGTCAAGAAGTATGCGTCATGGGCCGAAGCAGAGGATCTGCTGACAGGCGAATTGCCGCCGCTGGAAGAACTGCAGAAACGCTTTGTTGATGTCTTTCCACCGACACCGCCGCCCCAAAACCAGTCATCGGTCGCCGCCTACCGAGAGTCCGTTATCCAACTGCGCAAAGAAGGCGTTGAGATCGCGGCAATTTTGCAACGGCTGCAAGAACGAGGGTACCAAGGCAGCTACTCATCCCTACATCGGTTCGTGCGCAAGCTGGAACCGCTCACACCGGACGTGACCGTGCGGGTGGAGCGCAAACCAGGCCAAGAAGCCCAGGTCGATTTTGGCTATGCCGGCCGCATGCTTGACCCGGAAACAGGCCAAGAACGCAGAGCCTGGGCCTTCGTCATGACCCTTTCTTGGAGCCGCCATCAGTATGTCGAGTTTGTCTTCGACCAAAAAGTGGCGACCTGGCTACGCTGTCATCGCAACGCCTTGGCCTACTTTGACGGCGTTCCAGAGCGGGTCGTCATCGATAATCTGAAAGCGGCCATCATCCGAGCTTGCTGGGATGACCCGCAGGTCCAGCAGGCGTATCGAGAATGCGCCGAACACTATGGCTTTCTCATCGCACCCTGTCGACCCTACACCCCGGAGCACAAAGGCAAGGTTGAACAGGGCGGCGTCCACTACGTGAAGCGCAACTTCCTGGGTGGCCGCACAACCACATCCATCCTTCAAGCCAACCAGGATGTGCTGGTCTGGTGCGAAACAACTGCTGGACGGCGGATTCACGGAACAACCAAGGAGCAACCACTGGGGCGTTTCCAACAAGTCGAACAAGAGCGGTTGCAACCACTGCCACAAACACCCTACGACCTGGCCATCTGGAAGGTGGCCAAGCTACATCGAGACTGCCATGTGGTTTTCGAGAACGCCTTCTACTCGGCGCCCTTTCGCTTGGTCGACCAGAAACTGCACATTCGAGGCGGCTGCCAGCATGTGCAGATCTACACAGCAGACCATCAGTTGGTTGCCACCCATGACCGGGCGCAACGACCTGGAGAACGTCAGACCCATCCAGCCCATCTGCCGCCGGAGAAGCTGCCGGGACTCTTTCTCAACCGCACCATGTGTCTGACTGCCGCTGAAGACATCGGCGTTGCCACAACCGAGGTTGTCAAGACATTGCTGGATGACAAAGTCGTTGAGCGTTTGCCCACAGTTCAGCGTCTGCTCAAACTGCGGGACCGCTTCGGCGACCGGCGGTTGGAGGCCGCCTGCGCTCGTGCCCTACAGTTTGACGACCCAAGCTACATGACGGTCAAGCGTATTCTCACCAAGAGGCACGATGAAGATCCCGCACCAGCACCTTCCAAACCTGCACCGGCGAACACCTTCGTGCGCACGGCCGGCGAACTGGTCGGTCATCTCTTTGGCGGTGTCACATGGAACTGATGCACCAGTTGACGCCACACCTCAAACAGCTACGACTTTCCGGCATTCTGGAAACGCTGGAAGCACGTAACCAACAGGCTGTGGATAACAAGTGGACCTACGTCGAGTTCCTGACCCGCCTGGTCGAGGATGAGGTTGAACGCCGCGCCCAGAAACAGTTGGCGCTGCGCCTGCGACGCGCCACAGTCAACACGACCAAGAGCATGGAGAGTTTCGATTTCGACTTCAACCCGACCATCAACCGCCAGCAGGTCATGCAGGTGGCCAGTTGCGACTACATCCGCCGCAAGGAGAACGTTCTCATCTGCGGCCCGACTGGTGTGGGTAAGTCTCATCTTGCCCAGGCCCTGGCCCACGAAGCTTGTCGTCAAGGCTTTGATGTGCTCTTCGTCAACACCCACAAGATGTTGCAGCAAATCAACGGCGGTCGCGCCGATGACACCTTGGAACGACGTTTCCAGAGCGTTCTGCGTCCAGACCTGCTCATTCTGGACGACTTTGGACTCAAACCGTTGGCCCCGCCCGGGCCTGAAGATCTCTATGACGTCATCAACGAACGCTATGAAAAGGGCAGCATCATGCTGACCAGCAACCGGGCGCCTTCCGAGTGGCCCACACTCTTTGGCGATCCTTTGCTCGCCTCGGCCGGTCTCGACCGCCTGGCCCATCGCGCCACCGTTGTCGTCATCACCGGCGCCAGCTTCCGCGCTCAGGGACGCAAAAAACTCGAAGAGGAGGTGATTATCGCCTAGATTGATAAGGCATAGACCCAGACCGTTACGAAATGACAGTAACGCTTATGGAGGTGGTGATGCAACTGGATTTGACCTTGCAGGAAACAGAACGCTTGCGACACTGTCTGACCGAAACGCTCGCATCCCATGCAGGTGACGCCGATGAGCAACTCTTGAAAAAGCTCCTGGAAAAAGTGGTTGAGGCAGAGTCTCGCTCCACTCGACAGCATCGCTGTCCAGTTTGCCAGCAGCTATTCACCCGAGAAGCCGTGGGCAGAACCGGCCTCTATTGCAGCGCTGCCTGCAAACAGAAGGCCTATCGCCAACGCCGTGATGCCTGGCGTAGACAGTTCGGTCCTAGCGCATCAACCTGACTCGATCTTCTTTCCCTTGATGGTCTTGCCACATCGCACATCTGCACGGCCTCTTGCCACAGGGGCCATCCGCTCAAAAGGAGGTGATTATCGCATAGATTGTCAAGGGGCTCATCTATCCACCGCTCGATTCAGACCGCCCGAGTTCTGATTGTCTCGACCGCTTTGCAGAATCGACTACCGGTGTTGCACTTTGGCCGAAAACGCGCGCTGCATTTAGACCCGGTTATTGACAGGCAATATATTGCTCATATAACGGCAGCACTGACATATCGAATTCTTTTTCAAAGAATATCGGTTTGCCTCTTGGGTTTACTACTCTTACAACAATTGTTGCAGATTGAGATGAGTTGGGTGGTGTACTGAATTCTTTAATGTCGGCCGCAAATGAAACGTCAGAGTCAGTTGGACCAGAATTGATTACGACAGCGATATCACACGGCAATATTGCACCTGATTCCATATGAATCGGGTATTCATATGGTGAGTCATTCTCTGACATAGTATTCGTACGTGTGCTATACAGTGGATATCCCAGCAGACTCGTCTTTGCTGCTATCGACAATACTTCTGCCGGGCTATTCCCATCGTTTTCGATCCGAACGTGAATTGTAAGTGTCGCATTTGGCATTGTAATTCGATTTGATCGAGTATCATGTCCAGCTAGCGCATAATCGTATTGGTGCCCATCAAGCAAAGAAATCTTAATGCTCGGTTTCGATTCAGTTCTAACCAATCGATTGGGCGGTATAGCGAGGCCTGTGGGTCCTTTGTCATCATCTGGAATCTTTACTGCCATGTCACGGTATACTTGGAATCCAGCCCAAAAGACGCCGAAAGCTGCGAGACCCCAATAGAAAATCTGCGGAATATTCAGTGTGGGGGAAAAATATATGACAACTATGGCAATCACATCTAGGGCCAAAAATATCCAGAAGACCCACTTTTTGGCAATGGCCATTGTGTAGTAACGTAATAGCTCAAAATTATCTATCATTGTCAAACTAATCGCTTCTGCAAACGTTGGTTCGTTGTGTTGCTGCTATTGGCATGCAAGCTACGCCAGCCTGTTGGTTTGCTAGATTCTGTGACTTCAATTTTTGACCGATCTTGTTTCAAGTCACTTAATCGACGTCGGTAGCCCGCCAACGAATAAGGATTATGCGGCGTGAAGAGAATCAAGTGTCACCAAGCCCAGTTGCCGCCGCATAATCCGTGTTGAACTAAGCCGGTGGGAGCGAGGGCACTATGGAAATTGAGCGTTGTTGTGGTGGTCCCAGGCTGCCCGTAATGGCTACAGCGTTGCGTCCATTGTAGCGAAGGTTGAGGGCGACAGCAAGGAAGTCAAGCGCAATACTGCTGATGCAACCCTACATCGGTCCGATCCGCTCTGACCCGACATCCAGCGCCAGCATCGAAGCGTCAAAACTGCGCAAAATGAGGTCGAGTTTGAGCTTCTGGAAATCCGGCTCGTCCCACAGATTGTCGAACTCGTCGGGATCTTCGGCAAGGTCGTACAGTTCGCCCAGGTTGTGGCCGTGGTAGACGCTCAGTTTGTAGCGTCCGTCGAAGTACATGGTGCCGAAGGTGCCGTCCGGCTGATCCAGCGCGTCGTAGTACTCGCAGCGCACGAAGTCGCGGTGGTGCTCGGGCGAAGCCTCGCCGCTGAGAATCGGCAGCAAGCGAGCGGCCCTGCATGCCGTCGGGGATCGGCCGCCCGGCCAGTTCAAGCAGCGTCGGCGCGATGTCGGTCAGTTCGACCAGCGCGTCGCTGACCAATCCGGCAGCGAATTGCCCCGGCCACGAGAGAATCAGCGGCACGTGAACCAGCCCTTCGTAGAAGCGGCAGCCCTTCTGGATCAGCCCGTGATCGCCCAGCGTCTCGCCGTGGTCGCTCATGAAGATGACGACCGTGTTGTCACGCTGCCCGCTCTCTTCCAGCGCATCGAGGATGCGGCCCACCTGATCGTCGATGAGCTTGATCATGGCGTAGTAGGCGGCCTGCAAGGTCTTGGCATCGCGCTTGCCGCCGATCGACTCGCCCTCCACCAGGCCGGCGCTGGGCGGCATGGGAATGACCGGATTCTTGATGTCCAGATCGTCGGGATGTTGCCCACGCGACTGGAAATCGAGCGGCGCCAGCGCTGCCTGCTGGGCCAGATCGCTCTCGCGGAAGAGCGGTCCCGGCATGTCGGCCGGATCGAACATGGCTCGATACTCGGCCGGCGGGTTGAAGGGCGGATGCGGGTCATAGATGTTGACGCTGGCCAGCCAGGGACCATCCCGTTCTTCGCTGAAAAACTCGATGGTCTTTTCGGCGCACCAGGTGGTCTGGTGCAGCTCGGCGGGGATGCCCTCGGGATCGAGGTTGAGTTCGCCCAGATCGCAGCCCTGGGCCTTGACCCAGTCGGCGTAGTCATGTCCCACGGGCCAGTCATCGCGGGGGGCGTGGCTGTACTGCCAGTAGCGATAGCCGTCGTCCACCCGCGGCTCGATGCGTCGATAGGCCCCGGCCAGATGCAGCTTGCCGATCAGCCCGCAGTCGTAGCCGACGCCGTCGATCTCGTCGGCCAGCAGACGGGTCACCAGCGGCGGGCTGTCGGGAAAGGTGTCGTTGCCGTTGCGCGTCGCATGGACCGTGCTGGCATAGCGCCCGGTGAGAAAGCTGGCCCGGCTGGGCGTGCAGATGGGGCTTTGGCAATAGGCCCGCGTGAAGGCCACGCCCTGGGCCACCAGGCGGTCGATGTTGGGCGTCGAGACAGTATTCGTTGCCCAGCGCGCCGATGGTGTCGAAGCGCTGCTGGTCGGTGCAGATCCAGAGAATGTTGGGCGGCAAAGTCATTGTTGTCTCCGACAGAAGCGGATGCTCCGATTGACGCGGATTTCGCGGATTCTTGGAACGGATTTCCGCAGATCTGTTCGCTCGAAGGCGTGCGAACAGACAATCCGCGTCACCGACTGCCCTTACGCAGTACGGTGTTACGCAGTATTCCTCACGCAGCAAGCATCACGCAGTCAACCCCCTACTTCCCCATCGCCCGCAACGCCTGAAGACACTTGTCCACCGCCTCAAGCTCAGGATAGGCGTTGCTCTCGTACTCGATGATGTACCACTCGACGCCGCCGATGGTTTCGCAGGCGGTGAAGAAGGGTTCCCAGGGGATCTCGTCGTCGCCGATGAGCGGATCGTAGCCTTTCTCGCCGCCCTGGCCCAACGTGCGCGAGTAGGGTTTGAGATGGATCGACTTGCCCTGACCCGGATAGCGCTTGACCGTCTCGACCACGTCGGCGCCGGCCCGGAAGGCGTGGCCGTTGTCGAGCTGGGCCAGCACCTTTTTGGAGGCGTTGTCAAAGAGCGTGAACCAGGGATAGCCGCCGTCCAACACCTCGAACTCGACGGTGTGGTTGTGGTAGCCGGTGACCATGCCATGGGGTTCCAGCTTCTCGGCAACCTCGCTGAACCAGTCGGCCAGCTTGCGCCAATCATCCAGCGTCTGCCGATGCTCAGGCGGGATGCCGGGCACGATCAGCCGGGTGTTGCCGATAATGCGGTTGAACTCGATGGTCTCTTCCAACTTGTCATCCTGCATGTTGACGAAGGCCGTGTGCCAGCCGCAGCAGATGGTGCCGGCGTCGTCCAGGGCCTGCTTGTAGGCCGCCGCGCTGTGCTGGGGCTGTCCGAAAAACTCGACGCCGTCGTAGCCCATGTCGGCCACGGCCTTGACGGTGCCCGGCATATCCTCGGCCAGGGCGTAACGGACAGAGTAGAGTTCGCATCCTACGGGAATTTTCGACATGATGAATTCCTTTCTAATGAGCCACAGATGACTCTGCTGCAAAACTAGCTTTGCCACGGATTTCACAGATTACACGGATTGCCCTCAGTGAAAAATCCGTGAAATTCGTGTAATCCGTGGTTGTTTTTCCTTTTTGCAGTGGAGTCATCTGTGGCCTGCAAATTATGTCCTAACCTAGCCGGACCAGTTCGTGATCAGTGATCCCTCGGCATCAAAGACGCCGTTGTAGATCGTTCGGTCATCACCCGGCAGCGCGAGGATGAACGGGACTGCCTGCCGCGCGGTGGGGATCATCTGCTCGGACGGCAGATGCGTTGACATCGAAGAACTCGAGGTGACCTTCGGTGCAGGAGAGATCGTCGGGCATGGCCGTCAACCGGCCGGTGAACCAGAGCAGCAGCACCTGAAGATCGCCGCGCGTGATCAGGGTCGACAGGCGGCAACGCACGTCCGTTACGATCTCCAGCGGGATCTTGGTCTCCTCCTGGAACTCGCGCAGCAAAGATGCGCCCAGATCCTCGCCCTCGCCCTGGGTCAGCTCAACCTGGCCGCCGATGCCGGTGATGAGGCCCGGAAAGCGCTTCTTGCCCGCGCTGCGACGCAGCAACAGTGCTGCGTCCTCGCTTGGATGGCGCAGCACAATGGCCGTGAAGACACCCAGTTTCATGGCGTCGAGGTGCAGACCTTGGGCCTCGCTCACGATGCGTAGACCGCCTCGCGCAGGCCCTTGATGTAGCCGATGGCATACAGCCGGCCGATGGACGAGTAGCCCGGCCGCGAGTTGTCGTCGCCGGTCATGGTCGGCACATGGTCGGGGCGCAGCACGCCCTCGAAGCCGACATCCTTGTAGGCCTGGATGGCGGCCAGCATGTCGGTCTTGCCGGCGTCGTGGAAGGCCTCGACAAATTTGTCCACATCGCCCTGGACATCGCGGAAGTGGACGAAGAAGATCTTGTCCTGCTCGCCGAACTGGCGGATGGCGGCGGGCAGATCGTCGGTCATGAGCGTGAAATTGCCCTGGCAGAGACAGATGCCGTTGACCGGGCTGGGGACCAGGTCGACGAGACGCTGGAAGTTGTCGATGCTGCGCATGATGCGCGCCACGCCGCGGATGGGCGAGCGGGGCGGATCGTCGGGATGCATGGCCAGCTTGACGCCCGCTTCCTCGGCCACCGGCACGACGGCCTTCAGGAAATATTCGAGGCTGTCCCAGAGCTGCTCTTCAGTCACCTCGCCGGCCGCGGGTCAACGGCGCATTGACCATCAGCGAGTTGTCGTAGCCGGTCACCTGGGCGCCGCCGCGCGAGGGCGCCGTGGTGGTGGTGCGCATCCAGTTGAACATGGCCATCCACTCGTAGCACCAGACGCCGATGCCCAGTTTGCCCATGTTGCGGATCAGCTCGCAGGCGGTCTCGATCTGTTCGTCTCGGCCCGGCAGGCCCAGTTTGGCCAGATTGAGCGGCGGACGGCTTTCGATGACGTCAAACTTGAAGCCGGCATCTTCGTACATTGTCTTGATGCGCAGCAACGACATGTAGCTCCAGGGGGCGTCTTCGGGATCGGCCGGATACTCAATCGGCTCCAGGCTGCTATAGTTGCCCGGCGGCAGACTGGACAGATCCATGCCGCCGACGACATAGTCGACGCCACACTGTTTGACCATGGACCAGAGGGGCGATGGGAAGGGCGGCAACATTTCAGCGATTTTGATCATCTTATGATTCCTCGTTACGATGCGAAGGGGGCGAAGATTGTAAGTGGTTCGGCTCCGATTTTGTCGAACAACAAGCTGCGAAGCGTGCAACCAAAGAACATTATAGCATCGCACGGCGAAATGACGCCACGCCCGTTTTTGAGGCGTGGCGTCGATGTTGTGGTCGCGTTTTGTGGTAAAGGCAGCAGATAGTGAGAAGAGATTCAGCCGAGTAGGGTACGATGCAAAGAGAGATTCCTTCGATTGCACTCAGGACATGCCTTCGCTGGCCAATTGCCAAGGCAGAGCATTGGGCAATTCTCACGTCCACAACACGTTCCCAATTGAAACAGAAGCTTCTCTGTCACCCTGAGTGGGTCTACGTTGGCAGATTCATGGACTCGAATGGCCAACGAAGGGTCTCGACGTTATCGTCCAGGTACTTCGCTATTCTGTAAACATGTTTGATCTGTCGACGCAAACTCGCTTCGAATGAACAAGCTCGTTTTCTCGGCGAGAAATGCTCTGTCACTCCTTCGGCTGCGCTCAGGACAGGCCTGAGCGGGCCTTCCATAGAAATAGCGCTGTCCTGAGTCACCAGCGAAAGGTCTCGATATCGTGAGCCGAGATTCCTCGCTGGTGTATTACCAAGTGCCTTGTGCTCCCTCATGCACGCTCGGAATGACGGTAGCACGTTCATTCCAGTTGGAGCGTCGGGTCCGCCGAGAAGTACTCAGAATGACAGACCGACTCTTGCATGCACCTTGCTTCTTTCAATATTGCGCAGCCCCGGTTCAGCGGCCAATCAAGATGACAAGTCGTGAACGAGCGAACTTGGCCGATCATGTGGACATTTTATGGGAGACGCAAAGCTGTTGCAGCATCTCCTCGTTCACGTCGACGCCCAGGCCCGGCTCTGCCGGCACGGCGATGAAGCCGTCGACCTGGTCGATAACCTGATGACACAGTTTGTCGCGCACCAGACTCGGCGTGCGGTCGAACTCCATGACCGGGGCCTGTTGATAGGGCAGCGCATTGCGCGCCGGCGGATTGGGCGCCAGCGTGGCCGCGACGTGCAGCGTGGCTGCAATCATGATCGACGATCCCCAGACATGGGGATAGAGGTGGACGCCGAAGGTGTTGGCCAGCGCCGCCACCTTGACCATCTCGGTGATGCCGCCCACGTTGCCGATGTCGGGCTGGGCAATGTCGAACACATCGCGCTTGAAGGCCTGGCCGAACTCGTATCGGGTGCGCAAGGTCTCGCCGCCGGCGATGGCCATGGGCACGGCGGCCTTGACCTGGAGATAGGCGTCCAGATCCTGGGCGTTGACCGGCTCCTCGAACCAGAGCAGATCCAGGTCGGCCAGTTTGCGCCCGATGCGGATGGCCGTGGACGCGTTGTAGCCCTGGTTGGCGTCGACCATGAGCTGGATGTCGGGGCCGATGGCCTCACGAATGGCCGTCACGCGGGCGACGTCTTCGTCCAGCGGCAGGCCGCCGACCTTGGTCTTCATGCCCTTGAAGCCGGCGTCCACGTAGCCGCGTGCCTCGTCCAACAGCCGATCGGGGAATTCGCCCTCGGTGTAGTAGAGGCCGGTGGCGTAGGCCGCCACCTTGTCGCGCACGTGCCCGCCGAGCAGGTCGCAGATGGGCGCGTCCAGCACCTTGCCGGCGATGTCCCAGAGCGCGATGTCGATAGCGCTGATGGCGTTGCCGCCGAAGCCGACGGCCTGGTTGGCGTTGTAGAGCGCGTTGAACATCGTCTGCCAGTGGCCGACGCGGTTCATGGGATCCGCGCCGATCAGCTTGGGCGCAAAGATCTCATGGATGATCGTGGCCGAGGGAGCGCCGCAGCCCTCGCCCCAGCCGACGATGCCCGAGTCCGTCGTGATCTTGGCAATGCCGACCTGGCGCCGGTCGATCCAGCCCTGGGACCAGCCAAAGGGCCGATCCAGCTCGCTCTCCAACTGAAACGTCTCGATCTTTGTAATCTTCATAGTATTGTCCCATACTTATTCGGTGATGTTTTCAACAACTTGCTGATCCCATGTCACTCGTGCGCGTTCGAGCACGTTGGTCAGATGAGAACGCATGGCCGCTTCGGCGGCATCGGCATCGCGCCGGCTCAAAGCGTGCATGATGGCCAGATGTTCAGGCAATGCACGCACGTACGAGTCGGGGCGATTGAAAATCAGCGCGGCCCGCGCCAGGGCGCTGAGATCATACAGGTCCTGCATGATCTCGATCAGCCGCTCATTGTCGCAGTAGTCAACCACAAGATCGTGTAGGCGATGGTCGTGTTCGACCAGAAACTCGTGATCGCCTGTCTCTGCAAGCCGCCGCTCAGCTTCTTCGTAATCGGCCAGTGCGCCGGCGATCTCGTCGTCCGGGATCCGTTGGCTGGCCTTGCGGATAGCCATGCATTCGAGTGCGATGCGCAGTTCGAAGACGTTCTCGAATGTGCGCCAATCGACGGTTGCGACATAGACCCCCCGTCGCGACATGACCTTGACCAGCCCGACCTTCTCAAGCTGTTTGACCGCGTCGCGCACCGGCGTGATACTGACACCCCAGTTTTCCGCAAGCTCCTCAACAGCGATGCGCTGTCCCGGCTCAAAGTTGCCGGTCAGGATTTCGGACTTGAGTGCCTGTTCAATCTGTTCGCTCAGTGATGCTGTCTGTATCATGATTAGAAGACCGGCAACCAGACGCTCATCTTGGTGTGAGTGTAGAGCGATGAATCGCCACTACTCACCCAAGTTCGTGATATGTAATATATTAGATATATTATCTCAGTGAGGGTTGACCGTCAAAATGAGAGAGAAAACGCACCAAGATCGGTCTCTGAGCGATCCGAGCCGATTGACCCGATCACCACGACTGCATTATCATGCTCGTATTGACTTGCCTCTGGAAACCAACAGAAAGCGAGCCACCCCGTGAACCACCGAGACCGTATCCTGGCCGCCATCGAACAGCGACCGGTCGACCGCATTCCGACCGACATCTGGGCGACACCCGAGGTGGAACTTAAACTGCAAGAGCACTTCGGCTGCGACACCTACTGGAGACCTGGGACTATCTGCACATCGACGGCATTGTGGGCATCGCGCCGGACTATGTGGGGCCGGCGTTGCCCGACGTCGGCGACGATCGCACCATCGACGAGTGGGGCTTCGTGAAGCGCTGGCAGGCCCACCCCACGGCGGCTACTGGGAGCAGGAGGTCTATCCGCTGGCCGACGCCCAGACCATCGCCGACATCGACGCCTTCGACTGGCCCCAGCCCTCCTGGTACGACTACTCGGTGCTGCGCGACAAGGCCGCCGCCCACCCCGAGCGGGCCATCATGTACGGCTACATCGCCATCTTCTACTTCCACAATCTGTTGCGCGGTCTGGAACTGTCGTTGATGGATCTGGCCCTGCGCCCCGAGTTTTCCGCCCACCTGATCCGCCGCATCGCAGAGACCTTCTTCGATCTGCACCAGGCCGGCTTCGAGGCCGCCGGCGACGTGGTCGACATCTGCCAGGTGACCGACGACTACGGCAGCCAGACCGGTCTGCTGATCAGCCCGCGCATGTTCGAGACCTACTACCGCCCCTGGATCGCCCAGGCCATCGACCTGATCAAACCCCACGGCATCAAGGTCTTCCACCACGACGACGGCGCCATCCGCAAGCTGATCCCCGACTTCATCGACCTGGGCATCGATGTGCTCAACCCGATCCAGTGGCGCTGCCCCGGCATGGAGCAGGCCGGGCTGGCCGAGGACTTCGGCGGCCAGGTCTGCTTTCACGGCGGCGTCGACAACCAGCATACGCTTGCCCTTTGGCTCGGTCGAGGATGTGCGGGCCGAGGTGGCCTACAACCTGAGCACGCTGGGCGGCAGCGGCACCGGCTACATCCTGGCGCCCTGTCACAACATCCAGGCCAACACGCCGGTCGAGAATATTGTGGCTATGTATGAGGTTGACATGCGCCCAAGTCAGAGCTACAATGGCCTTACCTGATGTGAAAAAAGTAAGATGGCGGGGCAAAAAAAGGAGGGAATAGCTATGGTTATCAAACTATCATCTAAAGGTCAGCTAGTCATTCCCAAACTGCTTCGAGATAACTTACAGTTGGAACCGGGGTCTGAGTTCGAAGTTCAAGCCAATGATCAGGGCCAGATTCTACTTACACCAGTCAATTCTGAAGAAAAGATGCTGGCTACCCTTGATCAGCTTCGCAAGCTACTCGCCGGCACCGATCTTATCGCAGATCTCGAAGCAGAACACCGATGGGAAATAGATCGTGATGAAGCACGCATCAACTCGCTTGGTACTTGATAGCTGGGCGCTACTTTCGACGCTTTATCTTGAACAGCCGGCTTGCGAGGCCGTCGAACAGTTGCTACGCGATGCGAATGTCGGCAAGGTTTCGCTCTGGCTAAACAGCATCAACCTAGGAGAAATCTACTACAGTGTAGGTCGCAGACTAGGTACTCATGTTGCACATGACACAGTCGTGAAGTTGCGAACGATGCCGATAAATATCGATCCAGTCGATGAAGACTTCATACTGCAAGCAGCGGGTTACAAGATGCAACATCCAATCTCATACGCTGACGCATTCGCAGTGACTTCGGCCGTCCGACACAGTGCACGACTGGTGACCGGTGATCCCGAACTGATAGGTCTGAATCACATTGTCGAAATTATGCCCTTGCAACGACAAACCAAATAGATTCATATTTGAGTGTGTTGGCACTCAATACCTACTTCCCCGACACACCCATTCGGTGAAACATACCGTTGACAAGCATCGCCTCTGCAAGTAGACTGCCCTCACACAGAATCGACTGAACTAATCTACCAACAGAAAAGGACTGGCCATGAATGTCTGGCGAGTGAACACTCGTACACAAACCCTGACCATCGAACCGACGCCCGAATCCTGGGAACAATATGGCGGACGCGCCCTGCTGGCGCGCATCCTGCTCGACGAAGGCATTGCGACCTGCGAGCCCCTGGGCCAAAACAACAAGCTGGTCTTTGCGCCCGGCCTGCTGGTCGGCCATCGCCTCTCCAGTTGCGACCGCATCTCGGTCGGCGGCAAGAGCCCGCTGACCGGCGGCATCAAAGAGGCCAACGCCGGAGGACGCACCGGCTACCACATGACCTTCATGGGCATGAAGGCGCTGATCCTGGAGGACCGGCCCGAGGGCGACGACTGGTGGACCCTGGTCCTGACCATGGACGGCGCACGCTTCGAGTCTGCCGACGACATCGCCGGCATGGGCGTCTACGAGGCCGCCCCCATATTGGTCGACCGCTACGGCGACAAGGTGGCCATCTCGCTCATCGGCCCCGGCGGTGAGATGCTGATGGCCTCGGCCGGCATCCAGAACATCGACAAGGACAAGGTGCCCTCGCGCATCGCCGCCCGCGGCGGCCTGGGCGCGGTGATGGGGTCCAAGCGCATCAAGGCCATCGTCTTCGACGAGACCGGCGGCGAGCGCCCGCCCATCGCCGATCCGGACGCCTTCCGCGCGGCCACGCGTGAGTTCACCAAGGCGTTGGGGGCCCATCCCGTCGTCAAATCCTTCGAGGAATATGGCACCGCGGGCATGGTGCGTATGTGCGACGGCTTTGGGGCCATCCCCACGCGCAACTTCTCAGCAGGCAAGTTTGAGGAAGCCGAGAAGATCAGCGGCGAGCACCTACGCGACATCCTCACCACGCGTGACAACGCCGATCCCAGCCATGCCTGCATGGCCGGCTGCATCATTCGCTGCTCCAACGTCTTCACCGACCAGGTGGGCGACGAGGTCGTCTCGCCGGTCGAATACGAGACCATTGGCCTCATGGGGTCCAACCTGGACATCGACTCGCTGGACGACATCGCGCGGCTCAACTATCACGTCAACGATCTGGGGCTGGACTCCATCGAGATCGGCGCGGCGCTGGGCGTCTGCTGCGAGGCGGGCCTCATGGACTTTGGCGATGCGGCACGCGGGGTGGAGTTGATCGATGAGATTCGGCAGGGCACGGCATTGGGCCGTGTCATCGGCAACGGCGCGGGCATGGTGGGCAAGGTCTACGGCGTCGAGCGCGTGCCGGTGGTCAAGAACCAGGCCATCAGCGCCTACGACCCGCGAGCCATCAAGGGCACGGGCGTCACCTACGCCACTTCGCCCCAGGGCGCGGACCACACGGCCGGGCTGACCATCCGCCTGCAGATGGACCACACGGCCATCGAGGGCCAGGTGGCGGCATCGCGCAACGGCCAGCGTGCCATGGCCGGACTGGATTCGCTGGGCGTCTGCATCTTCACCGGCGGCGGCTGGGCCACCTCCGGCAGTGCCATGAGCGATCTGCTCAACGCCCGCTACGGCTGGAATGTGGACAACAGCATCCAACTTGAACTGGGCATGGCCGCCATCGACATGGAACGTGAATTCAACCGCCAGGCCGGCTTCACCAAGGCCGACGACCGTCTGCCCGAATGGATGACCCGCGAAGCGCTGCCGCCGCTCAACGTCGTCTTCGACGTGCCAAACGAAGAGATGGACACCGTCTTCGAGTGGTAGAGCGGGTGGCGAGGGGCGGCAAAAGCCATCGTCAACGTGCATACAACCATTAACAATTCACAATTGAGCGTTCACCATTAACCATTGATCACCGTCCATCTACACACCATTCTCCAAATCGAAACGCCCGCCGGGATGCAGCGTCGGCTCGAAACCGACCTGCCGCCCGGCGGGCGCATTGGCGATCTGATTGCAATGCTGGAGATCAAGCTGGCGCCTGATGCCATGATCTTTCTGGTCAACGGCCGGCCGCAGCGCGAGGAGTACCTGCTGGCGGATGGCGATGAGGTGAATTTGATTCCGGCATTGTCGGGCGGGGCGTGAAGGGCAATGGTCAATTGTCAATTGTCGACGTTCAATTGTCAATGAAGGGATCGCAGAGCGCAGTCCTATGATCCTCTCGCCGGTCCGCCGGTGCGGCCATCACCCTGTCACCCCTCACCTTGTCACCCCCGCCCCTCGCCCTACCGATTCCGTCCATACTTCTCATGGCTCGACACCCAGTCCGACGACGAGATGGCCGCGGCCAGCGAGATCTCGCCTGCCAGCACCACGCCGGCGATGATCTCGGCGAACTTTCTGACTTTTCCCTTGCCGTAGCAGTCCATCAGTTCCAAACATTCGCGCTGGGTGGCCAGACCCGTGCCGCCGCCGTAGGTTGCCACGATCAGCGAAGGGATGGTCATCGAAATATAGAGATCGTTCTCCGGCGTCAACTCGGTGTAGATGATGCCGGCCGATGATTCGGCCACATTGGCCACGTCCTGGCCGGTGGCGATGAACATGGCCGTGATGCCGTTGGCCGAATGCAGCCCGTTGTTGTTGGCCCCGGACAGAATCGTGCCGACGCTGGCCACGATGGAATGGTAGAAGAGGCCCTCGGTCTCCACACGCATGTGCTGCAGCAGCACATCGCGCTTGATGGTCGCCTCGGCGATGACGCGTTTGCCGCGCGTCTTCATCACATTGACCTGCGACGCCTTCTTGTCGGTGGCCAGGTTGGATTCCAGATAGAAATTGCGCACGCCCTCGACCTGGTCCAGGATCCAACTGCATGCGGCAAAGGTGGCGCGGCCGACCATGTTCTGGCCGGCGGCGTCGCCGGTGCTGAAGTTGAAGCGCAGGTAGGCGAACTTCGAGGCCAGGTAGGGATCGATGTATTGGAGCTTGGCCACGCTGGACGTGGCCTCGGCCTGCTCGGCGATCTCGTCGATGTGCTCTTCGACCCACTGGACAAAATCACGCGCCTGGCGTGCATTGTCGAAGACGAAGACGGGCGCACGCTGCATGCTGTCGCCGACCACGCTGCACGTCACGCCGCCGGAGAGGTTGATGATCTTCATGCCGCGGTTGTAGGAGGCGACCAGCGTGCCTTCGGCCGTGGCCATGGGCACGATCACGTCGCCGTCCACATGCTCGCCGTGGATGGTCAGCGGGCCGGCGAAGCCGATGGGCACCTGGGCCACACCGGTGAAGTTCTCGATGTTGCCGGCGGCGATGTGCGGATCGAAGGAATATTGGTTGATGTGCTCCAGCTTGCGGCCGCTGATCTCCTCGACGAAGCGCTGGCGTTCCTGAATGATCTCTTCTGCGTAGTCGTCCGTATTGCTGCGCGGGATCTTGATGGACTCTTCGGTCTCATGTGCGATGGCGCCGTCGACCTTGAGTTTGAGCTTGCCGAAGGGCTTGGTGGTGAAATGCACTTCGATGGCATGTCTGCCGTCCGGCAGCGGATCAATGGCGCAGACAATATCGACGACGCTGCGCAACGGGAAGTCGACCTCGTTCTGAAGGATGTCCTCCGGTCGCAGGATTTTGCCATCGCCCAGATCGACGGTGATCGCCTCAATGGGCACGCGCTTGCCGTCGAAGGAAACGCCGCTCAGTTTGGTGATGGTGGCATCGCTCAGCCGGTTCTTGAGCGAAAAACGCACACCATTTTCGCCATTTTTCAGGCTTCCGAAGGTGTAGAGTTGTTTGAGCAGCAGGCTGGGAATCGGCAACGCCATCTGTTGGTCTCCTTGGGCGGATATGAGCCAAGCGGCTCAAAAAGATCGCCGGGTGGGCGATTTCGGTTTGCTTGGATGTTTCGAGTGTGCCAGAGTGATACCAGCAGTTCGATCGATTGTCAAATCGGTTCGAAATCGTATGTGGGTAGAATTGAGTTGGCGTGGTGGAACGAGGAGCTGACGATATGGCTATTCGCTTGCGCCTCCGTAGTCGTAGCGAAAGATGACGGGAAGATAGATGTGCCTGCCCAGTTCAACGACATCGCCGGGCCCGACGATGTCACCGTCTATCGTGCCCAGGTTCAGAATCGAGCCTTCGTTGTAGACGAGCCCCTCTAGCGTACCGATATTGCGCAGCCTTCCCCGGTTGACAATGGTTCCAGTACCTTGGATGACACCAAAATTGTCCAGATGTCCATCCGAAATCAGGAGACCACCATTCGAGATCGTTCCGCGGTTTTCCAGGCTTGTCCACTCCCGCAAACCAAGAACGCTATTGTTGACAAAACCGCCCCTATTCATCAGAAAACCTCGCGAGCGACTGCCATCAGGAATCCGTTCAACCGAATCGATCAGACATAGCCCGTCGTTTACGATGGATCCGTCATTGATGATCTCCTCCTTCGCTGACGAGTTCAGCCGCTCCATTCTCTGCCCGCACTGTAGACAGTGACGATTCCTCGATGTAATCCTGCCATAGAGGAATCGTGCCGCCCGATGGAGCGGTGATCGACAGGACGCCCGAATTGTGGACCCGGGATTCATTGAACAACTGCCCACTGAGTGTCAGGCTGCCGTAGTTGAACAATTCGCTTTTGAAAAAAGTATACGAACATGGCGACGACGGCAGTCCAGGGACCCGAGAGCAGTAGACTCCCACGCCATATTCGTTGGTCATTGTGCCGTTGATGTACATCGATCCGCGGTTATCCAATACGCCCAGGTTGATGTCCACTCCTTCTGTGACAAGGGTTCCTGATATCTCCAAAGCCCCAGGTCTGAGACTATCCGAATAGATATTGGGGAGCAGAAAAATCATCATGAATGCCGGTCTGGAGCGTCTCACTGACGTGTACCGTCACGGTCAACGGCACACGAAAAGCCTCGCCTTCGGATATGAACTTGGCCAGGGTGCAGAGGTCTTCTATCTCGTCCCAAGTTGCATCCCAGCTTGCGAATCTTCCCGCATAGAGACAGGAGTCGGCATCGTCGATGACAATCGAATCATCCTGCGCCGACGTCGTAGCGAGACACCCAATTCCGAGTAACCCAGCGTATACCAGGATAAACAGCCACCCACGCAAACGAGATAAGCGAATCATAGCTCTAGCCTCCTTTGAGGTTATTCGATTGGTCAACGACAGTAGCGCCCAACGGTTAACGTGCCCCAACCTTCTTCCCCTTGTCATCTTGATCGATCGACATGCAACATCGGCTTTCCAGACATGTAGATGGCTGAGCGCCGCGTATAATCTCAATATCACCCTGACGGCTACAAAGTGTCCACAAAACGAAAGGCAATCGACAACCATGACCGAGCAAGGCAATACTACCTATCGTGTCCTCGTCAGCACCGACCTGGGCGGCGACCCGGACGACGTCCAGTCGCTGATCCATCTGCTCCACTATTCGGACATCCTCAAACTCGAAGGCATTCTCTCCACCGCCGGTCCGGGGAGCACGCCACGCGCCGAAAACATCCGCCAGTGGATCCAGCGCGTCGATCTCGATCATCTGCGCGCCAACGGCCATGCGAAGCTGATGGCTGAAGCAGCGGTTCTCGATGTCGTCCGCCAGGGCGCGCTGCTTGCCCGTGCGCCCGGCCCCGACGGAGCCACCGAGGCCTCCCGCCTGCTCATCGAGCGCGCCCACGCGCCCGATCCGCTGGGGCTGGGCCGGCCGCTCTGGGTGTTGGCCTGGGGATCGCTGACCGATGTGGCCCAGGCGCTGCATGATGATCCATCGATTGCGCCTAAGATCCGCATCAACGCCATCGGTTCGTCCAACACGACCAACGATCCCGCCTCGCGTGACTTCGTCTTCGACGGCCTGGCCGAGCGCTGGCCCGAGCTTTGGTGGATCGAAGACGGGCTGCTGCCCCGCTTCAGCCGCGACACCTTCCGCGGCTACTACACCGGCGGCGATCAGTCCGGCGAATGGGGCAACGTGGCCTTCATCGAGCAGAACATCCGCGGCAAAGGGACCACCCACGACGGCCTCTTCGACCAGGTGCTGGGCGACGCCTTTCCGGTGGCCGAGTGGCCGGACGGCGTGCTCAAGGAGGGCGACACGCCGACCTTCCTACACCTGCTTTCGCCGGTGGTCGGCGGCGTGGGCGACGTGGACGACCCGACCACGCCAAGCTGGGGCGGTCAGTTCCAGCGCCCCTTCCCCGACCGCTTCCCCAACTACTACACCGATCTGGACGCGCCGGCCGAGGTCTGCCAGGCGACGATCAGCCGCTGGCGGGTGGATTTTTTGAAGGATTGGAAGGCGCGGTGGGGGTGGTATGGGGAGGGTGCTGCGTGATGCGTGAGCTGATGATTGCTGCGTGCTGCGTGAGGCGAGTGCTCAATTCATTTTGATTCTTTCGGTATCATTTCAATAGAGCGTGGAGCGTGCGACGCACTGACCACATGCATTTGGGCTAACCAGGGTGTTTCTGGTCAGTGCGTTGCACACGGCCCCGAAATATTGAGAAGGTACTTCTTTCGGATCTCAGGGGGGGCATTGACCATCTTCCAGGAAGATCGGCCTCGTAATGACCTGGTCTTCACGAATCTTCCTGGATGGTTTCGCCGTAGACCCCCTGAAATCCTGAAGATCCCTCATTTTAAACACACCATAATCAAATGGATGGGGCCGATAATGGCGGAGCAATTCCGGATTTGTTTCGCCCAGGTCTTGTCGATGGGATGCCGCCGATCTACGCGAGGTGGATCGTCAAAATCTCCTCTGCCAGTTCCTCGATAGAACGCTCCTCATGCCTACGGTTTTCCGCTCTGCTCTGCGACGATTGAACCTCATCCTGCCATTGACCCAGCAGATCCCCCGCTCGCTTGCGCGTGTCGGCCCGACAGTCGTTGTAGGTGTGGAGCAGCGTGACGATCTCCAGCGCTGCGTGAATTCGTTCCTCACGCGGCAATGGGATCGCCTCGCCTGGCAAAGGCCCATCTCGTTTCAGCGCACAATCGCTCATCAGCAGCATGGCCCAGCCATTTAGATAGGAGGCCAGATCGTAGCGATTATTGGTCGCCAGCGCAGCCGCTGTCGCCTGAGGTAGATAGTGCATTGCGTCTGCATATGCCCCGGCGCCCACGTGAATCTGGGCCGTGAAATAGGTGCCTTGCATACTCGGATACTGATCCAGGAGACGCTTGGCTTCGGCGTAGCGGCCGGCGTGGGCATGAATGCCGCAGAGCAGATTCACGCTGGTGTAGACCTCGGTCTCGTTGCCCAGTTCTTGCATGCGTTCCAGTCGCTCAAACATCAATTGAATGGCAAGATCCAATTGTCCGCGGGACCAGGCGACCAGACCAAGCCCTCCGATGCCCTTTGGCAACCACGAATTGCTGGTCGATGTCGCGCGCAATCGCCAGGCACTCCTGGTAGCAGGTCTCTGATTCATCGAACTGTCCCAACTTCCAATGGATGGAGGCGATTCTGTCGAGGGTCTCGGCAATATTGGACAGATCGCCGATCTGGCGGAAAAGTTTCAGACTCTCCTCGACCAGTCGCTGGCCCCGCCCATAGTCGCCCGCCAGATAGATATACGAATAGCCCAACACAGTCGACGTTTCGGCTGTGCCCGCGGCATCGCTCCAATTGATGATAGAGTGAGAGCGCGGCGTTCAGGTTGTCCAGCGCACCGTCCGTTTCGCCCAGATAGTCGGCGATCACGCCGATCACGTAGAGGCAGAGCGCTTGTTCGGGCAGGCTGCCGACACGGCGAGCTTCGGCCAGTGCCGGGTCCAGCATGGCAAGCGCCTGCTTGATGCGCGCCGCGGGCCGCGGCAAACTGGGCGCGCCGCGCCGTCAGTGCGATCTGCGCCGGCCATTGTTCGTCCGTGAGCGCTAGAACTGTCCAATCGATCCAAGCACCTGGGCAGTCAGACGTTCGCCGTCCTCGTAGCGACCACGTGTCCAGAGAAAGCGGAAGAGCGCAGGCAAGCGCCGTAACCAGATCGTCCAGTCGCTGGTGGCGCGTCGCATGGCTCCACGCCACGCGGATATTGTCCATCTCCTCTTCGACCTCAACCAACACACGCTTTTGATCCGGCCCGGCGATGGACAGTTGGCGATCCCGTAAAAATGCCATGTAGACAGTACTATGCCGGGCTTGGGCCGCCGCCAGTTCGCTGGGATCGCCGGCCAGTTTCTCTGCGGCCAATTGTCTGAGCAGTGAATGGATGCGGTAGCGCCCATCCTGGGCCAGATGCAGCACTGATTTCTCCACCAGCGAAGCCAACATGCGCAGCGACGCCTCGGCGACCGCTTGTGCGGCATCGGCACGGAAGCCGCCTGCGAAGATGGAGAGGCGGCGGAAAACTCGCTGTTCCTCGGCGCTCAGATAGTGCCAGGTCTGTTCCAGCACGACGCGCATGCTGCGATGCCGGTCCGGAATGTTGCGCAATGAGGTCGAAAGAAAGTCCAGACTCTGTTCCAACTCACGCGCAATCTGCTCGCAGGAGAGCGCCTTCAACCAGGCCGCGGCAAGCTCGATCCCCAGCGGCGCGCCGTCGACCAGCCGGCAGATCCGCTGAACGTGAACCCGCTCGCGATCCAGGTCAAAATCCGGATTGGCGCGGCGTGCCGACTGTTGGAACAGGCGGACGGCATCGGCCACGCCCGCTTTGTCCTCATCGCCGGCCTCACTTTCCTTGTCCATCACGGCCAAGCCATCGATGGGGTAGAACCATTCCTGCTGGAGATTCAGCGCCTCGCGCGATGTGGCCAGGATCTTGACCTGCGGCGCTCGCGTCAGGACCTCCTCCACCAGCCCGCCGGTTAGGAGTTGGTCGGCGTTGTCCAGAATCAACAGCAAGCGCTTGTTCGCCAGGTGGTTCAACAACTGGCTGCTCTGTTCCTGCTGTTCGTAGAAGGTGAACTGCAGTGCAGCGGCAATGGCCGGCACGACCAGATTCGCGCTTTCCAGCCCATCCATGGCCACCAAGAAGACGCCGTCGCCAAACAGATCTTCCATCTCCAGAGAGATCTCTCCGAGCCGCATAGCCAGCCGGGTCTTGCCGAATCCGCCCAGACCAACCAGGGTCAACAGGCGGCAGGCGGGGTCGGCCAGACGCTGGGCGAGATGGGCCAGTTCATGGCTACGGCCCACGAACGGCGTCGGCGGGACGGGCAAATTGGTGAACGGTCGGGAATCGGACCCATCCGGCGACGACTCAAGCGGCTCCGCTGCCAACGGCATTCGATCCGGCGACTGGTCACCCAGGGCCGTGGCCAGAAATCGCTCGCGCTCGTCGTCGGTAATGGCCAGATTGTCTGCCAGCAGTTCGGCCATCTGTCGAGAGGGTCGTCGCTGATCCTGTTCAAGCTTGGAGATGGTCACGGTGGCGCAGCCGACCCGGCGCGCCAGAGCCGCCTGGGTGAGATCGAGGGCCAGGCGTTGGCGTCGAATCCAATAGCCGAATGAAGCGGTTGTGTCGGTTGGGGGCATGGTGAGGTTTATTCCTGTATCAGCATGGTACCAGTCGCTGTATCAATGGAGTATCAGTTTGTCGTACCCGTGAAAGTGCTTTGTGGATTTTAATGGAGTCATCCCGATTGCACAAGCGATTCGCAGATGGTCGGGGCGGACAAGATGACGAAAGCCGCAAACCCGACAGCGAACGTAGGTGCAACATTGTTCAAGGAGGAGACAAGATGAATCTGTTCAAAGCGAAGTTGAATGCTGTTCTGATGAGTGCGCTCGTGGCCGGTCTGCTGATTCTGGTTGGCCAGACAACCGCCAGTGCAAAGCCTGTTGAAGCAAGCATAACGCCCGCCACCTACCTCGATACCACAAATCTCAGCGAGGTCGTGCCGAGTATGCCGAGCGCCGCTGAACTGCGGCTCAGTCCATCCTACTACCGGGATGATGTGACCAAGATCGAGGGCGCCGTTGCGCCGGTCGCCAGCGAGCTGCGGCTCAGCCCGTCCTACTACCGCGACGACGCGGCCATGGTCGGAAATGCTGCGAGTGCGCCGGTGACCAGCCAACTGCGCTTCAGCCCGTCGTATCATCAGGATGACCCGATGCGCATCGAAGCGGCAGCACCAACAAGCGCCGGCGTCGAGCAGCAATGGGGACCGACCTATCACCGAGACGATCCGGGGTTGGTCAACGGCGGCTGGAGTCTGTCTGAGTGACAGATAATGGCACACCGAGAACAGAGGCTTGGCCGAGATCCCCTTCTCGGCCAAGCCTCTATTTGATCATGGATAATTGGATGCTGTTCTCTCCATCTGTACGCAGGATTACTTGCTCAGCCATGGCTGAATGGGGATAATGTTCTTGTTATCATTCAAACCCTAACGGAGACGTGCCATGACAACCAGTGAGACACCTGCCAACACCAAACCCTCCATCGGCGGTATTATCAAAAACGGCGCCATTGCCGGCGTCATCGCCGTCGTCGTCAACGCCATTCTCTACGTCGGCGCAGCGGCTCTCGGCTGGTTTCCAGAGACTGTGTTGACGCCGGCCGGCGTGCCGATCACGCTGGCGCCGGTGGTCTCGCTCACAGTGGGCGCCGCCATCGCTGGTACGGTCGGCTACCTGATCCTCTCCCGTTTTCTGAGTCGGCCCAAGGCCAATCTCTGGTTCACAATCCTCGCCGTCATCGTGTTGGTCGTGATGGCCGTCACACCGCTACAACTGCCCGGCGCGCCCATAGGCCAGATCGTCACACTAGAGATCATGCACCTGGTCGCCGGCCTGCCGCTGATCTACTTCTTGCCGCGCTCGGCGTAGGGATCGAAGAACGAAGATCAAAGAACAAAGATCGAAGATCCCGAAGTCTCGTCGACTTCAGGATCTTCGATCTTCGTTCTTCAATCCTCACCCGTGGTGATACGTCTCCCACCCCAAATACGTATTGAACGCCTCATCCAGAATGCCGCTCACATGGCCGTGGGTCATGGCGCAGTGGTGGGCGAAACCGTTCTTGCAGATGTAGCGCAGCAACGCCTGCAGCTCGTTGACCTCGACCACGGCCTTGGTGCCGGAGATCAGCGAGAGCGGGTCGTTGGTGAACTGGCCCTGGCCGATGTAGGTCTTGATCACGCCCTGGCGATCATCGGTGTCGATGCGCGCATAGGTCATGGGCCCGGCCAGGGCGCGTGCGTTGACCGCGCCCCAGGTGTTCTCCTCGCCCAGCGTCGTGCCCAGCACTTCGGCCGGGACGATCTCGATCTCCGAGACCAGGCTCTTGGCCCAGTTGCCGCAGTGGAAGTAGAGACACTTGTCCAATTCGTCGTCGTAGTTGTTGTTCCAGTCGACCAGCCCGGACGGCGCGCGGAGGCCAGTTGCAGCGCCACCATGGAGAGCGTGCCCGCGATGTCCACCTCGCAGGCGCTGGGCATGAAGCGGTCGCTCATCATGCTCATGATGGTGCAGGCGTTGATGCCGTAGTTGTGCTGCAAGGTCTCCCAGCACTGGATGGCCGTGGCGTCGATCTCGAACTCGTCCATCCAGTCGCCGATGACGATGCCCAGCTTGGCCATCTTGACCAGCGAGGGCGGCGGCGCGGCATCGGCCTTGGCATAGCCCCGGATCTCGGCCAGCTTGTCGGCCACGCGTGGATCGCCGTCGGCCAGCTTCTCGGCCCAGCCGAAGACTTCGGACAGGTCCAGCGTCGTCACCGAAATGCCGTTGGCTTCCAGCAGTTTCTCGGAATAGCGCACGGTGTTGAAGGCCTGCGGCCGCGCGCCGATGGCCCCCAGGCGCACGCTGCGCATGCCCTTGACCACGGCGCAGAGCCGGCTGAAGGCGTCCATCTCCTTGACGAACTCGTCGGACGCCGGATCGATGACGTGGTGCTGGGTCAGGCTGAAGGGGATGCCGTATTGGTAGAGGTTGTTGGTCACCGACAGCTTGCCGCAGAAGGCGTCGCGGCGACCGGCCGCGGTCAACTGCTGTGTCGTGTCCGGGAAGGCATGGACCAGCACGGGCACGTCGAGGCCGGAGAGGCGGATGGCGTCGGCCACGCCCTTCTCGTTGCCGAAATTGGGCAGCGAAACCAGGATGCCGACGATCTCATCCTGGTGCTGCTTGAAGAGCGCGCCGCACTTCTTGGCATCCTCCCAAGACTCGACCGCGCCCAGCGGCGTCATCTCCGGCGTCACGATGACCGCGTCGATGCCCATCTTCTCCAGCGCCGCCAATATCTGATCACGCCCCTCCTGCACCAGGCTGTCGGCGAAGAAGTTGCGGTTGGTGACAATCACGCCCAGCTTTGGTCTGTCTATCATGATTCGCTCCTAGTTGCTTGGAACAAAATAGACCGCGGATTTGGCGGATTAGGCGGAAAGAACCGGATAAAAAATCCGTTTTGATCCGCCCCATCCGCCTCATCCGCGGTCTATCGCTCGTTTATCTCACATCAATCTTCTACTGCTTCGGTGCGAAGCGCTCGTAGTCGCCGGCGTTGTCCGGGGTGAGCAGGACCATGTCGATGGACTGCTTCTCGGGCAGGTCGGTGCTGCCGTTCTGGATGTAGGCGTCGGCCTGGATCACGGCCTGGTTGGCCATCTCGGCGACCGGCTGGAGCGCGGTGGCGTCCAGTTCCCCGGCCACGATGGAGGCGATGGCGTCGTCCGAGCCGTCGAAGCCGACGACGATCACGTCGTCACGGCCGGCGGCCAGCAGCGCAGCCTGCGCGCCCAGGGCCATGGTGTCGTTGCCTGCGATGACGCCCTTGATGTCCGGGTTGGCCTGCAGGATGGTCTCCATGACGTCGAAGCCCTCGGTCTGGCTCCAGTTGGCGGTCTGCTGCGCAACCATCTCCAGGTCGGGATATTCGTCGATGACGTCGTGGTAGCCCTGGGAACGGACATGGGCATTGGTGTCCGAGTCCTTGCCGGTCAGCTCAACGTACTGGCCCTCTTCGCCCATCAGCTCGACGAAGTACTCGCCGGCCGCGGTCGCGCCCTGGTAGTTGTTGGAAACGATCTGGGCGACGGCCACGCCGTCCTGGGTGATCTCACGGTCGACCAGGAAGCTGGGGATGCCGGCGTCGGCGGCCTTCTGCACGGCGGCGATACTGGCATCGGCGCCGGCGTTGTCCAGGATGATGGCGGCCGCGCCCTGGGCGATGGCCGTGTCGAACAGTTCATCCTGCTTGTTGGCGTCGTCGTCGTGGACCAACGAGAGCGTCTCGTAGCCCAGTTCTTCCGCCTTGGCCACGGCGATGTCGGCCATGGCGCCGAAGAACGGATTGTCGTGCGACGGCGTGATCACGACGATCAGCTTGCCATCGCCCATGGCTGCGTCTTCTTCAGCAGCTTCCTCGGCGGCGGCTTCAACCGCTTCCGCCTTGGGTGCGAAGCGCTCGTAGTTGCCGGCGTTGTCCGGGGTGAGCAGGACCATGTCGATGGACTGCTTCTCGGGCAGGTCGGTGCTGCCGTTCTGGATGTAGGCGTCGGCCTGGATCACGGCCTGGTTGGCCATCTCGGCGACCGGCTGGAGCGCGGTGGCGTCCAGTTCCCCGGCCACGATGGACGGGATGGCGTCGTCGGAGCCGTCGAAGCCGACGACGATCACGTCGTCACGGCCGGCGGCCAGCAGCGCAGCCTGCGCGCCCAGGGCCATGGTGTCGTTGCCTGCGATGACGCCCTTGATGTCCGGGTTGGCCTGCAGGATGGTCTCCATCACGTCGAAGCCCTCGGTCTGGCTCCAGTTGGCGGTCTGCTGCGCAACCATCTCCAGGTCGGGATACTCGTCGATGACGTCGTGGTAGCCCTGGGAACGGACGTGGGCATTGGTGTCGGAGTCCTTGCCCGTCAGCTCAACATACTGGCCCTCTTCGCCCATCAGCTCGACGAAGTACTCGCCGGCCGCGGTCGCGCCCTGGTAGTTGTTGGAAACGATCTGGGCGACGGCCACGCCTTCCTGGGTGATCTCACGGTCGACCAGGAAGCTGGGGATGCCGGCGTCGGCGGCCTTCTGCACGGCGGCGATGCTGGCATCAGCGCCGGCGTTGTCCAGGATGATGGCGGCCGCGCCCTGGGCGATGGCCGTGTCGAACAGTTCATCCTGCTTGTTGGCGTCGTCGTCGTGGACCAGCGAGAGCGTCTCGTAGCCCAGTTCTTCGGCCTTGGCCACCGCGATGTCGGCCATGGCGCCGAAGAACGGATTGTCATGCGACGGCGTGATCACGACGATCAGGTTGGAGGATGCAGCGGCCTCTTCGGCGGCAGCAGGCTCCTCGGCAGCGGCTTCTTCAGCCGGTTCCTCGGTGGCTTCCTCGGCAGGCTCTTCAGCCGCCGGCTCCTCGGCCGCCGGCTTCTTCAGCCGCCGGTTCCTCGGCGGGCGCTTCGTCGCCGCCACGGCCACAGGCGCCGAGCATCAGCACGGCAACCAGCAGCAGACTCAGTATTGCGAACAACTTGCGGTTCTTCATGTGTGAATCTCCTCCTGAATTCGGCTGTGACAGGTTTTGTCACAGATGAACATCAGACATCAGTCGTTAACCAGGATGCTTTTTGAGACTCAGTATGTACGATCGAGACTTGCGGCTTCTTCCTGTGTGCAATCTCGATTTTCGAAGATGCTACAGAATTCATGATGGAACAATGCTTCAAATCTGTGCCATCCAAACTCATCTGTGCATCTGGCTACGCCAACTGTTGCTGGCGCTGCAATGCTGCACGCTCTTGCATCCGCGCCTGGACCTGATCGATGATCACTGCGAGCACGATCACTGCGCCTTTGATGACTTGCTGCCAGAAGGACGAGACGCCCAGTCCGATCAACCCGTCGGTCAGTACCCCAATCACAAAGGCCCCGATGATGGTGCCGCCGATGCTTCCTCGCCCTCCAGACAGGGAAGTACCGCCCAGAACCACGGCTGCAATTGCGTTCAACTCAAAGAATGTGCCGGTCGCCGGATGGGCCGCCACCAATTGGGACGAGATGATCAGGCCCACTGTGGCGGCACAGAAACCGGAGATCATGTAGACGATCGTCTTGACCCGCTTGACCGGCACGCCCGAAAGCTCGGCCGCCCGCTCGTTGCCGCCGATGGCATAGACCTGGCGACCGAAGGGCGTGCGCTGGGTCACGAAGACGGCGACCAGGGCAAAGACGATCATGATCCAGATCGAGTAGTTGATGCCCAGGAAGTTGCCTGCGCCCAACACCGGAAAGCCGGTGTTGCCAAGCTCCTCACGGCCCACCAAATTGGCGAAGGTGTTGCCGTTGGAGCGCAACAGGGCCATGCCGCGCGCCACGTAAAGCATACCCAGCGTGGCGATGAAGGGCGCCACATTGAAGCGGGTGATGATGAGACCGCTGATGCCGCCCATGAAGACGCCGGACGCCAACGTCATCAACATGATGGTCCAGACATGTGGATAGACCACCACGCCGAACGTTTGCAGAATGATGCCTTCGTTGATCAGCCCGCCGGCGATCATGGCGCAGAGGCCGACGAGAGAGCCGACCGAAAGATCGATGCCGCCGGTCAGGATGACAAAGGTCATGCCGATGCCCAGGATGGCGTTGATGGCCACATGCTTGGACATGATGACGATGTTGGCCGGCGTCAGGAAGGTGGGCGAAAGGATCGAAAAGACGATCACGAGCACGAAGAGTGCAATGAATGCCCGTCCCCGCAGCAACAACGCCTTCAGTTCCGATCCGCTGAATCGGTTGGTGGTCGATACGGTTGCTTCCGCTTGACTCATTTCAGTCCTCTTCCACTTTGGGTTCTGTCACCCTGGGATTCTTCATCTTTACGTTTGCCGGTCGGGCCATGTCCGATGTAGGACGCCTCCACCAGCTTCTCTTCTGTCGCCTCATCCCGGTCGAACTCGCCCGTGATCTTGCCCTTGGACATGACCAGAATGCGGTCCGACATGGCCAGCACTTCCTTCAGCTCGGACGAGACAAAGAGGATGCCGTAGCCGTCGCTGGCCAGTTGATTCATGATCTCGAAGATCTCGGCCTTGGCTCCGACATCGATGCCGCGTGTCGGTTCGTCGAGCAGCAGAACTTCCGGCTCGGTCAACAGACTCTTGGCCACCACGACCTTCTGCTGGTTGCCGCCGCTCAGCGCCGAGACCAACTGCTTCGAGTTGGTCGTCTTGACCGACATCTCGCCGATCATGCGGTCGACGCTGGCCGATTCCTTCTTTCGGGAGAGATAGAATCCGTTCAGATATTTCTGAAGACTGGCCAACAACATGTTGTCGGCGACCGACATGCTCTGCACCAGCCCCTCGCGCTGGCGATCTTCCGGCACCAACGTCATGCCCAGTTGGATGCGTTTGCGGATGCTCGACTTCTTGACCTCCGCGCCGTCGAGCCAGACCTGGCCGGTCGCCTCCGGGTGCAGGCCGAGCAAGCTTTCGAACAGCTCGGAGCGTCCTGCGCCCATGAGGCCGTAGATGCCCAGGATCTCGCCGCGCCGCAGACTGAACGAAACGTGGTCCACCGTGAAGCCGCCGACCCGCGGCAGCACCATCTCCTCGACCCGCAACAACTCTTCGCCGAGGTCGCGCTTCTGGTAGCGGAAAAGTGACGCCGGATCGCGCCCCACCATCTGCTCGATGATCCACGGCACGTCGATCTCGCTTGCCGGACGCTCGGCCATCAGCTTGCCGTCGCGCAGCACGGTGACGTAGTCGCCGATCTGCAACAGTTCGTCCAGCTTGTGCGAGATGTAGATGATGGAGACGCCGTTGGCCTGGAGGTCGCGGATCACGCCGAAGAGCACCTCGACTTCGCTGGCGCTGAGCGCCGACGTCGGCTCGTCCATGATCAGGATGCTGACATCCTGGGCCAGCGCCTTGGCGATCTCGACGATCTGCTGCTGGCCGATGCGCAGGTTGCTGACCATCTCGTCCGGCCCGATCTCCTGCTCCAGCCGATCCAGCAGCGTCTGGGTGATCCGCTTCTGCTCCTTGCGGTCGATGACGATGCCGCCCTTGAGCACTTCATGGGCCATGAAGATGTTCTCGGTGACGTTCAGGTTCGGGAAGAGATTCATCTCCTGGTAGATGATGCCGATGCCATGCTTGGCTGCATCGTGGGGCGAGTGGATCTCCAGCGCCTCGCCGTCGAGCAGCAGCTCCCCCGATGTGGCACGCTCGACGCCTGCCAACACCTTCATCAACGTCGACTTGCCCGCGCCGTTCTCGCCCACCAGCACGTTGACCTTGCCCCGGTAGACGTTAAAATTCACCTTGTCCAGCGCAACCGTGCCCGGAAAGACCTTGGTGATATCGACCGCGCGCAGGACGATGTCGTCTCGATGGGCGCCGCTGTCGGACAATCGCTTCATCTACTTGAATCGCTTCACTTGCAGTCATTCGATTCTTCCTCTTGCAACACTACAACGGATTAGGACCGGAACGGATTTGGATCGCCGTTGAGATCGACCCAGTACTGCTCCGGACTTTCGTCCTTTCCAGACAATAATCCGTTTCATTCCAAATCAGTTGTAGTGTCCCATCTGTGCCCATTTCATTGCAACCTCAAACGTCACCGGCGTCACCGTGATCTCGCTCAGATCGATGCTGGTCTGGTTGATCGTGCTGACGGAGAATGTGCCGTCGAAATTGACCGTCTTGCCCAGAAGATTCGCCAGATCGACATCGCCGAGCACATCGGCGGCCACACGCTTGTTGATCTCCTTGGAGACCTGGCCGAACTCGGTCTGCTCCTTGAACTCGCCGAATTCGATCAGCCCGGTGGCGTCACGCACCGAGTTGCCGCGGATCAGCGGGCCGACCTGCACGATGATCTTGCCCGGACCATCGTAGCCTTCCAGATCGACCACGACCGTGCCGTTGCGGGATTCGGTCAGCACCTCGCTGATGGTTCCGCGGCCCTTGACCATGAAGTTGTACGCTCCGCCGACAAAAATGCCATGCTCGTTGCCGCCGGCTTCCAGATCGGCCTCGATGGCGTTGAGCACGGTCGGCAGATCGACCGAGTTCTCGACAATGGCCGGCTGCACCTGGCTCGCCCAGACACCGTCCACATAGGCCGCCGGGTCGAACTCCTCGCTCTTGGCCTGGGCCTCGACCTCCTCGATGGGCACGATGGTGCAGGCGGAGAGCAGCAACGCAGTGATCACGAGTAGAAGCGCAGCGAGCATGGGCCTGCCAAGCTCAGCCCCCCGGCCCCCAATCTTGGGGGAGGCTTTGCTTTGCGTGGCTTGCCACGCGGATCCGCGCTTTGAAGTCGCCGGCCAAGCATTGCTTTGCCGGCCAAGCGTTCCCCCCAAGTTTGGGGGGCTAGGGGGGCTGCCCGCACGGCCGGTCATATTGCTAGTATCCATACTCGACACCGCTCTTTCGTTTCTTCTGTTCCAGATGATCATGCCTAAACTGAAGTCGCTATGAGATCACGTGTTTTCGTAGGTTCGACTTGCAGTCGGACGAACACCATCGGCCGAACTGCTGTACCTCTGGCCGACGGGTCTGATTGGCGGAGTTGTCACACTGCAAGTGTGACCTACATGAGTCTTGTTGTCGTTGTGTCACCAGTTTTAAGGCAGATGAAAATCAGAAAAATCTGCGTCTAAACTTGTTTACCGTCGCCGCACCCGCAACAGCCATATACGGCTTGCCCGGCAATTCCACGCCGAAGGCCGCCTCACGTACGGCCACGCCGCCGCGTGTCGGCGGCGAGACCGGCAGCGGACCCGGCTTGGCCGGCGTGATCGTCATGTTCCACGTGTCGATGATGTCGATCTCGTAGTTGTCGTCGTCCATGGGCAGGCCAATGGCCCATTGCACGGGCTGGTGCTCGCCGAAGTAGAGAATGCGCGTGTCGCCGGCTTGACCCGCAGAGACCCGCGTCCACTCCCATCGACCTTCCATGGGTTCGAGGCCGCCGGGCGGCAGTTCCTCGATGATGCTGCGCAGGAAGGCGATGCGTTGCCAGCTCTCGCCGTGCAGCACGCCGCCCTTGCCCCACCAGAGAATATCGTCGGGATGCACGTAGGTCTCGCCGTGGCCGGCATAGCCGCCTCTGACAAACGTGATCCAGAAACGGTGCGACCAACTCCTGGGCGCTGATGTTGCCCCACGGCCGCGGGATGTTGCCCTCGTACTCGCACTCGTCGTTGACGATGGGTTTGCCGTAGGTGTTGCGCCATTCGCGCGTGCGCTTGACATCCCAGTTCTGGATGTTGGCATGGGTGATCCACGGCTTGGTGTGATCGTAGTTCATCTCGGGATTGCCGTTGTGAACCGAGCGCAGGTGCTGATAGGGATCTTTTTGTTGGACGATTTTGAAGTATTGATCCCATTGTGACATAGGCTTGGCGTCCAGCAAAAAATCGTATTCATTGGCCATGGACCACCAGACGTTGCGATAGGCGGCCAGCCGCGCCACCAGATAGCGCAGATAGCGATAGTCGCTCTCGGCGTCCATCTCGCAGTAGCCCCAGCGGTCGTAGGGGTGGAAGATGATGATGTCGGCCTCGATGCCCAGATCGAGCAGATCGCCGACCCGCTGTTCGAAGTGGCGGAAGAAGGCCGGGTCAAAGCGGGTCGGTGTCGCTGACGCCGTTCTCGTCGCGCTCGAACGGATAGTAGACCGGCTCGTTCTCGTTGTAGATGTAGTCCTTGGGGAAGACACACATGCGCATCTTGTTGAAAGGCGCGCTCTTGAGCGTCTCCAAGGTCTGCTCTTCCAGCGCATCGCCCTGGTGCGCCCATGCATAGCAGGTGGTGCCGAACGAGTAGTAGGGCGTGCCGTCGGCGTAGGCGAAATGGAATTGGTTGTGCACATGGACAGGACCATGGTTGTTCTCGCCGGCCGGTGTGCAGACGAAAGAGCCGGTCTGGCCGTCGAGCGCGTCCACGTTGCTCTTGGTCACATAGGTCCATTCGCCCGGCGTGTCCGGCATGAAGCGCACACGATAGAGACCGTCGCCGTCGTAGAAGCCGTCCGGCTCCAGCACGCGGTTCTGCAGGCGGAATTCGGCGCTAAGGGACACGTCCAGAAATGGATTGCCCGTTGTCGGACCGTCAAGGACTAATTCAAAAATATCCCATTGTTCGATCGCGGCGCTGGTTGGGTGGTTAGTCATGCTATTCATCTTATTTACCGTGACCTTCTCTCCATTTGGTTTAGTCAATTGCAGCCACTCGTCCCATAGGTGCGGACTCTTGCATTGCCATTGCCACAGCCAGCGAATGTCGGGCCTGACGGAGCGAATTTGGTGACTGTCGGTTCTGTTGGATTCACTCCAGAAAATGGTCGATGCCGCTTTCCGCTTCGCGATACAGAACGACCATATAGCGCATTGGCTGGTCGCTATCATTGCGCAGGCCATGCAGTTTGCGCGGATCAAAGACGGCCGATTCGTTGGCGACCAAAATGTAGGTCTCGTCGTCAAGTTCAAAGACACCTTCACCCTCAAGCATATAGAAGGCCTCGTAACCGCCATGCTTGTGGGGCGGGTGGGCGCGTGACCCGGCGCCGACCTCCGATATGTGAATGTGAAGCGGTTCCCCCTGTAAGTCGGTGTCCAGCAGGTTGCGGCTGATGCCTTTCACGGGATATTCCTGTAATGTCATTGTTGCCTCTAGTGGATAGCACTCATCGTCTATGATACAGATTGCAAATTCCAGGTCGCCTGACGCCACGTGTCAATGATTCGATCGTAAATGGGGAAGTCCTCACTCTTTTCGAGCATTCCGTTATCCTCCAGCCATTGGATGGTCCGACGTGCGCCCTCAACCCAGGGGATGGTCACCCGAAAGCCGAGGTCTTCCCTCGCCGCCGTGTTGTCAAAGAGATTGTTGTAGCTGAAGTTCACCTCGGTTAACATGGCCTCCTGAGGAGCCAACCGCACCAGAGCGTCGGTGGGAATGTAGACAAATTCCGGTGGTTTGGCGCCAATGGCTTTGGCCAGCCCCTGATGGTATCCCTCCCAGGTCATCCACTCTTCGCCGGCCACATGATACCCGCGCCCCAGGGCCTTCTCGTTGCCGATTGCGCCGACAAAGGCCACGGCTACATCATCCCGATGACAGGTTGGCCAGAAGGATGTGCCGTTGCCGTGGACGATGATGGGTTGCTCCTTTTTCAAACGATCCACGTGATAGTTGCCGACACCGAGCGCATGGAGGAGATTGTTCCCGCCTTCGCCATAGGTGTGTCCGGGGCGGATGCTGGTCACGGCCAGATCGCCGCGTTCGTGGGCGGCAAAGAGCAATTCTTCGCAACGCGCTTTGTTGTAGCCGTACATGAACTTCGTTGAGGGCAACTTCTCAGCGTCCTCGGTGATGGGATAGGCGGCAGCAGGTTTGGTATAGACATCGACTGTGCTGCAGAAGATGTATTGTCCTGTGCGCCCTTTGAAAGCACGAACGGCACTTTCCGCCTCTTCGGGCAGATAGCAGACCATGTCGATGACACAATCGAACGGTCCTGCTTCCGCCATCTGTTTTTCAAACGTCGCGAACTCTTTGCGGTCACCGGTGATGGTGGTGTAGTCGCCCTCGAACAGTGGGGGACGCTGGCCTCGATTGTAGAGAACAACATCGTCACCACGCTCGATGAGCAAACGGGTAATGCCCGTGCTGATGATGCCGGTGCCGCCAATAAGAAGGATTCTCATGATGCTATTCGTCCTATGAGTAATTCAATTTCACACTTCGCGTCCGTGTTGATGATGACCCTGACTTTCTTTGCTTCAGGTACATCAAATGTGTATTTCGAAAAGGTTGTCATTGATTACCTCTTTATCCTGTGATTTGCTATTTACGGCAGCATCCAGTCGGCTCGCTGTTTGAGTTCCGCTTGAACGTCGGCTCGCCACTGATAGACCGCTTCTGGACCCATCGGATCATCGAACCAGTGGTTCTTCTCCGGATCGGGCTGGACGAACTTGCCGCCCCAGCCGCCCTGGTCGGGCTGCTCAGGATCGTTGACGCCGCGTACGGCGCTGACCAGATGCAGGTACGACGGTGTGTCTCCCTCCCATACGCCCGGTGTTTCGTGATTCCAGCCGCTCCGTGGGTAGGCCGCCCCCAAGGGGCCGTGGCCCTGGCGCAGATTTTCGTTGGCCCATGCCAGGTCAGAAAGCGTTGGATCGGAGCCGGGCGAATTCCAAAACATGCCCTTGTAATTGCTCTCCGAGAGGATGATGAACAAACTGGGGAAGGTGTCGAGAAGCCAGTCTGAGGTATTATCCTGTCTGCAAATCAGATAAATTCTCAGTTTGCCAAGGAAGCGGGCGAACGCTTCAGTCGTCTCGGGTATGTCGCACTTTCCAGATGGCCTGAGCCACCTCGCATGACCCACCCCAGACACAAACCCAAACCGGCCGGGGATCGGGTTTATCCACAACACGGATGATTGCCTCCGAGGCTTCTGTATCTTTCCCCTCACCGATAAGCGCGTCTAGCGGCATTCCTGGCTGGCCAAAATAAGGCGAACCCCAAGCGCCGTCAAGCCCCTCCCAGGTGACCGCACGCAGGGCATCTGCCGTCGGATATCTGGGATCATGCCTGGCCAGGTTGGGCTGCACCTGTTCATAGACATCCAGCACATCCAGAATGTTCTTTTTGCGGGCGATATTGGCAAGCGAGCCGGCAGAAGCGACCAATCCTTCGATCTCCAACTCATTGGCATAGAGCAGCAGCCGGATCATCGATTGAACGTCATCCGGGTCGGAGTACATTTCGCGTGGTTCGCCTTCTTTGAAGATTGATCCTGGAATCACGTTGATCGGCGGAAAATCCGTCATGGCGATGACGCGCGGCGCTGATCGACCGTTTTCAAGCTTGTCCATTATTGATTCCCATGACGCTTGCTTTCCGAACATAGCGGCTCCTGCGTCTCGCCCGAATCAGGATCACGCCCAGTCCAACAGATCATTGCCAGCCCGCCTCAAGATCACCCCGCTCGCCAACAGACGACCCGACAGCGTATAGATCAGATAATCCGCATTGAGGCCAAACGGGATGGGGATAAAGGCCAGGTTGGGACAGGTTGGCCGGTAGAGGGCCAGGTTACGCTGCTCTTTCCATTGCCACAAGGATAAATTGCCGCCCAACAGCCAGTAGCATGGCTGATGCGTGAAAACCTGCGGCGTAACCCGAATCGTACGGTCGGATGAGGTTGAGGCCAGATGGGCGCCGTCGGGACGCCAGGCCAGGCTCAAGACCGAATCGATATGTCTGCGCAGGGCGGTTTCCTGCTGCCAGGTATCGGCGTCCCAGACAATGATGGATCCGTCGGAAGAGGCGGAGGTGAGGGTTAAGGCCGTCGGGACGCCAGGCCACGCTCCAGACCGAACCGCTATGCCCGCTGAGGACGGTTTCCTGCTGCCAGGTGCCGGTCTCCCAGATGATGACGGCCTGGTCAGAAAAGGCCGAGGCGAGTTGGGCGCCATCGGGGCGCCAGGCGACGCTCAGTACCGTGCCCTGTTCTCCGCTGAGGACGGTTTCCTGCGCCCAAGTGTCGGTCTCCCAGATGATGACGGTCTGGTCAGACGAAGCCGAGGCAAGCTGGGCGCCGTCGGGACTCCAGGCCACGCTCCTGACCGTCCCCTCATGTCCGTTGAGGATGCTTTCCGGCTGCCAGGCGCCCGTGTCCGAGGCGCCAGTCTCCCAGATGATGACGGTCTGGTCAGACGAAGCCGAGGCGAGGCGGCTGCCGTCGGGGTTCCAGGCCACGCTCCAGACCGAGTCGGTATGTCCATTGAGAACGGTTTCTTGCGCCCAGGTATCCGTATTCCAGACGATGATGGTTCCGTCATCTGAGGCCGAGGCGAGATGGCCGCCATCGGGATGCCAGGCCACGCTCCTCACCTTTTCGGTATGTCCGGTGAGGACGGTTTCCTGTTCCCACGTGCCGGTCTCCCAGACAATGATCGTTCGGTCAGCAGAGGCGGAGGCAAGCTGGGAGCCGTCAGGATGCCAGGCCGCGCTCGTGACGGCGTCGGTATGTCCCCTGAGGACGATTTCATTCCACGAGGTGTCGGTATCCCAGACGATGATGCTGCGGTCATAGGAGCCGGAGGCAAGCTGGGCGCCATCGGGACGCCAGGCCACGCTCCAGATTGAATCGCTATATCCGCTGAAGACGGTCTCCTGCTGCCAGGTATCGGTGTCCCAGACGATGATGGTCTGGTCATCAGAGGCGGAGGCAAGCTGGGAGCCATCGGGATGCCAGGCCACGTTCCTGACCGCATCGGTATGTCCGGTGAGGACGGCTTCCTGTCGCCAAGGTTCGGCATCCCAGACGATGATGGTCTGGTCATCAGAGGCCGAGGCGAGTTGGGCGCCATCGGGACGCCAGGCTACGCTCCTGACTGCATCGGTATGTCCATTGAGGACAGTTTCTTGCTCCCAGGCGTCCGTGTCCCAGATGAAAACACGCCCGTCAGAAGAGGCGCTGGCCAGGTTCGCGCCGTCGGGATGCCAGGCCACGCTCCAGACCGCATCGGTATGTCCGGTGAGGGCGGTTTCCTGCGCCCACGTGTCGGTATTCCAAACGATGACGGTTCGATCAGACGAGGCGGTGGCGAGGTGGGCGCCGTCGGGATGCCAGGCCGCGTCCCAGACCGCATCCTTATGCCCTTGGAGGACGGCTTCCTGCTGCCAGGTGCCCGTGTCCCAGATGATGACGGTCCGGTCCAAAGACGTAGAGGCGAGGCGCGTGCCATCAGGACTCCAGGCCACACTCGAGACCGCACCATTGTGTCCTTCGAGGACGGCCTCCTGCTGCCAGGTATCGGTGTCCCAGATGATGATGGTCCGGTCAAAAGCGGCCGAGGCAAGGTGGGTGCCGTCGGGGCGCCAGGCCACGCTCAAGACGGGACTATCTGTGTTCGCCGATCAGTTGTCCGGGCGCATGACGCGCTTGCGTCGGGATGGTCTGGTTGAGCAGTCGTTCGCCGGCCGCCGGGTTTAGCTTCTGCGCTTCCAAGGAAAGAAGAACGGCCAGATGGGTGTTGCCCTCGTAGAACGCCAGTTGGGCGTTGGCAGCCAACTGGCGAGCCTGGGCCAGGGTTGATTGCCAGGTGGCAAAGATCAAGGCGAGGATGGCCAGCGCGGCAATCCCAACCAAGAGCAGGCTGAATCGGCGCAGACGATGATTTGTCCGGCGCGCCTGGTCCAATTCCTGTTGGACCTGTGCTTCAGCTTCGTCGGCCGGGCGCTGTTGCGCAGCGGGCCCGGCCTGAGTGACCTGTTTATTCATCCTTGCAGCGATCCATCCGTTCGCCGCGGCCTGAGATCTGCATAGGGATTATCCTGGTTCTAGTTTTTTCTGTGGTTGCGCTGAATAAACACTACAACGAAGATTTTGAATGGAACGGGCTAGCGTCTGGTTCACCAAGAATTTACCTATGAACGGATTCACCATTGTTGACAAGACTAAATCCATTCCACTCAAAATCCGTTGTAGTGCAGCGCGTTGCACCCAAATCACAGAAAATGCAAGAATCAGCCTCATTCAAATCAGAGTCGAGAGCCGCGCCGGATGAACTGCGCGAGTTTCGCGAAGAGATCCTCGTGGATGAAGCGCGTATTCACGTTATCGTAGACACGAATCGGACGATACTGTCCGCTGTGGATGTAGTGCATCTGCTGGTCGAAGGTCGGCGCAGGACGCCACGAGAATTGACCGCACTCGGGATCCATGATGATGCCGATGCAGGGAGAATCGCCCAGAGAACGATATTCCATCTCGGGTCGCGTCCTGGCGTTGTGCTCAATGAGTTGATCGATCAGATACTTGCCGATCTCGCCCTGGGTATACATTTTTTCGATCAGTTCAGCGTAGCCGACGCTCATGGTCCGATAGGTGCTTCGGGGCACCTGCCACACTTCCAGATTCGACTTCATCAACACATTGGCAGCGTGAATGTCGTTTGAGAGATTGTATTCCCGGCCACCGCTGGGCCAGGCTCCGCCGCCGATCCAGATCACGCGGATGTCGCGATCTTCGATCTTTGGCTCAAGCAGCAGGGCAGAGGCGATGTCGGTCACCGGCCCATAGAAGGCGATGTGAAGCGGTCGATCATCGTCCTTCATGGCCTCCTCAATGATCAGGCGGGCGCCGGGCGAGTCGACGGGTGTCGATTCATCGGGCATGGCGTGGGTGGCCCCGGCTTCGACCCGGATGTCATCTTCCAGACCCATCAGGCGCAGAAGCAGCATGGTCTCATCGTAGCTATCCTGCATGCTGGTGGCCGACTTGCCCGTGCCAAAATGGGCCGGGATGATGCCGTGCAGTTCGAACGACGGCGTCAACACAGCATGGACGATGGCAAATTGGTCGTCTGCCTCGTTCTTGGCGTCTGTGTTGACGATGACGCGCTGTTTGGCCTCGGGCGGAAAGGCTACATCGAAAACTGTAAAATCACTCATTGGGTGAACTCCAGTACTATCTAAGATTTTGGCTTGTTAGGACTTCGGCTTGATGCGGATCGCGAGTCGTGGCTTGCCGGGCAGTTCGATCTCATGGGTTGGATGGACAGCATCCGGTTTCGGGTCATAGCTGTAGGAGAGGAAACCATCCAGCTTGTTGACCACCGCCGGCTCAATGGTCATGGCCCAGGTGTCGATGACGTCGATCTCGTACTCGCCTTCCGGCAGCCAGACGGGCAGACGCGTGGGCTGGTAGTTTTCCAGGTAGATCAACTGGACATTACCGCTCTCACCGCCGGAAAACTTCTGCCACCTTGACGCGTGTTGTGGACCAAAGAGACTGGTTTCGGCATTGGCCAAGGGCGACAAGCCATCGGCAGGCAGGCTCTCGATGATCTCGCGCAGGAAGCCGATGCGCTTCCAGCTTTCGCCGTGCAGCACACCGCCTTTGCCCCACCAGAGGATGTCCTCCGGATGCATGTAGGTTTCGCCGTGGCCGGCATAGCCGCCATTGGTCACCATGATCCAGAAGCGGTGCGTCTCTTCCTCGGCGCTGATGCAGCCCCAGGTATAGGTGATGTTGCCCTCGTACTCCAGCTCGTCGTTGACGATGGGCTTGCCGAACTTGTCACGCCATTCCACGATCTTGCGGATGTCCGAATGCTGGATGCAGACATGGGTCACGCCGGGTTTGGTATGGTCGTACATGTCTTTGGGATAGCCGTTGTGGATCGAGCGCAGGTGCTGAACCGGATCCTTTTCGATCAGAATCTCAAAGAATCGATCCCACCGTTCCATGGGTTTGGTTGAGAGCATGAAGTCATATTCGTTGGCCAAGGACCACCAGACGTTGCGATAGGCAGCCAGGCGGGCGATCAGGTAGCGCAGGTAGCGGTAGTCGCTCTCCTCGTCCATCTCGGCATAGCCCCAGCGGTCGTAAGGGTGCCAGATGATGATGTCGGCCTCGATGCCCAACTCGCCCAGTTGCGCGATGCGCTGCTCGAAATGGTGGAAACAGGCGGGGCTAAAGCGGGTGAAATCGCGCTCGCCGTTTTCGTCAACCTCAAACGGATGATAGACCGGCTCGTTCTGGTTGAACGGATAGTGCTTGGGGAAGACGCACATACGCATCTTGTTGAACGATGCCTCGGCCAACGTCGCCAGCGTCTGTTCTTCGAGTTCGTCGCCCTGGTGTGTCCAGGCGTAGCAGGTCGTGCCGAACGGATAGTAGGGCGTGCCGTCGGCATAGGCGAAGTGGAAAGTGTCGCGCACCTGCACGGGGCCGTGGTTGCCCGCAGCGGCGGGCGTGCAGACGAAGGCGCCGGTCTGACCGTCCAGCGCGGCCACATTGCTCCGGGTCACAGTAGGTCCACTCGCCCGGCTCGTCCGGCATGAAACGCACGCGATAGAGACCGTCGCCGTCATAGAAACCATCCGGCTCCAGCGTCCGTCCATCATGGGTGAACTGGGCGCTTAGCGCCACGTCGAGAAAGGGATTGCCGTCCGACGGGCCGTTCAGGGTTAACTCAAAAACATTCCACTGTTCCGCAGCGGCAACGATTGGACCTTCTGTCATGATGTCAACAACTCCTACTGGATAGGGATTTTAGGCGAAATGACAATAGACCTCTCGGCCATCTTCTTTGAGCGTGGCAACCGGTCTGTCATGTTGGCAAATCTCTTCGGCCAACGGGCAACGGTTGTAGAACCGACATCCTTCGAGCTGATACTCCTTGGTCTCGATGTCAGACATCGAGACGTCTTCTTCTCTCCGCCACTTGTGGGTGGTCTCCGGGATGGAGGCCAGGAGCAATTGGGTGTACGGATGTTGCGGGTCACCGAGAATCGTTTTGGCATCACCGAATTCGACGATGGCCCCCCGATACATGACGGCAAGGTAGTCGCTGACGTAATAGGCCGTTGCCAGGTCATGGGTGATGTAGAGAAAGCTTCGATTGTACTCTTCCTTGAGCGACAGGAAGAGATTGATGATGTTCATGCGCAGGGAGGCATCGATCATGCTGACCGGCTCATCGGCGACAATGATATCGGGATCGGGGATCAACGCTCTGGCGATGGAAACGCGCTGCAGTTCGCCGCCTGAGAACTGGTTCGGGTATTTGCCTTTCACATCCGCGTACTCCAGTCCCACATGAGTCAACGCCTTGGCTACAGCCTCATTGGCCTCGCTCTGATTGAGACGGTTGACGCGAGTGGCCGTGTCGGTCAGATAGGTATCTACCGTCCGGTGACTGCTGAAGGACTCGAATGGGTTCTGGAAGATCGGCTGGACCGTACTCAGGAACTGCTGTCTGCCCGGCTTCTCACCCTTGCCTGCCACCAGGCGATCATAGACGATTGCGCTGCCACGCGTGGGCGCGACCAGTTGCAGGATCACTTTGGCCAGTGTGGTCTTGCCGCTGCCGGATTCGCCGACCAGGCTGACAATCACTGGCTTGTCACTGTGAACCTCCAGGTTCACGTCATCCAGCGCGTTGATGGTTGTTCTGTGGATGAAGCCGCCCAGCTTGTAGACTTTGGTCAGGTTTTCAGTCTTCAGAATGGTTGTCATTTTTTTCCATTTCCTGCTACAGGCTCCCCGTGGCATAGTGACACGCCACGAAATGCCCGGGCAAGACTTCCTCAAACTCGGGCTCGGATGTCCTACACAGTTCCGTGGTCAGAGGACAACGCGGCGCAAACCGGCAGCCATGCAGGTCTTCCCACAGACTCGGTGGTCTGCCCGACACACCCTCGCGCAGATGTTCGTCGCCGATGGTCGGCAGCGATTCGATCAACATCTGCGTGTAGGGATGCAGCGGATTGGCGAAGATGGCGTCAGTGGCGCCGAACTCCACCACCTTGGCCGCATACATGATGAGCATTTTGTGGGTGATCTGGTAATGCACGCCCATGTCGTGCGACACGAAGAAGATGGTGTTTTTCATCTCTTCCTGCAGATCCATCAGCAGCAGCAGAATGCCTTTCTGTACGACCACATCCAACGCCGTGGTGGGTTCATCTGCCAGGATGACGTCCGGCTGGAAGAAGGTGCCCATGGCGACCATGATGCGCTGTCGCATGCCGCCGGAAAGTTGATGCGGGTAGGCATCCAGCGCCTCGGGCGGCAGATCCAGCTTCTGTATGTAGGCCCTGACCTCTTCAAGCACCTTGTTTTTGTCCTGGTCCGGCCCCAGAAAATCGACGAACTGGCTGCGAATACGGATGACGGGATTCAGCGAACTCATTGAGCTTTGCGGGATATAGGAAATGCGCTTGAACCAGTACTCCTGGATGTCGTTGGTGGTGATCTCTGCGCCGCCTTCTGCCGCATTGCCGAAGGGATCAAAACCGTAGTGCACGCTGCCTGTCTTGAGCGAGAGGGGATAGGTCAAGTCGCCGTAGATTACCTTCAGCAGCGTCGATTTTCCGCAGCCGGATTCACCGGCAATACCGACGATTTCTCCCGACGGGATTGCCAGATTGACGCCGTCAACCGCGTTGACCTGCCCGCGAGTGGTGGTATAGGTGGCGACGATGTTGTCTAGCTTGATCATGCGTGCCCCCGCCTGGTTGAATACATCTGATTGTAGCCCGTCGATGTCAGGAACAGCCCCAGAAACAGGACTACAGTCGCAACAACAGGAGCCACGATCCAGAGGTATTGTCCGGTAAATAATGCGTTGTAACTCAATGCCCAGTAGACGATTGAACCGAGCGTGGGAACTTCAATGTTCGACAAACCAATCACCGCCAGTGCTGCTTCCGTATTGATCACCCAAAGGATGGCGTTGATAAAATCAACGACGATGAAGGCAAAGACATACGGAAACACCTCCCGAAAAACGACTTTCAGCGTGTTTGCACCTGAAAATCTCGCCACATTGACAAATTCCCGTTCTCGAAGGGATAGCGCCATGGATCGAATCCGCCGGGCGCCCCAGGCCCAGCCAAAGAAGACGAGGATACCGCCTACAATCAGGAAGGACGTCTGTCCGCGCACGAGTGAGGCCAATACGATCAGGATTGGGAACACGGGGATAGCGATAATTGTATCGGTAAACGTCATAATGACCCGATCAAACGAGCCGCCAACATATCCTGAAACAAGTCCCACTGATGACAGCAAACGTGATCGTGAAAATACTCACCGAGATCCCAAGTATCAGCGAATTGCGGACAGCGTAAACGAGCCACCAGAATAGATCCTGTCCCAGACTGTTGGTCCCAAGCAGATGGTCCAGACTGGGCGGCAAATTTTTGGCATATGTACCTTGCTTGATTGGGTCAACGTCGTTGAAAAAGGGAAGAAGAAAGCTTCCCAAGACCATGACCGTGAGAATAACGATACCGATTTTCAAACGGTTGTTCATTTGCATGACGTTTACCTAAGGCGGATTCTTGGATCAAGCAGCGGATATATCAGATCAAGCACAAGCGTAGCGGTGGCAACGGCGACGATAGTCATCGTGATCGTGCCGTAGAGCATGTTGTAATCACCGCTGCTTGCGGCAGATCGCATAAGCAAGCCCATGCCGGGATAGGAAAAAAGAATTTCAATGAGCAAGGCGCCGCTGAATATGGCACCCAGAGAGAGCGTAAGCCCGGTGATTTGCGGCAGAAGCGAGTTTCTGCCCACGTAACGGGTCATGATCGTATTGGAAGGTGTCCCTTTCAGCCTGGCAAAGGTTACATAGCCCTCTTCCTCTATGAGCGAATGAAAGCGCCTTCATACTGAGGATGTTGAAGCCAAGGCCGACCACAATAATGGACAGCGCGGGCAGAAACGAATTGTAGAGAATGAGGCGCATCTTTGCGAAGGTCAACGGTCCGGGACGAATGGTCGTCGTCAATGGAAAGAGAGACCATACGTAGCCAAACAGGAGAATCAGAACGATCGCCACAATATAATAGGGTATCGGATAGATGACGACCCCGACAACCTCCAACGCGGTTGCGGCGCGGCTATTGTGATGGTAACCGGCCAGCAAGCCAATCAGATTGCCGATCACCCATGCGATCAAGGTTGTTGTCACCAATAATCCCAATGTCCATGGAAGCGCTCTAAGAATGAACGTCCATTACAGGTGTGGGAAACGATGACAATGAAGGGCCAAAATCAAAATGCAGGATGACGCGCTCGAGGAAGCCCAGATATTGAGAAAAGAGACTGCCCTCAAGGCCATAAATCTGGCTCAGCGTCTCGCGCAGCGCTGCTATCTCCTCCGGCGACATGGTCTGCCCGGCCTGGGACTGGAGTTGAAAAATGTATTGCTCAATTGGATCGCTCGGCATAAACCTGGGCAAAAAAAAGGTAATTGTTATGCCGACAAATAGCACCACAAAATACGATGCAAGTCTGCCGATAATATACTGTAATAATGCCATGGCTTATTCCTTGGTAGGCCTTACAGTCTGTCCGCCAATCAAGAGGAAGTCCGAATTTCGTAGGAGCGGGGCTCAGCTCCACGCCGAATGACCGGCAGGTTCGTGATCACCTCCCGGTTATGGTTATCTGCGGACAGTGACTCAGGTGGGAGCAGCCCAGATAGACCGAGCTGCTCCCTCGTGATGCGGTGCTAACTAATTCCCTGTTGGTTCTACACTAGCAACGATCTCCTTGGCCGAACTCCACCAAGAATAGGGTACTGCGTAGTAGTTGTCAGCCTTGGGGAAGTTGGTCCAGTAGTACTCGTTGGTCGGGATCGTGGTCGGAATGTTCATCATGTTGATCCAGGCCATATCCTTCACGAATTCCTTCATGATCGCATGACCATTTGCAAAGAATTCGTCCGAATCCTGTTCCAGTGATTTTGAATCCGCAACCAACTGATAGACGGTTTCGTTGTCCCACTGGAAGCGGTTGCCGTCATTGTTTTCCTGAGAATCCGGCGCTTTGATATGGCCGGGTTCAATCTCCTGCCAGGCGCCCATCCAGCTTGGCGTGAAGATACAGTTGGTCCACATGTACTGAACGTCAAGCAGGGCATTGGTCCGTTGAACAGCGCCATGTTCGGCGTTGTCGACCTGCCGGATGTTCACCTGGATACCCGCATCGCGCCAACTGTCGGCAGCCGCAAAGCCGGTCCGCTGCATGACTTTGTTCCAGTCACCGGGGATGGTCAGGTTGCATAACCCACTCTTCACCACTGGGCAGCAGCCAGTTGCCATCGGCATTCTTGGTAAAGCCCTCCTCTTCCAGCAACTTGGCAGCCTGCTCGAGATCGTAATTCCACCAGCCGATGCCAAAGTCCGTGGTGTCTTCGGGAAGTTCCGCCTCATCCACACCGCTTGCCAAGATTGTTTCAGCCAGCTCTGCGCCGAAGTTGGGGTTGAACGGTTTGTAGCCATCGTCCAGGGTGAATTCTTCCAACCACGCTTGGTTGGGATCGTAGTAGATGGGGTGCAGAATCTGGGTATCGGCCACCGGCCACGGCGAGACAATCACTTCACCGCTCAGCGCGTTCATGGCGATTGACTCCAGGTCAAGCGACAGGGCCATCGCCCAGCGGACGTTCTTCAAGTCATAGGGCGGCTTCTGCTTGTTGATCAACATGCCGTAGATACAGGCGTCATCCATGTTGTGGTACGGCATGGTGGGCGAGAACGTCGTAATTGCATCGTTGCGATCCTGCGAAGCCTTGATGGTGTCGGGGCTCATGAAGGTATCAACGTCATAGGCGTTCTGGACAAAGGACAGGGAGCGTGTTTCTTCCGGGCCAAAGTCCTTGTAGAGCACATATTGGGGCATATAGCCGTCCTGATCCAGGTCGGCCCATGCCGAACGTTCCCAATCTTCACGCAGCTCCCACAATTGCCAGAACCCGGTCTCATCAAATTCCTTGACGGTGTAGGGTCCCAGGGTAACCGGATAGGTGTTCTTGTATTCGCAGGGATTCTCATAGGTCTCAAACACGTGCTTGGGCAGCGGCACCAAATTCGACCCCCAGGTGCGAACACCCAGGTTCTGTTGGATGTCGTAAGCCGGGTTATTCGTCTCGAGTTCGACCGTATAGTCGTCAATCTTCTCCCAGCTATCTTCTTTGACGTAGTTGACAACGCCGCCCACGCGTGTCGCAATGTCTTTACACGCAAAATTGGTCTCCAGGGTATAGATCATATCGTCGGCCGTGAACTCAACACCGTCACTCCAGTAGATCCCCTCTTTGAGGTTAATTCTAAACTTGGTGTGTTCGTCGTTGAGCACTTCAGCCGGCCCGGCCGCCAGTTCCCCGTAGGATTCGCCGGTCCCGGTGTCCGTCTCCCAGAGCAAGCCCCAACCAAGCTCTCTGAATCCACGCCAGACGCGAATAGGCCAACATTGGATTCATATTGATCCGGGTTTGACGTCTGCCGGTCGAATGTCTGGAAGATCAGGGTCTCGTTGCGCGGGGTGCCGACGTCGGTCATCTCGCCATCGCTGGCGCGCGCTTCCTCGCCGGACGCGCCCTCTTCCTGCGGTGCGTCCGCCGGGGGCGCACATGCAGCCATGCCGATCAAGGCAAGCATTAGGATGAGCAAGGTTGTCGCTCGTAGTGCAGTTTTCATAGTCTCTCTATTCTCCTATGTTCGGGGGAGGCAAACTTCGCTTGAACTCGACTCCAGTTGTTCACGATCTGAAGAAAAACGCACTTCTGTTCTCTGCCGCAGAGTCCACTCTTTGAGGAGAATGGTTGCTATTGCTGTACAATAGCAACCGACTTGCGGCAGCGGCTCAGCCGGCAACACGCCGGACTGCGCCCCTTTCTGTACAGTCGTTCTTTTGGGGATGCCGGGTAACTTGGCAGTGCACGGCATCCCCATCTCTTGTCTCCTCATGTTCGAAATTTCTAGCTTTTGTTCATTGGCATGTGTCCCTTTCATACGTCGGCGTGCATTGATGTCATGAATTGCTCCTCTGGTCTGATTTTGTTCTAGACCGATGCAGGAAGTTATTGATCCACGACAGGTCACGAAGTCTCACAAAGGTCAGTTTGTCGTACGTGGTTCTCTAGATGCTTCGTGCGATCATTGGTTCCCCGGACATTCTGTCCTAAACCGCTAACGTGGTTCTCGCCATTGCCGCCTGCCATCCGCCATACAATCGCTCGCGCTCTTGCGAAGACATCTGTGGCTCAAACCGCTCCTGTCCACGCGGCAAGCCTGCAATCTCATCTTCCGACGCCCAGACACCGACCGGCCAGCCCGGCCAGATAGGCCGCGCCCAGCGCCGAGACCACCGGCGACGAGCTGCGCACCACCGGGCAGCCGATGATGTCGGCCTGGAACTGCATGAGCAGATCGTTCTGGCTGGGGCCGCCGTCGGCCAGCAGCATCTGCAACGCCGTGCCCGCTTCGGCCTGCATCACGTCGAAGACATCGCGGATCTGGTAGGCGATGGACTCCAGCGTGGCGCGGGCCAGGTGCGCCGGCGTCGTGCCGCGGGTCAAGCCGGTCATCAGGCCCCGGGCCGAGTCCGACCAGTGGGGCGCGCCCAAGCCCACAAAGGCGGGGACGAAGTAGGCGCCGCCGTTGTCTTCCACCTCAGACGCCATCTGTTCGATCTCTTCGGCGGCATCCGACAGGCTGAGCAATTGCCCCAGCCATTCGACGGCCGCGCCGGTGACGTAGATGTTGCCCTCCAGCGCGTACGTCGGGCCGCTTTCCTGCGCCCAGGCCACCGTCGTCGCCAGCCCGTTTTGCGAAGCGACGGGTGTCGCCGTCGGCGTCATCAGCGAAGAGCCGGTGCCGTAGGTGGCCTTGATCGACCCCGGTTGGAAGCCGGCATGGCCGAAGAGCGCCGCATGCGAATCGCCGATCATCGAGGCGATGGGGATGCCTGCGGGCAGATTGCCCATGGCCACCGTTTCGCCGTAGATCGTGCTGGACGGCTTCACCTCGGGCAGCGCGGCTTCCGGGATGCCGAAGATGTCCAGCAGGTCCGGGTCCCAGGTCAGGCTGCTCAGGTTGAACAACTGAGTGCGCGAGGCATTGGTCATGTCGCAGGCGAAGACCAGACCGCCGGTCAGGTTGTACAACACCCAACTGTCGACCGTGCCCAGGCAAAGCTCGCCGGCTTCCGCCCGTCGCATGTCCATCCTCTGCGTGATCGAGCAGCCAGCGCATTTTGGAGGCCGAGAACATGGAGTCCAGGGTCAGACCGGTTCGCTCCTGGACCAACGGCGCCAAACCCTGCTCGCGCAACGTCTGGCAGAGCGCCGCCCCGCGCTGGCATTGCCAGACCACGCAAGGGCCAAGCGGTCGTCCGCTCGCCCGCTCCCAGAGGATCACCGACTCGCGCTGATTGGAGACGCCGATGGCGGCGATATCGGGACCGCCTTGCAGACACTCGTCGATCACCGTCTGCACATTGTGCCAGATGACCATCGGATCCTGCTCGACCCAGGCCGGCTGCGGATAGCTGACCGATTGCCCGCGCGAGGCCGTTCTGGTCACCACGCCGCCTTGGTCGACGAGCACGGCTTTCGTATTGGTCGTCCCTTGGTCGATGGCCAGAATGTTGTTATTCTTCACAATTCTCGCTCAGACTATGGGTTCGGATATTCGTAGGTGCGGTTTGTAACCGCACGAACTACGGAACCTCGGAATAATTCGGGAATCGTGCGGCTTCAAACCGCACCTGCGGGACAGTAACGCGACATTTATGCCGCACCCATTTGGTCCGGCTGGGCAAGGGATCTGCGACATAGATGTCGCGCTACAGACGCCAACCCCTCCGGTGTGATGCCGTAGTGGGCGAAGATCTCGTCCTGGCTGCCGGTGAACGTATATTCGTCGGGAATGCCGACCCGCTTGAACGGGTTGTGTAAACCGTGCTCCATCAACAGCGCAGCGCAGGTGCTGCCCAAGCCGCCATAGATGCTGTGTTCTTCCACAGTGATCAGCGCCGTGCTACGCTCCGCTGCTTCCAGCACGGCCTCTTCGTCCAGCGGCTTCAGCGTGTGCATGCTGATCACGCCGGCCGATAAACCGTCCGCTTGCAGCAGCTCAGCCGCCGCCACCGCACGCCAGACCGTCTCGCCGGTGGCGATGAAGGTCACGTCGCTGCCGGTCGAGAGCGTGATGGCCTTGCCGATCTCGAAGGTCGCTTCCGGCCCGTGCAGGTTGGGCATGGGCTTCTTGCCGAAGCGCAGATAGAGCGGGCGGTCGTGCTTGACAGCCGCTTTGACGGCCTCTCGGGTCTCGAAGTTGTCGGCCGGGGTCACAATGTCGATGTTGTTGATGGCCTGCAGCGCGGCGTAGTCGTGCAGCGAATGGTGGGTCGACCCCAGCGCGCCGTAGGAGACGCCGGCGCTGATGCCGACCAGCTTGACCGGCCGATCCGAATAGGCCACGTCGTTCTTGATCTGCTCCAGCGCACGCGCCGTCAGGAAGCAGGCGGGCGAGACGGCAAAGACACACTTGCCCGCAGACGCCAGCCCGGCCGAGACGCCGACCAGATTCTGCTCGGCAATGCCGACTTCGACGATCTGCTCCGGCAGTTCTTGTCCAAAGGCAACCAGCTTGCCCGACCCGCGCGAGTCGCTGGTCACGACCAACATGTCCCGATTTTCCCGACCCAGCTCCAGCAGCGTGGCGCTGAAAACATCCTGATTGGCTTTACCTAGTTCCATTGCGGCTCCTCCATCAGTTTCGCTGCCGCTGCATCGAGTTCCGCCATGGCGATCTCGTATTCTTGCGCCGTGGGCACGTGATGGTGCCAGTTCACCGCATTTTCGATGAAACTGACGCCTTTTCCCTTGACCGTGTGGCTGAGGATGAGCGAGGGCTTGCCCGCCTCAAAGGGCGTACTGGTCGAGGATGTCGACCAGCGCGGCGATGTCGTTGCCGTCCACCGAACGCACGGCGAACCCGAAGGCCACAAACTTGTCGACCAGCGGTTCCAGACCGTTGACCTCTTCTGTGGAACCGGTGATCTGCAAGCCGTTGCGGTCCACGATCACCACGAGATTGTCCAGATCGTAGTGGGCGGCGGTCATGGCCGCCTCCCAACTGGAACCTTCGGCCAGTTCACCGTCGCCCAGCAGGGTGAAGACCCGGTAGTTTCGTTTGTCCAGCTTGCCGGCCAGGGCCACGCCCACGGCCACCGACAGACCGTGCCCCAGTCCGCCCGAGTTGTGTTCAATGCCGTTCACCTTGCGTGTCGGATGGCCGACGAAGTGGGAGCCGGCCTTGTTGAGCGTTGACAGTTCGGATGTCGGGTAGAATCCGCGGTCGGCCAGCACGGCATAGAGCGCCTCCACCGAGTGGCCCTTGCTCTGGATGTAGCGATCTCGATCACGGGCCGATCCGGATCGGTGAAGCGCTCCGGCGAGACGTTCATGGTGTGGTTGTAGAGTACGTTCAGGATATCGATACAGGAGAGGCTGCCGCCGGTGTGGCCCGCGTTTGCCTCCAGGATCATGGTCAGAATTGACTTGCGATACTCGATGGACTTCAGTTCGAGTTCTTGGATGCTGTTCATGGTTTCGAGTTGACCCACTTGTGGAACATTCTGCACGCGATGCCGATCTGGAGGGAGCCGGCGAGCCTGCTGATAAATTGACTCTTGCGTTGAGCGAGATAGTGTGGGATACTGTGCGTGAATAAATATTCATAATTCAGAATATTATTCACATGTGGTTAAGCATACAGTACCCATTTTGATTTGTCAAGGGGTAAAAGATGGCACGTATCGACGAATTGCGCACGATGACCAAGATTGCGCGTTTGTATTACGAGCAGGAAATGCGCCAATCTGCCATCGCCCAACGGCTCAATCTCTCTCAGGCTACAATCTCCCGTTTTTTGAAGCGCGCCCAGGCGGAGGGCATCGTGCGCATCAGCGTCAACATGCCTCAGGGGATCTATGCGCTTCTGGAGGAAGAGCTGGTCTCGACCTACGGCCTGCACGATGCCATCGTGGTCGACAGCACCAGCGAGTACGACGAATTTGTGCAGCGGGAACTCGGCTCGGCGGCCGGACACTACGTCGAAACGACCATTGGGCCGAACCAGATCGTGGGACTCTCGTCGTGGAGCGAGACGCTGCTGGCCATGGTGGACGCCATGCACCAGGTCTCGCGCCCGACCAACGCCCAGGTCATCCAGATCCTGGGCGGGATCGGCAACCCGGCGGTGGAGGTCTATGCCACCCGACTGTTGGAGCGTTTTGCCCAACTGGTGCGCGGCACGGCGACCCATTTGCCCGCGCCCGGCATTTTGGGATCATCTGAGTCGTTGCAGGTCTTTCTGGACGATCCCTACGTGGGCAATGTCATGGCCATGTTCGACAAAGTCGACCTGGCCCTGGTCGGCATCGGCGATGTGGAGCCGTCCAAGCTGTTGGCCCAGAGCGGCAACAAGTTCTCGTCCGATGAGTTGGAGATTCTGAGGGAAAAGGGCGCGGTCGGGGACATTCTGCTGCGTTTCTTCGACGCCGACGGCAATCCGGTCGACACGGCCTTGAATGACCGCGTGGCCTCCATGAGCTTGGAACAGTTGCGCTCGGCTGAACGCTCCGTCGGCATCGCCGGGGGCAAGCGCAAGTATGCTGCCATCCTCGGCGCGCTGCGCGGCGGCTGGATCAATGTACTGATCACGGATCGGTTCACGGCGGAGCGGTTGGTTGCTGAGCGAAGTACATCCATAGCGTAAGAACTCGTGAACTTCCGAAACTCAATCGTGACTTCACTGCAATAACAGAGCATCAGTGCTTCACGATCACGGCGGGGTGGACTTCAATCTCGCAAAAATTTGGAACGCATCCCTCCGCCAAATCCCAGTTGACAGATATTCACAGGTCGGGCAGACTATCCCTCGCTGACTTCTGAATTTGCACAATTTTAACGCAATTATTGCGCATTTAACGATCTTTGAACGATGGTCCTGCTATCATCATACTCCCCTCAAACCGTACGAGGCATTGGCGCGAAGGCGGGACAGCGGCCAATGCAGACCACTTCTGTGGAACGACGACCCGCATTTGGAGGAATCGCACTGATGAATTTGGCTCAGTTTCGTCGACTGGCTGCGCTCGTTCTGACCGTCACCTTGCTGCTGGTTCAAACCACGCAGACATTTGCCCAATCCCCCGACACGATCTCAAGCACGGAATCAACCGATGCGCCCAATGCCGGCGATCCCAGCGTCTGCATCGATCCGCTCCAAGTCGCCCACATCGCCGCCACCATTGCCAGCCTGTTGCCCATCCCCGGTTTCAGCGACGCCGCCGATCTGGCCGAGTATGGCCTCAACATCGCGCTCAAAGACTGCTCGGCTGTGCTCACGCCGCCGCCCAACCGCGTCTTTGACCCGCACACGGCCCGGGACATCGACAGCGATGTCTGTACGCAGCATCTACGCCTGCCCCTGTCCGACGAGGACATGGAATTGATCATTCTGGACCAGCAGATCATCCAGGCCGCCATCGCCGAGGTGGAGTCCGACCCGCGTGTAGATATTCCGCTCACCTTTTTGCGCGAACTGCGCGATATCCTGGAGAGCGAGTATGGCCGCTTCGAGTCGGAGAAGCAGGGCGAATACACCAACATCTACGGCATCGTCTTCTCCGGTCCCAGCCATGGCGCGGACTGGGGCGACTTCGGCTCGCCCGAGGTCTACCACTACAACTCGGACGTGCGCGTGCAGATGCAACACGGCGGCGAGCGCATCGACGACGACATGGTGCGCTACCGGCCCGGATCGTACACCGTGCGCTGGCACGGCGAGACCCTGATCTCCGGCCTGGACTTTGTCTACATCCCCGGCGGACTGGACAACCCGGTGACCGACAAGGCTCAGAAGGAGGCGGCCGAAAAAGCGGTAACACCAATCGGTCAAGCAGGCGGCCAAACAGGCTGTCGAGAAAGGCTCCAAGGAGTTCGCCGAAAAGACGGCCAAGGAGACGGTCAAGGAGTTCGCCAAGGAGCTGGCCGAGGAGATCGCCGAGCAGACCATCGAGGAAGCCATTCTGGCCATGCTCGACTCCTACTATTCATTGGGCGTGCCTCACGGTGTCTACGTTGACGACACCCAGGCTATCATGATCTTGGACCACAACGCACCGACCATCAGCGGGGCGGGACCGGTGACCATCGAAGCGCTGGAGCCGGGCGGCGTGACGTCCGGGCGGCACATCTATACGCTGCAGGATGCGCTGATCGTCAACGACGACTGTGACCCCGATCCCGAGTCTGACCTACAGCACGCCCAGCTTCTGGCCCCTGGGCGAGACCAACGAGATCGTCTGGACGGCGACCGACAACGGCGCAGTGGATGCCGCAGGCGGCCGCAACAGCACCCAGGTTACGCAGCAGATCAGCGTGGTCGATACCAAGCCGCCCATCCTGGTCGCCCCGCCGCCGGTGGTCATGGAGGCGACCGGCGCGGTCGATGTGAAGCTGGGGTTGCCCCAGGTCTTCGATGTGGCCGATCTGCGTCCGACCATCAGCAACGACGCGCCGGCCCAGTTTATGCCCGGCGTCTACCGGGTGCGCTGGACCGCGGTCGATGGTTCCGGCAACGTCTCCGAGGCCACCGACGACGCCGAACAGATCGTCAACATCAAAGCGCCGGGGACCAACATTCTGCCCACTGCCTTCGCCCAGACCGGCGGCAACGCCGTCTCCACCATCGCCGACACGCCGACAAAGATCACCGTGCGCGGCCAGGACGGCAACAACCCGCCCGATCCGCTCTGGTTCTCCATCGAAGATCAGCCGGAGCACGGCTACTTCATCGCGCCGCTCTACCCCTACTTCATCGAAGACTACCGCATGACCGCGCGCTACAGCCCGACCATCGCCGCCAACGAGGGCGAGGAGTTCGCCTGGGAGGTGGCGTCCGACGCCAACAAGATGCGCGACTACATCAAGCAACTCTGTGCAGAGGACATCAACCGCACGGACCTGCCCAAGGATTTCGTCAGTTGGGGCGGCACGCAAAAGTACATTGCCGTCGACGACGATGGCTACACCTTCATCCACGATTCGGCCTACCGCAAGTGCACGCCCGGCGGCAGCACCATCGCGCCCTACACCACGCCGCGCATCTCGGTCTGGGACGCGGACGGCGTCTACGTGGGCGAGCTGGAGCGCAGCAGCGACAGCCGCCCCCTGCGCGACATCAACTTCAATGTCGGCCGCGGCACCATCCTCGCCGTGAGCAGCGACGGCAGTTCCACCGGCAACAGCCTGGTCGACGTCTCCCGGATCCAGCTGAACAACCCGGACCAACCCATTGTCGAAGAGCAGACCTACACGCTCTGGAACGAGATCAACGACATTTTCGTGGGTGCGAACAACACCCGTCGCGGCCCGGAATACAAGAACGCCGGCGCCGCGGCCTGGGACGACGACAACGACGTGCTCTACGTCATCGGCGACCCCAATCAGAACCTCAAGGGTATGGCCGCGTTCAGGCCGGCGGAGTGCAACAACTCCACCGACCGCGGCCCGGAGGACTGCCTGGACTTGCTGGGTGTTCAGGTCTACTCGTCGTCCATTGTCCAGTCCACCAAATCGGATGATTATCCCGGTTTTGGCGTCGACGCCATGAGGCTTGCACAGATCAGGGATATCACGCTGGACAGCCAGGGCCATGTCTATATCCTGGTCAAGAAGGAGGCCGGCACTGGAGCGGTTTCACCGCATCTACAAATTTGCCCCGGCCGTCAAGAATCCCGACGGCACAACGACGCTGGGTGAGCTGATCGGCTGGCTGGGCAAATGTGAGGACGGACCAAACTGCAACTACATCGACCAACACAGCATCGGCTTCTCCTGCACCGACGACACCTGCGGCGTGCCCAATGGCGACAGCGGCGACCGGCCCGGACAGTTCAACAATGCCGCAGCCATCGCCATGGATCCCAACGATGTGCTCTATGTGGCTGACAGCGGCAATTCACGTGTCCAGCGCTTCAACAGCGACGGCCTCTTTGCCGGCGAGGCCCGTTCCACCGGCGACGGCAGCGGCTTTGTGCTGGGCGATTTCGGTCGCCCCGGCAACATCGCCGTCAACAGCGGCAGCTTCTACGTCATTGATGGTCAGCGCGAGATCGTCCACGTCTTCGACGCCGCCGTCATCCACAGCATCGACGACACCTCGGCCTGGGTCGAGTATCAGTCCGACAGCAACTTCCGCGGCCCGGATCGCTTCACCTTCGCGGCCACCGACGGCTTCCGCACAGGCGACGGCGATCTGCTCTCCAGCCCGCCGGCCACGGTCGAGATCAACGTGGCGCGCAACTTCCGGCCGCCGCAGGCCCAGCCCGGCCTGGCCGCGGCCACGCCCGAGGACACGCCGGTGGCCGTGACGCTGGAGGGCTCCGATCTCGACGGCGACAACCTCACCTTCGAGGTCACGACCAAGCCGATCTTCGGCGACCTCAGCGGCACGCCGCCCAATCTGACCTACACGCCCGATCCGCACTACGCGGGCGACGACCATTTCGAGTTCGTGGCCATCGACGATTCCGGCCACGCGGACAACCGCTCGCAGCCGGTCGCCTTCGCACTCGTCATAGAGCCGGTCAACGACACGCCGGTCGTCAGCTACGACGATGACGAACTGCGCACCGGCATCGGCTATCCGCTCACGCTCAACGCCAGCGTCTTCGATCCCGACCGCGACGAGAGCCACACAGTCGTGGTCGACTGGGGCGACGGCACGGTGGAGAGCCAGGGCGAAGCCACGAATGACGGTTCGCTCTCCGGCCCGATCCTGATTGAGAACGCCCAGGGCGACTCCAAGGTGCTGGCCTATCACACCTACAGCGGCAGCGGCCCCTACACGGTGAAGGTCTGTGTCACCGACAGCAGCAACGCCACCGGCTGCGCTGAGAAGCCGGCACGGCTGGAGCAAATGGCCGACATCGCCATCGTGCGTGACGGCCCGTCTGTCGTGGCTGCGGGCGCGGCCGGCGCCAATCACAGGATCTTCGTGAGCAACGAACTGCCGCCCAGCGGCGGCGGCTTCACGGCAAACGACGTCGTGGTCACCGAGACATTCACAGATGGCCTGCGTTTCGCGGGCACAGTCGAGAACGGCACGGCTTGCTCCGTGTCCGGCGATACGTTGCGCTGTGCCGTCGGCTCGCTGACGCCGGGCCGGCAGGTCGGCATCGAAGTGGGCGTCAGCTTTGACGGCGCGCCCGCCGTGGGCACAGTCTTCCCGATCCGCACCGAGGCTGCCCAGAACGGCAGCGACCCGATTCCGGAAAACAACCTGCTGATCACGGAGCTCACCGTTGTGCATGCGGCCGACTTCATCGTCGATTCGTACAAGGATCTGACCGATAGTTCGCCCGGCGACGGTCTCTGTCGCACGTTCGAAAACACCTGCACGCTGCGGGCCGCGGTTCAGGAAAGCAATGCGCTGCCGGGCAAGCAGTCGATTGCGCTCTCCAACGGCGTCTATCTGCTCAACCCGCCGGTCTCCGGGCCGACGATAACCGTTGAGCCGCAGCAGGAGGAGAACGCGGTCAGCGGCGATCTGGACATCCGCGACGACGTCGAGATCTACGGTCTCAGCGCAGAGAACACGATGATCCACGCCAACGGCTTCGACCGGGTCTTCGAGGTGCACAGCGATGGTTCGCTCTACATGGAGAAGATGATGTTGACCGGCGGCCGTCCGCTCAACTCGATGGAGGGCGGCGGGCTGTACAACAACGGCGGCAGCGTCACGCTGCGGCAGGTCTCCATCGTGGGCAACAGCAGCCAGACCGGCGGCGGTATCACCAACGGCGCCGGAACCATGCTCATCAGCGAGAGTTCGATCACGGGCAACAGCGCCGACGGCAACGGCGGCGGCGTTCACAACATGGCCAATCTGGAGCTGCGCAACGTCACCCTCGGCGGCAATCGTGCCAGTAACGGCGGGGGCATCCTAGGCAGCCAGGGCACGGCCCGGCTGGAGAATGTGACGCTGACGGGCAACGTGGCCTCGTCCAACGGCGGCGGCATCAGCGCCCCCGGCGACACGGTGGTGGCCATCAACACGATCATCGCGGGCAACGATGCGCCGATCGGCCCGTCGTGCAGCGCGGCCTTCCGCTCCGAGGGCCACAATCTCATCGACAACTTGCAGGATTGTTCGGTGCTGGGCGGGACGGGAAGCAACATCGTTGGGGAGGCGCCCGGGCTGAAGGCGCTGGGCATCAACAGCGCCAGCACCTTCTCGCAGACGCCATTGGCGGACAGCCGGGTGATTGACCGCGGCACGTGTCGCCTGGAGATCGATCAGCGCGATAGGGTTCGGCCCTATGGCGACGGCTGCGACATCGGGGCCATCGAGTTCGGCTCGGAGGATGTCGTCGAACGGCTGGTGCGCCGGATCCTGCTGCCGATGATTATGCGCTGACGCGCGCGTCCAATCAAGAAGTCGGACGTTTGCCAAACGTCCGACTTCTGCGCGCAGCGCTCGTCTGCTGTCGAGGTGCAATTCATCCGAACCGGCCAGGCAAAGGCGGGTAAGGTGACAGACATCCTGACGGACAATCTCGATCTTCTATCCTTTCATGCCCAGCAGAACCTTCATCACCTCATCTGCAATGCCATAGGCGTGGAACGACCCTTCATCCCGATCGAAGATATTCACCAGAGCGATTACGGCAAACCCCTCATCGGGGACAAGCAGCAGATGCGCCTGATAACCGTCATCCATGCCGCCAGTGTGATTCGGTACAAGATGTCCGTCAACTTCGCCCAGAAGCCAACCTAGGCCGTAGCTCTCCCATGTCGGGCCAAACCACTCAGCCCAGCCTGTCTCAGTATAGGGCGTCCACATCTCGTCAATGGCAGATGCAGAAAAAACCTGTGTGCCTTCTACATCGCCATGCTGAAGGAGCGCATTTGCATAACGTGCCAGATCCTCAACGTTGGTCCAAAGAGCCGAGGCAGGTCCATGTCTTCGCGCATACGGGTAGTAACCTGTTGCCATTACGACGCCATCTTCATCGTAGGTGTATGGCTCGGCAAGCAGGTCCGGATTCTCCTCGCTTAGCAGGAAGGATGAATTATCCATGCCCAACGGGATTAGGATGCTTTCAAGCATATACTCCTCGAAACTCTGGCCTGATGCCTTGGCTATCACATCTCCGAGTACATCGTACCCTATGCTGCTGTACATGAAGGCCTCGCCGGGGAGGAATAACAGCGATTCATCACTGAGGCTCCGAATGTAGTCCTCCAGAGCCATATCATCGGTGCGTAATTCTTGATCGCGTACTTCTGCAATCCAACTCGCAACATCCGGCATACCGGCTGTATGCGTCAGCAACTGTCTAATGGTCATATTGCGCGATTCTGGTTCTGCCAGCGTGAAGTACGGCAGATAATCTGTTACCGGCGCGTCGAGGTCCATCAGGCCTCGTTCAACCAACTGCAAGACGGCGGCAGCCACGGCTGTCTTGCTTACCGACGCAATCTGGAACAGTGTTTGCGGTGTAACCGGTGTATCACTGGCGAGGTCCGCCATGCCAAAACCGTTAGCATAGACAAGTTCGCCATTCTCTACGATACCGATGGCCGCACCTGGTATCTGACCTTGCTCCATTGCCTGAGCGACTAACGCTTCGATCTCGGCAACCAGCGCGGGGTCAAGCGCAGGCGCCGGTGCTGAGACCACACTTGCTTCTTCTGCCGGCGCCATCTCCCCTGGCGCGACGAGCGGCTGGCAAGCACACAGAAGCAATGCAAGCGCCAACAGCACTGAAAACGTCCGCATAAAATGTGTCATGATTCTCCTCCCTTTTAGCTACTTGCAGCCAGATTTCACAAAATCTGTTGGCAGTATAGTAGAGAGGTGGCAACATAATGTCTACAGAATGGCTTGAACATTTGGAGGGGTAGGGCAATAGTTCACACACGTTGCGCGCCAATCGGCGAAGCCTTGCTTTAATACGCTATGCAGATGGGCCACGCGATGTGTTGGTCTTTGGCTTACCCTCCCGTTGGACCCAATACACCAGATCGTCGGGATCGTCAACCAGCTTGATGAGGGATCTTTCCTGGGGCAACAGGTAGGTCAACTCGGCGCGATAGCGCTGCATGCAGTCGAGGTCGTCCAGCGCCAGACCGTGGACCGTGCGCACGACGGTGACGCTGAACGGGTCCTGGGTGGGGAGCAGCGGGAACTTGAACTCGTCGCGCAGCACGCGTGCCAGATCGCTGTCCTGCGCGCCGCCCGCGGCCACAAAATCGACGGTGATGCCGTAGACGGCCAGTCGATCGGAGACGTCGTAGTTGGCCGTCGGTTTGGCCCGATTCCAGGCCGTCTCGACGTAGCGTCGCACCGGAAAAACCTTGGTCGTCTCCCGCGCCTCCGGCCGCATCTCCGGGGCCACGTGGATCTCGGGATGGGCTGCGTGGCGGGTGTCGCCGTTGAGGGCGCGTAGCTGCTTTTGAAGCTCGTTGGCGTCGGCGGCATAGCGCCAGAGCATGTGCTCGACGCTGTATTGGTTGGCGAACTCGACGATGAGATCGGCGCGGCCGGGCTGGTAGCGTTCCAGGCTCACCGGCGCGACCGATTCGCGCACTGTTTGGCGGATGAACTGGGCGATAGCCGTCGCCCGCCGATTCGGGCCGGACGCGCTGCCGATTCGGACGTCGCCGGGCAGCGAACGCAGCATCCGCAACATCGACCGCCGCCACTCCGGCTGTCCCCACAGATGATCCAGCCGATCCTCGCTGCGCAAGCCCTCAGCATCGATCTGCTCGCGTAGATAGCTCAGCGCGCGCGTCCAAAGCGCCTCGTTCATGTGGGGCGTGTAGAGATAGTCGAGCGGAACGTCCGGCGGCGGCACCGCAGGCATGCTCGGCGGCGTCGACAGGGCGTGCAGTTCCTGCCGGGCTTCGGCCAGCATCTGCGCCCAATCGTTGAGCGGCGCTCGTATGCCGTTGACCAATCGAACCAAACCGTCGGTGGCGGTCCGTTGCAACAAATTGGTGAACTCATCCTGGGCCAATGCCACGCGTTCCTCACGCAGCCGCTGGAGGCGGTTGCTGCGAAAGACGAAGGCCGCCATGGCGGCTGTCAGAATGCCCGTAGCAAAGCCGGCCAGTGCGATGCCGTCATCGGTCCAACTCCACGTGCCGCCGATCAGCCAGAGGTAGGCCATGGCCAGCGCAGCAACGACGGCGATGGCGATTCCGGCACGCAGCATCGTCGCCGCCAGCGATGGCGTCCGATTGGCCACGCGTGCATAGTTGGCCGTCCAGTCCCGGTGGGCCTGCTCCTGGCGGATATCCAGCAATTTGCGGCTGGAGGGCGTCGATCGCGTCAGCAGCCACAGCCGCTCCTGTTCGACCTCGTTTTTCCACAGCTCGACCTGCCGTTCCGCTGCCGACAATCCCGATGGCGAGGCCACCACAAGCTCGGTCAGGTGGCTCTGGATACGGCGCACGGTCTGGGGATAGATGCGGTCGTCCAGGCTCTGCTCATCACTGGCCCGCGCCAGGCCGACGTCCAATCCCCAGGTCTCGTCAATGGCGCTTGGTCCCGCCGCCAGCCCCAGATGCCCGGCCAACTCGGCCAGATGTGCAGAGAAGGTCGCGGGCCAGCGGTCGCCAGACAGGCGACGCATGGCCTTGTCGACCATATCCGGCAGAATATAGGTGCGCGGCACGCGAAGATCTTCGATCGTACGCGGCTTGCGGTTTGCATACAGATCCGGATGGCGCACCACCAATTGGGCCAACGCTCTTTCGGTCGTGAAACCAAATTCGTCGAGACTCTTGGGAGAGGGCACGGCGGTACGGCGTTGCAGCGGATTGGCCGAGGGCGCTGGCGTGCTGCGCAACACCCAATCGCGCACCAGGCGGCTCTCCTCCTGGCGGTTGACCGCGTGCAGAATCTGGCTCACCGGCACATAGTCGCTGGCCGCGCCGATCAGGCTGTAGGGTCGTTTTTCGCCGTGATGAATGCCCAGCCCAAGCTGTTCCTGGATGAAGAGATTGCCGCCGGCCACGATCATGGCTTCCAGGGCATTGCCGGCCTGGATGGCCAGCTCGTGGGAGTCATCGGTCAGGCTCTGGTTGCTCTTCTCGCGGTCCAGCAGATAGACGAAGTCGAAGATCTCGTCGCCGATCTGGGCGTCCAGAGGCGAGCCGGATTCAGCCACGCGCTGCGCCAATGGATGCGCTCTGACGTCACGGCTGTTGCCCTGCGTGCGCAGCCCGGCCAGCAGTTCCAACTCGCGCAGCGCGGCGTAGGTGGCCCCGTCCTCCAGCGCCCGGCTGATGTCCGGCGCGTAGCTGCCGGTGGCGAAGATGCCGACCACCTGGGAGATGTGGCGTCGCCCGGCCCGGTTCATCAACTGGGTGATGATCGGCCAGATCGGCGCGGTCGCCAGCGGCTCGAAGAAGGGAGCGACGACGTAGAGCGTCGTCTGCACAAAGGGATCGTCGGGATCGAGCAGATCGTGGCGGATGGGATCGAGCATGTGCATTTCGAGCAGGCGCGCCAGCCGGTCGGCGTGGATCAGCGATGTGTTGAAGAGGTCCGCCCGTGTGGCGTGGAGCACCTTCTGTTTGCGGTCCAGCACAATGCCTTTGCCCGGCGCATGGAAGCCGCTGTCATCGAAATCAAGCACGTTCAGGTGCGGCGTCGTCGCCTTGAGCAGCGCCGCGCATCGCCGTTCGGACGCGGTCAATGAATCGGGATCGTCGCGCTCTTCATCCAGGCGCGCCAGGGTGCGCTCAATGTAGAACGGCGGCAGTTCGATCTGGCTGTCGGGCTGCAACAGATGCAACTGGGCCATGTCGCTTGCATCCAGCAGCGGCTCAGGCACGACTCGCGCCGAAGCGCGTGATCGACTCCAGATCCGGCCCGATGGCTCCCAGCGCAGCGCGCTGCTCCTGGGCCGCCTGCAAGCGCGGCAACAGATGGAACATGACCTGCATGCCCCAGCCGCCGAAACATAGGATCGCCGCTCGACTCTGTGTGTAGCTAATCTGCATAGGGCAAGAGCTGGGACAGCGGATTTTCCTTCTGCTATCTGTACTTGAACCGATCTCTCCGCCGACGCCGGCACATTAACAATTCTTAATTCACTGTTCACAATTAATTATTGCTCTTCCTATCACCGAGTCTTTTCCCCCGATGGTCTCGCTACCGGCGGTCCCGGCAGCGGCTCTTCCTCCAGCGTAATATCCGGCAAATTCACCCACTCCGGATTCAAGTGAAACTCCTGGCGGATCGGAAAATCGAGCGTGTTTTCGTACTGGGCCCGGTATTCATCCATGCGCTCCAGCAACATCACCGGCAGGCCATGGACAATCCAGACAGCGTCGGTGCGTGTTCGATCGCCGGTCGGCACCCACTTGAAGTCCTCCAGACCGACAGTCGCCGCCATCAACCCGGGATCGTCCTGCCGGTTGGTGGGCACGGCGGCCAGGCGAATGTGCTCCAGATTCGACTCGTGGAAGCTGAAGCGGTCGGCGTCCCAGCGAATGTAGGGATTGAGCCGGCCCAGCCACTGGTGAATGCGGTTGTCGGGCCGCTGACGCACACGCTCCACCTCCTGATCGCGCTGGGTGTTGATGATGTGGTTGATGTCGACCTGGTCGGCCACCCGCTGGCGCAGCGCGCTGTTGACCGAGACGGCCTCGACCATGCGCGTGTAGATCTGCTCAGCGTCGATTACGCGGGCGCCCTGCACCAACTGGGCAAAGAGCGGATTGAGCGCCATCTGCCAGTCTTCGGCCGTGATGGTCGAACCGGCGCGGCTGTAGAAGGAACGCAGATAGTCGCGGCCGACCGCGCCGGTCTCCAACTCATAGTAGGTGCTGGTGGTGGCGCTGCCGTCGGGGATGCGCGGGTCGATGCGCTCGGCCATGCGGTTGGCATCCTGGTTGGCGCGGGCCAATGCCAGCGTCGTGGCCTCGATCTGGCTGCGCAGCGCCTCGCGCATCAACGCCGCCTGCTTGCCCAACTGCTCGACCAACACCCGTTCCAGCGCGTCGCGTTGCTGATAGAGCCGGGCACGCGCCTTGCGCGTCGCCATATCGCTGGCCCGCTCCTTGGCCTGGCGCGGGCTGAAGGCCGTCATCAGCAGGTCGCCGAAGCCGCTGCCGACCTGGCGCATCTGCTCGCCGAAGCCGCCTTCCTGGGCCAGCACCTTGCGCCAGCGGCTCCGATCCTCCTCGGTGACAGGTGCGCCGTTGATCAGGAAGAGACGCTGGCGGGGCAACGATTCTGCCGGCGCGGTGGCCGGCGTGGTCGGGCTGATCAGGTCGCAGAGGGCGATGGCCCCGCGGATGCCGGTGTCGATGAGCGCCTGTTGCACCGTCTGCTGCACCGGCTGCCAGAAGCTGTGCCATGCGCCCTGCTGCTCCTCGATTTCGCCGCGGATGGCGTCGAGCCGTTCGTTGTCCAGCGCGGCATAGCGGGAGACCAACTGGGACAACAGGCTCTGCCACAGATTGAAGACACGCTGGACATCGCCTGCCGACAGCCCGGTGCGCGGATCGCTCAACGACGGGCCGGCTGCAAAACGGCGAATCAGATCGGCCACGAAGGCGCGCTGCCAGAAGTCGACCAGCGCCTCGCGCGGGGCCACCAGCGCCGATGTGGCAAAGCCGCTGTAGACCAGGAAATGACCGCGCGAGCCGTTGACCGCGTCCTTGGGGCGCTCCAGGACGGACGGACGGGCGCCGGTCACTTCACCGGCAGCGCCGCCCATGTCGTACATGCGCTCGCGTACGACGTTGACTTCCAGGCCCAGGATCTCGTTGCTGAGATGGCTGATGGCGGTCAACTGGATCATATGCGCCGCCATCTGCTCGGCGTCAGACTTGCGCGCCAGGCTGCCGCCGTCGCGGTTGGTGCGCCCGACCAGGAAGATGAAGTCGAAGGGTGCGTAGGGCGTGTCCGGCAGCTCACGTTGTTCGCTGGGATAGAGCGCCTTGAAGCGCTGGGTCTCCTGAAAATAGTTGAGTTCCTTTGAGCGCCGCGTAGGCATTGGCGCGGATGCGACGCCGCTGCAAGTCGCTGGAGATCTCGGCCTCCAGCACATCGGGCAGGAAGAAGATGCCGACGATGCGCGCGTTGTTGCGCACCTGGGCGCGGATGCGATGGACCGTGTCCAGGAACATGCCGGCGCCGGTGCCGCCGCACAGGCTGCTGACCACGTAGATCAACTGGTAGTTGCCGACCACGGGAAAGCCCCGGTTCTGGGCAATCTCCATGTCGCGGATCTTGTCCAGATTGGTGAGCTTGGTCTCCAGCAGTTGCTTGAAGGTGACATAGTTGCGGAAGAACGAGAGACGGCCAATCGGGCGCAACTGCTTGGCCCCGTTGTGGATGTAGCCCAGCGGAATCGACGGGTAGTTCCACCAGCGTGCGATCTCCGGATGCTGGTCCAGATTGGAGACCAGGCGCGTGGCATCGAACTTGCCCATGTAGGCAAACTCGTCGGCGAAGAGCGGCTCCTGGTCCAGTCGATTGACCAGCGGCTCGGTGTCCAGCGCCATGAGCTGGATCATGCCCGGCAGCGGATCCCCGCCCCAGACGTTGCGGAAGCGCCGCTTGACCGCGCGCACCGTGTTGGTGCCCATGCCGCCCACGCCGACAACCATGGTCGGGTAGATGGTGGGCTTGTCAAAACGAATCGAATGGCTGTCTGTCATTGAGTTTCCTTGGTTTTGTCACAAATTGACACAGATAAAAAGCGGATATTCACAGATGATATGAATACGGCTTCTGTGCTATCAGCGACAAACATTGATGAATCATCCCAGATCTATCTGTGGTTATCAAAAACTATTTGTGTCCATCTGTGACAGATCATTCCCACTGGCGATAAAGACCAGTTGGCGTTGCGCCTACCAGCTAGCGCTCCACGGGTCGCCAACGTCGTCGGGTCGCTGCGGTGTAGAAGACGAACTCCCGCCCGCGCCTTGCGACGGCATGCCCCACTCCGAACTGCCCCAGACGGCTTGATTGCTCGGCACGCTGGCCGGCACAAAGGGCTGGGCCGCGACGGCATCGGCGTCGTTGTTTTTGTTGCCGTTCATCTGCATGGCAGCGGCCATGGCGGCTTCCTCGATCTCGTCCTCATCGATGCCGCGGCTGCGAATGCGCGCCACGATGATCAGCAGCAGTAGCAGCGTCAGCGGGATCGAGATCAGCGCCTGCGGCAGGCCGTAGATCGGCTCGACGATGGGCAGCACATAGCGCTGCACCACGCTGGGACTGCGGAAGCTGAGTCCGGCCGTCTGCACGTCTCCGGGCAGACCGGCGATGCTCACGGCCAGGTCGCCGCTGTAGAAACTGCCGCCCAGCGGATCGTTGGGGATGCGCGAGCGCACCACCAGCGTGACCGGCACTTCGTAGAGGCCGGACTCGTTTGGCTCGCCGGTGATCTCCACCGGTGTCATCTCCAGTTCGGTCTCGGTCAGCGTGACGAGCCCTTCGTCGGTTTCGCCGGCGGCGCTGATCGCTTCCATCTGCACCACGAAGGGTGTCTTGCCGTTGAAGCGCAACAGTAGTGTTCCGGTGGCGCGTGCGCCTGCGTCCTGGAGGTCGCCCAGGTTCAGATCGCTGCCGGCCAACGACCACTCGACTTCATCCACACGCGTGCGCCATTCGACAGTGGACGGCGACGACGTCGAAGTCTCCGTCCGGGCCGGCGAGCGCGATGGCCCCGGTGCAGGTGTCGGGCGAAGATCGGGCCGGTGCTGGTCAGCGTGAGCGGCAGCACGTAGCCGCCGTCACGTGGCTGAAGGTCGCCGGTGTCGACGATGATGTTCGCACACGAACTGTCCATCGGCGTGGCCGTGATCTCGAATGGGTTGCCGACGAAGCTCAATGGAATCTCGGCAGACTGGTTGAGGCGGAAGTTGGGCGATGTCTCGAACTGGACTTGGCCGAAGTCGACCATCTGGTCGTCCACGCGAGCCAGCGGTCTCGGCACCGAAATGGCGACCGGCAAGGTTGCGCCGGGGCGCATCTCCACGTCCATGGGCAGGCCGTTGGGGCTGGTTGCAGAAAGCGAGATCTCGCCGACGTAGTCGCCGGGGCGCAGCGTCTCCAGCCCATCGACCTTGAGCGCGGCTTGCAGGCTGCCCTCCTCCGGCACCTCTTCGTTGAAATTGAGGGCGACGGTCGGTATCGGCTCCTCGCTATCGACAGCGCGCAGCACGATCGATGCCGCCAGCGCGCCGATGGGATCGATCGTGCCGGACGAGAGTTCGATAGGCCAGCCGCCGGGCGGCATTTGGGCCAGGTCGAGTTCGGCCGGCAGTCCGCGCAGATAGACGGCCGGCGCTAGGCCCAGATCGGCCTGCACCCAATCGCTGAAACGAATGCCCTCCTGTTGTCCTTGGAGCACATAGGTGATGCGGTAGGAGCGACCGTCGCCGGGCACGAAATTGTTGTCGCTGCAGAGCCGGTCGTCACATGACATAACGGCTTGATAGACCAGCTTGCCGTTGCCTGCGTCGTCAGCCGACTCATCGCTGACGTAGACCGTGGCGGCCAGATTTTCCACATCAGCGCCGCCGCCGAAGCCGACTTGCAGGGGAAGGTGGCCATTGATCAGCAACTCGGCGCTGTCGTCGATGGGCGAAAAGACCTCGGCACGCGGCAGGTCGGCGCGAGATTCCAGTCGGAAGGAGCGCTGCAGTTGGAGCGGCTCCTGATCGTTGCCCAGTTGTAGTTGGATCTCGTCAGGCAGGTCACTGGGCAGCAAGATCCGGTTTCCGTCGGCGCCGAACGGCGCGAACTCGCCCTGATCTTCCAGGAAGAGCGGCTCGTCCGCGCCGGGACCGGTGCCGCGGGCGATGAGCAGCGGAGTCTTGCCTTCGGGATAGTAGCGTGTCGAGGCCGGGCTGTTGGCCAAACTGGGCGGCGGGTTGAGCAACAGCGGATAGCTGTCGGCCTGCACCACGACGAAGCCGCTACGGTCGAGCGTGTTGGCCGTCCAACGCCCCGCGGCCAGATCGTCGCCCGCCACAAGGTTGACATCGATGTTTGGGTCGCGCAGCGCCGCGACCGGCAATGTCGGCGCGCCGTCACGCTTGACGCTGAGCAGGTTGCCGCTGGACGTCACATAGGCCAACTGGCGTGCACCGTGGGCGTCGCGTGCGACCAGTTGCAGCGCGCCGTCCGCGTCTCGATCGGTGATGATGGAACGATCGGGCTTCATGTCGGCCAGCAATTCGCTGAAGATGCGCAGCAGATCGGGCGCTGTGCCGGCTTCCTCTACGCCCATGCCCACGACACCCATCTCGGCCACGTCCTCGCGCAGAAATTCGCCGGCGCAGCCCGCGGTTGGGTTGCAGAGCACGACGGGAAAGGTCAGCACATCGTCGCCGGCAAGCTGGTTGAACTGCTCGATGATGCGCGGCTTCTGATCGCGCACGCCGGCCTGCTCGCTGGGTTCGCCGTCGGTCAACAGCAGTACGTATTGGCTGCGTCCTTCGACGCGGCCCTCTTCGAGCAGTTGCATGGCCTTGTCCAGACCCAGGTCGATACGCGTGTAGCCGCGTTCGAAGTAGCTCTCCGGCGGCTGGAGCGAATCGATCAGTCGCTTGCGGTTCTCGTCCGAGCCGATCGGCTGCAGCGTGCCCAGATCGCCAATGCCGGCGGCGTCGCTGTCGAAGCGGACGACGGCCACGCGATCCTGCTCGTCGACAAGCTGGAGCAGCAGGCGTGCGGCGCTGTAGCGCAGCGCGTTGGGATCGCTGGGCAAGTTGGGGCTGGGCGAACCGCAGGGCGGGCTGAAGGGTGGCCGATCCTTAGGCCAGGGCCAGCAGGTCGCCATACTGCCCGAGTCGTCGAGCAGGACGACAACGTCAATCGGCTCGGTGGTGGCGTCGCTGTTGGTTTGCGTGGCGGCGATCTGATCAGCAGGCGCGGCCGCAGCGGGATGCGCTGCCAAGAACATCCCGAAGAAGAACAGCATGATAACGAAAAAAATAGAGGGAGGGGTTCTACTCAAGAGACAACTTTCCGACGATAAACAGCCCGATAAACATCTCAATCAACAATGACAATGCTCGACTGAATTTCAACGAAACAGGTGTTCGCTTTGTTCCGGGTACGAGTGGTCGGCGACCTGTAGGTGCGGTTTGCAACCGCACGCTCCCCGAACATTTCAGAGGTTTCGCAGTTCGTGCGGTTGCAAACCGCACCTACGTCATTACTACAAGTGTCCCTCAGCATTCCGGGATTGAGCCACACAGATTTTCGGACTTGTGAGCATTCTTGGCTCAATCCCGGAATGCTGAAGAGCGCCCCTCGCTACTGAGCCAGCGCCTCTGCGAAGACTTGCTGAAACTGGGGGTACTGAACCGCGCCTTCGACCACCTTACCGTTGATGTCAAAGCTCGGACGCAGACGAATCCCCAGGTCGCGCCGCATCTGGTCCAGACGGACGACCTTGTCGTTGATGGCGGGATCGTCGAGACAAGCACGCATGGCATCAACGTCCAGGCCAAGCTCGTCGGTGAGTTGCATCACGACTTCCTCGCCCGAATACCAGACTTCGTCCTGGCGCTCAAAGAGCCGATTGTGCATACGCCAGAAGGCCAAGGGCGACTGGGCTCCCGCGCATTCAGCCGTGCGGTGGGCCAGGCTGGACGAGTCACCGTGATCGAGCACGGGATTGAAGACTAGCTTGACTGTGCCGGCGGCGACTTGATTGGCGATAATCTCAGGTTCGACTCGCAACACGTGCGAGGCGCAGGCGCCTCACATGAAGTCCGAGTAGTCGACCAGCCGAATCGGTGCGGCAGGGTTGCCAAGGACGTAATAGTCGCCGTCGACCGTGGCGGTTTCGGTCCAGTCGGTTAATTCTGCCATGGGTTCCTGCGTTGGTTCTTCGACAACTGCGGCTTCGTCAACAGCGACTTCAGTCGCAACTTCCTCAGTCGCAACCTCCTCGGCAGCCATCACTTCAGTGGCAGCCGGTTCAGGGGCAACTGTGGCGCTGTCCTCAACACGATCTGTTTGCACTGTGGCGACCGGTGTTGTCGCACTGGCACACCCCGTGAAGACAAGGGCGGTCAGCACAATGACAGCGCCGAAGAAAAATCGTTTGTTGAACATTGGACGACTCCTTTAGCGAGCGTCCGAAAATAAGTTCGTAGTGACGGCTTCAGCCGTCCAGACCGCTAAAGCGGTTACTACAAACGAAATCGGGAACTTGTTTCTGGACGCTCACTTAGATCAAGCAACGACCTGACAGGAGAAAAGATCCCCGTCAGGCCGGTGCTTGTGAATGTCTGGAAGAAGGTGCGGCGAGATTGCGATCTCGCCGGAGGCAGGCTCTAGTTCGTCTCGGCCGCGTCGACAACCTGCTGAAGCGCTTCGCTGAAGGACTCTGCCGGCAGCGCACCCGGGATGATGCTGCCTTCGCCGCCCTGGAGCACGATGAAGGTTGGGGTGCCGCGCACGAATGGCGCGCCATCGGCCAGGTCGCTCTCAACCAGCGCCAGCGAAGCGTCATCGGCCAGGCAGGCGGCAAAAGCGTCCATGTCCAGGTCAAGCTGGCCGGCTAATTCGGTCAGTGCCTCGGTGGGATCGCTGACCGACCACGACTCGGTGTTGGCGAAGATCAACGCTTCCATCTCCCAGAACTGGCCCTGGGCGCCGGCGCATTCGGCTGCAGCGCCGGCCATGGGCGCCTGGGGATGGATGTCCAGCGGGAAGTGCTTGAAGACCCACATCACCTGATCCGTGTCGACAAACTGCTCGTCAAGGACGGGCTGGGTCTCTTCGACATGTTTGCGACAGTAAGGGCACTGGAAGTCCGAGAACTCAACCACCACGACCTCAGCGTCCGCGTTGCCGCGGTAGGCGTCGCCGGCCATGGTGTAGCCGGGGTTGTCCGGATCAGGCGTCAGGCCCTCTTCGGTTGCCCAGAAAGGAATCTGAGCTTCACCGCCGGCCTCGGCTTCGGGCGACACAGGCGCTTCGCCGGCAGCGATGGCGTCGATGTAGGCGGCGAACTGTTCGTAGGGCTGGGCGCCGACCAAGCTATAGGCCTCGCCGCTCTCTTCAGAAATCAGTTGGAAACTGGGCGTGCCGCTGAAGCCGGCGTTGCGTGCGTCGGCGATGCCGGCTTCGATTATCGGCAGCGTCTCGTCAGATTCCATGCAGGCATTGAACGCATCTACATCGATGCCGACATCTGCTGCCAACTCGCTGAGAAACTCAATCGGATCGGGAAGCTGTGACCAGGCAGACTGGGTCTTGAAGACCTCACCGTGCATTTCCCAGTAGGCGGCTGCGCCCTGCTGGGCCGCGCACAATGTGGCTTCATGCGCGCTGTAGGCGTTGGGGTGCAGTTGTTCCAGCGGGAAGTCACGGAAAATGACGCGTACTGTGCCATCGCGCACATACTGTTCATTGATGGCCGGCTCGGTCTGGATGAAGTAACGGCTGCAGAACGGGCACTCGTAGTCGCTGTATTCATAGATGGTCACCGGCGCGTCGATGCTGCCGCGGTAGGGATAGCCTTCTTCGGTGAAACCGACCGGGATGCCGTTGTAGGATTCTTCATCGCCTGAGAGCACCATGGCTTCACTTTCGCCTGCGGCCTCTGCTTCGCTCGTCGTCTCTTCATCAGCGGCGGCTTCATCGGCTTCGGCTTCATCGGCTTCGGCCGTATCGCCAGCCTGCTCTGTTTCCGTATCGGCAGGCGCCACGGGTGTCAAAGCTGCGCTACAGGCGGCCACCACAGCCGCCAGCAGGGCAATGGCTGCGATCAGGCCAATGATTCGGCCCCAGCGAACGGGCGCTCTCTTGCTCTGGTCTTGATTCATTATTTTCTCCAGCATGGATAGAGTGGGTGGATCGTATATGGTTTTCGGTTTGCGGCATGAACGCCCCAATGTAAGCGCTCTACAGCGACTGTTGGCCGCTCCAAATATAGCCGAACTGCTGTGCAACTATAGCACATCGCCGCATCTCACGGTAAACGAAATCGGATGTGCCAGTACGACAGACTAGCATCGATTGCCGACGTATATTGTAACCAGGCGAACATTAGGTGAATGTGAACGTCAGTTGAGGGCGCTCTGAGCAGCCAGGAGATCAGCTAACCTGCTTTTGAGCATGAACGCACAAGGGGATCCACAGAAAAACGGGGCCATAACCTTCTTGACGTCAGCGCTAGAGATGTTTCTACATGTCTCTACATGCCAGGGCGGCCGGCTATAGCTGAAAGTTGCGCCCATTGTCCCGGACCGCTTTCTGGCTGTAGTTCGTTACGTAGGTGAGCAGTTTCTGATGGAGTCGATCCCACCGAGGACTTTCGAGAATAGCAATCAATGTCTCGCGACTTTCTACTGCTCCGATGGCCAGCATTTGCGGACCGTCACCGTACATGGTATACAGGACTTCACTTGGCTCGATGCCCAGTTGCATCAGTTTGGGGGCGAACTCGCGAACGACAAACTCGGAGAACTCCTGTTCACGGCCCATCTTTATGTCCCACTGCATGAGCAACTTAACCATATACGTTCGTCTCGCCCTTTCGCACCGTCCGATATTGAAGGCTCGATGATGTACCCGATCGCACCGACCGTACACCCGAAGTCACGATACCAAAAGCACTGCGGAAATGCAACTTTCGGCCTATTTAACCCTTACGTTTTTCGGTCGGAGCCACGGGTCGCAATGGACAGACTGGCGGGCAGTCGGAAAGATAGAAAAATGGACCTTGGATGCGGTGAATTGGGCGGCAACAGCCGAATCTCTTCCGATAGTTCTAGTTCCGTTGTCTTTTTCGGCCGGCGCCTTGCTGATCGAAAACAGACGATTCCGGCCTTGCTTGTTTTGATGGTCAGCTTCAGCCTGCTATGTCTGTGTATGCCCGCCAATGTTTTGGCTGAAACCAACAGGGCAGGCGAGCAGGCGCGATCGTTGCAATCGGTCCAGGCATCTTTCCCCGTCTTCTACCTTGTGCCGGACACGACGACATCTGTGCAACTTCAGACGCACACGGCCGATTTCCAGATCGTAGACGCTGGGGACGGATCGCTGATCGTCTCCTTCGAAGGTCTCTATCGCTTCAAGAACGACGGCAAAGATCCTGTGGCGCTGCCACTCAACTTTGTCAGCGAGGGATCGGGCGGCTCGATGCCGTCGGTCACGCTCACCGTTGATGGCACGCCGGTCCCCGTCGATTCGACTGAGGAGGGCTACCAGGTCGAGCTGCGGGTGGGAGCCGATACAAGCTTGGCGGTGCGGCTGACCTATTCCGCGCCGTTGGATGCTGCCCCACTGGCTTTGCTGCGCTATGACATCCGCGATCTGGTGGCTTGGCCCGGCAGCAGCAGTTTGCGCACGACGATAACAATGCCGGAAAAGATCGAACCGGCGAGTTGGATCAATGTCGCGCCCGATGGCTGGAACTATGCGACCCCGTCCGATCCACAGAACATAGGGATCCATTGGCTGTACGACGGTGATTTTCCCCAGAGTCCGTTTCTATTTCAATTTGTCACGCCCGAGACCTGGCAACGGATCAGCGCGCTCTCTGCTGCAAGCCGGACCGATCCGGCGGCAACAATCGAACTTGGCGACCTCTATCAACAGATCTACGGGGATCTTCCGGGGGACGGTTTCTCCGAAACGCGTGAGCGTTTTTATGCGCAGGCGCTGGCGGTCTATCTGGCCGGCATCGAGACGGGCACGGCCAATGGCCTGCCGGTGGCCGGCTTGCAGGCCGGGCTGGCAGCGCTCTACCGGGGTCGCATACTGGAGGCCGGCGCCGATCCGGATCCGGGCTATCTGACCCTCATGGTTGAGACGACGACGGATGCACTGGCGGGGCTGCCGGCCGATGACGGCAGACGTGCTGAACTCCAACAATGGCAGGCAGACGGGTTGCGGCAACTGCTGGCTGAAGCGCAACAGGAGGGGAAGTGGCCCACGGTGTTGGCCCTGCTGGGCGAAATGGAGGCGCTGCCTCAACCGCCGCTCTCATTGGATGCGCTGGCTGAGACACGACGGGCCGCCACCGTTCTACAGGCTCTGGAACTGCTTGAATCGGGCCAACGGGATGCAGCGATTGCCTTGGCCGGTGACGAGGTTGTTGCCGAGGCGCTTAGACCCGGTCCGGAATTGCAGAGCCTTTTCGCCGGCTGGCAGGTGACTGCAACCGTCGCAACGGATGGCATCGAGTTGACGCTGGTCGGCCTGCCTGCGCCGGGCCAACTGGCGTCCGCACGCGTCGCAATGGACGAGCAGTTGGATCGATGGCAGAGCATGCCCACGCGATCCAAAGCCTCGATCCGGCTGGATGAGGTTCTGGTAGCGCCCGGCGATGAAGCGCTGCGTCTCCAGATGTCCATTCCCGATCGTGAAGCGTCGTTGACGCTGGCGCAGGCGATGTCGCCGGGGCCGGACTGGGCGTTGTTGCATGATCTGCTGGAGCAGATCGCACCGCTTGTCCGCACTCAGGCCGGGTTGCTCCGACGTGAGGTGACCATCGAGCAGACCTTTGATCTGCGCGGCGCGGGCATCGCTTGGGCGTCAATGGCCGAGAACTTGGAGAGCCAGGCCATTGTCTTCGAGTCTGCCGGTCTGGGCATCAATCCCGGCGATCCGGCTGCGGTCGAGGCTGCGTTGCTGGCGCGCATTCAGGCCGCCAATTTCCGTACGGCGTCCCATGAATGGCGGAACCTAGCGAGCAATAGTTGGGTTACCACAGCGTTAAGCGCGTCGCAGTCTGATTCCGTAGACGGCGCAGGCGGCGAAAGCGCTCGTTCATGGCTGGCCACGGTCGATATGCCGATCCAGACCTACTCGCTGCAGGCCGAGACGCTGAACCCGCTGCGGGCGCTGATCGCCGGCCTGATGCTGTTAGGGTTGCTGCTCTTCTTCAGCGGCTTACTTTGGCGACTGCTCTGACCGATTACCGACGGTTGACGGCTGTATTCTTAGCCGTCATCTACAATCAGCAGTTCACGATTTGTCATTCTGAGCGGGTGTTGTTAAGTACGCCACTCCGGCAAAAGGCCAGCGAAGAATCTCGCTTTTCACCAAATCGTGAACTACTGACAATAGGAATTTAGGCGAACCGACAGTGTAGGCTTCTTCACCGGCCAGTCGGAATTTTTCATCTACAATAGGCGCTATGGCAACACTTACGACTCCACTACCCAATCCATCCGCAGGATCCGGACCTGTTCGTCATCCTCCTCGCCGGCAACCCCGCTACTCGGACAACGTCTATTTCAAAGACGGCTATGGGGTCACCGCGATCCTCTCGTTCCTCCTGTTCATGACGGTCGCGATATCGTTGGACGCAGCCGGCTATGTGGACGATATGACGATCCTTGTGCCGGTGACGGTGGGCGCTTTTGCCCTTGGCATCTTGATGTCGTTCAGTCGTTTCGACGGATTCTTCGCGCTCTCTCACAGTCTGTTCAGCGGTCTGGCCTGGATTCTGTTTCTGATGACCAGCCTGGTCGGCCAGAACAACATTGCTTCGATTACGACCAAGGGCGTCACCGAGCTTCAGGCTAAGTCCTATTTTGTGTTGCTGGAGTGGATGAAGTGGATTACGGCGGCGCTGACCGACTCGGCCAGCGAAGATAATTTCGTCTACATTTTCGAGATCTCGTTTCTGGTCTGGTGGTTGACGTTTCTGGGGATCTGGTCGATCTTTCGCTACGGCTACACTTGGCGGGCAGTGATTCCGGCCGGTATCGTGTTGGTGTTGAATACCTATTTTGCCAACCAGTCGGTCCTCGGTTTTCTGGTTCTCTTTTCGTTGCTCGTTTTGGTTCTCTTGATCCGCACCAACCTGTCTGAGCAGCAACTGCGCTGGCGTGAACGGCAGACCTACTACAGCCCGGACATCTCCTTTGACTTCATGCGCAATGCGTTGATCTACAGTGTGATCGTCCTGGCCATCGCATGGATCCTGCCTGGGCTTGGGACAGAGCCCGCAGGTGCAGGGTTTGATGGAACCGGTCGATCCCTACTTGGAGGATTTCTCCCACTTTGTCTACGAACTCTATCCTGATCTGAACCCGAGCCAGCGGGGCGGCGTGGCTACGTTCGGTCAATCGTTGCCGCTCGGCGGCGCACGCAACGCAGGTGATCGGCAGATATTTCACCGTCGATAGCTTGAATGGACGCTACTGGCGTGCGGTCACGTTTGATACCTACACGGGGCGTGGATGGCTCAACACGGCCCAAGAAAGCGCCTCATACGATGCCGGAGAGACGATTCCATCCACGGAATGGCTGTTGCGGCGTCCGGTGACCTACACGCTGACACTGATGAGCGATTCGGGCGGCGTGATTGTCGGCCCGCCCGATATTCGGCAGGCGAGTGTGCCGCTGCAAGCGCTGGTTCAGCCGACCGGCGAAGAAGGGAGCGATGCCCCCGCGGAATTGACCTTGGTCAGCAGCCGCCGGGCGACCGATCTGGGCGATAGCTACACGGTCGTCAGCAACTATGCCGACGTGACGGTCAGACGCGCTCAATGACGCCGGCACTGACTATCCGGCGTTGATCCAAGACCGCTATCTCCAATTGCCGCCCGATTTCTCCACCCGCGTAGCCGAGGATGCTTTGCTCATCACGGCCGGTCAAGAAACCGTCTACGAGAAGGCCAAGGCCATCGAGGCGCATCTGCGTACCATTCCGTACAATGACGCCATCGATGCCCCGCCGGCGGATGCCGACCCGGTTGAATATTTTCTGTACGATATCCAGGAAGGTTACTGCGATTACTATGCCACGAGCATGACCGTCATGCTGCGAAGCCTAGGCATCCCGGCCCGCACAGCCAGCGGCTATGCGGAAGGCAACAAGGATCAGGAATCCGGCATTACGACGGTGGCAGAACGAGATGCGCATACGTGGGTTGAGGTCTACTTCCCCGAATACGGCTGGATCGAGTTTGAGCCGACTGCACAGGAGAGTGATCTGGATCGACCGGAAGGCATCGATCCGAGCGAAAGCGGGGTGATCCCTGGGCGTCCTGACGACCTGCCCAATGGTCCGGGCGGCGAAATGAATCCATACGAAGATGAATTCAACAACCCCGGCGGCAACATTCCTGGGGATGAACTGCTCTTCTCTGAAGGCGAAGATCAAGGCTCAATGCTACCGCCATGGGTTTGGGCTCTCTTGACGCCGATTTTGCTTCTGATCGGCCTGCTCCTGGCCCGGCAGACCAAGGTGTTCGGCCCGTCAGACTTCACGGCGGACCAATCGCCGATACTGTACGAACGCATGCACGGCTGGTCCAAGCGGCTGGGTTTCGGCACGGCTGAAGTCCAGACACCGTACGAGCAGGCCGGACGCTTGGGGCGTGTTTTGCCTGAGGGCAAGCCCTATATCGATGAGATCACTGATGCCTATGTCCATTACAGCTTCAGCGACAAAGTCTTGAATTCGAATACTTCGACAGATAGCACGCTCAATGGCTTCACCGGTTCCCAGATGGCGAGCGTCGCCGATGCATGGCGAAGACTACGGACGCTATTCTGGAAAAAGTGGGTGCGCGATCTCTTGCATCTGCCGTCGAAGGATAAACAGGATCCCTATTCGCTCACAAAGCGCTAGCGGCGCTTCTACGTCCTACAGATACTCGGATGACCTATCTACTGCGTGGCAGTGAGCAGGACGACCTCCGTCTCCTCCGGCAGTGAGCTCTTGGTTACTTTCAGCATGTCCACTGTTTCGGGGGTGGAAGCGCCAAGTTCTTTGAGGAATCTGTCGACCGGCTCCAATTCAGCGTTGAGTTGCTTGTTCAGCCCCTCTTGCTGGTAGTGCATGGGGATAATCAGCCGTGGCTCCAACATGCCGATCACTTCGACCGCTCGTGTCGGGTCCAACGTGCGGACGCCTCCGACCGGCACCATCAGCACATCCACCTCGCCGAGATTGAGATCGTCGATGTCGCGCTGTTTCGGCACTTCCCCTAGATCACCAAGATGACCGATAGTGAAACCGTTAAATTCGAAAAAGAAGACCACATTGCGTTCACGCGGCTGATCCGCCACGGCTCGGTGGTAGGTCGTGGCGCCGGTGACAAAGACGCTGCTGACTTCATATTCGCCCGGCGCTGTGATTACTTTGGGTTCTCCGCTGATGCGATCAATGGCGTTGTGGCCCGGACGATCGTGGCTGATCGTCACAATGTCCGCCTTGATCTTGGGGAGAGTCAATCCAATGGATTTCTGATAGGGATCGCAGACAATGGTTACATTGCGTTCTCGAATGCGAAAACAGGACAGACCGTACCATGTAATATCCATCTAAGTCTCTCTCACTCCTACTATTCAATCCAGTCAATCCGATGATCAGATTGTGTCCAAAACTTCGCTTTGCAGATCGGTCGCACACCTGGTTCAGGGCGCCAAGTCTATCGGAACATTTGTTTCGCTCTACTATACCCCACGGGCTAGATGAGGCCCAAATTGGGGGCTGATTGACCCACATCACCGAACGGATTGCCGCCATTTCCCCGATACACCTCCTTTATCCGATCACTTAGAACGCTTTTAGAACGCTCCCCCTGTCATCATGTGCCCATTACTGCCCAGGCTCAATCATCATGGCGGATGGGAGGCGACGATGATCGACGACGATGATCAACATCAGCCCCAGCCTCGCTCCCAGTTGTTCACGCTGCGCATCTGGCGCGATGTTGAGCAAGCCGGCGATCTTGCGCCCTACATGCAGGTCCGCCATGTGTTGACTGGCGAGACGCGCTACTTCAGCGCTTGGCCGCCGCTCATCGAGCATATATTGGGTTGGTTGGATCCACCGCATCGTCCATGAGACACGGAGTGGCGATGCGGGGAGTTCGTATATGTAGTCCGTTCTGTCTGTTTTCCCCAAGGAGGAAGCCGTATGAAACGCTGCTTGTTTTGGTTCAAAGCTCTGATCGCGCTTGCCGTGGTATTCTCGACCATCGGCCCCGCTCAACTTGCCCACGCCGCACCGCCGGCAGACGAGGAGGTCGACGCGCAGATCGCCAACGCCGAGAGCGCAGGCATCGCTGTCGTCGCCAAGGATGCCACGATCATGGGCTGGGATGATGAGGGATTGCCGTCCGTTCTGTTGCGTGAAGGGTCGAACGACTGGACCTGCCTGGCAGACTGGCCGGCGTCGCCCGGCAACGACCCGCAGTGCTTCGACACGGTCTGGGCGGCCTGGAACGAAGCCTTCATGGCCGGCGATGATCCGGAACTCGACGGTCCCGGCATCGGCTACATGCTGGCAGGCGGCTCAGACCCGTCGAACACCGACCCCTTCGCCATGGAACCGGCCGCGGGCGAGGAGTGGATCAGCACGCCGCCGCACATGATGATCCTGGCCCCCGGCGGCTTCGATGGCGTGTACTTCGCCACCGAACCCAAGCAGGACGAACCCTACATCATGTGGGACGGCACGCCCTACGAGCATCTCATGGTGCCGGTTGTGGCCATGACCGATGAGGAGATGGGCGATGCCGATGCCGAGCTTCAAAACATCATGAGTTCGGCGCCGGCCGGCGTCATCCGCAAAGCGATGATTCTCGGTAATCCTGCCGAAGATGGCGGTGATATGGTCGTGCTTCAGGAGGACGACAGCGGCTGGGTCTGCTATGCGGATCGTCCTGTGTCCCCCGGCAACGACCCGGCCTGCTACGATAGCATGTGGGAGGAACTCTTTGGCGTGGCCGAACCGCCGGAAATCACGCGTGCGGGCGTTTCGTACATGTTGGCCGGGGGATCCGACGAGAGCAATACCGATCCCATGGCCACGGGACCTGGCGAGGGTGAGGAGTGGATCACCACACCCCCTCACCTGATGCTGCTCGTGCCCGGCGGTTTCGACGCCGACATCTTCACAACCGACCATGGCTCCGGCTATCCCTACATCATGTGGGACGACACGGCCTATGAACATCTCATGATCCCCGTGGCCGATATGGACGCTATGGAGATGGGCGCGAAGGAGACTGACGAGGAGGCGCTCAAAGCGCAGATTCTCGCGGAGGAGATTGGTACCTTTGATGCGCTGATTGCCCACGACGTGGCCGGAACTGAGGCGGTGATTGCTGAAGATTTTGTCTGGATCAATGCGGACGGAGCGCGATTGGGGCGCGAGGATCTGCTCGAAGTGGTCGGTGACATGGCGCTCGCTTTCGAGCAGCCGGTGCGTGACAACGTGGAGGTGCAGATCCTTTCCCCCGACGCTGCCGTGATCGTCTACACGATTGAGTTTGACGGCACCTACGACGGTGATTCGTTCTCTGCCGATGAGTACACAACGTCGATCTGGCAGTTGCGTGACGACCGCTGGCAGAATACGCTCTTGCAGAGCACGAGACGCCCGGTAAATGAAGCCGACGCGCAGATCGCCAACGCCGAGAGCGCAGGCATCGCTGTCGTCGCCAAGGATGCCACGATCATGGGCTGGGATGATGAGGGATTGCCGTCCGTTCTGTTGCGTGAAGGGTCGAACGACTGGACCTGCCTGGCAGACTGGCCGGCGTCGCCCGGCAACGACCCGCAGTGCTTCGACACGGTCTGGGCGGCCTGGAACGAAGCCTTCATGGCCGGCGATGATCCGGAACTCGACGGTCCCGGCATCGGCTACATGCTGGCAGGCGGCTCAGACCCGTCCAACACCGACCCCTTCGCCATGGAACCGGCCGCGGGCGAGGAGTGGATCAGCACGCCGCCGCACATGATGATCCTGGCCCCCGGCGGCTTCGATGGCGCGTACTTCGCCACCGAACCCAAGCAGGACGAACCCTACATCATGTGGGACGGCACGCCCTACGAGCATCTCATGGTGCCGGTTGTGGCCATGACTGCAGAGGAGATGGGTGATACCGATGCCGAGTTGCAAATCATCATGAGCGCGGCGCCGGCCGGCGTCATCCGCAAAGCGATGATTCTCGGTAATCCTGCCGAAGATGGCGGTGATATGGTCGTGCTTCAGGAGGGCGACAGCGGCTGGGTCTGTTATCCGGACCGGCCTGGTCTCGCCGACGGACGACCCCGCCTGCAACGATAGCATGTGGGAGGAACTCTTCCGTGTGGCCGAACCGCCCGAGGTAACGCGTGCCGGTGTTTCCTACATGCTGGCCGGGGGATCCGACGAGAGCAATACCGATCCCATGGCCACGGGACCTGGCGAGGGTGAGGAGTGGATCACCACGCCCCCTCACCTGATGCTGCTCGTGCCCGGCGGTTTCGACGCCGACCTCTTCACGACCGACCACGGCTCCGGCTATCCCTACATCATGTGGGACGGCACGGCCTATGAACATCTCATGATTCCCGTGGCCGATATGGAGACCATGGAGGAGATGCCATAGACGCTCTGCTGGGTCAATGAGTGTGTACCGCGAGCGGCTTGGCACTGCCAAGCCGCTCGCTTTTCGTGTTCAGGACGATTCTGCTCACCATTGGCATTGATCTGATTTTTCCTCGTTGCACCGTTGCCGCTCCTATGCTACACTCGCCTGCTACCAAGAATCTTCACATAACCCAATTTCTAAATTGTTCTACTCACAAGCACAGTTTGCCGGCGATTCGGGTCGACCGGTAGATTGCAGGGGTTCCCGACTGCTGTTTGGGGCGACCGAGCGCTATGACCGAGGCGCGTCTACGCATACACCTGTTTGGCACGTTCAATATCTTTGACGACGACCAACCCATTACCTCGTTGAGTGCCGCGCGTCTGCAATCACTGATCGCCTATCTGCTCATTTATCGTGCTGCGCCGCAGACGCGCCAGCAGATCGCCTTCCTCTTCTGGCCTGATTCCTCAGATGCCCAGGCTCAGACCAATCTCCGCCAACTGCTCTATACGATCAGGAAACGACTCCCAAGGTCGGACGACTTGATATTGGTGGATGAACATACCGTCGGCTGGCGAACTGACGCTGACTACATACTTGACGTGCAGGAGTTCGAGGATGCACTTCAAGCGGCATCAGTAGCGGACGGCGTGCCCAAAATCAACGCCCTGGAGCGAGCCGCGGCCGCCTATGCCGGCGATCTGCTGCCGGGCGGCTACGATGACTGGCTCATTCCAGTGCGCGAGCGTCTGGCCCAAAACTACGTGACAACAATGGAGCAGCTTGTCCTGCTGCATGAAGAGCGTCGCAACTACGTCGCTGCCATCGGCCACGCACGAACCTTGCTACACTATGATCCACTCCATGAAGCCACCGCTCGCAGCCTCATGCGCCTCCTTGCCTTGACCGGCGATCGAACGGCCGCTCTGCGCGTCTATCACGCCTGCGCCTCGGCCCTGGAACAGGATCTCGGCGTGGAGCCGAGTGTATCCACCCGCAAAGCCTATGACCGCTTACTCCAGATCGACGGTGCGCCTTCGCCAATCCGTAGCCAACGCCTGTCGCTTGTGGGACGCCAGACAGAATGGCAGAGGCTGCAAGCGCTCTGGCGCGTCGTAAACAACGGACGCTTGCACGTTGTCTGTATCGAGGGTGTGGCGGGCCTCGGCAAGACGCGTCTTGCTGAAGAGTTGCTTCACTGGGCGCAGGCACAGGGCATCCGCACGCTCCACGCCCGCGCCTATGCCGCAGAGGAAGGACTCTCCTACGGCCCGCTGGTGGAATGTCTGCGCAGCGTTGCTTTGCAAACCGAACTGCCACGCCTGACCGACGTCTGGCGCAGCGAACTGGCACGTTTGCTGCCCGAATTGCTCATCACCGACCCGCTGCTGGCTGCGCCTGAGCCGTTGACTGAACGCGGACAACGCCGTCGGCTCTTCGAGGCCCTTGCGCACGCCATCCTACTCGATGGTCGTTCGCTGGTCTTGGTGTTGGATGACCTGCAGTGGTGCGATGAAGAGACATTGGCCTGGCTACTCTTCATCGCTCATCACCATACGAAAGCACGCCTCCTGCTCATCGCAACGCTTCGCCAAGACGAGTTGGTGCGTAGCCACCCGGCAGCAAATTTTCTGATCGAACTGCGCCGGCTTGACTTGCTCGTTACGCTTCCGCTAGCCGCGCTCGACGACGCGGAAACCACGGCGCTGGCCGAAAGCATTGCCGAACGCAAACTAGATGGACCCATGGCGGAGTCGCTCTTTGCTGCAACCGAGGGCAACCCGCTCTTCGTTGTCGAAACCATGCGCGCTCAACTGGCCGGCGGCGCTGGCTGGGCCAATCGTGCACCAAGCAGTTCGCTTGTCCTGCCCCCCAAGGTGCATGCCGTCATCGGGGCGCGATTGGCCCAGCTTTCTCCGCCCGCACACGACCTGGCCCGGTTGGCGGCCACAATCGGCCGCTCTTTCACCGTAGACGTGTTGAGCGCCGCCTGCGAACAGGATGATGAGACGGTCGCACGCAGCCTGGACGAACTGTGGCAGCGGCGCATTGTGCGCGAGCAGGACGTCAACGGCTACGACTTCACCCACGACCGGCTGCGCGAGGTCGCCTATGCCGAGCTGCAGCCGGCACGGCGACGGCTGTTGCATCGCCGCGTGGCCGTTGCACTGGAACAGATTCATGGTGCTGCGGACGACAGCGTCAGCGGTCAGATCGCGGCCCATTTTCGTCTGGCCGGGGATGCCCAGACCGCAATCGGCTGGTACCAACGTGCGACGGAGAGAGCGCTGCGTCTCTTTGCCTATCAGGACGCCATCACGATGCTTGAGACTGGGTTGTCGTTGATACGCTTGCTGCCCGCAAGTCCTGAGAGTGTCGAATTGGAGCTGGAATTGCAGATACGCCTTTGCACTGCATGGGCGTCGATCACCAGCTATCACGGTCGAGAAGCGGATGTGGCCTATATCAGAGCGCTCGAACTTTGCCGCCAGGTTAAACAGACGCCGCACCTCTTTACGGTCCTCTGGGGTCTGCATGAGGTCGCCCTCTACCGAGCCGAATATGCCGAGAGTTTGGCCCTCGCCCGCCAATGTCTGGAGATCGCCACAGACCTGGGCGATCCGGGATTGGTACTGGAGGCGCATCACGCGATCTGGGGACCCTGCTTCTTCCTCGGCGACTATGAGCAGGCCCTTGCGCACATGGAGATCGGCCTGGCGATCTATGATCGGGCCGAACATGAACCGCTGAGCGTCCACTATGGCGTGCATGATGCGGGGTCGTGTGCGCTCTACGAGAGCGCGCTTGCGTTGTGGAGTTTGGGCTATCTGGATCAGGCGCGTCGACAATTGGCGCGTACGACGGCCCTGGGGCGAGAGTTGGTGTTGCCGGCCAATATCGCCGATGCCTACGCGTATGCGGGACTTTGCTATCAGTTGCTGCGCGATCCATCCATGGTTCAGCAGTTTGCCGAGCCGGCCTTGCAGATCAGCATGGACAAAGGCTATCCCTACTCGCGCATTCTTGGTGCGGGGTTGATGGGGTGGTGTCTATCCATGCAAGGCCAGACCGCGGAAGGCCTGGCGTTGGCGCGCCAGGCCATGGCTGCCGTCGAGGAGTACGACCAGAAGGTCCACTACAGTCAACTGGCTGCCATGCTCGCCGAATGCCTGATTTTGGGCGGCCGGCACGCCGAGGCCGTCGATGTGGCCGATGAGGCTATCGCTTGTTTCGAGAAGTTTCGGGACTTGTTGTACGCACCGGATTTATGGACGATTAGAGGAGATGCGTTGCTCGCACTGGGCGCGGGCCATGATGAGATCGAGGCCAGCTATCGCGCGGCCATTGCGCTTGCCCAGGAGTTGGGCGCCAAGACCTCCGAGTTGCGCGCCGCAGTCAATCTGGCCCGGCTGTGGCAGATGGATGGACGGCCCAACGACGGCGAATCGATGTTGCGGATTGTCTACGACTGGTTCAGCGAAGGGTTTGACACGCCGGACCTGCGCCTGGCCAAAGAATTGCTCGACGAGTTGTCCGCACGGGACGGTTCGGGGGAATGATCTATCTTCTATCGTCAGGTGGCTGTTGCGAAAGCGGCCTGCGTGACAATTCTATGCGTGCCCTATTCGGGATGATATCATAAGGGTGTGTTGGCGCATATCGCCAACACATCCTAATCAAACCGAAATCAACGGGGCAAATAGAGCATGGACATTGGGCGTAGCGAACTTGAGACGGTCATCGACATCGCAGAGCGTGGCGGCCAACTGGTCAGCCGCATGCAACGAGAAGGATTGACGTCGATCAAGGGCAAATCCAACGAGATCGATCTGGTCACCGAGGCCGATGTGGCCAATGAGCAATTCATCCGCCAGTCGCTGGCCGAGCGTTTCCCGACCATCGATTTCTGGGGCGAGGAAAGCAACAGCCGGCCCGATTCTGAGGCATACTGGGTCGTCGATCCCATCGACGGCACCGTCAATTATGCAAACGGCGTACCCTACTATGCGGTCAACATTGGCTTGCAGCAGGGTGAAGAGATGGTTCTGGCTGTGACGGTCGAACTGCCGCTGGGCAGGACCTACTGGGCGCTCAAGGGAGAGGGGGCCTACATGCGCGAGACCGACGGCAGCGTGCGTCGCCTACAGGTCAACGATGTCAACGTCATGCGTCAGGCCATTCTCTCGACCGGCGTTCCCTACACCCGAGCCGAGAACCCCGACAACAACAGCGTGGAAATCGCCCACTTCATCCCGCTCTGCTCCGGCATCCGGCGCATGGGATCGTGCGCCATCGATCTGGCGCTGGTGGCCAGCGGCGTCTATGCCGTGCACTGGGAGCGTGATCTCAACGCCTGGGACATCGCCCCCGGTGCGCTGATGATCCGCGAGGCCGGCGGCATCGTCACCGACTACGACGGCAACCCGTGGACGCCGGCCGAGCGCCATTTCGTGGCCAGCAACGGCCGGCCCGAGTTGCACCAGGCCATGCTCAACGGGATCCATGCGGCGCGTCTGAAACTGCACGGCGCGAGTGTGATTGGTGAGCCGTTTGAGTAGGGATGGGGGCGACAAGGTGGGGGGGTGACAAGGTGATCTGCCAATGATGCGGGCATGAGGTAGGCGGCGGAAACGGTTTGCCAATGTGGCAGATGATCGCTGTTGCTGATTTCGTGCTCGCATCTTTGACGGCGCCAATATTTTTTCAGGCCATCAGCACCTGTTCCGCCGCTTTGGGCAATTCTATGGCGGCAAACATAGCTGCCGGGTAGAGGTAACCGTCCGCCTCTGAGGTGTCTTCATCAATGATGCGTACCATTCCAGGTAGGTCGTTGCCTTCATCCGGCACTATGCGGTACACCTTGCCTACGATGAGGCTGGCCGGGTTGCTTTCGTTGTTCAGGCAAATTACAAACTTGTTGCTCATTTGAGTATTCTCTTGATCTTGATATCTCTACGGCCGATTCCGTGGGCTTCAAACCAGTGAAGTTCGGCGTCACGAACCGTGCCGTCTGCAAATTGAATGGTTGCAAACCCTTTCAGTTTTCGCCAGCGACCTCGCCCATATGCACGGATCAGGTGACGTCGAATGCGCACACCTGGTCCTATTGCAATCGTTTCGACGTCCGCAATGACGCCAAGAATTCTGAACTCGTTCACGGGGGATGATCGCCTTTGGCTATCGGGTTGATGATTTATTCTATCACCGCTTTTTCAACCGATCAACCGTCTTTTTTGGCATGGATACATCTTTCCGATCAAACCCGTTTCACCTCTCTCCCATCCCATGATACGCTTATTACCAGACAATGATCCGACCATCCGTTCACTCAAGACCCCGAGAAATGGACGTGAGTGACTAGGAATATCGTCAAAAACGCCGCGATCTTTTCTATCCCCTTACTATGCTGATATACTGAGCCGGCATCCGTGAGGGCAACCTTTTCTTGCCCTCCGAACACGATTCCATGCAGGTGGCCTGAGACAGGTTGACGCTGTCACTACTCCTTTTGCGCTCTCTGCGCCTCTGCGAAACACAGCACAAAGGAGTGTATCCATGAACGACATTAAGTTTGGCACCGACGGTTGGCGCGCCCGCATCGCCGAAGACTACACGTTCGCCAATGTACGTCGCTGCACCCAGGGCTATGCCGATTACCTCGTGGCCCACGGCAGAACAGGGAACATCGTCGTCGGCCATGATCGGCGCTTTTTGGCCGAACGTTTCGCGGCCACCGCAGCCGAAGTGTTGGCCGGCAACGGCTTCAAGGTCTTCCTCACCGACACGGCCACGCCCACGCCGGTCATCAGCTTCAGCGTCGGCGCCATGAACGCGGTGGCAGCGGTCAACATCACGGCCAGCCACAACCCGCCCGAGGACTGCGGCTTCAAGGTGCGCGATGAGTTTGGCGGCGCTGTCGATCCGGCCGGCCTGGACGAGATCGAGTCGTTGATCCCGGCGGCCGACGACCAAGGCTGCCATCCGCAGCGTGCCTCTGGTCGAGGCGCTGGCCGACGGACGCATCGAATATTTCGACGCCAAGCCCGCCTACATGGTACGCGTTGCCGAACTGATCGACGTCCAGCCCATCAAGGACGCCGGCCTCAAGGTCGTCGTCGACAACATGTGGGGCAACGGTTCCGGCTGGCTCTCCGAGATCCTGGGCGGCGGCAAGACCGAGCTGATCGAGGTCCACGCCGAGCGCAATCCCATCTTCCCTGAAATGTCGCGCCCCGAGCCGATCCCGCCCAACGTGGACGCCGGGCTGGCCGTGGGCAAAGAGCTGGGCGCGGACTGCGTCTGCATCATGGACGGCGACGCCGACCGCTGCGGTCTCGGCGACGAGAACGGCGAGTTCGTCAATCAACTGCGCGTCTACGGTCTGCTGGCCTACTATCTGCTCGAAGTGCGCGGCGAACGCGGCACCATCGTCAAGACGCTGAGCACCACCTCCATGCTCGACAAACTGGGCAAGCTCTACGACGTGCCGGTCGTCAACACAGGCGTCGGTTTCAAATATGTGGCCCCGGCCATGATGGAACACAACGCCCTGATCGGCGGCGAAGAGAGCGGCGGCTACGCCTTCCGGAACCACGTGCCCGAGCGCGACGGCATCATCGCCAATCTCTATCTGCTCGATCTGATGGTGCGCACCGGCAAGAAGCCGACCGAATTGCTGCAACTGCTCTTCGACAAGGTCGGCGGCCACTACTACGACCGCATCGACACGCGCCTGAGCAGCAACGAGATGAAGGCTGACGCCGTGGCCCGGCTCAACGCCCTGGATGTCAACAACGGTATCACGCTGGGCGGCCATGACGTCGTCGAGATCGTCACCATCGACGGCTACAAGTTTGTCATGGACGACGGCGGCTGGCTGCTGGTCCGCTTCTCCGGCACCGAGCCGCTGATCCGCGTCTACACCGAGACGACCGATCAGGACGCTGTGCAAGACATCCTGAAGGACGGCGCCGCGCTGGCCGGGATCGAGGTCTGAGTTAACGGGAAAGCTTTGTCACAGATTGCCACAGATAAAAACGGGATGGGACACGGATAATTTATCTGTGTCCCATCTGAGTGATATCCGCGTTTATCTGTGGCAAAGCTTTTTCCCGTCGCTTTTTCCCGTCCACCAAATCGCAATGCAAAGTACGGTCTTCGCTTCCTGCCTGTGATAAAATGAACAAACTGAATCTGGTTGCGGCCCCGGTACTGTGTGGAGTGTATTTAGGGAATGTCTGGCCTATTGGAGCGACCGAACCTTGTTGACAGCCATTGTCATCTGGATGTTGAGCAGTTCGAATCTGATCGGGATGCCGTCCTCGAGCGGGCATCCGCGGCAAGTGTGGGTCTGATCATCGTTCCCGGTATTGATCTGGCGACCATGCGCCAGCCCATTACATTGGCGGATGCCCAGCCTGGCGTCTTTGCCGCCGTGGGCGTGCATCCCACAAGCTGTGCCGGCTTTGACGAAGCCAGCGTCGAAAAACTGCGCCGGCTGGCCCAGCACCCCAAAGTGGTCGCCATCGGTGAAATCGGCCTGGACTACTACTGGGACACGGTCGCTCGCGAGCAGCAGCATCTTGCCTTGAAGGCACAGCTCTCCCTGGCCGCCGAACTGGGACTGCCCGTCATCATTCACAGCCGAGATTCCAACGAGGACGTGGCGGCCATGCTTGGCGACTGGGCAAACTCCGATGAAGTGCGCCGCTCACCGCTCAGCCGAGCGACCCTTCAAAGGCGTGCTGCACGCCTTCAGCGGCGATCTTGCTCTGGCGGAGCAAGCCTACAGTTGGGGGTTTGCGTTGAGCTTGGGCGGTCCCGTCACCTATAAAGAACGCCCGCGATCTGCACAGTCTCGTCCCTCATCTGCGTCTCGACGCCTTGATGTTGGAGACTGACGCTCCTTATCTCACGCCGCATCCCTTGCGGGGGAAACGCAACGAGCCGGCGTATGTTTCGCTGGTGTGTGACGAGATTGCCAGGCTTCGTTCGCAGACGCCGGAAGAGATCGCAGCAGCGACGACCAAAACGGCACTGCGTTTTTTCGGGTTGGAGGGCTACTATCTTCGTAACGGACAACCTTTCTCCGGTCAGGGTCGATATGCGACCGCAAGCTGACGACAAGATGACTGTTGCGCCGCAGACAATGTTGGCTGCGGAACGGACTGTTGACGTGCGCCAATTGCTGGCTCCTGTTCAAGGCGGATTGAAAGCGGTGGAGGCCAAGCTCAAAGGAGTCGATTCAGCGCTCTTCGATCCGCTGGCCACCGCCTTTGTCGATCTGATCGGCAGCGGCGGCAAACGACTGCGACCGGCGCTTGCGCTGCTTGCCTACGGCCTTGAGCCGCCGGCGCACAACGCGGGTGAATCGTACGCACGCGTTATCTCCTTGGCGGCCTCCGTCGAGATGCTGCACACGGCAACGTTGGTGCACGACGACGTCATCGATGACGCATTGCTGCGGCGCGGCGCAGCGACCCTTAACGCAAGTTGGACCAAGGGCGCCACGGTGCTGGCCGGCAACTTCATGTTTGGACGTGCTGCCCTCTTTGCCTCCGAAACCGACAACATGCGTGTCATCGATATCTTCAGCGACACCTTGCAGGTGATCGTCAACGGTGAACTGCGCCAACTCTTTGCCCGGCATAACTATGCCCAGGACAAGGATGAATATTACCAGCGTATCTATGCCAAGACGGCCAGCCTTTTCTGCGCAGCCACCGAAGGAGCCGCGATCCTGTCCGGCCGGCCTGATGCTCAGATCGTGCAACTGCGCGAGTTTGGTTACAACCTTGGGATGGCGTTCCAGATTGTAGACGATATTCTCGACTTCACCAGCGATGACCGTACCCTGGGCAAACCGGCCGGCAGTGACCTTCGCCAGGGAACGCTGACCTTGCCGTTCTTCCATTTTCTTCAATCCTATTCGCAGCCTGAAGCGCTATTGGAGAGGTTGGAAGAGGAATATTCGCAGGCCGACGTGAACGGCACGGAGGTCTGGAGCGAAACTGTTCAGGATACAGTTCGGGCGCTGCGCAACAGCCCGGCGATTGAAGCTTCTCGTCGCGAGGCCATTGACTTCGTGGATCTGGCGACGACGCAACCTGGCCACCTTCCCAGAGAGTGCGTTCAAGTCGTCCATGCTGGGCCTGTGTGACTTTGTGGTCGAGCGCACGTTCTAGGCGGCGTCCTCATGTCACCCCTATCACTCCCTATTCTTCTGACGCTTCCCACCTGCGATCTTTCAATTGTTATCGTTCATTGGAATGTGGTCGATCTACTCGTCGCCTGCCTGCAATCGATTGAGGCGGCGAGCCGCAGCGACGAGCCGACGTCGTCCATGCGCCAATTCGGGCCGGACGGTCAGACCAGCACCCTCGAAGTGTTGGTGGTTGACAACGCCAGTGCAGATGACGTGATCGACCGCATTTCGGCTGCGATTCCCCTGGGTTCGTCTGATCGCCAGCGAGACGAATCTCGGCTTCACAGCAGGCAACAACCGCGGCTACGCTGCCAGCAGCGGGCGCTTCGTCTACTTCCTCAACCCAGACACGGAAATCGTCAGCGATCAAGAGCGTGGCGACAGCCTATGGACGCTCTACTCCGCGGTGCGTGACAACGAGACCGTGGGCATGGCCGGTCCGCAGTTGCGCTACGGTGATGGCACATTGCAGCGCAGCACCCGCCGCTTTCCCACGCGACTGACCGGCTTCTTCGAGAGCACCTGGCTGGGCGCGGCGCTGCCCGTCAATCCGTGGGCGCAGCGAATGCACATGGACGACTGGCAGGTCGACTACGCGCATGACGTCGACTGGATCGTGGGCGCGGCCATGCTGGCCCGGCGCGAAACGCTGGAACAGGTGCGAATGCCTCAGTTTGACGGCCCGTTCGATGAAGGATTCTTCATGTACAGCGAGGAGTCCGATCTCTGCCTGCGCATCAAGTCGGCCGGCTGGCGGGTGATCTATGTGCCGGAGGCGGTGGTTTTGCACTACGAAGGGCGCAGCAGCGAACAGGTGGTCGCCGCCCGGCACATCCACTTCAACACCTCGAAAGTGCGCTACTACGAAAAACACTTCGGCCACCCTTGGGCCGAGCTTTTGCGTCGCTATCTGCTCCTGGAATTTCGCGTGCAGATCTGGATCGAGCGGGCCAAGCGGCGGCTCGGCAGCAAGCCCGAGCTGCGCAGTGCCCGTATCGACGCCTACCGCCAGGTGCTGGACAGTGGGTTGCGGAGCGACAAGACCCCTGACTGACATGCTCGACAGGCGCTTGATCCGTACGCTATAATTGATGGTGTCGGAACTATGGCTGCTGAGAGAATCGAGGGATGACATGGCAATCGCTGTCGAAAAGACCGATGTTCGAACGCAAGCAAAAACGGCCCCGCTGCAGTCGGGCGACAGGCTGTCGCGTGTCGAGTTTGAGCGTCTTTACGCTGCGTCCCCAAACATCAAGAAGGCTGAACTGGTCGAAGGAATCGTATATATGCCATCCCCCACGCATTTTGAGCAACATGGACGCCCGCATAGCGATCTGATCACCTGGCTGGGCTTGTACAGAGCGCACACGCCGGGCACGATAGCCGCCGACAATGTGACAGTTCGGATTGACCATGAGAATGAGGTCCAGCCCGACGCTCTGTTGCGTCTTGATGCGTCCTTGGGCGGACGAAGCTCGGTATCGGATGACGACTACCTGGAAGGGCCGCCGGAATTGATCGTCGAGATCGCGGCCAGCAGCGCCAGCTATGACATGAATCAGAAACGCCGCGTCTATGCGCGAACCGGCGTGCCGGAGTATGTCGTCTTGCTGACCTACGAAGAGCGTGTGGTCTGGTTTGTGCTGCGAGAGGGTGTTTTCGGGGAGATGCAGCCGGATGCCGATGGCGTACTACGCAGCGAGATCTTTCCCGGCCTGTGGCTTGACGCCGCAGCGCTGATCCGCGGCGATCTATCGCAGGTGTTGGCTGTGCTGCAGAAAGGGATAGACTCTGACGAGCACAGTGCGTATGTGGCGAAACTTTACGATTGACAGAACGCCTTGTATCGCGACATTTATGTCGCAGCGCTGCCTGTCGGATGAGCCGGCATGCTACGACATAAATGTCGTGCTACGACTTGCCGGAGAGCAACGCCGACAACTCATCCGGCGTGTTGACCGGCAGCTTGCAGGCGAAGTTTTCACAGACGTAGGCGGCCGGTTTTCCGTCGACAAGCGAGCGATCTGCCAGCAGCGGCAGGTCGCTTTTTTCGTCCGGCCGCTTCAAGGCCAGCACGGTGTGGGGCAGGTAGCGTTTGCGCACCTGGCGCAGCAAGAGCTGGGTCGCTTCGTCGTCCGGGTCACCGACGATGGCGACCTCCTGGCTGGGGGCCAGCAGCGTGTCCAGCACGCTCAGCAGGCGGCCGAAGCCGGTCGGCTGTTTGCCCATGGCCTCCTTCATGAGCAATAGAATGCGGGCCGCCTCCTCACGATACTCGTGGTGGTCGACCAGCACGCTGAGGCGCAGCAACGCTTCGGCCGCCATCGAGTTGCCGCTTGGGATGGCGTTGTCGATAAAGTCCTTGCGCCGCACGACCAACTGTTCATGATCGGTCCCGGTCTGATAGAAGCCGCCACGCACCGCGTCGTGGAACTGGTCGAACATGATGCCGGTCAGACGGCTGGCCTCGCCCAGCCAGCGCAGCTCGAAGGTGGCTTCGTAGAGCGCAATCAGGCCACGGATGAAGGCGGCGTAGTCCTCCAGATAGGCGTTGAAGCGGGCACGGCCATCTTTGTAGCTGCGGAAGAGGCGGCCATCGGGCTGGCTCATGTAGGTCAGGATGAAATCAGCAGCGGAGCAGGCGGCGTCCAGCGCGTCCTTGCGCTCCAGCACAACCCCGCAGTCGGCCAATGCATGGATCATCAGCCCGTTCCACTCGGTCAGGATCTTCTCGTCGCGTGCCGGCTTGATGCGTTTTTCGCGCTCGGCAAAGAGCGCCAGACGGCTGATCGACAACGACTGCTCGACATCGGTGCGGCTCAGGTTGAAGCGCTCCGCCACATCCTCCGGCGTTTTGACGATGTTGAGAATGTTGCTGCCCTCAAAGTTGCCCCGTGCCGAAACGTCGTAGTAGTCCTCGAAGACGGCGGCCATCTGCGGGCCGAGAATGGATTGTATCTCCTCGGGTTTCCAGAGGAAAAACTTGCCCTCTTCGCCTTCGCTGTCCGCGTCCTGGGTGCTGTAGAACCCGCCGTCGGGCGCGGTCATCTCGCGCAGCACATAGTCGATGGTCTCCTCGACGACGCGGCGGTAGATGGGCCGCCCGGTGATGCGCCAGGCGTTGACGTTACTGCGCAACAACTGAGCGTTGTCGTAGAGCATCTTCTCGAAATGGGGGGCCAGCCAGTAGGCATCGACACTGTAGCGATGAAAGCCGCCGCCGAGCTGATCGTAGATGCCGCCGTTGGCCATTTTGAAGAGCGTCAGTTCGGCCATGTAGAGCGCCTCTTCATCGCCGGTGCGGGCAAACTGGGTCATGGCAAAGTCGAGGGTCATGGGCTGCGGGAACTTGGGCTGGCTGCCGAAACCGCCGTTCTCTTCGTCGAAGTTTTCCTTCAACACGGCGACGGCCGCACTGAGGGTCTCCGGCCCAAGATCGGACTGTTCGCTCGCCATGATCGATGTGCGGTTGAGCATCTCGGTCAGGCGCGATGCCTGCTCCACGACTTTCTCCTGGTCGCGCTGGTAGGTGGTGGCGATGGATTGCAGCACCTGCGGGAAACTGGGCATGCCGTAGCGCGGCTCCGGCGGATAGTAGGTGCCGCCGTAAAAGGGCTGTCCGTCCGGCGTGAGGAAGACGCTCATGGGCCAGCCGCCCTGTCCGGTCAACGCCTGCACTGCGTCCATGTAGATGGCGTCCAGATCGGGCCGTTCCTCGCGATCGACCTTGATGTTGACGAAGCGTTCGTTCATCAGCGCGGCCGTGGCCTCATTCTCGAAGCTCTCGCGCTCCATTACATGGCACCAGTGGCAGGCGCTGTAGCCGATGCTCAGGAAGATGGGCTTGTCTTCACTGCGCGCCTTGGTCAACGCCTCTGCGCCCCATGGAAACCAATCCACCGGGTTGTGGGCATGTTGGAGCAGATAGGGTGAAGTCTCATTGATGAGACGATTGGTGAATGAGTGGTTGTCCGTCATGGTATTTCCAGACCGATCCTTGCTGTTGATTGCGGGGGACGTCAATGGTTTGATTTCGGCGAGATTATAGCACAGGAATGCGAGGGAGACCGTGGTCCTCCTCCTGTTCATTTGGCCTACTGTATGGGTGGTTCCAGCGTCGACTGAATCGCAACGATGGCGCCGCGGATTCTCAATCGAGCCGGAAATGGTTTGACAGAAAAGTTGCACGTCATTATACTTGCCAACCAGCACAACAAACCACGATTTGAGGGAAAGAGCCTGGCATGCACACGGATTGCCGAAACAGCAATGACTTCGCCGACAGCGCCAACGCAGCGGCCGCAGCTATGCGCGTGTCACGGTGACGGCTCCAGAGCCAAGCCGTGGACACCGAAATCCACGGCGATAGTTCGAAAACAGTCTGGTAATGACGCCGTGGATGTTTCCACGGCGTTTTTGTTTGTGATATTGACCTGACCATCGTACGGATCTGACCATTGAGGAGATCGAGGCCCATGCGTTTGACGCTTGACGAGGTGCGACATGTGGCGGAGTTGGCGAAGCTCAGCCTGACCGAAGACGAGGTTGTTCAGTATGCCGAGCAACTGTCGGACATTCTTGAATACGCCGAACGGCTCCAAGAGGTGGACACCAGCCATGTGCCGCCGACGCCCTATCCACTGCCGCTGACCAATGTGCTGCGTGAGGATGTCGCCGGCGTTTGCCTGACCAACGAAGAGGCGCTGGCCAACGCGCCCGATAGCGCCGACGGATTCTTCCGCGTGAATGCGGTCTTCGGGGCCTAAATCCTGTACCACGACATTTATGTCGTGGCTGATTGGCTCGCCCGACAGTTGAAACTGCGGCATGAATGCCGTGGTACAAAGTCAGCTTTATGTCGTGGTACAGAAAAAAGATGAAGCGCTGAACTAAAGAGAGCATTGACTATTGTGAGCACCAATCTGTTCGAACTGACCATACACGAAGCGCTGGACGGCATGCGTAGCGGCGCATTCACATCTGTGGATCTGACTCGCTCTCTGCTGAACCGCATCGAAGCTGTCGACGGCGATGTGCGGGCCTATCTGACTGTGACCGCAGAGCAGGCGCTTGGCCATGCTGCGTCGGCGGATCGCAGGCGGGCAGCGGGTGATGATGCTCCGCTCCTAGGCGTTCCGCTGGCCATCAAGGATGTGCTCTCGACCAAGGGCGTGCAGACGACCTGCGGCAGCAAAATCCTCGAAGGCTATCTGCCGCCCTACACGGCCACGGCGGTTGAGCGGCTTGAGCAGGCGGGCATGGTGCTGTTGGGCAAGACCAATACCGACGAGTTTGCCATGGGATCCAGCACAGAGAACAGCGGCTACTTCACCACCCACAACCCCTGGGATTTGGACCGCGTGCCCGGCGGCAGCAGCGGCGGTTCGGCCGCGGCCGTGGCGGCCAATGAAGCATTGGGCGCGCTGGGATCCGACACCGGCGGCAGCGTGCGCCAGCCGGCCTCGCTCTGCGGCATCGTCGGGCTCAAGCCCTCCTATGGGCGCATCAGTCGCTATGGGCTGGTCGCCTACGGCAGCAGCCTGGACCAGATCGGCACGATGACCAAGGACGTGGCCGATTCTGCGCTGTTGCTCAGCGTCATTGCCGGCCAGGACCCGCACGACAGCACGAGCTGGCCCGGCGATGTGCCCGACTACGCGGCCGCGCTCACAGGCGACGTGTCCGGTCTGCGTATTGGCGTGCCCGACGAGTTTTTTGTCGACGGCATGCAGCCCGAGGTCGAGACATCGGTGCGCGCGGCCATTGCCCAGTTGGAGAGTCTGGGCGCAGAGATCGTGCCCATCAGCCTGCCCAACACAGACAAGGCGCTGCCCGCCTACTACCTGATTGCTACGGCCGAGGCCAGCGCCAACCTATCGCGCTATGATGGCGTGCGCTTCGGCGTCAGCGCCGGAGCCGATGACATGTTCGAGAACTTCCGCCGGACCCGTGGTCAGGGCTTTGGGCCGGAGGTCAAGCGTCGCATCATGCTGGGGACCTATGCCCTGAGCGCCGGATATTACGACGCCTACTACCTCAAGGCGCAGCAGGTTCGCACCATGATCCGTCAGGATTTCGAGCAGGCGTTTGAGCAGGTCGATGTGATCGCCGGGCCGGTGTCGCCGACGACGGCCTTCAAGATCGGCGAGAAGGCCGATGACCCGCTGGAGATGTATCTGACCGACATCTTCACGCTGAGCCTGAATCTGGCCGGCATGTGCGGCATCAGCGTTCCCTGCGGCTATGATGACAAGGGGCTGCCGATTGGGCTGCAATTGATCGGGCCGTTTTTGGGTGAAGAGACGATCTTGCGCACGGCCCACGCGTATGAGCAGAGCGTGGCGTGGCGAGAGCGGCAGCCGGCGTTGGGAGGGGCAATTGTCAATGTGTGTGACAATGGTTAACGGTGAATTGATAATTGTGAATGGATAATGCCCGTGTAGCGTTCGGGGATTGTCAACTGTCTTTTTACGCAGTACGCATCACGCAATACTTTTCACGCAGCAAGCATCACGCGGCAGCCAAGAAGGATCTTCCATGAAACGTTCGCAAATGTATGATCACGGTGTCGGCGGGTTGGCCAGTGCTAGCCGCCGGCAGTCTGCGGGCAATGAGCCGGCTCGCAAGCTGTGAACGGCACTCACCGGTGATTGTGGCGGTTGGACCCCATGCAGTGACTTCAGCCGCGCGAGCCTATCAAGACCTGTTGAACTATCTGACTTGAGTACTCTGGAAGGTCAATCCATGACAAGCCCACTTGTATCTACTTTGATTCACCCGAACGGCGAATTCGCTGTCGCCCGCAATCTTCGCAACCACGACACCCGTATCAGCCGCCGCGTGCAAGCGGTACCGCCCTCTGGTATCCGACGCTACTTCGACATCGCCGCCACCATGGAGGATGTGGTCAGCCTGGGCATCGGCGAGCCGGACTTCGTGTCGCCGCCGCCGATCCTCAACGCCGGCATTGCCAGCCTGCAACGCGGCCAGACCAGCTACACGTCCAACGCCGGCGTGATCGAACTGCGCGAGGCCGTGGCCCGCAATTTGGCCGAGCGCTACGGCGCCCGCGCCTATGATCCTGAACAAGAAGTGCTGATCACCGTCGGCGTCAGCGAGGCCATGTATCTGATCATGCAGGCCATCCTCGACTTTGGCGATGAGGTCATCGTGCCCCAACCCTGTTTCGTGAGCTACACGGCCAGCGTCATTCTGGCCGGCGGCACGGTCGTCGATATCCCCACCTACGCAGAGGACGAGTTTCGTGTGCGTCCGGCTGACATCGAAGCCGCCATCACGCCGCGCACCAAGGCGTTGCTCATCGGCTTTCCCTGCAACCCGACCGGGGCTGTCATGGATCGGGCGGGCATGCTGGAGATCGCGCGCATCGCCGAAAAACATGACCTGATCGTGATCTCCGACGAGATCTACGACCGACTGGTCTACGGCGACCACGAGCACGTCATGTTCGCCTCGCTGCCCGATATGGCCGACCGCACCGTGCATCTGGGCGGCATGAGCAAGGACTACGCCATGACCGGCTGGCGCATCGGCTATGCCCTGGGGCCGGCCGATCTCATCGGCGCCATGCGCAAGATCCACCAGTACCTGATCATGTCGGCGCCTACGGTTGGGCAGGAGGCCGCGTTGGCCGCCTTTATCGACCCGACGGTCGAGCAGTACGTCCTGGAGATGATCGCCAGCTACGACGAACGCCGCAGGCTGATCGTGAACGGTCTCAACGAGATCGGCCTGGACTGCTTTGAGCCCAAAGGGGCGTTTTATGCCTTTCCTAGCGTTCGGAAAACCGGATTGAACGAACACGATTTCTGTGAATTGTTGCTGCATGAACAGCAGGTGGCCGTGATTCCGGGCAGTGCATTCGGCAAGGGCGGCGAGGGCCATGTGCGCTGCGCCTATGCGGCCAGCAAGCCGGATATTGAAGTGGCGCTGGAGCGCATGTATAAGTTTATGCGTACCCACGGGTGATTATCATAGCGCTCTGCCATAGATGAACGCAGATTTTTACAGATGAGACCATCTGCGTTTATCTGTGGCAGAAGCGTTTTTCACGCCAATGACAAGCCTATTTCTGCGAGAGTCGATCTGAACCGGCGCCGGCTCGGGCCAGTTCGTCGGGGAGGCGCAACTTGATGATTTCGAGATGGGCGATGGGCTGTTGCAGGTTGACCGTCTCAATGTCTTTGTTCAGGGCCGCAATCTTGCCTGCCCAGTCGGTCGTGCGGGATTCCCAATGCACGACCAATTGGTCAGCGGTCTCGGGGTCGGATGTGCGCAACTGTACGGCTTGGTGGGCGCGCACCCCGTTGCCGATCTCCGCCCGGAGCGACTCGATTGCCTTCAGTACGCCGGTTCGTGCGCTGATCCAACTGGGGGCCAGATCGTTGTTTTCGAGCAGCTTGTAGGCCATCTGGCGATCTTCGGGCACAAACGGGTTTTTCTTCAAATCGAGCGGTTTTCCCTGTCCGGGCAGATTGTCGAAGAGACCCTCGCGCATAGCCTGTTCGATGCGCTGACCGACGATATCCGTCCATTCGGAAAGTGCTGGTTTTCCCTGCACAGATGTTTGCGTGGATGATTGCACAGACGTTGATGATGCTTCCCCATCGGTCGAATCTTGGCGATATTCATCGCTCTTTTGCTTGGCCTCAAGCAGTCGTTTTGGTTCCGGCATAGTTGTACGAACTCCGATTCCCCCTTCTTCCACCGACGTTTTACTTTCCTTTTCACAATCTTACAGTATACAATACGCCATGATCTGTGAAGCTGCACACGTACTGGGTTGATTGCCTCTGCTGTATCCGGCTTCCACTTTTGACCAGATACGCTGACAAGGCTGCAAGGGACAGGGCACCGTGACAGCAACTCGGTTGACTCGGAAGTTCGGTCGCAATCTGATCGGACTTTTCTGGAACAACAGCCAACATCGAATGCGCACCGGTTGGCGTCTGCTATTCCACTTGTTCTTGTGGATTGCTCTGCCTGCCGTACTGAGCGCGTTGGCCATTCGATTGCTTGGGCCGGTCCTGAGTGAGCAGATCCGGCCAACGTCGCCGGCCTGGTGCTGCGAATCATTGGCCGCGTGTTCACGCTGATCGGGGTGCTTGTCGGTACCTGGATTGCGGTCCGCTTTCTGGATCATCGACCGTTTGCCGATCTGGGCTTTCATTTCAACCGGCGATGGTGGATCGACCTGCTCTTCGGACTCGGACTGGGCGGGGTGCTCATGGGGCTGGTCTTCGTGATTGAGTGGGCGCTCGGTTGGATCGAGGTAACAGGCTATTTCTCGGTTTCCGGGAGCAACCTGCCCTTTGCGCTGGAGATCTTGGGACCGATGACGGTATTTGTGGTTGTCGGCATCACCGAAGAACTGTTGTCACGGGGATATCAACTGCACAACCTGGCCGAAGGGTTTAACTTTTCGCCCTTGGGGAAACGTGGAGCGGTTCTGCTGGCCTGGTTGCTCTCATCTTCACTCTTCGGGTTGTTGCATGTGCTCAACCCCAACGCATCGGCGGTGAGCACAATCAATCTGATCCTGGCTGGCCTATTGCTGGGGTCTGGGATATATCCTGACCGGAAGCTTGGCCATTCCGATTGGCCTTCACATCACATGGAATTTTTTTCAGGGCAACGTTTTTGGTTTTCCGGTCAGCGGCAACGACTTCAGCACGGCAACTGTCATCGCCATCCGACAAGGCGGGCCGGATCTGTGGACAGGCGGAGCCTTCGGACCGGAAGCCGGACTCATCGGCGTGGGCGCAATGTTTGTCGGCGCCTTGCTGATCGTGCTCTGGCTTCGTTGGCAAGACGGCAATGTGCGGCTCCGAACCGACCTGGCGGTCTATACGCCGCATAATCGGCCCGAGACCGACAGCAACACTGAATAGGACACGGATGACGCTGATGCAACGGATTCCCACGGATTTATTCAAAAATCCGCGGGAATCCTGCCCAATCCGTGTCATCCGCGTCCCATCACACTGATGGCTGTATAGAAACTTCTTCCAGATAAGATCTGTGTCCTATCCGTACAAATCAGTGCGCATCTGTGGCAAAAATCGCCCTGTGCCACACCCTCAACAAATATGATCGAGTGAAGGAAAAATTTGGATGTCTGAGAAATTATGGGGCGGCCGGTTCACCGGCGAGACCGATCCGTTGATGGATGTTTTTCAATCGTCTATCGGCTTTGATCAACGCATGTGGCGGGTCGATATCGACGGCAGCCAGGCCTATGCACGTGCCCTGGGCAAGGCGGGCATGTTGACCGCTGACGAAGTGGCGACGCTCGTTGACGGGCTTGAGTGCGTGGCAGCCGAATGGGCGGCCGGCGAATTTGAGATCCGATCCGGGGACGAGGACATTCACACGGCCAATGAACGGCGTCTGACCGAACTGATCGGCCCTGCGGTTGCCGGCAAACTGCATACGGGACGCAGTCGCAATGATCAGGTGGCGACCGACGTGCGCCTCTGGCTGCGCAACGAGATCGAGGCCCTGCGCGGCTATGTCCGCGATCTGATCCGTGTGGCAGCCGACCGTGCCGAAAATGAGATCGACATTCTCATGCCCGGCTACACGCATCTTCAACCGGCGCAACCGATTCGCTGGAGCCATTGGCTGCTGCGCCATGCATGGGCCTGGGAGCGAGATGCCCAACGTCTTGATGAACTGGCGAAACGCGTCAACGTCATGCCGCTGGGCAGCGGCGCGCTGGCCGGCAACCCCTTCGCCATCGATCGGGATGCGCTGGCTGCGGATCTGGGCTTCGAAGGGATCACGGCCAACAGCCTGGACGGCGTCAGCGACCGCGATTTCATCGCCGAGTTTCTCTTCTGGTCGACGTTGACCATGCTGCACCTGAGCGGGTTTGCCGAAGATCTGGTCATCTACAGCAGCCGGGAATTCAGTTTCGTCACCATCGCTGACGCCTACAGCACCGGCAGCAGCCTCATGCCCCAGAAGAAGAATGCCGATGCGCTGGAGTTGCTGCGCGGCAAATCCGGGCGCATCTTGGGCGACATGACCGGCTTGATGACGACGTTGAAAGGGCTGCCGAGCACCTACAACAAGGATTTGCAGGAGGACAAAGAGCCGCTCTTCGACGCCGTGGACAACTTGAGCAATGCCCTCCAAATCGCCACCGGCGTGCTCTCGACATTGACGGTCAATGTTCCGTTCCTGATGGCGGCGCTCGTGCCGGAGATGTTGGCCACTGATCTGGCCGAGTATCTTGTGCGCAAAGGACTGCCCTTTCGCCAGTCCCACCACATTGCCGGCGCGGCCGTGCGCATGGCCGAAGTTCAGGGCATCCCCATGTCTGAACTGAGTGTGGAAGACCTGCAATCGATCCATGAAGTTTTCGATGAAGATGTGTTGGCGATCTGGGATTTTGAGCACAGCGTCGAACAACGTGATGTGGATGGCGGCACCAGCCGTCGGGCGGTTCTCCTACAGATTGAGCAACTGCGCTCAAGACTTGGATAGGTCCTGCAGGAGCCGTGATTCACCATTGCCAAGTTGTTGGATTATCGCTTTGACATCCCTGGTAAACTCTGCTAATCTTGCCAGGACCAATCCCGGTCAGATCGGAGACGGTAACCCGTCGTATGAAAATCGTAGATCACTTGCATGTGGCCAATATCTGCTCAGACAAATGAGACGATGAACGTGCCATGGAATGCCCCCGGTACCTCATACATACGAATTGGAATACATGTGATCTCCTTTGACTCGAATGTATCCATTTGTCGCACATTCCTCTCTTATATTCGGAAACGGTTTACGCCAAAAATTGAAATTATTGTTATCGTGATCTGAGGAGCGTAACTGTATGGCAAAATTATTAGAAGTGAAGAATCTCAAGACCCAATTCTTCACCCAGGACGGTGTGGTCCATGCCGTAAACGGCATTTCCTACACCGTAGATGCCGGCGAGACGTTGGCGATTGTCGGTGAGTCCGGCTCCGGCAAGAGTGTCGGCGTCATGTCGCTGATCCGCCTGATTCCTCAGCCGCCTGGAAAAATTGTGGATGGCGAAGTCTGGTTTGACGGCCAGGATCTGCTGAAGCTCAGCGAAGACGAGCTGCGCCATATCCGCGGCAATCGCATCGCCATGATCTTCCAGGATCCCATGACATCGCTCAACCCGGTGTTGACCATCGGGCGCCAGATCACCGAGTCGTTGGAACTGCATCTCAACATGAGCAAGGATCAGAGCCGCAAGCGGGCCATTCAGTTGCTGGAGATGGTCGGCATCCCCGGCGCTGACTCGCGTTTGGACGACTATCCGCACCAATTCTCGGGCGGTATGCGCCAACGTGTGATGATCGCCATGGGCTTGAGCTGCGATCCGCAACTGCTCATCGCCGATGAGCCGACCACGGCGCTTGACGTGACCATTCAGGCTCAGATCGTCGACCTGGTGGGTCGCTTGAAAGAAGAACTTGGCATGTCCATCATCTGGATCACCCATGACCTGGGCGTTGTCGCCGGCATGGCCGAACGGGTGATCGTGATGTACTCCGGGTTCATTGTTGAGGAAGCCGGCGTGGATGAACTCTACGCAAATCCACGTCATCCGTACACGCTCGGTCTGTTGCGCTCTATTCCTCGTCTTGACTTGGGCCGCCAGAAACGGCTCATCCCCATCGACGGCCTGCCGCCCGATCTGCTGGAGGCGCCGGTCAATTGTCCCTTTGCTCCCCGCTGTGATTTTGCCATCGACAAATGCTGGGAAGAAAACCCGGAATTGGAGACGGTCGGCGTCGGTCATCGGTCTGCCTGTTGGGTGGACCTGACAGGTGTGGAAATCAACGTGGTTGATAACTTTGAGGCGGAGACCGTGAAGACCGAGGAGGTTGATGAGCAGGTTGAAAAGGATGAGGAGGAAACCGTAGAGTGAGCAGCGAAAATGGCGGTACACAGGGCCTAGGTGAAGTTCTCCTTCAGGTGAATGACTTGAAGATGCACTTCCCCATTACCAAGGGAATCATTTTCCAGAAACAAGTCGGCGCCATCAAAGCTGTTGACGGCTTATCCTTTGATCTGATTCGGGGCGAAACGCTTGGCCTGGTGGGCGAATCAGGCTGCGGCAAGTCGACAACCGGCCGCGCGATCTTGCAACTCTACCGCCCTACAGCGGGCAGTGTGCGTTTTGAAGGCAAGGAACTGACAGAGACCAAGGGCGAGGATCTGCGCAAGATGCGCCGCCGCATGCAGATGATCTTCCAGGATCCCTATGCCTCGCTCAACCCTCGTATGACGGTCGGCAGCATTGTCGGCGAGCCGCTCGAAGTGCATGGAATCGGCAAGAACAAGGCGGAGCGTCAGAAGCGAGTGCAGGAACTGCTCCAAATCGTCGGGCTCAACCCGTACTTTGTGAATCGCTACCCACATGAATTTTCGGGCGGACAGCGCCAGCGCATCGGCGTAGCCCGTGCCCTGGCCGTGAACCCCTCCTTCATTGTCTGTGATGAGCCGATTTCGGCCCTTGATGTTTCGATTCAGGCCCAGATCATCAACCTGCTTGAGGATTTGCAGGAAGAACTTGGGCTGACCTATCTCTTTATCGCCCATGATCTCTCGGTGGTGCGTCACATCGCCGACCGTATTGCGGTGATGTATCTGGGCAAGATGGTCGAACTGGCCACGCGCGATGCGCTCTATGAGGATCCGAAACACCCGTATACGCAGGCGCTGCTCTCGGCTGTGCCGATTCCCGATCCCGTGATTGAGACCAAGCGCAAACGGATCATTCTCGAAGGCGATGTGCCCAGCCCGGCCAATCCGCCCAAGGGCTGCAACTTCAGTACTCGCTGCCCTCGTGTCATGGATATCTGCCGTGAAAAGGATCCTGAATTCAAGGATTACGGTGACGGCCATTACGCCGCCTGTTGGCTCTATCGAGGAGTAGAGTCGTTCCCGGATCGCATGTCGTTTGGAGCGATGTTGATTTAGGTCCCGATCAAATTGACACGCTCCAAACGGTAATGCTACCATTGCGCGTAGCCGCTGAATGATCAGTATCCATTCGGCAGGCTATCGTGTGTTTCCTTTTCGTATCTCGCATACACACCTGTGCAATGTTGCACACCCTCTCACCTGTAGAGGGCGAAATTTCTATTCAAAAGGAGTATATCGTATGTCTAAACGAAGTTATCTTCTGATCATGGTCCTGGCCGTGGTCGCCATGGCGTTGGCCGCCTGTCCGGCTGCCGCGCCTGCCGGCGACGCCGCTTCCGGCGGTGATGCCGCCATGGCCGAGCCGGTGGTACTCGATTTCAATTTGGGTGCTGAGCCGCCGTCACTGGATCCGTCCATCGGTACCGACACCACCTCGATTGATGTCATCAATGAGATGTTCCTGGGCCTGACCGAATTGGACCCGGACACCCAGGAAGCCGTTCCGGCCTTGGCCACCAGTTGGGAGACCAACGAAGACCAGAGTTCCTGGACCTTCACCATGCGCGATGACGTGCCCTGGGTGAAGTACAACGTCGACACCGGCGAAGTCGAGCAGGTGTTGGATGAGAACGGCGAGCCGCGAATGGTCACTGCCCACGACATCGTCTACGGCGCCAAGCGCACCTGTGACGCCGCTACCGCCTCTGACTATGCGTACGTGCTCTATATCATTCAGGGCTGCCAGGCCGCCAATTCCGGCGAGGGTAGCATTGATGATATCGCCATCCAGGCGTTGGATGACTACACCGTACAGGTCGACCTGGAATACGGCGCCAGCTTCTTCGGCCAGATCGCCAGCATGTGGATCATGCGTGCCATGCCCCAGTGGGACATTGAAGAGTATGGCGATGTCTGGACTGAGCCGGGCAACATGAGCACCAATGGCGCCTTTGTGATGACCGAGTGGATTCACGGCGACAGCCTGCAACTGGTCCGCAATCCCATGTGGTTCGGCTGGGAAGAGATGGCCGACGTCGTGGGCAACATCGACGAGATCAACTTCGTCATGCTCGAAGAGCAGTCGACCGCCTTTGCCATGTACGAGAACAACGAACTTGACTATGCCGAGACCCCGCTGGAGCAGATGGATCGCATTCTCGATCCCAACGAGCCCATCAACGCCGAGTATGTGAATCCCCCGCGCAACTGCACCTACTACTATGGTTTCGTCATGGAGAAGGAAGCCGTTAGCGACGTCAACGTGCGCAAGGCGCTTTCCATGGCCATCGACCGCGAGACACTGGTAACGGCTATTACCAAGGGCGACCAGACTCCGGCCAATGCCTTCACCGGCCCGCTGAACTTTGGTTCGGCTGCCGGTGATCCGGACATTGCCCCGTGGGCCATGACCGAAGAACAGGGCGGCACCGGCTACGCCGCTGCCCTGGCCGAGGCGCAGGCCATGATGGCTGACGCCGGCTACCCCGAAGGCGAAGGTCTTAGCCTGACCCTGGGCCACAACACCAGCGAGAGCCATGCCAAGATCGCCCAGGCCGTCCAGGCCATGTGGACATCCGCCTTCCCCAAGATCAATGTGGTCATTGATTCCCAGGAATGGGGCGTCTATCTGGATGCGCTCGACAACGATGCGCCCATGGAAGGCAAGCCCGACGTCTATCGTCTGGGCTGGTGCCAGGACTACCCGCACGCCAACAACTGGCTGCATGAGGTCTTCAATCCGGAAGCCGGCGCCAACAACGTCATGATGAGTGTCGACAATCCGCAGGTCGGCGACGCAGTGGCCGAGTTCACCGAGACCACCTATGCCGCGCAGAGCGCTTCGCCCGAGGAGCAGATGGAGCTCTACAAGCGAGCTGAGCAGCTACTGGTTGACGAGATGGTGGCGATTGCCCCGATCTACTTCTACACCTGGCAGGGTGTGCAGAAGCCTTGGCTGGATCGTGTCTACTCTGACGCCAAGTACTTCTACCGCTGGAACATCGATACCGAAGCCAAAGCTGCTGCTCAGTAATTTTGGTGACCGGTTTGGATAGTTCAGCGAACGATTAGAGCGATTGCGTGAGGGCGCTGTCTGTCGACAAGATTCGTCGGACAGCGCCCTTTTGTTGTCCTACCCTTTTGCTCTCTTGAGGGAGAAGCCATGTTTGCATTTATTGTACGCCGTATCCTATGGGCGATCCCGGTCTTATTCTGTATCGTGCTCGTCACCTTTGTGCTGTCGCGTTCCATCCCCGGCGGTCCCTTTGATCGGGTGGGCGATAAGTCATTGCCGCCCACCGTACGCGCCAATCTGGAGGCCAAATACGGCCTTGACAAGCCGTTGGCGGAGCAGTTCTTCACCTATGTTTTCGACGTCGTTCAGGGTGACCTGGGGCCTTCGTTCTCCTATCGTGGACGCACGGTCAATCAGATCATTGGCCAGACCTTCCCCATTTCTCTGCAACTGGGAATTCTCTCGATCCTATTGGCGCTGATCATCGGCATTCCTGCCGGTGTTCTTGCTGCGCTTCGGCAGAACAGTTGGGTCGACTATAGTAGTTCATTTGTCGCTATCCTCGGGGTATCAATTCCGAATATTGTCCTGGGTCCGCTGCTGATCTTTATTTTCGCCGTTACATTGGGCTGGCTGCCGGCCGGTCGCTGGGGTGTTAACTACAAAGAACTCTATTTTGGCATATTCCCGCCCATGACCAAGGATTTCTGGTTGCATGCCATTCTGCCGGTGATTACGCTGGGCACCGCTTTTTCGGCCATTTTTGCACGCTTGACCCGCGCCAGTCTGTTGCAGACCATTCGCGAGGACTACATTCGAACCGCACGCGCCAAGGGGCTCAGCCAGAATCGCGTCGTCATGTTGCATGCCATGAAAAATTCGCTGATCCCGGTCGTCACCGTTTTCGGTCCCGTACTGGCGGCGGTCATTACTGGTTCATTTGTCACCGAACGCATTTTTGGTATTCCGGGTATGGGCGAATTCTTCGTCACCAGCATCAGCAATCGGGATTACCCGGTGATCCTGGGAACAACGCTCTTTTACTCCGTGCTGCTTGTATCGCTAAATATTCTGGTCGACGTGACCTATGCGTGGATCGATCCGCGCATCCGCTATGATTGAATGGTAGGATAATTCGATGGCTGCTGGATCACTATCTCTCTAAATAACCAAGCTGAACCGAAGACAAAGCGACGTACGCCCACCGGCGATGCTTTTCGCCAGTTGATGCGCAACAAAGCCTCAGTTGTCAGCATTTTTGCGATTTTTGTCATGGTATTCATCGCCACATTTGCTGATACATTTGTCTTCTCGTTCTTTACCGGCAATGATGTCGTTCCGTTGTTGGCTCCATATCACTATGCAACAGTGGACTTCATCAACACCAATGCCCCGGCATTTACGCCGGCGCCCGACGGCGGCACCTACATCCTGGGTACAGACTATCTGGGCCGCGACAACTTGAGTCGCACGATGTACGGTACACGAATCTCCCTATCTGTTGCCGTGGTGGCGGCGACCGTCAGCCTGGTGGTCGGCCTGATCTACGGCCTGGTTGCCGGCTTCAGTCGCCCGAGCATCGACAACGGCATGATGCGTTTCGTCGATTTTCTCTACGGCTTCCCGCTCATCATCTTCATCATTCTTATGCAGGTCTATTTCAAGGCGCTGTCGACCACAGAAGATACGGGGCCGATTGCCACCGCACTCATTGAGCTTGATCAAGCCATGGGTGGTCTCTTTTTCGTCTTCTTTGCTCTGGGCCTGATCAACTGGCTGGGCATGGCGCGCATCGCCCGTGGCCAGACCCTCTCCTTCAAGGAGAAGGAGTTCGTTGAAGCGGCTAAATCAGTAGGTAGTTCGAACCAGCGGATTGTCTTCAAGCACCTGTTGCCCAATATTATTGGCACATGTATCGTTTTTGAGACGCTGGCCATCCCTGGCTACATCCTGACTGAGGCCTTTCTTTCCTTCATCGGCCTGGGCGCCAACCCGCCGACACCGAGTTGGGGCATGATGATCTCTGAAACTTACGGTGCGTTGCGGGTTGCTCCGATGCAGTTGTTTGCGCCGGCAATCGCACTGACCATCACAACGCTGGCCTTCAACTTTTTGGGTGACGGCCTGCGCGATGCGTTTGACCCGCGTTTGAGTCAATAATCGATTCCATTTTTCAAACCATAGAAGGAGTCATCCATGCGACGAAAACTTACACTGTTGGTCGGGTTGTCTTTGGTTTTGGCCCTGGTGCTGGGCGCCTGCGCTCAGCCAGAGCCGCTAGCGCCGGCGGACGCGCCGGCCGATGCCGCCGCCGCCGATGCCGGGGCAACCGACAGCGGAGCTGCAGCCGGTGAAGCCGCGTCGGGCGGCGTCTGGACGCGTGCCTCACTGACCGATGCCTCGATCCTCAACCCGATTCTCTCGTCGGACAATGCGAGCAGCGCCATTCACCAGCTTCTGTTTCCACGCCTGATTGGCCTGAATCCTGTTTCCGGCGCCTTGGAGCCGGGCGGCAATTTGTTGCCGGTCGGCGCTATGGCCGAGAGCTGGGATGTCTCTGATGATGGGCTAGTCTGGACGTTCAACTTGCGGGATGACGTCTCGTGGAGCGATGGCGAGGCAGTTGATGCCGATGACTTCAAGTACACCTACGATGCCATTGCCAGCGAGTTGGTCGAGACACCGCGCAAGAGCAACGTTGAGCTGATTGAGAGCATCGAAGTGCTGGATGCGCAGACGGTCCAGATCACGTTCAAAGAAGTCAAGTGTGATGCGCTGAACGATCTGACATTGGGCTGGCTGCCGAGCCATCTCTATGCAGAAGATTTCAGCGATATCATGGACAACGCCATGAATGATGCACCGGCTGTCAGCGCCGGCCCGCTGATCTTCCAGAGTTGGGCACGCGACGACAACACCATCCTGGTGCGTAACGACGACTATGCCGACGGCGCAGCCTTCATGGATGGCATGATCTGGCGCATCGTGCCCGACCCGGGCGCTCGCCTTGCCCAGTTGCAGAGCGGCGAGGTCGACTATATTGATGCACAGCCCGAACAGATCGCCGTGATCGACGCCGATCCGAATCTGAAGCGGTTCAACTTCAAGGATGACGGTTATGCCTATATCGGCCTGAACCTGGCCAATCCTGACAACCCGCTGCCTGGTCAGGGACGAGGACGGCAACTTCATTGAGCAGGATCCTCATCCGATCTTGAGCGACAAGGCCGTGCGACTGGCCATCGCCCACAGCCTGGACTATGCCAGCATCATCGAGAACGTCTATTTGGATCAGGGCTACCAGATTGCCTCGAACGTCCTGCCTGCGGTTGAGTGGGCCCATGATCCGACCATTGAACCCTACGCCTACGATCTCGAATTGGCCGCCCAGATTCTGGATGAGGCCGGCTGGGTCGATTCAGACGGTGACGGCGTGCGCGAGAAGGATGGTCAGAAGCTTGAACTTTCGCTGATGACCAACGCAGGCAACACAACGCGCGAGGATCTGGGCGTGCTGGTTCAGGACCAATTGGGATCGGTCGGCTTCCAGATCAACTTCGAAGCCATCGACTTTGGCACGGTCGTCGACAACCTGCTCGGCCAGACCTTCGACATGGTCATCATCGGCTGGACCGGCGTCGGCAGCGATCCCAACGACGATTCGTTCTGGCATTCCCGTTTTGACACGCCAGGCAGCGGCTTCAATTTCGTCAGCTACCAGAGTGAAAAAATGGATGAACTGCTGGAGGCCGGCGTCTCGGTTCCCGGCTGTGCAACCGAAGAACGGGCTCCCTACTACCAGGAGATCCAGCAGATGATCCACGACGATATTCCCTATGTCTTCGTGACCGGCACAGTCGGCAACGCTGCCTATGATGCCGGCTGGGAAGGAATCGATCCGGGGCCGTGGAGCTTCTACTGGAACGTGAATGAGTGGTCCGATACTGCATTCCAGCAGTAAAGAACGGATTCCGAATTGCAGCACTTCCCGATTTGTCATTCTGAGCGTGTATTTCCGAACACTTCACTCTGGCAAGTGACCAGCGAAGGCATGTCCTGAGTGCAATCGAAGGAATCTCGTTTTCACCAAATCGTGAAGTACTGAATTGAATCTTCCGGGAAGCGGATCTCTCAACCAGGTTGAACCTCTGGAGCGCTTCCCGGAAGGTCGTCGAGTTGTGACGTGGTGCAACGTGCGTGATACGTGATCGACGCGTACCGCCCACGTTGTGCCACGTTTGCGATTGTAGCGCGACTCTATCGAAGTTGTGAAGGCGGGTGTCCATGACACGATATATTATTCGGCGTCTGCTTCAGGCGATCCCGACCTTGCTCGGGATCAGCATCATCAGCTTTTTGCTTGTCAACGCGGCCCCCGGCGATCCCATCCTGATCCGCACCTTTGATCCGAATATCACCGATGAGACGCGCGAGATCATGCGCCGCCAGTTGGGGCTGGATCAGCCGCTGCCCATGCAATACATGACCTGGTTTTCCGGTCTGATGGTGCGCAAGGGTGATGTGGTGGCGCAATTCACGTCGCCCACCACCACCTGCGGCTATGTGGGCGCGCTGGATGTGACGGTCTGCAACACGGGGGGCGGCATCATACGCGGCAACCTCGGCACAAGCTTGCAGACGCGCCAGCCGGTCTGGGATCGCCTGGTGGAGCGGATGCCGGCGACGCTGGAACTGGGCATCGCTGCGTTGCTGTTGGCGCTGGTGGTCGGCGTCCCGCTGGGCGTGATCAGCGCAGTCTATCGCGGTTCCTGGTTCGATGCCATCAGCCGCTTCTTCGCCGTGATCTTTCAGGCCGTGCCTGCCTTCTGGATGGGGCTGATGATGATCCTGCTCTTTGGCGTGGCATTGGGCTGGCTGCCGACCGGCGGTCGCCAGACCGTCACGCTGACCCAGGAGTTCGATCTGACCGACCGGCTGCGCCATCTGATCATGCCGGCCCTTGTGCTCTCGTTCAGCGGCATCGCCCTCTTCAGCCGCATCATGCGCACAGAGACGTTGGAGGTCATTCACACCGATTATGTGCGCACAGCCCAGGCCAAGGGGCTTCCGGCGCGCCGTGTCTGGTTTACCCACGCCCTGCGCAATGCCCTGATCCCGATGATGACCATCCTGGGGCCGGCCATTTTGGGCGTGCTGACCGGCGCGGTGGTCGTCGAGACGGTCTTCGCCTGGCCGGGAATGGGACGACTGACTCTGAACGCGGCCTTTCAGCGCGACTACCCGATGGTGTTGGGCGCGGTCATGTTCTTCTCGCTCCTGGTCATTCTGGGCAACCTGCTTTCCGACATCCTCTACGGTCTGGTCGATCCACGGGTTCGACTGTCGTAGAGATGTTGTAACTGTACAAGTCATACGCTGATAGACCGCGGATTAGGCGAATTCGGCGGATAAAAACAGATGAATTCGGATTCTATCCGCGAGAATCAGCCTCATCCGCTTAATCCGCGGTCCATCTTGATCGCAGCCTGTATAGTTGCGAGGCGTTTCACATCATTATTCGCTGTCGAAGAGGGTATCTATGAACGCCGATTCGATCCCGACATCCGAGCGATCTGCTGCAGACCATCTTGCGCCCCAGTTGCGGCGCGAGCCGCAGACCTATTGGAGCATGGCGCGCAAGAGCCTGCGTCAGGACAAGCTGACGCTGGCGGCGCTGGCCTTTATCGGCGTGCTGGCCTTGCTGTCCATTTTTGCCGGCCCAATTGTCAGCGCGTTGGTCGGTGTGGGGCCCAATGACACCAATCCAGAGAACGCGTTCCAGCAACCCTATTTGATACCCTACATCAAGTGGCAGACGGGCGCCGATCCGATAACGGCGCGTGTTATGCTTGGCGAATCGGGCGGTGTGCCCCACTGGTTGGGCACCGACCAGTTGGGCCGCGATCAGTTCGCCCGCCTCCTCTACGGCGGACGTGTCAGCCTGACGATTGCCCTTGCTGCAGCGACCATCTCTCTGCTCCTCGGCGTCTCAGTCGGCACAATTGCCGGCTATTTCGGCGGTCCTGTCGACGACACGATCATGTGGTTTATCAATACGATGTTGGCGATCCCCGCGATCTATCTGTTGATCATCGTCTCATCCATCTTCAAACCCAACCCGCTGACATTGACCCTCTTTCTGGGCCTTCTCGGCTGGTTTGGGACTGCGCGATTCATGCGCGGCAACGTGTTTAAGGTCAAGGAGTTGGATTACACCTTGGCTGCACGTGCCATCGGTGCAGGTCGGTGGCGGATCATGACTCAGCATCTGATCCCCAACAGTATTCCCGTCATCATTGTCATCACGGCGATTGACGTTGGTGCACTGATCTTGGTCGAGTCGGCGTTGAGCTTTCTCGGCCTGGGCATTCAGCCGCCCACCGCCACCTGGGGCAGCATGTTGACACGCGCCAACAACTTCGTCTTTCTGCGCGATCCGGCCACCCAGGATTTTATCGCCCTGCATCTGCTGATCTGGCCCGGCCTGTTGATCACATTGACCGTGCTCGCGTTCTACCTGATCGGCGACGGTCTGCGCGACGCACTGGATCCGATGTTGAAGAACAAAAAATAGCCCTGCATCACAGCATATTTCTTGCCAACATCTCATACCCACTTCATACTTTGTTCATATTCAATTGCCACAATGTAGCATAGTTACCCAATTTATTGTGATACCTGTGGTATTCAATATAACCAAGATCCACGCGTTCGCCGGTCGCATCCATCCCACAGAGGAGAGATTATGTACGGACTTGAGTATCGAAAACGATTTGTCATAGTTGTTTCACTGCTCGTCTTTGCCCTGGTCTTGGGCGCTTGTGGCAGGTCATCGCCCTCGGCCCCCGCCGCAGACGAGGCCGCGCCTGCGGCAGCCGACACTGAGTCTGCTGAAGAAGCGGCTCCAACGGAGGAAGCCGATCAAGCAGAGACCGAAGAAGAGGCAGCCGAAGCCAATGAGGCTGTGCAGGAATCGTCCGCCTCGCAGGGGAATGTTGAGGCGGGGATTACCGTCACCAGCGATGAAGATGTGACCACGCCGCGCAGCAACTACGGCGGTGAATATCGCAGTTCTTCCACGTCCGATTTCGTCAGTTTTCACCCGTACACCACCACCGATACCGGTTCGAGTTCGGCTCAGGCCTCGGTCTATGCCAGCGGCCTTCTGCGTCTGGACGAACAGACGCTTGAGTATATCCCCAACATGGCTGAGAGCTATACCATCGCCGAAGATGGCCTGACCTTCACCTTCAAATTGCGCGAAGACATGTTGTGGAGCGACGGCGAGCCGATTACGGCCAACGACTTCAAATGGACCTACGACATGGCCAACGACGAGGCCAATGGCTATCCGTATCGGTCGCAGCTTGATTTCATCACATCCTATGAAGCGCTGGATGATTACACGCTGGAAGTGAAGATCGACGAGATCTACGCACCGGCGCTCGGGCAGATGTCCGGCCTGATCACACCGTTGCCCAAGCACATCTGGGAAAATCTGGACTGGGATGATCCTGAGACCAATCCGGAGATCAATGCTCCGTCCGTCGTTTCCGGCCCGTACAAACTGGTCGAATGGAAGCGTGATCAGAACTCGATCTATGAAGCCAATGATATGTACTGGTACAAGGGCCGCCCCAACATCGAGCGTCAGATCGATCTGATTGTGCCCGATCCGGACATTGCCTATGAGATGATGAAGAGCGGCGAGACCGATACAGGCACCATCGACCCTGAGAAGCTTGACGAGGCCCGTGGGCTGGACAACGTCACCGTCTATGAATGGTGGCCGGCTGCCGCTGTCTGGAGCTACGTCGGCATGAACATGCGGGAAGGATTCCCGACCAGCGATGTCAACGTCCGCCACGCCATCAACTACGCCATCGACAAAGAGTTGATCACCGATGAGGTGATGCTGGGCCAGGCCAAGCGGCTCTGCTCGATCTTCCCCGAGACTTCCTGGGCCTACAATCCCGATGTCGAGTGCTATCCGTATAGCGTTGATGAGGCCATCGCCAATTTCGAGGCGGCCGGCTACACCTACGACGCCGACGCCAATGAGATGCTGGACGCCGACGGCAACCAACTCAAGCTCAAGCTGATCTACGGACCCAACACGAGTACAACCCGTGAACTGATTTCGTTGGCCGTGGAAGACAACCTGCGCGAGATCGGCATCGACGTCGAAATCCAGGCCTTGGAGTGGGCCAGTTTCCTCGAAGCCACCGACGCTGAAGAACCCGACTGGGATCTCTTTATCGGCGGTTGGCGGGCCACCATCGAGCCTCAGATCATGTACACCATCTGGGCCGCAGAGAACATTCCGGAGTTGAACTCGGTCGCCTATGACAGCCCTGAGGTTGAGGCGCTCTTTGACGAGGCCGGCAAGAGCTACGACACTGACTTCCGACGTGAGAAATATCAGGAGATCCAACGCATCGTCGCCGAGGATGCGCCCTATGTCTTCCTCTATTATTCGAAGGCATGGAGCGGTCAGAACAATCGAGTCCAAGGAATCGACAACAGCTCGCCGCTAGGTATCGGCTGGAATTCCGAGGACTGGTTCATTCAGGAAGATCCCGGACAGTAGACGTTCGATGTGCCGTATGCGGGGTCAGGTTAGCCAACAGAACTCCGCGTACGGCATGTCTCGGTTGAGACAACGACTATGACTCGATACATTGTTCGACGTGGCCTACAATCGATTGTGCTGATGTTCATTGCCACGCTGATTGCCTTTACCGTCTATCAGATGGCGCCCGGCGGACCGCTTCAGTTTCTGGACGACGACCCGACCAGCACATCGGCCGATATGGATCGCCTGGAGCGCCACTATGGACTGGATCGTTCGATTGCCGTCCAGTATGTGACCTGGATGACGGGCGAGGACTGGGTGCCCAAGACCGAAACCTGGCGTGGCGGCCAATGTCTGGCAAACCCTGACAAATGCGGCAAAGGCATCATTCGTCTTGACTTCGGGCGCTCGTTCTCGTTCAAGGGTGAATCGGTCATCGATCTGATCCTTGAGCGCGTTGGCGCCACATTCCTGCTTGGATTTTCGAGCATGGTCATAAGCATTGTGGTCGGCGTCCCATTGGGCATCATCAGCGCCCTGAAGCGAGGACGTTGGCAGGACAACACCATCCGCGTCAGCACCGTGCTCATCAACACCGTGCCGGACTGGTGGATCGGTCTGATACTGCTGGTTGTGTTGGGCGGCTATTTAGGCGTCGTGCCCCTCGGCGGCATGTACACCATCGGTGACGGATCGCTGGCGGATCGACTACACCATCTCATCCTGCCGGCTACAGTCGGGGCCATCGCCGGCTGGATCAGCATTTCGCGAATTCTGCGTTTTGAGATTCTGGATGTGCTCAACCAGGATTACGTGCGTACGGCCAAGTCGAAGGGGCTGTCCCAGTACGGCGTGGTCACCCGTCATGTGTTGCGCAATGCCATGATGCCCTTTGTCACCGGTTTGAGCGGCATCTTCCTGCTCTTCCTTTCCGGTTCGCTGCTCTTCGAGATTGTCTTCTCGTGGCCCGGCATGGGGCGGCTGGCCATCGCCGCGGTCAATGCGCGCGACTATCCGCTGATGATGGCGCTCTTTGTCATCAGTTCGTTTCTCGGCATTATCGGCGTTCTTATGGTCGACATCCTCTACAGCGTTGTCGACCCACGGGTCAGGTATGAACGATGACTACTACAGAAAATGTGGCGCCGGGATCGATATCGCTGGCACGTAAACGTGCAGAGGCCAAGGCCGTTCCCATCAAGGAACGCAGTTATTGGGGGATGGTCGGCTCACGGATCTGGGCCGACAAGCTCATGGTCTTCGGCATTGTGCTCATGACCTTTGTCATCACCATCTCAGTCGCTGCGCCGTGGATCGGGGACAACATCCTAGGCTTCGATCCGTTGGACACAAATCTGCGCGAGCGCAGCAAACCGCCGACCTGGGCCGATGACTCCTGGCCGATCTTTCAGGAGTTCACCAACACCTGTCAGGACGACGCCGGGTGCGACTGGTCGCTCTGGGGCAGCATCTTTGCTGTATCCGGTGCGGGTATCCGCGAGTGCTTTGGCTCCGGTCCGGGCGAGTGTCACTGGATGGGCACCGACCAAGCCGGCCGCGATGTATTGACACGCGGCGTCTACGGCGGGCGCATTTCACTGCGCATCGGCATCTGGGTGGCCGTCATCTCGCTCGGCCTGGGCGTGACCGTCGGGCTGATCAGCGGCTACTATGCTGCGACCTTCATCGATGACATCATCAACGCCGTCATCATGACGCTGGGCAGCATTCCGCTGCTCTTTCTGCTCATCATTCTGTCGCGCATCTTCCAGCCAGGCCCTGAGGGGCTGGCCTTTCTCATCGGCATCTTCAGTTGGATGGGATTGTCCAGGCTGGTTCGCGGACAGATCTTTTCGATTCGCGAGCGCGAGTATATCATCGCCAGCCAGGCCGTCGGCAGTTCGAGCTGGCGCATCATGACCCGGCACGTGTTGCCCAATGTCTCGTCCATCGTCATCGTCTCCGCCATCTTCACCATCGCCGGGGCCATCATTGCCGAGGCCGGCCTGAGCTATCTGGGCGTGGGCATCGGGCCGCCGCTGCCCAGTTGGGGCAACATGATGCAGGGGTCGCTGGGCAACTTCACCGATGCGCCCTGGCTCGTGCTGGCGCCCGGCATCTTCATCTTCATGGCCACGCTCTCCATCTACCTGATCGGCGATGGGCTGCGCGATGTGTTGGATCCGTGGATGAAGAGTAAGAAGTAAAAGGTACTGCTTACTGCGTGCTGCGTGAGGTTTTGTTGAGTGAATGACTGCCATATTGGCGACCGGTCTGTGGCAAGGAGCCGGATCGCGACAATAGGCGCTTGCCGAAGACCTCACGCAGCAAGTAGCAAGCAGCACTTTTCTCCAACCAGAAACGGATACCCTCTTGAACCTCATCGATTCCGTAGACACGGCAGAACTCGCCGCTCTGAATGAAACGTGGGGCGTTTTTCCACGACAGCATCGCGAGTTGATCGTCGATCACCCGTTTCTCAGCGGGCCGCAGCAGCGACTGGCCAGCGACAGGCGCCGGGCGGAGATCTGCTACGTCATGCATCGGGGCGATCCTGCGGATGGTCTGTTGTTGCACATCAAGACCATCTATCCCGATGGCGCCTATCGTCTGCCCACAGGCGGCATTCACCAGGGCGACAGCGTCTTCGACACATTGGGGCGTGAGATCTTCGAGGAGACGGGGTTGGAGACCGGTGTGGGGGACGACCAGGTGCAGATAGAGCGTCTGCTGGGCGTCGTCAGCTATCGGTTCCGCCACCGAGACTTGGGCGACATCGACTTTGCCACCTATCCGTTTCTGGTGCGGATGCCGCAGGGCGCCGTTCTTGACTCCACAGGATCCGGACGAGATGATCGCCGGCTGGCGTTGGCAACCGGCGCGTGAACTAACTTTGGTGGCCGACTATCTGGAGAATGTGGCGGATATTGACCCGATTTGGAGCGATTGGGGGCGGTATCGTGCTATCGTCCATCGCTTTGTCGCCGGGGTACTCTGAACGGCTAGTGAATCGGCAGAAATCAACATACAGTTCCAGCCACAGGTAAAGTCGTCAGATTTCTGTCGTGGTATTCACGCCAACATGAACTAGCGGGTGACCTCACCAATTCTGAGCATCCTTGCGATATTGCCCGCGATAGTTGTGGGTAAAAAATAACTCACACAGTTCAACAATATCCTCCGGACTGGCCAACCATCGCCAATCCAAGCACTGTGCTCATCTCGGTATCCACCACACCCGGCGTTGTGCGAATCCAACTCATCACATAGCCGGTCAGCGCGGCGATGTTTTTCCCCAGCAACAATAACATCAGGTCTGCGTCGTCGCTGTGGTAGCAGTTGAGCAACCAGACCCGACGGACATCGGCATGGACCGGCAGATCCAGCAGGGCCTGGAAGCATTGGCGATCCATGCCGGGGCGTACGTCGATCAATACGCTGGAGGCCACAAACTGGCTGTTTGGGCTGACCTCCATCTCCAGATCGAGCAGAATATCGAGGTCGGCACGTCCGCCGAAACTGAGCATGGTACGTGTCTCGCGTACGCCGTCGACGTTGCGCACCACGTCCAACATGAAGTCGTTGAACGTCGGACAGATCGTGTACCAGGCAGACGAAGCGCAGATCGGCACGTTGTCGCAGCCAGTTCACCCATAGCGGCGATACGGCATTGCCGGTATGGCGACGGAGGTTGTCAAGCAAACTCTTCTCTGGCGATCTCATCCTTGCCGCTGACGATATCAGCATCAACAAAGGCGAGAATGGGTTGGACGTTATCCTGACTGCGACCCTCTCGGGCTTCTGCGGATGATTGGTGCTTCATATTGGTTGACAACCTTATTGTAGGTGCGACAGAAATCGCACTCAATGCACGACTATTTGAACGATCTGATTGAGCATTGCATCCCGTCTGGTATTGTACTGAGATCGGGGGCAATTGCAACTAAACAAAAAGGGCAATCAACTGATGGAGCCGCTGCAAAACCTAAATTTCGCAGCGCTTGGCGTTCGTATACGATTTGTGCTAAAATACACAAATGGAAATGAGCATCTGCGTCCGATTTCTCGTGATCGGTGGTTGCTTATCCTCATTTTTCGCCCTGTACAGACCAATCGGAATTCGGACTTCATACGACATCGGACACGGTGCGAATGAGTGCAAAAAACGTTTCCCAATCGAAGGCCCTCAACGAAAAAAACAACATCCCTGACATTGTGATCGGTCGTCTGCCGATCTACTTGCGTACGCTGAAGCGGTTGATGCAGCAGGGGCAAGAAGTGACCTCCAGTCAAGAGTTGGGGGAACATCTCGGGATCAGTTCCGCGCAGATTCGCAAAGATCTCAGCCATTTCGGCGAATTCGGCAAGCAGGGGACCGGATACGACATTGCCTATCTTTGCCGACAACTTGAGAAGATTCTCAAGGTGGACTGTGTTTGGCCCGTTGCGATGGTCGGCGCCGGCTATCTGGGCCATGCGCTTGCCAGCTATGACGGCTTCGAAAATCGGGGTTTCCGCATTGTCGGCGTATTCGATAGCAGCGATGCCAAGATCGGCACGGCCGTAGGGTCGCTGCTGGTCGAGCCCATGGACAGGGTGCAGGACTTTGTGCAGAAGTATCAGTGTCAGATTGCCATCATGGCCGTGCCGGCGGAAGCCGCTCAATCGGTTGCGGATCTACTGATCGAGGCGGGCATCAAGAGCATACTCTGCTATGCGCCGATCACGCTAAATGTCCCCAAATACGTTCGTGTTGAATATATCGATCCGGTGATCCATTTTCAGCACATGACGTTCTATTTGGAGCGGGGATGTCTGGAGAGTAGCCTGATTCGTACAGAAATCTGTGCTCATGTGAACGGGGAATTGAAGTCGTACGGCCTTGCCGCAGATAATGATGGTGATTTCACCACAAACCAATGCGGCGAAAATCTATAGCGGCTGCTTGCGAGCAAGACCCTGTCCGCGGGGGTAGAGGTCCGGTGTACGCCGGACTTTTTTGATCAACAGGATAAACCGGGATGCGTCCAGGTAAGGCACGCTGAACCGGGGCCAAGCGTACGGTCTCGCCGCCCAGCGTTTCGATGGCCTTTCGGGCTTCGATGAACTCCTGTGGTGCGCTGCCGCCTTTGAAGATGACGGCCAGTCCGCTCATTCGGACCAGCGGCAACAGGTATTCAACCAACGTGTTGAGCGGCGCAACAGCGCGTGCCGTGACCAAGTCAAACTGGCCTCGGAATGCTATCCTGGCGACCCAGTTCTTCAGCCCGTCCCTGTACGGTACGTACATGGTCAAGCTCCAACGTCTGGGCCACATGGTTGAGAAAGGTGATCTTCTTGCCGGTACCGTCGATCAACGTCAAGTCGAGATCGGGCACAACGATCTTGATGGGCAAGCCGGGAAATCCTGCGCCTGCACCGACGTCAACCATCCTGAGCGGCTGAGATGGAGGACTGCCGCCAGCCCAATTCCTGCGTAACCAGCGGCCAACCGGCCAGACAGTCCAGAAAATGCTTCACCTGCACGTCCTCGTAGTCAGTGATGGCCGTCAAATTGAACCGGCGATTCCATGCAACCAACTCCCGATAGTACTGCTCGAATTGGGCCACTTGTTCCGCAGTCAGGTCAATGCCCAACTCGGCACAGCCCGCTTGCAGTCGAAGCTGGTCTCTGTCCGGTGCATAGGTGAAATCTATTGACGGGTTTTCCGGCGATGGCATGGTTGTCTCCTGATCATTCATAGCGATCATTTTATCACGGTTTGACATCGGCGGCACGTCTGATTGACAGCATATGGGGGTCGAACATATAATTCAGATTGAATAATTCTAAATATAATGAGAAAAATCCATTCTTGACTCGAAGTCCTCTTTTGCGACTGATTTGAGCTGAGCCTATGCTGACATTTTGTGGTTTGACGACCGATGGCATGTATGAATATCTTGGCAGCCATCTACAAACTCGGCAACGACGGCGACAAGGTGACCACGTCGGCGTTGGCGGAGACGATGCATGTAACGCCGGCCGCGGCCAGCAGCATGTTGAAGCGACTGGAGGAGTCCGGCTTTGTACAGCGGTCGTCTGCGGAGGGGATCGTTCTCTGCGAGCAAGGTCGATTGGCGGCCTTGCAGTTGGTGCGTCGCCAACGGCTGCTGGAGGTCTTTCTGGTCCAGGTGATGGGCTTCACCTGGGATCAGGTCTCAGCCGAGGCGCACCGTCTGGAACATTCCATCAGCACTGCCTTTGAAGATCGAATGGATGAACTCTGCGGCTTCCCGACCCATTGTCCTCACGGCGATCCGATTCCGCGCAAGGATGGCGCTTTGCCGGATGAAGACCTTGTGTCTGTCGTCGAATTGGAACTTGGGCAACAGGCGCTCCTCAGACGTGTTGGCACCAACGACGCAAGTATATTGCGCTACCTAGGCCAACTGAATCTGGTGCCCGGTTCCAAGATCAAATTGATCGATCGAGCGCCCTTCAACGGACCCGTGACCTTGCAGGTCGAGAACGGCAGCCGCCAGACCAATGGCGATTCCGACAGCCACCAGGCAGAGACGACGAAGGTTCTTGGCTCTGAGCTGGCAGATCGGCTGTTTGTGTTGACGCCCAGGTAGCTCGTTGGCGGTTTTCAAGGCAATCAGTATAACAAGGTAGGCAATAGAGCTAGTGGCTACACGTCGATATCGTTCAGCGGGTGGTATTGTTGTGCATGAGGGGGCCGTCCTGGTGTTGGATCGCCCGAGCCGGGATGAAGTACGTCTTCCCAAGGGGCATATCGAAGAGGGGGAAGCCCCGGAGGTCGGCTGCGCTGCGTGAGACTGCCGAAGAAGCAGGCTATGATGATCTGGAAATCGTTGCTGATCTTGGTAGCTCAAGTCGTTGAGTTTGACTACAAGGGCCACCACTATATCCGCAACGAACACTATTTCTTGATGCATCTACGCAGCGATCGCCAATGTGAACGAGATGCCAAGGATACCGCTCAGTTCAAGGTGCGCTGGGCGCCGACCGATGTCGGTCCTGGACGAACTTACATTCTCGGCAGAGCAGGATGCTGTGCGGCGCGCACTGGATGTTCTGGCAGGCTCCAAAGGGACATAAGCTGGAAACGCCGGAACAAAAAACGCGGTGGGCGTAAATTGCGCCCGCCGTGTTCTGTTTTGTGCCGTTATTCTGTATGCGCGCGCCAAACCGGTGAGCCGAGCAGCCAAGCCAGGATCGAGCTTTAGACAGACGCATCGAACCTGCAAGCCGAGCCGCTTCTACCTTCTGCCGCAATCTAGTTGCGATACCGATAGGTGATACGACCACGTGTCAGGTCATACGGACTCATCTCGACCTTGACTCGATCGCCAAGCAAGACACGGATGTAGTACTTGCGCATCTTGCCGGAGAGGTAGGCCAACACGGTATGCCCATTTTCCAGTTCCACTCGGAACATAGCATTGGGCAATGTATCGACGATTTTTCCTTCGAGTACGACAGCTTCTTCAGCCATAAAACTCCAGTTTGGAATCCCTTCAAAACGTTTTTTGGAACAATCTGTCTGACGATCCTGCGGAAATCCAACAACGGGTTCTACCAGTGGTAGCTCACGTGGCTGGATTTCTGCCGATAGGGTCTAGCGAGTGAAAGTGGGCGTCCGTCGTGCCTTGCGGATCGCCTTCTGACGCTTGATTCGGCGAACTTCGCTTTTCGATGTGAACCATCGTTTCTGTCGGACGATGGGCAAAATCCGGGCTTCTGCCACAGATTTTCGGAATCGTTTGAGAATGCTTTCCTGAGATTCTCCGGGTCGCAATTCTACGCTCATGGTGTTCACCTCCTTACGGCAGCGTTATTCAGAAATGGTGCAAGATCTTGAAGAGGTGTTCACCAGAGATCCGGTGACCTGTAGATCCTCTATCAGGCCTTGTTCAGTAACCATGCAAACAGAACCTGTCAGAGCGGCGTAAGCCCAAGCACTGACAGGTCTGTAACATTCGAGCTAACAGCATTCAATTATACAGCACGGCCTCGACAAGTGGCAAGAACTTATGCTGTTCGTTTCCTACGCTTCGGCATCGGCCTCGTCGCCTGCGTCGATTTCGCTTTCCAACGCTTGACCGCCATCGGCCGGGCCTTCAATCCAGGTCACCTCTTGTGAAGCATCGTCACTGGCGCCCGAAGCCGGATCAGCGATGCCCATCTCCTGCAAGGCCTGTCTACGACTCAGTCCGATACGCTGTCTTTGCGGATCGACACGCAGGATTTTCACCTCAATCTGATCGCCACGCTTGACGACCTTCAGCGGTTCGGCCACAGTAATGTCGGCCAATTCGCTGATATGGATGAGCCCTTCCACACCCGGTTCAAGCTGGGCGAAGGCGCCGAAATCGACGACCCGTGTGATGGTCACGGGGACGATGGTATTCGGACTGTAGCGGTCACCGATGTCATCCCAGGGATTGGGCAAGCACCCGCTTTCGGCTCAGCGCAATGCGATGATTCTCCGGATCGAGACGAATGACCTGAACCTTGGTCATGTCGCCGACCTGTAGAACGTCTCGTGGATGATTGACCGGGGCCCAATCGATTTCGCTGACGTGCAACAGCCCGTCTGCGCCGCCGATATCCACAAAGGCGCCGAAGGGTCGGATGCTGCGCACTTCGCCTTCGATAATATCGCCGACAGCCAATGTCTCGAAGAGCTTCTCCTTCATGGCGTCGCGGCGCTCGCGTTCGGCGAGCATCTGCGACATGACCAGACGTCGTCGTCGTCGTTCGACTTCGATAACCTTGAGGTTCATCTCCTGGTTGATTCGCTTCTCGAACTGTTCGCGGCGCTGATCCTCGTTGAGATTGCGCGGCATGTCCACAACATGGGACGCAGGAACAAACCCACGCAATTGATTAAACTCAACCGTGAGGCCGCCCTTGTTATAGCCGATGACACGGTGGACGGTAATTTCACCGTTCTCCAACAATTCCTGCGCCAAGATCCAATCTTTTTGCTGCTCGGCCTCGGCCATGCTCAGCAAAAAGATGCCTTCGTCATCGGGTTGACGACTGACGACTACGTCAACGGTTTGCCCTTCATGCAAACCTTTGACAATTTCCGGTTCCAGGCGCGCCAGGTCGGACTGGGGTACAACGCCGTCACGTTTACTGCCGACGTTTACCAAAATCTCGCTTGGTCGAACTTCGACGATTACGCCTTTTCGAAGATCCCCGCGTGAAGGTATATCCATGTCCAGATCTTCTTCGAGGTAACGCTCGAACATCTCCAGATCGGTCTCTTGTTCAGCGCTTCCTGCCTGGGGACTTTCTTCCGCCATTGGCTTGAACTGCTCAATGTCTGACATATTCAAGTCTGCTCCAAGGTGCTGGTGGGTGGGATAGCACATGATGCCTGTGGAACCGAAGCACATCAACTACATCCAGGGAAAATACTCTTATGGTCAATTATATCAAAGAGGATAACGCAGCGTCAAGGCAAGATTTTTTGCCTGGATAGACCGGTCGGACTACATGCGCAATATCCGTCGTACGTGCTTCCAGAATTGTTCCAGAACCGGGAGTCTTCTTTCGTCGACCTCGCTGTCGCTGTAGCGCACCTGGACAAAAGCATCCGTCAGTTCATCAACTGCCTCAGACGTGTCCGGATCGGAGGGGAGGGAAGCCATCAAACGCGGTGCATACGAGAGAGGGGTCTCCGCTTGCTGCCGCCGAATACCTTTTGCCTCGGCTTCTTTCAACAGGGAGAGGTAATAGAAGCGTATCTGGGCATTCGGTTCCAGCTTCCGCCTTCCCCAAGAGAACCAGCGTTGCCTTCGGCCCCCACTGCCTTCCTTCACATTGTCACCCCGCACCCGATCCCGTTGCCAGGCTTGATATGCACTGCTGGCCTGGCGCCATTGACTCGTGAACATCTGCCAGAGCCAGGTGATCCAGGTGAAGCGAAAGCCCTTGTCGGTGAAGTAGACGTAGGCCGCGTAGATGACAATCAGCAGGGCGATCATCCAGAAGACTGTGCTGCCGGCAAGTTCAAGGAACTCAGAGGGCGCCGTTTCAGCGGGCGGCGGCAATAGGGGCTCCATTGCCTGTGGAGGGGGCGCAATCTCCTCGCTCTCTTGAAACGGCAACAGTGACATGAGCAGCGCAAAGAGGACGGCGACCAGTTGAAGTAGCGTGAAGATGATCAAATAGAATACGCCGACGACAAAAGTGATGATTCTGGCCAACCAGTAGGTGCCGCCAAACGGCATCAACGCAGCGAGTCCGCCAATTGCCGCAAGCACTGCCATGGCGTAGGCCGGCCAATAGCGCAAAATCGTCTCCCGGCTCGGCGTCTGTTCGAGCGCCCACCGCGCGCGAAGTATCGCCAGTTGTCCATGGCTAAGCAGCATCAGCCCGACCAGGAAGTAAATGACCACGGCGATGATCACTGCGGGATCGATGTTCTGATTGGCAATTGTTACGAAACCACGGCCGGAGAAACCCAAGTTTGTCCCGGCGGCCAGAACGACAAGCGCTATCCCGCCGATCACCCACCGAGTGGCAAAGCTATTCAGCAGCGTCTGCCGATCGGTGTACGCGGGTTGCACGGTCTCACGATAGAGAGTGCCGGATTCCGCTGCTTTGATTTCATCGGGCTTCAAAGCCATATCCAGCATGTCATTACTAAATTCAGCGGCAAAGACCCAGGAGATGGTGACAATTATACCGGCGGTAACGAATAGCCCATCGAACAGGCTGCTGAGCGGCGTTCTGAACAGGGCGTTGAGCGTGGGGATGTCCCCGGTCAGACCCCAGAGCACGACGCGCGTCAACAGGATGAGCAGCGCCCATTCCGCCATGCGATATCCAGCCGTTCGACGCGATCGTTGTCCGGGCTGAGCCAGCCAAGTCGAGGTGATGGCGCCTGTCAGGGCGGCAATGATGCCCAGCACGAGGATGGCCTGATAGACAGGCGGGGCAAGCGAGGTCATGAATCGACGCAGAAAGGTAAGAAGGGCCAGATTCAAACAGACGGTCAGAATCACGATCAGCATCGGGCGCATGAACGACGACAGCCATCCCTGATCGTATTTTAGGGTGGCAGCGTCGGAGGCTACGGCGCCTGATGAATTCACATCCGTTGACTCCGCCACGCCGGCCGCGTTGCCGCTTGGCTGCGAGAGATTCGCCTCAGTTGTGTCCGAGGGTGTGCTATCCGGTTGATCGCCCTCTAGGCTCTTCTGCATGGATTGACTCTCGTCGCTCGGGTTCGGACCAATTTTCGTACCCGCTATGCATCATCTCGGACCGTCGTACTACCGTGCGTTTTGTACATGACTGAGAAACTCAACACATAGTAATAGGCTGGATAGAGGAGTGACAGCCAGACCAGCCACAGCGGTTGATTGGGGAATAGGAACCCCATGCCAATCATCATGATCGCCCAAATCAGGCCCAATGCCAAAGTCACGCGGGGCAGGATATTGGTGCGAGAGGGATAGATATACTTGATTGGAATGAAGACCATTACGCTGAAAAAGGCGATGATGGCTGCAGAGAACCAAGGTCGACAGACCTAACATGACCAAGTAGACTACAACAATATTCCAATAGGAAGGAAAGCCCTTGAAAAAATGGTCTTCGGTTTTGGCATCACTCTGGGAAAACTGATAGGCTGATGCGAGCAGTACGATGATCGGCAATACTACTTCCAGTTGCTGCGGCAACAACCCGGCAGCATATAGAAAATAGGCGGGCACAAAGACGTAGTTCAGGTAATCGACAATGTTGTCCAGCAATGCGCCGTCGAAGTTCGGCAACACGCGATGAACCTGGGCTGCACGTGCCAAAAAGCCGTCTAGCCCATCGACAATGACTGCAATGGCCATCCAGAGGAACAGCAGTCGCCATTGCTCCTGGTTGATGGCAATGATCGACAGCAAGCCCCAGATCGCGCCGGTAGCCGTGAATAAATGAACAAGCCACGCGATCCCCTGTTCTTGGGTCGAAGGCGCAGCGATTGAAGGTGCGGAAACGTTGTCTGTCTCGCTCTGCCTTGACGCCTGCGCCAAGGCTAGGTTACTTTCCATGGGTATCGGCTCATCGGGCTGGGTTAGTGGTTTAGCAACTCTGGTTACTTTCGACGGGCCGCGCAACGTCCTATCAGTTCGGTGCGCGACTGCTCAATTCTGACGATTGTAACACATCTAGACCATTTGCTAACTATAACTTTGAAGTTGAGATTCCTTGTGCGCAACCGACCGAAAGTGCTATAATTCGTGCGACATCGCAGACAACATTCATGCATCAGGACAATCTTATGACACATGCCCAGGAGCAACCGGTTGCAGTTCCCGCCGTGAACTCGGGTTCGGCTGAGGCAGCGGCTTTTCAGGATGAACAAGTGAAAAAGCGCATGGCGATCGGCTTGTCGGCGCAACGTCCTACCGCCAAATCCGCCCCGCAGCGCCCGCCGGAAAGACAGAGTTCGCAACGTTTGCAGTTTTGGACATTGGTCGGCATCATTTCGGCGCTACTTGTCGCTACCCTTCTGTTGGTCCTCGCCAAGGCAGCCGACTCACCCACTTCTTGGCCCTGGGTTGTTCGAAATCTGACCGGCGGCGTCATGTCGCCCAAATACGCGGACAGCGATCTTGACGGCTATCTGCTGATGGCCGGCAGCAATTTTGACGAAGCGGGTTCGATCCTTGCCGCAGAGGAACGGCCTGGCGCCTATGTCATGGGACAAGTGGCGGACACCGGCGTCTATCGCATGCGTATTTGGCCGAACAACATGGCCTGGTCCGTTTTGACAACCGCTTGCCCATCTCCAGTCCAACATATCGAGGCCAGCGCGCTGGTCGCGGCAGATGCACCCAGCGGCTATGCCGGCATGGCGGGCCGCTATCGCAACGGCAGTAATTTCTACCTGTTTCATGTAGACGGGGCCGGCGCCTTTGAGGTGTTGCTGATGAAGGACGGCGCCTGGCAGACAGTACAGCCTAGGCAGCTTCACCCTGCCATCAATCAGGCCGGAACCGCCAACGAACTGGGCCTGTTGGATGACGGCGAGCAATTGGTCTTTACCGCCAATGGCCAGATTCTGCACCAGATCGATTCGCCGGGATTACCATCCGGCAGTGTTGGCCTGGCCGGTCGGGCGGTCGCTGCTCCGACAGAGGTGAACTTCGATTCATTTCGGCTCTACGGTCTTCCCTGTAGCGGAGTCGAGTAGCGAATACCAGTGGTTCACGATTTGTCATTCTGAGCGGGTATTTCCGAACATTTTACTCTGGCAAGTGACCAGCGAAGAATCTCGCTTTTTGCCAAATCGTGAACCAATGTATATACGGATTCGAGAATTTCGTCTATGAGCCACGCACAACCCCAAGAGCAGTTTCTTCGTGCCGTCGCTGAGGACAACGACGAGAGGGTCGAGAATGTCGTTCTTCGGCTGACACCCGGCGATGAAACCTGGCTGCTCGATCTGATACACTCTGACGACATGGATCAGCGTTGGTGGTCTGTGCGCGCGCTGGCCATCTGTGGAACGAACGCCTGCGTCCCCCGCCTCGCTGAAATGCTCAACGATTCAGATGACGGGGTTCGTGCGGCGACGCTTCTGGCATTGGCCCATATCGGCCGGCGGCTCCCCGCAGAATTGTTGGACGAGGCACTGGTCGCCATGGCCGGTTGCTTGGCCGACGAAGAAGGGTATGTGCGCCAGGCCGCGACCGATGCGTTGGCCCTCTGCGGCGACGCGGCTGTCGATGCGCTGGCTGGCGTACTTTCGGGCGATCATCAGGGGGCTCGTACCCGCGCGACTGCATCTCTGCGTAAGATCGGCAGCATGAAGGCCGCCGCCGTTCTCTATCAACACCTCAACGATCCCAACTATCTGGTCCGTCTCTATGCATATGAAGCGCTGGACGAGATGGGCCTTCTGGAGAACCAGCTTCTCATTTTGTAGCAGCGTACTCTAGTGCCTCGGGGGTGCACTTCACGCCGGGGGCAGGATCGCACGTGCCGGGGACGGTCCAGCCCAGTTCGGTCATGCCGACATCTTCCGGACCGTCCCCGGCACGTTGTCGCCCCGAATCTGAAATGCACCCGTGCATCGGCGTCTCCAAATGATTGAATCAGTCTCGAACGCCCCCGGCACATGGAAAGTCGTAGACGGCGTGAATTGCATCCAATATGAGCGGCCTGGATTGGGGCGCTCATTCATTCCATGCTATAGTTAATGCTGTTTTTGTTGGATATAGTGAAGTCTCCCGACTGCCTATCAATTCTTGCGCTAACGGCGAAGTATCGTATCAATTTTTGGACTGAAACTACCATGATTTCCAGCCAGTTATCCGATAGTCATCAACACCTCTCTGCACCTTTGATGCCCCATTCCAATTCGAATCGATTCTCATCAGCGTCGGTCGTTGTCCTGCTCTTTGGCTTGCTTTGGCTGCTGGCGGGATGCGGCCAAGCGACGGCTTCCCAGAGCGCTGCTGCCCTGCCGGCTGCGATCAACACAGACGATCTGGTCTCTGATATCGAAGACTATGTCTTTCCCACGCCGACGCCGGCGCCTGAATTACCCGAAGACAGCTTTGTCGTGATCCAAACCGGCGGCGCTCGCGCCAATCTGCGCGGCGGCCCCGGCACGGATTACGATATCATCAGCAAGGGATACCCTGGCGAGACCTACGAAATCGTCGGTCGGAGTGAGGACGGCGAGTGGTGGGAGATCTGCTGTGTTGCAGGCCCCGAAGACGGCGAGGGGGAAGCGACATTGCCGGTCTGGGTCGCCTCTTCTGTGGCTACCACCGAAGGCGCGGCTGAAGCCATTGCCGTCGGCGGTCCGCTGCTGGACATGGATGTCGAGGCAAAATGGTCATTGGACTGGTATTGCGGCTCAGAGCGATGCTCAGTCAGTGAGTGTGCCGCAGAGGTCACAGCAACCGGGGGCGAGACGGCCAATCAGCAGTGGATTCCCATCGAGCATCAGGTCGCTTGGGAAGACTCCTGTTTCCCGGCCGACAGTTGGGCCTTTGAGGTCGACCAGTATACGGGCACGGAGCGAACAGGCGAATTCGCCGACAACTTCCTCTACAGCTATTGGGTCGGCGCTGAGCCGGGTGAGGCCAATGGCGTCGTTGAGTTGGAAGACGGTCGCAACGTGGCTGTTTCGTGTTCCGGCCCGCACAGCGTTGAGATCAGCGAAGGCGACGGTTGGATCACGGTCTACGAAGGCCAGACCTGCCACGATGTACGTACGGGCCTGCTCGTTCTGCTCAACTACACCAAGCGCTGGCTCTTCACCGGCGAGTTCGATGGCCACACCTACGACCGAGCCTATTTTGGCGACAGCGAAACGCTGCAGCAGACGTTGGACGATACCAACCTGGAGTTGATGCTGGTCGAATCGGCTCCGTAGCGGGTTGACCGTGTCCTTGGACAGCAAACTGATATGAAGAAAGGGCCGACTTCACCAGGAAGTCGGCCCTTTTTGATGGCGGTCAATAATCATTGAAATCGAAAACCAGCGGCGGGCAAATCTGTGGGGCCATTTACCCTGCGACGACTGCTTGATCGATTGCCTGAAAGTCCATCTGATCGAGATAGGCATCCATTTCTTCACCGGCTCGGGCGGCGTAGGCGGCATATCGATGGCGTTTGCCGCGAACTCGTTGCGCCAGATCGGGCAGAATGCCCATGTTCGCCTTCATGGGCTGGAAATTCTCCGGTTCGGCATTGGTGATGTAGTGCAGCAGTGCGCCCATCATGGTGGCGGGCGGACGGCGCCAGCAAAGGCTCGCCATCCAGCAGCCGAGCCATGTTGATGCCGGCCAGCAGCCCGCCCATGGTGCTGCCGACGTAGCCCTCGGTGCCGGTGATCTGCCCGGCGAAGAAGAGATCGTCCCGTTGCCGGAACTGCAGGGTCGGGTGCAGCAGCGTCGGGCTGTTGATGAACGTGTTGCGGTGCATCTGGCCCAGCCGCACAAACTCCGCCTCTTCAAGCCCCGGTATCAGCCGAAGCACCTCAGCCTGCGCGCCCCAACGCATGTTGGTCTGAAAACCGACCATGTTGTAGAGCGAACCGGCTGCGTTGTCCTGGCGAAGCTGCACGACTGCGTAGGGTCGCCGTCCCGTGCGCGGATCGGTCAGCCCGACAGGCCGCATCGGCCCAAAGGCCAGCGAATCCATGCCGCGGGCCGCCAGCGTCTCGATGGGCATGCAGCCCTCGAAGTAGCGCTCCAGTTCTTTGTCCGCCCCCTTCAACTCGATCTTGGGCGCATCCAGTACCGCCTGGACAAAAATCTCGTAGCGCTCACGGTCGAACGGGCAGTTGATGTAGTCGCCCTCTGACTCGCCCTCCTGCGTGTCCCCCTCGCCGCCCTGGTCATTGCTGCGACCATAGCGGCTCTGGCGGAAGGCAATCTCCATGTCGATGCTCTCAGCGTTGATGATGGGCGCCATGGCGTCGTAGAAGTAGAGGTACTGCTGGCCGGTCAGCGCCTGGATCTGCTGGGCCAATGTCATGCTGGTCAGGGGTCCGGTGGCGATAATGGTCGGGCCGTCGGGGATGGTCGGCACATTCCTGGCGGTGAATGTGGATGTTGGGATGGTTCGACAGCGCAGTTGTCACATCCTCGGCAAAATCATCGCGGCTCACAGCCAGCGCACTGCCCGCGGGCACTGCATTGCGGTAGGCAATGTCAATGATCTTGCTCCCCATCTGCGCCATCTCATTTTTGAGAATGCCCAGCGCCCGATCGGGCAGGGTGCTGCCCATGGAATTGCTGCAGACCAATTCGGCCAGGCGATCGGATGTGTGCGCTTCGGTCGTGCGTTGAGGACGCATCTCGTACAGGTGAACCTGGATGTCGCGGTTGGCCATCTGCCATGCAGCCTCACAACCGGCCAGCCCGCCGCCCACAACCGTCACTTGTTTCATTGTCTTCCTCCTTGGCCGGATAGGACACGGATGACGCGAATGCAACGGATCTGCACAGATTTCTTCAGAGAAATCCGTGTAGATCCTGCCCAATCCTTGCTATCCGTGTCCCATTGCTCCGATGGCCGTATAGTTACGGTATCTGAATGGATGCCGCCTGAGTTCGTAAGCAGGTGATTCTATCAGAGCCGATCGTTCAACGCCAAAACAGCCGGCGGTCCGGACAGAGTGTTTTTATGCGCCTGTCGCCCCGTGCTATACTCAAAGTTCATCAGACCTCTCTTGTTGCAGTTAACTCAACGGTGGAAAGCATGGAAATCAATCCGGTCGATATCATCATCAAAAAGCGGGACGGACTCGCTCTGTCATCCGCCGAAATCAATGCCTTTGTCCATGGACTGGCGACCGGCGCCATTCCCGATTATCAGGCGGCAGCCTGGGCAATGGCGGTCTATTTTCAGGGAATGACCGAGGTTGAGACGACGGACTTGACCCTGGCCATGGCCGCCAGCGGCGATCAGCTCGATCTTCACGACATCCTTCCGCCGGGCACGATCATCGTTGACAAACATTCCAGCGGCGGTGTCGGCGACAAGACGACCTTGGCCATAGGGCCGATCGTCGCCGCCTGCGGTCTGCCGGTGGGCAAGATGAGCGGGCGTGGACTCAGCTTCACCGGGGGAACGTTGGACAAGCTGGAGAGCATCAGCGGTTGGCGTCCGGATATCAGCGAGGAACAGTTTCGGCATCAACTGAGCGAGGTCGGGCTGGTGGTGGCCGGGCAGACGGCCAAGCTGGCGCCGGCCGACAAGCACCTCTATGCGCTGCGCGATGTGACCGGCACCGTGCCCAGCCTGCCGCTGATCGCGGCCAGCATCATGAGCAAAAAGCTGGCCGCCGGCGCCGACGCCATTGTGCTGGATGTCAAGTGCGGCCACGGCGCTTTCATGGAGACGATTGACGAGGCACGCCGGCTCGCCGAACTGATGGTCGCCATCGGCACGCGTGCCGGTAGGCGGATGACGGCGCTGATCACACAGATGGAGCAGCCGCTCGGCGCTGCCGTCGGAAACGCGTTGGAAGTCGCCGAGGCCATCGATACGCTTCATGGGCGGGGCCCGGAAGACTTCCAGGAATTGGTCGAGGCGATCTCGGCTGAAATGTTGCTCCTTGGCCAGCCCACGGGCACGAAGATGACCCGGGCGAAGGCGATCAAACGGGTACGTTCGGTCATCGATTCCGGCGAGGCCTTTGCCAAGTTTGCCGAATTTGTGGCGGCCCAGGGCGGTGACATCGGCCAGGTTGAAGATCCGACCTTATTGCCCCAATCGCCTGTGGAAATGCCTGTGACGGCTGAACAGGAAGGATATGTACGCAGTGTCAATGCACGCGAGATCGGTCTGGCCGTGGTCGGTCTTGGCGGCGGGCGACAGCGCAAGGATCAGGCCGTCGAACACTGCGTCGGCTGCACGGTCGATCAGAAGGTGGGCGCAAGCGTCGGGAGAGATACCGTGCTCGGCTCGGTTCACGCCCTGACGATACCGGCGGCACGCTCAGCAGCCGAGCAACTCCGAGCCGCCTACGTAATTGGCGATACGCCCGTGAAGCCGCTGCCCATCATCTATGATCGTGTGACGGCCGCGTAGCTGTACAGTCCCACGCTGATAGACTGCGGCGCAGTTGCGGCGTCACCAGTCAGTCGATCCTCGTTCATGATGGATGTCGGCATAGACCTCGGCCGTGCGTTCGGCAATGCGATGCCAGTCGTAGCGGGTTCTCACTTGATAGGCCGCCCATCGTCGGCGCTGGGCCGCATGTTGCGGATAGCGGAATAGTCGGTCGACAGCCCAGGCAATGCTCGCCGAATCATTGGGAAAAGAGGTCAGGCCGGTTTGCATGTGTTTGACGACTTCGCCTAGGCCGCCGGCATCGCTGGCGATCACATTGCAATCGAGCGCCATGGCCTCCAGCGCGACGATGCCAAACGGTTCGTACAGGCTGGGGAAGACGGCCGCATCGACCAATTGATAGATGCAGTCGCGCTTCGCATCGCTGACGAATCCGAGAAAGGTGGTCGCATGTTCGACGCCCAGTGCGCGAGCCAGCGGCAGCATCTGCTGAGAATTTTTTCCTGCAATGAGCAGGCGGGTATTGGGGTACTTGTCGAGGATGATCGGCATGGCTCGCAACAATACCTGCAGCCCCTTCTCGTAGACGATCCGTCCCACAAAGAAGAGCAGCCGTTCGCCGTTGGACGCGTAGAGTTGGCGCATCTCCCGAATGTCACTTTGGGTACAGCGAATCAGTTCTTTGGGGTTCACCCCGTTGGGAATCGCCTCGATCTTGTCAAGCGGCGTACCGAAGTAGGAACATAGTTCCGTCACCATGTAGTTGCTGCAGACAATCACCCGCCAGGCCTCGAAGCAGGTACGCCATTCCATATGGTCGATCTGATAGCTGCCGTAATCGGGCAGGTTTCCCTGGTGGCGACCTCGTTCGGTGGCATGGATGGTGTTGACAAGCGGCGTCCTAAACTCAAGCTTCAGCGCGATTCCGGCTTCGCCGGTCAACCAGTCGTGATTGTGAATCAGATCGTATGGCTCCGCTTCAAAGAGACGTCGTCCGGCTTCGATCAGCGGCTGATTGTTGACCACAACGCTGTTGTAGAGATCGAGCGGGTCCACCGGCGGCGTATCGACGCGGTAGACGGTGGTATATGGATTCAGTTTTTCAACGGCGTCGCCCCCTGCGTAGCGGGTGGTAAGAATATCGACTGTCAGTTCACCGTCGCTACTGGGTAATCCGCCCAGATGGGGCACCAGTTCGGCCACATGTTTGCCCAAACCGCCCACGACATAGGGCGGAAATTCCCACGTAATAATCAGTACTCGCATCAGATATTACCCTCATCTGAGGTCCAAAGGCGTGCTGGCTCCGTCGTCGCCAATGACGAACAGTTGCACAAGCCAATCGTTCTCCGCCGCGGACTTTCCCTCGGTTATGCGACTGGCCGCGGTTGCAGTTGCCCGATAGATCTGATATCTGCCTGGCGATGCTGGGGAGCGGTCAGAAGCCCACCGATTATAATTCAGATCGACCCAGGTTGCCCAATAGGTTTGATGTATCGACTCTGCACGTTCTGCAAAGACAGGGTCTTCCCCTTGCGGTCCCAACCAGAAGGGAAGGTCAGGATAGCGACGGCGAAGCTCGTTGAGAAAGGCGGCGCCGTTGGCCGCGGAGCCCATCCAGAAGAGGACGTCACCGGCGTATACATCGTCAATCCCGGCGATTTTTGCCACTTCGATGCCGGCAACATTGGACCATTCCTGGTCTGTCAATTCGGGCCATCCAGTCTGGTCGCCGGCCAGCGCCAAGCGCGTGACCCCGCTTTGGCTTGCTTGCGCAGCCACGGCGGCGACCAGCCCGGTAGCCCATTCGGAGGCAGTCAGCGGGTCGGCAAAGCCGCCGGCTGGATCCACTGCGTAGGGGACGATCCATTGGATCGTCCGGTCGGCGAGCAGATCGCCGGTCGCCGCGACCATGGCCGGGCTGAGCGGGCCGATGACGGCCTGAACAGACCCGTCGGCCAAAAGCTTCTCGACGGCGCGACGTGTGCGTTCAGCATCGGCGCTGCCGTCGAGCGCAACCGGCAGCAGATCGACCGCGTCCGCTTGGCTGTCGTCGATGGCGCTGCGCATGGCGTCCAGCGCGGCGTAGCCGCTCTGTCGGTAGAGGCCCTCGAAGGGCGCGACAAGTCCGATCTTGGCGACCGGGCGGATGGGCGTGCAGGCAGCGAGGATCAGCGAGGTGAAAAGAAACGAAACAAAGATCGAAAATCGAAGAACGGTGGGAGGCGATTTAGGCGTCTCCCACCGTTCTTCGATTTTCGATCTTTGCTCTTTCTCAAAGTCCACGTTCTACCGTCCCTACTGATAGCCGTAGATCTGCAAGTTTTGTTCGTGCTCGGCCAGGGTCTGGGCGAAGACATGGCGACCGTCGTCGCCGGTGGCCACGAAGAAACAGTAGGCGCTGTCTGCGGGATTGCGGGTCGATTCGATGGCGCTCACACCCGGGTTGGCGATGGGGTTGGGCGGCAGGCCCTCGTTGAGGTAGGTGTTGTAGGGACTGATGACCTGGGCATATTCCTCGATGCTTTCCGGCTCCCACCACCAGTTGCCGACCACGCCGCGCGCATACTGCACCGTCGGATCGGCCTGGAGATAGCGTCCGCCCACTTCGGCAACACAGACGCTGTTGAGACGATTGAGGTAGACGCTGGCGATCAGCGGTCGCTCATCGGCTTGGACAGCCTCGCGCTCGACGATGCTGGCCAGGTTGACCAGATCGCGTCCGCTCAGCCCGCTGCCGCCGCCCACAAGACCCTCATTGCCCACCTTGGACTCGAAGTTGTCGAGGAAGGGTGCGATGACCAATTCGGGTGTGCTGGCCAACACCGGCAGGCGATAGGTGTCGGGAAAGAGGAAGCCTTCCAGTGTGGCGCCGGGCGGCAACGACTGTAGGAAGTCGTAGTCTTCGTAGATGGAGAGACTGGTGGGCTGGCGGACAGCCGCCAGGAAGCGGTCCGGCTCAATGATGTTGGCCTCGGACAGTCGCTCGGCGATCTCTTCGGCACGAAAGCCCTCGGGAATCGTGACGAGGGCTTCTTCAAAGAGCGCTGTCTGGAGCGCTTCGGCCACTTCCGGCATGGTCATGGTGTCGGCAAGCATAAAATTGCCGGCTTCGATCCGCCGCTCCAGTCCGGTGACACGCAGATAAAGATTGAAGAGTCCAGCGTCGCGGATAAAGCCTTCGGACTCCAGCCGCGCGGCCACAAAGCGGGCCGGCTCGCCCAGGTTCACCGTGAACGGACGGGGGCGAGGGTTGTCTCCGGCCGGCAGTACCAATTCATCCTCGCGCAAGCGCAGGCTGAAGGCGAGCACCTGCTTCTCGACATTGTCAGGCGTCAGCGCGCCTTTGCCCGCGTCGGGATCGATGAGGCCGGCCGTCTGCTGCGGCGCACCCCGAAGCTGTTCGGTGAGGTGGGCGCTGCTGACGACCCAGACGCCGGCCAGCACGCCGAAAACCAGTGCCAGAAACCCGAGCCGGATTAGATTGGTGACCAGGCCGCTGCCCCGAAATTGATCGCGCCAGTTAGTCTTTGGCTGCGTTCTGGCATGGCGGAATAGTTGATCGTTTGATTTGTCTAGCGACATATTTTGAAACTCATGAAATCAATCTTCGTTCTTCGGCGGCAACTCGATGCGACCGAAGTCAGCAACATCGCCCCGGCTCAACGCGTCCAGGTAGTATTGCAAAATGACGGCCGCGGCAGCCGCATCTTCGGCGATGTCGTCGCTGTCCAATTCAGACAGGATTTCGTTGGCGGCAAAGGTTGTCAGCCGTTCGTCCCAGAAAATGACGGGGACCGGTCTGCCCAGTAAGGCACGCAATGCATAGGCCAGTCGTTTGGCCCACTTGCGCACTGTGCGCGTCCAGTCAGCCTCGGTTCCGTCCATGGACAGCGGCAGGCCGCAGATCACAGCCACGGCCTCTTCGTCGTCAACCAGGCGAGCCAGTCGCTCAAAGTCATCGTTACGGGATTTCCGTTCGACCACGGTCAGCGGCCGAACCCCCAATCGCAGCGGATCGCAGACGGCCACGCCGATGCGGGCAAGGCCGACATCGAGCGACATCAGTTTGCCTTGGGCCGGCCGCCGATCTGTGGTCGTTGTGGCTTCCATGGCTATTGCCCGCCCGCTAATGCATCGGCATATTCGACGCGTACCTGGATGCGGCTGGGGAAACGGGGCAACGTGGGCATCCAGGCCGGATCCTGATAGATGTCCGGCTGGCCCGCGATCTGCCAGTTGTCGCGCATGGTCTGTGATGCCTCTGCCTGACTGAGGCCGGTCACTTCTTTACGCACCTGGTTGGGATCAATGGGAATCACGTACTCTGCCGATGCGGTCGTGGTGAAGAGTGCTGTGCGGCCCAAAAGCGTCGCGTCGCCTGTGCGAGCGGCTCGGAATGTCTCGGCGATGATCTGGCCTTCTTCGGGCACTTCTTCTTGGAGCGTCACCAGCAGCGCTTCATTCATCTGCGCCGCTTCCACTGCCATGCCCTGGACCAACAGCCGCAGCGTCAGGCCCAGCGTTTCGGCTTCGTCGTCCTTGAACTGGTCAAAGACCTGAGCGATGACGTAGGTCTGCACCGACTCCGGCGGCAGCCATTCGCCGGGCTCCAGTTCCTCTTGCAGAGCGCCCAAGGCTTTGGCTTCCGCACTCTCCAGCAGTTGCGCCAACAGCAGATCCTGGTCGGCTTGGGTCACCACGGGGACCAACTCGGAGCCGCCGCCGTAGGTGGGCGTCTGATTGGTGACGCGTGCACGAAAGCGCAGTGCGCCGCTTACCGTGTTGATGGTGTTGGCGCGCACATTGGCGCTGACACCTGGCTCCAGCGCCTCGACCGGCACGGTCACCCGCTGTCCGACGCCGCTGGGCAGCTCGGCCTCGCTGGTGGTGGCAAAGCTAACCGGCGTGCCCGAACTCGTGGTCACCACCGTGCCGATGGGAATCTGGACCGCAGTGTTGCCCAGGTTGCTGAAGACCACCTCGCCGACCGAATTCTCTGTCGCCTTCTGCTGCGCTCCGGTAGTGACAATCGTGCCGAATTCCTCGATGTTTGTCTCCAGCAGGCGGGCGGGAATGACGGCTGCCTCGTAGTCGGGCACGTCGATGTTGGCGTCGGCCGTCAGTGGGACGGTCAGATTGATGACGTCGCGGCCCGGCACCAGCGTGATGGTCGCCGCCGGTAAGATGTAGATCAGGAAGAAGAAGAGCAACAGACCGATCATCGAGCCGATGAAGATGGGGCTGATCCACTGCATCCAAACGGGCAGCGGACGCCGATAGCGATCCTCGGCCTGGATGCGTTGCTGGCGCGCCTTGAAGCGCGTGGGCCGCGACTCCTGGTTGACCAGATCGCCGCGTCGCCAGGCCGGCGGTTCCGGCAGGCCGGCGTCGGGATGCTGCGGATCGACCAAGGGCAGCAGCGGGTTCATCTTCCAGTTGCGCTTGTTGACATCCTGCACATGATAGAAGACCGGAATGCCCGCCTGCTTGGCGGCCTGCCGGGTCGGTTCATCGTGGGTGACCAGCGCCAACTCGGATCGCTGCACCTGCGCCTGGCGCTGGAGCAGACGCATGCGAGCCAAATTATCCAGGTCCGTCCAGCCGTTTGGCAGCACCAATGCCAGTCGTTCGGCGCGGATCTGCCCGATCTGGCGTCGCACAGCTTCGAAACTGGCATCGGGTGATACGTGGATGATTTCGGTCATAGGAAAAACATAGTGCTGCGTGCTGCGTGCCGCGTGAGAGATATTGCGTACTGCGTACTGCGCAAGGTTTCTGAAGCGACTGGGACGCCGGGATACGGATGTACTTTGATCACAGACGACTCCTAATATTGCAGCGACAAACTCAACAAGACCTTACGCAGTACGTTATACGCAGTACCTTTTTACTTCAAATTCTCTTCAACCCACCCGGCCACACTCCCCAGCGCCTCCGGCAGCTTGTCGCTATCCTTGCCGCCGGCCTGGGCCATGTTGGGGCGACCGCCGCCGCCGCCGCCCATGATCTTGGCGGCATCGCGCACCAGGTTGCCGGCGTGCATGCCGCGTGGGATCAGGTCGTTGGTGACAGCCGCGATCAGCATGGGCTTGTCGTTGATGACCGAGCCGAGCACGACCACGCTGCTGCCCAACTGGTCGCGGAACCAGTCGGTCATCTGGCGCATGGTGTCGATGTCCGGCGCTTCGACCTGGGTGGCCAGCAGACGCACGCCATTCACCTCCACGGCGTTGTCCAGCAGCGACTTGGTCTCCTGCTGGGCCATTTTCTGGCGCAGTTGGGCCAGCTCCTTCTGAAGCTGCTGGTTCTGGGCCGACAGGCTTTGCACAGCATTGCTGACCTCTTCCGGCTTGGCATGCAGCAGCGCCGCCGCCTGGTTGAGCACGTCGAGCCGCTCCTCGATCAGCTTCTCGGCCTCGCGCCCGGTCACCACTTCGATGCGGCGAACGCCCGCGGCCGAACTGGTCTCGTTGATGACGCGGAAGTTGCCGATCTCAGCCGTCATTTCAACGTGTGTGCCGCCGCAAAGTTCCGCACTGACGCCTTCCTCTTCGCCGAAGCTGACCACGCGCACGACATCGCCATACTTCTCGCCGAAGAGCGCAGTTACGCCTTCTTCGATGGCACGCTTGTGTGTCGGTCTCAGCGGGTGTTGACGTCGTAGTTGGCCAGCATGATCTCATTGGCGCGCTTTTCGATGTCAGCGATCTCTTCGGCCGTCAACGGCTGATCGTGGGTGAAGTCGAAGCGCAGGCGCTCGGGCGCAACCAGCGAACCGGCCTGGTGCACGTGGTCGCCCAGCCGCTCGCGCAGCGCGCGTTGCAGCACATGGGTGGCCGTGTGGTTGCGCATGATGTCCCAGCGGCGCACCGTGTCGATGGCCGCACGCGCCGGATCGCCGACGCGCACCGTGCCCTCGGTCACCGTGCCGATGTGCACGATCAGGCCGGGAATGCGACGGCGCGTGTCGGTCACTTCGACGACCCAGACCGGTTCATCCAGGTCCTCCGGGAAGTAGTAGAGTTCGCCGGTGTCGCTGATCTGGCCGCCGCTCTCGACGTAGAAGGGCGTCTCCGGCAGCACGATCTCGACCGGCGTGCCCTGGCTCGCCTCGTCGACAATTTGGCCGTCGACGACGATGCCGGCGACCGTGGTGTCGACTTCGTCCAGGTTCTCGTAGATCAGGTGGACGACGCCGCTCTCTTCGACGACGCCCTCTTCCTTCAGTCCGGTTGAGCAACTGGGCGTAGACGGCCACATCCGGCGCGACCTTGTCGGTGACGCTGGCGCGGCTCTTGGCCTTCTGCTCGTCCAGCGCTGCCACGAAGCCGGCTTCATCGACGGTGAAGCCGTTCTCCTCGGCCACATCGCGCGTGATGTCGATGGGGAAACCGTAGGTGTCCCAGAGGAAGAAGGCGTCTTTGCCGGGGATGACCGTCTCGCCCTGCTCACGCAGATCGGCGATTTGGTCGTCCAGCAGGTTGAGGCCGGTGGAGAGCGTGCGGTGGAAGCGCTCCTCCTCGGCCGTGATGGTACTCAGGATGAAGTCGCGCTTGGCGCGCAGATCGGTGTAGTGGCCGCCCATTTCGTCGATGACCACATCGGCGACGTCGGCCAGGAAGGGTTCCTCGAAGCCGATGAGCTTGCCGAAGCGGGCGGCGCGGCGCAGGATCATGCGCAGCACATAGCTGCGGCTTTCGTTGCCGGGCAACACGCCGTCGCCGATCAGGAAGGTGCAGGCGCGGGCGTGGTCGGCAATGGCGCGGTAGCGATAGAGATGCTCCTGGCGCTGGTCGTCGGTCTGGCCCGCCAACTCCTGGATGCGATCCAAGATGGGCAGGAAGGCGTCGGTGTCGTAGTTGTTGTCGGTGCCCTGGAGGATGGAGGCCAGGCGCTCAAGACCGGCGCCGGTGTCGACGCTGGGCGCGGGCAGCGGAACCATCGTGCCGTCCGGCTTCTGGTCATACTGCATGAAGACCAGATTCCAGATCTCCAGATATTCGTCGTCGACGTTGACGCCGTCGGCCGTCTGCTTGTCCAGATCGCCCCAGTAGTAGTGGATCTCCGAGCAGGGGCCGCAGGGGCCGACATCGCCCATGGCCCACCAGTTGTCCTTCTTGCCGAAGCGCAGGACGCGCTCCGGGGCGGCGCCCCGTTCGATCCAGAGGCGCTCGGCCTCGTCGTCATCGGTGTAGACCGTGAACCAGAGCCGCTCAATCGGCAGGCCCAATTCGTCGACCAGCAGATGCCAGGCAAAGTCGATGGCTTCCTTCTTGAAGTAGTCGCCAAAGGAGAAGTTGCCCAGCATCTCGAAAAATGTGTGGTGGCGTGGGCTGGGGCCGACATTCTCCAGGTCGTTGTGCTTGCCGCTGACGCGCATGCACTTCTGCGCCGTTGCAGCGCGGTTGTAGGGCCGCTTCTCAAGGCCCACGAAGACATCCTTGAAGTGAACCATGCCCGCGTTGACCAGCAGCAGCGTCGGATCGTTGTCCGGCACCAGATTGCCGCTGTCCACAACCTCGTGGTTCAACTCGTGAAAGTAGTCGAACCAGAGCTGACGAATTTCATTGGTCGAGAGTCTTTTCATGCTACTCATAATCAAAAGCCGTCCCAAGTCTACGGTAGGCCGCCGGTCGAGCGGCGGATTCGCACGGATTTTTTGGAATCCGCATAGCCTGTACAGTCCTGTGATTGTAGGTCAAAGCCAGAGGGGTGTCAAAATCCGGGCCGATTTTGGGGCTATGCAGGCGCTGGCTTTGCAACCGCCCTCTTGCCACTTCTCACAAACAACGAGATAATAGGGACTCAAACCGTCGACAGCGCGCCCGCCCGCATCGCCATTGGGCGATTCGAATGCGGCAGACCGGCTATCTACGTGGCAATGTCGATGTAGAAAACAAAGACGAATATCGAGGATGGCCGGCAGTATGGGCCTCGGACCCTGTCCCGATCCCGAATCCCCGATCACCAGTCCCCATTCATCAAACGAAAGCTGATCGCCGATGACAACACCCATGCGACGCCAATACCTGTCGCTGAAGAGCCAACATACAGACTGCATCCTCTTCTTCCGGCTGGGTGACTTCTACGAGACCTTTGACGACGACGCCAAGATCGTGGCGCGCGTCTGCGATGTGGTGCTTACCAGCCGCCCGGTGGGCAACGACCAGCGGGTGCCGCTGGCCGGCGTTCCCTACCATGCGGTGGACGGCTATGTGGCCAAGCTGATCGAGGGCGGCTACAAGGTCGCCATCGCCGAGCAGGTCAGCGAGCCGGGCAATGGGCTGGTGGAGCGCGAGGTGACGCGCGTTGTCACCCGCGGCACCGTGGTCGAGCCCGGCCTGCTGGACGACAAACGCAACAACTACCTGATGGCCGTCACCGTCAACAGCCGGGGCACGTCGACCGGCATCGCCTACTGCGACATCACCACCGGCGAGTTTGCCGCCACCCAGATCGACGGCAAATCGGCCGAAGGCATCGAGCAGCGCATCGGCGAAGAGCTGAGCCGCCTGCAGCCCAGCGAACTGATCCATGTCGGCTGGGAGCCGGGCGGATCGGATCTGCAGGGCTTGGTCGACCTGCTCAAACCGCTGCTCTCGACGGTGGAAAACTGGCAGGTTGAGCCGGACACGGCCGAGGAGTCGATCAAACGCCATTTTCATGTGACCAGCGTGGACGGTTTCGGTTTGCAGGGCCGGGTGGAGGCCGTGCGCGCTGTCGGCGGCCGTGCTCGCCTATCTGCGCGAGATGCAGCCCTCCGCATTGAGCCAACTGACCAGCCTGCATCACTACGCCACCGGCGAGTTCATGACGCTGGACGAATCGACACGGCGCAACCTGGAGCTGACCGAGACCATCCGCCGCGGCGAGGTCAAGGGCAGCCTGCTCGATGTGCTCGACAGCACGCTGACGCCCATGGGCGGCCGGCTGTTGCGCCGCTGGCTCAGCCAGCCGCTGCTCGATGTCGACGCCATCAGCCGTCGCCTGGACGCGGTGCAGGCCTTCTATGACGACACGACGTTGCGCCTCGAACTGCGCGAACTGCTGCGCGGCCTGGGCGATCTGGAACGCTGGACCAACCGCGTGGCCCAGCCGGGCGTGGCGTTGCCGAGGGATCTGGTGGGGATTCGGGAGGTGTTGAGGAAGGTTCCGGAACTGCGTAGCCGCTTGGCGATCGAAGATCAAAGATCGAAGATCGAAGATCCCTCGCCGACAGAGACCGATCTTCGATCTTCGATCTTTGATCTTATCGCGGACCTGCCCGACTGCGCCCAAGTCCTCTCCCTCCTCACCATGGCCATTGCCGACGAGCCGCCGGCCACGTTGTCGACGCCGGGCGTCATCTGCGACGGCTTTGACGATGAACTGGACACGTTGGTGGTCAAGAGCCGCAGCGCCAAGGATTGGATCGCCAATTTGCAGGCGACCGAGCGCGAGCGGCTCGATATCAAGAGCCTGAAGGTCGGCTACAACAAGGTCTTCGGCTACTACATCGAGGTGACCCGCACCCACAGCGACAAGGTGCCCGAGGAGTACATCCGCAAGCAGACGCTGACCAACGCCGAGCGCTACATCACGCCCGATCTGAAGGAGTACGAGTCGCTGGTGCTCAACGCCGACGAGCGGCGTCTGGACATCGAACAGCGCCTCTTCCGCGAGGTCTGCCTGCAGGTGGCGGCGCGGACGCAGCGATCTGCTCAAGCTGGCCGCCGGGCTGGCCGCGCTGGATGTCTATTCGTCGCTGGCCGAGGTCGCGCTCATGCGCCGCTATGTGCGTCCCCAGGTCGACGAAGGTCCGGCCATCGAGATCGTGGCCGGGCGCCATCCCGTGGTCGAACTGACGTTGACCGATGAACCCTTTGTGCCCAACGACACCCATCTCGTGCCCGATGCCGCCATCCATGTGCTGACCGGTCCCAACATGGCCGGTAAGTCGACCTTCCTGCGCCAGACCGCGCTGATCACGCTCATGGCCCAGATCGGCAGCTTTGTGCCCGCGGACCAGGCCCAGATCGGCGTGGTGGATCGCATCTTCACGCGCATCGGCGCGTCGCGACGAGATCCACCGCGGCCAGTCCACCTTCATGGTCGAGATGGTCGAGACGGCCAACATCCTCAACCATGCCACCCGTCGCAGCCTGCTGGTGCTGGACGAGATCGGGCGCGGGACCAGCACCTATGACGGGCTGGCCATTGCCTGGGCCGTCATCGAATATATCCACAACCATCCGGAACTGCGCGCCAAAACGCTCTTCGCCACCCACTACCATGAGTTGACCGACCTATCCGAGCGGCTGCCCGCCGTGGTCAACTACAACGTGGCCGTGGATGACAGCGGCGAGCATGTGGTCTTTCTGCGCCGTATCATTCCTGGGCAAGGCGAATCGCTCCTACGGCGTGCACGTGGCGCACATGGCCGGCCTGCCCACCGCGGTGGTGACCCGGGCCAACGAGATTCTGGACGATCTGGAACGCAGCGGTGCGGCCGGTCCCCGGCGGCTCTATGAGGCCGAGACCAAACGCGGCAAGAAGGCGGCCATGCAGGTCTCGCTCTTCGCCGAGACCCATCCGGCTGTGTCGGCGCTGCGCGATCTGGACGTCAATGGACTGACGCCGTTGGATGCGCTGAACCGGCTGTACGAGTTGCAGAAGCTGGCGGATTGAGTTGGCCTGGGTAGGCATGCGCTTGCGAGGCCGGCAGCAATGAACCCAATGGCAGCAGACTGTCTGCGAACAGCAATCTCACAATAACCCAATCCCCTAATCAAGAATCACACGTATGTTTGAAGGGCGTCAACGTGGCCAGAATAGTAGACCAAGACCAAACCGAACAAGCCCAGATCGAAGAGGGACTGGCAGATCAAGACACGGGTGAGTCGCCAGAATCTTCCGAACCGACCACCGTCGAAAAACTGCGCGGTCTGCCCTGGGCCATGGCGGGCAATGCCGCCACCATCGTCTTTGCCAAGCTGACCTTCTTTGGCTCGGTCTTTGTCCTCTTCCTCAACGAATTGGGCATGAGCAAGACCCAGACCGGTTTTCTGCTCTCGTTGATTCCCTACTTTGGGCTGGTGGCGCTCTTTGTGGCTTCATTTGTGACCCGATATGGGCTGAAACGCTCGTTCCTCACTTTCTGGGGGCTACGCAATTTTGCGGCCTTCGGCCTGCTGTTGACGCCATGGATCAATAACGTCTATGGCTTCCAGGCGATGTTTATCTACGTCACGGCCCTGGTCGTCTGGTTTTCGCTCGGCCGTGCCATCGGCGAGACCGCGCACATGCCCTGGCGGCAGGAGTACATCCCCAACACGATTCGGGGAAAGTTCTCGGCCAAGAACAGTGTGATCTCGACATCGGTCAGCTTTGTCGCCGTGTTCGCCAGCAGTTTTGTGGTCGCACAGGTCACCGGGTTGAGCGGCTATCTCCTGCTCTTTTTCGTGGGCGGCATCGTCGGCGTGTTGGGCATCTGGTTCTACACGCACATCCCCGGCGGGGCCCGTGTTGAGAAGGCGGAATCCGAACCCTCCATGTGGTCCGGTATGGTCGACGCCTTGCGTGACCGCAATTTCCTCTACTTTATGTTTGGTACATCGGCCGTGGTCCTGGCCGGTACGCCGATCGCTTCCTTTGTGCCGCTTTTCATGGAGGAAGAGATCGGCATCAGCGCCAGTTCCGTCATCCTGTTGCAGATCGGCGCGCTGACGGGCACGCTGATCTTCAGCTATGTTTGGGGTTGGTCGGCCGACCGCTACGGCAGCAAACCGGCGCTCATGTTTAGCCTGGGTTGGCGTCTGCTTCTGCCTGTCCTCTATATGCTGACGCCCCAACAATCCTCGATTAGCCTGCCCTACGCCATGCTGGTGTCAATGTTGCAGGGCATGGTCGACATCGGCTGGATGATCAGTTCTTCGCGCCTGCTCTACGTCGGCGTTGTGCCGCCCAAGAAGAAGTCTGAGTACATGGCGCTACACTTCGCCTGGCTCGGCCTGATCGGCGGGACCAGCCAACTGTTTGCCGGTCGTCTCATCGATCTGTCCGGCAATATCTCCGGCCAGATCGGCCCTTTCACCATAGACGCCTACACACCCCTGTTTATTCTGAGTCTGGTTTTTGCCGTGGTCAGCATCCTTTTCTTCGCCAAGGTGCGGGCCGATGCCGAGTATGGCGTCGGCGAGTTTGCGCGCATGTTCCTGCGCGGCAACCCGCTCATGGCGGTCAACTCGCTGGTGCGCTATCAGTTCGCCAGGGACGAATATTCGGCCATCCGCGTGACAGAGCAATTGGGCCAGGCGAGGAGTCCGCTGGCCGTCGATGAACTACTGGTGGCGCTCAGAGATCCGCGCTTCAACGTCCGCTTCGAGGCCATCATCTCGATTGCCCGCAACCAGTCTGACCCCAGGTTGGTCGATGCGCTGATCGAGGCGCTCCACGGCACCGAGCTTGCCATCAGTTCCCTGGCGGCATGGGCATTGGGACGCCTGGGCGATCCGGATGCCGCAGAAGCGCTGCGCGGCACAATCGACTCGGACTATCGTTCCATTCAAGGGCAGAGCATCCGAGCGCTGGGCGCATTGGGCGATGAAGAGAGCGCTCAGCTCTTCCTGGAACGGTTGCGGCAGGAGAGCGATAGGGGGCTACAGATGGCCTACGCCTCGTCGCTGGGCAAGCTGAACGTCAAGGAGGCAACCGGTGATCTGCTGGCCCTGTTGCACGATTTCGAAAATGAGGGCGCGCGTCTGGAACTGGCGCTGGCGTTGACACGGTTGCATGGCGATGAACACTACTACATTCAACTGGAACGTGAAGTTCAGGCAGACCCAGGCACGACCATGTCCCAGGCCATCACGGCGTTCAAGAAACAGATGGGCAAGGAACTTGAAAAGGGCGGAGAACTCGCCCGACTCATGGATGAGTGTGCGCTCGTTCTCTCGCGTGGCGATGTGGCCGGCGGCGCCGCACTCCTGGGTGAGATCGCCGAGAAGCTGCCTCCAGATCACTTCGACAGTACCAGCAATGAGATCTTGCAGGCCTGTGGCATCAATCTGAAGGAGTTCAAGGACGAGCATATCGAATACATCCTGCTGGCGCTGCACACCATGCATGTGGGGTATCGGTAGGAGAAGGGTAATGCGTAAGACGTACTGCGTAAAAATCTCTGCTGCGTGCTGCTTGCTTCGTGAAGTCTTTTTGAGGGGGTGGTTTCACCATTTGCAGCACCAAATTACTTGAATCATTTCTCGGCGCAGACCATCTTCACGCAACAAGTAGCACGTAGCAGCCCCGGTTCCAATCGCGAAGCCACGACTGCTCAAGAGACCTAACGCAGAACCTTTTACGCAGTACACTTACAACCAAGGAAACATTATGACACCAAACGAGACCCAAACACCGCGAGAACGCTTTATCGCCGCCCTGGAACGACGTCCGCTGACCGGTCGTGTTCCGCATTTCGAGCTGGTCTTCTTTCTGACCATGGAGGCCTTCGGCAAGGTGCATCCCAGCCATCGCGACTACAGCCAGTGGGTGCAGATGGAGGAGAAGGAACGCCAGCTGCACCGCGACGACATGGCCCAACTCTACGTCGACACCGCCGAACGCTACGAGCAGAGCGCCATCTTCATGCACCCCAATCCGGATACGGTCGAGGAGGACAAGTATACGCTCGATCTGATCCGCGAAAAGACGGGCGACAAGTTCTTCATCATGCGCCACGGCGACGCCACCTTCGCGATCCCCGACGGCACGCGCATGACCGAGTTCTCCTACCGGCTCTTCGACGATCCGCAGGGCGTCAAGGACGAGGCGCAGCGGCGCGTCGATCTGGCCCTGGACCGTGCCGTGGAACTGAAAGCCCACGGCGAGCTGGACGGCTTTGCACTCTGCGCCGACTACTGCTTCAACACCGGTCCCTTCCTCCGGCCGGCTCATTTCGCCGAGTTCATTGCGCCCTACCTCAAGAGCCTGGTCGCCGGCTACCGCGAGCTGGGCTTCTACGTCATCAAGCACACCGACGGCAACATCATGCCCATCCTCGACGATCTGCTCGCCGCCAACCCCCATGCGCTGCACTCGCTCGACCCGCAGGGCGGCGTCGACATGGCCGAGGTGAAGCGCCTCTGCGGCGACCAGGTCTGCCTGATCGGCAACGTCAACTGCGGCATGCTCGACACGGGCACCGACGAGCAGGTCATCGAGTCGGCGGGGTATGCGCTCAAGCACGGCATGCCCGGCGGCGGCTACATCTTCTCGACCAGCAACTGCATCTACACCGGCATGCGCCTGTCGCGCTACGAACTGATGCTCGATGTCTGGCGACGGATGGGGAACTATGATTGATGTTTAGTCCATCCGTGATCATCGATTTATCATCTGTGTCCATCTGTGAGTTCACTGCAAGAACCACGAATGGCACGAATGGCACGAATTTTCTCAGTGGTGCCATTCGTGAAATTCATGCCATTTGTGGTTCTTGCAGTAGAGTCATCTGTGACAAAATTTCATCGTTGCAAACGAGCAACAGCTTGTGAAGAACACCAAACCGCGAGCCGATAGCGGCAACAGATCGTTCTTCATGGCGTTCTTGACCAATCCATTGACGCTGCCCATCTATGTGCCGGCCCTGGTGCTCTCATTCTGCCGCGGCATGTTGGTGCCGACGCTGCCGCTCTATGCCCGCTCGTTTGACGCCTCGTACGGCCTCATCGGCATCGTGCTGGCCGCCGAGGGGCTGGGCACGCTGGCCGGCGACATCCCGGCCGGCATGCTCTTTGGCCGTCTGGGACAGCGACGATCCATGATGTTGGGCCTGTCTGTGCTGGCGGCTGCGACCTTTGCCATGAGTTGGGCCGGCTCGGTGCTGGAGCTGGTCATCTACGGCTTTATTTCCGGGCTGGGCGTGGCCATCTGGAACATCTCGCGCCACGCCTACATCACCGATGCCACGCCATCCTATTCACGCGGCCGCGCCATCGCCCTCTTTGGCGGCATCAATCGTATCGGCGTCTTCATGGGACCGGCCGTCGGCGGATTTGTCGCTGCGACCTACGGACTGCGGGCGCCCTTTTTTCTCTACGGTATTCTAGCCGCCATCACATTGATCTTCCCGGCGCTCTATGCGCGTGAGACAACGTCTAAGCGCGTCGTGCAACGTGGCGGTCTGCGCGGACATACCGGCCATCTGTGGCAGGTGATTCGGGAAACCTATCGCACGCTGACGCCGGCCGGTGCGGGCCAATTGCTGGCCCAGATGATTCGCTCGGGGCGCAACATCATCATTCCGCTCTTCGGCGCGGATATGCTCGGGCTGGATGTCGGACAGATCGGCGTCGTGGTCAGCATGGCCGCCGCCATCGACATGACCATGTTCTATCCCGGCGGGGCTGGTGATGGATCGCCTGGGACGCAAGTTTGCGATTGTGCCCTGCTTTCTGATCCAGGGCGTGGCCATGGCCCTGATCCCCTTCACGACCAACTATACCCAGTTCGTCATTGCCGGTCTGATCATCGGCTTTGGCAACGGCTTAGGCTCCGGCACCATGATGACGTTGGGCGCGGATCTGGCGCCCGATGACTCGATGGGCGAGTTTCTGGGCGTCTGGCGACTGATCGGCGACACAGGGCAGACCAGCGCGCCCATCGTCGCCGGTACAATTGCCGACGTGCTCGGTCTCTCCGCGGCCACATTTGTGATCGGCCTGTCCGGCATTGCCGCGGCGACCATCTTCGCCGCATTCGTGCCCGAGACGCTGGACCGCTCCGTGCCGTCAGGCGATTGAGCTGACGGGCTTTGTCGACGGAATGTCCGCGCCCAGCGTTGACGAGAGCGTGGTGGCAGTGCTAGGCTTATCGGATGGCGAAGGTTTTACCTTCGTGTAACGATTGAACGCCTGAACTGCATTTTTCCTGCCGTGTGCCCTGTGCCGCGCGTTTAGTTGACGAGGATCTGACCCGTGATCGATACCATAGAGACGAAGACCAAAGCGCCTCCGATCCGCCAACCGCTTGCAGAGGCTACTCGCATCGAACGGCTGACTGACCATCTTAGGAAACGCTATCAGGTTCGTCGATCTGACGTTAACATCGCCCGTGTGCCGCTGCGGATCTGTCCGCTCGGCGCCCACATCGACCACCAGTTGGGCGTCGTCACAGGAACCTCCATCGACCGCACTGTTCTGTTGGCCTTTGCGCCCACGGCAGACGGCAGCGTGTTGATGGACAGCCTCAACTACGATGGACACGCTGCCTTCTCAGTCGACAATGTGCCGCCCTTTGTGCGCGGCGATTGGGCCAATTATGCGCGCGGCGCAGTCATCGCGCTGCAAGAGGCCCATGGATTGAAGCGCGGGATGGTCGGCGTCATCGAAAGCGGGATGCCGGTGGGCGGACTCAGTTCGTCGGCCGCGGTCACGGTGGCCTATCTGCTGGCCCTGGAGTCGGTCAATGGCATGGTTGTTGATCCAGCCGCCAACGTGAAACTCGTCTCGGCAACCGAACATTCTTACATCGGCCTGCAGAACGGCATTCTGGATCAGACCGTGATCCTCTTTTCCGAGCACAACCAACTGACGCGTATCGATTGCAGCGATTTTCAGATCGACCAGATCGCGACGCCCTTGACCGACGACGACTATGAGATCCTGGTGGTCTACTCGGGTATGACGCGTGGATTGGTCGGAGCCGGCTACAACACCCGGGTGACTGAGTGTCAAGACGCCGCCCGGCTGTTGCTCCAGCACGCCGGGGAGGAACCCGGCTCCGATCCACGCCTGCGCCACGTAGATGTCGGCGCAGTACGAAGCCTACGGCCATCGCCTGCCCGCTGACCTGCGCAAACGTGCGACCCACTACTTCGGCGAAATGCAGCGCGTCTCCGACGGCATCGACGCCTGGGCACGCGGTGATCTGGGCGACCTGGGCCGTCTTGTCTCTGAATCGGGCCGCAGTTCCGTCTCCAACTACGAGTGCGGCAGTCCCCAGTTGATCTCGCTCTACGAGATCCTCAGCGAGACGCCGGGCGTGTACGGCGCCCGCTTTAGCGGAGCCGGCTTCCGCGGCAGTTGCATCGCCCTGGTCGAGACGGGCAAACGCGAGGCCATCGCCGAGGCCGTCCATGCGCGCTATCCGGCCCTCCACCCCGACGACGCCCAGCGCTACAGCATCCACTTCTGCCGGCCTGATGGTCGTGCTCAACTGATAGACCGCGGATTTGGCGGATAGGGCGGATATCCGCGGATATATCTTTTTAATCCGCGGTCATCTGCCGAATCCGTAAAATCCGCGGTCTATTGTTTTGGACATCAAGAGAGAAAATCGTATGCAATGTGTTGTGTTGGCCGCGGGCAAGGGGCGACGGCTTCAGCCGGTCACGGATAGGCGCACCAAGGCCATGGCCCCGGTGGCCGGCAAGCCCATGGTCGAGCGGGTGATGGCGCTCTTTGTCGAGAACGGCGTGCGCGATTTTGTGCTGGTGGTGAGCCCGTCGGACGATGAGATTCAAGCCCACTTTGCCGATCCCGCAACCATCGGGGCCGACTCCATCCAGCTTTGTCGAGCAGACGGAACGGCTGGGCACGGCCCACGCCTTGACCCTGGCCGTGCCGTTCATCCGAGACGACTTTGTGCTGACCGCCTGTGACAATCTGGTCCCTTCGGATCATATTTCAGCGCTGCTCCAAACATTCCGCGCGCAGCAGTCCAATGGCGTGCTCAGTCTGATGGAGATCGACCCGCAGAAGACGGCCTCGACCGGCATCGTCGAGTGGCAAAACGGCCAGATCACGCGCATCGTCGAGAAGCCGCTGCCCGCAGAGGCGCCGTCCAATATCTCCAGCCTGCCGCTCTACCTTTTTTCTGCCAAGCTGCTGCCTCACCTGGCCGAGGTGCAACCCTCGCCCCGTGGCGAGTATGAATTGCAGGACGCCATCCAGGCCCTGATCGACGCCGATGGACGCGTCACCGGCGTGCTCACACCATCACGCCGGCAGTTGACCAACGTTGACGATCTGTTGGCGCTAAATCGCCATTTCTTGCAAGCGGAGGCGAGCGACGCCGATGCTCTGGCCGCCGAGATCGGCGCCGGCACAGAGATCGTGATGCCGGTCCGGATCGGCGAAGGAGTTGGCATCGGTCGAGATTGCGTCATTGGACCGAATGTCTCCATTGAGGCTGGTTGTCGCATCGGTGACGGCGCTCGGATTGAAGGCTCGATCATCTTGCGAAGCGGCATTGTCTCGGCGGGTAGCCAAATTGCCGGACAAGTCGTTGCTTGATGGGCAAAAATGCCGGGGACGGCCCGGTAGATTTTCCTTTAGCGGTAACTGTTCAGGCTGCGGTGCAAATGGACCGCGGATTCGGCGGATGAGGCTGATTACCGCGGATAAAATCCGAATTGATCCGGTTTTGTCCGCCTAATTCGCCTAATCCGCGGTCTATCTTGCCCATGGCTGAATAGTTACCTTTAGCTTGACATTTGTTGGGCCGTCCCCGGCACTTGTTTTCATCGGAGATCCGCCATGTCATCGCCCATCCCGTTCGCTGAGATCGCCCGCCTGCCGCTGTCCGGCGACAATGTCGCCATTGCCACGACTCGTCTGGAGGCAGGGACTTTGGTTGAACACAACGGTGAGGTTTTTACCATCGACCATACCGTCATGGAAGGCCATCGCTTTGCGCTGGCGATCATCGAAAAGCACGAACCGCTGCTCTCCTGGCAACTGCCTTTCGGCTACGCGACGGCTAAGATTTTCCCCGGCTCTTACGTCATCAACCCCAGCACGTTGGCCGCACTCTCGGGTCGCCAACTGGACTTCGACCTGCCGGCGGCGGCCAACTTCATCGACCGCATCGAGCCGTACCAATTGGATGAGGAAACGTTTCGACCGGCTGAAGCTCTGCCTCTGCACCTGACGGATCGCACCTTCCTCGGCTATCGCCGGTCCGGCGCACGCGGCGTCGGCACGCGCAACTATGTCGTGCTGCTGGGCACGACCTCGCGTGTCGGGCCATTCGTCAAGCGGCTCGAAGCACGCTTGCAGGCGGTAGTCGCAGCATTGCCCAATGTGGACGGCGTGGTCGCCATCGCCCACACCGAGGGCGGCGAGGACGACATCAACAATCTGCACCTGGTGTTGCCCACACTGGCCGGGTTCATGGTCAACCCCAACGTCGGCGCGGTGCTGGCCGTGGACGACGGTGTGGGGCCGGTCAACAATGCAGCGTTGCTCGATTTTATGACGGTGCAAGGCTATGCGCTGGACGATCTGCCGCACCAATTTCTGACCATCGAGACCAGTTTTTCCGATGCGCTCGACCGTGCGCAAGCCATCGTTCAAGAATGGCTGCCCGCGGTCAACCAGACGCAGCGTACGCCCGAGTCGCTCTCCAATCTCAAGATCGCGCTTCAGTGCGGCGGCTCCGATGCCTTTTCCGGCGTCTCCGGCAATCCGCTGGTCGGCTGGGTGGCGCGGGAGGTCATCCGCTACGGCGGTTCGGCCAATCTGGCCGAGACCGACGAGTTGATCGGCGCAGAGTCCTATCTGCTGCAAAAGGTGCGCGATCTGCCCACGGCGCGCAAGTTCCTGGCCACGGTCGAACGCTTCAAAGAGTGGGCGGCCTGGCACGGCACGTCGGCCGAGGGCAACCCGTCCGGCGGCAACAAGTATCGCGGTCTCTACAACATCGTGCTCAAGTCCATCGGCGCGGCCATGAAGCGCGATCCCGATGTGCGCCTGGACTATGTGATCGACTATTCCGAGCCGATGACGGAGCCGGGCTACTACTTCATGGACAGCCCCGGCAACGACCTGGAGAGCATCGCCGGCCAGGTGGCCTCCGGCTGTAACCTGATCTTCTTTGTCACCGGCAACGGCTCCATCACCAACTTCCCCTTCGTGCCGACCATCAAAGTCGTCACCACGTCCGAGCGCTACCGATCTGCTCGAAGACGACATGGACGTCAACGCCGGGGCCTACCTCGACGGCACGCCCATGGACGAATTGGGCGCGGCCATGCTCGATCTGACCGTCGATGTGGCCTCGGGCGAGTTGTCGGTCGGCGAACGGGCCGGCCACGCGCAGGTGCAGCTCTGGCGCAACTGGCGTCAGGGCCCGGAGACAACCATCGATCATCTGGTCCAGATGGAGACGGCGTCCGGGCGTCCGTTGGCGGTGTCGCTATCCGAACCTGTCGATGCCGAGATTGCAGCGCTTCGCTATCCGGCGTTCTCTGTGCGCGGCGAGATGGTGGGGCTGCCTGTCGGTCTTGTGTTGCCGACCAGCCTCTGCGCGGCCCAGGTCGCTCAGTTGGCCGTGCGTCGACTGAACCAGACCGACATTGCCGCAACAGATGGGATTGTCGCGATTTGTGGCCCTGGTTCACACCGAGGGCTGCGGTTCATCACCCGAGGCCAAGGAGATGACCAGTCACTCGCTGTTGGGCTATCTGCGCCATCCGTTGGTCGCCAGCGCGTTGTTGATGGAGCACGGCTGCGAGATCACCCACAACGATCACATGCGGCTGGAACTGGCCGCCATCGGCCTGGATCCGGCCCAATTTGGCTGGGCCAGCATCCAGCTTGACGGCGGCATCCAGCACGTGTTGGCCAATGTCGAAAATTGGTTTCGGGGTCAGGCTTCGTCGACGATTGTACTGCCAACAGGTGAAGCCCGAATGGTTGATCGACGCTTCGGCCTCTTCAGCGACGGGCCGATCTCCGAACGAGCAGCCGCCATGTTCGCCCGTCTGACCGCGCAGATCGTCGCCGGCGGCGGCACGGTGGTCGTGCCGGAGAGCGCCGGCCTACTGAGCCAGCCGGCCTTTGTCGATACGCTGCTGGGGGGCAATCCAATTGCCGCGTCGCTGGCCTACGGGCAGCGTGTCGAGGCGCCCGGCTTCCACATCATGGCCACGCCTACGTCGCATTGGGTGGAGACGTTGGTCGGCCTGGGCGCCACCGGCGTCGAAATGGTGACGGCCCATGTGGGTGTCCATCCGCTGGAGGGCCATCCGCTGCTGCCGGTCCTGCAAGTGACAGAGAGCAAAGCCGTGGCCGGGCGCTACGGCGGTGACATAGATCTGGTGCTGAACGGTGATATTTTGAACGATGATGTCGTGGTCGATAGCCGGGCCATTGCCGAAGCCATGCGCGATAGTCTCTGCGGCCAACGTGTGCCGGCGGTCGAGCGCAACGGCAACGTCGACTTCCAGTTGACGCGTGGGCTGTTGGGCATTTCGATGTAGGTGGGCGCCTATTCAGGCTGCGGTGCAAATAGACCGCGGATTCGGCGGATCAGGCGGACAAAGCCGGAACAACTCGGATTTAATCCGCGGTAATCAGCCTCATCCGCCGAATCCGCGGTCTATCGACATATGGCTGGATAGGTACGTAGGCGGAATGTTCGGGATAGAATAGCAGATGCCGGCTGTCCGGAATCAAAGAGATTCAGCACTTCACTCTGACAAGTGACCAGCGAAGGCATGTCCTGAGTGCAATCGAAGGAATCTCGCTTTTCACCAAATCGTGAACTACTGATATTGGGGAACACCGATGCACTATCGACCCTTGGGAAAGACCGGCCTGTCCGTATCTGAAATGGGTGTGGGATATCGGCATGGGACAACATGCTGATTGCCGGTAAGGTGAGCCGAGACCGGGAGACCAACCCGCTCCGGTTCAGCGCGGACTGCATCATGCGGCAGGTTGAGTGCAGCCTGCGTCGATTGCGCCGGGAGGCCATTGACATCTACCAACTTCATAGCCCACGCCTAGCAGCTTGTCGGAGAGACCAAGAAATCGACCGCGGATGCGGCGGATTAGGCGGAAAGAGCCTGATTTTATCTGATATTATCGGCATTTATCAGCCAAATCCGCCTAATCCGCGGTCTATCGTCCTTCTCTCCGACAGACTGCTAGAGGCGCTCCAGGAAGACGATTGGCCCGTGGCCATGACCACATGACCGCCACCGCCGCCGTTCTGATCATCACCTCGGCTTTTATGCACGCGTCTTGGAACTTCATCAGCAAGCGACGTAGCCCATCGCTGGCGTTCTTCTTCATCATGGCGCTTTCGGGCGCCGTGATCATGTCGCCGTTTCTGATCGGACATCGCCAGATCCTTCCGCTGGTGCCGATTTCGGTCTGGGCGCTGATCCTGGCGACCGGCGTGGCGCAGTTGATCTACTTCGCTGGGCTGGCTGGGGCGTATCAGCGCGGCGACATCTCGCTGGCCTACCCGCTGGCGCGGGCGCTGCCCGTGTTGATGATCGCGGCCATCAGCATCCTGCTGGGACGCGGCGCAGGCATCGGCACGCTCAGCCTGTTCGGCATGCTGCTGATCACCGCTGGCTGCGTGATTTTGCCGCTGCCCCACTTTCAATCGGTACGCCTCGCGGACTACTTCGGCATGGTCTACGTGATGGTGCTGATCGCGGCCATCGGCACGACCTGCTACACGCTGCTCGACGATCAGGCGCTGCGGCTACTGCGCGAGACGCCGGAGATCCAATTGTCAAATCGCGAGAGCACGCTGCTCTTCATCTCGTTGCAGACAATCAGCGCGGCAACCATGATCGGGCTGGGGACGGTTGTACGGTCCAGTGGACGCAGCCAGTTGGCGGGCGTGCTGGCTAACCGTTCGCTACTGGCCGCGGGCGCGCTGACAGGCGTGATCGTCATGGCGACCTACGGACTGGTACTTGCCTCCATGGCCTACGTGACTGACGTCAGCTACGTGGCCGCCTTTCGCCAGTTGAGCATCCCCATCGGTGCGTTGTTGGGGTTCACCCTGGCGCGGGAGCCTCGCTATCGGCCCAAAGTGCTGGGGATTATCATTGTGTCGGTGGGGTTAGTGTTGGTGGGGATTGGGTAGAGCATGGAGATCGCAGCGACCATCGTAGATCACTTCGACGTCACTGCTTCTGCTGAATGGATCGACGAGTTACCTCAGCGACTTTGATGAATGAAGCGTTACTAGTTTGTGGCTGGCGCTTCTGCTATACTGATATCGGAATTCACCGTTTTGGTTCACACCGCCACGGACACAATGAAAATATATCTGGACAACTGTGCGCTGCAACGTCCCCTGGATGACAAGTCGCAGACGCGAATTCGATTGGAGTCCGAAGCCGTTCTAAGCATCCTGGCTATCGTCCGGTCAGGTCAGATCGACTTGGTAACATCGACGGCGCTGACGATTGAAACGGAGAGAAACCCGCTGACGGCTCGCAGAGACTATGCCGTTTCTGCACTCGAACTGGCCCGATTCCGTGTTGTGGTCGATGACGGCGTTGCACGCCGGGCGAGCGAATTTGTGAACGGAGGCATTCACCCATTGGACGCACTGCATCTTGCATGTGCTGAAGAGGCTGAGGCTGACTATTTCTGTGCATGCGATGATCGGTTTCTCAAGCGCGCGAAGAGCATCGGCAATCTCAAAACCTTGCCGGTTACGCCACTTGAGTTGATAGAGGAACTCGACCTATGATCACAGAGGCCAAACCATTAGCGGAGATTACCCAAGATGCCATCCGCATCCTGTATCGCGAGATCGGCGTGGTGAACACAGTTCGGTTCATCAATCAATTCACGACCGGGTACGGGAACTATACGGAGGAACGGCGTGAGCTTTTTGCCGACCTTACCTTGGATGAGTTGCTGGAAGAGGTCAAACGGCGACAAGGTGAGGGCTAAAGCGGTCGTTTGCTCACCAAATTATGATCGCTCGTGCGCTAGACTGACTATGGTACAGCTCCCAGAACGAAAAGAGTCTCGATTTGGTCCTGAGCCTGAACGGTCTGCCGGTGGCAACGGTGGAGTTGAAGAATCAATTTACCGGTCAGGATGTGGCCAACGCGCGCCGGCAATATGCCAAAGACCGCGATCCCAGAGAACTGCTCTTCCAGTTCAAGAAGCGGGCGCTGGTCCACTTTGCCGTCGACACCGACGAGGTGTGGATGACAACCCGAATTGACGGCAGTAACACGCGCTACCTGCCCTTCAACAAAGGCCACGATAAGGGCGCCGGCAATCCGCCTAATCAGGATGGTCATAAGACTGCCCATCTCTGGGAAAAGATCTGGGCAAAAGATAGCTGGATGGAGATCATCGGCTCGTTTATCCATCTGGAGCGCAAAGAAATCCAATTTGGCGGGCGTTCAGTCAAGGCTGAATCCATGATCTTTCCCCGCTATCATCAGCTTGATGTCGTCCGTTTTCTGAGCCAACAGACTCGCCAAAATGGTCCTGGACACAACTACTTGATTCAACACTCGGCCGGGAGCGGCAAGAGCAACTCCATTGCTTGGCTAGCCTACCGCCTCTCTAGCCTTTATGACGAAGCCAACCAGCGTATCTTCGATTCGGTGATCGTGGTCACCGACCGGCGCGTGCTCGATCAGCAGTTGCAGGAGACCATCTATCAGTTCGAGCACAAGCAGGGCGTCGTCCAGAAGATTGACAGACACTCCAGTCAACTGGCGGAGGCCCTGGGTGCCGGCATCAACATCATCATCACCACTCTGCAAAAGTTTCCCTTCGTCTTAGGAAGTTGGCTGCGAAGCAGGCAAAGTGTTCCTGAAGCAAGAGTGCCTGAGGCGAGCGGACCTTGAGATGGTGCATCTGGAAGACATTTTTGCCTTCCTTGATGCCCGCCTCGATGGTCTGGCGGGCGTTGTAGCGATGAAACCAGCCATCCAGATCGGCGGTGACATCTTCCTCGCCGTAATGGACAAGGACGGCATGTCGTACGCTCTTGCCGGTCTGATAGCGAGCCAAAGCGAGATCGACCGGGTAGGTGAAGTAGCCGCCAGCCGTGGTATTGGCCCACGCAGTGAGCGTTGCATTGCCACCCACTTGCTGCCAGACAGTCTCTGGCGAGAGAGCGTCAATCAAGCCATCTCGTACACCAGTGCTGCGAGCCTTGGTATCCAAATCGTAGCCCATCTCGATAAGCCAAGCGATGTTCTCCTGGCTGGCAAAACCGCCGTCGATTCGAAAGAGGGCTCGGATGGGATGCGGGTTGCTCTCGTTCTCGTCCAGCAACTGCTGATGATGCAAGCGCAGCCGGTCGACTTCCGCTTTGGCCTCCACCAATTTCTGTTCACAGCGGAACAGTCGTCGTTCAGCCATAGCGGCTTCCTTCTGCACACGGGGCAAACGCTTTTCGTACATCGCCTCCTTGTGCCTGGCTCGAGACAGTTTGCAGTGAGCAGTCGGTTTTCGCCCGCTGCCCTCGTACTCTGATTCGAGGCTCTGTCTCTCACGTGACCAATGCGCCAGATCGAGCTTGGTGTCATGCGCTTTGTCCTGTGCGTCCCGTTCTTTCTCGTAGCTTGCCTCGTATGGCTCTTGAGCGGCGGCCAGTGCCGCTTCAGCCTCAGCTAATCGAGCAGCGACCAGTTCCGTCCGGCGTCGAGGTCGGTACCCTGTGCTTTCTTCGGCCGCCAACATCAAGGCTTGCACCTGTGTGACACTCACCGTGTCTCCTGGGTGCAGTTGATTGGCCAGCCAGAGCCGCCCATAGGTTGGACTATGCAAGCTGACCAAAGCCGCTTGATAGCCGAGGCTGACCGTATCACCCATGTAGCCGAAGGCCGTGTCTGGATAGGTGGTACTCGTGTTCGAGACCGGACGACCGGTCAGGTCTGCATCGTAGACCAGCCGCCCAGCGCTTGCCAGTGCCCGTTCACATTCCTGGTCGATGAAGGGTTGGCTGACCGCTGTCACGGCATCGATGATGGCGTTTGCCTCATCATCGTTCAGACTCTGTAGCGTTCGGCTCACGCCACTGTAGTCGGCCCAGCCTGGTTGATCCCACGCTTCGGCGACTGCCTGATCTTGATCCAGTGGGTGGGCTGAACAGCTCAGGTCCTGCAGATGTGGCAGCCCGGCCAAAATGGCCAGCAGGAACTCGATGATCTTGGTTTGTGGGCGGTGCTCTCGCTTCTTCTGTCTCAGGTCGATTTGTTCAAGCATTTTGACCAGGCCGATCTGCTGGGCGAATGCGCCCCACAGAACCAGCATTGCATGTTGCGTCAACAGTGGCTGTTGTTCATTTGGAGATGTTTCTTGTTCGCTCATGACCCTTACCTTTCTTGTGTAGGGTTATGAGACAAACACATCTGAGCAGATTGTTAAAGTTCGTCGTTCAGTTTTGGCGATTTTTTGCCAATTCGGGCCTCAATTGCACAAAAGTTAATCAGATCGGTGAACTGCCCAAACGAAACTACGCCGTTATTGTTGATGAGGCGCACAGTTCTCAGGGTGGCGAGACCGCCAAGCAGATGAAAGAGGTACTGACTGTCTTCGATATGAGCAAGGTTGTGAAAGAAGATGCCGCAGTCTACGAAGTCGAAGAGGGAGACGACCCCGAAGACGCCATCCGGGAATCAATGCTAGCGAGAGGGCGACAGCCCAATTTGAGTTTTTTCGCCTTTACGGCAACACCCAAGCCGAAAACCCTGGAGGTTTTCGGCACGCCCAATGAAGAAGGCATCCCTGAAGCCTCGCACCTCTATTCCATGCGCCAGGCCATCGAAGAGGGCTTCATCCTAGACGTGCTGCAAAATTACACAACCTACAAGAGCTATTTCAGACTCTCCAAGGCGATTGAGGATGACCCTCGCCTCGACAAGAAGAAGGGAGCCCGGGCGATTGCGAGATTTGTCTCGCTTCACCCACACAATCTGGCCCAGAAGGCCGAAGTGATCATCGAACACTATCGCCAATGTGTGATGGAAAAGATCGGAGGCAAGGCCAAGGCGATGGTGGTCACCTCGTCTCGCCCGCATGTCGTGCGTTACAAAGAAGCCTTCGACGCCTATTTGCAGGAAAAGGGTTACACCGATATCCGGGCGCTGGTCGCTTTCACGGCGTTCACAGATCAAGAGACCGGCATCCAATACACGGAGTCGGATATCAACGGCTTTGGAGAGCGAGAATTGCCCGAACGATTCGCCTCAGACGAATACAACCTGCTGCTCGTTGCCGAGAAGTACCAGACCGGCTTCGACCAGCCCCTACTTCACACTATGTACGTGGACAAGAAACTATCCGGCGTACGCGCCGTGCAGACACTGTCGCGCCTCAATCGTACCCACCCAGGCAAAACGGACGCCTTTGTGCTCGACTTTGCCAACAGCGAAGAGGAGATTCTAGAGGCTTTCCAGCCCTATTACGAAAAGACCACGCTCACGTCCACCACCGATCCCAACATGCTCTATGATCTCAAGGTCCAGATTGAGAATTATCAGATTATATGGCAGAGCGAAGTGGACGCCTTTGCCGGCGTATTTTTTGGGGTGCAAAGTATGGGCAGTCGGCGGGATCATGCCCGTCTGAACAGCTACATCGATCCGGCCGTGGACCGATACCGGGCATTGGCTGAAGAGAGCCAGCAGGAAGAGTTTAAGAATAGTCTGGCCGTCTTTGTACGGCTTTACGCGTTCCTGGCGCAGATCATGCCCTTCAGCGACATTGATCTCGAAAAACTCTACGCCTACGGCCGTTTTCTGCAAACCAAACTACCCAAACGACTCCGGGGAGAGGTCTTCACGCTTGACGATGAAGTATCGCTGGAGTTCTACCGGCTGCAGAAGATCAAAGAGGGCAGCATCGAGCTTGCGAAGAACGGCGATGCCCCGCTTGGGCCGCTCACCGAAGCTGGCATGCGCGAGGAGAAGGACGAACAAGCCAAGTTATCCGAGATCATTGAGGTGCTCAACGATCGTTTTGGCACCGATTTTGCCGAGGCAGATCGCTACTTCTTCAGCCAGATCGAAGCGGAGTTGATCGATGATGAGACCTTGGCTCAGCAAGCGAGAAGTAACTCATTGGCAAACTTCAAGTACGGGTTCGAAGATATTTTCCTGGCCAAACTCATCGAGCGCATGGATCTGAACCAAGATATCTTTGCCAAGATCATCGATGATGTAGATTTCGGTGACGTGGTGCAGGAGTGGATGTTGAAAAAGGTGTACAGCCGGCTCACACAAGATGTTGTCTGATATCTTGGCTTATACGCTCATCGTTCAACCTGTAACTCTACCATGTCCGCGGGGCCGTTCAGGGTCACGATGAGATGATTCAACACATCGCGACCGATTAGCGCTTCGCTGCCTGCCGCAGTTGCAACAGCCGAGACGGCGTGTACGATCTGGTCGTCAATTTGGATGCGAACCGTATATCGATCCAACTGCTGTACGCCGCCGGCGACGCCCAGCATTCGCACCGTGTCCTCGTATTCAGCGCCGACGCTACGCAGAATGTCCTCCGGCAGCAGCGTGCCGTCGGCGCCTGTGTCGACGAAAGCAGGCAGAATGACCGGAAGCTTGTCGGGATCGTAGCCATCAACGGCGATGGGCAAGAATGGAGCAGGAGGGGCATAGGCCGAATTGTAGTCGTAGGAGATCGAGTGATTCATTCCAATTCCTCAATGGAGGGATGGCGGATGCGCAACACGTTCTCCGGCGTCCGCTCAACTTTCTGGCGCAAGATCACCTGGCCAGGATATTGCTCACGCACCCGCTGCAAGAGGGCAACTGGGTCATGGTCATGATCGATCAGTCGGCCATTCCAGAGCGCAACATATTGTCCCAAATAACGTGTAACCAACTCACTGTGCATGAGTTTATAGGCCTCGACATTTTGCTCCATGGCCACGCGGCCGGCATCCATCGGAAATGGTGCAAAAGTACGCTGCGCCGGCACATCAATAGTCTGCTCCACACGATCGTTAGGCAGCCTTATGTCGAATGGAATGCCCTTTCGCAAGCGAATCTGTTGATAAAAGAGCGTGAGCGCTTGTGTAGCCGAAAGACCTAAATCCTGCAGGATCGTTTCGACTTCATCCTTCAACTCTGGATCCACACGCGCACGTATCATGGCTGATTTTGTCATAGCAGTCTCCTTTGAGAACAATTGTATCCCATTTGGGCCACAAAGTGAAGCATCAAAGCGGCATCCAGGACCGTAGTGGCGACAACAGCTTTTTCGAGGTGGTGACCATATGAGCAGAAAAGTACGTCGTGTTCGCTATACGTTGGATACCAAAGGGATCGAGCATTTGTCCGACGAGGAGATCGCGGCCATTCTACGCGGCGCTGATGAACTGATCATGAGCGGCGGCCGTGCCATGCTGACCAAAGTTCTCAAGGGGTCACGGGCAAGACAGGTGCTTGACCTGGGTCTAGACCAGAATCCATCCTACGGCTACTACGCCAACCTGCGCCTTGAGGACATCCAGGCCCGGGTCGACTGGACCATCGTCAACAATTACCTTCAGATCAGATACGACTACCGCCTGCCCCTATTGGCCTACACGCCCCGGGGGTGGATGGTCGAACGTGAGACCTTCGCCCAGGAGTTGCTGGGCGAGTTCGACCAGATGCTGGCCACTAGCGATGGCCCCTATGACATGAGCTATCTGAAGGATCGGCCCAGAGACATGATCCTGCTGTTGCTCGACAAGGTCGAAGCGACGGGCGACCCGAAATACGTACCATTGCTCCTGGCGTGGGCAGAGATCGACTACAAGAAAGTGCAGCAACGAATCGGCGAAGTGATCGCCGCCCTGGAACAGGGACCGTCTTGATGCTTTAGCATCTTTGCGGTTCTTTGTGGTCAACCTCTATCGAATCAAGTCGATGGGACGCGGATGACGCTGATTTGGCTGATTTTCGCGGATAAGTCAAGAAAGATCCGTTTTATCCGCCTAGATCCGTGCAATCCGCGTCCCATTCCTTTGCATTTCGACAGGCTGCTAGCCCGGGTCCGTGCCGTCCGCGGACGGCAATGTCGCCAGCGAACTCAGGATCTCGTCGTTCTCCGGAATATCCTTCATGGAATGGCCATAGTGCACGTAGCGTGCTTCCCCGGCCATATCCACCACAACCTGCGCCGGCATGCGGCCCAATTTGAACAGGCTGGTCTCCTGGCCATAGAGCTTGAGCACAGAATGTTCCGGATCGGGCAGCCCGATGAAGGGGAGATCGTTCTCGGCCCAATATTTGCTGAATGCATTCGCATCATCGGGACCGACCACCACGATCTCGGCATCTGCGGCCTGGAACTTGTCGTAATCTTGGCGCAACTGCGCCATGTGCCGGCGGCAGAACGGTCAGACAAAGCCGCGGTTGAAGACAAGCACGACATTTTTCACGCCGCGCAGGTCGGAAAGCCGGAAGGTCTGACCGTTGAAATCAGCCAGCTCGAAGTCCGGCGCCGGTTGATGGAGATCGATATGTTTGCTCATGGATCTGTATATCCTGAAGTGATTTGCTGTGAGGATGTGAAAGACGTAGCCACAGATGAACGCAGATTTTCACAGATGGGACACAGATGGTTTTTGAACTTATCAGAGCGTGAGAACCCTTTCAGAAAACATCCGCGAAAATCTATCCCATCTGTGTTTATCATTGTTCATCTGTGGCTAAAGCTTTAGCTTTTTCGAAACTCATCGCCAGAACGCGCCGGGTCTTCCAGCCGCGGTATGCGAAGAGAATCGGCAGATTGAGCCACATGAACCGGCTGATCAGGTTTCCCGGTTCCGCCTGAATCTCGTCGACGACCTCGGTCGTGTTGGCGTCGATGGCACGAAATGTGTGGCGGTGGACCCAGGTGCGAAATGGGCCGGACTGCTGGCTGTCGGTGAACCCCTCCTGGTCGCTCACGTCCGAGTGGACGGCGACCCAGCGGATCGGCACAGGGCCGAGCCACATGGTGAAGTCGGAGATCGAGCCGTCGGCCATGGGCTCGATGCGATGAAACTGGACGATCATGGGCGGCGGCGAAAGCTGGCGCAGCGCGGCCGTGCTGCGATGGAAGTCGGCCACGGCGGCCAGCGGCGCGTTGACCTGAAAGGTGTGTCGATACTGTTTCATGCGGACCCTGCAATCACCGGCTCAGGTGTAGCCGGACTCCTGGCGGGCAGCGCACTGCCCGACGCCTCAACGATCAGATCCTCTGCAATCTTGGAGGACGAAAGCACGCCGGGCAGACCGGCGCCCGGATGGGTGCCGGCGCCCACGAAGTAGAGATTGTCGAAATCCTCCGAGCGGTTGTGGGGACGGAACCAGGCCGACTGGGTGAGCACCGGCTCCACCGAAAAGGCCGATGCCGAGCTGACTGTTGAGCGTGTCACGGATAGTAGAGCGGATCGACGTAGTGCTCAAGCACGATGTTCTCCTGGAGGTCGGGCAGGTAGTTGTCCTCCAGGAACTGCATGATGGTGTCGCGGTAGGGCTTGGCCGCTGTTTTCCAATCGATATCCCCACCCAGGTTGGGCACCGGCGAGAGCACGTAGAACGAGTCGCAGCCCTCCGGCGCCATGGATGGGTCGGTCAGTGTGGGCATATGCAGATAGAGCGAGAAATCTTCCGGCAGGCGCTTGTGCTTGAAGATGTCGGCCAGCAGCCCTTTGTAGCGCTCGCTGAGGATGATGTTGTGGTGGGCCAGCCGTCCATCGTTGCGATACTGCTTCTTGGTGCCGAAATAGATCACAAAGAGCGACATGCTGTATTGGGTGAGTTTCTTCCAGCGGAAGTCGCTGTTGCGAAGCCCACGCGCCTTGGATGGAATCATGTTGAGATAAGTCCAGGCCACGTCGCTGTTGGCGACCACCACATCGGCGGTGTGCACTGTGCCGTCGGCCAGCCGCACGCCCGTGACCTTGCGTCCATCGACCAGGATCTCATCGACCTCGGTGTTGAAGTGGAATCGGCCGCCCAGTTCCTCGATCAACTGCACCATGGCCTTCACCAATGCCCCGGTGCCGCCCATCACGTAGTGGATGCCCCACTCTCGCTCCAGATAGTGGATCATGGCGTAGATGGAGGGCGCATCGAAGGGGTTGCCGCCGATGAGCAGCGGATGGAACGAGAAGCAGCGACGCAGAAATTCATTGTCGATGAACTGCGAGACGTAGCTGTAGACGCTCTTCTGCGATTGCAGCCGGATCAGGTCGGGGGCCACCCGCAGCATGTCGGTGACGTGCAGGAATGGCTTGTCGGCCAGTTCGACAAAGCCTTTCTGGAAGATGGCCTGGGTCGTTTCCATGAACGCATCGTAGCCGGCCGCGTCGCTGGGCTGCCAGTTGTTGATCTGGTCGTGGATAAAGGCCGGATCGTCGTTGTAGTCGAACGGCTTGCCCGTGTGATCAAAGATGCGATAGAACGGATCCAGAGGCTGGAAATCGACATAGTCCTCGCGTTTGCGCCCGGCCAAGGCGAAGATGTCGTCGAACAGGAAGGGCGCGGTGATCACAGTCGGACCGCCGTCAAAGGTGAAACCGTCCTGGCTATAGGTGTAGCCGCGCCCGCCGGCTTGGTCGAGTTTCTCAAAAATGTCTACCTGGTAGCCGCGTGCCGCAAGGCGTGCGGCTGCGCCCAATCCACCAAATCCGCTGCCGATAACGATAACTCTATTGCCCATGATCCTTCTCTTTTTGTTGATAGGTGTCGAAACGTGATCGCCACCAGATGCCCGGAAGCTGACGGATTTTCTTGCGGTCATCTACGCGGGCACGATGGTGAAACACGTCGTAGTCATTGACTTCGATGCTGTCCAAAATGCCGCGATAGAGATCGGCGGCGGCGGCAATTGCAAATCGGCCCCGACGGCCTAGCAGCGCGACGCCGGGCATGGCCTCGTCATAGAGACGTCTCGTGCGCTCGATCTGGAAGCGCATGAACGTTCGCCAACGTTCATCGACCTGGCCACGGGCGATGTCCGCCTCGGTTAGCCCAAAGTCGGCCAACTCATCCTGGGGCAGATAGAGACGACCATTTCCCCAGTCCTCGCCCACATCACGCAGGATGTTGGTCAGTTGCAGAGCGACCCCCAGCTTGACCGCATACGGGATCGCCTCTTTGCCGGCATAGCCGACAATATGCATGCTCATCAGACCGACAGTCGAAGCCACGGCATAGCAGTAGTCGGTCAGATCGGCAAAGGTGTCGTAGCGGGTCTGGGTCAAGTCACGCGCCACACCGTCCAACAACTGCTCGGCATATCTGCGCGGGATGCTGTAACGTGAGCGGGTATCTGCCCAGGCCAACGCCACCGGATCATCGATCGGCGGGTGATCGCTAAGGCTCTGCTGCCGCCACTGCTGTAGGTTGGCGACAATGTCACCGCTCCCCCGATCGACCAGATCATCGCTCACCCGGCAGAAAGCATAGAGTGCATGAACTGCCCGTCGTTGATCGGCAGGCAAGAGATGGGCAGCGGTGAAGAACGTACGGCTGTGCTTCCGAGTCACTGCCTGGCAGTGATCGTATGCTCTGCGCGTCTGGGCACGATTCGAAAGCAACTGCACGTCATGTAGAATACGATCTTCCAGTGGCTCATAGGCCTGTACCAGCAGCCGGTTTTCCCATGTCTCATTGTGGACGCCCATGGTGTCAGTTCTCTCTCCCCATGCATGTTATCTCTTTGCACTTCATGCCGTTGTCGAGTCCATGAGCAGATTATACCTCAAAACTGTTCAAAACGGGTTCAGAGATTGCCCGCCTGCGATGCCGTGTTGCGGCAGAAGACTGACATAGGAAGACCTCGACTGACATCACCAATTACTCATAGGCCAGCACCTCGCGAACGGTCAGTCTCGATGCGTTGCGAGCCGGCAGGAAACTGGCTATGCCGGCCAGAATGGTCACGACGGCAAACCAGGTGACCACGCCGGAGGCTGAGAACGTGTAGGGCAGTTGCGTCTGGAAGAGCACGGTACCGACCGCGTTGCTCAGTGCCGCTCCCACCGGGAAGGCCAACGCAGCGCCGATAAGCCAACTGATCAGCCCGATGAAGACGCCCTCGACGATCACGATGCGCTGAACCGAGCCGTCTGAGGCGCCGATGGCCCGCATGATGCCGATCTCTCGTGTGCGTTCCAGCACATTGGTGCTCATGGTACCCATCAACCCCAGCGCGCCCACGGCTGCGATCAGAATGCCCATGGCCAGCAGCAGGTAGATGATGACATCGAAGAAGCCGCCGGTGATGCGTCGCAGCCGCTCGATGGTGAAGACTGATGAGACAGCCAGCCCTTCGGCATCCAGGGCCGCCTGCACCACATCCACCATGGCGTTGACGTTGTCGGGCGAGCTGTCGTCGAGCAGAATCTGCGCACTGTCGCCCGTGCCCACGCTGCGCGTGTAGCGCGTGAAGTACGGGTAGTTGACGTAGGCTGGAATCACGTTGGGCGGACCGCTGAGTATCTGTGCGATTCCGACTACGATCCAGGGCTGTTCCCGGCCATCGATCTCGAGCACAAGTTCGTCGCCCACAACCAGATCCGGCTCGTCGCCCAGCACAAGTTGGCTGATGACGATGGCGTTCTCATCGTCGGGCAGGAGCCAGCGCCCGGAAATCAGCGTCGGATCAACCATGATGCTCTCGGCCGGCAGGGCTGTGACTGTCAGGCCGGTGCCCTCGCTTTCATCCGGACGGATGGGCGTGGCAATCGTACTGGTCCAAACCTCGACGGTGTCGACGCCGGGCACTTTCTCGATCACATCTTCGATCTTGGCCGAGCGATAGGGCTGCTCGAAGTCGATGTTGATGTCGAACTGGCTGTAGGAGATGCCCGACTCGATGAGGCTGGTCAGCGAGAGGCGCACGCTACCGACCGTCATGAACAACATACCGCCCAGCACCAACGTGATCAGCGTGAGCGCCAATCGTGCGCGCCGGCGGAAGGTGTTGCGCAGCGAAAGCTGCAACGGCTGTGAAATACCCTTGATGCGGGCCAGGAAGCGACCGAGTCGGTCGGTGCTGCCGGCATCGCCCACGCCGTAGTCGTTGATGGCGTCGTGCACTGAGACCGACGTGCCGCGCAGAATCGGAAGCAGTGCTGCGAGCAGCGGCGTCAGGATGCCGATGACGATCTGGATGGCGAGCACGGTCGGCGGCAGCACAAATCGAGGCAAGGTCAAGTTGAGAAAGCCGCCGACAGTCTGCGCCAAAATACCGGACACGAAGGCCGTCAGCGGAACAGCAACCGCCAATGCCACAATACTGTAGGAAAGCACAGCCGCGAGATACATCACGATGATCTGCGACCGTCGAGCGCCAATCGATTTCATGACGCCGATCTGGCGAGTCTGTTGCGCCATGAGTGCCGAGATCGTGTTGATGACCAGGAACCCACTCAGCATCAGGGCAATCAATCCCAGCGGCGTCAGCAACAGTGAGATCGAGTCGAACAGATTCTGAAGCCCGACTTCGCCCGGTTCCGGAACACGCACGGAGCCGACTGTGCGGCCACTCTTCTCGATCTTGTCTTCAACAAGAGCGGCTTGCGCCTCCATGTACTCGAGGTCAAGCAGTTGCTCGTCGGTGCCGTTGAAGCGCATGGAAACCTGCGAGAAGTCTCGGCTGCCGCCAAGTCGTTCAAATGTATCATAATCCACATAGCCACTGGCCTGTCCGACAAACGGCGCGGGGAAGGCATTGGCATCGTAGGCGATGCCGCTGACCACGACGTCGCGAATGCGGCCATCAGGGGTTTCGAATGTCAAGGTGTCGCCATTCTGCAAACCCTCCGGCAATACGTCCCGAGCATCCAGCGAGCTATTCTCCAGGATGATCTCGTTTTCTTCCGGCCAGCGCGTATCTTCAACACCAAACTCAGGATGCTTGTCGAGTTCAGTGAGCGGCAGGATCTTGTCCATCTGGATGTCTTCGAAATCCTCGATGGCGGTCAACGTGAACGCCTCCCACTTGCCTGGCTCGATTTCGACCTTCAAACCCAGTGAACTGCGACCCGCAACCTCGGCAACCTCAGGCATGCGTTGGATCGTGTCGAGCATGCCTTCGTCCAGGTTGTCGGCGCTGATGAAGGCATGAGAGGGACTGCTGGCAACAAAGACCGCATCCAACTCGTCGAGCAACACGGTGCTCAGATGTTGCACCGTGCCCACGGCAAAGATGCCGACGGCGATCGATGCCACAACCAGCACCGTGCGTGTTTTATTGAACCAGAGATCTCGCAGGATCTTCATCCATCTTGGGTCAAGCATTGGCGGCCTCCAGGTTCAGTGCCGGGTTAATGCCGTTTCGATTCAAGTCAAAGTCGATGTGCGGCACGATAATCCGCTTTTCTTCGGCAGGCTCGGAGGACGTTTGCACGGACGCCCGGCTGGTGTCGCTGAGAATCTGGCCGTCGGCAATGGTCACAGTACGCGTGGCACGCTCAGCCAGGTCGTCATCATGGGTCACCATGAGAATGGTCTTGCCCTTGTCGACCAGTTCTTCGAAGAGATGGAAGACCGAGTCAGCCGTTTTGGAATCCAAGTTGCCCGTCGGCTCATCGGCCACAATGATGGGCGGGTCGTTGGCCAGGGCACGGGCGATGGCCACACGCTGCTGCTGACCGCCTGAGATAGCGGTCGGCAGTTTGTCGGCCTGGTCGGCCATCTCGACGCGGGCCAGCAGATCGAGCGCTCGTTGGCGCCGTTCGTTGCGTGCGTACATGTTGCAGAAGGACATGGGCAACATCACATTTTCGACAATCGTCAACGTCGGCAGCAATTGAAAAAACTGGAAGACGACGCCGATATTGCGTCCGCGCCATTTGGCGATCTGCCCTTCATTCAGCGTGTGGACCGGCGTGCCTGCGATCCAGACCTCGCCGCTGCTGGGTCGGTCGATGCCGGTGATCATGTTGGTCAAGGTAGACTTGCCGCTGCCTGATTTACCCACAACCGATACGAAGGATCCAGGCGAAACGGTCATGTCGACGCCGCTAAGTGCCAAAAACTCTCCTGCGGCAGTGTCGTAGGCTTTCACGACATTGCGCAGATCGATGAGTGAGGTCTCCGATGAAGAGCCAGTTTCGTGCTTGCCATTGCGTTGAAAAAGTCGACCAAACATTTGTTTATCTCCTGAATCCAGAATCGCTTTACGCATCCGAATCTCTATCCGAAAATTTACTGTGCAAATACTATACAATATATGAACCGCAATGTCAAGTCTGAATTTCTCAGCGCGTTTTCTCTTTCCGCTATGGGTGCCAAATCGCAGGGATCGAAAGCTGTCCACATTCTGAGATACGCCCGGAATGGTGCGGTTACATCAGTAGGACATCATCCATCTTGTGAAAAACGACCTTTTGAGGCAGAATATGAAATGTAACCTGGATTTCAATCTGGCCCGTTTCGAGTCGTCTCTTGGAGGGATCTGGCCAGATCTTTTCCGACTCAGAACAAGACCAGACGAATTCAAAAAGCCCCAGCCAAGTACGGTGATTGATGACAGATTCGGCACATGCAGAATCTCAGCGCCCAGACCTACTCCAGGTCGATGGCCTGACCAAAGCCTTCTCCGGCGTTGAGGTCCTCAGAAACCTGACGGTCGGCGTGCGCAGCGGCGAGATTCTCGGCGTCATCGGCGAGAACGGCGCCGGCAAGTCGACCTTCATGAAGCTGATCAGCGGCGTCTATACGCCGACGCGCGGCAAGATTCTGCTCGACGGCAAACCGATCACGATCCCCAATCCGCTATCCGCCCAGCATCATGGCATCGCCATGATTCCTCAGGAATTTAACCTGGTGAACACGCTGCGCGTCTACGAAAACATCTTCCTCGGGCGCGAACGGCGACGAAACGGCTTTCTGGATCGCAGCGGCATGATCGAGACATCACGCAGCCTCTTCGAGGTGTTCGGCGCGGATGTCTCGCCTGAGGCCATGGTCGGCGAACTCAGCGTGGCCCAGAAGCAGATGGTCGAGATCGCCAAGGCCATGAGCCAGGAATCTCGACTGCTGATCATGGACGAGCCGACCACGGTGCTCTCGCCCAGCGAGGTCGATGCGCTCTTTGCCGTGATGCGTGACTTCGCGGCCAAGGGCGGAGCCATTCTGTTCGTCTCCCACAAGCTGGGCGAAGTCATGGCCTTCTGCGACCGGGTGCTGGTGCTGCGCGACGGCGATCTGATCAGCGTCGATCCGGTGGAGGATCTGGACGAACATGAGATGGCCCGGCGCATGGTCGGCCGTGAGTTGAGCGAGGCCTTCCCGCCCAAGGCCCAAGCAGACGGACGACGCAGCCGCGCTTTCGGTGCGCAACCTCAGCCAGCACGGTGTGCTCGAAGACATTTCGTTTGATCTGCGAGCCGGCGAAATCCTGGGCATCGGCGGGCTCATGGGCGCGGGGCGCTCTGAGCTTGGGCGAGGCGCTGATGGGCCTGCGCCATCTCGATAGCGGTGAGATCGCAGTCGATGGGCAGCCGGTGCAGATCCGCAACCCGCGTGACGCCATGGCGGCGCGCATCGCCTATCTCTCCGAGGATCGGCAGGGACGCGGCCTGCTGCTCCAGTATGACACGGTCATCAATGTGACCCTGGCCTCGCTGAAAAAGTATACGAAGTTCTTCATCCAGAATCGCCAATGCGAGGAACGGGCCGAGTATTACGTGGATAGCTTCAACATCAGCGTCCCGTCGCTGACCGACGACCTGGCCCACCTCAGCGGCGGCAACCAGCAGAAGGTCTACCTGGCCAAGTGGCTGGATACATCGCCCAAGATCCTGATTCTGGACGAGCCGACACGCGGCATCGACGTCGGCGCGCGCCGCGAGATCTACGGCTTCATCCACGATCTGGTGAGCAATGGTCTCTCCTGCATCATCATCTCGTCCGAGTTGGAAGAATTGCTCGGCATGTGCAGCCGCGTTCTGGTCATGCGCGAGGGGCGCCTGGTCGGCGAGTTGACTGGCGATGATCTCAATGAGGAAGAGATCATGTACTACGCCACTGGATTGAAGGCGCAGGAGACTGAGACTTACGCCTGATGTTTGATAACGCGCGGGTCAATCTGTGGGATCATTGTAGGATCTGTTTTTTGCCACAGATTCACACGGATGGAAAAGAGATGGGACACAGATAATATTGGGCCTTCACAAGGCATCCAGTGGGGATCTGTGAATATCTGTTTTTTATCTGTGCCATCTGTGGCAAATTCCCACTTCTACTGCACAGACATTTGCTATCAAAGATACGACAGGACAGCTATTCGTGACCGCAAAACTCAAAAACATCAACTATTCCACCTGGGCGCCGTTGGCGGCACTCATTATCCTTGTCATCATCTCGGCCTTGACCAGCGAATACTTTCTGCGCCCGCGTAACCTGCTCAACATCACCCGGCAGATCTCCTACACCGGCACCATCGCTCTGGGCTTGACCTTTGTGATCATCGCCGGCGGCATCGATCTCTCGGTCGGCTCCATGGTGGCATTGGCCGGCGGTGTGGCGATCTCTGGCGCTCAATGCGCTGGGGGGCGGCGCCGGCGCAGTGGTGGTCGCGGTGATTGTGGCCATCGCCGTCGGGTTGGCCTGTGGCGCGCTCAATGGCGGGCTGGTGACAGCCGCTGGGGTCGCGCCCTTCATCGTCACGTTGGGCACCATGTCGATCTTCAGATCCATGGCCCTGTACATCGCCAACGGCGGCGAGTTCAGGGCGGCAAGTGACATCTATCCCAATATCGGCGCCGGCATGATGATGGGCATCCCCAACTCGGCCCTGATCTTCCTGGTCGTTGCCATCATCTTTCACATATTGTTGACCTATACGCCGTACGGTCGCCACGTCTGCGCCGTGGGCGCCAGCGAAACTGTGGCCCGCTATTCGGCCATCCGCGTTCAGATGGTCAAGTTCACCACCTACGTGCTCACCGGCCTGACCGTCGGCATCTCGGCGGTGCTGCTCTCGTCACGTCTCAACTCGATCAGTTCAACCAATGCCGGCGTCTTCTACGAGTTGGACGCCATCGCCGCCGTCGTCATCGGCGGCACAAGTATGGCCGGCGGCGTCGGCACCATCTGGGGCACGGTCATCGGGGCCATGGTGCTCGGCGTCATCAACAACATGCTCAACATGGCCGGCGTGTCGCCCTATCTGCAAGGCAGCGTCAAGGGCATCGTGATTATTGCGGCGGTGTTGGTGCAGTACAAGCGGAAATAGAACATTGCGTACTGCGTAAAACGTACTGCGTAAAAAACGCTTTTTGCGCAGTACGTTTTACGCAGTACGTCCCAAATCGTTCCATTACAGAAAGGATCCAAACATGTCTTCCTGGAAACAGATTTTTGCACTTGCGCTGGTGACAGCGCTACTGTTCACCGGCTGTGTGGCGCCGGAAGCGGCCGCGCCCGCACCGGCGGCGGACTCGGAAGCTGCGCCGGCTGAAGCGGCCGCGCCGGTCTCCACCGAGCCGATCAAGATCGGCGTCTCCATCCCCAGCGCCGATCACGGCTGGACCGGCGGCGTCGTCTACTGGACGGAAAAGGCCATTGCCGACTGGCAGGCCAAGGATCCCAACGTCGAGTTCTTCCTGACCACAGCCGATTCGCCCGACACTCAGGTCGGTGACATCGAGGATCTGATGGTCAAGGATATCGACGCACTGGTCGTTCTGCCCCACGACTCCGCGTCCCTGACGCCGGTGGTCGAAGAGGCCAAGAACGCCGGCATCTACATCGTCGTCATCGACCGTGGCCTGACCAAGCCGATCAGCGACGTCTACGTGGCCGGCGACAATCCGGGTCTCGGCAAGGTCAGCGCCGAGTGGATGGCCGCAGAGATGGGCGGCGCAGGCGACATCGTCGTCCTCGAAGGCATCCCGACCGTGATCAACACCGAGCGCGTCGAAGCCTTCAACGCGGTCATGGAACAGTATCCCGACATCAACATCCTTGATTCCCAGCCGGCCATGTGGTCGACCCAAAAGGGCCTGGAGATCATGGAGAACTACCTGCAGAAGTATGACAGCATCGACGCAGTATGGGCGCAGGACGACGACGTGCTCAAGGGTGTCATGCAGGCCTACAAGGAATCCGGCCGCGACGATATCGGTCTCTTCCTGGGCGGCGCCGGCTCCAAGGACATCATCAAGATGATCATGGACGGCGACCCGCTGATCAAGGCCGACGTCACCTATCCGCCGTCGATGGCCGCCACGGCCGTGAGCACGGCGGTCATGGGTCTGCGCGGTCAGGCGTTGGACGGCTTCTACCAGTCGAAGATCCCCTCCAAGATCATTCTGGCTGCCGAGCTGATCACGCCCGAGAACGCCGCAGACTACTACGAGCCGGATTCGATCTACTAGACCCGTCCGTAGTGCGTGCTACCATAAAACGTAAATAGGGGGCTGAACATTCCGATCCGGAATGTTCAGCCCCCTTCTTCGATCAATCGCCACTTTATTGTAGAGGCAGGTTCCAGACCTGTCCCCACGATGTTACAGACTGACTCTTCTGGTATTGGTTACCTCCGCCGGCTACAACTTGCCGGCCTCTTCGTAGACCTTGTGCGACGGCATCCCTTCCAGCATGCCCGACGTCTCGCCAATCGCCTGCTTGAAGGCGTCTGAACGCATGAAAACGTTGAACTGATCGACCGACTCCCAGTTGGAGTAGATCATCAACGAGTTCGGGCGGGTCACGTCCGAGTAGAGGCGTGTCTCCACGTGGCCGTCGAAGCCTTTCATGGCTTCCAGCACCTTCAACGAATACTCGACGAACTCATCGACACGTTCAGGTTTGACATCGTAGTTCATACCGATGGTCTGCATTGTTTTTCTCCTCTAGGTGGGGCTACTGCGTGAACCACGAATTGCATGAATTGCACCACTGGGAAAATTCGTGCCATTCGTGCAATTCGCGGTAAAAGCGCCTTGTTGCGGCGAACTCATTGAAGTGGTCACAACGGTAGCACAAGAACAGCTATCAACCTTGCGTCAATTATACTCTCTTGTACCCAAGCGTCAATCTCCGTCGGTCATGCCATCTCTCCGAATTTTCCATCCAGATAGGCCAAATACGGCCCGACACTGAGCCCCTCGCCGGTGGTGCGCACCAGCAATTCATCCGGGCTGAAAGCACGACCGTGGCAATAGATATTTTCGCGTAGCCAAGTGTGAAGCGGATCGTAGTTGCCCTCAGCCAGGTCGTCATCTAGGCCAGGCAAAGCAGCGTGGGCGGCCTGGAAAAATTGGGCGGACATGACGTTGCCGATGGTGTAGGTGGGGAAGCTGCCGATGTAGCCAGACGACCAGTGGATGTCTTGGAGCACGCCTTCCCGATCCGTGGGCGGGGTCAGCCCCAGATACTCCTCGATCTTGGCGTTCCACAGTTGGGGCAGATCCTCGACGTTTATGCTACCGTCCATCAATCCCATCTCGATCTCGGCGCGCAACATGATGTGCAGGTTGTAGGTCACCTCGTCGGCTTGCACCCGGATCAGGCTTGGATGCACTCGATTGACCGCTCGATAGAACTGCTCTGCATTTACATCGGCCAGTTGGTCCGGGAAGTACGACTGGAGCCGGGGAAAGTGATGGGTCCAGAAATCACGGCTGCGTCCCACCTGGTTCTCCCACAGGCGGGATTGCGATTCATGGGTCCCAAAACTGGCCCCGCCCACCGCATAAAGCCCCAGGAAGTCTGTGGCCAGTGCGCTGCGGTTGAGCGCCGGGTCCACGCCTTGTTCGTAGAGCGCATGGCCGGTCTCGTGGAAGAGGCCGAAGACCGCGCCGGAGAGATAGTTGGGCTGGTAGCGGGTGGTGATGCGCACGTCGTTGCGCGTGAAGGAGATCTCGAAGGGATGCGCGGACGCATCCACGCGGCCGCGGTGCAGGTCATAGCCGAACGCCTGGGCGATCTCCAGCGCGAAGGCCCGCTGCTGTTCGGCTGGGTAGGTTCGGGTCAGGAAATCCCAACGCGGTTCATTCCCCCGTTCGACAATGCGTTGCAACAACGGCAGGATGCCCGCCTTGAGTTCGGCGAAAAGTGCATTGAGCCGGGCCGCGGTCATGCCCGGCTCGTATTGAAGCAGCATGGCATCATAGGGATGGCCATCGGAAGGATAGCCCATGGCCTCGGCCAACTCGCGATTCAAGCGCACCATGTGGGCCAGATGGGGCGCAAAGTGGGCAAAATCGTCGGCGGCCTTGGCCTCGACCCAGGCCTGCTGGGCCAGCGTCTTGCGTTGGGCGAACTCGCCAACCAGTGCAGCCGGAATTCGTCGAACGATCTGATTGGCCTCGCGTGTTGCGCGCACGCTGCGCACCCGATAGGAATCCTCGGCCTCGCCCGCGACCTCCTCCTCCGCAGCGTCCAACGCGCGCAGGAACGCATCGCCCACAAAACGCTCCTGGGCGATACGGCTGAGCGTGGCCAGTTGGTTGCCGCGGGTCTCGATGCCGCCGGCCGGCATCTGGGTACGGCTGTCCCAGGTCAAGATGTTGATGGCGCAGATCAGGTCATTGATCTCGCCTACTTGTTCGGCAAATGTCTCATACGCGCTTGTCATCGTTTTATCCTCTGGAGTTGTTTAGGATCGGCGTTCAAAGAGTTCAGTGATCTGTACAGCGGACCGCTGTTTCAGTGCGCACGGCACGCTCGTTACGGTGCGCCAAGGGCGTGCACTAAACGCCGAAATCCTGGAGGTAGTTGACTGCCAATCCTTGGCTGAGTTCAGTGCGAATTCCACGTCAGAAATCAGGCGGCTCAACTCTGGGGGAAGCGATCAAGATTTCTGTCGAGATCCGCCAATTGGGACCAATAGAGGGTCCAGGCGGCCAGCCCTTCGTGTAGTCGGTGAATGCGGAAAAACTCGTTGGGCGCGTGAAAGTCCTCGTCGGCCGTGGAGAAGGAGAAGAAGACCGTGTAGATGCCCAGGATACGCAGAAAGAGTTCGCTGACGGGCAGCGTGCCGCCCATGCGCACGCGCACCGGCGTCTGATTGTAGACCGTCTGCAACACATCCTCGGCCACCCGCACGCCCGGATGATCGGCCGGGATCTGATAGGGCAGGGCGTCATGCTTGTCGCGGTGCAGCGTCAGCGTGACGCCCGGCGGGGTGTGGGCGCGCAGATGGGCCACGATTTTTTCGGCGACATCGGCCGGATCCTGGTCCGCCACCAGGCGACAGGTGATCTTGGCGTGGGCTTCGGAGGGGATCACGGTCTTGCTGCCCGCGCCCTGGTAGCCGCCCCACAGGCCGTTGATCTCCAACGTAGGCCGAGTCCACTGGCGCTCCAGCGTGGTGAATCCTGCTTCGCCAAAGGTTTCAGGCGCGCCGACCTGGGCCAGGTAATCGACATCGGCAAAGGGCAGGGCGGCCAGTGCGGTCCGCTCTTCGTCGGTGAGCGGCAGAACGTCATCGTAGAAGCCGTCCACCGCCACCTGGCCATCGGCGGTGTGCAGCGAAGCCACCAACTGCGCAATGGCGTGCAGCGGATTGGCCACCGCACCGCCATGTCGCCCCGAGTGCAGATCTTTGGTCGCACCGGTCACGGTGAACGCCAGTCCGGTCATGCCCCGGCTGGAGACGGTGATCGACGGTTCGTCGATGCGCCACATGGCTCCGTCGGCAGAGAGCACGAAGTCGGCCGCCAGCAGCGCCGCATGCTCTTGGATGAAGGGCTCCAGGCTGGGCGAGCCGATCTCCTCCTCGCCTTCGAACATGAACTTGACGTTGATCGGCAGCCTGCCCTCCACAGCCATGAAGGCTTGGGCCACCTTCAGAGGAATCAGCATCGGGCCTTTGTCGTCGGAGACGCCGCGGGCGTAGAGCCGACCATCGCGCACTGTCGGCTCAAAGGGTGCGCTCTGCCATTTGTCCAGGGGATCCGGCGGCTGAACGTCGTAGTGCCCGTAGATCAGAATCGTCGGCGCGTTTTCGGCGTGCAGCCATTCGCCGTAGACCACGGGATGGCGGGACGTGGGCAGGATGACCACGCCGTCCATTCCGGCAAGTCGCAGTTGGTCCGCCACCCAGTCCGCGGCCTGGGCCATGTCATCGGCATAGGCCGGGTCTGCACTGACGCTGGGGATGGAGGCAAAGTCCACCAACTCCGCCAGTATTTCGCTGTGGTGATCGACAAGATAGTCGAGAACATTTTGAGACATAGATTTTCCCCGGAGAGTGAAATGGACGCGGATGACACGGATTGGCCGGATTTTCGCTGATCCCTTTTTTGGATGAATCAGTGACGATCGGCCAGATCCGCGTCATCCGCGTCCCATCTTATTCTATTTTCCGCCGTCGATCGACAACACCTGACCGCTGATCCACCCCGCGTAGTCCGAGGCGAAGAAGAGCACGCCATGTGCGATGTCCTCCGGCTGGCCCAGATGTTTGAGCGCGATGCGGTCGAGCAGGGCCTGCTGGCCTTCCTCGCCGTAGGAGGCCCATTGGCGTTCGGTGGTGGGGTTGGAGCGTACGAAGCCGGGCGCGATATTGTTGACGGTGATGTTGAAGGGGCCAAGCTCGTGGCAGAGCTGGCGGGTCAGGTTGATCTGCCCGGCCTTGGCCGAGGCGTAGGCCTGGATGCCGGTCAGGCTGGCGCCCAGCCCCGCCCCGCTGGAGATATTGACAATGCGTCCCCACTTGGCTTGCTTCATCCCAGGGGCAGTGGCCTGGGCGAAGAAAAAGGCGGCGCTGAGGTTGACGGCGATGATGTTGTTCCAGTCATCGATGCCGACCTCCTCCAGAGGCCGGCCCACCTGGCCCAACACCCCGCCCGCGTTGTTGACCAGGATATCTACCCTTCCTGCCGGTGTGGATGCTTCGGCCTCGCGCACAAACGCGAAGATGGCGTCCCGATCTGTGACGTCAACTGTGCGCACTTCGCACAGACCATTGGCGGCCTGGCAGAGACGCCGGGTCTCGGCCAGTTCATCGGCCAGCAGATCGCAGGCCCACACGTTGGCGCCCCGGCTGCTGAAGCCCAGAGCGATGGCCCGGCCAAAGCCATGGGCCGCGCCGGTGACAATGACCGTTTTGTCGCTAAATTCGATATTCATTGGTTACTCCGTGGAGGTGATTAGTTGTTTGCTGTTCGGCGCAAGATGGGACACGGATGCCACGGATCACGCGGATAAATCCGGATCTGTTTTCATGATCCGTGAGAATCCGCTCAATCCGTGTTGTCCGCGTCCTATCGTATTCCTACAGATAGATTATGCAGCTCCGGGCCCCAGGACCGTCACGAGCAGCAACGGACTATCTCCGCTGTTGGCGATGGCGTGGGAGAGGTTGCCGGGGATCTCGAAGAAGTCTCCGGTCGCGATGGCGGTGACGCCGCCGTCGGTCTGGACTTCGCCGGCGCCGGATGCGACCCAGGTCAGTTGCTCCCAGGGATGGTGGTGGCGTTTGGAGATGCCGCCCGGCCCCACCTGGGCCAGTTGAAAGGTGAAATGATCCCGATTCTGATAGAGCCGGGCCAGACTCAGCCCGCTGGCCCCGTCGCCGCTGACCGACTTGAAGGGCAGGGCGTCGGATGGTATGAAGTTGATAGTCATGATGAGAGTTCCTAATGATAGGACGCGAATAACGCTGATTGGGCGGATTATCGCGGATCGATTCGAAAAAGAATCAGCGGAAATCCGTTTAATCCGCGTCATCCGCGTCCTATGATGTCAAGATTTGGACAGTCACCCTGTATCGAGCAACTCGAAAGCCGCCCCGATGGCCAGACAGAGATCGTCAGCGCCGGGGCGGGTGGAGATTTGCAGGCCGATGGGCAGACCGGCGGGACTGAGGCCGCAGTTGACCGTCAGAGCGGGCAGGCCGGTGAGATTGGCCGGGGCAGTGCGCCGGGCTTCGGCCATGCCCTCGTCGCCGATCACGGCCGGGTCTTCGTGGGGCGCGACCCAGGGCGCGGTGGGCGAGAGGATGGCATCCACCTGTGCGAAGGCGTCCAGAAACTGGGACGTGAGATGACGGCGATATTGTTGGGCGCGCACATGGGCCAGCACAGGCACGGCAAAGCCCAGTTCGATCTGGCTGCGGGTGAGGATTGCGTAGTCCTCGGGCCGCTCTTCGATCCAGCGGGCATGGACGGCACTGGCCTCGGGTGCAATGATGGCATGGAGCACAGCGTCCGCCAACCCCAGATCTGGGATCTCGACGGTTTTCAGAACGGCTCCGGCGCCTTCCAGCGTTCTGCACGCAACGTCAAAGGCATCCAGCACCGGCGCTTCCATCTCCCGTCCCTGACGATGAACATCCAACACGCCCAGCCGCAATCCGCTCAGATCGGCGGGGTCCACAGGCCGCGGTGTCCGTCCCAGCAGGGCGTCCAGCAGCAGGCCGGCATCGGCGGCAGAGCGCGCGATGGGACCGGCGTGGTCCAACGACCAGGAGAGCGGGAAGACGCCATCCAGGCTGACGCGGCCGTAGGTGGGCTTGAGACCGGCCACGCCACAGTAGGCGGCGGGAATGCGGATCGAACCGCCCGTGTCCGTGCCCACCGCGGCGAAGCACATGCCCGCCGCCACGGCCGCCGCCGATCCGCCGCTGGAGCCGCCGGCCGTGCGCGTGGGATCGTAGGGGTTCCAGGTCGGACCGAAGTCCGGGTGCACGATGCCGTAGGCGAATTCGAGCATGTTGGTCTTGCCCAGCAGCACCGCGCCGGCCTGGTTGAGATAGCCGACGAACCGCGCGTCCAACGCCGGCACATGGTCGGCCAGGATGCGCGACCCGCAGGTCGTGCGAATCCCCGCCGTGTCCACCAGATCCTTGAGCGCGATGGGGATGCCGTGGAGCAGCCCCCGATCGATGCCGGATCGCAGCTCGGTTTCGGCCTGCTGAGCGCCGGTCAGCGCGGCGTCAGCCGTGACAGTGATGAAGGCGTTGAGGGTCGGATTGAGTGCCTCAATGCGGGCCAGCGAACGCTCGGCCACCTCCACAGGTGAGAGGTTTCCGCGTCGATAGCGGTCCGCGATCTCGGTAATGGGCAGGAAGAGCAGATCGTCACCGCCGGTCAGGTTCATCGGATTCCTCTCCCCACGGCAGGTCAACGGCGGACAGAACGCCCAGATTCAGTTCGATGATACGCACGTCCGCGGCCAGGATTTCGGCCAGCGCAGGAACCAGATCGGCGGCACGATCCGGGGCCAGGTCAAGGCCGTTGAGCGTGGCCAGATGACGTACGGTCTCGGCGTTGAGCGATGGATGTTCGTGCATTGAAAGACCTCTCAAGAAATCAAGACCGCCGATTTTGTAGCACGACATAAATGTCGTGTTACAGGTTCTACCGATTCAACGCCTTCAACTCATCCAGATTGGCCGTCTGCTGCGGACCGTTCCCCTTCCTCAATCTCGTGGATCTGGCGGATCAGCATGGCGGTCAGAGGTGTCGATACGCCGGCCTGTTCCCCGGCGGCCACGATGGGGCCGAGCTGGGCGTCGGCTTCGGTGCGCCGCTTGCGCACGGCCAGATCGCGCCAGATGCCGCTGTGGGTCTTGGCCGACCTGCGGTTGAAGGCCACCATATCGTCCAGCGAACGGAGCGAGACGGCCCGATCCGTGCCGGGCATGAAAGCATGGGGGTTGAAGCCGTTGAAGGCTTCCGGCTGGATGCCCTGGGCCGTCGCCACCGATAGAACCTCAGTGGCCAGATCGATGTAGAGATCGGCGTAGTGGGGATCGGCCAGGCTGTCGGCGATGGATTCGTTGGTCAACGCGGTGGCGAAGAGCTGTGCGCCGTAGGCCAACTTGCCCCAGAGGTAGCCCCAGATATTGTCGGTGATGATGGCGTTGGGTTCGAAGTCCAGAAATGCCTCATGCAGGACCTCGATGCGCTGCGTGCGGCTGCCGTCGATCTCCCCCAAGACGACGGCCCCGCGACCACCGTAGAGGATTTCGCCGGGCTGGAGATAGTCCGCGCCGAAGTTGACGAAACTGCCGACCGTGCGTTCCTGGCCCACTACGGCCGCGATCTCCAACTCGTTCAAACCATTTTGCACCGAGACCACGCAGCCGTCCGGCGTCAGATGCGGAACCATAGAGCGCACTGCGTCGACCGTGTCCTGGGCCTTGACGCAGAGCAGCACTGTCTCCCACTGGCCGGTCACGCTTTCTGGCGTGAAGGCGTTGCCCGTCACCGTAAACTCGGCAATCGGCCCGGTGACGGCGAGACCGTCTCGATTGATGGCTGCCACATGATCCGCGTCCCGATCCACAAAGGTGACGTCGTGGCCGGCCTGGATCAGGTAAGCCCCGATGACGCCGCCGATGGCGCCCGCGCCCCAAATGAGCAATCGCATCTCAGTCCCACCCTTCTGCGATCAAGGCGCGGGTCTCGGCCACGGCCACGGCCCACAGTGCCAGCATCTCTTCATCCGGTCGCTGGTAGTAGCCGCCGTAGTTGCCGTCGCCGTAGAAGTTGCGCATCTGCTCGCCGACCAGGCGGGCCATGCCCGCGCGGACGGGCACAAGCTTCCGCTCATCGGGCAAGGCCACATCGGCCAGGCGCGTCCAGGGGAAGTTCTCCATCCATGAAGCATGGCTGCCCATGGGGTCGATCCCCTGCACCTTGGCCCACGTCTTTGGCGAGTTCCACCAATTGTGGAATTTCACCTGCACATCGGGATTGTCGGCCATCCACTCGATGGCCAGGGATTCGGCCGGCACATTGCCGCCATGGCCATTGACGATCAGAATGCGTTTGAAGCCGCTGTTGGCCAGACTGTCCAGGATGTCGCGCACCAGACGTATGTACGTCTCCACTCGCAGGCTGACCGTGCCGGGATATTCCCGAAAGTAGGGTGTGACGCCGTAGGCCTGGACCGGAAAAACGGGGACGCCGAGCGGGTCCGCCGCGTCCAGCGCCACCTTTTCGGACAGAATGCTGTCCACGCTCAGGCTGAGATAGGCGTGCTGCTCGGTGCTGCCCAGTGGCAGGACGGCTCGATCATCGTGCTCAAGATAGGCTTCGACCTGCATCCAATTCATGTCGGTAATGCGCATTGGGGCTTCCTTTCCTTGCCAATTTGGTCTCGATATTCATTCATTGAACAGTAGGTCGGGCATCCTTGCCCGACGACGACACGCCGATAGAGGCATGTTGGGCAAGGACGCCCGACCTACGAATCGTCCTTTTTGTCGTACAGATGACAGGCCGTCAGATGGCCCATCTCGTTGGTTTTCAATGCCGGCGTCTCCACCCGGCAACGATCAAAGACCAGCGGGCAGCGTGGATGAAACGCACAGCCGTTTGGAATGTTGAGCGGGCTGGGCAACTCGCCCTGCACAGCCTCGACCTGGCTCTTGCGGGTCGGATCCAGGGTGGGCGCGGCCGAGATCAGGGCCTGGGTGTATGGATGTTGCGGCTCGGAATAGATGCGCTCGGTCTCAGCCAGTTCCACTACCTTGCCCAGATACATGACCGCCACGCGATGGGAAATGTGGCGCACCAGGCGCAGATCGTGGGCCACGAAGAGCACGGTCAGATGCAGTTGTTCCTGCAATTCCAGGAGCAAGTTGATGATCTGGGCCTGAACCGACACATCCAGTGCCGAGACCAACTCATCGGCCACCAATGTCTCCGGTTCCACGGCCAGACAGCGGGCGATGGCGACGCGCTGGCGCTGGCCGCCGGAGAATTCGTGCGGCAATCTGCCGGCTGCATCCAGCGGCAGGCCCACCAGATCCAACAGCTCAGCGACGCGGTCGTCCACCTGGTCGGCCGGGCGCAATTTGTGGACACGAATGGCCTCTCCCAGGGTCTGGCCCACAGTCATGCGCGGATTGAGCGAACTGAAGGGATCTTGAAAGACCATCTGCATCTTGCGGTGATAGGCGCGAAGGTCCGCGCCGCTCAGCGCCAACACGTCCTGTCCATCGAAGGAAACCTGGCCTGAATCGGCGTCATAGAGACGCACCAGGCAGCGCGCCAGGGTTGACTTGCCGCAGCCCGACTCGCCCACGATGCCCAGGGTTTCACCACGTTGTACACTGAGCGACACGCCGTTGAGCGCACGCACGGCCTTGGCCTCTCGACGCCGCACCCAGTCGATGGGCGAGCGATGCAGCGGGAAATATTTGTGCAGATCGTGAACTTCGAGCAAAGATGTCGGCGTCATCGATGCGCCTCCTCTCCAGGACGAGCCAGGCCGGCATGGTGAATACAGGCGGTGAAGCGGTTACCGTCCACGGGAACCAGCGGCGGGCGCTCGTCCAGACAGTCATCGGTGACGTAGAGGCAGCGAGGGGCGAAGGGGCATCCTCCCGGCAGACTGGCCAGATCGGGCGGTGCGCCGGGAATGGGCATCAGCGGTTTGCGGCTGGCTCCAGCGCCGGGAATCGAGTTGAGCAAGCCCAGCGTGTAGGCATGGCGCGGCTGGCGGAAGATGTCCGCTACTGCGGCCACCTCCACGATGCGACCCGCGTACATCACGGCCACCCGGTCACAGGTCTGGGCCACCACGCCCAGATCGTGGGTGACCAGAATCACGCTCATACCCAGTTGATCTTTTAGGCGCAGGAGCAGTTTGAGGATCTGGTCCTGGATGGTTACATCCAGGGCCGTGGTCGGTTCGTCGGCCAGGAGCAGTTGTGGGCTGGAGGCCAGGGCAATGGCGATCATCACGCGCTGGCGCATGCCGCCGGAGAATTGGTGGGCATAGCTATTGACGCGCTCTCTGGCCGACGGAATGCCGACCAGTTCCAGCAACTCCACCGTGTGTTCCTCGATCTCTGTGGACCCGGAGAGATTGCTGTGCTCGCGCAGTGACTCTTTGATCTGTTCGCCCACAGTCAGCACCGGGTTGAGCGCGCTCATCGGCTCCTGGAAGATCAGGCTGATCTCGCCGCCGCGCACCTGGCGCAACTCGTTGTCCGACATCTCCATGATCTCACGGTCCTGCCAGACGATACTGCCGGTGATGTGGCCCGGCGGCGCGATCAGGCGGATCAGTGAACGCAGGGTGACGCTCTTGCCCGAGCCGGACTCGCCCACCAGGCCCAGCACCTCGCCGGGAAAGAGATCGAAATTGACGCCGTCCACCGCGGTCAGTTGGCCGCGCTTGGTGTCGAAGGTCGTGCGCAGATCGCGCACAGACAACACGGGCGCAGACTTGGTTTGGGTTGATTGTTGCACTGATTGGCTCATTTCTTGGGCCTCAACAGATCTGCCAAACCGTCGCCGATGAAGCTGAAGGTCAGACCGGCAAAGGTCAGCGCGATGGCCGGGAAGGTGGAGATCCAGGGGGCCGTGGTCATGAAGTTCTTGCCGTCGGCCACCATCACGCCCCACTCTGCCGTGGGCGGCTGAGCGCCCAGGCCGAGATAGCCCAGACTGGCGCCGAGCAGAATGCCCAGCGACATATCGGTCATCCAATAGGTGAGCGACGAGCCGATCACGTTGGGCAACAGGTGACGCCCAATGATACGCGGCGAGGTGTAGCCCATGGTTTTGGCGGCCTGGGCATACTCGGCCTGCTTCTGCACCAACATTTCGCCGCGCACCAGCCGTCCATAGGCCACCCAGCCGACGACGCTGACGGCAATGTACATGTTGGTCAATCCGGGTCCTAAGAAGGCGACGATGGCGATAACCAGCACCAGAAAGGGGAACACGATGACGATATCCACGATGCGGCCAAAGATGGCGTCCAACCATTTACCGTAGTAGCCGGTCAGAGCACCGACAAGGGTGCCAAAGAAGAAGGGAAAGATGGTCGTGAAGATGGCAATTTGCAGATCGACGCGTGCCGCCCAGATGACACGCGAGAAAATGTCGCGGCCAAAGTTATCCGTGCCGAAGAAATGCTCCCAACTTGGCGGCTGCAAGATGGCCGTGTAGTCGAAGTCCGTCGGGCTGTAGGGTGCAATCGCGCCCGGAAAGAGTGCCAGTAGCAGGAAGAGAAAGAGTAGGGAGAAGCCGGCTACCAGCGTAAATTTCGGCCGGAAGCGCGCTCGACGCCGGCCCTGAGTCATGGCTGGGGCAATGGTCACTGCCATCGAAAGCTCCAATCGTGAACAGCGCTAAACATGGGATGACTCTTCTGCAAGAACCACGCATGACACGAATTTCACCACTGGGAGAATTCGTGAAATCTGTGAAATTCGTGGTTCCTGTAGTGAACTCATTGGATGCTCCAAGGGATGTCTCATGACATCTCCACCCGAGGATCCAGTTGGGCGTAGACCAGATCTGTGAGTAGGAAGACCAGCGAGACCAGGATGGCAAAGGTCAACGTCAAGGCCACGACAACGGGGTAATCCCGACCGTAGATGGCATCCACCATCAAGCGACCGATGCCCGGAATGGCAAAGACAGTCTCGGTGATCACGGCGCCGCCAAAGAGCGCGCCGATGTTCATCCCCAGCAGTGTGATGGTGGAGATGAGGGCGTTGCGCAGCACATGTTTGCTCAGCACCACCCGGTTGCTCAAACCTTTGGAGCGTGCCAGATCCACATATTCCGCGGTCAACACCTCGATGATCGAGGCGCGCAGTGTGCGCATGAGCACCGCGGAGAGATTGAAGCCCAGGGTCAGTGCCGGCAGGAAGAGGTGATAGAGATGTTCGCCAAAGGTGTCGCCGTAGCCGCCAATCGGAAAGAGGCCCAGTTGTGCGCCCATGATCGTCAGCAGCAGCAGCCCAATGAAAAAGGTCGGCAGCGAGAGTCCAACCTGAAAGACCGACCGAATGGCGTTGTCCAATGGCGAGTTGCGGTTCAACGCAGCGGTGAAGGCCAGAGGCACGGCCAGTAGCATCGCAATCACGGCGGCGTAGATGGTCAAAAAGATCGTGACCGGCATGCGTTGCCAAATTAGGTCGGTCACTGGGATCTTGAAGCTGATGGAGTCGCCCAGATCGCCTTGGAAAAAATCCCGTACAAAGATACCGAACTGAACCAGGAGCGGTTTATCCAGCCCCATCTGCGCGTTGATACGCGCCACCGCTTCCTCGGTCGCTCGATCGCCCAGGATGGCGCTGGCCGGGTCGCCGGGCAGCAAGCGGACCATCATGAAAACAAGGAACATAATGACAAAAAATGTCGGAATGATCTGGAGCAGTCTCACCAGGACATAGTTCCAGCGGTTCACAGGGATACCTCCTGTGGCACATGATGTGTGGTGCATGGAGCAGTTTGTCCATGCACCACACACGACGGTCTATTTGTTATACCAATTGTCGAATCAAGCACTGCGATTACTTGACAAGGTGACAAGGTGACGAACCATCTCTCACCTTGTCACCTTGTCAATCATGATACTTGTACCGACAACGGCGCCATTCAGGCTCCAACCGACCTACTGCTCCAGATAGACATTGGTGAAGATGTTCTGGCCCAGCGGCAGTTGGAAGAAGTCCTTGACCTCAGTGCGCAAGGCCACCGGATAGGGCGTCTCGTAGAGGAAGATGATCGGGGCATTTTCCACATAGATCTGCTGAATTCGGTCATACTGTTCGGCACGCTTGGCCGGATCCAGTTCCTTCTGGCTGTCGGCAAAGAGCTGTTCCAACTCATCGTTCTGGAAGCCGGTGTGCAGCGATTCGACCAAATCGTAGATGGCGAAGTAGGACGTGATCTGGCTGGGATCGTTGATGTCGTTGGTCCAGGAGGCCGAACGCAATCTGGAAGTCATTGGCTCGATAGCGTTCAGTGATGTGTGGCGGAATCCAACTGCTCGATGTTGAGTGTAACGCCAACGTCAGCCCACATCTGCTGGAGAGCAGTAGCAGGGCGGCGCTGTCTGCATTGCCGGAGAGGGCCATCGAAGAGATCTCGAAACCATCGGCGTAGCCTGCCTCTGCCAGGAGTTCCTTGGCCTTGTCCGGATTGTACGGATACATTTCCTGGGGCGAGAACAACGGCGTAGTGGAGGACATATAGGATTCCGTCGCCACACCCGTACCGAAGGTCACCAACTGGATCAGCGCATCCTTGTTAACCGCATAGTTGAGCGCCTGGCGCACACGCACGTCAGACAGCGGGTTTGCCGTGCCGTCTGCGAACTCGGGCCGGTTGTTCATCAGGATGTCAGAGACCTTGGTCGACGGGAAAAGCTCCATGTTGACGTTGGCATCGGCCTCTAACTCACTAACCCGACTCAGAGGGATGAACTCGGCGACGTCGAGTTCGCCTGCCTGGAGTTTCAGGATGCGGGTTGCATCTTCGGGGATGATCTCGAAGCGCACGCTGTCCAGGTAGGGCAACTGCACGCCATCGGCGTCGGTCTGCCAATAGTAGGGATTGCGTTCCATGACCATGTGCGAACCGCGCACCCATTCCGTGAGCACGAAGGGACCGGAGCCGACCGGCTGCTCGGAGAAGGCCTTGGCCTTTTCCTCGTCTGTTTCGCCGGGCATTGCTTCGAAGAGCGCCTTGGGCATGACGGCGCTGTTGAACATGGCCAGAGCGGCCGGAATGGACGGGTCGGGACGGCTCAGGTTGAGGACGACCTGGTTGTCGCCGACCGCTTCGACCGACTCGACGGATTCAAGCGAGAAGTTCCAGATACCGTTCTCCGGGTTGCGCGCTCGGTCCAGGGACCAGACGACATCGTCAACGGTGATATCAGACCCGTCGGCGAACTTGATGCCGTCGCGCAGGGTGACGGCATAGGAAAGGGCATCCTCGGCGGCCTCGTAGCCCGTCGCCAACATCGGCTCGATGCCCGCGCCGTCCTGGGTGGACTGGAAGAGGGTATCGTAGAGGCTGTTGAGCACCCAGATATCCAGGTTGGCATCGTTGAGCACCGGGTCCAGGAAGAGAGAATCGGCGTAGCGGCCAAAGACCAAGTCGCCGCCGGACTTGCCGGTTTCGGTCCCCGTGGCGGCAGCCGTATCGTCAGCAGTGTCGGCGGCAGGTGCGGCCTCACCTTCACTGGGCGCGGCTGCCGGCGCAGCCGGTGCGCTACAGCCGCCGATCATCAGAGCCAGGACCAGAATCAGGCCCAGGATCAAAGCGGGTCGTTTGTGGATGGGTTTCATGTACAGTCTTCTCCTATTGTAGTGGAACGACAGACGAGAACCTGCTGTAACGAGTGGTGCGGTACCAGAAACAACGTGACGGACGAGCGGGTCGAAGAGTGAACGCCGGTTTGCCTCCTTTCCAATCAGTCATTTTCGTGACTGCGTGCATAACAACTTGTAGCACGACATTTATGTCGTAGCAGGCTCGAAAAAATTTACGACATAAATGTCGTGCTACAAGTCGCCAAAACCAGCCAACAGATCGATGGCCTGGCGAAGTACCAGGGCTACCTGGTTGCGATTGCGCACCAATTGCGTCTGCAGAAAATGGAACTCATCGCTTCGCAGAACCATTTCCTGTCTGAATGACGAGCAACTGTTGAATGCGTTTGACCGAAGCCGCATTGGGTGTATGCAGAAACTCGATCATGGGCGTCTCGCTGTCCACGTTTGGCCGAATCAACTCGATGGCCCGATTGGAGCCGCTGGAAAAGACGATGGCCTGCGCCTCAGCCACGATTTGAACCAACCCTGCTTCGTCCGATGCCAGCGATATCACCGGCGGCTGGGTCAATGGCCGCACGGCGGAAATGCCCTGGATCATGGTGTTGACAAACTCGGGGAAGAGGGAAACGATGCCGATACGCTGATCGTCGGCGATGGACATGATAGCCTGCCGCGCCTCCGATCGCAGTTCCAGGCTGAGTCCAATGATCTGGCCTTCCCATGGGATACCGGCGTTCGCCAACAGGTCGCGCAGCGTCTGTACCTGATGCAGAGGAACGAGCAGCGCCTCGGCTTGCTCCAGCGTCGGCAAATAGACATCCGGGCGATGTTCCAGTTCAGCAAAGGTGACCGGCTCGACCACGACCCGTTCCTCAGCCAACTGGCGCTCAAGATCATCCGCATAGGCACGGAGCGCATCAGAAAAGAGGCCGACCAACACAAAACAGTGATTTTTGAAGAGACCATCGGACTCAGTCAGCAGAGAAAGAAAGGCCTGAGAGATCTCGGCCTGGTCGAAGCCATCGGCCTGGGCCTTGGTCACTGCGCCCTGCAAAATGCGTCGTAGCTGAAGCGAACGATTGGGGGCCGCAGGCAGATCGGCCACATCAAAGTTCGCCACATAGGTACCCAGCCCTGGGCGCATCTCGATCAGCCCCAGTTGCTTCAGTTCCTGATAGGCCTGGGTGATGGTCATGGGGGCAACGTTGAGCGCTTGGGCCAGATCGCGGATCGATGGCAGTTGCATGCCGGACGGCAGACGCCCGGAGACAATGTCGAACTTTGCCTGTCCGACAATCTGGGTATAGATGGGCACAGCCAGGTCACGGTTGATCTGGATCTTCACAACGCTCTCCGAGGTCTGGCAGAACGTACTGTTGTGTAGACAAGTCAAAGTAGAAAAAGCCATACTGTTCTAGTACACTAGAACAGTATGGCTCTAGGGTATCGGAAATCCGATGGCTTGTCAATGAACAAAATGCACAATGGATTGTGGGGCAGGTTGACGTAGTGAGTAGGTCGGAGTGGAAATCCGACCAGCCTGGCCAAGCTTAGCCAAGCCAGGCAGAATGCCATTCCGCCCAACATAGGCAGCATCCAAGCATCGAACTCAAAAACGGTAACCTGTTTGTGGATGAACCCTAGATCCTGCCCAGTGCTCTCAATAGCAGATCCGGAAAGTCGACGGTCATGCCGTCGACGCCGGCGTCGATGGCCCGTTGCATGAGCGCGGGCGTGCGCACGCCCCAGGCGCGCACATTCAGCCCCAACAATTTCCATGTCGAGACCCATTCCGACGTTACCGCGGCCGCCGGTGGACAGAATTGATCCAGACCGGCGTCGAGGGCACGCGCAACACTGGCTGCACTGATATCGGAGGTGAGAAAGCCGACGTGGGCGGCGGGCTCCTCACGCCGGATGCGTTCGACAGAGGCGAAGTCGAACGAGGTGAAGGTGACGGCGTCCAGCAGGCCCAGCGCTTTGACGCGGTCAAGCACCTCGATCTCGATGCCGGGCTGCTTGATCTCCAGAGCAATGTGCGTGCGCCGGCCATAGCGGGCCAGCGTCTCGTCCAACAGTGGGACACGGGCGTCTCGATATTGGGGATCGAACCAACTCCCCGCATCCAGACCGCGAACCACAGACCAGGGCGTCTCCGCCACCAACCCTTGGCCATCGGTCGTCCGGTCCAAACGCAGATCGTGGATCAGCACCAACACGCCATCGCTGGTGGCCTGCACGTCGGTCTCGATGGCGTCAACGCCCAGGGCCAGCGCCTTGTCGAAACCGATCCAGGTATTTTCCGGCGCCAGTGCAGCCGCGCCGCGGTGTCCGATTACTTGCATGTGTTTCCTCTTGATCAGTTGTTTCTGGTCATAGGGATTCAGAGATTGAGCGATTGCAGTCGCTGCGGCAACTTCCAAATCTCAGGCCGAAGGCCGAAATCCCCAATCTCAGCAGTTCACGGTTTCAGAACAATTGTCATTCCGACGGAGTGAAGCGACTGCCTGTCCTGAGCCTGCCGAAGGAAGGAATCTCGACTGTGCGAACCTGAGAATTCTCTTCGCTCCGGTCCTCATTCTAAACCGTGTTGCTCTGACCGCGCTCAATGCGCTCCTGCAGAATCTCCGGCCATTCGTCCGGATGCTCGGACGGAAAAATGCGCAGTTCAGGGCCGTTCTGGGTCAGCAGATCGGACGTGCGACAGTTCAGGATCTTCTTGGCCGCGGCCAGGCCGGAGAAGGTCGCGCCGGCGACGCCGTGGCTGAGCGTGCTCGCGCCGCACATCAGCAGGCCGTCGATCTCGGTCTGGACCGGGAACGCGCCGGGTCCCACCTGGCTGCGGGTCTTGGCCGTGCCGTAGAGGTTGCCCTTGGTGGCGTTGACGAAGTGCTTGTTGGTGACCGGCGTGCCCAAACTCCAGAAGACCACGTGCTTGGAGATGCCTGGCACGCGTCGCTCCAGGCCCTGGAACATGCGCTCAGCCAGTTCCTCCTTCATGGCCTCGTAGTTGTCGGCATGGGCGCCGCTCTTCTCGTCGGCCCATTGCTCAAAAGCCTCGTAGCCGACGAAGGCAAAGGACTCGCACGTGTGGTGTCCGCCGTGCATCTTGGACGGATCCTTGAGCGTGGTGACGGTCAGGAACATCATCTCGGGCGGTCCATCCGTTTCCAGAAGCTTGGAGTCCAGACCGTCTCGATAGAGTTGGTCGACATTCTCGTTTTCGTAGAACCAGTAGTTCCCAGAGTCCAGCCCGGCCTCGCGCAAGTCCATGTCGACGGCAAAGAAGAGACTCAGACAGGAGCCTGAATAGGCCACTTTGTCCAGCTTCTTCTGTAAGCGCCCGCTCAACTGATCGCGTCCGATCAGTTTGTCGAAGGTGACGCCCGGATCGGCGTTGCTGATCACGTAGTCGGCCCGCACCTGGCTGCCGTCAGCCAATTCAACGCCCACGGCCCGGCCATCCTCGATCAGGATGCGCGAGACGCTGGTGTTGAGGCGAATCTCGCCGCCGGCGCGCTTCAGGGCGCGCACGAACGCACGGGGGATGGCGAAAGCCCCGCCCCTGGGGTAGTATCCGCCGTTGAAATAATGGTGGGTGACGCCTGCGTGCACTAAGGCCGATACTTCTGAAGGCGGCAGCCCATGATCGCCGGACTGCCCCGAAAGCACCGCCTTTAGCACGGGATCTGAGACATAGTGGTCGATCAAATTCTGTCCGGTTCGCGTGCCCCAGCGCACGACCGTGGCCGCGCTGCCCGCTGACTTGACAGCGCTGCCCACGCCCTTGACTTTGCCGACCTCGCGCAGACTGCCCATCATATTGGAAAGCGCATCCAGGTAGCCGTCGATGCCTTTGGCCTCGTCGGGAAAACGCTCTTTGAGGTAGGCGGCCAGGTTCTCCTTGCCCTTGGGCAGATCGAAGCGCTCGTCGCCCACGAAGATGTGGTCGAAGCCCTCGGGATTGAGTTCACAGAACTCCAGATCTTCGGAGACGCCCAAGCCTTCGTAGATGCCGCGCAGCCCGCCGCCCGGCTGCAGGTCGCCGATATAATGGACGCCGGGGCTGAAGCGGTAACCCTGAAGCGTGAAGGAGTGGGTCCAGCCGCCGGGCACTTCATGTTGTTCGCAGACCAGCACCTGCTTGCCGGCCTGGGCCAGGGCCACGGCAGCGGTCAACCCGCCGGCGCCCGAGCCGATCACGATTACGTCAACGTCGTTTTGCATGTTCAAAAACCTTCCTGTTGTGCCGCAGTGAGTCGCAGCGTCCAGATGAAACATATCAAGTTCACGATTTGTCATTCTGAGCGGGCAGTTTTGAGCGCGCCGCTCCGGCAAAGGGCCAGCGAAGGCATGTCCTGAGTGCAATCGAAGGAATCTCGTTTTTCACAAAATTGTGAACTACTGAATATGGCTTTCGATTGTCTGAGTTTATCTCAATCAGAGTCATTCAGAAACAATCAAATTTCGCCGAAAATCTCCTTGACATCCCTTCATGACTGCGCTACTGTGATGAATAGATCGATTTTACAGCCAACCCAATCCCAAGATAGTGACTTCAACAATAGATTGCCCCGATTTGTGATACCTGACGCCCGATGACAGCGCCGGACAAGATGCAGATCGAGGGGGAAATCGAACATATCCAACGGAGTAGCAACCAAATGACATTAGAAGAAAGACCGGCAACTACATTGAGCGCGGAGGCATTCGAAAAGCTGCGTACCGTCTCGACGGCAACCCTCACAACCCAGTTGCTCAACCGGGGCTTCAAGAACACCTTTTTGCAGGGGTTGAGTCCGCTCGACCCGAACAGCCGTATGGTCGGCTACGCCTTCACGTTGCGTTTTGTGCCCGCTCGAGAAGATTTCGCCGACACCATGTATGACAACACTCAGAACGTGCAGCGCATCGCGGTCGAGGCCATCGACAAGGATCAGGTGATGGTGATTGATGCGCGCGGCGACATCCGAGCGGCTTCGTTCGGCCACATTCTGGGCACGCGCATCAAGATGCGCGGTGCGGCCGGGCTGGTGACCGACGGCGCCCTCCGTGATACGCCCGGCTTCAAGGAACTGGGCCTGCCCACATACATCCGCGCGCCCCACGCCACCATGTCGTTCCTCATCCATCATCCGCTGGAGATGAACGTGCCCATCGGCTGCGCCGGTGTGCTCGTCCTGCCCGGCGACGTGATGGTCGGTGACGGCGAAGGTGTCGTGGCCATCCCCGCGCAGGTAGCCGAGGAAGTGGCGGCAGACGCCTATGAGCAAGAACGCCGTGAGGAGTTCTTCCAGATGAAGGTGGCGCAAGGCGCAAGCATCCAGGGCGTCTATCCGCCGAATGAGCAGACGCTGGCCGAATACGCGGCCTGGCGAGAGAAGCAAGGATAGGACGCTGATAACGAAGATTTGGCGGATGAGTCTGCTGCAAAAACCACGAATTACACGGGTTTCATACTGGGAAAATCCATGTAATCGGTGAAATCCGTGGTTAAATTCTGTTCTTGCAGTGGACTTACGGATTCCCACGGATCAAAAGCAAAAAATCCGTGCAGATCCGCTCTATCCGAATTATCCGCGTCCCATCCTTTCACCGCTCCACAGAACTTCCAAGAAACGGGGACGAATGATGCGACGATTTGGGCAGGTGATCGGGGTCAAGCCGGAGAAGTTGGCCGAGTACACGGCGCTGCATGCCAATGTGTGGCCCGAGGTGCTGGCCACCATCGACGACTGCAACATCCGCAACTACAGCATTTTTGTGCTCAACGACGACACGCTCTTCGCCTATTTCGAGTATGTCGGCGATGACTTCAAAGGCGACATGGCCAAGATGGGGGCCGATCCCAAAACCCAGGAGTGGTGGGACGTCTGCGGCCCCATGCAGGTGCCCTATCCAGACCGCGCCGAGGGCGACTGGTGGATGACGCTGGAAGAGGTGTTTCATCACGATTAGCTCCAATTCTCTGTGAGATCGCTTTTTCTGAAATTGAGAGATTCCGGCCTTTGGCCGGAGATTCGGGAGATTCTTGGTCGGCCTTCAATCTCTCAATCCCTGAATTGCCAAATCTCGGGAACCAAAGCCGATCAATCCCATAGAAATGCCAGGTTAGGAGTCAAGCCAACCATGCCTCATCACACCACCATGACCTCCCGTGAGCGCGTGCTTGCCACCATCGCTCACCAGGAACCGGACCGCGTGCCGGTCGATCTGGGCGCCACGCCCAGTTCCGGCATCTCGGCCATCGGCTACTACAACCTCAAGCGACATCTCGGCATCACCAGTGGCCACACGCGTGTCTACGATGTGGTGCAGCAGTTGGCCCAGCCCGAGGACGACATACTGGAGCGCTTCGGCGTCGACATCATCGACATCGGCCGCGCTTTCAACACCAGCGACGACGATTGGTACGACATCACGCTGCCGACGGGTCAACCGGTCCAGTTCCCGGCCTCGTTCCGCCCGGTCGAGCAGCCCGACGGCTCGTGGGATGTCTTCGACCACGACGGCGACCGCATCGCCACCATGCCGCTCAAGGCCTCCTTCTTCGATCAGACCTGCTTCCCCTACCTCGACGGCTATCCGGATGACTATGCCGACCTGCCGCGTATGATGGCCAAGATCCACTGGGCCGGGCTGGCGCACAGCCCGTGGGACCACGCCGGTGAGGCCGATTTCTGGGAGCAACTGAGGACGAAAGCGATCTACCTACGCGAAAACACCGACAAGGCGCTGATGGTCGTGGTCGGCTGCAATCTGTTCGAGTGGGGCACCTTCCTGCGCCGGCTGGACAACTTCCTCATGGATCTGATCCTCCAGCCCGATGAAGTCGAGCGGTTGCTGGACGCGCTGATGGACCATCCATTTGCGTACGCTGGAGAATGTCTGCAACGCGGTCGGCGACGTGGTGGACATCATTCGCTTCGGCGACGACCTGGGCACTGACACCGGCCCCTTCATGGCGCCCAAGACCTACCGGCAACTCTTCAAACCGCGCCACACGATCCTGTGCGACTATGTGAAGGCCAACAGCTCGGCCCACACCTTCCTGCACTCGTGCGGATCCATCTACAGGCTGCTGCCCGACCTGATCGATGCCGGGTTCGAGATCATCAATCCGGTCCAGACCAACGTCAAGGACATGGAGCCGGAGCGGCTGAAGCGGGAGTTCGGCGCTGATGTCGTCTTCTGGGGCGGCGGCGCGGACACGCGGCACATCCTCAACCAGGGCACGCCGGCCGACGTCCGGGCCGATGTGCTGCGCAGCATGGCCGCGCTGGCGCCGGGCGGCGGCTTCGTCTTCAACACGATCCACAACATCATGCCCGATGTGCCGCCGGAGAATGTGATCGCGATGTTTGATGCGGTCGATGAGTTCAATGGCCGGTGAGGAAAAATTTTGCCACAGATAAACGCAGATGGGCTTAGATATTCACAGAAATAATCTGGGAGGGTTCTGTATTGCCCTTGCATATATGTGCCCCATCCGTGAAAATCTGCGTTCATCTGTGGCTAGGTTAAGGAGTTCACATGACCAGTAAGTTGTTGCAGGACAAGGTCGTTTTCATCACCGGCGGCGGGCAGGGGATCGGGCTGGAGTGCGCCAAGGCTTATGCCGATGAAGGGGCGAAGGTTGCCATCGCCGACATCAGCGTGGAAAAGGCGGAGCAGAGCGCAGCGCAACTGCCCGGCGATGCCCTGGCGTTGCACTGCGATGTCGGTGAGAGCGAGTCAGTCGAGGCTGCCATCAAGGCGGCGCTGAATCACTACGGGCGGCTGGACGTGGTCCACAACAACGCCGGCATCTCCAACCCGTCCAAGCCGCTGCACGAGACCAGCGAAGACGAGTGGGACGCGCTGCATCGCGTCAACCTCAAGAGCGTCTATCTGACGACACGCTTCGCCTTCGACGCGCTCAAGGCCGGCCAGGGCAACATTCTCAACACGGCCAGCCTGGTCGGCCAGATCGGCCAGGCCAATCATGCGGCCTATGTGTCGACCAAGGGCGCCATGATCTCGCTGACCAAGGCCATGGCGCTGGACTACGCGCCGCTGGGCATCCGCGTCAACGCCATCTGCCCGGCCGGTGTCTGGACGCCGCTGTTGCGCCAGTGGTCACAGCAGCAGGCCGGCATGGCGGGCATCGAGCACTATCTCAACGAGATTCACCCGTTGGGATACTGCCCCGAGGGTGATGTCATCGCCGATGTCGCCGCATTTCTAGTCTCGGACAAGGCGCGCTTTGTGACCGGGGCCATCATGCCGGTCAGCGGCGGGGCCGAGCTGGGGTATCGGCGGTAGGCATCTGCGATCTCGTTGTAGTATTGGTGCCGAACCTAGCAGTTTGTCGGAGTGACCAAGAAATAGACCGCGGATGCAGCGGATTAGGCGGAAACAGCCTGATTTTTCTGATTTTATCGGCATTTATCAGCCAAATCCGCCTAATCCGCGGTCTATTGGCCTTCTCTCCGACAGGCTGCTGGAAATGTCTATGCGTGGCAATGGCCGGGTTTTCACCCATTATTGCGTCGTTTTGACCCGAATATGTGGTATAATTAAGCAAATTCTTCACACTTGGTTGGTTCCGATCCAAGCTCTCTGCGCCGTTCGGTACTGGATTCCTCAATCCATATCGTTCATCGGTCGAAGCAATGTTTCCAAGGGGGAGAAGATGCACCGGCTATTGGTTAGAGAGGTCATGCAGACGTCGGTCATCACCATCGGGCCGGAAGAATTGGTGGTGGACGCAGCACGGTTGATGGAGGAGCACGGCATTCGTCGCTTGCCCGTCGTCGACACCATGGCCGACGATGGCTTGGTGGGCATCATCACCGACAGCGACGTGCTTGAAGCGGAGACCGCCGATAGCGTACTCAGCGCCTATGATCCCGATGTTGACCAGGAGTGGCTGGCTGTCGCCGACATCATGACGAACGAGGTGGCGACCATCGGCCCGGACGCAACGGTGGGGCAACTGGCGCAGCTATTTCTGGACGAACGGATCGGCGGCGTGCCCGTGGTCGTCCCTGCGGCGGATGATCCCGACCGTTTGCAGGTCGTGGGTATCATCACCGAGGCAGATGTCTTCCGGCTGATTGCCGACGCCTGGACGGCCGAAATGGAGGCTGATTGATGGGTGACTGCCCCCTGTTGTACCTCGACATTTATGTCGTAGGCCGCTATCCGGTAGCGGATGGCCTGGCGTAGACCCTACGACATAAATGTCGAGGTACAATACGCTTATTCCCACGCTCCCCGAATTCGTTCGACAATGCGCGGCAATTGATCGAGTACATAGTCGACGTCCTTGGGACTGTTGCTGCGTCCCAGACTGAGACGCAGGCCGCCGGCGGCATCGACAGCCGGAATGCCCATGGCCTCCAGCACGTGGCTGGGCCGCTGGGATGCGCTGGAGCAGGCGCTGCCGCTGCTGGCGGCCACGCCGGCCAAATCGAGCGCAATCAGAATCCCCTCGGCCTCCACGCCCCGAATAATGAAGCTGGTATGGTGCGAGAGTCGCTGGTCTCGTGAACCGGTCAGTTCAGCGCCATCAATCGCTTCGAGAATGCCGCCGATCAGTCGGTCTCGCAGCACTTGTATGCGCAAATTCTCCGCCTCCCGCTCACTCTCCGCCAATTCGAACGCGGTCGCCATGCCCACGATCAGCGGCACGTTCTCAGTGCCGGCGCGGTTGCCGCCCTCGTGGCTGCCGCCGGTCAGATAGGGCAGAAAAGGCGTGCCGGAGCGCAGATAGAGAAAGCCGACGCCCTTGGGGCCGTAGAACTTGTGTGCGCTGGTGCTCAGTGCATCGACGTTGAGTTCATCGACGTTGAGCGATAGCCGACCGGCGGCCTGCACGGCATCCGTATGGATCGGCACGCCGCGAGATCGGCAAAGCGCTGCGATTTCGGACACCGGTTCGATCGTGCCCACTTCGTTGTTGGCCAACATGACGCTGACAACGGCCACGTCGGCGCCGTCGCCCAGCGCCGCCTCAAACGCGGCCATGTCGATCAAGCCCTCGCCGTCCACCGGCACAATCGTCAACTCGAAGCCGAAATGATCGCGCAGATCTTCGGCCGTGTAGAGCACGGCCTTGTGCTCGATGGGCGTGGTGATGATGCGGTTGGCGCCGGTCGCCTGGCGCCGGGCAAGCGCAAGCCCGCGCACGGCAGCATTGTCGCTCTCGCTGCCGCAGCCGGTGAAGACGATCTCGATTGGCCTTGGCGCCGATGAGGGCGGCGATGGTGCGCCTGGCCGTGGCAAGGGCCACGCCGGCCTTGCGCCCCACGCCATGGATGCTGGACGGATTGCCGTACAGTTGCGAGAAATAGGGCAGCATCGCCTCCATCACCTCGGGCCGGACCGGCGTTGTCGCCGAATGGTCCATGTAGATGGCGAAGGCCTTGTCGTTCCGATCGTTTGCGTTGCAGTCTGTTTCCATAGCGATCAGCTGCTCCTCACCCCATTGCCATACTGTTATTAGAACACTAAGGGTTCCGCGCTTTGGGAATTTGACTTACATTTCGGTATCAAATTACAATACAGAAGCAATTCATTTGTGAAAGTTAGCGCAATTTCGACGAAAACGCTAACAGTTGGTTACGTACTTCTACTGTTCTCGAAATAATGATGGCTTTGCAGGAACGACAGGCGTTTCGCCTCGCGCCTACCGGGTCGGCAACGACAGGTTTTCCGACGACATGCAATTTGGCATTGTGGATAGCTCATCCAAACGGATATTTTAGTCTCTGTGGGCCGACGCTTCCCGCAGAGGCTTTTTATTGTCTACGAAGATTTCGACCAATTTTCACGCACTATTTTGAAAAGGGAGGATCACCTTGAATCCGGCAATTGTAGTAGCCTTGCTTGCAGGCCTTGTTGGCATTGTGTACATCATCTGGCAGTTCCGAAACGTGCTCTCCAAAGACCCCGGCAATGAAAAAATGCAGGAGATTGCTGCGGCCATTCAGGAAGGCGCGGCAGCATTTCTCAATCGTGAATACATGTACCTGTCTGTCTTTGTGGTTGTCGTCGCCATCGTTCTTGCGATCTTCCTCGAATGGCAGTCAGCGGTTGCATTCGTAGTCGGCGCCCTGGCCTCGGCAGCGGCAGGCTATCTCGGCATGTACGTGGCGGTTCGCGCCAACGTTCGTACTGCGTGGGGCGCCAGCAAGAGCCTGAACGACGGCCTGAGAGTCGCCTTCTCCAGCGGTTCGATTATGGGCATGGCTGTGGTCTCGTTCAGCATCATCGGCCTCACAACCCTCTATCTGATCTTCAACACCGGTATGGGCGTTGATGCAACGACCACCATTCAGTATCTGACTGCCTTCGGCTTCGGCGCCTCCAGCATCGCCCTCTTCGCCCGTGTGGGCGGCGGCATCTACACCAAGGCTGCCGATGTGGGCGCTGACCTGGTCGGCAAAGTCGAGCAAGGCATTCCCGAAGACGACCCGCGCAACCCGGCGGTCATCGCCGACAACGTGGGCGACAACGTAGGCGACGTCGCCGGTATGGGCGCTGACCTCTTCGAGAGCTACAGCGGCTCCATCGTGGCTGCTGCGACACTGGGCGCCGTCATGATGGCCACTGCGGAAGAATCACTGGCCTTCATCGGCCTGCCCTTTCTGATCGCAGCCGTCGGCATCATCGCTTCGCTGATCGGCACCTTCCTGGTCAAGACCGAGGACGGAGCCAGCGTCGAAGATCTGCTCAAGACCTTGCGCACTGGCCACCTGGGGCGCCTCCGGCATCGTGCTGGTGCTGGCCGCCATTATGATCTTCGCCAGCGGCGTCAGTTTCCTCTTCTGGGTGATCATCCTGATCGGTCTGATAGCGGGCAACGGTATCGCCTTCTTCACCGAATATTACACCTCGTATACCTCCAAGCCGACCCAGAGTATTGCCGCAGCATCCGAAACCGGCCCGGCAACGCTGATCATCCGCGGTCTGGCTGTGGGTATGGAGAGCACGGTGGCGCCGGTGCTGATCGTCGCCGTCGCCATTCTGCTCAGCATCTGGCTCGGCAACATTGCCATCGCCGAAAACTCGACAGTCGGCCTCTACGCGGTTGCGCTGTCAGCCGTCGGCATGTTGAGCACGCTGGGCGTGACGCTGGCCACCGATGCCTACGGCCCGGTCGCTGACAACGCCGGCGGCATTGCCGAGATGAGCGACCTGCCCGATGAGGTCCGCGACCGCACAGATGCACTGGACAGCCTGGGCAACACCACTGCCGCCACCGGCAAGGGTTTCGCCATCGGTTCGGCCGTCTTGACCGCGTTGGCCCTGATGGCCGCCTACGTCGAGACCGTCAAGATCGACAATCCTGGTTTCAATCTGGACATCATGACCGATCCGGCCATGCTGCCCGGTCTCCTAATCGGAGCCATGTTGCCCTTCCTCTTTGCTGCGCTGACCATGACCGCCGTCGGCAAGGCCGCCTTCGCCATCGTGCTTGAAGTACGCCGACAGTTCAAAGAGATTCCCGGCCTCATGGAAGGCACCGGCAAGCCAGATTACAAGACCTGTGTCGCCATCAGCACTCAGAGCGCCCTGCGCGAGATGATCATGCCAGGCGCGCTTGCCATCCTGGTTCCTCTGGCCGTGGGCTACATCCTGGGCGCGGAAGCGCTGGCCGGCATGTTGATCGGCGCCATTGCTGCAGGCTTCCTGTTGGCCGTTATGATGGCCAATTCAGGCGGCGCCTGGGACAATGCCAAGAAATGGATCGAGACCGGCGAGCTGGGCGGCAAGGGATCGGACGCTCACAAGGCCGCCGTCATCGGCGACACCGTTGGCGATCCGTTCAAGGATACCAGTGGCCCGTCGCTCAACATCCTGATCAAGCTGATGAGCATCGTCAGCCTGGTCTTCGCTGCCACCTTCGGCAGCGGCCTGCTCTTCTAAGGCGAACGAATGAGTGGGCGGAAAGATCGTCCCGCCTATTCTGACCCTAGCAGGCTATCGGAGTGACAGAAAATGGGACGCGGATCACGCGGATCTTGGCGGATAAAGGCAAATTTCTCTCGCTTTATTCGCGGAAATCAGTCAGATCAGCGTCATCCGCGTCCTATGGGCTTTCTCTCCGACAGCCTGCTAGACTGATTCAAACGGGGAACCAACTGGTTCCCCGTTTGTTGTGTCTGCAAGCCCTGGGGAGCTATCGGATCGCAGAACATTTCGACGAATCCATTTCCCTGATCACCAATTTCCATTCCCCCTACCCTCTTTAGAAAGAGAGCCATCGTGGCACTTCCCGACTATCCGCCTGAATTTTGGATCGCGGCATCGATTGCTGTGATTCTCGTCGGTATCGCCAAAGCCGGTTTCGGCGGCGGTCCCGGCCTGCTGGCGACACCGCTCATCGCGCTGACGATTCCGGTCACCGATGCCGCAGCCCTGCTGCTGCCGCTACTGATCATCGCCGACATTTTCACGGTTCGCCACTATCGACGTGAATTCGACGGCAAGAGTTTGAAAATCCTGATTCCCGGTGCGCTTGTCGGCATCGCGATCGGCGCCTTCTTCTTCGGCTATTTCAGCGACAACGAGCGCGTTCTACAGATCGGCATCGGTCTTCTGGCCCTGGTCTTCGTCGCCTTCCAGATCGGGCGTACGGCGATCTTCGGCGCCATTGAAGGACGCAGGTTTCCGGGGCCGGTCGGCGTGACGCTGGGGGGCATCGCCGGCTTCACATCCACACTGGCCCATGCCGGCGGGCCGCCAGTCGTCATCTATCTGCTGCCCCAGAAGCTGCCGCGCAACATCTTTGTCGGTACTACGGTCATCGCTTTTATGGTCATCAATCTGGTCAAGCTGATTCCATATAGCATCCTCGGGCTGTTACGCATGAGCAATCTCTTGACGATTCTGATTTTGGCGCCGCTTATCTACGTCGGCGTGCGTCTGGGGATCTATCTCAATCGACACTTCAGCGAAAAATGGTTCAACGTTGTCATCTATACCCTACTCGTACTCACGGCGATTCAATTGATTCTAGGGCGCAGCATTCTCAGTCTGTTCGTGGCATAGACCGGCGGTCTCATTCGTTTCACGCTTGACAAGGCTACCGCATCATCATATACTCATCTGTACATCTATGCGAAGTTGTTGTGCAAACACATTGATGAAAACATTGAGTTCACAGCGTGAGGAGATCCCATGGAATCATCCAGTTCGGAACCCGTTATCTCGGTCAACGCCGCCGGCCAGACTGAAACGACCGAGACGGATCTGATTGAAGTCGACGCGGCTGTGGTGGACACTGCCCGCACGGATGTTGAGGATATCGCCCTGGCGCCGCCGTTGCGTGCCGACAGCCGGCTCGATGAGGCTGGGACGGCATTTGACGAGTTCATGTTGCGCAAGGGTTTCAGCGAGAACACGATCCGCGCTTTTCGCAATGATCTCAAGATCACGGTCGGTTTTCTCGGCGCAGACACGCCGCTCTATCAGATCCGCACAGAGCATCTGGAAGAATACCTAATCTGGCTTCAGACGGAACGGGGCAAGCCGTGCAGTGCCAAGACATTGGCTCGGCGTATCACAACACTCAAGGTCTTTTTTGGCTGGATCCATGGAATCGGCGTACTCGGCACCGATCCGGCAGAGCCGATTGTGCAGCAGGTCGCACGCACGCCGCTGCCCAATATTCTGACCTATGATGAATCAAGCCGGCTCATGCGGGCTGCGCAGGACTACCTCATGAGCCGCGACCGCGCGGATGCACGGCCCTATGTATTGACCTCATTGCTGTTGCAGACCGGCATGAAAAAAGCCGAGTGCGCGCGTTTGCTGGTGACCGATATCAACGTAGAGCGGCCTCAGTCGCCCGAAGTCAGCATCCGCTATCCCGAAGAACGCAACGCCCACAAGAACCGGACCATTGTGCTCAACGCCGGCTTCGTACCTGCGTTGAACCAATACCTTGAACAGTATCAGCCCGAAAATCATCTCTTTGACTGCACGCCGCGCAACCTGGAATATGTGCTGGAAGAGGTCGGAGAACGCGCCAACATCAGACGTCTTCAAGTCGGCTTTGAGACCCTGCGCTGGACCTGCGCCGTACGCGACTTCAAGCTGGGGATGCCTGAAGAACAGCTCCGGCAAAAGATGGGGTTGAGCAAAATTTCATGGCGCGAGACGCGGGAGAAGATCTATCAGTTGGCGGGGAGGTAGGGGCTACTGCGTGCTGCTTGCTGCGTGAATTCTCGCTAGAGGATCGCTACATTGATTGGTGCCACGGGCTCCAGCGATTCTGTCGCCGATGAAATCGGGTGTATGTCTACCCAATTTTCACGCAGCACGTAGCAAGCATCATCAGTTCTCACTTCGTAATCACCGGCAGCAACGCCCGAAACGTGCTCTGATACTGCAGGTGTGAGTCAATGTAGTCACCGCTCCAACCGCCTAGAAGATTGAGTCGGCCATCTTTGCTGACTGCGCCTAGGTGACGCCATTCCCCTTGAATGGGCGAGGGGAAACTGCTCCAGACGTTGGTCGACGGGTCGAAACGCTCGTGGTTGTCCATGGGGTAGGTCCATCCGCCGCCGAGGGCGTAGAGCGCCAGATCGTCGTAGACCAGACTGATGCCGCCGCGCGGCGTTGCCAGCGGCGGCAATGATTGTTTGGTCCCTTCCGCCAGATTGTAACGGGTAGCGTCGCTCAATTCTTGCTGCCCATCGTAGCCGCCGACCACGTACAACTCGTCGTCCACGGCCGTGGCGCCGAAGAATGCCCGCGGACTCTCCAGGCGGGTGATAAACTCCCACGTCCCTGCCGGCTTGTCGCCGCTCTCGTCCAGATCCAGGCGCCAGATCTCATCGCGCATGCGCTGGCCATCCCAACCGCCTATCAAATAGAGCGTCTCATCGATCGTCACCAGCGCGCTGCCGGCCAATCCGATTGGCAGCGCAAAGAGCGGTTCCCACTTGTTGGATTCTGCATTATAGCGCCGAAACCGATCGCTGATGACATCGGCGCCGGCTTCCGTTCGGCTGCCGCCGGCGACGTAGATGGTCTCATCCAGAATCGCCGCCGCCGAGTTGGCCAGCGGTTCCGGCAGGTCGGCAAGGGAAGTCCATTCGTTGAAGCGCAGGTTGTAGGCGGCAACGGTGGCCAGCGCCCCATCCTCGCCCTCACCGCCGATGGAGACGATCGAATCGCCGTCAAGTACAACGGCCATGCGGCTGCGCGGCTGGGTCAGCGGCGTACGCGACTCCCAGCGCGGCTCCAATGTGACGACAGGCTGGCCAAGGGACGCCGTGCCTATATTTGAGAGTAGATCTGCCGCGTGCCTGCGGCCGGCTCAGCCAGTTGGGCAGCCAAACGATCCCGATCAGTATCACAATTGCTGCGGCCAGATAGATGCGTTGCCACAGCACCGGCTCCGATTCCAAATCGGCCAACGGCTCCGGATCGGACGGCGGCGGGTTCTGCGCCTCGCCGATTGGCGCAAGGCCGGGGATGGTGATCCAACCGTGTTGAATCAGTACCATCGAAGCTTCGGTGCGGCTGTTGACATTGAGTTTTTCAAAGATGTTGCGAACGTGAACCTTGACGGTGTGGGGGCTGATGGTCAGTTCGCGCGCGATCTCGGTGTTGGTGGCGCCGATGGCCAACCACTGCGCGACATCCCGTTCGCGCTCGCTCAATGGATTGTCTGTGCCGCTCACGATGGCTACGCTCATAGAAAGATGTTGTCAGATCCTGTCATCCGCATGCAATCCATTATTCCACAGCCGACAGTCCATCACAAATGATCGACGGCAACGAGGAATTGCCGGCCGCAACGCCGGAATGTGGTCATTCGGGGAGGGCGTGGCAGAGTCGTCCCCACTCGTCCATGGAGAGGGTCTGGGCCCGGCGGCGCGGGTCAATGCCGGCGGATTCACACGCTACGCTGACCTGATCCTTAGGAAGGCGCAGTCCGGCGCTCAGGCTGTTGAGGAGTTGCTTGCGTTTCTGGCCGAATCCGGCGCGCACGATCTGAAAGAAGTGCGCCGGTTCGACATCCGGCACGGCAGGCTCGGGGAGCACATCTAGACGCAAGACGGCACTGTCGACTTTGGGCTGAGGATAGAAGGCATCGGCCGGCACGTGGCAGACAAGCGAAGGCGATGCGTAGAACTGGACGCTTACCGCCAAAATCGACATCTGTCCCGGCATGGCGCAGATGCGCTCGGCCACTTCCTTCTGCACCATAACAACGGCCAGGGACGGTGATTGGGATGCCTCCAGCAGATGACGGAGCACAGGACTGGTGATGTAGTAGGGCAGGTTGGCGACGACTTTGTAATTGTGAATTGTGAATTGTGAATTGTGAATGGGGAATTTGGTCAGCTCGACGGGATCGGACTCCAGGATGTCGCCGTGGACGATCTCGACATTGGATTGCTCAGCGAATTGGTCGCCGAGGATGACGACCAACTGATCGTCCAGTTCGACCGCGACCACGCGCTGCACTCGCTGGGCCAGTTGATGCGTCAACACGCCGAGGCCGGGGCCGATCTCCAGCACAGTATCGTCGGGCTGAAGGTCGGCGGCTTGGATCACATCGGCCAGATAGCGGTCGTCGGCCAGGAAGTTCTGGCCGAGTGAGCGCTTGGGGCCGAGACCATAACGGTGGATCAGCGTGTGGGCGTTCGGGTATTCAATGCGGTTTGGCGACGTTTGATCTGTGTTCATTGTTCCGTCTCGGTGCCGGCTGCTGAAGTAATCACAATAGAACGCAGATTTTACGAATTTGGCGATTCCTCGCTGATCTTCATCTGAAAACGATCAGCGGGTATCCGATTTTCCGCAAGATCCGCGTTCTATCCGTTGGCCGTCTTTGCACGTCTGCCGGTGAAACGACTAATCGTCCTCCAAGCTCAACACCGACATGAAGGCTTCCTGCGGAATCTCGACTGAGCCGACCATCTTCATGCGCTTCTTGCCGGCTTTCTGTTTCTCCAGCAGCTTGCGCTTGCGCGAGACGTCGCCGCCATAGCATTTGGCAAGCACATCCTTGCGCATGGCCTTGACGTTGGCCCGGCTGATCACCTTGTTGCCGACCGCGGCCTGAATGGGCACGGTGAACATCTGGCGCGGGATGATATCCTTCATCTTGCTGACCAGGCGCTGTCCCTTGTGATAGGCGTCATCCCGATGGACGATGATGCTCAATGCGTCCACCGGCTGCTCATTGACCAGCACATCCAGCTTCACCATATCCGAGACCCGATACTCGTCCAGCGTATAGTCCATGCTGGCATAGCCTTTCGTGCGCGCCTTGAGGTCGTTGTAAAAATCGACGATGATCTCTGAGAGCGGGATGGCACAGGAGATCTCGACGCGCTTGGCGTCCAGCCAAGTCTGGTTGCGCAGTTCGCCGCGCCGTTTGGTCACCAGATCCATGATGGTGCCGATGTACTCGGCCGGCGCAAACAGGTGCAGATCACACCACGGCTCCTCGATGCTCTCGATGGTTGTGGGCTCGGGCAAGGCTGCCGGACTGTCGATCAGCAGCACGGACCCGTCGGTGCGGTTGACCCGGTATTCCACCGAAGGCGCGGTGAAGATGATGTCCATGTCATATTCGCGTTCGAGCCGCTCCTGGACAATCTCCATGTGAAAGAGGCCCAGGAAGCCCAGTCGGAAACCAAAACCGAGGGCCTGGCTGGTCTCCGGCGAATACTCCAACGCGGCGTCGTTGAGTTGCAGCTTCTCCAGTGCATCGCGCAGATCGGTGTAGTCGTCGGGGCTGGACGGGTAGAGACCGGCGAAGACCATGGATTTGAGGGGCTGATAGCCCGGCAGACGTTCGGTGGCCCGGTTAACCGACGTCGTGATGGTGTCGCCCACGTCCAGATCCTGCAACATCTTGAGACCGGTGGCGATGTAGCCGACCTCACCGGCGCTCAATCGCTTGGTCGGCAGCATGGACGGCGTGAGCACGCCGATCTCCAGCGGTTCAATCGTCTTTTCTGTGATCATGGCACGCAACGTCGTCGAACTGGTGAGTTCGCCATCCACCACGCGCACGTAGGCGATCACGCCCTTGTAGGCGTCGTAGTGACAGTCGAAGACCAATGCGCGCAGGGGAGCGTTCAGATCGCCCGTCGGCGGCGGCACCTGTTCGATGACATGCGTCAGCACCTCAAGCACGTTCATGCCGCCCTTGGCGCTGATGCGCGGGATATCCTCGGCCGGCACGCCCAGCAGATCCTCAATCTCCTGGGCCACGTCGTCGGGCATGGCCGCGGGCAGGTCGATCTTGTTGATGACCGGCACGATGGTCAGATCCTGCTCCAGCGCGGCGAAGAGATGGGCCATGGTCTGGGCCTGGATGCCCTGGGAGGCGTCGACCACCAGCACCGCGCCCTCGCAGGCCTGCAAGGCCCGGCTGACTTCGTACGAGAAGTCGACATGGCCCGGCGTATCGATCAGGTTGATCTCATATTGGGCGCCTTCGTGGGTGTGGATCATACGCACGGCGCTGGCCTTGATCGTGACGCCCTTCTCGCGCTCCAGATCCATGGAGTCGAGCAACTGCTCCTTCATCTCCCGGTCGGTCACCGTGCCGGTCTGCTGGAGCAGACGATCGGCCAGCGTGCTCTTGCCGTGGTCGATGTGGGCGATAATCGATATGTTGCGAATGTGATCGAGGTTCATGGATTTCCTGTTGATAGACGCCTCTGCGCGATGGAAAAGAATTCGCCACAGATAGACGCAGATAAAAAACTGATACGCACCGATGGACTACAGTCGGTTGCGTATTGTACCCGATCCGGGGTTGGGAATCCAGAAGCGAGGGAGGTGAACATACACTATTCCGCTGTATGAGCAACCCGGCTGGGCCTCGAATCAGTCACTGATAAGTGTCAGCAACGTCTTCACGGGGGAACGATAGCCGTTGACAATCATCATGGACAACAGCTTGTCGGCATCATGAATCGTCAAGACCTGATCGTTGACTGCTTTAATCAGCAGGCCCAGTGTACCTGAGACTACGACGCCACGATGTCGTGCCACTTGCCTGGCGGTGCGATCATCCGTGAGAAAGTGATATCCACGCATTAATGCGACAGTCAAGCATTCGGCCTTGTCCACGTCGAGTTGATGTCTCAACTCCGTAGCGAGAGGCTGCTCGCTGGCCGTGGGTGTCAATATTGGCAACCAACGCCAGTCACATGTCGGCACAAAAGATAATGCTTCGCCAACCTGCAATTCGTGAAGAACTGCCGGGGTCGTAGCAGCCGTAGCATTAGGCACTTGCGCAACAAACTCAGGTCGCTGTACGTGAGAGAAATTGCTCAGGACGGTTGTGTCCAGCATCGCGAGGGACATGATGCTTTCCTCAATTCAGGTGCCAGGTCAAACTCTTGGACCAAATCAGCGCAGTGCGGCAGCTTCGCTCAATGCCTCATCGATATCGACCGCTCCAATCCTCAATGGTTGCCCCAGTCGGTTGAGTCGATATTGCAATTCGAAACGGGAAAGGTGCAATAGCTCAGCGGCTCGCCCCAGGCTGATGGCCCCGTTGACATAGGCGGCAATGACAAGATTCCAAGCTGCCTGAACATCGCCGTCCGCCAACGATTGCGCTTGCTCGACATCGCTGACCGTCAATCCAGCGGGCATTAACCCGGGGTCGTCAGTTGAATCCGGCAGCGACGCATGTAGGCGAACCGTAGCCAGCGCCTGAAGGCAGCGATAGTCGATGGCGTCAAGAATGGCCACCTGCTCCTGACCATAGCTCTCGACAATGATCGGATCACCGCGTCGGGCCTGATCGACCACCTCACGGGTCCGTCGTGCCAGATCGGTCTTGCTGATGATGGTTGCAGTCATTGGTTCACTCCCAACAAATTCGCACACTACGCACTTTACGAAGTTTACAGAATTCTGCGCCAAACATCAAGTGCGAATTTTTGACGAGTTGCGGGCGACCGTAAGGGTCTCGCTACCCGGAGTATTGACCCGGAGTATGGCGGTTCCACAAACAACCGATCTAGATCCGACCCATCCTGCTGTCAATACCCAAGCCGCTTGTCAATCACATTTCGCAACGGCTCGCCGGCTTGATATCGGTTCAGATTATCGAGGAAGATCTCGATGGCACGGGCGTCGTACTCGGGCGTCAGGCCGGAGTAGTGGGAGGTGATGATGACGTTCTCCATGCCCCAGAGCGGTGAATCCTCGGGCAGCGGCTCCTGCTCGAAAACGTCCAGACCGGCCCCAGCGATGCTGCCGTTCTGCAGCGCATCGATCAGATCGGGCTCGACGATGGTGGCGCCGCGGCCGATGTTGACGATGTAGGCGGTCGGCTTCATGGCGTCGAACGCTCGTTTGTCGATCATGTGCCGGGTCTCCGGCGTCAACGGCGCGGTGATCACCACAAAATCGGCCTCGGGCAGCACGTCGAGCAACTGGTCCGGGCGAACCATGCGTTCGATGCCGGACACTGCCAGCGAGGCGTTGCGCCGCATGCCGATGACGTGCATGTCAAAGGCAGCGGCGATCTTTGCGGTGCGCTCGCCGATGGCCCCGACGCCGATCAGCAACATGGTCTTGCCCGCCAGCTCAAAGACGCGATCCTTGCCGATGACGAAGTCGAACTGCTGATCAGGCGCTGATGGTCGGCGACTGGCGCTGCCATTGGTTGGAGACCCAGATGCGTCGGGGCTGGGCACGGGCCGCCTGGGGAAAACGCCGGGCTGCGGCGAGCAAGAAAGCGAAAATGTGTTCACTGATGGGCACGGCGTGGACGCCCGAAGCGCTGGTCAACACGAAGTCCAGGTCGATTACCTCAGGATGGCGCAGCAGCCAATCCGCGCCCGCTCCCCACTGCTGAATCCAACGCAATGAGGTCGCGTCGACCAGCAGGTCATACGGCAGCGAACCGACCACAATCTCGACATCGGGCAGGATGGCCTCGATCTCGGCCCGGTCCTGCGTGCGCACAATGTCCATGTCGGGCACGAGATCTTGCACTTGCGCCACTGTATTCGCATCGATCATGCCGTCGCTGAGTCCAATTAACAGGGTCTTACTCATCGTCCGTTTTCCTTCAAACTGTCATCTGCGTTTATCTGCGAACATCTGCGGTTCTACGGCACATTCATTCCGTGGACGCCAGTTGCTGTTCGAAGTAGGCGATGGTCTGCGCCATACCCTCGGCCAGCGGCACACGCGGTTCCCAGTCCAGGATGGTCCGGGCGCGGGTGATATTGGGCTGACGCTGCTTGGGATCGTCGACCGGCAGCGGCTCGATAGCGGATGCCGCCTGGGTTGTTGGTGATCTCGTTGATGGTCTCGGCAAAGTCCAGGATCGTCATCTCCGACGGATTGCCGATGTTGACCGGATCGGGTTCATCGCTCAACAGAAGGCGATAGATGCCGTCGACCAGATCGCTGACGAAGCAGAAGCTGCGCGTCTGATCGCCCTCGCCGTAGACGGTCAATGATTCGCCGCGCAAGGCCTGGCGAATGAAGTTGGGCACGACGCGCCCGTCGTTGATGCGCATGCGCGGGCCATAGGTGTTGAAGATGCGCACGATGCGCGTTTCGACGCCGTGGCTGCGCTGATAGGCCATGGTCATGGCCTCGGCAAAGCGCTTGGCCTCGTCGTAGACGCCGCGCGGGCCGATGGGGTTGACGTGGCCCCAGTAGCTCTCCGGCTGCGGGTGGATCTGCGGATCGCCGTAGACTTCGCTGGTGCTGGCCAGCAGAAAACGCGCGCCCTTGGCCCAGGCCAGCCCCAGCGCGTTGTGGGTGCCCAGGCTGCCGACCTTGAGCGTCTGGATGGGAAACTCCAGGTAGTCGACCGGGCTGGCCGGGCTGGCAAAGTGCAGGATGGCGTCCAGTTCACCTTTGATGTAGATGTAATTGGTCACATCATGCTTGATGAACTGAAAACGCGGATTGCCGGCCAGGTGGGCGATGTTGTCGGTCGATCCGGTGATCAGGTTGTCCATGGCGATGACATCGTGACCTTCGGCGATGAGGCGGTCGCTCAGATGGCTGCCCAGAAAACCCGCGCCGCCTGTTACCAATACACGCATTAGATTCGTCCTTTCGGTTGTCAGATGCCGATGTCCAGAGAAAAATCGTTCCAGCTACAGCTTTTGAGTCTGTGCCCACCAGCGTTAAACTATTGAGACAGATTTTCGGAAATTTTGCAAGGCAGGTTTGAATGTACCCAACGCTTCCGTTCGGCCCACTCTCATTGCCCACAGGCCCTTTCTTCGCATTGATCGCCCTTTGGATCGGGCTGGAGATCGCCGCCCGCTTCGGCCACCGATTGGGGTTGAGCAGTGACGACATTTGGAACACGGGGCTTCTGAGCCTGGCCGCCGGACTGATTGTAGCCCGTCTCTGGAATGTGATCCAGTTCCGGGACATCTACGCCAGCCAGCCGTTGCTCATCTTCAGCCTGCGTCCCAGCGGCTACGTGTTGTTGCCGGGGGCGATTGCCGCACTGATTGTCGGCTATCTCTTTCTGATGCGCAAGGCCATGGATCCGACGCCGACAGCCGCGGCCTTCAGCGTCGGTGCGGTAGCCGCCGCTGCGATCCTGAATGTCGGCTTCTTTCTGAGCGGCGCAGTCGTCGGCACGGCCAGCGACCTGCCCTGGGCCGTATCCTACTACGGCCAGCAAGTCCACCCCGTGGGACTCTACCGTGCGCTGGGATTCGCCCTGCTCACGTTCCTGCTCTGGCAGACGCGCCGTCCAGAGCGACCGCTGCGCACGCTCTGGCTGGCCGGCTTTGGCTACAGCCTGCTTCGATTGTTCACGGATGGATTTGTGGCCGATGCGGACATGATCGGCCAGTTTCGTGCCGGCCAAGTCTATGCGCTTTGTGGCCGCGCTGATGTTCAGCCTGTTGTTGGCCCGGGAAGAGAGCCATGCGAACAAGGCTGATGCCGCACTCGAAAGCATGAACAGACCGGTAGAACCCGTTGTAGATGCCGACTAAACCGTCTGAATCACCAGTAGCTGTCCACTGCTAATTCGAATGGTGACCGGCGGCGAGGCGATCTCGTTGCTGATGCCGCGCGTGCTGCCTAGCCGCAACGTTGCGTTTTCGAGCGGATAGACGAGCCCGGTGAACGTGATGCCGGTCACGGCGGGGCTCAACGGAACGATGCTCACGGTGCTGCCCGTCTGACCATCCAATGTCAAGGTTGTCCCCGCTCGAAGCACTTGGGCAAGTTGATTCTCCTCGGCCAAGCGGATGGGAACGGGCCAGGCTCGCTGGGCCAGGATCAACAGGTTGGCCAGCGTCTGATCCAGGCGACCGCCTAGCGCCCCAAGCAAGAGGATTTCATCGGCGCCGTCGCGCAGGGCGCGCTCAATCGCCAGTTCCAGATCGGTCTGATCCTTGGCCGGCGGATGGCGCTCAATTGCGACGCCTTTCGCCGCCATCTCAGCCACCACCGCCGGCGGTGCGCTATCCAGATCGCCCACGATGACCGCCGGACGAAGGCCCATGGCCAAACAATGCCGCACCCCGCCGTCGGCACAGATCAGATAGTCGTCCTCGCGCAGCCAGCGATCCAGGCTCGAATAGTCGGCGATGATGCCGTTGACGAAGATAGTTGCGCGCATGGCAGATCCTTGCTGCTTGCTGCTTGCATAAGCATGAGGGGGTCGATACCGTTTGTCAATCCTCAATGTCGCCAATCGAGACAGTTCTGTCTGAGCGGAGACCTCACGCAGCAAGCAGCACGCAGCAGTTGTCCCTTCAAGCCACCACCCACGCAAAAATCCCCACCATCCCCAACGCGATGCCGAACTCGGTGACGGCGCCGAGGATCATGCTGGCCAGGTAGGCGCGGACCGCGGCAGCGGCGGCACGGCGGTTGCGCTTGTCGTAGAGTTCGACCAGCCACATGCCGACCATGCCGCCCAGGATGGCGCCGAAGAGCGAACCGAGGATCGGCGGTGATCCGCCCAGAAGGATGCCGCCCACGATGCCGCCGGCAATTGCGCCGCCGATGGACTTCCAACTGGCCCCGGCACGCCGGCTCAGGACGGTGCTGAACAGGAGATCGGCACCCCAGGCGGTCAGCGCCATGAGGCCGAGCAAGATCAGCAGCGGCCAGCCGACCGTCTCAAAATTGTCGCCCACCGCCCACAGAAAGGCGCCCAACCAGATGATCAGCGGACCCGGAATCACCGGGATGACCGAGCAGACCAGCCCCAATGCCAACAGCAGATAGCCGCCGGCCGACATTATCTCATTTGCAAAGGGGATCATCCAAGATCCTCAGTCTGTCTCATCTGCTCTCCATCTTTGGTCATTCCAACATCACGGTCATTTCGCCATCCACTACGTCAACGGGGACCACTGTGTCGCGGGCAAAGAGGGGCGGCACGTCCAGGTCAAGATGCTCGTAGAGCGACGGCGGCACGCTGATATCGGCCAGGAAGAGATCGCCGCTGGCGGAAAGAGCCTCGGGGCGCAGAAAGCCGCGCTTGGGCAAGGCCAGCGTCATGGTGGCGGCGGCGCGGATGTGCGGGTCAAAGACGGCGCCGGACGCGGTGTCGATGCCGCTGGGCGCGTCCAGGCTGAGGATCGGCGCCAGCGAACTGTTGGCAAGCTGGATCAGATCGCGGGCCGAGCCGCGCGGGTCGCCACGCAGCCCGTAGCCGATGACGGCGTCGATGACCAGGTCGCACGGCGGCAGTTCCCAGCCCTCTTCGGCCCAGGCCAGCGGCGCGCCCATGGCCTGCAGGATGGACAGTTGATGGCGGGGAATGCCGGCATATTCGTCAGGCGAGTGGGCGGTGATCACCTGCACCCACGCGCCCCAGTTGAGCAGATGCCGCGCCGCCGCCAGTCCGCCGCCGCCGTTGTTGCCTCGACCGGCCAACACCACAATCGGGCGATCCGTGATATCGTCGTCGAGCATTCGCTTGGCCAGCAAGGCCAGATTGCGCCCGGCGTTCTCCATCATCTGGATCAGTTCGATGTGGTACTCCTCGATCATGAGGCGATCCACTTCGATCATCTCTTCGGTTGTCAGGGCAGGAATGGCGGTACGTTCCATCGATTTGACGTCTCCTTTGGATCTGCGGCACAGCCTTCAGTCTACGAGATCATGCTTCTTGTCGGTCCGACTTGTTGAAGGTTAAGAAAAATATTCCAGTAAAAACGTAGGTGCG
>CAVOQD010000036.1:265000-385987 GCA_963698255.1 uncultured Chloroflexia bacterium | reverse complement strand
CTGCACCAGTACATCCACCCCCTGAGAAACGATGAGGTTGGACGTGGCGGGATCTTCCAGAACCCGGAAACGGGCTTCCAACTGCTGCCACTGACTGCGGAGATGTTGCTTGACCTCAGTCTTGTTGCCTCCAATCGTCGTGGCCCCAGTCTTCTTGCCCACAGTTTTCTCGGGCACAGTCTTTATGACCATCGATTCCCTCCATCAGTACTCCATAGGCGTCAATAACGTGGTCACAGAGCGGTCGTGCTCCGTGATGATCCAAATCTTGACCTGCTTGCCGGTCAGGTAAGAACTGAGAATACGAGCTCCGTTCTCCACCGACCAGTCATTCGACTGCTTGTCCTCCTCCGGCACAACGCCCCAGTCGCCCACGATATGGCGATCCAGGAATTCATGCGGCGTCTGTTCGGCCTCCTCCAGCGCAATCAGTGCGCCGGGGGTGGCGACGACTCGGCCAAGAGAGAACAACGGTTTCTTGCCTTCTGTCAGAACAGTGTCCATCGGGCATGCTCCTTGTTGGGAAATACAAAAAGACCTGGGACGTCTCCCAGGTCTATGCCGTGCGTCTTTGGTTGTGTGTCAGCCGTACTGTCAACGTGCCAGATGTAAACCCGAATGTATACAGTCAGACAACGATTGTCAATGGTGCTACAATTGTATTTGTCAAGCGAGAATCGCGGCAGTTGATCATGAGAAATCGCTGCTCGCGTTCTACGTACCGCCATACGGCATAGCATTCAGGACCTCGATTTTGATGAGAAACGGAAAATTCTCGAAATGTTGTCTGTGCGTATTGATGTGCTGACCAAGGACCAGGTGAGAGTCACGGGTCTCCTTCCGTTTTCTGAAGAAGTAGGAAATGTTGGTGCGTTTGTAGCTACTACAGTAGATGAAGTAGTCAGTAATGGCTGTGAGCCTGCGTGGGTGACGCTGATCTCCCATCGTTCTCCCCTGGCAACCTCGCTCCAGAACCTCTCTAGACTATTCTCACGATTGTGAGTATAGTTCTTCTATCAAGCAAATCACTTACCCTGCAAACGCCCATCAACGTTAACCTGATGAGACCTCTCACCCTTACAATTCGTGTATTGCAAGTGCCAAAGTTTGAGGAGCAGATATGGGAAGAACAACAGTGTTTACCGCGGCGCCCTCACCTGAAAGCTTGGGGATCCCTTCAGGAGCGATCCTGAATTTCCTGCAGCGGATCGACTCCGAGCGCATCTGCATGCACGGGTTCCTGCTGGTACGTCGCAACAATATCGCGGCTGAGGGATACTGGACTCCATGGTCGGCTGAGCGCAAGCACCGGATGTATTCAGTCAGCAAGAGCTTCGTCGCGTTGGCGGTCGGAATGATGATCGACGAGGGCAGGCTCACCCTCGACGATCGGGTCGCCGACTACTTCCCGGACAAACTGCCGGACAAGCTACATCCGTGGCTCGCCGCCTCGACCGTCCGCGACCTTCTGACGATGTCGACCGCCCATTCGAGCACATCCTATACACGGGACGATCCCGACTGGGTGTGGACCTTCTTCAACCGCACCCCCTCCCATCCTCCTGGCACAATCTTCTCGTACGATACCGCGGCAACGGTCGTGCTCACGGCCACGGTCGAACGGCTCGCGGACATGCCTTTTCTGGATTACATGCGCCCGCGTTTCCTGGACCGAATCGGGTTCTCCTCTGACGCCTGGTGTGTGCGTACACCCGAGGGTGGTTCGTGGGGCGGATCGGGGGTTATCTGTACGCTTCGGGATCTGGCCAGAGTCGCGCTTGCCTGCATGAACGGCGGCATGTGGGGTGAAGAAAGGGTCCTCCCAGAGGAGTACCTGCCGCGCTGCGACCTCGAAGAAAATCGACAATGTTATCGGGGGAAACAGCGGGTACGGCTATCAGATCTGGCGTGAGCAAGAGAACGGTTTCTCCTTCCGCGGAATGGGCAGCCAGTACGCCATCTGTTTTCCCGACCGGAAGTTTCTGTTCGCCTGCATCGCCGATACACAGGGTGCGCCGGCAGACAGCGCCATCCCGGCTGTGATGAGGGAGGAGATCTACCCCCACCTTTCAGACGCGCCACTTCCTGAGGATCGCGACGCCCAGGCGGCGCTCTCCGACAAGATCGAGCGGCTCGCGGTCCTGCCGATCCCAGGCAGCCCTGACTCGCGAGTGGCTTCGGAAGTCGGCGGAGCCTGGTATGCTTTGGAAGACAACCCGATGGGCATCACGCGCATGCGCCTCTCCTTCCATGGGGATTACGGCACGTGGGAGTACACCAACGGTCAGGGCAACAATGTGCTGCGTTTCGGTATCGGGCGCGTGCTATCCGGTAAGTTCCCTCAGCGCAACTACTTCGGCGAACAGATCGGCTCGGTCCCTGGCATCGAGTACGAGTCCTTAGCCTCAGCAGCGTGGGTTGACGAGAAGACGCTCAATATGGAGGTCTCCATCACGGATATTTATCTGGGAGCGCTCCGCATATCTTTCGCCTTCAAGGGGGAAGAGATTGGCGTCTTTATGACAAAGCAGGCCGAGTGGTTCCTGGAGGAATACAATGGATTTGCCGGGGGAAAGCGCCTCTAACGCAGCAACCGGCATCACAAACCAGGGTACTTTTACGAACTTGCCCTAGCGAATTCCTGCATGTTACTCCAGCTTTCAAATCAGCACACAACCGATTCATAGGGAGATATCCATGGACGAGCCATTCCAAATCTTGAGCGAGACTGAACAGGGACGTCAGAAAATCCGTGACATTAAAGTGATGATCCTGCAAGGACCGCGCAGTTACACGCTGGTGAAAGTCATCGCCGAAGACGGCCTCTACGGTATCGGCGAGGCGTACGGCAGTCCGGGTGTCGGGATGAAGGAGCAGATCGAAGCGATCAAGCCCGCGCTCGATCGGACGGGATCCGCTGGCGATCGATGTGCTCTACACCCTGATGGGTCGAAACCCGAATCCAGGAACCGGTTGGGCGGGCGCCAGTCGTACGGATGGCTCGGCCCATGCCCTGATGCGGGCCGCCAGCGGAATCGAGATGGCGCTGTGGGACTTGGCGGGGAAAATTCTGGGCGTTTCGTCGACCGTGCTGCTGGGCGGGCAGTTTCGCGACAAGGTTCGGGTCTATAATCACGCGCATCCCAGAGATATTCTCAACAGAGCTTCGTGTAAGGAATGGGCGCAGCAGGTCAAGGAAGACCCGGCTGGCTTCACCTGCCATAAGTTCGGCTTTCCACACACAACGCCAGATACCGATGCAGGACGCGATCTCGCCAATCGGGTGCTGACGGTGCGCGAGTTACGGCAGATCGAGGAGGGCTTTGCCAACTGCCGTGAGGCACTCGGTTGGGACCACGACATTATGGTTCACTGTCATTGGGAATACGATGTACGCACCGCGATCCAGATCGCGGAGGCGGTGGCGCCAATCAAGCCACTGTGGCTCGAAGACGCCGATGATCGTGAACTATTCGGAGAGTTGGAAGCGGCTGACTGCGAGCTCGTCGGTCCCAATCTGCACGGGTGAGAACCTGTGGCGGCGGCAGGAGTTCGCAGACTTCATCGTTCATCAGGGATGCGACATCCTCCACCCGGACCTGCGCAACAGCGGCGGTTTCCTGGAAAACAAGCGGATCGCTGACATGGCCGAGGTGTGGGGGCTGCCGATGGCGACGCACAACACAGGCAGTCAGCTCAACACCTGGGCAACGTGCCAGTGGGCAGGGTCCATTCGCGACTTCATCGCGTGTGAAACGGTCACCGGAAAAGGCGATTGGATGGACGAGTTGCTGATTCTCGACGGGCCCTACATCGAAAATGGGTATCTGAGAATCACGGAGAAGCCGGGCTTCGGTGTGGATCTGAATCCGGACGTGGCCCAAGCTCACCTGGCGGATGGCGAGACTTGGTGGGGTTGATTACGAAAAGTGATCGTCCCTCATATCAGGGCTGTACACAGCCCAACGGTATCAGGAGATAGGGACCACTACTTCGAGTGCAAATATGGGCCAATTGTGATTACTTCCTATTCGCTTATTGAATGGGAATGGGATCACCCAACACCGGCGGCGGCGCCTTGCGGATGACGTCCACCAAGGCGATGAGCAGTGCGGGCAGTTCGCGCGACTCGGACCAGGCGACCGAGCGTGGATCATAGACACGCCGGTCGGCGATCACGCCCGAGGATTTGAGGTCGAGGCTGTTGCAGAGGAAGAGCGCTCTCGGCAGATGGAAAGCCTGGGTCACCAGCACAGCAGATTCCACACCAAAGATCTTCTTGGCTCGATAACAGGTGTCGTATGTGCGTCGACCGCCGTAGTCCGGCTGGATATCGGCGGCAGGCACGCCTCGTTCAATGGCGTAGGCCATCATGGCGCCGGGCTCGTTGTACTCGGCGGTCCCGTTGTCGCCGCTGAGGATCAGCTTGTCGACCTTGCCGGCTTCGTAGAGATCAATCGCCGTATCCACGCGGTCGCGCAACATGGCGCTCAGCCGTCCGCTCGGATAGACCCTCGCCCCATAGACAATCGCCACCCGCTCATCCGGCAATGACTCGACTGCGCTTGCCAGCGTATAGATGCGCGTTTCGTAGCGCGCGTTGACCCAGGTTCGCCACGCGAAGGGAAACGCGGCTGCCGCCACGACCAGTATCGTGCAAACTATCAGTGTCCCAGCGATCAGATTTCGCACCGAAGGGCCGGTCATCTTCATACGCTTCAAGTCGAATCCTCAGAACCAACGCCGATCCGAATACAGTCACGCCAATGACGACGGACGGAAATGGTTCGTTCCCTGCCCCAATCTATTGTGGTAGGCGACCCGTAGGGACAGGTTTGAGACCTATCCCTACAAAACCGATCACCCCATAAGCGCGAGGCCCAGCGCATCGCGCAGGGTGCGCGCGCCCAGAACCTCCACGGTGTCGGGAAAGGCTTCGGCCCCTTTGCGGGCGACCGTGTTGTGGGGAACCAAGCACGCGTTTGAAGCCGAGCTTGGCCGCTTCGTGCAGGCGACGCGAAAGCTGGCCGACGCTGCGCAGCTCGCCGCTCAGACCGACCTCGCCGACGATAGCCAGGTCGGCGTGAACCGGCTTGTTGCGGTAGCTGCTGGCCATGGCCACGGCCATGGCCAGATCGGCGGCCGGCTCGTCGATGCGCAGACCGCCGACAATGTTCACGAAGATGTCCTGGTCGCTCATGTTGAGGCCGACGCGCTTGCTGAGCACGGCGCTGAGCAGCAGCAGCCGGTTCTGATCGACGCCGTTGCCGGTGCGCCGCGGCTGGCTGAAGGCGGTGTGGCTGCAAAGCGCCTGGACTTCCACCAGCAAGCGGCCGCGTGCCTTCCATGGAGACGGCGATGGCGCTGCCCGCGGCGTTGGGCAGACGCTCGGCCAGGAACAGCTCGGACGGATTGGCGACCTCAGTCATGCCCTGCTCGCTCATCTCAAAGACGCCGACCTCGTTGGTGCTGCCAAAACGATTCTTGACCGAACGCAGCAGGCGATAGGCATGAAAACGCTCGCCCTCCAGTTGCAGCACGGCGTCGACCATGTGCTCAAGCACACGGGGTCCGGCGATGGTCCCTTCCTTGGTCACATGGCCGACCAGGAAGATGGGCACGCCGTTCTGTTTGGCCATGCGCAACAGCGCGGCCGTGCAGTCGCGCACCTGGCTGACCGAGCCGGCGGCGCTGGTGCCGTTCTCGGTGTAGATGGCCTGGATCGAATCGACAATGACCAGGGCAGGGCTTCATGCGGGCGATCTGCTCCAGGATGCGCTCGACGATGATCTCCGGGTAGACAAAGAGGCGATCGCTTTCGATGCCCAGGCGCGTTGAGCGGCGGCGAATCTGATGGGCGCTCTCTTCGGCGCTGACGTAGATCACATCGCCCGTCGTCTGCGAAATCTCGGCCGCCATCTGCAACAGCAGCGTGCTCTTGCCGATGCCCGGATCGCCGCCGACCAGCACGCCGGACCCCGGCACAATGCCGCCGCCGAGCACACGGCTCAGTTCGGTCATGCGCAGCGGCAGTCGTTCCGCCCCGTCATTGGTGATGGCGGACAGCGCGACCGGTTGGGCCAGCGTGCCGTCGCCCACGGGCATGTGCGTACGAGTTTTGGGCGCAGGCTGAACCATCTGCTCTTCCAACGTGTTCCACTCGCCACATTCCGGGCACTTTCCCATCCACTTCATCTGAACACTGCTACAGTTGGAACAGACAAACTGCGTTTTTACCTTGGCCACAGGCATTTTCCTTGTTGGATTAACAGAACATTTGTGCGCACATTGTAGTGCGAAAACGGCGTCGGGTCAATTGTATAGATCGGAATCGGAAATCGGGAAGATAACGTCCAGTGAAAAGGTCGAACGAGGCAAACGAGAGGCAAATCGGAAAGGCCAGGTTGTAGGGACAGGTCTTAGACCTGTCCCTACAATCTACGCGTACGAGATCTTCAATGCATACGCGTGTTCGCCGTTCGGCTCAGCCGGCAGTTGAACGGTCAACCCGCCGGCGTCCTGCGACCAGTCCAGCGCGCCGTCGTGCCCGAGCAACTCAACACGAACGATGGTTTCAGCCGACAGAACATCCGGCGTCAGCGAGGCGATCTGAAACGGACCTTGCGGCCAGCCCATGACGATGGCGTAGAGTGTGTCCGGCTTGGTGGTGAAGCGGATGTCGGCAGCCGTGAGATCCGGGTTGTCCTTCTCGCTGAAATGTCCTTCGAAGACCTCGGTCGGCCCTTCGCCGTAGATTCGCCAGGGCCGCGTGCCGTAGATGGCCTCGCCGTTGACGTCCAGCCAGGCGCCCATGCCCAGCAGTCGCTCGCGGATCGGGTCTGGAATACGCCCGTCGGCCGTGGGCGGGATGTTGAGCAACAGATTGCCGTTCTTGCTGACGATGTCGACCAGCCCGTCGATCAGCCGCTTGATCGACTTGTAGCTCGGTTCGTGTAGATCGGCCCACGAGTTCCAACAGATCGAATCGTCGGTCAGCCACTTGAAATCACGCAGACCGCTCATTCGCCCGCGCTCCAGGTCGAAGATGCCGACGCCTTCCAGCAGATCCTGGTTCTTGTAGGTCACCGTGACCTCACGTCCCCATTCGGCTGCTTTGTTGTAGTAGTAGGCGACGAAGTCCTGACGATGGCGTTCGCTGATCGTGTCGAGGCGGGCGTCAAAGTAGAGCAGATCGGGCTGGTAGCCGTCGATGACTTCCTTGATCTTGGCGACGAAGGTATCGCAGAAGGCGTCGCCCGGCTGGGGATTCTCGAAATCTTCGCGCTGCGTCGGCGGGCCGTAGAGTGAGGCATAGGCTGGGTCTGAGGCGTCGGTGGTCGGATCGCTGGTGGGGTACCAAGCCCACAGCCACATGTGATGCAGTGTGGCAATGAAGTTCATGCCGCGGGCACGAACGGCACGCTCCATCTCGCCCATGATGTCTCGCTTGGGACCGGTCTGCGCGGCGTTGAACGGGTTGATCCGGCTGTCCCACATCGAATAGCCATCGGCATGCTCGGTCACCGGGCCGACAAAACGGGCGCCGGCCTTCTGAAACAGATCGGTCCATTCCTCGGCATCGAAGTGTTCGGCCGTGAACATGGGGATGAAGTCCTTGTAGCCGAATTCGTCGAGCGGGCCATAGGTGGCGACGTGGTGCTCGTTGGCCTTGTGACCAGGGATGTACATGTTGCGGGAATACCATTCGTTGTCATAGGCCGGGACCGAGTAGGGGCCCCAGTGGAAATAGATTCCGAACTTGGCATCGTCGAACCATGACGGTATCGGATGCTGCTGGAGCGATTCCCATGTAGGCTGATACGGTGTCTGATTGGTCGACACGAATTCGTCCTTGAGAAAATTAGATGTGGTTTGTGTCACGAGTTGGTGAAAAGCGAGATTCTTCGCTGGCCCTTTGCCAAAGCGGCGTGCTCGCAAATACCCGCTTCTCATGAACAAGCTCGTTTTCGCGACGTAAGATACGCTGTCACTCCTTCGGCTGCGCTCAGGACAGGCCTGAGCGGGCTTGCCATAAAATGACGCTGTCCTGAGTCACCAGCGAAGGGTCTCGGTAACGCAAGCCGAGATTCCTCGCTGGCGTATTGCCAATCCGAAAGTGCTCACGCTGACCCGCTCGGAATGACAGTAGCACGTTCATTCCAGTTAGAGCGCCGCAAACCCGGCGAGGCACACTCGGAATGACAAATCGTGAACCACTGTAAACTAGGAATTTGGCCGGCCCGTGCTTGACAGGTTAGCCAGCGCACCGTATTATACAAAAAAATTATTTCATATACAAAAATGCAGAACGTGAACCTGGAGGACTTGATGAAGACCGGATTCGAGCGTCCAAGCGCCTATAGCGAACGACGAGGGCGATAACCATGCCGACTGAACCGATTGCACTGCGTGGCATCACCTGGAACCACAGCCGCGGCTATCTACCGATGGTCGCCACGGCCCAGCGCTACGAGGAGACCCATCCCGGTGTCACCATCACCTGGGAGAAGCGCTCGTTGCAGGCCTTCGCCGACCATCCCATCCAGGAACTGACCGAACAGTACGATCTGCTGGTCATCGATCATCCATGGGCCGGGTACGCGGCGTCGAGCGGGGTGTTGCTCTCGTTTGCAGATTTCTTGCCTGAAGCCTACATGGCCGATCAGGCGGCCAACAGCGTGGGCAAGTCCCATCAGAGCTACGACTTTGACGGCCACCACTGCGCGCTGGCCATCGACGCGGCCACACCGGTGGCCAGCTATCGCCCCGATCTGCTGGCGCGTGCCGGCACCGACGTGCCCCAAACGTGGGATGATCTGCTGGCCATGGCGCGCAAGGGGCTGGTGGCCATGCCCGGCATCCCGCTGGACACGCTGATGAACTTCTACATGATCTGCTCCACGTTCGACCAGGGACCGTTTGTGGAAGACGAGTGGGTGGTGAGCGACGAGATGGGGCTGCTGGCGCTGGAGATGCTGCGTGAGTTGGCGTCGCTGTGCACGCCCGAGATCTTCGGCTGGAACCCCATCGCCGTCTACAACGCGCTTTCCAGCCGCAACGATCTGGCCTACTGCCCCTTTGCCTACGGCTATTCCAACTACTCGCGACCAGGCTATGCCAAGCACCTGCTTCACTTCACCGACATGGTAGCCATCGGCGATCATGGTCGCTGCGTCACCACGCTGGGCGGAACCGGGCTGGCCATCACGTCCACATGCGTCCATCGAGATGTCGCGCTCGACTACGCCCGCACTGTCGCCGATCCCGAATGCCAGCGCACGCTCTACGTCGAAAACAGCGGCCAGCCCGGCCATCGCAGCGCCTGGCTGGACACCACGGCCAACGAACGCACAGCCGACTTCTTCGTCAACACGCTTCCTGCGCTGGATCGGGCCTATCTGCGCCCGCGTTATGCCGGCTATCTGCATTTTCAAGACCATGCCGGCGCGCCGGTGCAGGACTATGTACGCAACGGCGGTGATCCCAAGACCGTGTTGCGGGAGTTGGAGCGGCTCTATGGCGAATCGAGAGACCAGAGCTAAATTGAAGTTGCTACGGGATCACCTGTTTTTGTAGGTCCGACTTGCAGTCGGACGAGCTACACTGACCAAGCTATCGCGCCTCTGGGCGACCGGTCCGGTCGCCTAATGGGATGAGCCGCACGTGGGCGTACTCACCAGACAATTCCAGTGAATTCTCAAACAATAACGAGGTAAACGTATGAGACCCCTAGAAGGCCTGTTGGTCCTTGATTTCAGCCAATTCCTGGCCGGCCCGTCCGCGGCGCTGCGTCTGGCCGATCTCGGCGCGCGCGTCATCAAGATCGAGCGCCCTGGCGTCGGCGATCTGAGCCGCCAGCTCTACAACAACGAACTCGAATTGGACGGCGACAGCACCCTCTTCCACTCCATCAACCGCAACAAGCAGAGCTTCGCCGCCAATCTCAAAGACCCCGACGATCTGGTCAAGGTCAGGGCGCTGATCGCACAGGCCGATGTGATGATCCAGAATTTCCGCCCCGGCGTCATCGAGCGCCTCGGGCTTGACTACGACACAGTCCGCGAACTCAACCCCAAGATCGTCTACGGTCAGGTCACCGGCTACGGTCAAGAGGGCCCGTGGCGCGACAAACCGGGCCAGGATCTGCTGGCCCAGTCCATCTCCGGTCTGGCCTGGCTCAACGGCAACGCCGATCAGCCGCCGACGCCCTTTGGCCTGTCGGTGGCGGACATGTATGCCGGCGCCCATCTTGTCCAGGGCATCCTTGCCTGCCTGGTTCGCCGCGGCGTCACCGGCGAGGGCGGTCTGGTGGAAGTCAGTCTGCTCGAATCGGTGCTGGATCTCCAGTTCGAGGTCCTGACCACCCACCTCAACGACGGCGGTCAGATGCCCAAGCGCAGCTCGGTCAACAATGCCAATGCCTACCTGGCTGCGCCCTACGGCATCTACGCCACGGCAGACGGCTTCATGGCCCTCTCCATGGGATCGATTGTCCGCCTGGGCGAACTGCTCGACTGTCCGGCGCTGCTGGCCTACACCGACGAGCGGAGTTGGTTCTCCAAGCGGGACGAGATCAAGCAGATCCTGGTGGATCACCTGCGGACCCGGACCACGGCCCACTGGCTGTCGATCCTGGAGCCGGCCGACTACTGGTGCGCCCAGGTCTTCACCTGGCCGGAGTTGATGGCCCACGACGGATTCAAGGCGGTCGACATGGTGCAGACGGTGTTGCGAAATGGGACCATTCGTTTGGAGACGACGCGCTGCCCGATTCGCGTCGATGGTGAAGTGCTCAAGGCATCGCAAGGCGCGCCACGGGTGGGCGAGCAGACGGCAGCGTTGGAGCGAGAATACGGGCTGTAAGCGACTTCAGGAAATGCCCCATACCGGGCAATTTTTCAGGGGCCATTCAATTCACCGCGGAATCGCTGCGATATCAGAAAAGTGCACAACCTGGACAGGGCGCTATGGTATACTGATGCATGGCGTAACCAATCAACAGCATCTCCAACCACAACCGAAAAGAAGAGAGCTATGTCACAATCAAAGACCCTCAGACAGCGCATACAGGCCGGCGAAGTGCTGGTGGCCCTGCGCGGATCGCTCACGACCAGCAAGAGCCAGTTGGCCGACATCTGGGCAACCGGCCGCTACGACTATATCTGGATCGACGGCCAGCATACGGCCTTCAGCGAGCAACAGCTCGTCGACTATTGTCGAGCCGCCGAAGAATTGGACATCGACGTACAGCTTCGTATCCCGCACACGCGCTTTGCCCACATGGTGGGGCGCTATCTGGATCTGGGGCCCAGCGCGGTTCTGGTGCCGGAGGTGATGGAAGAAGAGACGGTTGACGATGCCCTTGCCTATGCCTACTATCCCCAGTTTGGACGGCGCAGTTGGGGCGGGGCCGAACGTCGTGGGCTGCGCGGCGCTGCCGCCGGCATGGATCGCCTGGCCTACGCAGCCTGGTGGAATGAGTATGTGATTGTGGGCATTCAAGTGGAATCGGTCGAGGCCGTGACCAATGTGGCAAAGTTGGCCAAGCCGGGCATCAGCGTGGTGACGTTTGGGCCCAACGATCTCTCGTTCAGCCTGGAAGGCCATCCGTCCTATCCGCTTCAGAACGTCGACGACTGCATGCGCAATGTACATGCTCAATTGCAGGGCACGGGCATTCGTATGGCCATGGGCACCGCCACGAAGCCGTCCGAGCGAGACAAATATCTGGAGATCGGCATCACGCTCTTCCAGGAAAATGCGCCGGAGTAATGCAGGGACACTTCAGGAATTCGGCTGCTTGCAACTGCCCTAACGAAAATGACAGAGCAACAACACTCGCTGGTCCAGGTAAAAACGGAAGAAGAGTGGGAAGCGTACCACGCTATTCGTAGCCAGGTACTGTTTGGTGATGAGTACGACCCGAATCTTTGGGACGACCGCGCCCCAGACAACCATCCGGTCCTTCTCTTTGCAGGGGACACGGCAGTCGGCGCCATGCGCATTGATCTCGTGTCACAAGAAGGCTATGCCATCATGCGCACGGTGGCCATTCGCAAAGAGTATCAGAGGCAAGGACTTGGTCGCATCATGCTGACCATGGCAGAAGATCATGCAAGGGGGCATGGATGCAGATCGACGGTGACGATCTCCGCCATTGATGCAGTGGGCTTCTACGAAAAGTGCGGATACCAGGCATTTGATCGGGATCCTGGCCAAGTGGACGACGATGGAAAGCAGATGCGGAAAGCGCTATGAAGGCGTCGCCTGCAAGCTGATGAATGGGGTGAAAGAGGTGAGCAATAGGCCGGCTGCGGAGGTCGACAATATCAGGTTTGTTTGCATGACTGACCAACGTAGCCGGATGCCGATGTGCTATGGCGCAACGGCAATCACGGCATCAAGCAACTCACCGGCAGGACAGCCCTTGAGCAGAAAAGCGTCGGCCCCGGCCAGCAGAACAGCAGAACGATCGGTTGCATATATGGTCAGCACCACGATACGCACGGTGGGCCAACGCTGTTTGATCGTGCGGATGGCTGCAAGCCCGTCGGCGTTTTGCGAGGGCAGATCCAGCACCACGACATGCGGATGGAGTGCTGCCACCTGCGCCACGGCTTGCTGACTATCGTCCGCCTCTCCGACAACCTTGATAGCGTATTCTGTGTGGTCGGACGAACTCCAGGCGAGCGCGGTGAACAGTGCATCTAGACTTTGCCTGACCCGCGGTTGATCTCCTGCAATTAGCAGGCGTAGACCGACCAGGCTGGACTGTGGGCGCGCGATCTTCTTTTCTATGGGCGGACTCATCAGCATTTCCCAACGATACTATTTTGCTCAGTAAGGCATCGGTTGTGCAACTTGCGCGGCGGCCGGCAGTTCGGCTATCGAAGTTTGGCTATCAGTGACGACGCAACCGCAGACATCACACGCGATCGGTCTGCCACGCTACTTTGCCGGCTACGAACGTTTTGTCTTGATCAGATCCTTATGCAGGCGTCTTCTATTGATGTAGATGTTTTTCATGTAGTCATCGCCGCTCAGAGATCCGTCAAGATCGCATACGCGCAACTGCCACAATCGAGTGAAGTGGACGTAGAGACCACACTGCCGTGCCAGACTCACTGCGATCTTGGTGACTTCTTCATCCTGGCCGCTATTGAGATGTAGGACAATCTGCTCTTTGTCCACATTGGCCAGAATCAGTTCGTGCTGCTCCTTTGGCTTCAGGTTATGCATCATCAGTCTTTTCCTCCATCGGATCGTCTGCTTCTCCCATCCGCCGGGCTAGGGCGGCAAGGGTTGTGTCGATCAGGGACACGGCCTCGTCTTCGCTCATCTCCCGCCACCGAGGTTTGCTCGCACGAACGCCGCTTCCCCAATCGAACTGTAATTCTTCAAATATCTGTGGCAGATCGTCTTGCGGTAGGTCGTCGCTGGCCGAATCATAGGTCGGATCGACCTCTGGCAGCTCGTGCTGTATCCATCGGGTCGTCTTTGGGTTGAGCCCTTTGGTCGCGGCCAAATCTGTGGCGATGTGCTCACACGAGCCGGTAATCGACTCACCGGTATTCGTCGCAAGTTCCGTCAGCAATACGATCTGGGCGCCATTCTTCCGTTTGTAGATTCGTACCCGGCAGCGACCAGGCCGGCGGAGTTGCTTATCTTGAAAACGGTAGTAGTAGTCGGCAATCGGTTTCATCAGAGCCTCAGTGGCAGGGCATAGTCTACGGACTTTCAGCCAGGATCAGTTTGGAGCAGGCGTCGGCAACCTTGCGATCCGGTTTTTCTTCACCCGAGATGGTCGCCCATCCCTGTTCTTGAACATACCTCGTCCCGCTGGAGGATGTCATTCCAGCCAGTTCATCGAGCTTCAACGCCTTTTCCGGATCGGCGTTAAATTGCTCGACACAGATCGGGGCCAAGCGCTGGATGACAGCATCCTTGGCCATGGTCGTAGCCGTCTCCTGCGCAGCATTGGCCGTTACCCAGCCTCCCCAGGTGAAGCCAACGACAATCGTCAGGATGATGCTGCCGATACATGCCCAAATGAGGATCATTTTTGACGGCTGGTAGGCGCTCCATCGCTGCCCAAGGCTTGGCTTCGTCTCTACGGGGTTTGTCTGTTTTTGTGTGACCGGCGGTCGCTTGCGCGAGTCGTTCATCGCCCGAGGTTCGTTTCGATCTTCTTGTTCCATTGGTCTTTCTCCTTATTGTTTGACCCTGAATTGTTTGACCCTGAAATGTTTGAACCTGATCAGAGATACTGCTGCGACATTTTCAGACTGGGCGTCAACTTCCCAGAGATGCCTAGCGGATTCTTGCCCTCGTTTTTCTTCTCGCGTTTTGCTTGCTTCTTTTCCTTCATCGTCTTGGCAGGCTTCTTCTTCTCGTTCTTTTTGGGTTTCTGACTTTTCCCCATGGTCAAATTCTCCTTAGGACTCGTGTAGCAATAAGTTTCCGGTTCGCACCTTCCTGGACCTGAACTCAAGGCTTCCCTCCGACAGGGAGCTTCCAGGAAGGTCGGCAGATCTGTCGCCTATAGCAAGCATAGCTGCCATGAAGCACCTTGTCATCAGCGCAAACGATCGATCTTGCATAATACAAAACGCCGCCTCAAGGGCGGCTTATCATCGTTTTGTTGTACACTATTAGATCAATAGTTCCTGTCTGCTACCCTTCTTCAGCGCCCATCTCACCCTCGGATGTCAACCCTTCGCGCACGGCGTACAATGCGGCCTGGGTGCGGCTGGCCAGGTGTAGTTTGCCGAGAATGTGGCTCACATGCGCGCGGACGGTCGGCTCACTGACGATCAACTCATCGGCAATCTCCTGGTTGCTCATTCCCTGCGCAATGTGTCGCAACACCATCAGTTCTCGAGCCGTCAACGCTTCGGGCGCCGGCGGCAGATCGACGGGCTGCGCGATCTCCTGCAAGAGCTTGCGGGCAATGGTCGGATGGAGCGCCGGCTCCCCGCGATGCACCTGGTGGATGGCGCGTATCAGTTCCTCCGGCGACGAGTCTTTGAGCAGATAACCGAGCGCCCCGGCCTTGATGGCCGGAAAGACCTTGTTGTCGGCGGCAAAACTGGTCAGCACCAGGATGCGAGCGTCCGGTCGCCGGCTTGTGATCTGACGCGTCGCCTCGATGCCGTCCATGACAGGCATCAGCAGGTCCATCAGAATGACGTCCGGCTGCGTCTCTTCCGCCATCAGCACTGCTTCCTGGCCGTCGGCCACCTCCGCAACAATCTCAAACCCGCCGGATTCGGTGAGCAGGGCGCGGATGCCTTTGCGCACAATGGCATGATCATCGACGATCAGCACTCGGATCATAATGTCACCTCAACGCTCAGTCGTGTTCCTTCGTCCGGCCTGCTTTTGTAGACAAGTTTTCCACCAAGACGCGCCGTACGTTCGGCAATGCTGCGCAGGCCGCCGCTGCCTCGCCCCTCTGCACTGACGGCCTCTGGGTCGAATCCCACGCCATCGTCAACCACATCGAGACGAACGATCGACGGGGTGAAGTGTAGATGCACGCTCACATGGCGGGCCGCCGCATGTTTGCGCACGTTGTTGAGACCTTCCTGCGCGATCCAATAGAGATCTTCCTCGATGTCGATGGGCAATCGTCGTTCCCCCTCGACGCGGAACTGAGTCTGTAGACCAGCGCGGTCTTCAACCGCAGCCAGGCGCGTCTGAAGCGCGGCCACCAGCCCTTCCGCCTCCAACACGGGCGGATGCAACTGGAAGATGAGTAGCCGCATGTCGCGCATGCCTTCCTGGGCGGTCTCCTGTAACTCGGCTAGATAGCCGGCCGTGGCTTCTTCTTTGCCGGCAGCCAGCGCCAGCGCGGCGGCGTTGGCATAGAGGGTCACACTGTAGAGTGACTGGGTGACCGAGTCATGTAGCTCTCGTGCCAGTCGCTGGCGTTCCTCCAGCACCGCAAACTGCTCGGCCTGTTGTTGGAGCCGGACATGTTCGATGGCCACGGCCGCCTGGTTGGCGAAGACCGTCATGACGCGCACATCTTCGTCGCTGAAGCCGTCGGGTTTGTTGACCACGTCCAGCACGCCGATGATTTCGTCATTGACATGTAATGGCAAACTGAGAAGCGCAGCCAGATCCGCCGGCCACTGCAAAGTCCGGCTGTGTAACAATCCGGTCGAGTCGTTCAAGCGCACAGGCTCGCCTGTGCGCATGACTTCGCCGGCCAGCGATCCGTCCCTGGACAGGCGTTCGGCCGATGTCGCCGGCCGGCCTGAACGATGTGCGACCTCGAGCCAGCCTGAATCGGTCAACAGCAGCACGGCGCTGCCCGTGGCCCCGATCAGATGCTGGGCTTCGGTGCAGACGATCTCCAGGACCTGGTCCAGCGCGTTCTTCTGAAGCAAGCTCACCAGGACGCGGCCGAAGCTTTCGCTCTCGGCCAGCCGCCGCTGCAGTTCGCCATGCAGCTCCGCGTTTCTCGATGCCAACGCCGCGGCCGCCTGCTCCCGCTCATCGATATCAGCCTGGAGCGTGTTCAGCAGTTGCTGAACGCTTGGAACGTCGATTGGCGCTGAAATCTGATAGGGCATCTTTTTGTCGTCTATCCGTCTCTCGCAACCTGAGTTCCGCTCTTCATCTGGCTCAACCATTCGGATCGCCTCAATTTCAGATTTGACATTTAGCCCGTTATAACATAATGTGCATGCACAAGATGTTGCAGGTTCTGACCCATTTGCGTATGGACGCCGCTCAGACTCACATGTCTGAATGGCGTTTTTTGTCTCTCTTGCAGTTGGAAACGCCGACGTTTTGGTTCGATATAGTTAATTGTAGTATCTTGAAAACCAAGGAGTTTTCCAACCATGAGTGAAGAAAAAGTAACCGGTACCGTCAAGTGGTTCAGCGATCAGAAGGGCTTCGGCTTCATCGCCCATGAGGGCGGCAACGACGTCTTCGTCCATCATTCCGCCATCGTGTCCGAGGGCTTCCGCAGCCTGGCCGAAGGCGATCGCGTCGAGTTTACGATTGAGCAAGGCCCCAAGGGCCCGAATGCTGCCAACGTACGCACGATCTAGATTGCAGAGTTCATCATAACACAATGAACTGAACAGGAAGGGACCGGCTTACAAGTCGGTCCTTTTTTTGTTGGGTGTAGTGTCCACTCAAAAGGTAGGAAGCTTCCCCTGCCCGTCTGACGGACTGCTGCAGCGCTGAGACGTCCCAACCACGAAATTATTTGAGAGGGTTCAAAATGATTGTGTGTGCAAAATCCGAGTACGAGTTCCCGGCACTTCCATCTCACCACAGATGATGCTCGATCTATGTGACCAAACCACGAACTTTTTTCTCGACGCTCACTGGGACTGCAATAGATCACGCAGCTTTCCGACGATCTCGCCTGACACCGACTCCAACCGTGCTCCCGATACAACCGCTCAAACCGCGCCATATCGCAGGCATCCAGCACGGTCTGCCAGGCCAGCGTCGGCGGCAGCAGTGAGTGGAAGCGCCCCAGGTTCAGATACGGAATCGCCCCGGGGCCAGCACGCGCAGATGACGCAGGGCCAGCGGCCTCGTCCCAGGGCGGCAGCCGGCGGATGCGGCCATGCACGTAGAGCACATGCTCGTTGACGACCTCCACATGCGCGGCCGAAGTCGCATGTTCGCCTTGCAGCATGGCCGCCAGCCAGCGGCCATAGAGATCGCCCCAGAAGTGACAGACCCAGGTTCCCTGGATGTCCTGGATCAGCGGCAGCGTCGGCAAGGCGATGCCGAAATGGGCGGCAACCGCCTGGCCCATCTCCAGCGAGACGGTCATGGGCGCGGTCGCCTGGCGTGAACGACTCGTCGGCGACGCCCTTGCCGCCCACGCGCACGCCGATGCGGTAGCGATCACGCCAGGCCACGGCCCACGTTCGACCGCCCAGTTGCAGCGTCGGCCCGCGCACCTGGGAGCGCTCCATGCGCGCCAGCGTGCGTCCGCTGTAGGCGTCCACGACCAGGACCGACATCGGATCCGAGCCGATGTTGCTGTAGATCTCGTGGGCGTCGAGCAGCAGATCCAACTCGGCGCCGGGCCGCCATTCGTTGGGTCGTCCGCTGCGCAGAAAGTCCTGCTGCGCCAGTTCGTCCAAGATCGTCGCGCAGCGTGTCGTCGCCCAGATCGACCGGCGAGACGCGGCGCAGATCGGCCAGGCGCACGCTGCCGGTCGGACTCTGCTTGAGCAGGCTGAAGACCTGCTGGATCAGGACCGATGGCCGGAAGATGGTTGCGGGCTGGATCTCTCGAATGCACTGGATCGGCCTTTCGCTGATCGGCCTTGAGATTCGCCGCTGCCTTGCCTGCTGAGCTGCGGCGACGCCGATCCGCCGGCCAGCTCAACCAATGCCTGAAACTGAATCTCCTCCAGCGGCATCGCGCGCCAGACAGAGCACGCGGCTCACGTTGCTGCGCCGATTGCCGCGGCCGATGCGCTGCAAGAACGAGCCAAGCGACGGCGGCGGTCCCACCAACACCACGTCGTCGATGCTGCCGATGTCGATGCCCAGTTCCAACGTCGATGTGCAGACGCAGATGGCCGTGCCCGCCTGGGCGAAATCCTCCTCCACCGTGCGGCGCATGGCCGGATCCAGGTTGGAGTAGTGGACGAAGATCGCCGCCTCGTAGCCGAGGTTCTGCGCGCAGATAGGCTGCGGTCTGCTCGACCTCGCGCCGCGTGTTGCAGAAGAGCAGCGACTTGCGCGCCGGCGGATCGCCCCACGCCCGCCAGAGCAGCGCCTGCGCCACATCTTCCAGATCCGGCGCAGGAAAGATCTCGGCGTCGAGCGCCCGCCCGCCGGCCACTTCGACGATGGCCGGCTCTCGCTCGTCGGCGGTCAGATAGCGCGAGGCCACGCCCGTCGGATCGGGGACCGTGGCCGACAGCGCCACCCGTTGCAGCGGCGGCGGGTCGCATCGTCCAGCGTCTGCTGATAATAGTAGCCGCGGATGGTCTCGATGCGGTTGAGCAGACAGCGCACGTGATCGCCGCGTGGGCCGTCGTCGAAGAGGTGGATCTCGTCGATGCACGACGGCTTGCAGGCGGGTGAAGGAGCGGGCCGTGCGCGTCAGCAGCGAGTCGGTCGATTCCGGCGTGGTGATGAGCACGTGGGGCAGACGCGACAGCGGGCCGGTGTCGCCGCTCTTCATGGCCAGCGAGACGCCGAGCGATTCCAGCGGCAGCCGCAGCCGCTCGTAGAGATCGCGGACCAGCGCCCGCGTGGGCGAGATGTAGAGGATGCGCAGATCGGTTTCATCTTGGCGAGAGGAACGTGCCGATGTACCGGCGAGGGCGACAGTGGCAGAGGCAGCCGGCAACAGATGCCGTTCGAGCAGCGGAGCGATGGCGGCTTCGGTCTTGCCCGCGGCGGTGGCCGCCATGATCAGCGTGTTCTCGCCGTCCAGGATGGGCGGGATGGCCGACAACTGGACGGCCGTGAAGTTGCCGTGGCGGGCAAAGAAGGCCGGCCACGTGTGCGGCAGACGGGTCTTTCAGGTCGGCCGGCGAGGGGTCAGCGCTCATGCCATCTGGCTGCGCAGCTCGTCCAGCAGGTCGACAATGGGGTAGTCGGGGTAGAGGTAGAGCAGATCGTACGAGTTCGACGGCCAGACGCACCATGCCGCGGATGTTGAGACGGTCGTTGCGCACGCCCAGCGCCAGATGTTCGGCCGCGCCGCGGCGCAACTGTCCTTGGCGCTCGCCCGGCTCATAGCCGTAGGCCTGGGCGTGGTAGCCCATCACCTGCTGCAGAAACTGGCCGATCTCCTGGGCCGTGTGGTGCGGATCGAGGGTCAGAATCTGATCGTCGTCCGAGCCAATCTTCCAGCGGCATCTGGTCGTCGCTGCGCGTGACGGTGAAGAGGAAGAAGAGCGACTGGCGATCATTGTAGGCCAGCGGATAGTCGCGCCAGCGATGTTGCGGAAAGTCGTCGTCGGCGATCGCTGACTGCCGATCCTGCAACGCGGCGTAGATGACGGCGCTGAAAAAGGCCCCGGCCTTGGGGCGCTGGTAGGGGTAGAGCAGCGAGTAGCTCTCGGCCTCGTCGATGAGCACGCAGAGCCCGCTGTAGCCGGCCAGCCGCGCCATCACGCTGACGCCGGAGAGCAGATAGGCGATCTGGCGGGCGTTGTGGCCGACGCGATAGATGGAGGGGAAGCGGATGCTTGCGCGGCGTGGCCCGGTTCATGATCTTGACCCGGCGCCCGCCCATGAGCCACTGCTGCCAGGCCTGGCGCTGGCGCGTGGACGAGAGGCCGTCCAGCGCCTGCAATGCCACCACCAGCGGATCGTTCTCCACGTCGCTCAGTTCATCCAACTGGGCGCGCTCGCTGGGCGGTGAACGCGTCCAGCAGCGGGCCGATGCCGTGCTCGTCGGTGTCGGGATAGCGCAGGCTGCGCATGAGGCTGCCGAAGATGTCGAAGGCGCGATGGGGCGGCAGTTCGCCCAGGTCGAGGCTGGTGGTCGCCACCAGGAAGTTGCGCTCCAGCGCCTCCTGGCTGGTCAACTCGACGATGTGGCTCTTGCCGTAGCCATAGTCGCCGAGGACGGCGCGTGCCGCGCCGCCCTGGCCGTGGGCCTCGTTCAGCCCGGCGATGAGGCTGGTCCGCTCCTCCTCCAGGCCGATGGTCAACTCGGAGACATGCTGGGCCGGGGCCACGCCGACGCGCAGCGCCTCGACCAGATTGCGCGCCTCGTACTGGGTGCGCGTCATGGGCGGCGTGTGCGGGCAGCGGCAACGGGGCCGGACCGACGGCAAGCGTGGTCTCCTCGCCGGCAGAACTCGTGGCGATCGCGGCGAAAGCGCAGTCCGCTGTCGAAGCGCACCATCCACTCTTCGCCGTTGCGATAGAGCGCCACGATCTGCCCGCCGCCATAGCGAGGATGTTCTACCCGGTCACCCAGCTCAACATTCATCGCATTCGTCTGCTCGTTGTTCTGTGGCATCGTCTTGAATCAACTGGTAGAGACGCAAGATTTTGCGTCTCTACGCCTGAAATGTACCCAATCCCTCGATCACCTGTCCCCTTCGCCATCTCAATACGGCGGTGTCTCCTCGCCGCTCAGTTCATCGACCTGGCCGCGGATGATGGCCATGGCCTCGGCCTTCGGAGAGCAGATGTTCGCCCTCGGCGTGCTGCCGCGCCAGTTCGGTGACAAAGGACTTGACGAAGAGGCGCCGGTGGCTGATGTCCAGAAAGACATCGCGGGCCACGTTGGCCATGATGGCGGCGTTGGCCTGCTGCATCTTCTCGTCCAGTTGCACGTCGAAGGCCATCTCGTAGAGCGGAATCAGCTTCTCGCCGATGGCCAGCATCAGGTCATTCTCGTCCAGATCGAGATGGTCGATGTTGATCAGCGGGCTGAAATGGTTGGCGTGCGAGAAGCGGCCGGGCGAACGCAGGCGCTGCTGCAGGGCCGGATAGCGCGGCACGATGTCGTTGATGAACTGGGGCGGCGCGGCGTAGACGAACATGGCGCCGGGCAGATCGTCGCGGCAGCGGTCGATGACCTCGCGCAGGTTGTCGGTGGCCAGCTTCTCGGCCTTGCCGCCGATGCTCGACATGCGATCCACCTCGTCGAAGAGCAGCACCAGGCCGCTGTAGGAGAGGGCGCGAATGGTCTGGGTCAGCGAACGCAACATGCGAAAGGCGTTGGGCCGCGTGATCTTGCCGGTGACGCCGACCTCGCGCAGCCGCTTGGTGTCCTCCGGCGTGGTGTTGACGCCCATCAGCCAGCGCGTCAGCGAGTCGAGCCGTTCGTCCTGCTCGCGGATCAGCGCCTCGAAGTAGGCCAGGATCGCGTTCTTGTAGGCCAGGCTGTCGATGGCCGCCGCCTCCAGCGTATCGACCAGGCCCTGATAGTTGGGGTGGCTCAACGTCTCCAGGCTGAACGGATCGCCGTCCACGAAACGACGCAGCGTGCCCTCAAGGAAGGCCGAGCAGACCGCGCTCGTCGGTCATGGTCTCGTCTTCCTCATGCCAGACCAGATTGCGCACCACCGCGGCATAGACCAGGCGCTGGTCGTTGTAGGGCGTCTCCACCGGGCTGAGATCCACCTTGGAGACGGCGAAACCCCGGCTCCAGGCGAGATCTTGCAGGCAGTAGAGGAAGTGGGACTTGCCGCTGCCGTAGTCGCCGACCACCATCTTGTAGGCCGCGCCGCCGTCCTGACAGGTAGGAGGAGAAGTAGTACTCGTCCAGCGTGTCCAACAGCGAGCGATTGCCCACATTGAAGTAGGCCACGCCCTTGACCGGCGGCGTGCCCGAACTGCCGAGGATCTCGATGATGCGACGAGCGACCGGTTTTGATGGAGTCATGGTAGTTTTGCCTATTTTTGTCGCAGATGGACACGGATAGGTTCGGATGGGCACAGATATTTGTCAACGGCCGTGAGGCGGTCAGGACCGCCTCACGGCCGTTGACTGCGGGCGCTCACCTACTGGTCAAAGGTAATGCTGGCGTAATATTCGCCGCCCAGCGCGCTGTTGGGGATCCAGATGCTTTTGGCCGCGCTTTCGGCCTGGCTCTTGGTCGCGCCGGCCAGGTGGAAGACGAGGTCCTGGCCGTTGACCTCGACGGGCAACACGTCCAGGGCCAGCACGAGATCGCGCACGAAGTGGGCACGGTCATAGTCCTTGAAGGTGCTGCGCGAGGGCGCATTCCAGAAGCGCGCCGCCTGCCGATTCATGGTCACCTGGGCAAAGAGTTCGACCAGGTTGATGCGCCCGCCCGAAGGCCGCTGGCTGCGTTTTTCAAGCAACTGATTCCACGCGTTGTACAGCTCACCCACAAACTCAGCGGCCTTCAATTCGCGTTTTTCAATGGCCTTGTGCTGGGCGTCGTACGCCTTCAACATGTTGTTGATGGAGAGCGGAATGGGCCGCGTCAGCGGCTCCTTGCCGTAGAACCACTGGGCCTTGCGCGCGCCGATGTCGATCTGCAGGACCAGCAGTCCTACGTTCAAGGTCGGCGGTCGCCCTTCGACGATCAGTCCGCGGCCTGGAAGACGTCGCGCAGGTCCTTGGCGAAGTCAAAGGCCAATCCGTCGAGGGCCTGCTTGGTCTCGGCGGCGAAGGTCTCGGTTGCGGCCTGGAGAGAATCGCTATCGACCTCGGCTGCCGCCTCTTCCAGTTTGACCAGCAACTTGTTCATGGCCAGCGCGTCGAGCGTCTCTTCGCCGGCAAGCTTGACGGCGCGTTTGAGGGCGCTGGTCGCACCGCGCAACGCTTTGAACTGGGGATCGAGATCGGCCTGAGCGACTTCAAGCTGGGTTTGTAGTGTTTCACTCATGGAATGCAATGCCTTATTGATGGATGATGCCGTGCGTCGTGGAGTCTGTGGGAAGCTTATCGTAAACCTCGAGATATTTCAAGAATGGCTGATCCGTAGAGATACACATCGGGCCGGCGATCTGGTATACTTGAAAGCGTATGCAAGCAGGAATCCATTCCAACGCACAAAGGAGACCCCGACCATGTGCAAAGTCACCCTCGATCTGATCAGCCCGAGCGGCGTGCCCATCACACTTGAGGTCAACAACGGCGATGAACAGCAGACCATCATCGATATGGTCGATCGCGCCGAAAAGATCGGCCTTTACTTCGGCAACAAAGGCTGGCGCTATGCCCAAGCCGAGCCCACCGGACCCAGTGCCAACGAGTTGGCACTGGGTCCGACCTTCGCCGGCTACGCGTGCAGTCCCACCGTCGACGAACATGGCCTGCCCACGTGGCTCATCGTCAACGGCAAGCAGGCGCAACGCCGCGAAAAACAGGGCGACGTCTGGTACAGCATCAAGTCAGCAGATGGGACCTACGAACAGGTGCTGCGCATCCCCAAAGGCGAGACAGCGCCTGAGGTGAAGGGCGTGTAATTCGATCACCCCAGATCAAGCACACCGAATCGGGCAGGTTTGTGGAAATCGGCCGGCTCCGGTCCGGGTGGGCGACCAGCAACTGAACTCGGGTTCGCCGTCACGGGGCCGTTCGATGCGGTAGAAGTTGGCACGCCAGCGGGTGGGGATCGCCTGCTGAGCGTTGGTCGCTCGGGAGCAGTTCGGCCAGCGGCACAACAAGAATGGCCCACCAGCGATTCTGCGCGTCCTCGCGCCCTGCCTGCCAGATGATGCCGGGACAGTCCCACTCGAAGTCGGCCGTCATGTCGGCGCGATCGCCGCTGGGGTTGTGGATCAGCGCGTCCAGCAGAACGGCGTTGGGGCTGAGTTCGATCTCGGCATAGGTGGCCGGCGTCTCGCTTCCGGGCGCCAGAAATAGCTCCACCACCTCTTCGTCGTAGATCGGGTCATCGCGCTCGGTGTAGGTTCCCCAGATGTCGTTGTCGTCGCAGATGAAGTGGACGAAGAGACGTTCGCCGTCGTGACAGAGACGAATGGTCGTCTGTTGTTCAGCCGGTGCACTGCCGTCTGCCAGCCGAAATGGAGACAGCGGAGCCAGGTCGCTCCACGACCATGTGGCGGGATCGGACTGCCTGTTCCAATGGGTCGGCACAGGCAGGATAGTGCTATGTGGAAGAGAATTGCTCATTTCAGTCGTTCCCATTTATCCGTTCCATTTGGTTGTGTTGGCGCGCAGCGCCAACACAACCCATTCGATTTGGCCCAAATCACTTCATGACCATGGGCAGCCAGACCGCCGGGGTTGCCTGATCGTCCCCTGGCGGGACAAATACGCCCGACGGCTCTGACAGCTCAAAGGGCCCATACATGACAGCGGAGCCATTTACGCCGATTTCCTGAAGAAGGAAGACGGTTGCGTCGGTGACGGCTGAGAAGCTGTACAGGGTTGACGTCACCGAATCGATAACAGGCGAGGCAATCAACGCATCGTTGAGTCGGGCCAGAATGCCATCGGCGGTCTTTGCCAAGAGATGAAAACCGGCCGTGCCTGTCTCGCTGCCGGTCTGCCATTGGAAGTTGACGACATCGCCATCCGGTTCCGCCAGAAACCAATTCAAGGTGACGGCGAGAGGACCGCTCACGCTCAACGTCACGGGAATATCAACCGTGCCTTCATCCGCATCGTCTGAGCTGATTCGGATCAGTTTGCTGTAGACTCCTACGCCTTCGCAGACGTCGACATTGACCCCAACCTGCACCGAACTGCCGGGTGTGATCGAGAACGGCGCGGCCGGCGCAGTCAGCAGCAGCCAGTCACAGTCGATATCGGCTGCACCGACGTCCATCGCACTGACTTCAGCCACGGCGACGCTGGTCACATTGAGGTTCGCGTAGCCCACATTGTGGATCGTCAGGACCTCCTCTGCGCTGAGCAGCGTAAGCGCCGCCTCTAGATCGATGCGGGGGAAGGTGAGGCTGTTTCGCGTGTCTAGAATTGGCGTCCCTCCTGATTTGAGTGCGCCCAGTACATCATCAACTGTTGCGTCCGGCCGATAGGACTTCAGCACGGCCCAGGCGCCGGCCACATGGGGCGTGGCCATCGATGTGCCGCCCCAGGACTCGAATCCGCCGCCGGGCACGGATGAGTTGATGCCCGAACCGGGCGCCAGAAGATCGAGGATCGCAGCACTGTTGGAGTAGGACGCGACCTGATCAGCAGGGGCATGGGAGGTCGTGGCGCCGACGCTGACTGCTGAAGAGATGCAGGCCGGCGCGCTGATACCGTTCGTGTTTGCGCTGTTGCCGGATGCGATCGCAGTGGCGATGCCGACCGAGCGCAAATTGTCGATGCTCGTCTTGAGCGGATTGGCGTCACAAGCGCTCGAATACGATCCACCGCCCAAGCTCATGTTGGCTGCTGCAATCGTATGGCTGTTTCTGAGCGCATAGACCCGTTCCAGGCCCAACATCTGATCGCTGGTATAGGAGAGAACGCACGGGGACGAGGCGCCGTAAGCAGAGCAGTCTGCGAATCGGGAGAAGACCTGGACGGCGATGATATCCGCATCCCGAGCAACCCCGTCAAACGAGTCTCCATTGCCGGCGGCAATGCCGGCGACATGGGTTCCGTGTTTGCAGCTGCTGATGACTGTATCGCAGTTTACGGCACTGCCCACGCCGATCTGACTCGTCTCTCCACTGGGGCACAGAGACGTAGCCTCGGTTGTGTTGGAAGAATAGCACGCCTCTGACACGACCTTGCCGCTCAAGAAGGCGTGTGAAGATTCGACGCCGGTGTCCAGAATCGCCACGACCTGTCCGGCTCCGGCTATGGCCGAGCGCCCATACGTCATCGGCGTTGATCAGCGGGATGCTGAGGTCCAGCGTCGGCGGTACAGCAACGTCCTCCACGACGCTTTCGACATCCGGAGAATTCAGGAGAACTTCCAGCCCCGCGGAATCCACGGTCAGCGCCATATGCGGAGTGTATTGGTATCGCTTGACGGATTCGACTGTCTGTCCTGACAGGTCGGCCAGCACCAGATCCTGGACCTGCTTGATGGTATATCGCTGTTCGCCGACCGCCTGGGGGGTGTCCAGCCCGCCTTCCGGCGCAAAATCGGTCTTGAGCCGAACAATTACAGGAAGTTCGCCCTCGGCCTGAACCGCTGCAAGCACTTGACTGTAATCGGTCTCCTCGACCGTTGATGATTGAACAGCAGCGCTCGATGATGTTCCCTCACGGAAAAAGGACATTGACGTTGGGGTCACGTCGATGTCGGGTTCCAGGGAACCCACCAAATATTTCGAGAGGATGATATTGTCGACATAGGCGCCCTCGTACGAGTTCCCGCTGCTGTCACTCATGAATAGGAACGCGATCCAGACCGACGAATCCCCCGCATATGCCGAGAGATCGAGACTCATGGTTTGCCATCCGCCGCTATTGCCCGATGTCTGAAACCCGGAAAAGCTGGCTCCATCTCCGGACGCAAGCCAGCCGAAGTAGTCGAAGTAGGTCTCCGTATCAAGCCAGTAGGTAAATTCCAGCTTCGAATCGATGACGTTGCCGCTCAGATCGAAGGGACCGTAGACCATCCACGAGTCCATGTCGTTGTCATAGTTGCTGCAGTGGGTCATGTCGCCGCTACCTGCAGCCCAGACGGACGAACTGCCAGCGGACGCGCGGCAGGTGACGTCATCCCAGAAATCTAGACCGCCGACGGAATTCTGATCGACGACGTCCCAACCGTTTCCTTCCGGGAAGACGCCTTCCGCGTCTTCCGATAGAATGGTCTCCCAGCCGACCAAAGGCGGAGAGATCTCCTCAGTAGTCGGTTCGCCCACATCCCCGGTGGGCGCAGGCCCGCCGGCAATCGAGTCGAACGGTTTGAGGACTGCTGTAAACTCCGAAATTACCTGTCCAGCCGATAGCATTGGGGCCGCCAGATCTTCGTCGGCCAAAGCCTCTGCCTGATAGGATTGCTGCGCCGCTACCGGAGCGGCAATGGCCAGCAAGAGAGCCAGCAATAGCACCATCCTGAGCAATGAATTGCCTGTTGTACGCATATCAAACTCCTTTATCAACAGATCCTCTGAATTAGGTTTGGTTGTCGACGATGGTAAATCATTGCAGCGGCAGTGTGCCGCCACCATGTTCGACCTGTGTCTGTATTTGCCTGCTGCATGCTAGATTGGCAAGGACCCAAATACAGAATCGTCTGATCTGGATGACTATATTTTGGGATGGCAAGAATTGGGTGATTGGAGGAGACGAACCTCTATCGTCTCTGTCAGGGTTAGAGATGGATTTCGGATGGCGCCACGGTCTGCCAACTTACATCATAGCGGCACTCCTATCGTTTTTCAAGTGTCAATCGCAATGCCGACGGCTGGACTGCTGCAATCGGATTCTCAGCTTTCTGCTCATAGGACAGACGGTTGGCATCCTTTCGACGTCTGGTACAAGTGTATGTCAACCTGTCAGATTGGACGCGCTTTGCACGCTTCCGCTGCGCTTGCATGGATAACAAAAGTCGAGTAGATTGCGAAATGGATACGGCTCAGACAAGCCGCCTTGTTCGGCATGCCAACAGAACGGAAGAGAAATGCGCCCCAGTTTGACCATGCTTGACCCTTCGTTGATCGAGCAGATCATCGACGAATCCAAGCGCGTGCTGGCCGAGATCGGCATCGAAGTGCGCGGCGAGCGGCTGAAGCAGCGGCTGATCGACGCCGGGCTGCCCACCGATACCGACGGCAAACGCATCCTCTTTCCCCCGGCGATCGTCGACCAGGCCATTGCCGACGCGCCCGAGAGCTTCACGCTCTACGACCGCGACGGTTGCCCCCATGCCACCCTAGGCGGTGACGCCGTCCATTTCGTGCCCGGCATCCAGCGGCCTCAACATCCTTGATTTTCGCACCGGCGAGACGCGTCTGGCCGACACGGCCGACTTCGTCGAATACGTGCGCGTCGCCGACGGGCTGGAACACATCGACTATCTGGCCACGGCCTTTTCCACCAACGACGACATCGATGCCGTCGTTTCCGACGCCTGGCGGCTCTATCTCTGCCTGACCAATTCCAGAAAGCCGGTCGTCTCCGGCGCGTTCACCGAGCACGGCGTGCCGCGCATGGCCGAGATGATGGCGCTCTTCCGCGCGGACAAGGCCGATCTGATGGCGCGGCCCATGAGCCTCTTCACCATCACGGCCACGGGCAACTTTCGCTACAGCGAGGACTCGTGCCAGAATCTGCTCGATTGCATCGAATGGGGCATCCCCGTCGAGATCGTGCCGGTGACGCTGATGGGGCTGATCGCACCGGTGACGCTGGTGGGCGCGTGCGTCTTTCACACTGTCGACACGCTGGCCGGCATCGCCATGGCCCAGATTGTTCGACCAGGCACGCCGGTGGTCTTCGGCGGCGCGCCGGCCGCCTTCCACATGAGCGAGGCCACGTCGCCCATGCTCGGCATCGAGGCGCTGCGGCTGGACGTGGCCTACGCGGCCATCGGCAAACATCTGGGCCTGCCGACCCAGAGCTACATGGCCCTGAGCGACGCCAAGACGTTGGACGCCCAGGCCGGGGCCGAGACCTTCGGCAGCGCGCTGATGGCCGGGCTGGCCGGCATCAATTCGGTCTCAGGGCCGGGCATGCTCGACTACGTGCTCACCTTCTGCCTGCCCAAGCTGGTCTTCGACAACGAAGTCTGCGGGCAGGTGAAGCGTTTCCTGGACGAGACCCGCATCGTCGACGATCTGCCGACCATCGACCTGGTGCGTGCGCAATTGGCCGAGGAGCACATGATCACGGCTCCCCACACGCTGGCCCACTGGCCGCAGCATCTGCTACGTGCCCGGCCCGACCTGGGATCGCAGTAGCCGTGACAACTGGGTCGCCGGCGGCAGCAAGGATCTGTGGACCCGCGCGGTCGAGGAAGTGGAGACGCGGCTGGCCGCCTACCAGCCGGTGTCGACTGACCCGGCAATCGACGCTGAACTTCGTCGGCTGATCGTCGACGGCATGGAGACGGGACGTCCGCTGCCGCAGATCCAGCCGGCCGGAACGCCGGCTGCCGACACCTAACCCGTGAGCAGATGCGAGCGGAACGACGCGCGCTCAGGCGTGCAGAACTATGAGAGGAAACAGAAGCATGGAATTCGCCGAACTGGGCAACGCAAAGTACATCGCACTCGAAACCTTCCGCAAAAGCGGCGAAGGTGTCATCACACCGGTCTGGGTCACGCCGGAAGACGGCAAGCTCTATGTCTGGACGGTGGACGGCAGTTGGAAGGTCAAGCGTATTCGCAACAACGATCGTGTGCGCATCGCCGTCAGCGACGCCCGTGGCAACCCGCAAAGCGACTGGGTCGAGGTGAACGGTCACCGTACTGGACTCGCCGGAAGATGAGGCTCGTCAACGTGAACGACTGGCAAAGAAATACGGGATTGCAGTATCGGATGTTTGGGCTGATGTTTAAGCTACGACGGAACAAACAGCCCCATGTTGCTATTGAAATTGCCGCACTTCCGACTGCATTCCGACGTGATTGTCGACAAGGAGTATATCCGTGAATAGAATTCACGCCAATCCATAGAATTGCAGAGGCATTTCTGCTGCTTTTGACTCTGCTATTGCTTGCCGCGTGCATACCGCCCGTCGAGCAGGCAGAGGCTGACCTCAGCACCGTCTCCCCGGCAGCCAAAGCCGACATTGCGGCATCGAACGCAGGATCATCGGACCCGAGTGAAGACAGCGTTGTCGAACCCGAAGAAAATGTGCGGGACGTTGCAGAATCGTCCGCCTGTAGCGGTCTGCCCACTTCGGACAATCAGGAAGGCCCGTACTACAGCCCCGGTTCGCCAGAGAAGGCCAACCTCGTTGAAGAGGGCATGTCAGGAGCGCCGGTAAGGATCGTAGGACAGGTCTTCGACAACTCATGCAATCCAATTGCCGGAGCCAAGCTCGATTTCTGGCAGGCAGACTTCGACGGAGTATACGACAATCAGGGCTACACACTGCGCGGTCACGTCTTCACCGATGAGGATGGCGCCTATGTGCTGGAGTCCATCGAGCCGGGGCCGTATACGGGGCGACCGCCGCACATCCACGTCAAGGTCTTTGCACCGAGTGGTCAGGAACTGCTGACGTCACAGATATACACGGCAGGCAGTGAGGATTCCGCGGATGTTCGTGTCGCGCCGGACCTGCTGGCCACCTATATGGAGACCGATTCGTCAGGTGTCAAGCAGGTACTGTTCAATTTTGTCGTGGATACGAACGAGTGACGCCGGGCGTTCTTATCTGGGGGCAATCCTGGCCCTTGCGGACAGCGTGCTGGTATTCTGTACTCAAATCATCTTACCGTCATAATGGAATGCCGACCATGAAACCACTACGAACCGCGATCCTGGGCTGCGGCGGCTTTGCTCGCCGCCATGCCCAACTGCTCACCGAATTGCCCGAACAGGCCCACTTGGTGGCCTTCTGCGACCGCAACCATGACCGGGCCGAACGGCTATTCTCCCGATTTCACGAACGGCAATGGCGGCTGTCTTCACCGACCATCATCAGCTCATCGACGAGGCCAATCTCGATCTGCTTGTCATCTGTCTGCCGCCCTACGGCCACAGCGACGAAGTGGCCTACGCCGCGTCCCATGGCGTGCACATCTTCATCGAGAAACCCATAGCGCTCACCTCGCAGCAGGCGTGGTCGATGGTCGAGGCCGTCGAACAGGCAGGCATCGTCACCCAGGTCGGCTTCATGTTTCGCTTCGGCGCGGCCGTCGCCCGGCTCAAGCAACTCATCGACTCGGGCGAGGCCGGCCCGGTCGGGCTGATGACGGCGCGCTACTTCTGCAACTCGTTGCACGCCGGCTGGTGGCGCGAGCGTGACAAGTCGGGCGGCCAGCTTGTGGAGCAGGTGATCCACATGGTCGATCTCATGCGCTACCTGATGGGCGATGCGTCGACGGTCTACAGCCTGCAACAGAACCTCTTCCACCAGGAGACCCCAAACTACACGGTCGAGGACGTTTCGGGCACGGTCTTCGGCTTCCGAAACGGCGGCATCGGCACGATCAGCGCCACCAACGGGGCCATCCCCGGACTGTGGACCAACGACTATCGCGTGGTCACCCAGAACATAACTGCCGAGTTTGCCGACGCCAACCATGCCACGCTGGTGCACACGGCCGGCGGCGAGGCCGGCGGTGATCTATCCACAGAGATCGTGGCCTCTGACGAGGATGTCTACAAACTGGAATTCCTCGATCTGTTTGAGGCCATCCGCAACGGACGCCCGGCGAGAATTCCCATGCGCGAGGGCGCAAAGTCGCTCGATCTGGCGCTGGCCGCCACCCGATCGGCGGAGACGGGAATGCCGGTTTCGTTGTCCTGAGCGGGCCCAACCACAGAAAAGAGGGTCATTGACATGGTTCCGTGCCCGATATCGGACACGGAACCATGTCAATGACCCTCAAAAAAAATCGCACCTATGACTACCGGACCAATTTGTTGGCCCGTTACGGCGCGCCCATCAACAGGATCGTCCTGCCCTCGGCGTCCAACAACTGAAGCATACCGCCGATCTGCAGGTAGCCGGCCACGGATTCCAACGAGGCTAGGAAGGCGTTCTCCTGATCCATGACCCCTGCCGGATCTTCGCAGGCTTTCTCGGTCACAGTCGGCGTCTCGATGGTCAAACTATCACCGTCAATCGTATAGGCTGCTTCGTAGCTGTTGCAGCCGCCCGATCCGGAGACTGTCGCTCCGTCAAACGTGGCCGTGGTTTCGACCCCATAGATCGACGGCTGCGGTTCTTCATCCATCATCTGGAACTTGAGCGCCCAAACGGTCCCTTCAAACGGCACTTCTTGATCCGGGACCAGTGTCAACAACAGTTGATCCTCTACGGTATAGGCGAGCAACTTTTCGCCATCCTCCCGGTATTCAGTCACATTGACGAGCAGCGACATGTACGTTGCTTCCTGCTCCATGATGCCTTCGGGATCGGCACATTCGAGAATCGACATCGCCGGCGTGTAGAAGGTCAGTGCATCGCCGTCAACGTTGTATACGCCCAGGAAGTAGTTGCAGCCGCCGAAGCCCAAATAGCGATCCACGCCAAAACCCACAGTCAGTCGGGTTCCCTCGATCGGCTGGAGGTCTTCAGCCTCTTCGCCTACCGACTCGACCATCCACGCCGTGCCGATAAAGGGCAATCTGCGGCACAGCATCAAGCACGGCCTCCTCGACCGATGCCGGCGTGGGCGTCGGTTCCGGACCGGCATTGCAGGCGCCCAGGACCAGCGTCGCCATGACAAAAAGCGCCACGATCTGAATCGTTTTGTTGTACATCATTTCATCTCCCCTTGTACGGTATCGTCAGCCAGGTTGGTTCGCCTTGAAATGGCCTGAGCGGGTTTGGATAGCATCAGCGTGTCGATGGACGCATGAACGGAAACCGTTCACCCCGGTTATTCTACTGGAAGTAGCAATTAACTGGAAGTGAGAGGATTCCGACGAGTTCATCTATTGGGATGGGTACGGGTAGCTTGCTGCGTGCCGGAATGCTGGCTTAACCCTTTTTGCACACCCGAATGACTTGCGCCCATGGATGACAGCCCTATAATAGCTAGGGCTGCTATTGAACCGGATCTGTACACCGGACATGCGAATGACCAGAGCGAAAGGAAAATCGGACCGTGACAGAAAAACCCAACGAACTTCACGTCATCTTCGGCACAGGGCCGGTCGGTTTGGCCACCATGGACGCTCTGCTGGCCAAAGGAGCGGCTGTCCGAATGGTCAACCGCAGCGGCGAGGCCGATCTGCCCGATGGCGTCGAGTTGGTCAGCGGCGATGCCGGCGACCCGGCGTTCGCACTTGAGGCCAGCCAGGGCGCAAGCGTGATCTACCAGGCGCTCAATCCACCCTACACCAAATGGGCGCAAATGTTCCCGCCGCTTCAGAAGGCTGTGCTTTCTGCCGCAGAAGCAACAGGAGCCAAGCTGGTCTCACTCGAAAATGTCTACATGTACGGCTCACCCGGCGGCAAACCGATCACCGAAGATCTGCCCTATGCTGCGCAGACGCGCAAGGGGCAGGTGCGCGCACGCATGGCCGAAGAACTGCTCGACGCCCACGAAAAGGGCATCGCTCGCATCGCCATCGGGCGCGCCTCCGACTTCTTTGGACCGCGAGTCCGGGTCTCTGCCATGGGCGAGCGCGTCTTCCCTCAGATCCTCGCCGGCGACACAGTACAGGTGCTCGGCAACCCAGACATGCTCCACACCTACACCTACATGCCGGACATCGGACGAGCCCTGGCCATCCTCGGCGAACGGGACGATGCACTGGGCCAAGCCTGGCACATTCCCGCGGCCGAAACGCTCACGACCGGGGACTTTCTGCGCTTGGTCGCAGAGCGGGCACGCCGGGCGCTGAAGACCCAGGTGGCGCCCAATTGGTTGTTGCGCATCGTCTCGCTCTTGAACGGCGACCTGCGCGAGATGATGGAGATGCTCTACCAGTTCGAGGAGCCGTTCGTGGTCGACGGCACGCGCTTCGCAGAGACCTTCGACTTCGAGCCGACGCCGCTTGTCGATGCCATCGACGCCACGCTCGACTGGTACCGTGAACAAGAAACCGTCTGACGCAAACCGTCTGACGCTGCATCTCTTCGTCGTCGAATTCCTGTCCTTCTTCGGATCGCTCTGACGTGGGGCGCTATTTCACTTCTGTTCCTGAAGTCCAAATTGGCAAATCAGACCACAACCGATATCCTATTTCGCGCAAGCCGAACAATTCCGGACGGCGGTCGCCGTGCGATAACAGTGGCCGCATCGCAGACAGCGCAGGACTATGAACCGACCGAGCAGAGCCTGGCGAATCGCTTCAATCGCCGCATTTCCCATCGTGGTCGCCTTGATGGCGGCCGTTTACCTCGATGATCCCTACCAATATCTGAACTACGTTCGCGAAGACGCTCTGATTGAGTGGTTGACCGTTGCCTGTATGGCGCTCTCCGGCCTGATCGCGCTGGACATCGGCGTACGGATCTTCCGGCAACAACGCTTATTCCACTGGTTCTTCTTTGCATTCGGACTGTTTTGCTTGTTTGTCGCGCTTGAGGAAATCAGTTGGGGACAGCGCCTTTTCAGCCTTACATCGCCTGAATATTTCCTCGGCAACAGTGATCAGCAAGAGATCAACATCCACAACGTCCTCCAGCAGAAGCTCGACTTCAAGACCAAAGACCTGGCTGCGTTGATGCTATCCATCTATGGCATCGCCTTGCCGCTGGCTGCGCTCAACCGGCATGTTGACGCACTGCTAAAGCGCTTCAGGCTGCTTGTTCCGCCGCTCTATCTGATCCCCGGTTTCCTGATCGCATCCCTGATGATGCTGGACATTCCCACCGGCTTTGAAGAGGAGATCGGCGAGTTCCTCTTCAGCCTCTGTTTTCTCATCTTCATGATGCACGAGTTGCTTTCGCGAGGCATGGGTGTTGCGGTTGAATCCAAATGGTCCTTCGACACCAGTGAGCGGCCGCTCCGGCTGACCATGGATCGCCTCGCCATTTTGGGCATCACTTTGATGGCCTTCGGACTACATCTGTGGCAACTGGACGGCAAGGGTCTCTGGCTGCCCGAGGCGATTCACGCTGCGGCAGCGTTGGCGTCGCCGATGGAGATCGTCCGTCACGCTTGGCTGTCCGGCGCGATCGAGCAGCCGGCACTGCTGCTGGCCCTGGGCGTCTGGCGATCCATGGCCGGGACGTCAGAGTTTGCCTTGCGCTTCCTATCGGTGTTGAGCGTCACGGCGGCCGTGCCCATCTTTTGGCAGATGTTGAAGGCTCTTCTGCCGGCTCAGATCACGCTGCGTCTTTTCGCCGCTCTGCTGTTGGCGCTGGCGCCGGCGCTCCACTTCTACGCCCAGGATCTTTCGATCTATGGGCCCATGGTTTTCCTGGCGACGCTCTCTCTCTATTTGACCGTTGCCGTCTGTAGAAGGCCCAACTATTTGAGCCTGCTTCTCTGGTTGGCCGTGGCCTGGCTGCTCACAGCGTCTCACCTGTTCTCAATCACGATTCTGGCTGTCGAGGCAATCGCGCTGGCGTCAAGCCTATTCTCCGGAGAGCAGAAGCGGATCGGGCGATTCCAAGCAGGGCTGATCCTGATTCTAGCTATGCTTCCAGGGCTGGGCTGGATACTTGCTTCGCCGGGCACGCAGCCCGCATTGGCCTCGGCAACGACCATCTTGGATCCCGACGATTGGTCTCGTTCCATCCGCATGGAGCAATTGTGGAAGGATCTGACCTTCGGCAATGTACTCTGGCAGTCCTACCGGTCCCGGCTTGCAATTGTGATGCTGCCGATCTTTGTCTGTGGTGCGGCGGTGCTGCTCCTGTGGCGGCGCATCGACAGATCCGGCATGCTCAAACTCAGCCCCGGCCTGTTGGCGTGGCTGCTGCTGGCGTCGGTGATGGCGCCGATGCTTGTTGCGCTCTTCGTACTGCCTGCACTGCCCACAGCAGCGCTGCTTATGGTTGCACCCGCGTTGGTAGCCGTCTGTGCCATCGGCGCGATCTATCTGTTGCGCGCCGTGCCGCTTGTCGGCGCGGCAACCATGCTCCTCTCCGTGGGCCTTGCTGTCACCGGCCTCATCACCTACCACAGCGGGGTCGTCAAGAGCGGCTATCGGGAGATGGCTACATTTATGATAGAGAACCAACAGTCCGATGATGGCCTGTTGCTGGCTGCACCCTCCCAACACTTTTTGGCCGACTATTATCTGGAGCGGGCGAGGATCGAGAACGTTCCGCAGATGCCGCTCTCAGCCTATTGGCCGGACCCGATGCTGGCGCTTGTCCCCCATGAGGTGGACGGTCAGATCCAGACCCATTTGGCCAACTATGCGGCGCTCTGGCTGCTTCTCTACGACGAGAACAGCGTGGATCCGGGCCGCTTCTTGCCTGCGTATCTAACTGCTGTCGCCTATCGAGATGGATGCGTGGAGTGGAGTGACGTTGAACTTTGTCGCTTTGTCAGCCCGCCGCTGCTGGAGACAACGGCTACGGACTTGGGCAAGCATCTGTTCGCCGGAGAGCTTGGCTTGCAGAACGTTTCGCTGGCCACAAGCGAGGAGTCAATTCAAGGCGTTCCCATGCTGCTAGCCCAACTGGACTGGCAAGCCGAGGCACAGCCCAGTGCCGACTACAAGGTCTCTCTTCGGCTTGTGGATGGAAATGGGGTGGCGGTGGCCCAGCGTGACGACTTCCCCATCGGCCCGCTGCTGCCGCCGACGGTGTGGGGCGCCGATGACCAAAAATCCGGCTACATGGCGTTGCCGCTGCCGGAGGCGATCCCAGACGGCCGCTACGATCTGCAGGTCGTCCTCTACAATCCGGCTGACATGCAGGTCGCCCCATATCGTACGCCAGCGGGCCAAGTGACAGGCGACCCGCTGACGCTGGCAACCGTAGAGGTTGATGGGGCAAGTATGACCGTCACGACGCCATAGGTCGCTGATCGGAAAACGCATTAAGGTGTGTCGGCGCTATGCGCCGACACACCTTAATCAAACCTCAGTCACCGGCTAGAACGGACTCCCCGACAACCGACGTCATGAAGATCTCGGCAAAGTCGTCGACGGATTCCCAGTCCGTGTATTCATAGTCTTGGGAAACGTCAGAATCGCCCTGCATCTGCTTTGAGATCGACTTCATAAGATAGCGCTTGATCAGTCCATACTGGGTGTAGAGCAGCGCTCCGGCGAAGACGCCAATCTGATCCGGTTGCCATCCACAGGCATCCATGTAGTCCTCGACATACTGTTCGACCTGGGCTTTGTCTTCCGGCGTGTCGCTCTTGGCCGTCAGGCAGACTGAGAAAAAGGCCGAGAATTTGTTTGCCAGTTCATCGCCATGGCGCTTGGCGAAATTGATCATATATTTTTGATGATGCCCCATGTGGATCGACGCACCCACGACGACGCCGTCATAGTCCGCAATGCTGAAGTCATCCGGCACTTTCTTGCCGTAGAGCAGATCCGCTGTGTGGTTTGAATTGCGGAACAGTTCTGCCATATGTTCGGCGATTTTTTCGGTCTGCCCCTCTTGTGATCCATATACAATTAGAAATTTCGCCATCGTTTTGATCCTTTCCTACGAAAATGCATCTGACGCACACTGGTCGAAAGATGTTACAGGCAGCCAACTGTCGGGTTCAAGGCCCGATTGTGATTTTTTTCACTACAATAACACATAGCGCCAATAGTTTCAACGGGTCAGATGGGTAGGTTTTCTGGATGAGGCGGGGCTACCTGATGTACAATGACTGCACAAACGTTCCCGGAAGAGGGTCTCAGGTTGGGGCCAATTCATACACGAAAGGATAATCGCCGAATGGAAGCGCAGGCACATGAGTTTCTGAAGGCAATGTTGATGAAGCCAAGTCCCTCGGGCTATGAGGAGCCCGTGCAGGCTGTGGTGCGCGACTACGTGAGTGGATATGCAGACGAGGTGAGCACCGACGTTCATGGCAATGTGATCGCGGGCGTCAACGTCGACGCTCCTGTGCGCGTGCTCCTGGCCGGCCATGCTGACCAGATCGGGCTGGTCGTGACCCACATCGACGAAAACGGCTTTATCTACACGTTGCCCGTCGGCGGCTGGGATCCGCAGCAGTTGATCGGCCAGCGTATGACCATCTGGACCAAGAGCGGTCCCGTCCCCGCAGTGATCGCACGTAAGGCCATCCATCTGCTCAACGCTGAAGAACGCAAACAGGTGGTCAAACTCGAAGACCTGTGGCTCGATATCGGTGCGACAGACAAGGATGACGCCGCCGGCCTGGTTATGATCGGCGATCCGGTCACGCTTGAGTTGGGTTACCAGGAGATGCGCAACGGGCTGGCCAATTCGCCCGGCATGGACAACAAGACGGGCGCGTGGGTTGTGATGGAGGCGCTGCGCCGCGCCAAGGCCAAAGGGCTCAACGTGGCCCTCTACGCGGTTTCGACGGTCCAGGAAGAGATCGGGCTGCGCGGGGCAAAGACCAGCACCCACGGCGTCGATCCGCATATCGGCATCGCAGTGGATGTGACCCATGCCACCGACTGCCCGACCATAGACAAGCGCCAGAACGGCGACATCAAACTGGGGGCCGGCCCGGTCATCGAGCGGGGTCCCAACGTCAATCCACGCCTCTTTGATCGGCTGTTCGATGCGGCGGACAAGGCCGAGATTTCGATTCAGATCGCGGCCCACAATCGAGGTACCGGCACTGACGCCAACGCCATCCAACTGACCCGATCCGGCATCGCAACCGGCCTGATCAGCATCCCCAACCGCTACATGCACAGCGCAGTCGAGACCATCGCGCTGGACGACATCGACAAGGCGGCAGAGTTGATCGCCGAGTTTGTCGCTTCCTTGTCCGGCGACGAGGATTTCACGCCGTAACGGCAAACCCCTACGAAATGCTAGGCTGAAAACCAGAGGCCGCAACGACGTTTGACACGTCGTTGCGGCCTCTGGTTTTGGGTCAATATTTCGTCCAAACCTTCCTGGAAGCCAGCAGCTTCCAGGAAGATGTGTTACTGGGCTACGCAGCCGTCGATCACGGTTTCATCGTTGACCTGGACAAATGCCTCGTCGCCTTTGCTCCAGAACGTGGTCGTGCCGTCGCTGTATCTGGCGCCCGAACCGGAGACGACCTGGGGCAGTTCCAGCCTCCCGTCCGGCAAGGTCACGGTCACCGTATCGGCGTCATTGTCGTAAACGGCATTGATGGTCACGTCATCGGCACAGGCATAGGTGACATCAATGACGTTGGCCGCCTCGTCAGTTTCGGCCGCATCGACTCCGGCCGCATCTTCCTGGGCCACGCAATTGTCGATGGTGGTCTCGTCGTTGACCTGGACGAATGCCTCGTCACCCTGGGTCCAGAAGGTGGTCGTGCCGTCGCTGTATTTGGCGCCTGAAGCAGACTCGACCTGGGGCAGTACGAGGGCGCGGTCCGGCAGTGTCACCGTTGCAGTGCGAGCGTCATTGTCGAAGACGGCTTCAATGCTCACATCATTCGCGCAGGCATAGGTGACATCGATGACGTTGGTCGCCTCATCGGCTGGGGCGATGTCGGTTTCAGTAGCGGCGGTATCGGCAGTGTCTTCACTGCTCGCCGGATCGTAGTAGAGGGCGCCATAAACGCCGTCCTCGCTCACATAGGTGATGGCCAACTGGCTGGCCACATAACTCCACTGAACGGCTGTCTGTAGTGCCGTCAGGTAGGCCGTCTCCTGGGCCTGGATGGGATCGGCGCAGGCCATCATGGTGGAGGCGGCCGGCCCCACCGTCAACGTCTGGCCGCCTTCGCTGCTAACGGCCGCGTTGTAGTTGTTGCATCCGGCCGAACCGCTGACTTGGTCATCAGCAAAGGAAGCGGTGATCTCTGTGTCCGGCAACACCAACTGATCCTGATCCAACCGGTTCAGCACCCAACTCGTGCCCATCAGATCGTCGAGCGAGACCGTGCCCATATCTTCGGCTCCCACCTCGGCCAACATGCCGTCTTGCAACGCATAGATCATGCGCATCTTGGTTGTGGGACAACACATGGCATCGTCCGGCCCTTGCGTCACAATATCGATGACAATCTGTTCGTTTTCGATCTTGGCGGACTGAATCTGGGTGCGGTCGCCGAGCAAGACCGTGCCGGCGTCCACGGGTTGACCATCCTGGTTGATCTGCGCGCCGACGTAGTTGAAGACGCCGCTGCCGCCCGAGTTCTCGACCAGCACCATGGCCGCATCATTGACACCGTCGCCGTTCAGATCGCCGTAGATCACGGTTCTCCTGATCAACTGGACAGTGGGACGCGTTGCGCCGCCCTCGGCAAACGGTTCGCCTTCATAGCGTCCATCGGTCAGCGTGATCGGCTCTTCGTAGATGCCGCTGTAGGTCGCATTGGCGAGCTGTTCAATGGTCAACTCTGGCGAGTCCGCGGGTGCGGACATCTGTCCATCAGATGGCTCCTGCGCCGGTTCGGCCGGTGCGACGGGTGCAACACAGGCGGAGAGCACCAGCAACATTGCCACGATCAGCAGGCCGAGAAAAAAGGCTCGGCGTTTCTCTGAATTCATATGTTTCACTCCACTTTCTAAATTTGGTATCGATATGTCGACCGGCATATGCCGACGGCAAAGCCGTCGGCAGCGTTGATAACGACCGGCGTAACGGAAATGTTTCAATCCACCGAGAAAGGCAGCCCCTGCGGCCAAATGTCATGCGGTTCGTAACCGATGATACGTCGCGCCGGTTCCAGTTCCATGCGTTCAAACTTGGCCGGAATGCTGGAGGCGTGCAGGATCACCGACTGGCCGGGAGCCGGATTGGGCGACTCGACGCAGAGGGTGTGGAAGCGGATCGAATCGTCATGGCTGAAGTAGATATCGGGGCCGATTGGCCTTGAGCGCAGTTGGTCGGCCTCTTGGCGGTTGCGCGGCAGCCAGCCGATGCGTACGCTGATCACCGAGAGGTTGTGGACGCGCGCGTACATATCGCCGGCGGTCTCAGTCCAGGCCTTGGTCAATGCGTAGTGATTGGTCGGCGCCGGGCCGTCGGCCACCGTGATCGTCTTGTCAGGAAAGCGGTGGCCGGAGATCACTTGTACCGTGCTGGCCAGCACCAGTCGCTGGACGCCGAACTCAACCGCGGCCTCGCAGATGTTGTAGACCCCGACGACGTTTGGCTGGAGCAATACATCGACAAAATCCGCCGGGTTGGGGTAGGCGCCCAGGTGGACGATGACATCCATGCCTTCTGCCGCCTGTCGTACTTTGTCGCGGTCATTGAGATCGCCCATGACATAGTCGTCCAGATCCGGCGTGGGGCGGCGGGCGAAGCCGCGCACAGTGTGGCCGCGCGCTTGCAGATGCAGGCAGAGCGGCGCGCCGATGGCGCCGGTAGAGCCAGTGACCAGAACTCGTTTTGGATCAGGCGTCTGTTGCATTGTGGACTTTTCCTTGATCTGGCTGAGTTGTTGTTGATTACGCGTTCGATCCAGTTTACGCAACGGCAAAAATCTGTCAACGTTCCGGAAAGAATAGTCGGCTTGATCTCCTCGGTACAAAAAGAACCCCGCCTGATTTCCCAGACGGGGTTCTTTTCAGTTTTTCGAATTACACGGCGGCAGGCTGCCGGAGTGACCAAAAAATAGACCGCGGATGCGGCGGATTAGGCGGAAACAGCCTGATTCTATCGGCATTTATCAGCCACATCCGCCTAATCCGCAGTCTATCAGCGCTTACTCCGACAGACTGCTAGCGCTGTCCGAAAGCAGCTCGGGTGCCGGGCAGCAGGGCCAGAATCAGTGCCAGGCCGCTGAGGCCGAGTGAGAGTGCAATGGCCTGAATTGGCGTGCCGCTGATGATCTGCACGCCGGCGAGGATCAGGTTGAAGATTGCGATTACAACGACGAACATCCATCCCCGCGGATCGAGGTTCCATAGCTGACGCGCCACCGAGAACCAGATCAGGGCGACGATACCGGCCATGAAAGCGCCGAAGACGTTGCTGCCGTAAAAGGACAGCTCGCCCAGGGCTGCGACTGGCAGGATTCCCAGATAGCGCAGGACATCCATCACTGCGACGATACCGGCAATGCCGGCAACAATTGCCAATAAAGTAACGGCGAAAGGACGATTCATATGCATCTCTCCTAGTACATTTGAGCGTAAATACCACGGCGAAAATCTAACTGCTCTGCCTCTGGTGCAAACCATTGGAGGATTTTCGCCGGGATTTACTAGTGGTGATTGCGATGGTTCATTTGAAACAACAGCAGTATACCATACTGTGCCGCTTGCAAGATCTTTCTCACTGAATGAAGCGGATGCATTCCAATCCTCCATCTAACAGGGATTGTAGCCATTTTGTAGCCATTTTGGAGCGAGATGCGGCCTACACTGTAGATAGCATGCATCGCACCGACAGAACATGACGGATACGAAGGCGATCAAGTGGCAATTTTGCGGTGTACGTACCTTGTGAATCTAACCCGGATGGTCGTGCCAGCAGATGGAAAAGTGAACTGAGATGGCTCAGAAGGTCAATGGCGATGTTATTAAAAGAGTTCAGAACGCTCTGCTGTCTGCTTTCAATCTGCACGACTTGATCAGGTTGACTCGCATCGAGTTGGGCGCCGATCTCGAAGAGATCGTTCCTCTGCAGGGCAGGAACCTTCAGGAGATAACCTATGATCTGATCCGATGGTGTGCGGCTCAGGCTGACGGAATCAACGGACTGGTCGTAGCCGCACATCGAGTTGTTCCCGACAATCCGGAGGTGAATGATGCCTACCTTCGTTACGCTGACGTCGAGTTCATGATCTTGCCGGCGCCGGATGATGATGCAGGCAATACGAATGAAAAGATCAGTTGGCATAGATCTGGATCGATCTGGTTATCGCTTGGAGTGGGCGGCGGCGTTGCCCTTTTTGGGCTGGGGTATCTGCTTCTCCTGGATAACCCCGTCCTGATGGGCGTGTTGACTGTGACGGCAGGCTTCGTGACGACTTTGCTCGGGTTTCTGGGGTTGAAAGGGGATAAATCACTTGCGCCGAGACTGAGTCAGTGGATTGGCTCTCGCCGGTTTGCTCAATTAGGAATGGGATCGATTATGGCCTGCGCGCTGATTGCTTGGCTTTCGCTTGGCTGGCCGGCCCTACAGTCGGCCGGTTGCGATCCTGGCCTGGGCTGCAAAGAGCCGAACGAGCGATGGTTTGCCATCGGCGATTGGGGACTGTCCGTGGAAGGGGGGGCGACCCCGGCAGATCAGCTACTGGCTGATACCACGCGCCGAGACGCTGTACGAAAAGTTGAGCCTGGCAACCGGCCTGCGCGGGATTTCGACAAAGAGCCCACAGGTTTCGGACCAGGTGAAGGCAAACCTTGACTACTGGATCGAGGGCGACCATACACGAGTCCGACAGAACCGTGTTGACGGCCGAGATACATGGGCCAGGGGGAGAATTTTTACGCTCTGTGTCTGCCGAAGGTCCGGCGAATCTAACCGACTTGGCTTCAGATATCTGCATTCTTGACCTGCAGAATCAGTTGGCGCTTGGCATTCTCGATGCCCTATCTGTTGAAGTAAACGACGAGATTCGCCACTCCCTGCGAAACGTGCCCACGGATAGCTGCGAGGCGCTGTTGCTCAATAATGATGCGGTCCAGTTAGCTCTGGACGACGATCTGTACCGGGCCGAACTGCTGTTGCGGGATGCATTGTCATTGGATCCGGCCTACTCTGATGCCCACAGCAACCTCGGGATGGGTATTGCGTCGCCAGGACGATCTGGCCGGGGCCATTGAGGCGTACGAGACTGCTGTCGAACTGAACACGTTCAATCCATTGGGGCACTTCAACCTTGGACTAGCGTATGAACTCGATGGTCGCCTTACAGAGTCGATTGATGAGTACCAGAGCGCGATTGATCTGGATCCTGCGTTCTATCAGGCGTTTAACAACATGGGATTCACCTATCTGCAAATGGGACAGTTGGACAGGGCGGAACAGGCGCTGAAGAACGGTCTCCGCATTGACGAGGATCGATTCCTATACAAGAACCTCGGCCGAGTCTATCTTGCGCAAGGGAACAATGCATCCGCGGTTGAAGCGTTGGGAAATGCGCTCCGCTTGTCTGACGGCCTACCCTTTCCTGAAGCTCAATACTATCTTGCAGTTGCGCTTACGGAACTGGATATGGACGACCGCGCCTGTGATGCACTGCGCGACTATGGCCAGATATCGGACCTGGACACGCCGGAACGAATTGAGGAAGCCGCCCGGTTGGCAGAACGATTGGGCTGTAACTAGACAAGTACTACGTCCGGCCAGACGTAACCCGAATGAGCAAACTCACAATCAAGGAGTTGCGCCATGCACAGAACAGCACATGTAATCTCTTCTCTGGCCTTTTTCCTGTTCACACTTTTCGCGGCTATGGGCGCAGCGGGTTGTGTTCGGCCAATCGCCGTTCATGACGGCGCACGATTACCAGTTCCACAGACAACATCGACAGAGGATCTGGACAGTGGATTTGCGCCGGAAGTCAGCGGGGAGATTGCCGTCATCACGTTCGTCGAAGGCGATGTTTTCATCGACGAACCGCTTGCATCCATCAGGTCGCCGGGATCGGCAGCGCCTGCTCTGCAGCCCACAAGACGGGCATATCCATATAGCCGTGTTCGCAGCGGATCGACCATTCGTGTGGGCGATAATTCGAGAACGACTGTCGTCGGTGACAACGATCGCGTTGTGACAGGGCGAAGCGGCAGCACGATCGTCGTGAACAAATCTACGTTTGCCAAGGGCCAGCGCCTGCCTGCAAACAGCAGCCGAAGGGTTGCGACCTCATCTCGTGGCAATCTTCAAGTCAACAATGGCAGCGTACGACTGTCCGAGATCTTGAGGCCGTCGTTTAAGGAATTGAATAAGGAAGACTACGGCAACATACCGATCATCCAGGCGCCCCGAAATTCAAGCCTATTGACATTGAAGCCTGTGATTGTCTGGACCAGCATGGCGGACGCCGTCGAGTATGTCCTTTCGCTCAGCAGCATGGATCCCTATCCGCCTATCACGCTTGGACTGGACGAGTTTGAATGCATCGATCACGAGATGGCGCAGCCCGGCCAACTTTGTACGGTTCCCTGGCCCGAAGACTGGCCGATCGAGACGGGAAACATCTATTACCTTCAAATTTCGGCAAGAAAGGGCGTGGCCGCACCGCTGATAGCTTCGGAGAAAAGCCGACTGAAACCCCTCAAGGCTGAAGACGTCGAATTCTTGACGACCGAGACCGCTGCTCTCGAATCACTCGACATCGATGAAGCAACACGGCATGTACTCTTGGCCGGTCTTTTGGCGGAATACGAACTCTATGGCGATGCGATTGCAGCCTACCAGTCAGCCCTTGCCATACAGCCTGTCCCGGCCTCTACGTTACGCTGGGCGACATGTACGGTGTGGTTGGATTGAATCGCCCCGCGTTCTTGAAGCCTATGAGGACGCCCTGGCGCTTCTGGACGAAGGTCCCGATGATTTGCTTGTTCGCGCCGCGGCTCGGTTCGGTCAAGGACTGGTTGCATATAGCCTTAGCGAATTCGGCTGCGCTGAATCCGACTTTGAAGATGCGCTCGAACTCTATCGTGAGGCCGGCGTAGTCGGCGGAATAGAGATCGCAGAGGCCGCTCTGGAGAAAACGCGCGCGCGGACATCCCAAAACTAGGCGGCGAAATCGTTGACCTCGGTTTGTCGCCATTTCGTGGACATCTTGTATCGCCGCCCATTCTATATTGGCATTCGAGATGGCTGCGCAGATGTGAAGGGTAGATGATTTTGATGGCACGTTCTTGCAACGTGCCGCAGGAGGTACACAATGAATGGCAGGGCGCGTATTGGCTGGGCCAGTCTGCTGATTCCACTTGTCTGGTTGATAGTGCTGTTGTTCACAGCGGAGCAGGCTGTCGCTGTGAGTCCGCTCGGCAATGAAGTATTTGGCGCTTGCCAGCGGATACGAGGGGATCGTCATCGACTACGATTCCGGCGCTCGAATATCCGGCGTTCGGATCGTATTTGAGAGCGTAGACGGCAGCGTCCGTGAAGTGGCCTATTCAGATGGAAACGGCCGGTACAGCATTGATCTGCCGGTGAACAGCTATCGAGTAAGAGCTTCACACGCTGACTACAGGGATTACTCGACCGGCTCCGGGCTGTTCGTCGTTCCTGCAGCAAGAGATGTATACGGGAAACATCACAATGTGGCCGCGGACACATGTCGGCGCCCCCTATCGCACAAAAGCCGCGCCGCCTGGACCTCCCACGGTCTCCATCAGCGTTTCGGCCCCCAAGGTCGCCCTGCCGGACAGGCGTTTTCCGTCTATCTTGAGGGAACTGACGACAACGATATTTCTTCGATCTGGTGGTGGGGCCATCAGACAGGTGATGACGAACTGGACAAAGCCCATTGGCACGATTGTGGCGGCGGACCAACCTGTCAGCAACGATGGACGGTTTCAGTGGATGTCGAAGGAATCCATTACCTGTGCGCTAACGCACGGGATGCCGCCGACTATTCCTATGACGGACAAGCGCACCAAGCGTCGGAAGGCATGGGTATTCCTTGTGCCGAGATCGAGATTGTGCCGGCGGGCAGCGCCATACCTTCTCCAAGTGTTGCGGAGGATCTCCAGATCGTGATCCCGGAGATCGGCATCTTCGAACGCCCCGGCTGAGGAAGATGACGTGCAGATTGTGGTCGATGGCTCCGGGGTGATCGAAGGGCCGTTGCCTGTTATCTTCTATGCGCTAACCGATTCCAGCGGCCGGTTTTACCCGTTGAACGGAGGGTCAGAGCATAACACGCTCTTTGGGCTGTATGATTCGGGTGCAACGTCTCTGTTCATAAACGGTCTCAAGCCCAGGATCGTTGAGAGAAGCGACGGTCAGAGAGAACTCTTGAACGGCAACCGCGTGGGCGGCGTCAATTGGGAGGATAGCGATGCCGGCCATCTCAATGTTTCCACCGGAGAACGGGTGAACATCCGCCTGACTGGCGTGCAGACCCAGCAGGGCAATCGCAATCCGCCCGTGCGGACTCCCGGCTCGCCTGACGGCGCGCAGGTTGAGGTAAGCAATCTCATCGTCAAGAAAGAAGACGGTCTGAACGTCACGCTGGTCGGCGCCCCTGTGATCAATCAGCTTGTCGCCCATCTTGATTATACGAATCTGGCCGATAGCTCGTGGCTCACCTATGTCAATCAATCGTTCCACGTTGGCGTAGACACCCCCAGCATCGACCTGTTTTGGCCCGGTGACCCAGGAATTCCAGCTTCCGACTTAACGCTGCCGTTGGAACAATTCGGCGTGGTAACCTCACGGTCGGAAAAACGTTTCCAGTTGCCGAATGTTGACTTCACCAACGGGAGAAGAACCGTAACAAACTGGGCAGGCGACTACCGCTACCTCTTCGATACCGGATCCACCATGACGATTGTCAGCGACCTGATTGCCGGGGAGCTTGGCTTGGCGCAGATGACCTCGGACTTTGATTGCCTCGGCGGCAGGGACAACGGCTTTTTCATCGACTCGGTGACGATGTACGGCATCGGGCAGGTATCGCGATGCACGGCATCGGCGGTGCATATCAGGTTGACAATGCCAGCGTCTGTTGGCATCAAGACAAGGTGAAGAGCGTTGATGCTGTCATCGGGTCGAACCTATTTGAGCAGGTTGCGCTCATATCCTGATGGACCCAACAGCCTGCTTGGGATCAGGGTTGGCGAACATGCTCAAGCGCCGGATGTCCCGGGAAATTCTGTGCCGGAAAATGATCCCCCGGAAAACAACGAGACACAAAGCGTACCGGAACAGAACAGCGAACAGGAGAATGCTTCGCTGTCCGGGCTGTATGACACGATCATGGCCAAAGTCTCCGCTTCAAGCCAGAAAAACGAGTACAAGTATGAGAACTGAACTGTTCGTGCGTCATCTGGCGGCCTACCTGTCTGCCACGCATTCGACCGGCGGCCAAGATCACGCCGCCGTGATCGATGCCCTGTTGCATCAGAGTGACGTCGGCGACAGAATCAACGCATTGGTGCATCGAACCTGGAAAGATCGGATGGCATACGGCCTCGATCACATGACCCGCAGATCCTGGGCAAAATGGGCAGACTCCCTTGCGCCAACTGGTCATCCGCCTGTCGCAAGGCAGCCATGGACAGTTGAGCGCCACTGACCTGCGGGCATTGCATAACTGCTTGACTCGATCGTGGGATGGCGACATTCGCGGCCTGATCGGCGCCGTGAACCGAGATGTCTACGGCTGGTGAGCACAAATGAGTCTGAAGCGATGTTTCTCCATGGTTCAAGCGATGGCGCTTGTCGTCTGCGGTAGCCTTTGTCTTGCCTGTCAGCCGGGCGACTTTCTAGTGCTTGGCAGCCAGGCAGCCGTCACGAACGCCAGTTCAGTGGGCGAGCAGGCCGCCGCGGCGACCACGGCGCCATCTTCCGATCGACGCGGGTGCACATCAGATCGTTGTCGATGGATCCGGCCATAGCCACGGGCGTTTGCCGGTGGTCTTCTACGCATTGACTGAGCCAACCGGCGAAGATATCTATCCGCTGGAAGCCGGGGCGTTTGCACTCTTTGGTGTCGTTGATTCCGGCTCGACAACGGTCAGGATCAACGATGTCAATCCTCTCACGATTGAACAAGGCGTGATTGCAAATGCCAATTCCGTCACAGGCCTCAACTGGGGCAAGAGTGACGCAGGACACCTCAATTTGACGGAGAAGACCCGCGCCAATCTGCGCCTCAACGGTCTCAACGCGCGCCACCCTGACGGCAACGTTCCGATTGCCGCCCCTGGAGCCGACCACGGCGCCCAGGTCGAGTTGACGGACATGGTTGTTGAACCGGATGATGTTGCCTTTAGCCGCATTGGCGTGCCGGCGATCAACCAATTGGTCACCCATATCGACAATACGAAATTGATCTCTGTGCCGGATACCAGCGATCAGTGGTCCGTACATCGATTTTTATCCGCCCGGCGCTCCTTCGATTCCGTCCGCCGATGTGGTGTTGCAGTTGGAAGCTCTTCCCGTCGGTGTGCTCGAGCGCGCCAGCGGAGCCGACTTGGAAAGACTCCACTGGCTGCGCAATGTCGAGTTTGCGAACGACGGCAAGACGGTGACAGATCAGCAGCAGGCATTTGACTTCTTCTACGATACTACGGCTCCCCTGACGACCATCAATCAGCGCATGGCCGACAGCCTGGGCCTGTCGACCATGGACGCCAGTTTTTCTTGCCTCGGCGGGGAGAACAATGGGTATGTCCTGTCGTCGGTAACGATGTTCGGCGCCGAGGGCTTCTACCGGATTGAGAATGCATCTGTCTGCTTGCAGCCTGATGCCGTGACGTACGGTGATGGTCTGATCGGATCAAACTTCTTCGATCAGGTTCAGATTCTACTCGATGGCCCGGCAGAGACGCTGGGCATCATTGATGGCAGGGTTGCCAATCCCGTGCTGACGTCCCCTGCGCATGTGCGAGCCCCTGTGTCACCTATCGACGATGAGCGACTTGATCGGGAACGGCTCAACAGCGGTCTTGCGGCCTATTACCCATTGGATGGAAACGCCTGGGATGCCGGCGCCAATGGCAATCACGGGACGGTTATTGGCCCCACGCCCGCAGCAGATCGTCAGTGCACGCCCTTCGGCGCCTTCAGATACGACGGTCGGCAAGACATGATCAGCGTGGATCACAGCCCAAGCTTCGAGTTCACCCAGGCGTTGTCAATCGCTGCCTGGGTCCATCCCGACGTTCAGCAAGCGACAGGCCATCATTTGGAAGGGTCCATATGTGCGTGGGCCGGACGCTTCTCCGTATCGCCTGACGCTTGGCGATGCGGGTGAGATCATCTTCGAACTACGGTTGAAGTCGAACCCGCAGCCTGTCCAAATCGTGAAGGCCGGTTATCCGACAGGCGAATGGTTCTTTGTCGTCGGCACTTTCGACGGAGCATCGATGAAACTGTATGTAGATGGTCTTCTTGCGGGCACGGCAGCAGTTGACGGACCGCTGGCTCAGAGTCGTGCGCCATTATTGATCGGCACGGGTCAAAATCTGTCGATGGATACATTCCAGGGCCGGCTCGATGACGTGCGCATCTATGATCGGGCGTTGTCGTCAGCCGAAGTCGAAGCGCTCTATTTTGGACCGATCGATGAAGTGGCGTCAGCGATCACATCGGCGGATAGCGAACAAGGTGTCGAGGCCGCCAAACAGAACAGGGATCTCACGCTTGCCGTCGCCAATCAAACGGATACGCCTGTTTGTATGCTCTATATCTCGCCGGTTGGGTATGATGGTCCTCATGTTGAACGGTTATGCGGCGACTACATCATGCCCGGAACAATGTTCGGCGATACGAGCTGCCGCCGGGTCGGTACAATACGCTTTTGAAAGACTGCGCGGACAATCAGATGCTCTTCAAGGGGTACATGGATATTTCGGATTCATATGAACTGACGCTCACGGACGGGGACTTGCGGGCGGCTGGCTGTCAGGTTGTCAACTATGCCGGGCAGAGATACTTTGAGGAGGGACGCTTCGCTGAAGCATTGGAACGATTTGATACGGCGCGTACATGTTATCGGGATGCAGCACACCGCTTGGGCGAGGGAGAGACCCTCAACAACGCGGCTGCCGTCCATACACAGCAGGGCCGCTATTCCGAAGCCCTGGATCTCCTGTATGAATCGCTTGCCATCGCACGCAGCGTCGAGAACCGCGATGGAGAGAGCGCGGCTCTCAATACGATCGCCCGCATCAATGTAGACCTTGGACGCATTGGCGATGCGCTAGACGCTTCGTTCCGAGTGCTGGAGATCCGCCGCGAGCTAAATGATCTCGCCGGTGAAGGCACACTGCTCAACAACATTGGACGCATCTACAGCGAGTTTGGCCGATTTGATAAAGCCGAGCAATCCTATCGCGAGGCGTTGCAAGTATGGGGAGAAGATAGGGGACCGCACAAAAGAGGCCAATACCCTCAACAACCTCGCCCAGGATTATGTGCGTCAGGATCGATTTGGTGAGGCCCTTGTACTCTTCAACCAAGCGCTAGAGAAAGCACGCGAGGAAGAAGATGGGGCGAACCCACTGATCGAGAGCGCAATTTTGAAGGGCATCGGTCTGGTTCATGCCTATGAACGACGGTTTTCAGCCGCGCTCGGGTCATTCGACGAGGCGCTGGCGCTAAGTCACGAAATAGGCGACAGCGTTGGTGAAGCCAGCCTGCTGGCGAGCCGCGCCCACGTGCTTGATGATCTCGGGCGGATTGAGGAAGCGCTGAGCGCCTATGAATCGGCGATGACCCTGTTGGAGTCGGTACGATCGCTCGCCGGCGGCGAAGAGGAGCGCAGCGGTTTCATTGCCCAACATCAGGACATCTATCAACATGCGGTTGATCTCTACTATCGACAGGGCCTCTATGATGAGGCTTTTTACCTCGCCGAGCGGGCGCGGCTCGATCCTTTCTCGATCTAATCGGCAATCAACGTGTTGACTTTCGCAAGGACGCTGCGCCTGAACTGATCGAACGAGAGCAGGTGTTGCGCAGGCAGATCGCCGCCCTCGTTGACGCCATGAAGTCAGACGATGACAAGGAAGCACTGCGGGTGTTGGAGGCACAGCTTCTCCAAGCTCAGGGCGAATATGAGGCGCTGATCGGGCGTCTGAAGATTGAAGCGCCCGAGTATGTTTCGCTGATCAGCGTGAATCCGCTGACGCTGGCAGACGTTCAACGGCAGGTAGTGGATCGACAGACTACGCTCATCGAGTACTTCGTCATGGATGAGCATATACTTGCCTGGATAATCGACACTGAGACCAGTGAGGTTGTCGATCTTCCGATTTCGCGCTGAAGAACTGAACAGTCAAGTTCAGTTTTTACGCGACGCCATTTCTGAGAAAGATGATGAGCGTCCAGCCGCTGGACGCCTTAACAGTGGCATTGTTGCGCCACTTATGCCCTATGTGCGCAACAACAATCTGATCATCATTCCTCATGATGTTCTTCACTATCTATCGTTTGCTGCGCTGTGGGATGCTGACCGTGGACGATACCTGGTAGAGGATTACACCATTGCCTATGCCCCTAGCGCCAGCGCCCTCAGCCATATTCTGGAAAAACGCAATGAAAACGAGGGGCGACTGCTGGCGTTGGGCGATCCTGATGATTCACTTGACCAGGCTGCAAATGAGGCTAGAACCGTGGCCCAACTTTATGGTGTCGAGCCTCTTATCGGAGCACAGGCAACCGAGAGTCAGTTCTATGACCAGATAGGAAATGTAGACATCTTGCACTTGGCTACCCATGCGGCCTTCAACACCCAGAGGCCGCTCTTCTCAGGTCTCGTGTTGGCGCCGGATGAGACGAACGACGGCAATCTTGAAGTTCATGAGGTCTTTGAGTTGGATCTGCCCAATATCAATCTTGTTGTGCTTTCCGCCTGCAATACAGCATTGGGCGAACAGAGCAATGGTGATGAGTTGGTTGGGCTGACCAGGGCATTCCTCTATGCCGGTGTGCCAGCCGTCGTGACGACACAATGGTCGATCGAGGATAGGGCATCTGCGGCGTTGATGACCGCCTTCTATCGCCATCTGCGTGAGGGCATGACCAATGCTCGTGCATTGCAGGCGGCGCAATTGCAGGTGATGGCGCAAGATGAGTGGAAGACACCCTATTACTGGGCTGCGTTCAGCTTATCCGGCGATCACTCGGGTCGCGAGTTGGCAGATGTCCAAAAATAATGTCCGAAAATAAGACGGCGCCCGCATGCTCAGTTTAGATTGTGAATTCGGACGATCTAACCTATAATCGAAAGCGATTCGATTCCCAGCCCGGTCTTCCAGTGGCCGGGTTCTTTTTTGTCAAACGATTGATAGGTAGTCGAGCATGCGCATTCTGGTCGTCGGGGCAGGCGATGTGGGTTTTCAACTAAGTCGACGGTTGAGTCGGGAACGCCATGACCTGACCGTCGTAGAACAGGACGCCAGGCAAGCGATGCGTGCGCGTGAGCAGCTTGACGCCTTTGTGGTCGAGGGCAATGCCGCCAGCTACGACACGTTGCGACAGTGCCATATCGAGCGGATGGACATCGTCGCCGCCATGACCGACAATGACGATGCCAACGTGATGGTCTGTAGGATGGCCAAGAAGGCCGGCTCTGCCATGACCATCGCCAGGGTGCGCAACCCCGAGTTCACTGCCGAGAACTTCATTCTCACGCCGGCAGAGTTGGGCATCGACCACATTATCCATCCCGAGAAGGAAGCCGCAGATGCCATTATTCGACTGCTGCACGAGTCCAGCGCATCGTACGTCGTCGAGCTGGAGAAGGGCCGCATCCAGCTTCTGGGCCTCTTTGTCGAGCGATCGTCGCCGCTGCTCCACACGCCGTTGTCTGAACTCAGCCGCATTTATGGCAACCCGCCGCTGCGCATCGTTGCCATCAGCCGCAACCATCGCACGATCATCCCCAAGGGCGACGACCGACTGCTTCCCGGCGACCAGGTCTTCGTCGTCTGCGACCCGGACTATGCCAATACTTTCAAGACGCACGCCGGCAAGCCCGACGTCCCCATCAACCACGTAATGATCCTTGGCGGCGGACTGATCGGCCAGTTTGTGGCGGCGGGCATCGCAGCCGAAGCCAGTGTCAAGATCTTCGAGGACCGTCCTGACCGGGCGCAGAAGATCGCCGAAACCTTGCCGCGTGCGCTCGTCATCAACGGCGACGGCACCGACTTCGAGTTGCTGGCGGACGAAGGTATCGCCGAGATGGATGCGCTGGTCGCTGTGACCGGGCAAGATGAGAAGAACATCATCACCACCCTGCTGGCGCGGCACCTGAATGTGCCGCGCGCCATCGGGTTGGTCAACAAGGTGGAGTATCTGCCCATCACCTCCTCGATTGGCATGGACGCAGTGGTCAGCAAACAGGTTCTGACGGTCAATGCGGTGCTGCGTTTCATCCACCATCAGCAGATTGCGTCGATCGCCAGTTTGCCCGGCATCAACGCTCAGCTCATCGAGTACGTCGCGGGCCGCGGTTCGAAGGTCACGCGTAAGGCGCTCAAGGATCTTCGATTCCCGTCCGATGCAGTCGTAGGCGCCATCCTGCACGAGGATCACTATGTTGTGCCCAAGGGCGAGACGCGTATCGTGGCCGGCGACAAGACGGTCGTCTTCACGCTGCCCCAGGCTGTCAGTGAGCTGGACAAGCTCTTCGAACGCTAGCGGGCGCATTCTCCAAAATTTCGTAGCTTTCGATAGGATCTGAGGGATGAGCCTACTCAGCGTCATGCACCTGCAGGGGTTGCTGCTCATGTTTTTGGCGGCATCCATGCTGCTGCCCATCCCTTTTTCGCTCTACTATGGTGACAGCGACTATCTGGCCCTGCTGATCAGCGCAGCCATCACCCTGATCTTTGGCTTTGTCTTCTTCAAGGTTGGCCGGGTGGACCGCGATCTGCGTGTGCGTGAAGGCTTTGCCATTGTCACATTCGGCTGGATTTTCTGCTCCCTCTTTGGCTCGCTGCCCTTTCTGATCTACGGCGCCATCCCCTCGTTCACCGATGCCTTCTTCGAAACCATGTCGGGCTTTTCGACCACCGGGGCCACCATCCTGACCGATATCGAGGCCTTGCCCCATGGCCTGCTCTTCTGGCGCAGCCTGACCCACTGGATTGGCGGCATGGGCATCATCGTCTTTTCGCTGGCCATCCTGCCCTTTCTGGGCGTCGGCGGCATGCAGCTCTTCAAGGCCGAAGTGCCCGGTCCTGTCGCCGACAAGCTCACGCCGCGCGTGGCGCAGACGGCCAAGCTGCTCTGGGGCGTCTATCTGCTGCTCACGGTCGTAGAGACTGTGCTGCTGCTTCTGGGCGGCATGTCGCTCTTCGATGCGCTCTGCCACACCTTTGGCACGCTTGCCACCGGCGGTTACTCCACGCTCAACACCAGCGTTGGCGGTTTCCAAAGCGCGTACATCGACTACGTGATCATGATCTTCATGCTGCTGGCAGGCGCCAACTTCGCCCTCCACTACAGCTTTCTGCGCGGCAATTTGAAGATCCACTTTCGCAACCGGGAATTCCAGGTCTACCTGATCATCATCGGCGTGGTCTTCTTGATCATCGGCGCTGACACCTTTTCGCACCAATACCACAACCTCGCCGAGACCACGCGCTACACGCTCTTTCAGGTCATCGCCATCATAACCACGACCGGCTTCGGCACGGCAGACTATGAACTCTGGTCCCCCAGTTCGCAGTTCCTGCTCTTCCTGCTCATGTTTGTCGGCGGCTCGGCTGGTTCCACGGCCGGCGGCATGAAGATCATGCGCATCTATCTGGTCATCAAGTTTGTCTTCATGGAGATCACGCAACTGGTCCATCCCCACGCGGTGCTGCCGGTGCGCATGGGCGGCGTGGCCGTGCAGCGTGAGGTGATCACCAACATCCTCGGCTTCTTCGCCCTCTTCATCCTGATCTTCGCCGCCGGCGTCTTCAGCATGTCGCTGCTGGGGCTGGATCTGCTGACCGCGCTGGGGGCCGTGGCCGCGACGCTGGGCAACATCGGTCCCGGCCTGGGCGCTGTCGGCCCGACCGACAACTACGCCTTCATTCCGCCGCTGGGCAAGTGGGTGTTGTCGTTCCTCATGCTCCTCGGTCGCCTCGAACTCTTCACCGTGATCGTGCTCTTTTCACCGGCCTATTGGCGGAAATAGCGCAGCGGACTGTTGGCAGATGCCCGCTTGACGTCGTCCAGGTTGGATCGCTTCTCGAAATGCATGTATTACCTTCACAGGAATATCGATGCGGTCCAGCGATGGGGCCGTAATACGTTCTTCAGACCCGTAGTGAGCCACGGAATCCCTCGCAGCATAGTAGGATTGTGCGCCGTTGTGGTACACGGAGGCCCTGCCGTAGCGGCGATAGAATCCAGGCCCTTTTGCCACCAGGAATATGCAGATGTCAAAGACCCAGTTTGGTACATTCGAAGAACTGCTGGACATTACAGAAGAATCTCAGCAGCCAACCCTCATTCGTTTGCGTGAGGTAATCTTATCGAGCGATCCTGATGCCTGCGAGGTGGTTCGTCTTGGCGAGAGAGCGGCAACCTATGGTTTGGGTCCCAAGAAGATGAGCGAGGGCTACACCTATATCCTGCCCCATACCTCGTGGGTCAACCTTGGATTCTACAAAGGCGCTGACCTGCCTGACCCAAGCGGAATTTTGGAGGGTACGGGCAAACAGCTACGCCATGTCAAAATTCGCTCAGCCAAAGAGGCTGACACACCTCAGATCCGTCTGATGATAGAGGCTGCGCTGACCGAGCGGAAAGAGGCACTGGGGAGATAGACAGTCAGTCCAGAGCGATTGGCTATCCTACCGGTTTGCGTGACAGATATCGCAGGCCACTGAGGCGAAAAAAACATGTTCCATCGCCGTTTGTCACAGCGTTTGCCACTGGGACCGTTGCCCCGTCGCTCCTTGGCGGGATGGTCGAACTTCTGTGAGGCTGCTATGATTCGCCGTTTGCTGCTGGGTCTTGTGCTTATGACGCTGCTCGCCGCCTGCAAACCGATCGATCCCAATTGGGTCAATGAGGCCGGCGCGGACGTTGAACCCGCTGCCGAGATGCTCGAACCAGAGGGCTTCATCCAGCAGATCCATGATCCGGTCATCGCGTGCGAGCAAGATACATACTATATTTTCTCCACAGGCAGCCGAATCCCGATTATTTGCTCTCAAGACATGCTCGTTTGGGAATTCTGTGGCCGGGTCTTCCAACGAAACCCGGCGTGGATACGGGAAGTCAACCCGGATCTGCCCGATATCTGGGCGCCCGACATCTCCTTTTTCAACGACCGCTGGCATCTCTACTACGCTGTTTCAACCTTCGGCACCCAGGAGTCCGCCATCGGTCTGGCCACCAATGGTACGTTGGATCCGGCAGATCCCGACTATGAATGGGTCGATCTGGGCGAGGTACTGCGGTCAATGTACGGGTTGGACGCAGTGACAAGCTGACCGGACCGTATGTGGATCGTGCCGGCACGCCGCTGATCGAGGGCGGCGGCACGTTGATTCTCGCCGAATATGGGCAATGGAAAGGTCCCGGGCACAACAGTATCTTCGTGGAAGATGATGTCTACTGGATGGTCTATCACGCCTATGATGCACGCCAGATCGGCGTTCCAAAGTTGCGTATCGAGTCGATTGCCTGGGACGCCGACGGCTGGCCCACGTTGCCGAGCCAAAGCCTGGAACCGTAGGACGTGTCCAGTCCGGAGACTCAAGAGGGTTGGAAAGCAAACCGATCTTGAGACAGTTGCCCGTACGCTTTCATACCAGTTTGTCCATTGTCAGTAGTTCACGATTCCTTCCAGTCGATAAGAAAGGGCGCCAGACTGTCGCTAGGCGGAGGCTGACCTTGCAGGGCTTCGGGCCTTTTGGTCGACCGCCACCTGAGCATCTGCCCGCCAGGTCGCTCGCGACCGGCGTCGCCGATTCGGTCGGGATCGTAACCACGCGCCTGCGACCATGCAGTTCGTCGTTCCAAGTCGGATTCTGCCACGGCCCAGGTGACCAGGCGCGGTTCGGTTTGCGTGTCGAGACCGAATGGCCTGGCCCGGTTAAAGTCAAACGAGCGACAGGATGTCGACGAGCAGCAGAGCGGCATCCAAGAGTTCGAATTGCAGTCGTCTCCGCAAAACACCCAAGAGCAAGGATCCCTGCAATGTGACATCTTCGCTGCCGGGTTTCCTGAATTCGAGAAGGGGGTCCTGACCAGGTTGCTATTTTTGGTCAGGACCCCCTCTGTTTGCTGGCGTTCGGCGGACGTTCAGCAATTACCTCGTTTGGGTTGCCGGCTCAGGTGAGCGGTCGATCAGCCTTTGTCATCGTCATCGTCTGCGTCGGTGGCAGCATCATCTTTGTCCCCGTCACTGGCGCCCTGGTCATCTGCCTCCTGCTGCTCTTCGGCAGCCTCCTGCTCGGCGGAATCGTCCACATCATGGTTCACCCGGATCACCTCGATGGGTGCAGAGCGAATCAACGTGGTGTAGACGGGGCAGCGAATTTTCCAGCGTTCGTGGAGAACTTCGAAGTCATCATCGCTGAGGCCCTGGGCATCGATCATCACCCGAAATTCGCGCATTCGTGGATTGACTGAACCGTCTTTTAGCCCTTGGAAGGCCAAGTCACCTTCCACCGCCACGCTCAGCGATTCTAAGGGCATCTCCAGTTCAGCCGCGCCGGACTCATAGATGAAGAGGCCACAGGTGGCAAGAACACCAAGCAGCAGATCTACCGGGTTGCGCTCTTCGTTCGACCCGCCCAACACCGGTGGCGAATCTACGACAAAGTGGTTGCCTCTGGAATGGACGATGGCGCGGCCGGGCTGTACCAGCGTTGTCGAAAGACCGAATGTATTCAGTTCGATGTTTTCCTCCGCATCTGCATCGTCGGCCGTACGCTCAGCGTTCTCTGCGTCTCCCTCTGCGTCTTCCGGCGTATCCGTGTTTGCGTTGTCTTTCGTTCCCTCTTGTGCAATGGGCGCAGCCATTGCTGTCAACACCGGGATGCTGCCTGCCAGCATCAACACAAGCGCCAGTGCGATCATCATCAGTTTCATACGACTCATTGATCAGTTCCCTTCAATCTTGGTTTTCATTATCTCGTATCAAGTAGGTTGATACACGAGGGCGGCACCGACCCGTCAACCATGTGTGCTACCCAGCCGCCGATCTCCGACCATTGGCGAAAGAAGCGCACCTCGCCGGTTGTCACGTTCTTGATCTCGCCGCGCCACTCTCCTGAGTGCTCGCCAAGTGGTTCACGCCAAAGACGCAGCGAGAAGAGCACGTTTGGCGGCGGTCGGGCCGAGTTCCCCATTGCTCACTCCTTTCAACTGCTCACGTGTGCCACCTCATGGTTCACAGCGTGAGTTCACCGCGGATGAAAGGAAGGATAGTCGGCGGTGCGTTTATGGAGCGTTTATGGGTAACGTTGTACGTGGGGAAAAGCGTTGATGGCGAGCTGTCATCCGCTCGTTGTGGAGCGTTCGAGAAGGGACAGAAAGTAGCGGTGATCGGGTAACTGCCAGAAGAGCGCGACGTGATCCTGCTCGTCGATGGTTCTGGCACGGGCCTTGAGCTGTTGCCACCCAGTCTCGAAGACCTCGGTGGCTCGCGGATCTGCGTGATCGACGAAGATCTCATGGCAGATACGGTATGTTCGTGTTGTCTCGAGGGTGGCATCGACCTGTTGCCCCTGCAATGTCTCCCAGACTTGGCCGGCCTGCTCATGGGCCAACGTCCTGTCCCCTCGATGATCCGCAACGGCGGCCAATCCGGCCAGTCCATTCATGGCATGGTAGCGCTGTTCCACGGCTGAGTGACACTCATATCCGTCTTTGTAGGCGCGGGCGGCCTCTTCCCACCGACGGCCGGTCTCCTCGACATAGCCCAGACGCACGCTGGCCAATGCCTCCTCTCGCGTATCGCCATACTGACGGGCCAATTCGAGGATGGAACGAAGCATGCGTCGGGCCTCTTCGTGGTTGCCCTGAAGATGCAACAGATATCCGAGATTGGAGCGCGCTCGAACCTCCCCATGCAGATGTCTGGATGCCTGGAGTTGTGCCACAGCAGGCGTCAAAATACGGTATGCGCCGTCCAATCTTCCCTGATACAGGTATGCACGTGCCAGGTAGTTCTGCGCATATCTTGCCCGCAACACCTGTCGATCCCCAGTGCCGACGGCATCGGCCGCGTTGAGGTGGTGAATCGCTCGTCGATAATCGCCCATGTTGATGTAGAGCACACCCAGCTTTGCCAGGATCAGTCGTTCCAGCACCCGGTCGTTGGTCTCCTGAGCGATGGCCAAACCATGCCGAAAATGCTTTTCGGCCGCGTCCCACTCACCCATCCCTTGGACGTTGGCCTGAAAGCCAAACTTATTATGAAGGCTTGCCACTGTCAAGCGGTTGTCGGACTCGTCGGCAAGAGCCAGTGCCTGGTGCAGATAACCATGTAGTTGGTCCGGTAAGACTCCGCTAAACATGCCCACCGCTGCAGTATTCTCCAGCGCCTTTGCTTCGGTTCGCCGATCCCCAGCCAGTCGAGCGAAGTATGTTGCCTGAGCATAGTGCAGCCTGGCATCGATCATCTGTGACTGGAACCAGTAGGCCTCTCCTGCCATCAGATACGCTTGAGCCAGGCTGCCGACATCATTCGTCTCTTGCGCCAGGTGTATTGCGGCGTCGGCGGCCTGTACCGAATCCAAATATGCATCCGAGTAGAGATGATATTTGGCATGGCAAAGGTGGACATGTACCGATCTCGTAGGTTCGTTGACAACGCCTGTGCGAGCAATGGCATCCTGTGCTTCCAGGTTTTTGCGCCAACGGTCAACATCCTTGCCCAAAGAAGGATAGATCTGGGCCTGCCCCTGAAGGAGTTGCAATCTTAGAGACCCTGCACTCTGCGGCGCCAGACGAAGTGCCGCTTCATAAAATGCGTCCGCGCTTGACAACGCGTGTTGGCGTGTGGCGACCGTCGCAGCCCGGACATAATTGGAACACGCAAGTGTCTGTTCATCGCCGTACTCATAGTGTGCCGCTATCTGGCCGGCGTACGCGTCCAGATTCGTTTCATACAGCGTTTCCATGGCTCGCGCCGCCCGGCGATGAAGGGCCTGACGCCGGGGCGGGCTGATCTGCTGGTAGGCCACCTCCCGCAGTCGGTCGTGGCTGAAGTCGTACTCGGCCCCGCGTTGATGGCGCACGATCCGGCGCCGCCACAGTTCATCGAGAGCTTCGACGACCGACCAGGCGCGGCCGCGGCGTAGATGGCGGAGGCTGTTCAACCGACTTCGCCAACTGCATGTTCTGGCCCAGTAGCTGTTCAACTAGTTGAAGTGTCGCGGCCGAAGGTTCGACGCCAAGCTCGGTCTGGAGCATATCGGCGCAATCATGATAGGTGCGCAGTGCCGCTGAACGATCCCCCAGCGCCATGTAGCACTGCATGAGTCTGCGGTGGACGGAATCCTGCAGCGGATCATGGGCCAGCAATCGTTTGGCCCAATCCAACGCATCGTCGTAGCGGCGTAGATCGAACAGGCAGTCGATCAATTGCTCGACTGCCTGGCCATATTGCTCCCGCAGCCGTTGGCGCGCGGCCATGGCCCAATCTTCATAGCAGTGGGTCAGCAGATCGCCGCGATAGAGCGATGCCGCTTCCGCCAATATGGCGGTCCGCTCTTGGGCAGCAGCCGTTTTTTCAGCTTGGTCGAGTAGCTGTTCAAAGCGGGTAATGTTGACGGTTACGTCGGCGTCAGACCGCCAGCGCAATACGGCTCGTTCGATAGAGATGGCGCTGCTGAGCGAAGGCCAGTTCTTTTTGAGATTGAAAATGAGGTTGCGTAGATTGGTACGCGCCTGTTTTTCGCTGGAGTCGGTCCACAGGGCATAGGCGATTTGGCTGCGAAGACAGGCCTCGCCGGGCCGGATAGCCAGATAGGCTACCAGCTCATCCAGGCGCGCCCGCTTTAGGTCAATGGGTTGGCCATGGTGGATCAATTCGATGGCGCCAAAAAGGCAGAGGCGATTGGTGGATAGACTCATTCAGGTGGAAAAGTTCCAGAAAAATCAAGGGAGGTGTGAATAGACCGTTGGCATGATTATACCTTAATCCAGCCAGTTCTTTCTACGCCAATTCGCGCGGCCGATTTTGCGACGCTTCTGCCGGATACTGCGTTTGCATCCATTCCTCGCCAACCAGATCCGCAATCGTCCGCGCCCAGTTATGAACACGTTTATACGACCGCGCACATGAGGCTCTTGCGACCTGCTCGTGCAACGGTCGCAGAGCGGCAACGGCAGTTCAGGCCTCGTCCACCTGGCAGAAGCGCTGCATATTGTTCGCTTCGCCGCTGCTCGAAAGCGGCGGAAGCCGGCCCCATGTCGCCGTTGACCAGCACATGGGGCTTGCCCGGCGGGGCAAAGCGTTCGGCCTGCTCAGCCCTTCAAGAAACGAATCACCTGTCTGACAAACAGGTCCGGATCGCCATACATTGCCGCGTGCTTCGGATCGGGCAATGTGCGCTGCTCTGTGCGAGGCAGCGCCGCCGCAGCGCCATTGGCATGCGCCGGCTCGCGCCAACATTGGGAAAAATGGCACAGGTCAAGTGCCAAGTTCTCGACCGGCGCCGGCAGACGCCGGAAAACGCCGAAAGACCGGGGTGAAAAACCGATCCGAGTTGCTTCAAGGCATGTCGCCCAACATCTCGGATGCACACCTGTCGATGGGCAATTCCTGCACGTGGGCCTCAAGCGCAACACAGAGCTCAACACCCAGACGTGCGCGGCAGTGATTCAGTACTTCCCGATAAAATGACAAGTCGGCCGACGTCAGTTGATCCGGTCGCTGCTCAAGTTCGGTAGTCGCCACAAATAGGAGGGTACCGGCCAGGTCGATGTCGTCGCGCTTGTATGCAACGGCTCCTAATCCGGCCAGACAGCGCGCCAGCATAAACCGTTCGTTGATTCTTCGACACAGTCGCATGCTTTGATGGTATTCGTGTACGGCCTGCGCCAGGTCATCTTGCGAGGTCAATATCAGTCCGGCGTGGTGAGACGCGACCGCCATTCCTTTTACACTTTCAAGTTCTTCAAACAGCAACTGGCTGGCCTTGGCATGCTCGATCGCCGCTGGAAACTCCCCGCGATGCCAGCAGTTTTCAGCCAAGCCGCACTGCACCCAGGCCAGATCATGCTTGCTGCCAACAGCGCGTACAAGTTCCAAGCTCTTGGTAAGCAGTTCCCCGGCCTGCACGTATTCACCACGGAGCGAAGCCAGTTCGGCCGAATCCATTCAGGGCCTGAGCTGTGCCAATGGGATCGTCAGCAGTCCTGAGCAGACTCAATGCTTCACGGAGATTCGCTGTCGCCTGCGAGAAACGGGCATCTTCGCGGAGCATCTGCGCCGTAGTCGTTAGCAGGCGTCCTACTTGGCGCTTGCGCCCAAGTCGTCGAAAAAGCGCCAAGCTTTCGTCAAAATAGGCCAGCGCCCGCTCACGATCCTCATCCAAATAGGTCCATGCCATGTTTTCCAACGCGATCGCGACGCTGATCTGATCATCCCACGACCGCAAGAGCATCAGGCTATCGTCACAAAACGTGCGCGCGACGTGCATGTCGCCCTGCCGCCGCGCCAAAATACCAGCCCACAGTAGCGTCTGCGCACGCAATGGCGTCGGCTCCGGACTGGATTCCAGAAGAGCCTCCAACCATCGACGTCCTTCAACATGGCGCCCACGGTGCCGCCAGTAGCGCCCCAAAGCAATCGCCAAGCGCAGACCATCCTCGAACCTGCCCGATTTTAAACTCCATGCCAAGGCAGCGCGGAGGTTTTCCGTCTCGCGGTCGAGACATGCGATATCGGCGCGTCCTATGTGCTGCTCGAACTCGCCATCAAGCCTCTCTGCCAAGACGACGTAATACGATAGATGACCATTGCGAGCAGATATTTCCTCTCCTGCAGCACGTAGCTTTTCCAGCGCGTACGCACGAATCGGTTCGAGTAGCCGATAGTGCGCTTCGCTCTCACTCAGGCGATCGACGGTGACGAGCGACTTGTTGGCCAACCGGCTGATCAGCGTGAGAAAGGGGATTCCCTTGACCGTTGCACCGTCCGTACCTCTCACGGCAGTGACAGCTTCAGCCGGGGCCAGGTTCCAATCGCCGATGAATACCGACAATCGTCGCAGCAGTTGCTGTTCCAGATCGGACAGCAGCAGATAGCTCCATTCCAGAGCTGCGTGCATTGTCTGATGGCGTGGCAATACTGTTCGGTTTGCATTCGTCAAGAGGTCCAAGTCTGCGTCGATTCGATCGGCAATTTGCTCAGGAGTCAGCAGGTTGACCCAGGCGGCCGCAAGCTCAATGCCGAGCGGGATTCCATCCAAATGACGGCATATCCTGGCAAGCGCGGTCGCATTGTCATCTGTCAGATCGAATGAGTGAGGCGTTGCGCACGCCCGCTCCACAAAGAGTTGGATCGCATCGAAGCGTTCCACGTCGGCGCGGCGCTGGCGCCCTCCGCCGCGAAAGCGGAGGCAATGCCAGTGGTTGGACGCCAAAGACAATCTCGCCGGGAATGCCTACTCTTTCGCGACTTGTGGCAACAATTTGCAGAGCAGGCGATGCGGACAACAGAAGGGCGCAGAACGCAGCGGCTGCGTCAAGCAGGTGCTCGCAGTTATCGAGTACGAGCGGACAGTGCCTTGATCGAAGGGCCGTTGACACCAGCGCGAAATCGTACCGGTCGGTCGGGTCGTGAAGCCCTAATGCGAGTGCGGCTGCCTGGGGCAGCAGCAACGCGTCCGTGACCGTGGCAAGCTCAATCAGATACACGCCGTCAACGTACAGGGGAGCCAGTTCCTGGCCAAGCCGCAACGCCAAACGGGTCTTTCCGCACCCGCCTACGCCTGTCAGTGTCAGAAGGCGCACATCAGGGTTTCTCAAGCGCCGCCCGAGTTCGACGAGTTCATCGGCGCGTCCGACAAACGAACTCAGTTGCGTCGGCAAGCGGGCATTCTGCGGAGGGAGGCTAGCCGGATCATCCGCAGATGCACCAACGCCTGCCTCAGCGCGGTGGCCACATAGCGCCAGAAGACGGTCGACCATCTCGGGTTCGTTCTGCAGGCGCAATGCCGGTACAAAGAGCGCCAGAAGACTGGCGCGATCGATGGCCCGATCGTTGGTTTCGAGGCGGCTGATGTGAGATTCGCTGTACCCCACTGCAATGGAAAGCTCACGTTGAGAGAGGCGCGCGCGGCGACGCAGGAACTTCAGCAGTTCTCCCAGGGTAGCAAATGAACTCAATGGCTGACGAGGGGTTGTCACACTCAGCATGTCTCCGTCTGAAGAACGCCCAACGTGATTGAACGCCCAACGTGATTGCACAATTATAGATCAGTTTCTTGCAGAAATCGCCACTGTCTTTTGACAAGAATTGGCATAAATGACAAGTCCCTCGCTGCTATCCTGTATGCACGATGTTCCGATAGCAGTGAGGCATCTAACTTTCAGAAAGGCGGTTCAAAATGACACAGAAGATATTGGAAATCAAGGCACGGCTTGTTGTTCCAGCCTCGGAGTTCGAGAGCGAGAACGGCGTGGAAGCTGCCCAAGGGATTGCCGATGTCCCTGGGTTAATTTGGAAGATCTGGATTATCAACTGAGAAGCGGAAGAGGCAGGCGGGATCTACCTGTTTTCTGACGAAAAAAGCTGCCAAGCGTACGTGGACGGTCCAATTGTTGCAGCGCTACATCAATATCCTGCCTGGATGGACGTCCATGTTGCAGGCTACGACTATTTGCCTGCACCGTCCTCGGTCACGCGCGCGCCGGTCGGGCCGGGGCGCCAAGGCGAAATGCGCCAACCGACGACCTTTGGCCGCATGGCAGGGGAAGCCTACCGGTATGTGCCCGCGATTCGAGCCGCAGACCTGCACCGTCGTCTGGCGAAGGAGCACAATCTTCTCGTCATCGATGTGCGCGACGCCGCGGACATTGCCGAGTCCGGGACTGTGCCGGGCGCGGCCAACATCTCCCTGGGTACATTGAGCTACGCGGCTGACAATCAGGTGCCCGAGGACTGGCGCGATCCGCGCTTGGCCGATCGCACACGACCGATCATCACCACCTGTATTCTCGGGCCACTGGGCGCAATCGGCGGCAAGTTGCTCCACGACATGGGGTTCTCGGACGTGCAGCTATTGGAGGGCGGCGTACAGGCGTGGATTGACGCCGGTCTTCCGGTCTCCGCAAACGGGGGATGAGCGACGGGTCATGGTTTGTTGACGATAACAGGATACGTCATCGTACCAACGGGGCTCTTTTCAGTTCGGCCCAGCATGGCGTGAAGGCTGTGTATATCATGATCTGTATGCCTATTTACGTCACGCTGTGCTACTAGTTGTGTCGGAGGATTCGACAGTCTCTACGGCAAGATCTATGAAGCGTTCTAGACCACGGTCGTTTGTCAGAAACACGTCGCATTCCGATTCCAGGGCTGCTGCAAGATGAATCGCGTCTGGTGCTTTGAATCCAAATCGGGCACGAATCTCTGTGGCCCTATCGATGACCTCTTTGGATAGGGCCACAACATGGCTGACCACCTCATCGAAGAATAGGTCATAGTCAGCCAGCAGTTCGGAATCATTTTCTTGCATTGGTTTGACACGACATTCCAGACGAGTGAGATCGCTCGCTACGAGAATTGTACCTGGAGTTGCCAACCGTTTGTCTACGGCTGGCGCGAAAAATCGACGCGTTCAAGGGCATAGATCACCGGCGAAGCGTCCAGGTATATCCTTTCCGGCATTATTCCCAACCATTCCGTTCTTTGATGAGAAATTGGTCGACCTCATCCTTGGTAGGCGGTCGGTGCCCTCGAGCTTCTTGGCGCCGGCGAATCAGGGAAATCACTTCTTGATATGAATTGGTTGGGCCTTCCTCTATCGGTTCAACAACAACTCTAACCATCGCTGATGTCATCGGCAGCGCCTCATCCAACTCAACCCTTTTTGGGCTAATAAGCCTTCCCGTCACTGCGTTATGAGATCTCAATCGCCTCTCCATTCTGCGCTCCTATCGACTGTGAACTGTGCATCACAGAAATCATTATACTACACCCCGAGGCCGATGCTGCAGCGCCTCAGCCAGATACTGCGTCCTAATCGCCTCATTACCCGCCAGATCTGCAATGGCGCTTTGCACCCGCTTTGCGAACGTGTACGCCAGCTTCAACACGCGGTGCTACGACCGCGTACATGAGACTCCTGCGACCTGCTCGTGCAACGGTCGCAAAGCGGCAACGGCCGTTCAGGCCTCGTCCGCCTGCCAGAAGCGTTGCATATTGTTCGATTCGCTGCTGCTCGGTAGCCGGGTCCATGTCGCCGTTGACGAGGACATGCGGCTTGCCCCGCTGGGCAAAGCGTTCGACCTGCACGGCCAGCACCGCCCTCTACCGCGCCCGTATCGTTGAATACGGCTCGCAGCCTTCCAGACTCGAAAGCTTCTCGAACGGCACGCGCTGTACGAAGTCTATTTATCCATTGTTTCCAATTACAGGATCCTTTAGGAAGATTCCACGTGTAGTATGATTCTATTCATACATCATGTGTCGTGCGCGACGCTTCACATATGACAAAATGATTCCTTACAATGAGACGACGATGAAAAACCAAATCACTACGAAATATCCAGCATCCTGGTTCGGAGAGCGGTGGCGCGAGGCCTTGCCTTCGGGCAACGGCGTTATTGCAGCGGCGGTCTACGGCAGTGTTCACAACGAGACGATCCTGCTGACACACGATGATCTATGGCACGAAGTGAAAACCATGGAACTGCCAGACGTCAGCGGTACGCTGCCCGAAATCCGTCGGCTGTTGTCGGAGAACAACGCCGAGGCAGCCAATCCCCTACTCAGCGACGCGCTCATCGATGCCGGCTACCGCGCGGACATCGGCGCGCCGCTGCCCTTGGGTGATCTCAAGATAGACATGCCTGTGGATCAAGGCTTCTCGAACTATCGTCGTTTGCTGGATATGGCGACCGGTGAAGTGTTGGTCCGCTGGACCGATGGCAACACAGACTACCGGCGCAAGCTATTTGTCTCCCGTAGCGATGACCTATCGTGATGGAAATCAGTTGTTCGGGCGAAATGGCGCTTGATGCCATCATCTCGCTGGATCTTCACGATCGTGCCGATGCCCGAGTGAATACCGGCGTCAATCCGGAACTGCCCAAAGATCTCGAAGTGATAGCTTCCGCCAATGGCGTCATCCGCTACGCAGCGACCAACAACGATGACGACAGCGATTTTGGCGCGGTCGCCCGGATCATTTCCGATGACGGAACCCTGTCGGTCAACGGTGGCGCCATCCGGATCACCGGCGGTAGGCAGGCATTGGTTCTCATCAAGCCCTTCATCAAAGGCGAGCGCCGACGGGATTGGACCGCTCTGGAGCAAGATCTGAACACCGCCAACGCGGACTATGCGGCACTGCTGGAACCCCACGCCGCCCTCCATGGCGAACTCTTCCATCGTGTGACGCTCGATCTCGGCGCCAGCGAACATGAACACCAGTTGTCCACCGAAGAGCTCCTGCTCGACGCATACCAGGACGAGGCCTCAACCGCCATGGTCGAAAAGATGTGGGCCTACGGCCGTTACCTCCTGATCTCCAGTTCTCGTGCGGGTGGCCAGCCCTGTCCCCTGCAGGGGAAGTGGTGCGGCTCTTACCGCGGCTATTGGACCTTTAACATGGCCAACGAGAATCTGCAGATGAACTACTGGCAGGCCATGTCGGGCAATATCACCGAAACGACTCTGCCTGTGTTCGATTACTTTGATCGCTTGATGGGCGACTTCCGCGAAAACGCACGCAAGCTCTATGGTTGCCGCGGCATCTTGGTCTCCTGCATCACCACGCCGCCATCCGGCCTCTTCAAAGACATCCAACCGCACATCCTCTACTGGACCGGCGGCGGGGCTTGGATCGGCCAGCACTACTACGACTATTATCAATATACGGGCGACGAGGTGTTCCTCAAGCAACGCGCCATGCCTTTCCTGCGTGAAGTGGCTCTCTTCTACGGGGATTTCTTTACGATTGGGGAAGACGGCTATTTCGTGAGTTCGCCATCCAACTCACCGGAAAATACGCCGGGCAACCAGCCGGATCGCAGAAATGAAACGACCATGAACGCGACCATGGATTTCGCGTTGGCCAAGGAAGTCCTGACCCACCTCATCGAAGGCGCGGCCATTACAGATGAATCTGAGGAAGATGTAGAAAACTGGAGCGCCATGCTGGCAAAGATTCCGCCGTACCAGATCAATGAGGATGGCGCAATCAAAGAATGGATGCATCCTTTCTTCACGGACAACTATCACCACCGCCACCAGTCACACATCTATCCAGTCTTACCCGGCGTCGAGGTCACGCGTGACTCGGACCCCGAAGGCTACAAAGCCTTTGAGATCGCCATCCACAAACGACTCGACATCGGCATCAGCTCGCAAACAGGCTGGTCTCTTGCCCACATGGCCAACGTGTACGCCCGCATGGGCGACGGTGACCGGGCCCTGCGCTGCTTGAGTCTACTGTCGCGTGCCTGCGTGATGAACAATTTCTACACCACGCACAACGACTGGCGAGCGAGTGGCATCGGCGGCGATTTCCCACCCGCACCCTATCAGATCGACGCTAATTTTGGCTGGACGGCCGCCGTGCAGGAGATGCTGCTCTTTTCCGTGCCCGGCGCGATCACCGTCCTGCCTGCGTTACCGCAAAAATGGGCCAAAGGGTCCGTTTCCGGCCTGTTGGCCCGTGGCGGCGTGGAAGTGTCCATTGTTTGGAATCAGAGCAAGCAATCCGCCACGGTCATATTGCGGTCGCTCAAGCGGGATCAGACCATCTTGCTCCGGGTTCCCTATGGATCCCAACGAACGATGACGGTGGATCTGGAAGCCGGAGAAACAACCGAGATCACAATCCCGTAGTTCACCAATGGGTAGCGCAGCGGGCGCTCTGGCAATGCCCACACGCTGTAACTGATCGCCGCTGAATTTGTGTGGATAACAGTCGTGAGCAGGCATCATGGTGCTACCTCGAGAGCGACGTCCGTGGGGTATTTTGCTGCTTTTTCGTCACGCCTTGCACGCCTACTGGCGCAGACTCAGCCAGCGCTGAAATGATTGTTCGCTTTCGCCGCTACGCCTGCCGGCCAACAGGCCCTCAACGCCGATGTGCTCATCCAGGTCCGGCCACTCGATGGCGTAGCCGTCGCCAAGCAATTGCCAGTTGTTCTTCTCATCTGAATTGGCATGAGACAGGCGCGGGTACCACGCTAACGGTATAGAGAGAGATCTTCCATCGGTCAAATTGACCGTAAAGCCGTCCAAGGTCATTTCTATATCGACTGCGGCAGGATCAGCCTCAAGCACTAAAGTAGTCATGCCATGCCTCCGTCAACAACACGCGATTATCGCGCACTAACTGTTCGATACGTCTCAATTCATGTTCAGGATAGCCACGGTTCCGAGCCAAGCCGACTGGAGAAAGCCAAAACTTGGCTACCGAACGGTCTCCTTTTACGTGAATATGGAACGGCTCGGTTCGATCTGAACTGAAGAAGACGAAACTGTACGGACCGATTTGCAATACTGTTGGCATGATTATACCCCAATCCGTCAAGCTTCTTCTACACCAAATTCTGCGGCCGATACTGCAACGCCTCGGCCAGATACTGCGTCTTGATCGCCGTCTCCCCCGCCAGGTCCGCAATCGTGCGCGCCAGCTTCAACACCCGATGATACGACCGCGCGCTCAGGTCCATCTGGCGCACGGCCGCGCGCATGAGGCTCTTGCCCTCCTCATCGACCTGGCAGAAACGCTGCACCTCGGCCGGCCCCATGTCGCCGTTGACGAGGACGTGGGGTTTGCCCAGCGGGGCAAAGCGTTCGGCCTGCACGGCCCGCGCCGCCTCCACCCGCGCCCGGATGTCCGAGGACGGCTCACCGCCGTCCAAGCTCGATAGCTTCTCGAAGGGCACGCGCATGACATCCAGGTGGATGTCGATGCGGTCCATGAGCGGGCCGGAGATGCGCTTCTGGTAGCGCTGCACGAAGCCCATGGAGCAGGTGCACTCTTTGCGGTCATCGCCGTAAAAACCGCAAGGGCAGGGATACTCACGATATGACTTTTTCGCTCTCAGGTGGGGCCGGGCAAAGTTATAGAAAACCTGATAGAAGGCAACCCGGTGACGCAACGGAGTGCGGTCTTTGCAGAAACCGAGATACTTGCGCGTCAGGTGCGCCAGAGCATGACGCAAAGTCAGATTGAAGCGTTCAACCAAGCTGGTGCCGATCGTCAAGCCCAAGTTAGAAACCTGATTTTGCATCCGGCAAACCATCATGGTCGCACTACCGGCCAAGTCACATCAGAGAAGGTCCAGCTTCTTCAACCTTGAACGGATGGCGCCAGGAACTCGGTGAAAATGTCGGGCAAGCTGCCCGTATGAGAGGTCTTCCCTGAACAACTCCATGAGATCACGCTCTTCCGCCTCGTTCCACGCTGCATACGCTCGAATTGGAAGTGCTTTTACCCGGTTGAGCATTCGGCGATTTGGTGAAGGGAGCTCCCATCTATCGTCAATTCCAAGCGCAGTAACGTCCGCTGAAATCGTTCTTAAAAACAATAGTTGCGCCTCATTTTGTTCACCGACAGAATCGGACGCGATACGGTAGCCCCCAACCGAGCTCCCCACTGCGATACCCTCTTGCTTGAGCCAATCCAATAGCTCATGTCGTTGCCCATTTTGGAGCCGTATGTAGTTCCCTGCCCGGATGCGGAAAGCTCCGTCAAACTCATCTGGCTCAGCAAATTGAGATCCGGCGAGCCACTGGACGATTTTGGCTCTGCGGCTCCGACCACCATTTGCACCTAGTTTTTCCCATGATTGACCACGTACGGTACTGCGCTGCTGTCCTGCATTTTCCAGCCGGCTGACCAGCACTCCCTGAGCCTCGACAGTGTACTGGTCTCTCTCCTGGCGATTTCTATAGACAAGCCGTATCAGTAGCGCAAGTGAGTTCTTATCGGCGGGAAGATGTCCGAATTCCTCAATAAGATATGACACCAAACGATCTACATGGCCATCCTCGCTAGATAGGACGATGCTACGCAGATGGTGAACAAGCGCCGCCCGCTCAGAATCATGGTTCCCTGCCGCGATATCGCGATTGGCTTTGCTGACAAGTTTTCGGAAGCACTTGTTCAATATTTGACGCACACGCTCGCGACTGATCCCCTCTATATCGGCAATTTCCTGGAGAGTATTGATCCGTCCTTCTTCCACTTGATAGCGCTGGGCTAATAGTCTTGCTTCTCGCTCAGTTAAGCATGAGTCGAGCATGGCATGCCAGCGTTCAATAAAGTATTTGTCCATTTTGCCTACCTCATGCCTTCTCTGTCCCGCCCTGTCCCGCCCTGTCACTGCCTACGCTTTAGTACAATTCGGCGTGAATACTACGACCGAAATCGGCCTACCTACCTCTGGTAGAAACTGTATGAGAATTTCCGTCGGGATTCACTTGGTATCGCAATGAATGTCATCTCGGTCGTGTCTTTTTTCTACACCAAGATTCCGCGGCCGATACTGCAACGCCTCGGCCAGATACTGCGTCTTGATCGCCTCCTCCCCCGCCAAATCCGCAATCGTGCGCGCCAGCTTCAACACGCGATGATACGACCGTGCGCTCAGGTCCATCTGGCGCACGGCGGCGCGCATGAGGCTCTTGCCCTCCTCGTCGACCTGGCAGAAGCGCTGCACCTCGGCCGGTCCCATGTCGCCGTTGACCAGCACGTGGGGCTTGCCCAGCGGTGCAAAGCGCTCTGCCTGCACGGCCCGCGCCGCCTCCACCCGCGCCCGGATGGCCGACGATGGCTCGCCGCCGTCCAGGCTGGACAGCTTCTCGAAGGGCACGCGCATCACGTCCAGGTGGATGTCGATGCGGTCCATGAGCGGGCCGGAGATGCGCTTCTGGTAGCGCTGCACGAAGCCCATGGAGCAGGTGCACTCCTTGCGGTCGTCGCCGTAGAAGCCGCAAGGGCAGGGGTTCATGGCCGCGACCAGGATGAAGTTGGCCGGGAAGGTCAGCGATCCGCTGGCGCGGCTGATGGTGACGACGCGGTCTTCCAGCGGCTGGCGCAGGGTCTCCAGGTTCTTGCTGCCGAACTCGGGCAGTTCGTCCAGAAAGAGGATACCGCGATGGGCCAGGCTGATCTCGCCGGGGCTGGGCCAGCGCCCGCCGCCGACCAGCCCGGCGTGGCTGATGGTGTGGTGGGGCGAGCGGAAGGGACGGCGTGCGCACCAGCGGTTCGCCGTCGGGCAAGGCGCCGGCCACCGAGTAGATGCGCGTGATGTCCAGCGCTTCGCTGAGGGTCAGCCGGGGCAGGATCGAGGGCAGCGCCCGCGCCAGCAGCGTCTTGCCGGCGCCGGGCGGTCCTTTCATGAGACAGTTGTGGCCGCCGGCGCAGGCGATCTCCAGCGCACGCTTGGCCTGTTCCTGCCCCTTGACGTCCGAGAAATCGATGGGGTAGACCATCTCTTCGCCCTCGTCAAAGCGCAGCGCTGTTCTCGTAGCGGGCAATGAGCTTGGTCTGCTTGACGTGGTTGACCAGATCGGCCAGCTTGTCGATGGGGTAGACCTCGATGCCCTCGACCAGGGCCGCTTCGGCCGCGTCGGCCGTGGGCACGAACATGCGCTTGTAGCCGGCCTTCTCGGCCATGCCGGCCATGGGCAGCAGGCCGTTGACGTGGCGCACCTCGCCGTCCAGGCTCAGCTCGCCCACGATCAGGGCGTCCTCGACAGCTCGGGCGTCTGGCGCGTGGCGGCCAGGATGCCGACGGCGATGGGCAGATCGTAGGCCGGGCCTTCCTTGCGCAGATCGGCCGGGGCCAGGTTGATGGTCAGGCGATGTTGTGGGAAGAAGAAGCCGCTGTTGGAGATGGCGGCGCGCACCCGTTCGCCGCTCTCGCGCACGGCCGCATCGGGCAGGCCGACCATGGTCGTGCGTTCCAGACCGGAGGCAATATCGACCTCGACGTGGATCGGCTCGGCGTCCAGGCCGATGACGGCGCAACTCTGTACTTTGGCCAGCATGTGGGGCTCCTTTCCAGGGGATAAAAAGGGTGGTCAGGTTGTTGAAGGCAGTGTAGCACAGGCGACGCGATCTCGAAAGAGCGTTTTAGCCACCAAGAGATAATATAGATACTCAGATTAAGCTTCGTTCTCGTTCTCGTTCTCGTTCTCGTTCTCGTTCTCGTTCTCGTTCTCGCCCAAATATCGCGAATCATTGCCTGAACATCAATAGTGATCCCCGAAGGGGCACGAAGATGGCTTTTCTTCGTGTCAATTCGTGTTCTTCGTGGATCACGACATCAATACCGCGGCGTGCGAGCACGCAGCGGCCAGCGGTAGCGCAATCGCGCTTTCTCTTCGAAGCCCGCATCTCCTGGTTCAACGACGTGAATGCGTCCGAAAAGCCACCAGGCCACGCCGATCAGCAGGGTGCTGGCGATGAAGATGCCGCCCATGGGGACACCTGCCCACAACATGGCCGCACCGATCAGCGGCGTGATGATGCCGCGTACGCCGATGGCGGTCGATTGGATGGCGGCATATTCGGTGACCTGGTCGGGCTTTGCCAACTGAATGCCGGCATTGATGGCGCCCATATCCCAGCCGGCCATCGAAATGCCCTGAGCAATGAAGGCCGGCAGCAGCATCCAGCCGGTTTCTGCAAACATGTAGGTGAACGGCACCAGAATGTTGACGGCGGCCGTCACGCGCAGCACCCACAGTCCGCCACGCCGATCCACCTGTCTTCCCCGATCGAGGTAGCCGAGCAGCCAGAACGTGGATTGCGCCATGCCCAGCAAGCCGATTTCTGAATAGGAGAGTTCCAATGTGTCGACCTGCACGACCGGATAGAGCGGCCAAGAGAGGAGCGTCCCTGCGCCCAGGATGGCGAAACTGATCAGGTAGGCGCTGAAACGGCGATCCTGTTTGACGATGTCGACCAGATCGGATAGGGCACGCGTCTGGCGTGCCGGCAGTTCACCCTCGTCCGCCTGCACACGTAAAAAGAACAAGGCTGCGCCGATGCCCACCAATCCCGCCAGCGGGAAGAGCAAACGATAGCCCCACTGGTCCAGCGCCCATCCGGCCAGCGGCGTGACCACCAGAATGGCGCCGACCCGGCCCAGCCGCACCGTGGACATGATCTTGCCGCGTACTGGCGCCGGGTAGATCGTCTGTAGAATGCGTGTATACCCAGGCGAGGGAAATACCTCCAGCAGCCAGAAGACGCCGCTGAGGACGATCATCCACGCGGCCTGGGAGACGAAGGCCATGAGCAAGAACATGGAGCGGGCCAACACCCAGCAGACCACGATGAAATTCATAGTGCGCCGACGGCGCATGATGACGATGCTGAGCGAGGCCAGCGCCGATCCGACAAACAACTGGGACGTGTAGATCGCGAGCATCTCGGTGCTGGCGCCCATACGACGCAATATCACCGGCAGGAAACTGACGGCCGACGCGAAAAAAATGCCGTAAGCGACGGAGACCCACAGCTCGGTGTACATGTTATGACGCACAACGCCAGTGGGGGCGCCGGCTAAGGTCGTTTCGAGGCGATTGCGCCACAGCCTCAGAGTCGCAGACACGCGATCAGTATAGTGTGGCAGGGTTCGGATGGGCAAAGACGAAAAATCCGCCACAGATGACTTCGCTGCAAGAAATAGCTTTGCTACGGATTTCAGAGATTACACGGATTTTTCACTGGAGGAAATCAGTGTAATCTGTGAAATCCGTGGTTGTTTTTCCTTTTTGCGGTGGAGCCATCTGTGGCAAGATGTAGTTTCTGCAGCGGCGTAGAGATCTGTCAACTGGCGCCATCGGTAAGGGGATCGGCCTCCAGGGCACGCACCGATTTGCGGACGATGAGGTGGGTCGAAAGCACGATCTCCGCCGGTTCGAGATCCGGCTCGTCAATTCGTCGTAGGAGGCGCTGGGTCGCGATCTTGCCCAGTTCATAGGCCTGCTGCGCCATGACGGTGAGGAATGGCTCGGTCAGGAACGAGGTGGACAAATCATCGAATGAGACGACCGACACGTCTTCGGGAACCTGGAGGTCGGCTTCACGCAGTACCTGCAGAGCCCCGGCGGCGATGAAGTTATTGGCTGCGAAGACGGCTGTCGGCGGCGGTTCAAGCTGAAGGCATTCTTGGGCCATGGCCTGTCCCGCTTTCATGGTAAATGCGCCGCGGAAAATCAGCGCCGGATCGACCTGAATGCCGGCTTCGGTGAGCGCCTGTGTGTAGCCGGCCACACGTTCATTGGCCGAAGAAACGAGGAGCGGCCCGCTCAACATGGCAATCCGTCGATGGCCCTGCTCGATCAGGTATGCGGTGAGCAAACGCGCACCCACAGTTGACGCGCTACGCACCACATCAACTTCGGCCCCGGGCAGTCGTCGGTCCATGACGACCACTTCCACGCCCTGTTGTTGAAGCATTTTCACTGGTTCAGGATCGCTGCTGGCCGGCGTGAGCAGCACGCCATCGACCCGTCGGCTGGCAAGCATGGAGATGTATTGGGACTGCTTGGTTTCACTCTCATCCGTGTTGCAGAAGATCACGGTGTAGCCCTGCTGGTTTGCCTCGTCCTCGACGCCGCGTGCAACGGTCGTCCAAAAGGGATTGGTGATATCGGTGATGATGAGGGCCAAGGTATCGGTGCGCTTTGAGCGGAAACTGCGTGCCAACATGTTGGGCACGTAGTTAAGGTCGGCGGCGGCGGCTTCGACACGGCTGCGCGTTTCGGGGCTGACGTAGCCTGAATTGTTGAGCACGCGTGAGACCGTCATCGGTGCGACGCCTGCTCTCTTTGCCACATCGCGGATTGTCGCCATGGTCGATCTTTGGACCGTTTTCTTGGTGTAGATGGTTTCAACGAGGCTTGTATGATATCGGTATCACATAGCCTATCACACTAATAAGCGCCCTGTCCAGTAGTGATTTTGCGAAAGGTGCATCCTGGGACAGCCTACCGCATGCCGGGGATGGCCTTAATCGATTCAACAACATGTAGATGCCTCGGCCCCTTCCAGACACATGCTTGTCGAAAGTTCGAACTGCCGCTCCAAAAAATATCAGTATTTGACAAGTGCGTAGAAAAGGAATAGGCTATTTCCGGAATCGATAAGATTCGTTCTCCAAATTCTTTTTCGCAACAACCAATCGTGCTCGAGACCGCTGGGTGAGACTTGCTGCTAGGCAGAACTGCCATCGGTCCGTGGGCGCTCAACGAAAATTCGACAGATATTGCTTGGTAGCAGATTGTCGCCGCAGTATAAACTTGTCAAGTTGATCGCCGGTATATCGTCATTACGCGCTTTGTCGCACCTTGGCGGTCCTGCCGTGCACCTCTGCCGGTCGGGTATACCATTGCCGAACACCGCATCATTGCTGACTTACGCATATTGACTTGCCCAACTGCGAGCCTGAGGCTTCGCGAGAGCCAATGCCTTACCATCGGAAGCCGACCAGGCTTACTTGGTTCCGACTTTGACTGTAGCGGCGTTGGCTGAATGATTGGATTCCTTCCAAATTTACTGACGAAAGCGAACGGCTTATGGCCACAACAGTAACGACGAATGTGAAGGCCCCGGCGAAAGCCCAAACTCCGACCCGGACCCGTGGCTATGCCTGGCGAAGGATCAGGCGCAGTTGGCAACTCTATCTTTTTCTGGCACTGCCGGTGGCTTGGCTGCTCGTCTTTATGTACTATCCCATGTACGGCGCGCAGATTGCATTCCGGGATTTCTTGCCCGGCCGGACTATTCTGGGTAGCGAGTGGATTGGCTTAGCTAACTTCATTCGGTTCTTTAATTCCCCAATGTTCGAACGGCTGATGGTCAACACCTTCGTTCTCTCGATCTACTCGCTGGTGATCGGCTTCCCCATTCCCATCATCCTCGCCCTCAGCCTGAACCAACTTCGTACGGGTTTCTTCAAACGTAGCGTGCAAATGATCAGCTACGCCCCCTATTTTATTTCTACCGTGGTCATGGTTGGCCTGACCTTGCAGTTCTTGGATCTGCGCCGCGGTCCGATCAACCTGCTTCTCCAGGCTCTGGGCATGGATGCCATCCATTTCATGGGCAAAGCTGACATGTTCGCTGACATCTACGTCTGGACCGGGGTCTGGCAGAATACGGGGTTCGCGACCATCATCTATCTGGCGGCTTTGAGCACTATTGACCCGTCCTTGCATGAGGCGGCAGTGGTGGATGGAGCCAACCGCCTGCAGCGTATTTGGCACATCGACATTCCCGGAATCATGCCGATTACGCTGACTCTTCTGATCTTGAACATGGGGCAGTTGCTCAACATCGGCTTTGAAAAGGCCTTCCTGCTGCAAAACCCCCTGAACCTCAAGACGTCTGAGGTAATCAGCACCTATGTCTACAAAGTGGGCCTGCTTGGAGGCGTATCCAATTTCTCCTACGCAGCGGCCATCGGTCTGTTTAACTCATTTCTCGGTCTGGTACTGCTTCTAGCAGCCAACCAGATATCCAAGAAATTATCTGACACCAGCCTGTTCTAGAAGGGAACCACTCATGGCGTCTACAGACCTATCGAGGTCCGCTGCCGATATTCGCATTCGAGAGAGTCGGGTTGATCGGATATTTAATCTGGTGAACTACACCATCCTGACCGTTTTTCTGCTGGTCATACTCTATCCTCTGATCTATGTGGTGAGCGCTTCCTTCAGCGACGGGGCGGCTGTCATTTCCGGTCGGGTGGTGCTCTGGCCCGTGGATTTTTCGCTGGTAGCCTACAAGAAGATCTTCGAATATGAGAGTATCTGGACCGGCTATAGTAACTCCCTCTTCTATGCGGTGGTGGGAACGGCTGTCAATGTAACACTCACCCTCTTTGCCGCCTATCCTCTCTCACGACCGGATCTGTATGGTCGCAAGTGGATTTTGGGACTGTTCGTCTTCACCATGTTTTTTAACGGCGGGCTGATTCCCAGCTACTTACTGGTCAAAGACCTCGGCATGCTCGACACCCGGGCCGCCATGATCATCCCGCAGGCCCTATCCGTGTGGAACCTGATCATTGCCATCACATATTTTCGCTTCGCGATTCCTAGGGAACTGCTGGAGGCGTCCCAACTGGACGGCTGCAACGATTTCCAATATTTCTTCCGCATCCTTTTGCCTTTGTCCGCACCCATCATTGCAGTATTGACCCTGTTTTACGCCATCAATCACTGGAACCAATTCTTTTCGGCCATGATCTATCTGTCAGACAAGTCGCTCTTTCCCTTGCAACTGATTCTCCGCGATATCCTGATCTCGAGTCAGGTTGATATGAACATGATGGAGGACTTGCAGAGTATGGCGGCCAAGGAGGCCATGCGCGAGTTGCTCAAGTATGCACTGATCGTGGTGGCCTCTGTACCCGTGTTGATGATCTATCCATTTGTGCAGAAGTACTTTGTGCGCGGCATCATGTTGGGGTCGATTAAGGGGTAGTAGGCGGCATGTTGTCTGCGCTATGGCCGATCTTTAACCCCTTTATTGCTCTCGATTTCAGTTGGGCTCGTTTTCTACGCTTTTCCAAACATCTAGGAGGGAATTAATGCGAAGACTATCAATTCTTCTGAGCGCTCTGGCGGTCGTAGTTCTGCTGCTATCCGCCTGCGCGTCGGAGCCGCCGGCCGCAGATTCTGAAGGCGCCGAAGCTCCTGCCGCAGCAAGCGGAGTAGAGGTGTCGCCTGCCGGTGAGTTTCCTGTTGTCGAGGAACCCATCACCATCAAGGCATTTCTGTGCCCCACCAACATGATCAAGGACTATAAGGAGAATGAGTTCACGTACTGGCTGGAGGACTTGACCGGCATCAACCTGGAGTTCGATGTGCCGGCGCAGGCAGATGCTCAGCAGAAGTTGAACCTGATGCTGGCCAGCGGTGACTTGCCGGACGTGATTATCGGCTGCAACATCCGCCTGGATCAGTTACAAATCTTGGCGGATCAAGGGGTAGTGCTGCCTCTCGACGACTACATCGCCGAGTACGGGACAGAGTTCAGCCAGGTTTTTGAGACTTTCCCTCAGGTGGAAGATCTGATTACTCTGGCTGACGGCAAGATCTACGGGTTACCCCACATCAACGACTGCTATCATTGCAGCATGTCCCAGAAGATGTGGCTCTACCAGCCCTGGATGGATGCATTGGGCCTGGAAACGCCGACCACAACCGAGGAATTCTACCAAGTGCTCAAGGCCTTTAAGGAGCAGGATCCCAACGGCAACGGCAAGGCGGACGAGATCCCACTGTCCGGCACCCAGCGCACGAACGGTGGCTGGCATGCCCAGCTAGACCAGTTCCTCATGAACTCGTTTATCTACAACGATGGCGTGACCAACAACAACGCACCGAGCCTGATTCTGGAAGATGGCATGGTCAAGGCCGCCTTCACCGAGCCGGGCTGGAAGGAAGGTCTGATCTACCTGAACAAGCTCTATTCCGAAGGGCTGATCGACCCGCAGATCTTCACCAACGACAGCAACCAGATTCGCCAATTGGGCGAGAACCCGGATATCCCCATTCTGGGCGCCACAGGCGCCGGCTGGTACGGCGTCTTCACTCAGAATGGTGGTCCTAGTGGGCGATGGGAAGAATTTACCCCCATCGCCCCCCTGGAAGGCCCCAGTGGTCTGCGCCAGACGCCTCAAACTCCCTATCAGCCCACTGGTGGACAGGCCAATTTCGTGATTACCAATGTGGCCCAGAACCCTGCTGCCGCCTTCCGGCTGGCTGACGTTTTCTACGGTTTTGACGCCACCACCCGTTCCGTCTTCGGTCCCGAGGGCGAGGATTGGGTGCGTGCCGGTGAAGATGACGTTTCCATCTCCGGTGGTGATGCTGAGTATACGGTGCTCAAGGTCTGGTCCGGTGAGGAGCATAATCGGCACTGGAATCAGGCTGCGCCAACCTTCCGCACCAATGAATACCGCCTTGCCCAAACCTACAACCCGGACGATCCCCTGGAACGCTGGCTCTACGAGTGGACACGGGATCTGATGGAACCTTACGGCACTATGGATAAAGCCGTGCCGCCCATGGTTTTCACTGAAGATCAGTCCAAGCTCTTTGGCGAGCTCAATACCACAGTCTATAACGTGGTGGATGAGTGGTTTGCCAATTTCGTGATCGGCAACTACGACATTGAAGAAGACTGGGACACCTATATCGAGACGCTGAACGACTCGGGTCTGGAGGACTTCCTGACCATCTATCAGGGAGCCTACGACGCCAAGTACAAGTAGATCTGATAAAAAAAGGGGGCAAGCGGCATTGCCGCTTGCCCCCTTTTTTCTGCCTAAACCTCTTTTCGCAGAGAAGTATGGAGCTCAATATGCCCACAACAATACAGCCGCAACCGAATCAAGCATCTCGCCTGGACTGGTGGCGCGCCGCCCGCTTCGGCCTCTTCATCCACTGGGGACCTGTCAGCCTAGTCGGCACGGAAATCGGCTGGTCTCGCGGCGGCGAGCGTCGCGGCTTCGATCGAGGCGGCACGGGTGATGTGCCGGTAGAGGTATACGACAATCTCTACAAGGAGTTTAACCCAATCGGCTTTGATGCTGCCGAATGGGTACAGATCGCTCAGGATGCAGGCACGCGCTACATGGTCTTCACCAGCAAGCATCACGACGGTTTCGTCAATTTCGACACAGCGTTGACCGATTACAAGATCACCAGCGCTGAATCACCCTTTGGCCGCGATATTGTCCGTGAACTCTCCGATGCGGCAGGTGCAGCCGATCTGCCTTTTGGCTGCTATTATTCACAGCCGGATTGGCGTCACCCGGACTACCGCAACGAAAACCACCAGCGCTACATCGACTATTTCCATGCCCAGGTGACTGAACTGTGCAGCAACTACGGCGAATTGGCCGTCCTCTGGTTCGATGGCCTCGAAGAGCATTTCATCCATGCGGACGAGGTCGAACGCTATCGTGACGTGGATGTCTTCCCCAGCGCACAGATTTGGGATTCGGAACGTCTGTTCGAGCAGATTCGTGCAATGCAGCCTAACATCCTGATCAACAACCGCTGCGGCATGCGCGCAGACTTCGACACACCCGAGCAGATGATCGGCGCTTTCCAGGACCAACGACCCTGGGAAAGCTGCATCACGATCTGCGAGCAGTGGGCGTGGAAGCCCGAAGATGATCTCAAATCGTTCGAAGAATGTATCCACACGCTGGTCCGCGTGGTGGGCGGAGACGGAAATCTGCTGCTCAATGTCGGCCCAATGCCGGACGGTCGTATTGAACCGCGTCAGGTCGAGCGGTTGCGTGAGATCGGTTCCTGGCTTCATCGCTATGGCGAAAGCATTTACGGCACGCGCGGCGGACCTTTCCGACCCGGCGCCTGGGGCGCTTCCACTCAGGCAGATAGTTCGATCTACCTACACATTCTCGATCGGCCAGAGGATGTACTGGTCTTGCCGCCGACGACAAGGAAAGTCATCGACGCTGTGGCATTGGCGGGTGGAGAGGTGACGGTGGAACAGAGCAATACAAGTACGACCATCACCGTCGCGCCGGCAGATCGGGATCCCGTCAATACGCTGGTGCGGTTGACCGTCGAGGGTTAACGCAACCGACATCTGATCGTCGCTTGACAAGCTGAAATCCGAGGTGTATACTAATGGCGCCCTATGGTATCGGTACCATAAATCGCTACAGTTTGGACAATCGTTGTTTTCTCTCTGATTGCAATTCGCGACTATTTTTCGAAATCCTCAATTACCATACATTCGCTGGAGTGCAACGGTTGCTTACTCGTTGTCCGGCCATTGATTCGGCTTCTGACGATTGACTTCTGACGTTATTTGCGCCGCACCAGTGTGGAGATGTTGCGTGTTGTCTACGGCATTGCCCCAGGTTAGCCTACCCCCTGTTGTTGAATCCACCACTTCCGGCAACTTCGTCCGCAAGGGCGTTTGTTCACGAGCGAACTTAGCTTGATTGTCAAAAACAGCTTGATTTTCAGAAAACTTGGAGGAGAAAAGATGCAGCAAAATCAGTACTCACGACGTAGGTTCTTGCAGATTGCCGGCATCGGCGCAACCAGCGCCTTTGTCTTGGCCGCCTGTCCGGCGGCGGCCCCGGCGCCCGGTGGCGCAGAGGCCGGCGGCGAAGCAGCGGCAGAGGCCGCCAAGGTCAGCATGGGTTTGACCTGGGACGCGTCCTTCCAGCCGACCCAGAATCAGTTCAACGAAGACTTTATGGCGGAGCATCCGGACATCGAGCTGGAAGTGATCTACAACACCTGGGCCGATCACAACAACGTGGTGCCGACCTGGGCCGCAGCCAACACATTGCCGGATATCGTCTATGTGCATGGCAGCCGTGCTTTCCCGTGGGCCTTCGAAGGCATCACCGTCAGTTCCCAGAGCTACATCGACAATGACGAGGCCTTCAATGTCGGCGGCATCTGGGAAGAGGCGCTGCGTCTCTACAGTTTCGAGGGCGATCAGCATGCCGTGCCGTACGATCACGGCCCGGTGTTGCTCGGCTACAACAAGGATCTCTTCGACGCCGCCGGCATGGCCTACCCGGATGAGACCTGGGACATGGACAAGCTGCGCGAAGTTGCATTGGCATTGACGGATACGGGAGCCGATATCCCGCAGTGGGGCATGAACAGCGTCTACCCGATCCTGCGCAATGAAGGTGGCGTCTCCACCCTCGGGCCTTGGGGCGCTACGTTGCTCAATGAACTCGAAACTGAACTGTTGATCGACAACCAAGAGACACGCGACGCGTTGACCTATCGGACTGATCTGATCCATGTCGACAAATCAGCGCCGCTGCCCTCGGAATCACAGGCGTTTGAGCAAGGCGCCTGGATCGCCGGCCGCATTGCCATGCATCCGACGCCGTCCTGGGAAACGCCAGGTCTGGCCCAGTTCGCCAGCTTTGATTGGGATGTGTCGCCGTGGCCGGCCGGTCCTTCCGGGCAGGAAACTGGCTCGTTCGGCAGTGGTTTTGGCATCACCAAGAACAGCGATAATCCGGATGAGGCATGGGCATTTTTGAGCGAATACCTCTCCACCGACGGCATGATCTTCATGTGGGGATCCACCGGACGTGGCAGCCCGGCCCGCAAGGACGCCTATCCGTCCTGGATCGAGTCCGAGGATGCACCGGCCAATGCTTCGGCATACCTGGACGCGCTGGACACCTATGCCGTTACAGGGCGCCCGTACCAGACGTTGGCTGCAGCCGAACTGATCGATATCGTCAATCGTCAGACCGACCTGCTCAAGTCCGGCGATGTCGACATTGACACTGCCATTAGCAACATTATGGAGGATGGCACGCCCGTCCTTCAGGCCGCAACTGAACGGATGAACAGCTAGGTTTTTGTGTGTGAGCCAAAGGATAGAGTGGATCTGTAGGCAGAGGCTACGTGCCGATCCACCTCTACTCTCGTAGACCTCTGACGAACAGATATCGACGGTCGATTGTTGATGTTGCTGCGGCACGGGGCATTAACGGCTGCTGGTTGAATCCTCAACCAGCAGCCGTTAATCTGAGTATTTAGGTGAGACAAACTCATGGTGCAGACAATCACGGCTTTGTTCCATCGTAAGCCGCTTACGCTTACGCAACGCGAACGCGTTGACTTCTATCTTTCGATTACACCCTGGCTGATCGGTCTTATCTTCTTCACCGGCGGGCCTGTGATCGCTTCGTTCTTATTTAGCTTCACCAATTGGACAGGCCTTAGTTCCATCGAGTGGGTCGGCTTGGCCAATTTCCAGAACTTGCTCCTGCACGATGACCTATTCTGGATCGCCACCCGAAACACGTTCTTCTATTCATTCGGCGCCGTTGTGTTGGGCACCTCCGGGGCGCTCTTTGTCGCCATTCTCCTGAACCAAAAATTACCCGGCACCACTATGCTGCGCGTGGTCTACTATATGCCCTCCATTGCCAGCGGCGTGGCCATCTCCATCCTCTGGATCTGGCTTTTCAATCCGCAGGTCGGCCTGGTCAACTATCTGTTGGGCCTGGTTGGCATTGAGGGGCCGCTCTGGCTGGCCAGCCAGCGGTGGGCGTTGCCCGCTCTGATCATCAAGAGCGCCTGGGGCATCGGCGCCAACATGATCATCATTTTGGCCGGTTTGCAGGGCATTCCCGTGTCGCTCTATGAGGCTGCCCGCATTGACGGCGCCAATATTTGGCAAGAGTTTCGTGCTGTAACCGTACCCATGCTGTCGCCGGTCCTCTTTTTCGTCATTATCATGACCACCATCGGTTCACTTCAGATTTTGACCGACGTGCTGGTGATGACGCAGGGTGGTCCCGGCACGGCGACCTTTGTTTACGTCTATTATATCTACCAGGCAGCCTTCCAATACCTCAAGATGGGCTACGCTTCTGCTCTTGCCTGGATCCTCTTTGCCATTATTCTCACGCTGACCCTGTTGCAACTCTGGGGCAGCAAACGATGGGTCTACTACGAAGGCGGCGAACGATAGACTGGGCTGGAATCCGTATGTTGTTATCCGTCTGGGGTCGGGCCGAGGGCTTATTTACCTCGTAGGAACCTGATCCCCTTCTGTGAGGTCGCTTAACAATGAGTCAGACACTTGAAAATCCGGTGGCTCCCGTAACCGCCGCACAATCACGAACAGTCTACCGGTCACCGTGGTACCGGCGAAAACGGACGCGCCAGATCGTCCACGCGATCGTCGTCTATACGCTGGTCCTCCCGGGCGCCATCATCTTTATCATTCCGCTGTTCTGGATGTTGTCGACTGCGCTCAAACCGTCGAACCAGATCTTTGTCTATCCGCCCCAATGGGTTCCGAATCCGGTGATGTGGAGCAATTTTTCCAGCGGCTGGAACGACTACCTGAACTTCAACCAGATGATGATCAATTCGTTGACCATCAGCCTGCACAATGTGGTTGCCAACGTGATTTCCTGTAGTCTGGCCGCCTATGGCTTCGCCCGACTGCGGGCGCCGGGTAAGAACTTTTTCTTTGCCCTGGTCTTGGCGACCATGCTCCTGCCCACGGAAGTGACGATCATTCCCCAGTACGTGCTCTTTACCTGGTTGGGCTGGAACGATACCTGGCGGCCGTTGATGGTGCCGGCCTGGTTTGCCTGGCCCTTCTTCATCTTCCTGCTGCGCCAGTTCTTCATGAGCATCCCGCATGATCTGGATGAGGCCGCTCGCCTGGACGGGGCGAATTCGTGGCGTATTTTGTGGAGCATTATTCTGCCTCTGGCCAAGCCGGCCTTGGCCACGGTCGTCATCTTCTCCTTCATCGGCAATTGGAACAACTTCCTTGCACCGCTCATCTACATCCGGTCCATGGACAAGCAGGTATTGGCCGTCGGTCTCAACATGTTCCGCGGCCAATACGGCCAGATCCAGTTGAACTACATGATGGCTGTCGCGCTCATCGTGTTGCTTCCTGTGCTGCTGATCTTCTTCTTCGGGCAACGCCTCTTCGTCCAGGGCATTGCACTGACAGGCATCAAAGGATAGCCACGACGCTCCCATATATGATGTACTCTTGACAATCCCGGAATCGACCGATTCCGGGATTGTTGCAGCCAAAACCCGCAACATGATTGAAACTTCCTTGGTGATACCATGAAACTTGCTACGTTAAGATCTGTCACGGTGATTGTCGCGACTGCGGCCTTGTTGGGATCTGCGATATCTGTTCTGTCCGCAGGCGCGCTGGCCCAAAACGATCCACCACCCTTCACGGATGTCAGCGCCGAGGCTGGCATCACAGCCGTCCATCAAGGTAGCTGGGACGAATTCAAGGATCAGCCGGACTTTGCCGACGACTACCAGATGTCCGGTCAAGCCTGGGGCGACTACGACAACGACGGCTGGCAAGATCTCTACGTGACCGGCAACCTTGCGCCCAACACGCTCTATCGCAACAACGGCGACGGCACCTTCAGCGTCTCGCCGCTCTCCAATGCGGTGAGCTTGCCACGCACCACAAGCGGCGGCGCCATCTGGGCCGACTATGACAACGATGGCTGGCAGGATCTCTATGTGCTGGCCATGGGCGCCAATGTCCTCTTCCACAATGAAGGCGGCGAGGGTTTCACGGAAGTGTCGGCCACGGCCGGGGTCAACGACGCCGGCAAGGGCACATCGGCCACCTGGGGCGACTATGACAATGACGGCTACCTTGACCTCTATGTCTCTAACTGGTCCTGTTATCCCCAGTGCGATCCGGTCGACCACGCGCGTGCTCGCGATCGGCTCTATCACAACAACGGCGACGGTCTCTTCGACGACGTCACCGATCTGTTGGATGTGAACCGTGGCAATACCGGTCAGCTTGACCCTGACAAGACCATGGGCGCCTCGTTTGCCGCCGCCTTTGTCGACTACGATGGCGACGGCGACGCCGATCTCTATGTGATCAACGACAAGCTCCAGAATCCCATCGGCAACGTGCTCTGGCGCAATGACGGACCGGGCTGTGACGGCTGGTGCTGGACCGACGCCTCGGCAGAAGCCGGGGCCGATTCGGTCGTCCACGGCATGGGGTTGGCCGTCGGCGACTACAACAACGATCTAAATACTGACTTCTATTTCACCAACATGGTCGATCCCGATGTGTTGCTCACCAGCCAGGGCGACGGCACCTTTGTGGACGACGGCGCGAACCAGGGTCTGCGCTCAATCGCCACCAACACGGTCGGCTGGGCGCCGGCCTTCCTCGACTACGACAATGACGGTTGGCTCGATCTCACCGTCAACACGACTGAGTTCATCAAGTTCAACGATCTGGAGGGCGCCTGGGGTATGCTCTTTCCCTTCCCCAACGAACTCTATCACAACGAGGACGGCCAATTCGTAGACGTCACGCCGGCCGCGTGGATCGCCGATCCGCGGCCGAGCATGGGCATGGCCACGGCCGACTACGACCAGGACGGCCAGATCGACTTTGTCAGCACCGATTGGAATCGCGGCTTCACGCTCTATAAAAACAGCGGCGCGACCGGGGCCGACAACCACTGGCTCACGCTGCGCCTGATCGGCGACGGACCGGTCAACCGCGATGCCATCGGCGCCAAGGTGATGCTCACGACCAACGAAGGGAACATCTTCCTTCAGGAATTGACCAGCGGCATCAGCCTGGGCGCAGGCAGCGAACGGGCGCTCCATTTTGGCCTGGGCACGGCGACCACGGCTGAGGTGGAAGTCTGGTGGCCCGACGGCACAAGTCAGGCATTCAGTGATGTGGCTGTCGATCGGATCTGGAACCTGGCCTATCAGGGAAGCGCAGTTGATCGGAGCCAAGCGGCCATGGCTGAACCATCTGCCGCGCCGGAGGCTGAAGCCGAGTCGCCGACAGCAATCGGCGCAACTGAAACCGAGCCGGCCGCGCCTGAGCCGGCAGCAGCAGAGCCAGTAGCAGAACCCGAACCGGCAGCGGCTGAGCCGGATGTGGTTAAGTCCTCTGAGGTCGAGTCGCCGTTGATTGAGTCAGATGAACTTTTCGCCAATGTCACTGCTTCGGTCGGCATTACGGCGACCCACGCGGGCAGTTGGAGACTGTTCAAGGACGATTTTGAGACGGGGTATCTCGGCATTGGCCAGGCCTGGGGCGATTACAACAATGACGGCCATCCGGACCTCTATGTCACCGGCAACCTCACCGATAGCGTTCTCTTTCAGAACGAAGGCAACGGTTCGTTCAGCGTCTCACCGGCTTCCGGCGATGTCAGTTTGCCCGACGTGTTGAGCGGCGGCGCGTCGTGGGCCGACTACGACAACGACGGCTGGCGTGACCTCTACGTGCTGGCCCAGGGAGCCAATGTTCTCTTCCACAATGACGGCGGACGGGGCTTCACCAACGTGGCCGAGTTTGCCGGCGTTGACGACCCCGGCAAGGCTTCGACCGCGGCCTGGGGCGACTACGATAAGGACGGCTATCTGGATCTCTATCTGGCCAACTGGTCCTGTTTCCCTGAGTGCGATCCCATGGAATTCGCCCCGGCCCAGGACCGGCTCTTCCACAACAACGGCGACGGCACGTTTACCGACGTCACCGACATGTTGGAATATGATAAATTGCTGGGTGCAGGCTTTACAGCCAGCTTCGTCGACTACGACAATGACGGCGATCTAGACATCTATGTGGTCAACGATTCTTTCATGAATCCGCCCGGGCTGGGCAATGTGCTCTGGCGCAACGATGGTCCCGGCTGCGGCGGTTGGTGTTGGGTCGATGCAGGTGAAGAGTCCGGAGCCGGCATCGTCATCGAAGGGATGGGCCTGGCGGTGGGCGACTATGACAACGATCTGGATCTGGACTTCTATTTCCCCAACATGGTCAACCCCAGCGCCTTGATGCAGAACCAGGGCGACGGCACTTTTGTCAACGCCGCACGTGATGCCGGCGTGGAAGTCGGTCCCAGCGCGGCGGTCGGCTGGGGGACCTCGTTCTTTGACTACGACAACGACGGCTGGCTTGACCTGATTCTGGTCGCCACCGAGTTTCGCAACTGGGACGCTGCCCCGCCGCCTGACGGCATGCATTTTCCGCACCAGAACTTTCTCTTCCACAACAACGGCGACGGCACATTCACCGAGGTCACGCCGGAGAGTTGGACCGAGAACCCCTATCGCAGCATGGGCGTCGCCTATTCCGATTACGATGGCGACGGCTGGGTCGACTTCGTGACCGGCGACTGGAACACAGACTATAAACTCTTCCGCAATCAGGGCAACGAGGGCGAAGGCAACAACTGGCTGACCATCCGCCTGGTCGGCAATGGGTCGGTCAACAAAGACGCCCTGGGCGCGCGGGTCTACCTGATGACCACCGATGGGCGCACGCTGATGCAAGAGGTCAAGAGCGGTTCCAGCCTGGGCGCGGGCAACGATACCGCGCTCCATTTCGGTCTGGGCGAATCGACCGTCGATGAGCTTTCCGTCGTCTGGCCCAATGGCAACCGCATCTACTATCGCGGCGTAACGCCCAATCAGGTGTGGACGCTTGAATATCCGGGGTTTAATTAGTATCTTGTCGTCATAGATGGGTTGAGGGATCTGCTGCTTGCTACGTGCTGCGTGAGGTTCTTTTGACAGACGGGTATCGATATTGGTGGTTGTTTGGCCATATGCCGCCCAGGTTCAGAAACGACAATCTCTGCAGAAACATCAGGCAGCAGGTAGCAAGCAGCAGATCATCTCGCATCTTTGGCTTCTCAACACAAGTCCAGGGAGCAACACATGTCATACGAAGACGGCTGGGCCGCGCTCAATCTTGAGATGCCGGCCCGCATACCGCGGACCGAATATTCGGCCGAGGGACATTGGGATCTGATCAAGGCGGTGACGGGCATCGAGGTCGGCGTCGAGAGTCCGGACGACGTGAAGTTGAAGGCCAGTGTCGAGTTTCAGCGCGCCTGGAACTATGACTTCTTCTGGAGCACCTTGATCTCAGCCAACGATCTGGGCGATGTGCGCACCGACATGGGCCATGCCGAGTACGCGGCCGGCGGCGTGGATTGGCGCGATACGGTCCACCAATTGACCACCGATCCGGAGGAGATCCTCAAGTTCGATCCCTGGGAGTCGCTGGGTCCCATCGACATGGCAGCGACGACCAAACGCTTTGAGGATCACTACAAAGCCAACTGCGACCGCCACTCGTTCGGCGTCAACATGACCGGCGTCTACATCACGCTGATCTCCGGTTTCATCGATCTCTTCGGCTGGGATATGCTGCTGCTGGCCGCCGGCGTCGATTCAACCCGCTTCGGCGATCTGGCCAACCGCTACGCCTCCTGGATGCAGCAGTACTACGATGCGCTGGCCGAGGCCGATGTGCCCTGCATCATGATGCACGACGACATCGTCTGGTCGTCCGGCCCCATCTTCCGACCGGCCTGGTACCGCGAATACGTCTTCCCCAACTATAAGAAGTACCTTGCGCCCCTAATCGAGAGCGGTAAGAAGATCATGTACACCTCGGACGGCAACTTCAACGAGTTCATCGATGACATCGCCGACGCCGGCGTGCACGGCTTCGTCTTCGAGCCGCTGACCAGTCTGGAAACCATCGTCGAACGCTACGGCCAGACCCACGTGATCATCGGCAACGCCGACACGCGCATCCTGCTCTTCGGCAGCAAACCGGAGATCCGCGCCGAGGTGGAGCGCTGCATGTCCGTGGGCCGCGATTGCCCCGGCTTCTTCATGGCCGTCGGCAACCACATGCCGCCCAATACGCCGGTGGAGAACGCGCTTTATTACAATGAGGTTTATGAAGAGCTTTCAAGACGGTAGGCGCGTCTCCCCCAATAACAATTGAGCGTTAACCGTTCAGCGTTAACCATTTGATCACTTCAACGGTTAATGCTGAACGGTTAATTGTGAATTGTTATTGGTTTGCGCACGATCTGCCAGAGTACATCGTTCACTTTTCATATATCACATCACTTTTCTAGAAATTGGATCTGTTCACATGGCCGAGACGATCATCAGTTCTCAAGCGCGTAAGAACGTCACCTGGAATTTTAACGTCAACCTGATCGACGTCATCTTTATCACCTTCGGCCTCAGTCTGATCTCGCGTGAGACAGTGATGCCGGTACTGGTGAGCACGTTGACCGACTCCAAACTGGCCATCGGCATGATCCCGGCCATCTGGGCGCTGGGCTACTATTTGCCTCAACTGGCGACGGCCAGTTTCACCGAACGGCTGCGCTACAAGAAGCCCTTTGTCATGCTGGTTGGCAGCGTGGGCGAACGGTTTCCCTATTTTTTCACCGCCGTGGCCATCTGGGCGTTTGCGCTCACCATGCCGACGCTGGCGCTGACGCTCTTCCTCTTCTTCATCGGCATGGCGGCCTTCAGCGCCGGCATCGCCACGCCGGCCTGGTTCGACATGATCGCCAAGGTGATCCCGGTGCAGCGGCGCGGGATCTGGTCGGGCATCGGCCACGGCGTGGGCGCTCTACTGGGCTTCCTGATCGGCGCCTACGTGGTGGCGCAGGTGTTGGAAAACGTCGCCTACCCCAACAACTTCGCCCTGCTCTTTGCGCTGGCCTTCGTCTTTGTCATGATCTCCTGGGCTGGCCTGTCGTTGACGCGTGAACCGCCTAGCGAAACGGTCAAGAAGCGGGTACCGCTGAGCCACTACCTGCGCCAACTGCCCGACGTGTTGCGCAGAGATCAAAACTACTCACGCTTTCTGATCAGTCGCACAACCATGCAACTGGGCGCCATGGCCGCCGGCTTCTACATGGTCTTCGGCACGGAGAAGTTTGCCATCAGCGGGACCGGCGTCGGTCTTTTCACCGGCGTGCTCATTGCCAGTGTGGCCCTGATGAACCTGGTCTGGGGGCTGATTGGCGACCGCTACGGCCACAAACTGGTCCTGACCGGCGCCGCCTTTGCCATGGCGGTGGCGGCGCTCATCGCCCTGGTTTCGGCGTCGCAGGAATGGCTGCTCGTCACCTTCGTGCTCATGGGCGCGTATCTGGCCGCCGATCAGGTATCGGCGCTCAACATCATCCTTGAATTTTGCGAACCAGAAGATCGCCCAACCTACATCGGTCTGACCAACACACTGTTGGCCCCGGTTCTGATCCTATCGCCCATCATCGGCGGATGGCTGGCGACGGTTGCCGGCTACAACGGTCTCTTCGTCGCCTCGCTGTTCTTCTCCGTCATCGGAGGTCTGATGTTGGCCTTCTGGGTGCGCGAGCCACGACATGAAAAAGACTATAACCACAGATGAACACAGATAGGCGCGGATTTTCACAGATATTCTCGGGCAGCGTTCTGAGCGATCAGAAGGCATTTGAACTACGAATCATCTGTGTCCCATCTGTGAAAATCTGTGTTTATCTGTGGCAAAAAAGGAGCACATCAATGCAACAGACCGACTTCCTACCCTATCGCCAGATCCACCTCGACTACCACACCAGCGAGCAAATCACCGGCATCGGAGCCGACTTCGATCCCGATGAGTTTGCCGGCACGTTGGCCGAGGCCCACGTCAATTCCATCACCTGTTTCGCCCGCTGCCATCACGGCATGCTCTACTACCAGTCGCCCAACTTTCCGGAGCGAATCCACCCCCATCTGGAACGCCCCAATCTGTTGATCGACCAGATCGAAGCCTGCCACAAGGTCGGCATCCGTGCGCCGATTTACGTCACCGTGCAGTGGGACTACTACACATCCAGCCGTCATCCTGAGTGGGTCTGCGAAGGAGCGGATGGCACGCTGTTGGGGACGCCGCCTTTCGAAGCCGGCTTCTACCGCTGGCTGAACGTCAACTCGCCCTACGTCGATTTCCTCAAAGCCAGCGTGGCCGAGCTGTTCGAGCTGATGCCCGTCGACGGCTTCTTCTTCGACATCGTCCAGCCGATCCCCTCGGCCGATCGCTATACCCAGCAGATGATGCGCGATGCGGGCCTGAATCCGGCCGATGATGCAGAGCGTGCGCGATTCAGCATCGAAGCGCTCAACGCCTTCAAGCGCGATATGACCCAGTTTGTGCGCCAATACAGCGACGACGCCAGCATCTTTTACAACAGCGGCAACATCGGCCCCCGCCATCGCGGGCTGGATGACGCCTACACCCACTGGGAGCTGGAATCGCTGCCCAGCGGCTCATGGGGCTATCAGCACTTCCCCATCACCCAGCGCTATGCCCGCAACCTGGGCATCGACACCATGTCGCACACCGGCAAGTTCCACACGGCCTGGGGCGACTTTCCAGTCCTTCAAAAACCCGGCAGCACTTCAATTCGAATGCTTCCGTATGATTGCCATGAACGCCAAGTGCCTCATCGGCGACCAACTGCCGCCCAACGGCCAACTGGAACCGGCCGTCTACGACCTGATCGGCAGCGTCTACGCATCGGTCGAGGAGAAGGAACCGTGGTGCCGCGGCGCAACCGCGCTCAGCGATATCGGCGTCTTCACGCCCGAGGCCTTCCGCAACCCCATCGAACGCGATCAGCCCGGCGCGATCAAGGGCGCCAACCGCATCCTGGATGAAGCAGGCTACCAGTTCGAGATCCTTGATGCCCACAGTGACCTGTCACCCTTCAAGGTCCTGATCCTGCCCGATAACATCATGGTCTCGCCCGAGTTTGGGGCCAAGTTGCAGTCCTATCTCGACAACGGCGGTAAGCTGCTGGCCAGCTTCGAGTCCGGCCTGAAGCCTGATGGCAGCGACTTTGCCTTGGATGCGCTGGGCGTGCGTGTGGTCGATGAGGGGCCGCTCGATGCCGATGGCAATCAAGTGCGCGGCGTCGACTATCCGCGCGGCGACTACGCCGAATATCTGCTGCCCGGCCAAGGTGTCAGCGCCGGCCTGCCCGCTGTGGAACACGTCATGTACATCCGCGGCTTGGCTGTTGAAGCTATGTCGGGCACAGATGTGCTGGCCGAGATCGTGCCCGCGGTCTTCGACCGCACGTGGGAGCACTTCTGCTCCCATCGTCAGTCGCCGTCGGGCGGCGAGCCTGCGCGGCCCGCCATCGTGCGCAACGGCAACATCATCTATATCAGCAGCCCCATCTTCAGCCAGTACAACCAGAACGCACCGCTCTGGTGCAAGAAGCTGGTGCTCAATGCACTGGACCTGCTGTTGCCCGAGTCGCTGGTTCGCCACGATGGACCGAGCAGCATCTTTGCTACGCTCAACGAACAGACGGCGTTGAACCGGCAGGTGTTGCATCTGCTCCACTACATCCCGGAACGCCGCGGCCTCGACTTCGATGTTATTGAGGATGTGATTCCGCTCTATGATGTAGGGGTCTCGCTTCGGGTCGATCAGCCCGTATCAAGCGTGACGCTGGTACCACAAGGTGGTGCTGTCGACTTCACGGTTGGGAATGGGCGGATCGATTTCATAGTGCCAAAGATAGATGGACATCAGATGGTGGAGATACAATTCATATGAAACAACTATCACTCGGAAACACCTCCGTCAGCGCGCTCTGCTTGGGCGGCGTCTGGTTCGGTACGAAGGAGGACAAGGGTACGTCCTTCCGATTACTGGATCAGTATGCGGACGCCGGCGGTCGCTTCGTCGACACGGCCAACATGTATGCACATTGGTTCAGCGAGAAGACCAGCGGCGGCGAGAGCGAAACTGTCATCGGTGAGTGGCTCAAGCAGCGCGGCAACCGGGACGAGTTCGTCATCGCCACCAAACTGGGCTTCCCCTATCCCGGCGTGGAGCAAGGGCTGCGCGCCTGCACAGATCATCGCCGAATGCGACAAGAGCCTGGCCCGCCTCCAGACCGACGTCATCGACCTCTACTACGCACACGTCGATGACCGCAACACGCCCTATGAAGAGACGATGGAAGCGTTCGACCGTCTGGTGCAGGCGGGCAAGGTGCGCCAGATCGGCGCGTCCAACTACGCGGCCTGGCGTTTGGCCGAGGTCAACATGGTCAGCGCTCAGAACGGCTGGGCCTCCTTTGTCGCACTCCAGCAGCGCCACACCTACCTGCGCCCCAAGCCCAACGGCGATTTCGGTTCGCAGCTGGTTCTGGACGAACCGACCATCGATTGCTGCGCGGCCCACAATGTGCGCATCCTGGCCTATTCCCCGACCATCAACGGGGCCTACGCCGATCGTGCTGACCGACCGATTCCCGAACAGTATGAGACGCCCGATACGACAGCGCGGTTGTCTGCCCTAAAAGAGGTGGCAGCCCAGGTTGGCGCCTCGCCACTCCAGGTCGTGCTGGCCTGGATGCTGCATGGATCGCCCGCGATTCTGCCCATCATCGGCGGCAGCACCGAGGCGCAACTGGCTGAAAACCTGGGAGCCCTGAACATAAACTTGAGTGATGAGCAGATGGTCCGGCTCAATGAGGCCGGGGCGTAGATGAAAGACTACAACGGATTTCGGACAGGAACGGGTGATTGTCTGGCCAATCAAATCTTACAATATGGCCTGATCCTGCCTCTGCTACGGGACAAATCCGTTCCTGTCGTCAATCCGCTGTAGTATCAAATATCAGATTTTTAGGAGAAGCACGAATGTCGAAAATTACGCTTGAAAAGATCGAAGCAGGCATCGCCGACGGTCCGTTCGATGCATCGTGGGACTCGCTGGAAGGCTACGAGTTCCCGGACTGGTATATGGACGGCAAGTTCGGCATCTTTATCCACTGGGGACCCTACTGCGTGCCGGCCTTCGGCAACGAGTGGTACCCGCGCCATATGTACGTCGAGGGATCCAAGGAATACGAACACCATCGAGAGACCTACGGTCCCCAGGATGAGTTCGGCTACAAGGACTTCATCCCCCTGTTCAAGGCCGAGAAGTACGACGCTCAGGCATGGGCCAAGCTCTTCAAGGATGCCGGAGCCAAGTTTGTCGTGCCGGTGGCCGAACACCATGACGGCTTCCAGATGTACGAGAGCGATCTCTGCAAGTGGAACGCGGCCGAGATGGGTCCTGAGCGCGACGTGGTCGGCGAGTTGGCCGAAGCCGTGCGCGCCGAGGATATGGTCTTCGGCGTCTCCAGCCACCGGGCCGAGCATTGGTGGTTCATGAACGGCGGAAACCATTTCCCGTCCGACGTCCAGGATCCTGAGTACGCCGATTTCTACGGCCCGGCCGTGGGCCAGGGCCGACCGACTGAGCAGTACTTCGACAATGCTCCGGATGAGGATTTCCTGAACGACTGGCTGCTGCGCACCTGTGAGATCATCGACAAGTACGAGCCAAAGCTGATCTGGTTCGACTGGTGGATCCAGAACATGACCTTCAAGCCCTATCTGAAGAAGTTCGCCGCCTACTACTACAACGCTTCAGCCAAATGGGGAACGGGTGTGGGCGTCAACTACAAATATGACGCCTTCCCTGCCGGCACAGCCGTCTTCGACATCGAGCGCGGCCAGGTGCGCCGCACCCACGGCCTCTTCTGGCAGAACGACACCTCGGTCTCCAAGAACTCCTGGGGCTACATCGACGGCCACGACTACAAGGTCGCCAACGACATCATCGGCGACCTGATCGACGTGGTCGCCAAAAACGGCGCGCTGCTGCTCAACATCGGTCCGCGCCCCGACGGCACGATTCCTGATGAAGAGCAGGAAATGCTGCTGGAGATCGGCCGCTGGCTGCAAGTCAACGGCGAGGGCATCTACGGCACTCGCCCGTGGTTCGAATCCGGTGAGGGGCCGACCCAAGTGCCGGAGGGCGCGTTCACCGACACCAAGCGCACCGTCTTCACCAGCGAGGACATCCGCTTCACCCAAAAAGAGGGCGCGGTCTACGCCCATGTGATGGCGTGGCCGGCTGACGGCACCGTCCGCATCAAGGCCATGGGCGCCGATTCGATCTACGCCCTGGAGAGCATCGATTCCATCGAACTGCTGGGTCAGGATGTCCAACCGACCTGGGAGATCGGCGACGATGCGCTCGCCGTCAACCTGCAAGGCGGCGCACCGACCGATAGCCCGCTGACGTTGAAGATCGTGGCCGGCTAATTCACGCAATACCCCGATGCTCGATTCTGCAACAAGGCGGATCACCTGCCAGGTGATCCGCCCCTATTTGTTTGCATCCTGTACTGTATCGGGCATTCCGCACCGGTCATCCTTTCGCTATGTATTCGACCCCGTCGATTCCTTGAAAGTCAACATCCTGCGTCCAAAGGACGGCGTCAAATGCACGGGCAGTGGCCAGGATGATGCTGTCAGCCATCGCGATCTTGTGTTCGGACGATAGGGCGGCTGCATTGATTGCGATTCCCTGGGGCAGATCGGCGACGGTCCCCAGTGACATGATTCCGGCGGCCAAAAGCGCGTCTTCCTCGCCTCGCTGGGCAACGAGACGCTTGAAGACTTCGTATATGCAGATTGTGGGTATTACCAGCGTGTCGGTCGCCTTGATGGCCGGCGCAAAGAAGTGTGCGTTGCCGCCGCCGGCGAAGTATTCAAGCCAACCGGATGAATCGACTACATTCATAGCTCACGATCCGCCTTCTCCCGGCCTGGATCGGTGTCGATGCCCGCGAACATGCCTTCCGCTTGCTCAATCGGGGGGATGAGGACAACCCGCAGCGTATTCTTGTAGGGAATAAACTGAATCCGCTGCCCCGGTTTGAGATTGAACTGCTTGCGGATGGGGCTGGGAATGACTACTTGAAATTTGGATGAGATTGTAACTGTATTCATGCTTTACCCTTTCTTTATCCAACGGGGAACGTAAAGTGATCCTATCATAAGGCAGGGCAATTGCCCAAGGAACCCGGCGCATAGCAACAAACGACAAACTAACTGACGAACCACAGAACCCCATTCAACCTCATGTCCGTACGATTCCTGAATCGAGAGGCGACGACCATGCCCGACAAACGCCCCAACATCATCTTCATCATGACCGACGACCATGCGGCCCACGCCATGAGCTGCTACGGCAGCCGCATCAACGAAACGCCCAACATGGATCGCATCGCCGAGGGCGGCATGCGCTTTGACAACTGCTTCTGCACCAACTCGATCTGCACGCCCAGCCGCGCCACCATCCTGACCGGCACCTACAACCACGTCAACGGCGTGACCACCCTCTCCACGCCCATGGACAACCGGCTCCAGACCTTCCCCAAGCTGCTCCAGGAGGCCGGCTACCAGACGGCCATGATCGGCAAGTGGCATCTGGGCCACGGCGAGCGCCATCAGCCCACCGGCTTCGACTACTGGAACGTGCTGCCGGGGCAGGGTCTCTACCACAATCCCGAGATGATCGAGATGGGCGAACTCAAGGTCTTCGAAGGCTACGCCACCGATCTGATCACCGACTTCTCGCTGGATTGGCTGGAAAATCGCGAATCCGGACAAGCCGTTCCTGCTCATGTGTCATCACAAAGCGCCCCATCGCCCCTGGGATCCGGACGACAAACATGCCGACATGTACGAGGACATCGACATCCCGGAGCCGGAGACCTTCAACGATGACTACAGCAATCGGGCCTGCGGCCGCGGCCGCGGCCACCATGCGCATCGAACGCGACTTCAACCTGGAAGACCTCAAGGTCCCCGTGCCCGAGGGCCTGACGCCGGAGGAGTCCAAGAGTTGGAAGTATCAGCGCTACATCAAGGACTATCTGCGCTGTGTGGCCTCGGTCGATGACAACATCGGGCGGCTGCTCGACTATCTGGATGACGAAGGGCTGGCCGACGACACCATCGTCGTCTACACCTCGGACCAGGGCTTCTTCCTGGGCGATCACGGCTGGTACGACAAGCGCTTCATGTACGAGGAATCGCTGCGCATGCCCTACCTCATGCGCTACCCGCGTGAGATCGAGGCCGGCAGCGTCAACGACGACATCGTCCTCAACGTCGACTTTGCGCCCACCTTCCTCGACCTGGCCGGCGTCGAGATCCCGCGTACCGGGCCAGGATGCCATGCAGGGCGAGAGCTTCCGCCCGCTGCTCCAGGGCCATCTGCCCGACGATTGGCAGACGTCGCTCTACTATCGCTACTGGATGCACCTGGCCCACCACGGCGTCTATGCCCACTACGGCGTGCGCACCCAGCGCTACAAGCTCATCTACTACTATGCCGATGCACTGGGCCAGCTTGGGGCCATCGATGATCCCAAGGAACCGGAGTGGGAACTCTTCGACCTGGAGAAGGATCCGCAGGAGCTGAACAGCGTCTACCACGATCCGGCCTATGCCGACGTGGTGGCTGAACTGACAGCCGAACTGGATCGCTTGCAGGCCAAGGTCAAGGATGAGCCCTATGTGCCCGGCAAGATGCCGACCTACATTCCTGGCATGGATGAAGAGGTCGCTCCGGATGAAGCCGTGCTCTGGTACGAAGCGCCTGCCGAGCAGTGGGTCGAGGCCCTGCCTGTCGGCAACGGGCGACTGGGGGCCATGGTCTTCGGCGGCGTGGAGAGCGAACGGCTACAACTCAACGAGGACACGCTCTGGTCAGGCTACCCGCGTGACTGGAACAACCCCGGCGCAAAGGACGTGCTTGCCGGCCGTGCGCGAGGCCATCTTCGCCGGCGACTACGAGCGTGCCGATGAACTGGCCAAGGGCATGCAGGGCACGTTCACCCAATCCTATCAGCCGTTGGGCGATCTGCGCCTTTACTTCGAGCATGAGGGCGAGGTCACAGCGACTATCGCCGTGATCTCGATCTGGACACGGCCGTGGCCTCCGTCTCCTATCGCATCGGCGAGACCAACTACACGCGTGAAGCTATTCGCCAGCGCGCCGGACCAGGCCATCCTCCTGCGCCTGACCGCAGACAAGCCGGGGCAGCTCAACCTCAGCGCCCAGTTGGACTCCAAGCTGCGCTTCACCACCGAGGTCACCGCCCGCGGACTGGCCATGTCCGGGCGCTGCCCGAGCAACGTCGTGCCCTCCTACAAGCCGTCGGATGATCCGGTGGCCTATGCCGACGACCCGGCAGAGATGGGCATGGCCTTTGCCGTGCAAGTCGAGGTCTCTGCCGATGCCAACGCCCGCCTCAGTTCGGAAAACGGCGCGCTGCGCGTCACCGACGCCTGCGAGGTGACGCTGGTCATCACCGCGGCCACCGGCTTCAACGGCTTCGACCAACTGCCCGGCCTGTCCGACATCGATCCCGTGGCCATTGCCCGGCAGCAGGCTGCCGTCGCGGGCGCACGACCCTACGCCGTGGTCCGATCCGATGCCGTCGCCGACCACCAGCGTCTCTTCCGCCGTGTTGGCCTCGATCTCGGTCGCACGCCTGCCGCGGACCTGCCCACGATCGACCGCATCCGTGCCTACAAGGAGGGCGACGATCCGGCGTTGGTCGCGCTGCTCTTCCAGTATGGACGCTATCTGCTCATCACCTCATCGCGGCCGGGCACCCAGGCGGCCAATCTCCAGGGCATCTGGAACGACGAGGTGCGTCCGCCGTGGAGTTCCAACTACACGGTCAACATCAACACCGAGATGAACTACTGGCTGGCCGAGCCGACCAACCTGGCCGAGTGTCACGAGCCTCTCTTCGACCTCATCGAGGAGATGAGCGTCAACGGTGCGTGAGACGGCCAGGGTCAACTACGGGGCCGACGGCTGGGTGGCCCATCACAACGCCGATCTCTGGCGGCAGACCGCGCCGGCCGGCAACTTCGGCCAGGGCGATCCCGTCTGGGCCTGCTGGCCCATGGCCGGGCCGTGGCTCTGCCAGCACCTCTGGGAGCGCTACCTCTTCAGCGGCGATGTCGACTTCCTGCGCGAACGCGCCTATCCGCTCATGAAGGGCGCGGCCGAGTTCCTGCTGGACTGGCTGATCGAGCACGACGGCCATCTGGTCACCGCGCCGGCCACCTCGCCCGAGAACAAGTTCACCACGCCCGACGGCCAGACCGCGGCGGTGAGCTACGCCTCGACCATGGACATGGCGCTGACCCGTGACCTCTTCGGCAAGTGCGTCGCCGCGGCCGAGATTCTGGGCATGGATGCCGACTTCGCTGCTCAGCTAGCCGCAGCCGCCGACAAGCTGCTACCCTTCCAGATCGGGCGGCTGGGCCAGTTGCAGGAATGGGCGCTGGACTGGGACGATCCTGAGGATCAGCATCGCCACGTCTCGCATCTGCTGGCGCTGCATTCCGGCAACCAGATCACGCGGCGGGGCACGCCCGAACTCTGGGAAGCGGCCAAGCGTTCGCTGGAACTACGCGGCGACGGCGGCACCGGCTGGTCCATGGCCTGGAAGGTCAACTTCTGGGCCCGCTTCGAGGACGGCGACCACGCGCTCAAGATGATCGGCAACATGCTGCAACTCTGCGAGCATTCGCAGGTCATCATGCAGGCCGGCGGCGTCTACGCCAACCTCTTCGACGCCCACCCGCCCTTCCAGATCGACGGCAACTTCGGCGTCACCGCCGGCATCGCCGAGATGCTGTTGCAGAGCCAGAACGGCGAGATCCACCTGCTGCCGGCGCTGCCGTCCACGTGGCGGGAGGGTAGTGTGCGCGGCCTGCGTGCCCGTGGCGGTTTCACAGTCAACATCGGCTGGAAGGAAGGGAAACTGGCGTCGGCACAGATCGACGTGAAAGCCAACGGCCCTTGTCGTGTGCGAACTGGCGTCCCCGTGCATGTCTTGGCCGAGGGCGGGACCGTGCAGGTGCGTGAGCTTGAGCCCGGTCTGGTCGAGTTTGATGCCTATGCCGGGGCGATCTATGAGATCGTGCCTGTGTAGGTGATTGTTGGGCCATGACGAAAAAGTGCCGGGAACCTCGAAGGTTCCCGGCACTATGTGAGCGTCCAAAAACAAGTTCCCGGTTTGCACCTTCCTGGAAGCTCTCTGTCGGAGAGGACGCCCTGCATTCAGCTTCCAGGAAGGTCGGCAGGTAATATCTGGACGCTCACTATGTATCTTGAATCTACGAAGAAATTAGCGTTGGTTTGGATGTGCCGTTTCGTCCGATGTTGACCGTGATGCTAGTGATGTCCTGGTGGTTCAACAGGCGACCGGCGAAGAGGATTTCCAGATGGCAGACCGTCGGATCTAGTGAGATTCGTCTGAGCATATTCTGCCACCCTCCTGACAATATGCCGTGGCTGTTATCCACACGCCTGTCTATGCAGAAGATGATGGTATTATCCCAGATAGACCCAGCATGGCTTGAAGATTCTCAGACCGTGCAAGAGCCATCCATCGAATTTGGTCGGACTGGAACCGACTAGGCCTGATGCGGTATAATTGCATACGCACATGTAGAAATTTGGACGTCGTGGATATATGTCGTTATGGAGGTATAGAGATGAAGTACACACGTATCACAGTCGATCCGCACCAGATGGGCGGTGTAGCGTGCATCCGCGGGTTGCGCATCCCCGTAACGACGATTGTCGGCGCTCTGGCCGAAGGCTTGACTGAGTCTGAGGTGCTTGGCTATTATCCTGACCTGGCCGAGGAGGACATCCGTGAGGCGTTGCACTTTGCCGCCGACGCCCTACAAGAGCGAGAGCTTCCCCTGGTTCATGCGTGATGAGAATCCCAACCCACGGCCCGCCAACACACCCCGGTAAGATGTAGCTGGAAGAGTTCCTCAAGCCGCTCGGCATCTCCCAGACCGAACTTGCCCGGCGCATCGGCGTCTCCTATCCGTGCGTCAACGAACTGGTGCATGGCAAGCGGAGCATGACGCCGGACACGGCGCTTCGTCTCAAACGGCTGCTGGGCATGGAGGCGCAGTGTTGGCTCAATCTCCAGCTTGCTTGGGATCTGTATCACGCCATGCATTCGGCCAGTGCTGCGAGCATCCAAGAGATCGAGCGCCCGCCAACGCTTGCAGGCAACTGACGACTTGCCGTCAGCCCTCAGACATTGACAACCTATCCGCGCAAATCCGTGAAATGCGCGGTGATTTCCCTGACACCCATATCCCTCCCGTAACGTTCTCCGTGACGATTTCGCGACGTTTGCTGCCTAAAATGGCATCAAGCGGTTCGAGTGACTCACCTGTATCTCGAACACAATCGTCGTCGCCGGCCCATCCGGCATTCACTACCAAAGGAGAACAAGCATGCAGACCGCCTTCGCTCGTATCCACAAAGTACTGGCCATCTTCATCTCGTTGGGCGTCTTCGTCCAGATGTTCCTGGCCGGCATCTGGCACGCCGGCGTCGTCAACTCGCCCGATGCACACGCAATCTTTGGCATCACGTTGCTTCTGGCGTCGCTGTTGGCGCTGATCTCGGCGGCCATTGCCCGCCTGCCCCGCGCTGTTATCCTGCGCACGGCCTTGCTCTTCGGGCTGATCCTCCTGCAGCCGATCCTGATCGAGTTCCGCAACTCGGGCTACCCGATCCTATCGGCGCTGCATACGCTCAACGCCGCCTTCGTGGGCATGACCGCCGGCATGGTCGCGGCTGCAGATCATGGCACGGCCAAAGCGCCTGCTGTCGAGATCGGAAACAATGCCATCCCGGCGCCCGCAGGCGACTGAAACGAAATGGGACGCGGATGACGCGGATTGAACGGATTCCCGCCGATCGTATCGAAATAACCCGTGTGAATCCGCCCGATCCGCGTCATCCGTGTCCTATCGCACGCCGCCAACTCATATTCACTGGACCTGAGGAGAGATCGATATGCAAGCCGCATCTGTGACACGTCAAGGAAGTGACCGGTTCGGTTCGTTGCTCATCGGAGCGGTCGTTGTGATCGCTCCGCTACTGTTCCTGTTGGTTGTCGCCCGGTTGGGGATCTTCAATGATTTGGTGAGCGGAAGCGTGACGGCCCAGTCCGCTGACCTTGTAGTCACGGCTCGGCAGATGCGCTTTGGCCAGGAGGAGATTCGGCTCCAGGTGGGCGAGACGGTCGCCATCGTGCTGGACAACCAGGATCTCTATGCCCACAGCTTCGACGCAGATGATCTCGACGTGCATGTGGCCATGCCGGCCAAGCAAGAGGTCTTCGCCGCTTTCACAGCGACGCGCCCCGGCGTCTACGACTTCTATTGCGGGGTGTCTGGCCACACCGAAGCGGGCATGGTCGGCAAGATCATTGTGGAGCCGTGAGGGCAGATCTTTTTAATTCAACCATGAGAGTGGGGGATTATGGCCTTCGGCCTTCGAAGGAGAGATTGCGTGTTTTCCCATAATCTCTCATTCGTTTTGTGTGGGCAATTCATCCCCTTCTCTGGGGTCTTCCGTGCCGGCTTTTTCTAGAATACGCAAAAACGCGTCCCGATCGCCTCGTGCAGCGCGCTCTTGGAAATATCGCTCTGTGCGCAGAGCTGTCAATTTTTCCGCAACCGCAACATTGATGAACTGGTTGATCGTGGTACCCTCTTCGTCGACAACCACTCGCAGTTCATCAAGGAGGGATGCCTGTAGTCGTAGTGCGTAGTTGCTTAGCGTCGCCATGTCCCTAACCTTCGCAGTGCAGCGCCCGGCTGCAGAATTTCAATGTCAAACCGTCCGCTTGCCATTTTGAAGTGACGTTGATTAAATGTCACAATGGCATCGGCCTGGCCATTGATCGCTGTTTCCAAAACATGCTCATCAGCCGGATCCCGCAATTGTGGCCGCCACAAAAAGAATGGGGAAATGGGGATGGCGATTATGCTTAGGCCATCGAGAAATATATCGATCTCCTGGACTGTGAGATTGGCGGCTTCGAGATTCTCGGGCCTTTTCAGCACCGCCTCATGTTCAAGCATCATGCTTACACTGATAACCGCTTCAAAGTGACCGGCATGTAAAGACAGAAGCAGTTGACGCGAAGCGCCTCTGGCGCTCCGAAGCCCGGCTACCAATACATCCGTATCAAGCGCGTATCTCATATTGCCAATGATATGATGACTTGGCGGCCTTGTCAAGGGAGAGTTAGTATGTCCCAACTCAAACGTTTTCTCGGCATCACCGTACTCAGCCCCTTCTTCCAGAACGAGGGTGTCGAATCCACGCTGGACAGCATCGAGCGCACCGGCGCCACGGCTGTGGCCATCAACACATCGGTGACGATGCCGGCCGAGCCGGGGCAAGGCTCGTTCCAGCCGCCGGATGACGCCGGGGCCAGCGTGCGTCTCTTCGACCGTCCGCTCTGGGGCAAGCAGGCGCTCTGGCTGCGCAGCGGACCCGGCCACGAGGCCAACCGCGCCTTCTTCGACGGTCTGGCCTATCAGCCGCGTGATCCAAACGAACTGACGCGAAGCGAAGGGCCGATCATCGGCCAGTTCATCGACGCAGCCAAGGCCCGTGGCCTCAAGGTCTATATCCAGACCAGCGCCACGGCGCCGCCCGGTCTGCGCGATGTCGACCGGCCGCGCCTGCCCGATGGCCGTCTGCCCGTGGACCGCATGGCCGACACCGGCAGCCTGGCCAGCGCCGACATCCGTGCCTACAACCGAGCCTGGGTGCGCGACATCTTCGCGACCTATCCCAACTATCGACGGCATCCGCCCGGACTGGCCCGAATATCCCTGCTACAAGCTGGACGAAGCCTTCCAGGATTTTGGTCCGCATGTTGCGGCCTGGGCCGGCGAACACGGTTTCGACTTCGAACGCATGCGACGAGAGGTCGGCCGTTTCTACAGCTACCTCCACGGTAGTCTGACCAATCGGGACCTGATTGACTTCGCCTCGCCGGACCGTGGCGTTTTCAGCATCCTTCGCCTCTACAACCAATTTCCCGGCGTCGCCGAGTGGTTCCGCTGCAAGGCCGCGCTTTCGACCGATCTGCTGCGCGATTGGCGCGATGCCATCGCCGAATACGGCGGAACAGAGAAGGAACTGTCTGCCAACGCCTTCATGTCACCCTTCTCGTATATCACCGGACTCGACTTTGCGGCTGCGTCCGAAGTCTGTGGGTCAGTTTCGCCCAAGCTCTACACCATGCACTGGTCACTCATGGTCAAGTTCTGGGGCGATGTGCTGATGGCCCGAAATCCCGGCTTGGATGAATCCTTGCTGGTGCGGACGCTGGTCAATTTGCTGGACCTGGCCGATGGCGACGAAGGCGGCCGTGCCATCGACGACTACGGCTACCCGGCTCCGGACGAGCCGCATCCCATTCCGACGTCGGTTCAGATGCGCAAGATCGATCAGGTGATGGCAGCAGTCGGCGGCAAGGCTCAGGTGAATGCGCTGGTCCATGGCTACGGTCCGCTGGACGACTTCAAACGCCGCCTGCAACTAGTGGCTGACAGCCGCGCCGACGGCGCCTGGATCAACCGCTACGGTTATTTGAGCGACGAAAAACTGGATGCGATTGGTGAAATTTGGGGATAGAACGCGGATTTTTAAGATCGGGCGGATCATCGCGGATACGTACCAAAGATCCGACGGTGATCCGCCTTTTCCGCGTCATCCGTGTTCTATCCTCAACGACCCTTGATTAGGAGAAACGCAATGCACTACCAACCAACCCATGAATCCGTTTCAACCCACCCTGTCCCCGATTGGTTCCATGACGCCAAGTTCGGCATCTTCGTGCATTGGGGGCTCTATTCGGTGCCGGCCTGGGCGCCGTTGGCCGCCGATCTGGGCCATGTCATCGAGAGCGGCGACTGGTCCACGTGGTTCCGCGACAATCCGTACGCCGAGTGGTATCTGAATTCGCTGCGCATCGACGGCAGCCCGACTCAGCAATTTCATGCCGAAACCTATGGCGAGGACTTCAGCTACTTTGACTTTGCGGCCATGTTCAACGAGGCAGCGAAGGCGTGGAAGCCTGAGAGTCTGGGCAGATCTTTTCAAGCGCGCCGGCGCCCGCTATGTCGTGCCGACCACAAAACATCATGACGGCTTTCTGCTCTGGCCCAGCCGCCACCCCAACCCGTTCATCGAGGACTACCACGCCGAGCGTGATCTGATCGGCGAACTGGGCGACGCTGTGCGTGATGCCGGCATGACCTACGCGCTCTACTACTCGGGCGGCCTGGACTGGACCTTCTATGACAAGGTGATCGTGGACATTGCCGATCTGCCTGCGGGCGTGCCGCAGATGCCCGACTACGTCGACTATGCCAACGCGCATTGGCGTGAGCTGATCGAACGCTACGGCACCAAGATTCTGTGGAACGACATCGCCTACCCGCGCGATACTGACCTGAACGTGCTCTTCGCCGACTACTACAATCAGATTCCTGACGGCTTGGTCAACAACCGTTTCACCCAGACCTTCAGGCATGGAAGAGGGCAACATCGTCAGCGACAACCATCACGATTTCGAGACGCCTGAGTACGCGTCGTTCAGCGAGATTCGCGAGAAAAAGTGGGAGTCCTGCCGCGGCATCGGCGCTTCCTTCGGCTACAACCGCATCGAAGGCGTGGAGCAGTATCAGTCGGTCGAATCGCTGGTGCATTCGCTGGTCGACATCGTCAGCAAGAACGGCAACCTGCTGCTCAATGTCGGCCCCATGGCCGACGGCGCCATCCCACCCATGCAGGTGGAGCGACTGGAGGGGATTGGCCGCTGGCTGGACGTCAACGGCGAGGCGATCTACGGCACACGTCCCTGGACGGTGGCTGAATCGAGCACCGACGGCGGTATCGACGTTCGTTTCACCCAGGCGAATGATAGTCTCTACGCCACGCTGCTGGACACGCCGGACGCTCTGCAGTTTGAGATTGGCGGGCTGAGGATGGCCGAGGGCGCCAATGTGCAATTGCTTGGCCGGCCAGGCGAGCTTGCCTGGCGTCAGACCGATGGCGGGGTCGCACTTTCGATGACGGCGAGCCTGGGCGACGCACCGGCCCATGCGTTGAAGATCACGCCTGTTCCAGAGTGGATGGGCTAGCTTTCGCCGAACTGTATGACCAGAAGGCGGGCTGTTGCCAACAGCCCGCCTTCTGGTCATACAGTCAATCCCACACCTTCTCCCATTGCCGGCTTTCGGCCGACCGATAGATTGCCAGCGCCGTGCGCAGCTCACCCAGCGAATACTCTGGGCTGGCCGCCAATGCCGTCCCATCCAGCACCGCCCCGGCAAAGTCGTTCAATTCGTATCCGTAGCTGTCGGATCGGCCGGAGTTCTTGTCCAGGATCACTTTTCCGTCCGGGTGCGCTTTGGTGTAGAGCAGCAGCCGGCCGCCGTTCCCCTTCTCGATCACCAATTCACCATCCATGCCGGTGACACGGAACTCCTCGCCCGGCCCGGCAACCGCGCCGGCGCGCAGCGCATCGAAGACCGCTACCTTGCCAGAGGCAAAGCGCACCAGCGCCCGCGCCAGCGATTCCCCCTCCATTTCAGCTAACGGATGGTCGATGACGGCAACGACCTCGTCGATCTCGCCCAGCCACATGCGTAGCGGCCGGATCCAGTGAGCGCCGCCGTCGATGGTGATGCCGCCGCCGGCGATTGCCAGATCATAGCGCCATGGCTTCGATCCGCCATCGCTCTCCATGGGGCCACCGAAGTAGGCGCGGGCCGTGATGATCTCGCCGACGACCCCTTCTTGGATCAGTCGCTGAACTGCCAGCGCGTCCGGCCAATACTGGGCCTGTTCGGCCACCATGAAGACCGTTCCCGCTTGGCGCGCTGCACTCATGATACGCTCGCAGCCGGCCAGCGTGGTCGCCATCGGTTTCTCCAGCAACACATGTTTGCCGGCGGCAAAGGCAAGCTCGGCCGCCTCCTCGTGCTGATTGTGGGGCAACATGATGTCGACGGCGTCGAAATCGCCTTGTTCGAGGGCCGTTTCCAGCGATGTGAACGGCTGTGCGCCGGTCGCCTCGGCCATGGCCGCCGCCCGCTCGGCGCTGATGTCGATGGCCGCGGTCACGTTGATGCGCGGCGCGTGGGTCTGGATGCCGTGCCAGTGGGCCGCGGCGATCCCGCCGCAGCCCACGAAGGCGAGATTGAGTTGTTTGGATTCTGTCATGGTTGCTCCTGATGTGGATTGTCTGGGTTGGGAACCGTTCGTGGCCGACTGCAAATACTATCCCACACATTTTGAAAACTTGCTACCGATCTTCTCAAGATCGTCGGGAAACGGTCCGACTCTGGAGACTCATTCGAATCGCTGTTTCGTCGATTGACCACACGCCCGGAATCCGATAGGATTGGAAGTGTGATATTGTTTTCAATGTGTTGTCACTTTCGGTCAAGAACACTGGTTCTTGACCGACCGAAAACCAATCGAAAGGGAGTGCGTTACCATGGCGGATAGCAACTGGTTCGTCCACGATCGTTTTGGCCTGTTCATCCATTGGGGCATCTATGCCATGCCCGCCCGCCACGAGTGGGTCAAGATGCGCGAGATGATCTCGGATGAAGACTATCAGAAGTACTTCGACTACTTCGATCCCGACCTCTACAACCCGTCGACCTGGGCGCAGGAGGCCAAGAACGCCGGCATGAAGTACGCGGTCATGACGTCCAAGCACCACGACGGCTTCTGCCTGTGGGACTCGGCGCTTGACCGACTACAAGGCGACCAACACGCCGGCCAAGCGCGATCTGCTGCGGCCCTATGTGGAATCGTTCCGCAACGAGGGCTTCAAGATCGGCTTCTATCACTCGGTCATCGACTGGCATCACCCCGACTATGTGGTCGATGGACTGCACCCCATGCGCGAGAATGTCGAATTTCGCGAGGCCAACAAGGATCGCGACATCACCAAGTATCGTGAATACCTCCACGGCCAGACGCGTGAGCTGCTGACCGGCTTCGGCGACATCGACATCATGTGGTACGACTTCTCCTATCCGGGCCGCGACTGGGGTTGGTCGGTGGGCAAGGGGCATGAGGACTGGGACTCGGAGACGCTGATGGCCATGGTGCGCGAGCTGCAACCGGGCATTCTCGTCAACAACCGTCTCGACATCCCCGGCGACTTCACCACCCCCGAGCAGTACCAGCCCGCCGGCCCATGATGATCGACGGCAAGCCCGTGCTCTGGGAAGCCTGCCAGACCCTCAACGGCAGTTGGGGCTATCACCGCGACAATCTGGACTGGAAATCGGTCGATATGCTGGTGCAGATGCTGATCGACACCGTCTCCAAGGACGGCAATCTGCTGCTCAACGTCGGCCCCAACGCCCGCGGCATGTTGGAACCCCAATCGCTGGCGTCGCTGCGCGGCATCGGCGAGTGGATGGCGCTGCACTCCCGCTCGATCTACGGCTGCGGCCCTCGCGAGTTCACTGCGCCGGCCGACTGCCGCTACACCCAGAACGGCGACCGGCTCTATCTGCACCTCTTCAACTGGCCCTTCCGCCACGTGCATCTGGAGGGGCTGGGGCCGCGCGTGGCCTATGCCCAGTTGCTCAACGACCACTCCGAGGTCGGCATGAAGGTCGTCGATCCCGAGCAGGCTGCGCTCAACACGACTATGGGCGGATCTGGGAGCGGACGTGCTCACGCTGGAGTTGCCGGTTCAACGACCGGATGTGGCGGTGCCGGTGGTGGAGCTGTTCTTGAAGAACGGCGGGTAATGGTCAATTGTCGACTTTCAATTTTCAATGTGTGTGGCGGCAGGTCTGTCGGACAAGATGGGCTGAGAAAAACCGAACGGTTAATGCTGAATTGATAATAGTGAACGGTAAACGGTCGGGGCCACCTAGTACAGCGTGGCGTGACAATGTATAGCACGTCGGCAGCCCCCTAGCCCCCAACCTTGGGAGGAACGCTTGGCTCCAGCTTAGCAAAAGCTTGCGGAGCCTCCCCCAGGATTGGGGGCCGGGGGGCGAATGTTGGCGTCGCAGTCTGTACGACCATTCGTGCCAATCTGTACTAATCACGCGTCAAGAATCTGGAGCCAAACCATGCAGAAAGCGGCAATCTTTGGTCCACGACAGGCCGGTCTGGTCGAGGCGCCGATGCCGGAAGCCAAGGAAAACTGGGCGCTGGTCAAGATCCATTCCGCGCCCATGTGTACCGAGTACAAGGCCTTTGTCGACGGCAGAGTCTCGTCCGCCCATGGGCACGAGGCCGCCGGCGAAGTGGTCGATGTGGCCCAGCCGGGCCGCGTCAAGGTGGGCGACCGGGTGGTGGTCATGCCCCAATATCCCTGCGGAACCTGTGATCTCTGTCTGGCCGGCGACTATATCTTCTGCGAGCAGACCGTCGACTTCGCGGCCTTCACCGGCGGCGAAGAGGGACGGGCCACCATGGCCCAGTTTTTGCTCAAGCCGGACTGGCTGCTCGTTCCCATCCCCGACGATGTCTCCTACGACCACGCCAGCCTGGCCTGCTGCGGGCTGGGGGCCAGCTTCGGGGCCTATCAACGGCTGGGCACGGGCGCGTTCGACACGGTCTTGGTGACCGGGCTGGGTCCGGTGGGACTGGGCGCGGTGGTCAATGGACGCTATCGCGGCGCTCGTGTGATCGGCGTCGAGAGCAATCCGTGGCGGGCGCAGCGGGCGCTGGAACTCGGCGCCGAGGTTGTCATCGATCCGCCGACGACGATGCGTTGGCGCAGATCCATGCGTTGACCGGCGGCCAGGGCGTCGACCATGCAATCGACTGCTCCGGCGTCGTCGCTGCCCATCGGCTCTGCATCGACGCAACACGACGGCGCGGCAAGGTGGCCTTCGTCGGCGAGTCCATGGCGCAGACGCCGCTGACCATCAGCCCGGACATGATCCGCAAGGGGCTGACCCTCTTCGGATCGTGGCACTACAACCTGGCCGACACGCCCAAGATCATGCAGATGATCGCCGAGAGCGGCCCGATCCTGGACAGGCTGATCAGCCACCGTTTTCCGTTGAGCGAGATCCAGCAGGCGTGGGAGACACAGGTCTCCGGCCAGTGTGCCAAGGTGATACTGAAGCCTTGGGAATGAGAAGTTTCAGCCACAGATGGACACGGATAAACACAGATGAGGCACAGTTGATCAAGAACGGCATCGTGTTGCCGCCGAGTGAATGCATCGTTTCATCTGTGACCTATCCGTGCCCATCTTTGGCTCTGCTGCAAAAACCACGAATGGCACGAATTGCACGAAGTGCACCACTGAGAGAATTCGTGCAATTCGTGAAATTCGTGGTTCTTGCAGTGAACTCATCTGTGGCTAAAAAAAACGCAACGATCGGGAGAATGATGATGTACAAGTGCGCCATTATCGGGGTGAGCGGTGGACGAGCGCGTGGTCTAGCCGAGGCCTATGAACATATCGAGCGTGGTGAGTTAGCGGCGGTTTCGACGCGCAGGCAGGATAAGTTGGATGAATTTGCCGATGCGTTTCACGTGTCGGCCCGCTACACCGATTATCGGGAGATGCTTGAGCGAGAACGGCCGGATGTCGTTCACGTCAACACGCCGCCGGACGTGCGTCTGGAGATCTTTGAGGCCGCGCAGGAGGCAGGCATTCCCGCGCTGATTGTGGAGAAGCCGCTGGCCATCCAGTGGGAGGACTTCGACGCCATTCGTGACTTCGCGCGCACCAGCACAGTCAAGATCGCCATCAATCACCAACTCCAGTTCCACCCACGGCGTTTGGCTTTGCAGAAGTTGGTGCAGGACGGCGCAATCGGCGACGTGCGCTTCATCGACGCCAGCTCGGGCATGAACATGGCCTACCAGGGAACCCATACGCTCCAGGCTATCGGCGCCTTCAACGCCGGCGGCCGTCGCCATGTCGGTCTTCGGCCAGGTGGGCGGCGTCGATGGTCTCCAGGAGACGCCGCGCAAACACTTTGCGCCGGATGAAGTTCAGGGCGTCATCACCTACGACAACGGCGTGCAGGCGTTGCTGCGCTGCGGGACCAACGCACCAAAGGTGGGCGACGGCCCCATCAACACCCACAAGCGCATTGCGGTCTACGGGACGAAAGGCTTTGTCGAATGGACCATGTGGTCCTGGCAGATCGGTGTCGACGGCGTCGTCGAGTCGGGTGTGCATCAATATGGCGATGAGGACATCCTGGGCCAGGCGGCCATGACCGAGGCCATGTTTGACTGGTTGGAGGATGACGGCGCCGTCCATCCGCTGAATCTGGAGGCAGCCATGCGCGATTTTGAGACGATGCTGGCCATCTATGAGAGCGGGCTGTCGCGCCGGGTCGTGGCGCTGCCGGTCAAACCCGTAGACGGCTTGATCGAGCGCCTGCGTAGGCAGTTGAGTGACTGATTTTCCAGTTTTGCATCTGACTCTGTAGCGCGACATTTATGTCGCAGCAGGCTGATTCAGAAAAAATTGCGACATTTATGTCGCGTTACAATTGCAATCGCCGCGATCTCTGAGTGCATTCAGACTCGCTATATAAGAGGTATATTTGGATGAAGACCATCGTTTTGAATCAGCCGGGTGAATTCTTGTTCACCCAGACCGAACCGCCGGCATCGCCCGGCCCCGGCGAGGCATTGGTGCGCGTAGTGCGCGTCGGCATCTGCGGTACCGATCTGCACGCCTTCCGTGGGCGCCAGCCGTTTTTTGAATACCCACGTATTCTTGGCCATGAGCTGGCTGTCGAGATCGTTGCCCTGGGAGAAGGCGCAGAGCGAATCCGGCTTTGCTGTGGGTGATGTCTGTGCAGTCGAGCCCTATTTGAACTGCGGCGCGTGCAGTCCGTGCCGTCGCGGCAAGACCAACTGCTGTGAGAGCCTCAAGGTCTACGGCGTTCACATCGACGGCGGCATGCGCGAGCAGATCACTCGTGCCTGTGAACAAGCTGCACAAGGCCGACGGCGTCCCGGCCGACCATCTGGCCATGGTCGAGATGCTCTGCATCGGCGCACATGCCGTGCGGCGGGCCGAGCTTCAGCCGGGCGATCCGGTGCTGGTGGTCGGGGCAGGGCCAATCGGCCTGGGCGTCATGCTCTTCGCCAGGGAGGCGGGCGCGCAGGTGCTGGGCATGGAACTGAGTCCGAGTCGCATTGCATTCGCCGGCCGGGAACTCGGCATCGAGCATTGGATCGAACCGGGCGAAGAGGCCGAGGCGCAGTTGCGCTCGATACTCTCCGGCGATCTGCCGCTGGCTGTCTTTGATGCCACCGGCAACGCCAATTCGATGCACGCTTCGTTCAAACTGCCGGCCAGCGGCGGCAAACTGATCTATGTCGGCCTCGTCCAAGGCGACATCACGTTCTACGATCCCGAGTTCCACCGGCGCGAAATGACCATGATGAGCAGCCGCAATGCGACCTCGGCAGACTTCGCCCATGTCATCCGCACCATCTCGTCCGATGATATCGATCTTGACCCGTGGATCACCCATCGTGCCACGTCGGAAACCATCATCGATCGCTTCCCCGGATGGCTCGAGCCCGAGAGCGGTGTGGTCAAAGCCATGCTCGAATTTTGATGCAAACAAAACTCTAACGGACCGCTAGCGTTAAACAGACCGATTTCGGGGTATAACTGACTTGTTTGGAAGATTAAAAACTTGTCAACACAATTTCCATCGGGTATGATAGAGTCCGTTAGCACTCTGATGTGTTGAGTGCTAACGGATTTCTTTTGTACAATCATGATTTGAACTTTGACGTATTCGCATGTGTTAAGTTCTGGTCCTAAGGAGGAGAGTTCCATGAATCTGAAACCACTGGGTGATCGTCTTGTTGTCAAGCCCACTGAGCAGGAAGACGTGACCGCTTCGGGTATTTTCTTGCCCGAGACCGCCAAAGAAAAGCCGCAGCAGGGTACAGTCGTCTCTGTGGGTCCTGGCATGCGCAAGGATGATGGTGAACGTGTCGCTTTGGATGTAGCAGAGGGGGACAAGGTCCTCTACGCCCGTTACGCCGGCACGACCCTCAAGGTTGACGGCGAAGAAATTCTGATTCTCAAGGAATCTGACGTCCTGGCAATTGTCGTCAGCTAAGTTGAGAGTCTGACCCGTTTGAAGGTAACGTTCGAGCGTTACCGCCCAAAAATCGGTTCTGTAGGAGAAAAAGAAATGGCAAAGCAAATTATGTTCGAAGACGAGGCCCGAAAGAGCCTCAAGGCCGGCGTCGATGCCCTGGCCAATGCAGTTAAGACCACCCTCGGCCCCAAGGGCCGCAACGTTGCCCTGGACAAAAAATGGGGCAGCCCGACCGTCACCCATGATGGCGTGACCGTCGCCAAAGAGATCGAACTCGAAGACCCGTTTGAGAACATGGGCGCGCAGCTTCTGAAGGAAGCCGCCACCAAGACCAACGATGTTGCCGGTGATGGCACCACCACCGCCACCGTCCTGGCCCAGGCCATCGTCACCGAAGGCCTCAAGAATGTGACCGCCGGCGCCAATCCCATGCTGCTGAAGCGTGGTATCGAAGCGGGTCGTGATGCGATCGTCGCCGCCATTCAAGAGATGGCCACACCGGTCTCCGGCAAAGAGGGCATCTCCCAGGTCGCCAGCATCTCCGCTGCCGACAGCACCATCGGCGACCTGATCGCCGAGGTCATGGACCACGTCGGCAAGGACGGTGTCATCACCGTCGAAGAGAGCAAGGGCCTGGAGTTTGAGACCGAGTATGTCGAGGGTATGCAGATCGACCGTGGCTACCTGAGCCCCTACTTCGTCACCAATTCCGAGCGCATGGAAGCCGAGATCGAGGACGCCTACATCCTGATCACCGACAAGAAGATCAGCAGCGCCCAGGACATCGTTCCTGTGTTGGAGAAGCTGGTCCAGATCGGCAAGCGCGAGATTGTCATCATCGCCGAGGATGTGGACGGCGAAGCGCTGGCCACTTTGGTCCTGAACAAGCTGCGCGGCATGGTCAATGCCCTGGCCATCAAGGCCCCGGGCTTCGGCGACCGCCGCAAGGCAATGCTGCGTGACATCGCCATCCTCACCGGCGGCCAGGTCATCACCGAAGAGCTGGGTCGCAAGCTGGACAGCGTCATGCTTGAAGATCTGGGCCGCTGCGCCAAGATCGTCAGCACCAAGGACGCCACCACCATCGTTGATGGCGCCGGCAGCACCGACGACATCAAGAGCCGCATCAACCAGATCCGTGCCGAGACCGAGGCCAGCACCAGCGACTACGATCGTGAGAAGCTGCAAGAACGTCTGGCCAAGCTGGCCGGCGGCGTTGCCATCATTCGTGTTGGCGCTGCCACCGAGACCGAGCTGAAGGAAAAGAAGCACCGTGTCGAGGATGCGCTGAGCGCCACCCGAGCCGCCGTGGAAGAAGGCATTGTCCCTGGCGGTGGTGTTGCGCTGATCAACGCCATTCCGGCTCTGGACAACGTCGCGCTGGAAGGCGATGCCGCAACCGGCATCAAGATTCTGCGCCGCGCGCTCGAAGAGCCGATGCGCATGATCGCCAGCAACGCCGGTCTTGATGGCCCCGTTGTCATCGAGAAGGTTCGCGGACTGCACGTTGAGGGCAAGAAGACCACCGGCTATGACGTGATCGCCAATGGCTATGTCGACATGCTGGAAGCCGGCATCATCGACCCCGCCAAGGTGACGCGCAGCGCTGTTGAGAACGCCTGCTCCATCGCGGCCATGATCCTGTCCACCTCCGCGCTGGTCACCGACATCCCGGAAGCTGCGGCTCCGATGCCGGGCGGCGGCGACATGGGCGGCATGGGCGGCATGGGCGGCATGATGTAATCGCCTCGGTGATTACAGGGCGTGAATTCGTCTACCTTGTTAGATACAACTTGTTAGATATAAGAAGTGGAGAGGCAATTTGCCTCTCCACTTCTTTTGCGCTCGCTCTAGCGCTTACTTCTGTTCGCCATCCATATTCCGCGGATCGCAGCCGGCGCCAACTTTTCAAAAATGACTTCTCTCGTGATAATCTCTTGTGTCTGGTATCTCATTCGTGTAGAATAGTGCCAGCCGGGTTCCTTGTAGCAGGCCACCAGCGTTGCCAATGGACAGGGACAAGGCATTTGGATCACAAAGACACACAGCACTTCCTCGAACAAGCGGAAATCAATTCACTGTTCGATCAATACAACGTTGACGATCTTGCGCGGCATGGCTTGTCGGATCAAGACGCAGATGGTTCCCAGGGACCGTCTCTGCCTATCATTCTGATGAGCGCGGCCAGTGGAATCGCCGCCGGGGTACTTGGTCTGTATGTTGCCTACATTGCCCTGGATCTAAATGTCCAGGTCAGTGCCGCGATTGCGACGCTCTCTCTTTGCATTGCCTTGGGAGTCAGCGGTTCGTTTTTTACATCCCTCACGGGATCGCGTGCGGCGACTGGGAACATTGCCTTGAGTTGCGGTCTTGTTTTGTTGGTGCTGGTCTTTTTCGGCCTTTGTACATTGACGGGCGCGCTCTTTGCCTCGTTGATTCTGACCTGGTGAGACGCCCGGTCTTCGCGGATGATTCTGTGCTGAACCAATCTGTCGATTTCGATCGGCTCTAGGCAAGAAGGAAGATTCTCTTGAGTGAACAACCAATCGACCCAAGATTAGCCGAGTTGAATGAACTCAAGGCGTCTGCCAAACAGGGCGGCGGCAAAGAGCGCATCGATCGCCAGCACGCCAAGGGCAAGATGACCGCGCGCGAGCGGCTGGCATTGCTTCTCGACAAGGGAAGCTTCCGTGAGATGGACGTCTTTGTGACCCACGATTCCGTCGATTTTGGATTGGACAAGCAGAAGATCCCCGGCGACGGCGTCGTCACCGGCTACGGAACCATCGATGGCCGCTTGACCTATGTCTATGCCCAGGATTTCACGGTCTTCGGCGGCAGCGTAAGCCATGCGCACGCCATGAAGATCTGCAAGGTGATGGATGCCGCCATGCGCAATGGCGCGCCGATCATCGGCCTGAATGACTCGGGCGGTGCACGCATTCAAGAAGGCGTCTTCAGTCTGGCCGGCTATGCCGAGATCTTCCATCGCAATGTCATGGCCTCGGGCGTCATTCCCCAGATCAGCGTAATCATGGGGCCGTGCGCAGGCGGCGCCGTCTATAGCCCGGCCATCACCGACTTTGTGATCATGGTCAAAGAGACCAGCCACATGTTTGTCACCGGGCCTGATGTGATCAAGACGGTGACCCACGAGGATGTGACCTTCGAGGGGCTGGGAGGCGCATCCGTCCACGGCAGCATATCGGGCGTTGCCCATTTCTCGGCTGAAAATGAGGAGGATGCCCTCTTCATGGTCCAGCAGTTGGTGGCTCATCTGCCCGCCAACAACATGGAGGATCCCCCGATCAACCCGGTCCAGGACGACCCGCTGCGCATGGCCCCGGAATTGGATTCGCTGGTCCCCGACAATCCCAACAAGCCGTACGATATGAAAGAAGTCATTCGCCACATCGTGGACGACGGCCAGTTCATGGAGGTCCACGAAGAGTGGGCGATGAATATTCTGGTCGGGTTTGCTCGCCTGGGCGGCCGGCCGGTCGGCATCGTCGCCCAGCAGCCGACGGTCTTGGCCGGCGTGCTGGATGTGGAGGCGAGCCAGAAGAGCGCCCGCTTTATCCGCTTCTGCGATGCCTTTAACGTGCCGCTGATTGTGCTGGAGGACGTGCCCGGCTTCATGCCCGGCGTGAATCAGGAGCACGGGGGCATCATCCGCCATGGGGCCAAACTGCTCTACGCCTTCTCCGAGGCCACGGTGCCCAAGCTGACCGTGATCGTTCGCAAGGCCTACGGCGGGGCCTACTGCGTCATGAACCCGCGACATCTGGGCGCGGATCTTGTGCTGGCCTGGCCCAGCGCCGAGATCGCCGTGATGGGGCCGGAGGGTGCGGTCAATATCATCTTCCGACGCGAGATTGCCGAGGCCGATGATCCGGTCGCACGCAAGGCGGAGTTGGTTGAGGACTATCGCAAGCGTTTTGCCAATCCGTATGTGGCTGCATCGGCCGGCTTCATTGACAATGTCATCGAACCCCACGAGACGCGCCCGCGTCTGATCAATTCGCTGGAAATGTTGCAGAACAAGCGGGCAAGTTTGCCGGCGAAAAAGCACGGCAACATTCCCCTCTAGTAAATCCCGGCGGAAATAACCCCACGGTTCCTATCAGAGGTAGACTGCCTGATTTCCGCCGTGGTATTTACGCCATCGTGTACTAGGAGTCTGGTGGAGATCTCTATGGCGTTGGCTGAAGTCGAATTTGAATTGACCGGCGAGCAGTTTGAGCGGATGGACTATCCGGGATTGAAGCAGGGACATTGGCTGCCTGTGATCCTGGATGCCGGTTTGCTGATGCCCGATTTCTCGTCCCCATCCTGGTTCACGGTGCAGCAGGAACCTCTGCCGCCGGCCTTTCAACAGATCGGTCGTGCGGCCTATGCGTTCACCGGGCAGATCGTCGAGGCTGACATTGTCAACGATGAAGGCGTTGAGACGGCCATCGTCTGGCTGAATTGCGGCGTCGTCCATCTGCGTGCCATCTGTGCGCCGTTGGATGGCGGACGCCTGCCCTACGGCACGTGGGAGACGCGAACGTTGACCGGTGTTGCCCGTCTCCAGGGAATTGTGGAAGACGATTTTATCTCGCCGATTGGCAGTCCGGTGAATATGACCGTTTGGGGTGTGCGGCGACTCTGCCTGACGCCGGGCGATCCCAACTTTGGCCAATGGTATGAAAGTGATGAACTGTTGCCGCTTCCGTACCAGCATGATCGAATCGTCGTGACCGCGCATATACACCGAACAGGGTTGTAGCATCGGCTTGGGTTGAGCGTCACCGTGGTCGACATTCGTCGAAACGTATAGTAAATTCCGGCGGAAATTTTTCGAGATTTCGTACCTTTGGTAGAACACTGTATTTTCGCCGTGGTATTTACGCCATTATGTAACAGTCAGCAAGGGGCATGGATGTTCAAGAAGATTCTGGTCGCCAATCGTGGAGAGATCGCCATTCGGGTGCTGCGTGCCTGCGAAGAACGAGGTATTTCAACCGTTGCCGTCTTTTCAGAAGCGGATCGTGCGGCGCTGCATGTGCGATATGCCGATGAGGCCTATCATATCGGACCCGCACCGAGCGCCGAAAGCTATCTTCGCATCGATAAGATCATTGATGTCGCGCGCAAGGCCAATGTGGATGCAATCCATCCCGGCTACGGATTCCTGGCTGAAAACGCCTCCTTTGCTGCCGCCTGTGCCGACGTCGGCATCGCGTTTATCGGCCCGAGTCCAGATGCGATCGAGAAGATGGGCGACAAGATCACCGCACGCGAAACGGTCGCCCGGCGCAATGTGCCCCTGGTGCCCGGCTCGCCCCGAGGGCTGGATGATGGTGAATTGGCCGCAGCGGCCAGAGGCATCGGCTATCCGTTGATGATCAAGGCCAGCGCCGGCGGCGGCGGCAAGGGCATGCGTGCCGTGCATGCTGAAGCTGAGTTTGTGGGCGCGTTGGGTGCGGCCCGTCGTGAAGCCGCTGCCGCCTTCGGCAACGATGAGGTCTATCTGGAAAAGCTGATCGAGAACTCACGCCACATCGAATTCCAGATTCTTGCGGACAGCAAGGGAAACACGATTCATCTTGGCGAGCGTGAATGCAGCATCCAGCGACGACATCAGAAACTGATTGAGGAGGCGCCCAGCGTCGCCATTGACGACCGGCTGCGCAAGGAGATGGGCCAGGTGGCGATTGCCGCTGCCGAAGCGGTGGGCTACGAGAACGCCGGCACCATTGAGTTTCTCTTTGATAGCAAGGAGAACAAATACTACTTTCTTGAAATGAACACACGCTTGCAGGTTGAGCATCCGGTCACCGAGATGATCACCGGCGTTGACATCGTCAAGGAGCAGATCGCCATCGCCAATGGGCGACGCATGCGCTACACGCAGGACGACATTGTGCCCAAGGGCTGGGCCATCGAATGTCGTATCACCGCAGAAGACCCGTTCAACAACTTTATGCCCGGCGGCGGTTTTGTCGCCTCGTTGAAAGAGCCGACCGGTCCCGG
>CAVOQD010000036.1:0-260000 GCA_963698255.1 uncultured Chloroflexia bacterium | reverse complement strand
GATGTGGGGTTACCGAGACAGCCAGGAGGTTGGCTTAGAAGCAGCCATCCTTTAAAGAGTGCGTAATAGCTCACTGGTCAAGTGATCCTGCGCCGAAAATATAACGGGGCTCAAGTCACCCACCGAAGCTACGGGTTTGTATAGTTCTTAGGGACTATAGGAGCAGTAGGCGAGCGTTCCGGGAGCAGCGAAGCAATACCGTAAGGAGTTGTGGAGCGACCGGAAGTGAGAATGTTGGCACGAGTAGCGTAAACTATGTGAGAATCATAGTCCCCGTAAGTCTAAGGTTTCCGACGGAAGGTTGATCCGCGTCGGGTTAGTCGGTCCTAAGGTGAGGCCGAAGGGCGTAGCCGATGGATAACAGGTTAATATTCCTGTACCACGTAAAGTTGATTGAGCGAGGGAGTGACGCAGAAGGGTAGGTCGGCCGGCGGTTGGAAGAGCCGGTGCCAAGCTCGTAGGTGAAGAGGTGGGGGTTAAAAGACCCGCTGAGCTGAGGAGTGATGGTGAGCCCAATAGGGTGGAAGCGATTGAGCCCAAGCTGCCGAGAAAAGCTTCTAGTGAGACTTGCGTGCCCGTACCGTAAACCGACACAGGTAGACGAGTAGAGAATACTAAGGGGATCGGGAGAACCTTCGTTAAGGAATTCGGCAAAATAGATCCGTAACTTCGGGAGAAGGATCGCCTCTGTAGGATGAAAGCGACAAGCTTGCAGGAGTCCGAAGAGGCCGCAGAGAAATGGCCCTGTCGACTGTTTACCAAAAACACAGGTCTGTGCGAAGACGAAAGTCGAAGTATACAGGCTGACGCCTGCCCAGTGCCGGAAGGTTAAGGGGAGGGGTGAGAGCTCTGAACTGAAGCCCCGGTGAACGGCGGCCGTAACTATAACGGTCCTAAGGTAGCGAAATTCCTTGTCGGGTAAGTTCCGACCCGCACGAAAGGCGTAACGAATGGGGCACTGTCTCAACGAAGGACCCGGTGAAACTGAAGTAGGAGTGAAGATGCTCCTTACCCGCAGCAGGACAAAAAGACCCCGTGGAGCTTTACTGTAGCTTGGCATTGGGTTAGGGCTTGATTTGTGTAGTATAGGTGGGAGACTGAGAAGCTGGATCGCTAGGTTCGGTGGAGTCGCCAGTGAAATACCACTCTGATTAAGTTTTGACTCTAACCTTGACCGTAAACCGGTTAGGAAACAGTGCCAGGTGGGCAGTTTGACTGGGGCGGTCGCCTCCCAAAGAGTAACGGAGGCGTGCAAAGGTTCCCTCAGGCTGAATGGAAACCAGTCGTAGAGTGCAAACGCATAAGGGAGCTTGACTGCGAGAGCTACAACTCGAGCAGAGACGAAAGTCGGCGTTAGTGATCCTATGGTACCGAGTGGAAGGGCCATGGCTCATCGGATAAAAGCTACCCCGGGGATAACAGGCTAGTCTTCCCCAAGAGTTCACATCGACGGGAAGGTTCGGCACCTCGATGTCGGCTCGTCACATCCTGGAGCCGGAGCAGGTTCCAAGGGTTGGGCTGTTCGCCCATTAAAGTGGTACGCGAGCTGGGTTCAGACCGTCGTGAGACAGGTCGGTCTCTATCCGCTGTGGGCGCAAGGGAATTGAAGAGATCTGCCCCTAGTACGAGAGGACCGGGGTGGACAGACCTCTGGTGTGCCAGTTGTCGTGCCAACGGCATAGCTGGGTAGCTAAGTCTGGACTGGATAACCGCTGAAAGCATCTAAGTGGGAAGCCAACTCTGAGATAAGTTCCCTCACAGGGTTAACCTGGTAAGTGCGCTGGGAGACTACCAGCTTGATAGGCGGCACGTGTAAGGGCAGAGATGTCTTCAGCGAAGCCGTACTAATGCACGAGGGCTTAATCTACAAAAGAAACATTGTTACTTGTTGCGAGAACCTAATCCTTTTCAGTCTTTAGCGTATCAGGCGCTGCGTAGAAAGAAGTTACGTAGAAGAAGTTACGTAGAAGAAGTTACGTAGTTAACAATCTAATTGTAAAAGAAGAGTTTTGTTGGTGATAAGAGCGGTGGGGGTACACCCGGATCCATCCCGAACCCGGCAGTTAAGTCCACCAGCGTCGATGGTAGTGTATGGGCAACTGTATGCGAGAGTAGACCATTGCCAACAAAACTCTTTTTTGTTACCTGCTTTTCTGACAATACAACACCTCTACAACACACGCCAATCTTCGGGTTGGCTGTTTTTTTATTGGCGTAATTCGAAAAATCATCGTGATTTTTTCTCCGTCCATTTGCCGTAATTCTCCCCTTCTGTTCCGGCTGCGTTGACACGAAAACCGACTTGCAGTAGCCTATCTGTATCCAGATCCATTTCATCGCACCTCAAGCTCAACAGATCCACCATTGGAAAGAGCCAAGCCCGTGCCAACTCAGATCATCGGCGCCGATGAAGCCGCTGCATTAGTCGAATCGGGCGACGTTGTCGCAATCCAGGGCTCGGGCGGCGGCGTCGCCGAACCGACCGCGCTGATCTATGCCCTCAGGCAGCGGTATCTGGCCGAATCGGCGCCGCGAAACCTCACCCTCTGCCACGCCACCGGCCTCGGTGATCGAGATCAGATCGGCGCCGACTACCTGGCATTGCCCGGCCTGATCAAGCGCGACATTGCCGGCCATCTGGCCATGGCGCCCAAGATCGCGCACATGATCATGGACGAGCAGATCGAGAGCTACAACTTCCCCCAGGGGGTGCTTTCACAGATGTACAGCACGGTGGCGGCGCGACAGCCGGGCGTCTTCACCAAGGTGGGACTGCGCACCTACATTGACCCGCGCATCGAAGGCGGCAAGATGAACGCCATCACCACCGACGAACTGGTGCGCGTGATGGAGATCGACGGCGAAGAGTGGCTCTTTTTTCCCAGCTTCAAGTTTGATGTCGCCTTTGTGCGCGGCACCACGGCCGATACCAAGGGCAACATCAGTTGTGAGGAAGAGGCGGCCATTCTTGAGGGCATCTCCATTGCTCAGGCGGCCAAGGCGTGCGGCGGCATCGTCATCGCCCAGGTCAAGTATCTGGCCGAAGCAGGCAGCATCGATCCGCGCACGGTGCGCATTCCCGGCGTCTGCGTCGACTACGTGGTGGTTGATGAGCACCAGAAGCAGACGACGCTGGACTTCTACAACCCGGCCTTCAGCGGTGAAGTCAAAGCGCCACTGGAACGGATTGCTCCGTTGCCCTTGGGGCCGCGCAAAGTCATTGCTCGCCGTGCGGCCAAGGAACTCTTTGCCGACGCGGTGGTCAATCTGGGCGTCGGCATGCCCAGCGGCATCGCCTCGGTGGCGGCCGAGGAGGGCATCATCGACAGCCTGACCTTCACCGTCGAGCAGGGCATCGTCGGCGGCATGCCGGCCGGCGGCGTCATCTTCGGTGTCGCCTACAACCCGGAAGCCATCATCGAGGAAGATTCCCAGTTCAATTTCTACGACGGCGGCTGTCTGGACCTGGCTTTTCTGGGTATGGCCCAGATGGACGGAGCTGGTAATGTCAACGCCAGCAAGGTGCCCGGCATGCTCTCCGGCTGTGGCGGATTCATCAACATCAGTCAGAATGCCAGGAAAGTCATCTTCTGCGGCACGTTGACGGCCAAGGGGCTGAAGTGCAGTGTGGGCGAAGGCCGGATTGGCATCGAGCAAGAAGGCGGGATCCGCAAGTTCGTCGATGAGGTCACACAGATCACGTTCAGTGGCGAGTACGCCCGGACGACCGGCCAGCAGGTGCTCTATGTGACCGAGCGGGCGGTCTTCGAGTTGACGCCCGAAGGGGTTGTGCTCAAGGAGATCGCGCCGGGCATCGATCTCCAGCGCAATGTGTTGGATCAGATGGATTTCCAGCCGCTTGTGTCCGGAGAATTGGCGTTGATGGACAAGAAAATTTTTTGGTAGAACCGCACCTGCGATAGCCACCAGATCAACCCGACTTCTTTTACGCATAGAGGGGCAACACTGATGCAAACAACCATCCGCTTGACCTATGACAATGACATCGCCACGCTCACCTTCGTCACCGATCCGCCGGGCAAACCGGCTACCGTGGACTACGAAGTGTTGACCCAGTTGGATCATGCCCTTGACGAGATCGAGCAGCGACTTGAGCGTGATCAGGAGCGGTTGACGGCGCTGATCCTGCGCTCGGAAAGCGAACGCTACTTTGTGGTTGGTGCCAACATTCGCGCGCTGGAAACGCTCAACGCCGAGACGATTGTCGAGTGGGTGGCGCGCGGGCACACGGTCTTCAACCGGCTGGAGGCGTTGCCGTTGCCGGTTATCGCCCGCATCGATGGCTTCGCCCTGGGCGGCGGGCTGGAACTGGCCATGGCCTGCGATCTGATCGTGGCGACTGAAGGCGCGAAGTTTGGCCAGCCGGAGGCCAATCTGGGACTGGTGGCCGGATGGGGCGGCACCTATCGGCTGCCTCAACGTATCGGCAAGGCCAGGGCCAAGGAACTCTTCTTCACCGGGCGCGCCATCAGCGCAGAGACGGCGCTGGCCTATGGGCTGGTCAATTTCGTCGGCGATGAGGTCGCGGTCGATGTCTACCTGGACGATCTGTTTGCTGATATGCGGCCATTGAGCGCGCCGGCCATCGCTCACATGAAACGACTGGTCAACGTGAGTTCGTTGATTTCCCAGGCCGAGAATTGCACAGCCGAGGTCGATGCCTCGCAACAACTGCTTTCGGGTGCTGATACTCAGGCAGCGTGTGGCGAACTTCCTGGACAGTCGCAAGGCGAAGTGAGCCGTCGCACAGCACAGCACATGATGATCCTGCTCACTGGTGGATCATTCCTTCTTTTTCAGATCTCCTTTTTGCGGTAGACTGTTGAATGCAATGCTTCGCAACAGGTTCCGTGGCTCGCCGTTGAACTTGTGTTGCGATTGCAGGAAAAATTCAGTCCCTCATCCGGCCTTGGTGAATCCCGGCATTGACATCCCGGAATTCACGTTCATCTGTACGAGGAGAAACCACAATGCCTGCTGCTTACAACGGCAAAATTTTGCACGTCGACCTGAGCGAAGGTCGCACCTGGATCGAAGAACCGAGCGAACTCATCTATCGCAAGTATCTGGGCGGCAGCGCCATGGCCGGCTACTTCATGCTGCGCGATATCCCGGTCGGCGCCGATCCGCTGGGGCCTGAGAACAACCTGATCATCATGACCAGCGTCACCAATGGCCTGCCGCTCTCCGGCTGCAACCGCTACACCGTGGCCGGCAAGTCGCCGCTGACCGGCGGCTTTGGCGAGGCTGAGGCCGGCGGCTATTGGGGACCCGAGCTGAAACGCACCGGCTTCGACGGCATCATCGTCCACGGCCAGTCCGAGACGCCGGTCTATCTCTACGTCTCCGACGGCGTCTGCGAGATCCGCGACGCCACCAAATATTGGGGCAAGCTGGCCGGCGAGGTGCAGGACAGCATCGGTCGAGGATCTGGGCGACAAGCGCATCCGTGTCCTGCAGACCGGCGTCGGCGGCGAGAACCTGGTGCTCTATGCCGCCATCGTCAACGAACTGCGCCACTTCCATGGACGCTCCGGCCTGGGCGCGGTCATGGGCAGCAAGAAGCTCAAGGCCATCGTCGTGCGCGGACGCGAGCGCATCCGCCCGGAAGCGCCGGACGGATGCCAAGGAAGTGCTTCAATGGTGGCGCGACAACTACGATCAGGAAGCCGACGGCATGCACCAGTTCGGCACGGCCGGCGGCGTCGGCGGGCTGGACCTGGACGGCATCCTGCCCACACGCAACTTCCGCGACGGCTCCTTTGAGGAAGCGCAGAACATCACCGGCCAGACCATGGCCAACACCATCCTGGTCAACCGCGGCACCTGCTACTCCTGTGGCGTGGCCTGCAAGCGTGAGGTCGAGGTGCGACGAGCGGGGCGTGTCGGCCAAGTACGGCGGCATGGAATACGAGATCATCGGTGCGCTGGGTTCGTGCTGCGGCGTCGGTGATCTGGCTGCGGTGGCCGAGGGCTCGCAATGGGTCAACCAGTATGTGCTGGACGGCATCTCCGCCGGCGTGGCCATTGCCTTTGCCATGGAAGCCTACGAGAACGGCATCCTCACCAAGGATGACACCGACGGCATCGACCTGACCTTCGGCAATGCCGACGCCATGCTGGCCATGATCCACAAGATCGGCAAGCGCGAGGGTCTGGGCGATCTGCTGGCCGACGGCGTCAAGATTGCCGCCGAGAAGCTGGGCCAGGGCACTGAGGCCTATGCCAACCATGTCAAGGGCCAGGAACTGCCCATGCACGAGCCGCGCGGCAAGGTCGGCGTCGGTCTGGGCTACGCCATCTCGCCCACCGGCGCCGATCACATGGAAGCCATCCACGACCCGTCGTTCGAGGCCTTCGGCACCTTCGATGAGGGTTTCGAGACGCTGGGCATGTTGGAGCCGGTCGATCGCATGGACCTGGGCCCGCGCAAGGTCCACGCCTTCGTGGTTGCCCAGCAGGTCTGGAGCCTCTACAACAGTGTCGGCATGTGCGACTTTGTGGGCATGCCCATCGGTGCGCTCAAGCTGGAGGAACTGCGCGACTACATCAACGCGGCCACCGGCTGGAACATGAGCATCTTCGAACTGCTCAAGGTCGGCGAGCGGGCCAACACCCTGGCGCGCATCTACAACAACCGAGAGGGCTTCAACACCGGCGACGACACGCTGCCGCCGCGGCTCTTCGAAGGCTTGCAGAACGGCAAGCTCAAGGGCGTGGCCATCGACCGGGACGAACTGGCCGAAGCGCTGCAACTCTACTACGCCATGGTTGGCTGGGACGCTGACGGCGTGCCCACCATGGCCAAGTTGGCCGATCTGGAACTGCTTGACGACGTAATGGCGATGGCATAGCATAGCATCAAGCAAGAGTCCCCGGCGCTTTGAGCCAAAGCGCCGGGGACTCTTGTTATTCATACCAACCTCTCTCCCCCCAATCAGCCGGAATCCACGAAATGACATAAAAAGCATATGAAGAGTAGTGACGAGATCCTCGTCGTTCAGACGCTGGTCAAAGCGCCAATGAACAGAGGGTTGCCCTTCCCGGCGCGTATCGTGGTGCAGAGCCCCGGCGAGACGTGGCTCTGGGTCGACGGTGAGTTGCGCTTGCACCATGACGGCTCGTATCGGGTGCCGGCCATCCATTGACCAGGCCCGGCCGCTGTTGATCTTGAATTGCATGGTGGGTCCAACCGGTTGACCATCGCGATGCGGGGCGCGTCTAATGACGATGGCGAGAATGGGCTTTTTCATGCGGTCGGCGATGGTCCCACCTGGGCTTGGCGGCGCTTTATCGAGCACGGAAACCCATTGATAAAGAAAGCGAATACATAGCATTTTGATGATTTATCGCTTTTGAAAATGGCTATTATCAACCAAAACCTCAAATTGTGTATCTTTCCGAATTGTGCTAAAGTTTGGATCAATCAACAGCCGAACCAACCACAAATTCATACCCTCGGATCTCGGTGGAGCCGAATGATCGACCATCACCACACCGGGTTCCTCCGCAGATGGACTGACGATGTCTGAGACGACGCTCCTTGAATTGCAGGAGATCACCAAGACCTTTCCCGGCGTCATTGCACTCGACAGAGTGAGCTTTGACGTGCGACCGGGCGAGGTGCATGCGCTTGTGGGCGAGAACGGCGCCGGCAAGTCGACGCTGATCAAGATCATTGCTGGCGCCCACCAGCCGAACGGCGGGACCATGCTCTTTGACGGCAAGCCCGCTGTGCTGACCAACCCCCGCCAAGCCACCGAAATGGGCATCTCCGTCATCTATCAGGAGACAAGCCTCTATCCCGAACTCACTGTGGCCGAGAACATCTACATCGGTCGTTATCCGCGACGTCGGCTCGGCAGCATCGACTGGCCGACCATGTACGACGATGCCGACAAGATCTTCGATACGCTGGAGGTCGAGGCCGATGTGCGCCGCAAGGTGAGCCGCTTGACCGTCGGCAACCGCCAGCGCGTCGAGATCGCCAAGGCGCTGAGCCAGGACGCCAAAGTCCTGATCATGGATGAGCCGACCGCTGCATTGACCGCGCACGACGTCGAGACGCTCTTCCGTATTGTGCGCCGGCTGCGCGAGCAGGGCGTGGGCATCATCTACATTAGCCACCGGCTGGAAGAGGTCTTTGAACTGGCCGACCGCGTCACCGTTCTGCGTGACGGCAAGTTTGTCGGCACCATGGACGTGGCCAATGCCACCAACGAGACCCTGATCAGCATGATGGTGGGGCGCAACCTGGACAACCTCTTCCCCAAGTCCGACGTCGTCATCGGCGAGCCGGTGCTTGAGGTCGAGAATCTGAGCAGTGACGGCTACATTGACGACATCAATTTCACCTTGCATCGAGGCGAGATTCTCGGACTTAGCGGGCTCGTCGGCTCAGGACGCAGCGATCTGGCCCAAGTGCTCTTCGGCATTCATCCGGTGGACAGCGGCGAGATCCGACTCAAGGGCAAGAAGGCGACGATCCGTTCGCCGCAGCATGCCATGAAGCAAGGCATCGCCTACGTGCCGGAGGATCGGCAGAACCAGGGCCTGGTTCTGCCTATGTCGGTCGAGCAGAACATCAGCCTGGCAACCCTGATGGATCTGACCAAATATGGCTTTGTGCGGGTGCGCCAGGAAGAAGTGGTCGCAGAGAAGTCGGTGGAGAAGCTCAGCATCCGAACGCCGAGCATCTTCCAGCAGGTGGAGAATCTCTCCGGCGGTAATCAGCAGAAGGTGGTGCTGGCCAAGTGGTTGTTGAGCCGGCCAGATGTGCTCATCCTGGACGAACCGACACGCGGCATTGACGTCGGCGCCAAGGCTGAGATCCACCGGCTGATGAGCGAGCTGGCCTCGCAGGGCATCGGCATCATCATGATCTCCAGCGAACTGCCCGAGATTCTGGGCATGAGTGATCGGATTCTTGTCATGCGTCTTGGCCGTCTTGTGGCCGAATTTGATCGGGACGAGGCCACCCAGGAGAAGATCATCGAGCAGGCGATCAGCACGTCGAAAGAGAGTGTGGGCGAAATGGGATTGTCCCATGATTAGGAGTGACACGAAGTCGTCGAGCGGTTCCAGTTGGTTTTCCTTGGAGAAGTTCAACCAAGAGACTGTTCTTGCCATCTTTTTGATCGTTCTCATCGGCCTGCTGACGCTGATCCGGCCCGACTTTATCAGCGGACGCAATGTGATGTCTATTTTGCTGGACAGCAGCCATGTAGCCATTGCGGTCGTCGGGATAACGCTCGTCATCGTGTCGGGCGGTATCGACATCTCCATGGGCTCGGTGTTGGCGGTCTGTGCAGTTGTCGGCGGTCTGTTGGCGCGCGAGGGCTATCCGGTGGCGTTGGCCTGGCTGGCCATCGTGCTCACCGGCACGCTGATCGGCTTTGTCAACGGCGCACTGGTGGCCTGGGCCGGCGTGCCCTCGATCATCGTGACGCTGGGCATGTTGAGCATCCTGCGCGGCTCGGTGGTGCTCTTCACCGGCGGCTCGTGGATTCGCAATCTGCCGGAGAACTTCTACATCGGCCAGCAGAGCGTCTTGGGCATTCCCGTGCCGATCCTGATCGCGGCAGCGGTGTTGATCTTCGGCGGGCTGTGGACGCAATACAGTATCCAAGGTCGCTATTTCTATGCCGTCGGCGCCAATCGTGTGGCGGCCCGGTTAACCGGTATTTCGGTCAAACGGGTCCAGGTGCTGAGCTTCATGATCAACGGTACGCTGGTCGGCATCGCCAGCCTGGTCTTTGCCACCCGCTTCTCGGCCATTCAGACCAACAGCGGCATCGGCTTTGAACTGTTGGTCATTACCGCGGCCGTGGTCGGCGGCGTGAGCATCATGGGCGGCAGCGGCACGATATTGGGCGCCTTCCTGGGCGTGTTGCTGCTCAATGTCATCCAGAACGGGCTGGTCTTCATGCGTGTCAGCGCCTACTGGTTCCAGGCCGTGCAGGGTAGTCTGATTCTGCTGGCGGTCGTCTTTGACATCGTACGCAAACGCCGGTTGGGAGAGTTGTAGATCATGGCAGAATCGATGGTATCCCAGGCCAATGGGGGCCGTTCGTGGCGGCGCTACGTCAGCCAAGAGGCGATTCTTCTGTTCGTGCTGATCGTCATCACGATCGTGCTTTCGTTGCTAAGCGATCGCTTCTTCACCAGCGGCAATCTGCTCAACATCACGCGTTTCTTCGCCGAGATCGGGCTGATGGCCCTGCCCATGACGCTGATCATCATCACCGCGGGCATCGATCTCTCCGTCGGCAGCACGCTGGGCTGGAGCGCCATCATGCTCGGCTATTCGTGGGCGGTCTGGGGCTTGCCTCTGCCCGTGGCCATGGGTGTCGCCCTGTTGACCGGTATCCTAGCCGGCCTCTTCAACGGCTGGCTCATCTCCAGCGTCAAGGTGCCGCCCCTGATCGCCACCTTGGGCACATTGGCCATCTATCGCGGCATGGCGTTGGGCATCAGTCAGGCACGCCCCATCAGCGGCTTTCCGGACTGGTTCGAGTTCTTCGGTCAGGGCAGCATCGGCCCCTTCCCGACCCAGTTCGTGATTCTGATCTTTTTCTGCATCGTCGTCGGCATCTTCCTAGCACGCACACCGTATGGACGCTACATCTACGCCATCGGCAGCAACGATGAGGCGTCCAAGTTTTCGGGCGTGCCCGTGGATCGTATCCTGTTGTCCATCTACGCCTTCAGCGGTTTCATGGCCGGGCTGGCCGCCATCATCTTCGTCAGCCGGGTGACGACCACCCGCGCCGATGCCGGTATCGGTTTGGAACTGGATGTGATTGCGGCCGTGGTGTTGGGCGGTACGAGCATTTACGGCGGCAAAGGGACGATTTTGGGTACGGTGTTGGGCCTCTTTATCATTGCCGTGTTGCGCAATGGGCTCTCATTGGCCGGCGTGCGCGGCGATGCCACCGTTGTCGTCATCGGCCTGGTGCTCATCCTCGCAGTCTGGCTCAACCGCGTGCTGCGGGGCGAGAAGAACGATGCGCGTTGAAGTCTTTGTTACGTTTTTTTGTCACAGTTGGACACAGATGGGCGCATGATAACCACAGATAGCGATACAGATGATTCTGAGAAACCATGGTTCTTTTGGATCTCAGGGGGATGACACTAAATCTTCCTGGAAGATCGACATACCTAGCCGGTTGTCCTCGAAAATCTTCCAGGAGGATGGCTTTCACCCCTGAGATCTCAAAGAGCCGGAACTGTCTGCGTCCTATCTGTACAAATCTGTGTACATCTGTGACTGATTTCTGTTTTCCAACATATCTGCACTAAGGAGGAGTATATGTCCCGTAAAGCAATTGCTCTGTTAGGTCTGCTCATGGTTGTGGCGCTGATGTTGGCTGCCTGTCCGGCATCCGCACCGGCCCCGGACGCAGGAGAACCGGCCGCTGAGGCTACTGAACCGGCTGAGGAAGAAGCCGCGGCTGAAGGGGCCGCTGAGGAAGCCCCTGCCGAAGAGGCTGCGGCTGAGGATGCCGCGGCTGAAGAGGCCGGCGACATGGCTATGGAAATGCCCGAGGGCTGGGAAGCCGGCTGGCCGACCGATGCGCCTGACCGCGCCGGTGCCGATCTGGTTGTTTACGACATTCCCAAACTGATCGGTATCGATTACTTCAATGCCACCTTCCAGGGCATGGAAGAGGCCGCCGCTGAACTGGGCAACGTCACCGTAACCCAGGATGGCCCGACCGAAGGCCGTGTCGATCGCCAGATCGAGTTCATCGACAACTTCATCACCCAGGGCGCCGACGCCATTGTCTACGCCAGCAACGATCCGGTGGCGATTGCGCCGGTGTTGGAAAAGGCATTGGCCGAGGGACAGATGGTCGTGGGCTACGATGCTGACGCCGAAGCCCAGGCCCGCCAGTTCTTTGTGAACCAGGCGACTTTCGATGCCATCGGCAAGGCGATGGTCGATTCGATGGTCGATCAGGTCGGTGAGGAGGCGCAGGTCGCCATCGTCACCAGCAGCCTGACCGCACCCAATCAGAACGCCTGGATCGCGGTCATGGAAGCGTATCGTGACGAGAACTTCCCTGGCCTGGAGTTCGTTGACATTCGCCCCAGCGAAGAAGACCAGAACCTGGCCTTCTCCGTCACCGGCGACCTGCTGCTGGCCTATCCTGACCTGGCCGGCATCTTCGGCATGAGTTCGGTGGCCTTCCCCGGCGCGGCCGAGGCCGTCCAGCAGGCCGACCGTTGCGGCGAAGTTGCCGTCGTCGGTCTGAGCACACCCAATGTCATGCGCCCGTTCGTCAAGGACGGCTGTGTGCGCGACGTCGTGCTCTGGAATCCGGTCGATTTGGGCTATGCCACCATCTACGCCGTACGTGCGTTGGCTGATGGCACGCTTCTGCCCGGCGCCACTGAATTCGACGCCGGCCGTCTGGGCACGCTCGAGGTTGTCGGGAGCGAAATTTTGTTGGGCGACCCGTTCATCTACGACGAGTCCAACATCGACGATTTCAACTTCTAGTTGACTGTTGAGGGTGGAGGCGCTGTTTCCTCCCTGCTCTCAACCCAACGATGTGTTAACATGGGGTGCAGTGTATTGCGGAAACGTGATACACTGCACTCTTTTCGTTGCAGACAGAGCGTGAAACAAAGACGAATCAGCCAACCAATCAATATTCAGTTCACAGGACAGTGCAATGAGTTCACCGACAACCATCAAAGACATTCAGATTATTCTCACTCAGCCGGGCGGTTCGCGCCTGGGCATCGTCAAGGTGATCACGTCCGAGCCGGGACTCTACGGCCTGGGCTGCGCCACCTTCACACAGCGCATCTTTGCCGTGGAAGCGGCCATCGAGCGCCATCTCAAGCCATTCCTCATCGGCCGCGATGTCTCGCGCATCGAGGAACTTTTCCGCATGATGATGGTGCACGGCTACTGGCGCAATGGGCCGGTGCTCAACAACGCCATCTCCGGCATCGACGAGGCGCTGTGGGACATCAAGGGCAAGCAGGCCAACATGCCGGTCTACCAGTTGCTGGGCGGCAAGTGTCGCGAGGGCGCGCATGTCTACGTCCACGCCAACGGGCGTCACGCCTCAGGAAGTGGCCGAGCAGGTCAAAGCCTACGTGGCCGACGGCTTCCGCTACGTGCGTGTGCAGATGGGCGGCTACGGCGGCAAGGCCGACACCATGGTCAAGCCCGAGAACGCGCCCGACGGCGCCTATTTCGATCCGCGCGCCTACTGTCGCAACATGTTGAATATGATGGAGCATGTGCGTGCCGAGGTCGGCCCTGAAGTTGAACTGCTGCACGACATCCACGAGCGGCTGACGCCCATCGACGCCGTGCAGTTTGCCAAGGATGTGGAGCCGCTGAAGCTCTTCTTCCTGGAAGACGCACTGGCGCCCGAGGACAACGCCTGGTTCGCACGCATTCGCGAACAGTGCGCCACGCCGCTGGCCATGGGCGAACTGTTCAACCATCCGCTGGAGTGGAAGCCGCTCATCGAAGGACGGCTGATCGACTTCATCCGCATGCATGTGAGCCAGATGGGCGGCATCACGCCGGCGCGCGAGGTGGCGACCTTTGCCAATATGTACGGTGTGCGCACGGCCTGGCACGGGCCGGGAGACACATCGCCGGTGGGCCACGCCGCCAATCTGCACCTGGATCTGTGGGCGCCGAACTTCGGCATCCAGGAATGGTATCGGCCATCGGAACTGGACTACGCCATGTTCCCCGGCCTGCCCGAGATCCGCAACGGCTATCTCTACGCCAACGACAAGCCTGGCCTGGGCATCGACATCGACGAGAAGCTGGCTGCCGAGTATCCGTGCGGCGACATCATCGAGCAGTGGACGCAGACGCGCTTGCCCGATGGGACGCCGGTGAGGCCGTAGGGTGACACGGTGAGAGGGTGATCTGGGTTAGGGCGTCCGGTTGCAGCAGAACTCTGCGACAACGGACGCCTAGCCTTTCTCGATTGACCCTTTGACGTCGTGGGAAGATCCGCTCTGGCGCTTGTGGCTAATCGTTAAATGAATTTCGACGTTTGGTTCGCACGAAGGGCGTGCGAACGGGTCAACCTAAACGAACGAAAAAGAATGACGCAAACTCTATCTGTGGATTTCAGTTGTTCATCCCTGGCCATCCGTGGCCAAAGTCTTGGACCCGTACTGCTCCGCCAGCTCATTCGCCAGCGTGTACGCCCGGATCAGCCGCGCCGGCGGCACATCGGGCATGACGAAATGGCCGGTGCAGAAGATGAAGCCGCCGCCGGGTGCGTAGATGCCGAAACGCTTGCGGATATATTCGTCGAGCACGTCGCCCTCGTACTTGCGCAGTCCGTCGACCACGTCCAGCGATCCGTAGAGGGTCAGCTTGTCGCCGTAGGTTTCCTTCACGGTCTGCGGATCCATGCCCGAGCTTTCCTGGATGGGATGCAGCATCGAGTAGCCCATGTCGACGATGTCGTCCATGATCTGCATGATGTAGCCGTCGCTGTGCAGCATGACCGGCTTGCCCAGGCTGTTGCGGCGTGCTTGACCACGCGCTCCGTATAGGGCCGAATCTCGCGCCGCCACATGCGCGGCGAAAAGAGCATGGTCTTGTTGCTGCCCCAGTCGTCGGAGAGCGTGAACATGTCCACACCGACCTCGGCGCAGCGGTCCATCAGCCCGCAGAGCCAGTCGGCATAGCGGTCGAACCAGGCCATCATCTGATCGGGATATTCGCCCAGTCCGCTCCAGCACTTTTCAATGCCCATGAAGGTGCTGGTCCCTTCGACGATGCCCCAAAGGTGGGCGCGCACCATCCGTTTATCACCGTGTTGCTCGACGGCTTCGATGACATTGACGCCGGCGAAATCGTAGTTCCAGTCGGAGAAGCCGACCCATTTGTCGTCGCGCGGATCTTCGAGGGGAATGTCGGCCAGTTCGTTGGCGTGGAAGATCTGCCCAAATTGATTCGGGTAGGGGACGAAGCCGGCGAAGATGTCGATGTTGAACTCATCGAGAAACTGCTCTCGTGGGCCGTACTCCGCAGCCAGCATCTCGACAAACTGTTTCTGATAGAGCATACAGTCGAGCGGTGTGCGATCGGTCGGCTCTCGGTTGATGGTCGCCAGGACCCGTTCTTTTCCGTTCATTTATTTGTTCCAAACTAGTTAGCAGTAGCGGGTTTGCGCCCGACAAAGATTTCGCGTTCGTATGAGTCAATGATTGATTCCGCTTCAAAGCCGACATCAGCCAACAGTCGACGCCAATCCTGGCGCCCAAATAGACCAAGAACATGTTCCTCGTGCAGCACTTTGACGCTCTCGACCCTGCTCGCGAAGCAGATAGGCAAACGTGGTCACGAACGATGTAGCGTCTTCTTCCAGTTCGTACGTCCACTCCAGGTAGCGGATGGAGCGCAAAGGGCCATCGTGCCCGCCATGCTGCGTTTCCGGCGCAAATGTCTCGCGCACGCAATCCGGCACGAAGAGCGCTGTGCCGCCGGGGCGACAATGGATATAGGCTGTCTCCATCGCGCTGCGCAGATCGTCCTCGGTGGTCATGTACATGATCGCATCGTGTACAAAGACGGCATCAAATTGCCGACCAAGTCGAACCGTGCGCATGTCACCTTCAAGGTGTTCACACTCCGGGTTCTGGCGCCGGCTAACCTCAAGCATCTGCGGGGATAGGTCGACGAGGCTCATCTGGTAGTGCGCTTTTAGAAACGACGCATTGTTGCCGCCGCCGCTGCCCAGTTCGAGAAGCGTCTGGGGGACAGATCCGCCCGTCTCGCCCAAGACTGCGTGAAAAAATTCAGCCTCTTCAGCATAGTCTTCTACACGTGAAAAGATCGGCCACCACGACGCCAATTCACCGTACAGATTGGGGAGATCGTTGCCCATCTCTATTCCGCCCCTCCATTGTCCTCCGTGTCGGGGGCCTTCAACTGCAACATCTCGTCCCAAGTGTCGAGCGGGATGCTGTCCACGAAACGACTGTGGAATGACTCAAAGGGAATCTGGTCCCAGATGGGGACGGCGCCCTTGAGATCGTCGGGGAGGCCCTGGATGATCTCGGCGTAGGCATGTTCGAGCACACGATAGCCGGACGTGGGCGAGGGCGAAAACTGAGGATGGGGCGCGATGATGCCGTCGGCCACCAGAAACTGGTCCAGAACGTCGGACAGTTCGTGCAGCAGTTCAAGCTTTCGTTCCCAGCCGGTCGACAGCTTGACCGCTTCATCGACCAGCGGCTGCATCGGTTCGGCCAATCGCGGCAACTGGATGAAATAGGCATAGGTCCATTTATCGTAGGGGAAATAGGTCTTTTCCAGCAAAAAGGCCAATTGCATGGTCAATCGAATGGCGCGTGTGAAGGTGACGTTGGCGTAGTAGTCATTGTCGCGCAGGATGGCGCGCTTGAGCGCATACGCGCCCATGCCGGAGATGTAGCGACACCAATGGGCGATGCGCCGCAGTCGAACCGGCTCGGGGTAGTAGCCGTCGAACGTGGCGCGAATTCTGGTGAACTCGCCGGTCGGATCATGCCAGACTTCTCCGTTGATGACGTGGGTGATGTCTTCTTCAGGAATGCTCAGCCATTCGATGTCGGTCTCGGGCGCGTGGTCGATGCCGATGGTGCGCAGCAGAAAATCGCGCAGGCTTTCGGGGGCGAGGCCGGCCCCGGCCACGTGGGCTTCACGCAGCGAGTGGCCCGCGTAGGTCGGCGGCAGGAGCGACGAGACCACTGCACGCATTTCATCTCCACGCTCGATATAGACATCGTGGGGAAAGAGCGCGTCAATGCGCAGTCCCCAGTGGTGATCGCTGGAGTATTCATCATCCAGGCGGAGAGCTTCCGAGCCGTGGCCGAAGATGCCGATGGCGGCTACGGCCAGTTCATCGGGAAATCGCTCGGCGAGAATCGGCTTGACGATCTCCTGGAAGAATTCCCGGCTGATATCGACGATAGATTCGGACATGGTGGGTGATCTTTCTGGGATTGTAGGTCGGTAAGGCAGTTGAGGGATTCAATTTCTTGGAACGGCCTAAGTCGTGTCAAAACGTTTGGAGATTGCGCGTATCTCCAAAATCGGCGTTGTCATAGAGGATTCCATTTGGTTGGTTGAGGTTGTCAGGGGAAGGATACAACAAGTACAGGCAATGCCAAAATGGATTGGAGTGTTTCGAAACGGGTTATGGTTCAATTCGATTGCGAATTCAAATCCTACAAACCCAGTCTATGCCGATCCGGCGCTGATATCTATGTATCAGCAGACAGATTTGGGATACATATTGAGATAGATATTGGCATTGGGTTGAGTAGATATGCTGTGTGTCACAGGGTCAGCAGGTTCCACTCCACGAGAAACCAGAGAAAGAGCATGCCCGCGACCGTCACCAGCGTGTAGTGGATGCGCCATGCCATCCCCCATGGACGCCGCCGCCAGATCTCCACGCAAAACACGATCAGCGCAACCGTCAGAGCCACGCCGATCCACCACACACGCGTGATCAGAGCCACGGCGTCGACAGGATAGACCAGAGTTTCGGCATAGTTGATGTTGAGCAGCAGGAACCAGATCAGCAACCCGGTGTTCAGCAAGCCGAGTATCGCCGCCGTCCAGCGCGCCAGCCTGGCCCAGCCGGCCGGAGCCGCTGCCCCGCGCCGCCGCCTCAGGATGGCGTCGACCAGCCAGCCCAACGCCGCCGTGAGGAAGAGCAGCAGGCAGGCTGCGGCCAACGCCAGTTGAACCGGCGCTGTCCGAACCCAGGGGACGGGAAAATAGGCGAACGGTCCCCAGAGTAGCGCCTCCACCGAGCCGGTCTTTTTGGTAGCATAGGTTAGGGTGCGCGGCCCGTCTACCTGGCGGAAATGGCCGGGATCGACTTCGACAAATGTGTGCGGCCCGACCAACAGCGTGTCGTCAGGACCGGGCTGCACGGCCACCGTCTGGAAGCCGCCGATGATCTTCTGCGGCGTGCTGTAGGCGACCGTCGAGGGCATGTAGACGCCGGCCAGCGCGGCGATGCGCTCGCCCGTGTCGGTCAGCGGTTGGATCGGCTTGGCCGTCGGGACCGCATAGAAGTGATCCATGAAGTCGGTCAGCTCCTGGCGCAGATCGGCCACCGGTGTGTTGTACGAGATGAAGAAGCCCACTTGCTCTTCCGGCATCAGCGCCAGCAGCGAACTGAAGTGCGCGCTGCCGCCCGTATGCCAGCTCACGGAATGGCCGTTCTCCTCCGAGACCATAAATCCATAGCCCATGCCCATCAGCCAGGGATCGTGGGCAAACTGCGTCGTATGCATGGCATCGACGCTGGCTTCCTGCAGAATGCGTGCGTCGCCGTAGCGCCCACGATTGAGGTGCGCGATCATGAAGCGGGCCATGTCGGTGGCTGTGGCGCGCACCGGCGCGGCCGGCGCCCCTGGGATCCACTCGAAGTCAACAGCTTGGTGGTCGCCATCGCGATAGTGATAGCCTCTGCGAATAGTCGGCCATCAACGCGGGCGGCAGCGGCTGGACCGCTGCGCTGTGCTCCATGGCCAGCGGTTTGAGAATATGCTCGGTAATGTACGTCTCGAATGGCTGGCCGGAGATGCGCTCAACGATGTAGCCGGCCAGCGCCGTGCCGTAGTTGGAGTAGGCAAACCACTGTCCCGGCGCATAGACGCGTGCCGGCATGGCCTCGACCAGAAAGTCACGCAGCGGCTGGAGATCGTCCGGGCCGGCAACGTGGATGGCCGCCAACTGTTCCTCGAAACCGGCTGTGTGCGTCATCAGGTGTGCCAGGGTGATGGGGTCGGCAACCTGATCCCCAGCCTGATCCCCAGTCTGATTCTCTCTGCGCGGGTAGAGCATGGCCGGAATCGTGAAATCGAGATAGTCGTTGATGTCGGCATCGAGGTCGAGCTTGCCCTGCTCCGCCAGTTGCATCACCGCGGTCCACGTGAAGAGTTTGCCCACGGAGCCGGGGAAGAAGAGCGTCTGATCGACCACGACCGGCTTCCCCTGGGCAAGATCGGCGTAGCCATAGCCCTTGGCGAAGAGCAGTTCGCCCTCCTGGACCACGGCCACGGTTGCGCCGACGATATGATCATCGGCCATCTGCTGGGCGAGCTTGGCATCGAAATAGGCCTCCACCGTCTCGACGGTGAGCGGCGTTGCGCTTTCGCTCTGCGCCGGCTCGGCCAACAGGGCAACGGGGCGAGCCATCAGTGCAAGCAGCAACACCATTGGCCAGAGCCAAAACATAGATTGTTTCCTTCGCGTACACATGAGATTCCCTTCCAGCCAAGCTCAGCTTTGCCCCAAGACCATTCAAATAAACCGGGATGACCGTTCAGTAGGCACACCCACGTTCCGGTCGCTATCGGATAGAACCGCACATTGGCGTGCTCACTGGACGTTATTTGAATGGTCTTGAGTTTAGCCCAGCCAGATCGTGCAGCCGTCCAAGCCATAGCGTCGCTATCGCCCGGAATGACCGCTGACCGACTTGTGCTCGGCGCGGTGCTTGCGGTGCGGATAATGTGTCCCGCAGTAGATGCGCCTTTCGTTGTGCTGCGTTCTGGGCGCTTTTGCTGAGGCTCCCTTTCATCCTCTCTCCCTTTTCAATCTCCAACCGGCCTCCCTTTGTCAACCGCTTTGACGATTGACAGCCGCTGAATTCCTGTGTCAGTCACGGTGAGGAGACGTCGCAATGTTGCGCAGAAAGCGAACTGCCAGCCACAGTGCGATACGCCCAGCACGAGAAACGGTCCGATAAAGACGGCGACCTGCATGGCCTCAAACTGATAGCCGGCCAGCAGTTGCGCCACCGTGGCCGCGGGCATGGAAAGCCCCACGATGAAGATGCCCAGCACCAGCATGGTCATGGCCAGCGGATAGCCCAACGGCCGTCGCCGCCAGAGCAGCACGCCCGCCAGGAAGGCCGTGGGCAACAGAACGCCCAGGTCCAACACGTGGGTGACCAGCGTGGTGTAGGTCGCCAGCTCGCCCGGCAACTGACCCTGGCTCAGCGGCAGCAGGATGCCCATCACGAGCCAGACCAAAATGAAGACCGCGCCCGTGGCGAACATGAAGATCGCCAGGCCGCGGTGGGGCATGCCCGGCAGGATATGGGCCGGCAGCCGCGCCAGATCGATGGCGGTGAAGGCCAGCACAAAGGCGAAAAGACTGGCCGAGAAGAGCGCCACATAGACGACAAAGAGCGCGTTGTAGGCCGCCCCAAACGCCATGGACGCGTAGTTGTAGAGGAAGAAGCCCGTCATGCCCAGCAGCAAGAACGCACCGCGCAACGAGCCTCGCTGATAACGCACGGCGGCATAGGCCAGCAGCGGCACGGCCGCCAAGAGCACCACGATATCGATGCCGCGGAAGCCGGCGCCGGTGAGCAACGCAGTCGTACTGATAGAGGCCGCGGCCGTAGATTTCGACCGTCTCGCCGCGCAGCGTGGTGAACGAGTAGGCTTCGCCCGCGTTCGGCCAGAGCAAACCTGCGCCCGCGGCCACGACGGCCAGCGCCACAATCAACCAGGACAACCCAATCAATGTTTGTGATTTACGCATACAGGACGCTCCATTTCACCCCTTTTTCTCAACATCTGCACGGGCGTAAAACGCATGTTGTCGCTCGGTTATCCCCGTTCTCGATCGCTATCGATGTCCGTCTTTCCCTCCTCCAGCCGAGCCAGCAACGTGTCAAACTCCTCGCGCGTCAGGCCGAAGATCAGCTCGTCGTGGTACTGGCCCTCGGTATAGATGTGGCGGCGGATGCGGCCTTCCGCCTGGCAACCCAGTCGTGTGGCGTGGCGAATCATGGGCTGGTTGGTGGCCAGACAGCGGATGTTGTACTTCTGAAAGCGCAGCTCGTGGAAGGCATAGCGCAGGACCAGCACCTTGGCCTCGAAACCATAGCCGTGGCCACGAAAAGAACGATAGATGCGGCTGCCGGTCTCGAAGGTGCCATTTGTGCGCTCCATGGAGTGAATGTTCATGCCGCCCACCAGTTCACTCTCCAGCGTCTCGATGGAGAACATGATGCGTTCATCCTGGTGGTTGAACTGGGCGAAGCGTTCGACGAATGCCTGCGCATCCTGCTCAGACTTGGGCAATGTCATGCCGTAGTTCAGAAAGCGCACGGCCTCGCTATCCGACCGTTCCTCGGCCAACCAAAGATCGGCATCTGCTATCTGCATGGGGCGCAGTCGAATCCGTTCCCCCTGCCAGTACGCGCTGATTTTTCATAACTCTCTTTCCCTTTTCCGGCTCAACGGGATCCTATGTGGTAGGTTGGGCCTTTGCCAAAGGCCCGACTTCTTATTGTCACGGCGCCGGCAGGAACCCCGAAATGTCCACGTTCCAAAAATACTCTTCCAGATCCCAATATGACCACGGCTTGCCCTGGTCTTCCCAGGTGATGGCAATGCGCTTCGGCACTTGGACGCCCGCCACGGTCTGCCAGGTTAGGAAATCGGCGTACCACGGGATCTTGCCGCTCTCTGCATCGCGAAAACGCAGCGCCGTGATGCGCGTGATCAGGTTGGTCTGCGGGTCGAAGTGCACCGTCAACTCGTCCTCGCCGTCCCCGTAGGGAAAGATCAGACGCGCTGATGAGTCGTCGATGGCCTCCCAGCGAAGGCGCTCGTCGCTGATCCAGAGCGACGGCATCAGCGGGGCCTCGGCCCACAGGATCATGTTGGCCCCTTGATCAACGGCCGGTCCGGTGGCTTCCTTGCCCATGGGGCCGGTTTTGCCCTTGCCGTCCACATAGCGGTCGATGGCCTTGAGCACGGTCCGTCCGTACCAGGTGACCTCCATGTAGCGCTCAAACGCGTAGCCGGGCCGGTGTACCAGGCGGTAGCGCAGCGGCAGCCAGATGCCGAAGTTGGCACGGGCGCGGCCATAGACGGCCAGCGACTCGATGCGCGGGGCCTGCTCGCCAAAGACCGTCTGATAGTAGCGGTGCACGGGCGCGGGGACATCATCAGGGATCGCCACTGTGCCTATATCCTGCGGCGAATCCGCTGGCAGCGGCAAATTTGATGGCGGCATCTGAAGCCCGGCCCAGCCGATACCGGCCAGAACGGCCAGTCCACCGACCACGCCGATGGCGGTGGTTGTGAATGTGTTCATTTTGAGTTCCTCCATTTTTAAATGCTTATAGCGACCCCAAAAACGCAGCCAGCCCAAACAGAAAGAGGGCGATGGCCAAAAGAGTCACAGGTAACGGTCGCGTTGTTTGGTGCATGAGCATCTCTCTATGCGATGATCAATATCATCGGGCTTCATCGTCTGCCATTGACCATGGCGACCGCGGCAACGATAACCCATAGCACGACGGCCCATGCGAGGATAGAGATCAATGCGGTAGCCCCTTCCAGCGTCTGGGGGAAGAGAACGAACTGACTGGCGACGAGGCTCGCATGCATGAGCACCGCAATCAGAAGGCTTTCAGTACGGTCATAGACCCACACCATGAGCACCCTGTAGGCTGGCAACCACGAGAAAAGGCGCACGAACAAGAGGGCCAGCGGGAGCACGCCAGAGAAACTCTCGCTTTCCCAGAACACCAGAAAGTGCCACCCACCCCACAAGATGCCCACCATGATTCCCGTCGCAAGCGGGCTGTAACGCTGCCTAAGCTGGGGGACGGCAAACCCCGTCCAGCCTAGTTCTTCAAAGAAGCCGACCACAAGCCCTGCGGCCATGCTGGATACCAGAACAGACAGCCTATCGCTCGTCGTAATGACAGCCGGAGGAAATTCGCCGAAGAACAGTGAGAGCGCAAGGAGCGCCGTCGCTATCGAAAGCGGGGCAACCAGGAACGCGACCGCGTACCAGCGAGCGCCTACCCGCCACCGAAGCAACCGGGAAAGCAGTGCTCGAAAGCCAGACCTTCCATCGACGAGCGCTATCGATAGTAGGGCGGCTACACTGGGGCCTGCGAGCATGGCCAGATACACAAACGGACCCCGCGTCTCAAATTGCTCCGCAGTCATCGGGAGCCCGCCGGGCCCGACTGCGATGAGGATGCCGACCCATGAGAGGGCCACCGTCAGAACGAAGTAGAGCAGCACCGAATGCCGCCTGAGCAAAGCCACAACTGCCGTCATGATCTCCTCCTCCGAAAGAATCTCTTCATGTACATGGCTTCATCTCATTGTGATGATCTTTGGCGGACCTTGTACTGCTGAAAGCGCAGTTCGTAGAGGACATTGCACAGCATCAGGGCCCTGGTCTCGAAGCCGTAGCCCTGGCTCCGAAAAAACGGTAGAAGCGGCTGCCCGTAAACATTTCTATCGAACGACGATGATCTACAGTGCGCGTACTAACGCATTGAGCGACGCCGCGACTTCAACCAGTTTGCGACAGTCGATGATGTCGGGCGTGTCGGCGTGGGTATGGGTCACGGTCTGTACCAATTCGAATATGCGTTCCGATGTAAAAGCCATGGCCGGCGCCTGTCTTTGTACAAAGATCATGTGGTCACCGCTGTACCAGAGTTCGCCCTTCATTAGGCCATCAAAGGCAGAGAAGACCGTCTGGGCCTTCTGCTCGATCGCTGGCGTGCAGTCGTAGAAAGAGTAGGCTGACTTGCCCTCTTGGTAGCCGACGCCATCTACGTTGATGACCAAGCGAATCCTGTCGAACGTATTCCCGTAGCGCCGCAGATAGTCCATCTGCCCGGCTGCGCTGTAGTGGTCTTCGCCATTGAGGCAGGCGATTTCGATGCACCTGTCTCCCCGATAGTCGGCCAGCATTTCGGCGAGCAGCAGCAGCACAGCCGTCCCGGCAGCATTGTCCAAGGCGCCCGGCGCATCTTCGTAGGCGTCGATATGGGCTGTCACGACAACTTTCTGTGCGGCGGTCGGATTCAGTTGCGCAATCACATTGGCGGCACTGGATGCAACTCGCTCTGCATCGATCTGCAAGTGGAGCTGTTGCCCCCTCAATGCAGCCAGCGCGTCTCCAACCGAGTCTTTGCAGTAGGCGCTTGGGAGATCGAAATCGCCGTCGACAAACAACGGGAAGGGATATTGCGCACCGGCTGTAGCCGGATTTTTCCGGGTAGCTGTCACGATGCCCGCCGGTCTTTGTCTCTCCAACAGCGCCACGATCTTCCGATGATCTTCCGGGTTGTAGAAGACAAAGTTCTTCGGCGCCAACTGCTCGGCGCAGATGCTCCCGTGCATGAGCAGGAGCTTATCGGTGCAGTCGATGCGTTCTAGCTCAGCCACCGTCGAAACAACGACCAATGGCGCTAAAATGTCACATCCGATCGAGTAAGGGCTGATGCGGACCTCGAAGAGATCTTCTCCGTGCGACAACCGTGCGCCCGCGCTGCGATAGTCGAGGCAGTCAAATGGCGTTGCGTCGATCTCATACCCGTACGCCTGAACGATCCTTGCAAAGAAGGCTGTCGCTTGCCGGTTTCCCGCAGAGCCAGTCCGTCGGTTCGGACTTACGCCGCACAGGGTCTGCAAATACGACTGTGCGTTCGCCGGATAGTGCGTGTGCTCCACCATCGAAACCTCCGTGAGATCTCGTAGCCCATTAGGGATAGTCGAAGTTTATCGTGTGTGAACGTACGGGTCCCGCCAATCGCAACAAGATGAACCCATACCTTTGAATCGAATTGGCACGGGCGCTAAAGCCCCTGCTCAAGCAGCCACTGGGAAAGAGCTGTTTCCCGCGCCTTGCCATCCTCTGGATCGCCTGCGAATTGTCCTAGACGCTTTTCGGAGACCAACCGCCCATCCAGCATGAAGAGGACCCGTTCGGTTCTGGCGGCGACTCTGAAATCATGCGTGACCAAGAGGATCGTCGTGCCTGAACGGTGAATGACGTCCAGGAGCGCCAGGATCTCCCCGGCGGCTTTTGAGTCCAGTGCGCCGGTGGGTTCATCGCCGAACAGGATGGCCGGTTCGTTGATAAGCGCTCGACAGATGCCGACCCGCTGCAACTGTCCGCCGGACGCCTGGGTGATGTCATGATCCGCAAGTTGAGCCACGCCCGTCTTTTCCATCAGCTCACTTGCTCTGCGGTTGCACGCTGCGCGGCTCTGTTTCTTGGCCAAGTAGGCCGGCAGGATGACGTTGTCAAAGATGGACAGGTTTTTCAACAGATGGATGTGCTGAAAGACAAAGCCCATTTCGGTCAAGCGCAATCTGGATAGGGCTTGTTCAGAGAGCGTGGCCAGCTCGTGGCCGTTGAACACGACGCTGCCGGACGTCATCCTGTCCATCCCGCTGATGTTGTAGAGCAATGTTGATTTCCCTGATCCGGAAGGGCCCATCACCGAGATGAATTCGCCTTGCTCGATCTGCAGGTTCACATCCTGCAACACCCGATGCTCGTTTGGGCGCCCGTTTTGACTTCCCAGCACGTAGCTCTTGTTGAGCTGTTTCGCTTCCAACAGAACAGTCATTTTTGCCCTCTCTTACTCCACAATCGTTTGGGAGATGTTGGTCTCTTTGATGCCGGCGATGCTGATGAGCGTCGTTACGGAAACGGTCAGCATCAACAGCAGCGGGAAAAGCACATACGCTTGCAGCGGATCGATGACAAACCGGATCTGTGAAGCGCCCATCAAAGCCCACAGTGCGCTCACCAGGCGTTGTCCTAGCGTATTGGAGAAGAGCGTGCCCAACAGCAGTCCAATGCTCAGCAGCAGCAGCGCCCTGGTCAGATATTGGATTCGAATATTGCGCAAGGAGAACCCCAGACTGCGCATAATGGCGATCTCGAGCAGCATCCTTGGTGATCAACATGCTCAGAAAGAGAAAGGTGATGAGCATGGACACGAATAGACTGGTCACAATCGCCACGATCGTTACTTTTTCGAACTGATCGATCGTATTGCCCATGGTTTGGCTGAGATAGCCTTCCAAATCGGTGACCCTGGCCGGGTAGAAAGCCTGCGAATATTCATGAACCTTATCGTCGATGCGGTCGGTTGATTTCAGGTTCAGACTGACAGAATGCCACAGCACGCTGTCCGGATTGTAGGGCAACAGCGCTTTCGCCGTTCGGCCCCCGTTGGTCACATCCTGGTAGATGCCGCTCACCACCATTTCTTGTTCCTGCCCATTCACCAGCAGCACCATGACGTCTCCAACGCGCTTTTCCAGGTCCTGCGCGTTGAGAAAAGAGAGTGCAATCTCGTTTTCCTGTTGCGGTGCCACGCCTTCCACGTAGTCCAGCGGGAACAGCGAGAGATCACCGGTTTCGATATTCATGGTCTCCCGGCTCCCATCGCTCTGGACCAGCGTGAACTGGGACGTCACCAGCGGTGAAAACTGTTCGACGTCGGGATCATCGGCCAGATAGGCAACCATGCTTTCAAATCGTTCGACCATGTTGTCCGACTGGCGCAGGTCGATGCGCATGTCACTTTGCCCGATGCCCATGTAGGTGATGAAGGAAGGCGATCGGATCGTCGTCAGAAAGTGGATCGGGATCAGGATGATCGCGACGCTGAAGAAGAAGACGAAGCAGAGCAAGCCGAACGACTTGAAGCGTTGCACCACATCTTTGATGCCGAGAAAAATATTGACATTCAGGACTTTGCTCTTCTTGAGATGCAGCACAGGCGCCCGTTTTAGGGATTCCCCGATGTTGCCCGAGCGCAGGGCTTCCAAGGCCGTGATTCGGTGGAGTCGCCGGAGGATGATCGCGCAGGAGAAGACCACAATCAAAAAGATCGTGCCGGCGGCAAGCAAAGGAACGGCCTCTTGCAGCAGTCTTTTGGGCGCGCGGCCGATGTACAGCATCATATTGGCCGCCAGAGCTTTGATTGAAGTAGAGCGAAGCCAGATACCCGAGCAGACGCGGCCAGCGCCCCCATCACCACGTACTTGGCCAGATAGATGCCATTGATATCGCGCCTGGCAATGCCGATGGCTTTCATCACGCCGATCTCCTTGGCGTCTTCTTCGATGGTCGCCAGAATGGTGAAGCGCAGACAGAGAATGGCGATGGTCACAAGCAGGAGGCTCAGCACAATCACGACCCCGGCCACAATGCCGTCCGTCAGAGCGTTGAACGTCTTGAACAAGCGGTGGTCAACGGCGGGTCCCTTCATGGGCAGGTTCGAGGACAGATAGTCCTGGCTGAATTCGCCCACCTGGCCGGCATCCGTCAGCAGGAATTCAATCAGATATTCAGTTTCATCAATCTGTTCTCTCAGGGCGGCATAATCGGCGTCGTGCACCACGAACCGTTTGGAATGGACGACAGCGGGGTTCATCTGGGCATCGCGCACAAAAGCGGCCACGATAAAGCGCATATCGAACGAGCCGTTGCTGACCTTGACCGTGTCGCCCAGGGTCAAGTCGTCCCGCTGCATGTAGTAGATGGGCACGGCAATCTCGCCTGGGGAGACCTGAATGATCTGGTTTTCCAGGTCAAGCAGAAAATCAAAGTTTGCATTCTGTACGACAAAGCTGATGTCCATAATGCTGTTTTCTTCAGCGACCTGGTCTGCGCCCAGGTACAAATTGGAACCGTCAATCGTGATCATCTCGACCGTCTGCTGCGCTTGCACCAGACTGTTCGCCGCCGTCCAGCGGTCGATTGCGGCTTGATCGATTTCTCCGGCGTGCATCTGCACAAAATGAGGCGCATTCGCTCTGGCAAAGAGCGCGTTCAGCGAATTGCTCAATTCCACAATCAGATTTGAGCCGCTGGCAACAAGTAAGGCTGACAGCAGAATGAAAGCAAAGACCACGATCGTTACGGTCTTTTTTCTCAAGAAATCCTTCTTCAGTATTCTGGCGACTATCATGGTCTATGCCCTCAGTTCGAGACACTATGGAGAAACATTCATTGCGGCGGGGGAGATACTCGTTTTTGGCATAGCAGGTGCGCCTCATTGTGTGTCAGCAAGATGATTCGCTCCTGTCAGCACGTCCTCCCGCAATATTTCCTGCGATTTTTCAGCTTCTTCAAAGATGGGGCTGTGAGCTGACTGCGCAAAGGTGTAAAATCCCTTGACCGGCGCCTCAAGTTGCGCGAAATATTCCTTGGCCAGGGTGTAGGAGCAGGTGTAATCGTAGACGCCTTCAAAGAAATAGACGGGCAGGTCAAGCGCCGGCGTCTGTTGGCTCAAATCCATAGCAAGACTCGTATCCCACAGGACGCTCACGCCGTTGCGGGCTTTGGCGCGCCACAACTTGACCTTTTCCATCAATGTGTACTCGCGGAAGGTCAGCGAGGGGAAAAAGATGCCCGTGATGACTGAATGCATATCGTGGGTCGTGCCAATGCCCAGGCGGTGCATGGCCGGATCACGCAGGGCTAGATATGCCGGCGGTATGCCGCCTGTTTGCGTCACCGGTGCTGCCTCAAGTTTTCGCACCATTTCATCGTTTCCGTCGGCTTTGAACGGCCGCCAGCATATAGTCGTACGCCAGTTGTTCCGATTTGAGCGTGATTCACCATCTGCGCCACGCCAATGTAGGCGTGGTACAACTCCGGCGCTCGTGCCGCTGCCTGGATGCCAAAGAAGGTTCCACCCGAATGGCCCATCAGGTAGATCTTTTCTTGATGGAAGCGGTCACGCAAGTAATTCGTCACCGCCAGCGTGTCAGCGATCATCTGCTCTAGCGTGATCGATTCGGGCGGCAGTTCAGCACGGTAGGAGATGCCCGATCCACGCTGTTCCCACCAAACGACGGTGAAGATGGTCTTCAAGACCGGTAGGGTATGTCTGTGTCAGGAAGTAATCAGGCATGCCCCCATGCAGGTAAAGCAGCACGGGATTCCCGGTATCTTTGCCCTTGATAAACATTCCCTGTTCCACACCGTTGATGTTAACGAATATCTTTTCAGAAATGCTGCCCGCCAGCGGCTTGCCGTTGTCATCGACAAAGGGGAGCGGTTTGCCGGGGCTCCAGGCCAGCAATACGCCCACAAGCATCAGAATACAAGCCAATAAGCTGGAAACTAATCATCAACAGCATTCGCCCGGCCTTGCGTGCGAATGTCTGAGCAGGAAGCCGTTCCGTTGAATTATCTGTCATGTGACCGCCTCCGACCACTTAACGATTAGAATTATGCCAATTGTCGTATCAAGGATCGTGAAGTTCTGACAAGGTGAGGGGGCGACAAGGTGATGCTTTCTCTGTTACCGCCTCACCTTGCCGCCTTGTCAATCACATCGCATGAATGGACGAGTTGAATTAGTCAACCTGCGTCTGCGCCAGCACCGTATTCACCATCACATCCACAAACTTCTCCGACTCGCTGACCCAGGGGCTGTGGCCGGAGCGCTCGAACCAGACGATCTCCTTGTGGGGCGCATCAAGCAGTTCGTAATATTCCTCGATCAACGCCGGCGGCGCGTTGACATCGTGGCGACCGGTCAAGAAATAGACCGGCACGTCCAACGCCGGGGCCTGCTCGCGGAAATCGACATCCCACAGTTGCTGATAGACGACGCCCAGCGTGTCCAGCGGACCGCGCGCCCAGTTGACGATGTCGAGCAGACCATACTCCGGGCTGCCCAGATCGCGCGGCGTGTTGAAGCTGGTATCGATGGCCGGATCTTGGTTCATGTAGGCATAGGTGTCGCGCAGATAGTTGACCTGCTGCCAGGCCACGTTGTCGCCGTAGTAGGGAGGCGGACCCTGCGCACGCAACTCTGCTACTCGTTGGGTATCGCCCTTTTCCTGGGCCCAGTTGATGGCAAAGTCGTAGGCAATCAGATCGGTTTCCAAGAAAGCCACCATCTGCGCCGTGCCGATGAATGCATGGAAAAGCTCCGGATAGTCCTGCACCAGCATGATGCCCAGCGCGCTGCCCCAGGATTCGCCCAGCACGTAGACCTTGTCCACGCCAAATCGCTCGCGCAGGTGGAGCACCAACTCGTGACCATAGTCGACATAGTCGCTCCGGCGTCAGCGTCGAACGATCCACGGCGTAGAAGGACTTGCCTGCGCCCGGCTGCTCCCAATTGACCACCACGAAGTGATCTTCCAGCCCGGCCAATTCGTGCCGCGCCGTCGTGAGCTGGCTGCCGCCCGGTCCGCCGGCCAGGAAGAGCAACACCGGGTTGTTCACATCGTTGCCACGGATCGAGACCCATTGCTCGCTGTCGCCAAGCTGGACCTTCTCCAGCGTGGCGATGCTGCCGGGCAGAACGTCGCCCTGGGCATCGGTGATGGGCGGCGTTGTCGCGTAGATCTGCGAGAGCCACACTGCCGTAGCCGCAACCAAGACCATGCCCAGGATCACGCCGCTGACCAGCAGCGCGCGTGCGCTCGAACCGAAAGAGCGCCACGAGCAGGCCGACATCGACAGCGACCAGCAGGATCGACAGATAGAGCGGCACCGCCGTGGCCACAAAGAGCAGCAGCACGGGCAGCGCTGCAAGGGCAGCGATCAGGCCGCCAACAATCCACAGCACGACCGTCAAGATCTTGCGTCCGATGGCGGATCCACGAACGCTTGATCGGGAACTTGTTTCCGAATAGGGGATGGTACTCATGGTTGAATTCCTTTCACACCTGCGCAAAACGCTCGATCGGTTTGCGCAGGTTAACAGTGTAGTTTTTGTCTCTTTCGCCTGCTGACAACAAGGTCGGGCATACTGATAGCATAGACGGCAACTCATGGCCTGTCGCCTATCCAACGATAGGTTCAACGATAGGCTCTGCTATGTTGCATCTACCGCCGTTGAGAATTGCCTGCCCGTCCACTCGCGCCACGCCAGGGTCCAGACCGTGGAAAAGTAGGCGGTAATTGCGCCCTCGACCAGCAGCATCAGCGGCCAGAGCAGACAGCAGAGCGCCATGACGATGCCGGGAATGAAGAGCAGGATGCCGAGTCCAAGGCTGATCGCGATCTGCAACAGGAAGAGGATCAGCGCTCCGCCCAGATCGGCGCGCAGCACCGACCAGCCGCGTTGATACGATGCCCAGACGCCGGTCGCTTCCAACATGCAGGCGCGGTTGGCAAAAGTGCTGAGCAGCGCCAGCGCCAAGGCGATCGGCACGCCGATGCAGACGAAGGCCGCCATCAGTACGGCAGCGCCGCCGCCCGCCGTCTCCATGCCCGGGCCGATCTGCACCACGCTGCGCACACTGTAGAGCAGTCCGCCCGCGGCAATGCCGGCCATGCTCAACAAAATCACAGGGATCAGCGGGACCAGGCCAATGCCGATCAGCGTCCAGATGCGTTGCCAGCCGGCTTGCCATGCCAGCCCGAATGTCGAGGCGGCACCGCGCTCGTGGGTATCCACCCCTGCGATCAGCCCGCCGCGGGCAACCGTCGAAACGGCCCACACCAGCAGACCGATCACGAGGAAGAAGCCGATCAGCGAGATCATGGCGCCGGCGGCCAAGCCCATCCATGGCTCGAACTGCCCCGTCTGCGGTGACAGGTTCAGCAGCCCCTGCGCCTCCTCATCCGACAGTTGGTAGCTTGCGTTGGGTGTGGCTACGCCGCTGCCGCCCAATGCCGCCAGGATGCCCAGCCCCATCAGGTATTTGTGTTCCCAGACCAGAGTCCAGGCACGCTGCAACAAATTTCCATAGTCCATGATCGATTCTCCTTTTTCAACTTGTGTAGAGCGCGCCCCACAGACGGCGCAGTGAGAAGGATTCGCCGCTCAACAGCGTCTGTGCGCGGAAGAGGCGCGCCATCAGCCCAATGATCCACGCCGCGGTCAAGGCCAGCAGAAGCAGGCTGACACCCACCTGCCAACCGGGCACCGTTGTCGCGGTGATGCGCATCAACATAGCCACCGGCGCCGAAAAGGGAATCAGGCTCAACGTGACCGCCAAGGGGCCGTTTGGCGCGGCAACAATGGCCGCCCACAGATAGATGGGCAGGATCATGGGCAGGCTGATGATGAAGATCCAGACGCGGTTGCTCTCGATGTTGGGCGTCATTGCGCCCATACCGGCCATCAGCCCGGCATAGAGCGAGAAGCCGCCCAGCGCGTAGAGCAACAGCAGCAGCAGTTCCGTGCCCGACAGGTTGATGGCCGCCAGCGCCTCGGGTAGTTCGAGGCCGATGACCAGTAGGCCGATCAGGCCCACGGACAGCCAGATGAGATACTGCACCGCTGTCAGCGCGCCCAATCCCAGCAGCTTGCCGGTCAGCAACTGGTGCGGCCGCAGCGAAAGAAGCAGAACCTCCATCACGCGGCTGCTCTTCTCCTGCACCAAGCTTTGAAAGAGGTAGCCGCCGCCCGTAAAGAGCGGCATGATGATGACCAGCGCCACCACCAACGGCAGCCAATTCAACGTGTCATCCTGCACGTCCGCGCCTTCCGAATCAGTGCTCGCCACCAGCAGACCATTGACGTTGAATGGCTGGCGCAGTTGCAGCCGTATGTCAGGTTCTACTTTTGCCAGCAGATTCGCCAATAGCATCTCATCGATCCAGTGGGTATTTGGCGGCGCCAACGGCAGATCCTCGCCCACCCAGCGGACCTCGCCCGACTTTCTGTAGGAAGGCGGAATGATGTAGTAGGCCGCGATCTCTGCGCGTGCCAGCGCGGCGTCGGCTGCCTTGACGTCGGCGAAGGATCGGAACAGGTCATCCGGCATCGAATCGGGCAGAACGTGGATCAGATCCGCCTGATCCACGTAGCCGATGGGATCGCTTGGCGCGGCAGGTTCGACAGCCGCGGCTGTCTGCGAGTTCGCAGCGCCACGGCCCGAGAACAGGCCAATGGCCAGCAAGATCAACGGCGTGAGCAGAGCCGAGATCAGAAAGCCACGCGCACGAATACGCTGGCGAAATTCACGCCGGGCGACTAACAAGGTACGGTTCATCAATCGTTCTCTCCTTATCCCGTGGCCAGCGCCTGCCAGATGGCTCGCGGCCGCAAGGCTTGGCCGTAGAGCAACATGGCGGCGCGAAAGATGCGCGCCACCGCCCAAATACCAAATAGCAGGCTGATGACGATGCCCCCAAAGCCGGCAAGCAACTGCCAGGTCGGCACTTCGGTGAAGATCATGCGCATCAGTCCGACCGTAGGGCTGGTCAGCGGGAAGATCGTCAGCGCTACTGCCGGCGTGCCGTTCGGGTCGGCGACAATGGCGCCCATCAGCCAGAGCGGAGCCAGGGCCGCAAGGCCCAGGATACCAGCCAACTGGCGCGCCTGCTGGCTGTCGCCGGCGATGATGCCCAGTCCGGCGGCCAGCACGGCATAGAGAAAGTAGCCGGGCAGACCCAGCAGCAGCGCCCAGCCCACGGCACGCCAGGGCACGCTCAGCGACGCTAGGTCCAGCGTGCCGGCCAGGGCCAGGCCCAGCGCCAATGCCGCGCCCGCCATCCAAACGCCCAGTTGTGTCAGGCTGAGCAGCGCCAAGCCGAGTACCTTGCCCACGAGCAACTGTCGCGGCGAGAGCGAAGTAACGACGATCTCCATGGCTCGTTGATCCTTTTCGCGCACCATGGCCACACCCATCTGGCTGGACGTAGTAAAGACCATCAGTGCAAAGACCATGGCCAAGAGCATGGGCGTGAGCACGCGCACCACCAATTCGGCGCCGTATGTGACTTCAGCAGATCCGGTGCGTGTACGAAAGGTCATGCTTGCCGGTTCGTCCAGCCTTGCCAGGAGCCAGGGCGACGCTTCGGGCAACAGTGCGCGGCGCAGAAAGATCGCCAGCCCTGCCTCCAAGCGCGCATTTGATCCCGCCGGGGCTGTCAACACAGGCGGCTCGCCTTCAAAGTATCCGTCCGGCACAACCAGATAGGCTCCGATCTCCTCACCCTGCAGCGCCGTCTGTGCGGCCGTACGGTTGGCATACGCGCTCAGGTTCAGGACGGCGTCATCCACAGGCACTTCCTCCACGAAGGTCAGCCGCCCCGTCTCATCCACAATGCCGACCGTGGGCAGCGCGTCGTCCCGGTCCGCCATGAAAAAGGCGACCGTTCCCGCTATGAGCATCAGCACGGGCAGGGCAAAGGTCAGCACGAGAAAGGTTCCCGTATGCACCTGTTGCCGATAGGTGGTGTGCGCGACCAATCGAATCTTGTTCACAAGGGCTTATCCTCCACGGCTTTGCCGGTATTGCCATCTTCGACATCACCGCGTTCAACGACGCGTACGAAAATCTCATCCAGTGAGGTCTGTCCCTGTGCAAACCGTTTGACCCTGATCTCAGGCATCTGCACCAACGTCTTGAGCACGGCGTCAGGCCGCACACCGTCTTCGAGCAACAGGCGATAGTGCCCATTTTCGCGGCTCAAGTTTGTCACGCCGGGCACGTGCTCCAGCGTGCCATCCAACTCGACCTCGACGACATCGTCAGCGAAGCGACGACGGATCTCCGGCAATGGGCCGTAAAGCACGCGCCGCCCATGGTCCATGAGCAGAATGCGTTCACACATCTCCTCGACCTGATGCATCTGGTGCGTGCTCATGACGATGGCCGCGCCACGCTCGCGCATGGCATAGAGCAGGCGCTTGATGATGCGTGTGTTGACCGGGTCCAGGCCGCTGAACGGCTCATCGACGATGATCAGTTCGGGTTCGTGCAGAACCGCGGCCACAAACTGGGCCTTCTGGTTCATGCCGCGGCTCAGGGCCTTGATCTTGCGGTCGTGTTCGTCCCAGAGTTCGACCTGGCGCAGGTAGTGTTCGGCGCGCTCGTTGGCCTGACTGTGGCTCAGTCCCTTGAGCTGGCCCAGGTAGAGCAGCGTATCCAGCAGCGTCATGTCCTCGTAGAGCCCGCGTTCTTCGGGCAGATAGCCGATCCGCGCCTTGGTCTCCTCGCCCATGGGGCCGCCCAACACGCTGATCCGGCCGCTCGTGGGCTTGATGATGTCCAACACCATGCGGATCGTCGAGGTCTTGCCGGCGCCGTTGGGCCCCAACAGGCCGAAGATCTCGCCGTGATGGACGCGGAAGCTGAGATCGTCAACAGCCTGTAGCGAAGCGTAGTGCTTGGACAGGTGATCGACCTCGAGGGCTGCGTTTTCTTCTGATTGGAAATTCTGTGTGTTCATGCTCTTTTTGCCGTCGCTTAGACGTGAACGATAACGATGTGATAGAACGCGGATTGAGCGGATTTGACGAATTTTCGCTGATTTTTCTGAAATCGATCGGCGGATATCCGCCAAATCCATCCTTTCCGCGTGCAGTGTCGATACCGTAGCGGATTTTCTTATGGCGTTATCGGTGTAAAGGCATATTCGACCACGCCTTGGCCCAGCACAACTGTGGGGTTGCCGGCTTCATCCTCGACCAGGTTCAGGCTGGTCCCCCCCAGCGGCGAGTCGTAGAGCATGTAGCCCTCCACGGAGCCGGCATCGTCCATCATCGGACGGACTTCGGCCACGAACTCGCCCGCATCCATGAGCAGCCTGCCCTCATCCAGCGTCAGCGTGACTGACGCCCAGCGCCTCATTCTCGTAGTCGCCCAAGAAAGGCGTCACCACATCGGGATCGACCGTATCGGCGACCTTGGCCGCCATTTCGGCCATCTGGCTGCGCAGCGTCTCGAAGGCAAATGCCGCGCCTTCGTCGGCCTCGAATTCTTGTTCGAAGACCAGCTCCAACAGCCGTGTGCGCACGGCTTCGTTGAAAGCGTTGGTCCCCCAGGCATTGGTGATCACGCTGATGCCGATGTCGGCCTCGGGCAGGAAGGCCAGTTCGGAGGTGAAGCCGATGGTGTTGCCGCCGTGGGCGATCACGGGCTGCCCTTTGTAGTCGCTGATGATCCAACCCAGGCCGTAGAAGACGTCAGCGGCGATGGGCACCTGCGGCTCCCAAGTGTGGGTCAGGTTCTCCGCCGAAACGATGCGCTCTCCGTCGGGCGTGACGCCGCGGTTCAGTTCTGTGATCAGATAGCGCCCCATGTCCTCGACGGTGGACCAGTAGGCGCCGGCCGGGGCCACAGGCGTGACGAAGCGTTCCCAATCGAAGGGGATCGGGCGGTACTCGCCTTCCAGGGTCAGCTCGTGGGGAATGGCATAGTTCTCGCCGCTGAGCACGGTCTGAAAATCGAGGGTGGTGCGCGGCATGTGGATGGGGTCGAGCACGCGATCCTGCACAAGCGCCACATAGGCGTCATAGAGGTCGCCATACTCGCCGCCGGCTGCGGCCGCGGCCACATAGCCGCCGGTCGCCACCATCTGGTTGCTGTACTGGAAGGCCTCGCCGAAGTCGGTGAAGAACTCGAAGTCGGCCAGCGACTCGACGATGGCTTCGGCGTCCAGCTCATCGTAGTTGAAGAAAAGCTCCATGTCGCGGCGGGGCACGCCGGTGCAGGCGCAGACCAGGTTTTCCACCGTCAACTGCTCCGTGATCGCCGGATCGGCCACGGCAAAGGTGGGGATGATCTCCACCACGGGCGTGTCCCAGTCGAACGACGCCCTGGTCCACCAGCATGGCCATCGCCAGCGTGGTCATGGTCTTGGTGGTCGAGCCGATCATCATGCGCGTCTGCGGCGTGACGGGTTCGCCGCTCTGCGGGTCGCGCGCGCCGAAGCCGCCGGTGTAGACGATCTCGTCGCCCTGCACCACAGCCACGGCCGCGCCGGGGATGTCGAACTCGGCCATGGCCTCGTCGATGTAGGTTTCCAGCGCGTCAAGCACCTCCGGCGTGATCGGCAGAGGTTCGACGCCGGCCAGGTTCACCTCTTCGACGGCCAAGATATCGTAGCCGGAGAGGATGATCTGCATCTGCGAGACGCGCTGCTGCACGCTGACCAGATCGCCCTTCGACCAGTGTGATATAGGCGATGCCGTCGTGGAGCCAGCCGCCGCCCAGTGCGAAGCGCTCCTCGTCCTCCAGGTCATAGGTGACGGTAATGGCGCGCTCGACCCTGCCTGCCGGCTCTTCGAGGATCTGATCCGGTTCAAGATCGAAGGCCGGGTCAACCATCTGCCATGCATCTTGGACCGCAGCCTCCAGATCGTCGGCGTCGACCGCCAGGACGTAGACTTGGATGCCGTCGTTGGGGCTGCTGAGGATGCCGTAGCCGTCGGCCTGCTGCGCCGTCCAGTTTGTCGGAATGGGCGCGGTGAAGAGGCCGTCTGGATCCTGATACAAGCTTTTCTCGGCGACCAGGCCGCTCTCTACGTTCGCCGATTCGGTCGGCGCCGGCGCTTCAAGCGGCTGGCAAGCGACCAATCCCGTCAAGGCGATGATCAGCGTCAAGAGGTAGATAGGGAGTTTTCGCATCTGCATCGGTTCTTTTCTCCTGTGTGGTATCAAATGGTTCCTTGATATGCGCTATCCATAGGGTACGCTGGTCAAAATACGAAGGGTATCTACTGTTATATAGATAGCGGATACATAAACCGGCATAATTTGGTCGCGCCTTCCATAATCAGACCGATCATGGCGAGTTTGAGTACACGTACAGCATAGCGAACAGGCTGCCACTTGTCGCCTATCCAGCGATAGGTAGAACAGTACCATCTGTTTTATAGGGTTTGGGGCTGTGGCGATGGATATTGATTTACTGATTTTTTGTATCGATCTCTGTGCTTCTTTTCTGGACAGGCATACATTGAACTGTGCCGGCGCACGGAGTATGCTCACACAGCAAACTGAAGGACGACGAGATCTTGGGTTTTATATGCGCTTGTAGAAACTTGAGTGTCAACTACATGAGATCTCAAAGACCGGAACAGGAGGAAAAGGAGTCGAATATGGCCAATTCTAAACAGGACAAAGAACATAAAGGAGACAGACCAGACAAACGCAATCGGTCGGCGACGGCCGAGGATCCTGCTTTGACCTATAGCTCTGGAAGAGTTGGAAGAGATCACCGATGAACTGCGTAAAGCAGCAGGATCTCCAGGCCATCGACACCGCCCACACCGACGGTTCGACCACAGATCCGCATCAGGCGCAGGAGCAAGGTCTTGTATATGACCCGCCATCGGATCCCCCGGTTCTGCCCAGCGACGATCTGCAAGGTGCTGAGATCGCAACTGGGTTTGCCTCCAGCATGGAAGCATCAGATCCTGGCGTGGTCGATCTGCCGGATCGAGTTGACAATCAGGACCTCGATCTTGAGGAGGACATTCGCATGGCGTTGCGTTTCAACAGCGAGACCAGCCATTTGACTGATGTCGAAGTCATGGTCCGCAACGGCATGGCCTATCTCAGCGGCACGGTGGTCAGCGAGGACGACATCGCTATCGTGCAGTATCTGGTTCGCGATCTGGAGGGCGTCCGAGATGTGCACAACGATCTGCGGATTGCAGGAAATTTCGTTGACATTTAGAACTGACCTCCGTTTCGCCTCAGTGTGACCATACCCTGGTTTATACCTATGAGCCTATATCCATATCTCTGGCATCTTTTGCAATTTCCGCTAAGCTGAAGGCATGGCAGAATTTCAAATTTTGGGACGCGTCGCGATTGCAATGCTATTGGGGGCCGCCGTCGGTGTTGAGCGGGAACTGGCCGACAAGCCGGCCGGCCTGCGTACGCACATGCTTGTGGCCGGCGCTGCTGCCATACTCGTCAGTCTGAGCGATGTTGTGCTGGCCTATTTCGCCGCCAATAGCAGCAGTGAAATTCGATCCGACCCGATTCGTATGATCGAGGCGGTCATCACCGGCGTCAGCTTTTTGGGCGCCGGGACAATATTGCGCCGGCGTCGATCCGAGCAGGTTGAGGGCCTGACCACGGCGGCCTCCCTTCTGCTCACCGCCGCCATTGGTATTTGCGTCGGCCTGTCAGAGATTGGATTGGCCGTAGGCGTCACTGTGTTGGCGTTGCTGACACTCAGTGGCGTCAAACTGATCGCAGACTGGTTCAATACAGCGGTGAACAAACAATAGGAGGAAATAATGACCTATCGAACCATCGACGAATTACCTGAGACGTTGCAAACCACGTTGCCTAAGGCGGCTCAAGAAGTTTATGTAGCCGCGTATAACGATGCCATGATGCGGCTCGAAGATCGACCTGCGAATGACAAATTTGAACAATCAACAGCCCATGCCATTGCCTGGCGGGCCGTTGACGACCAATTCGTGCAGGATCCGAAGAGCGGGAAATGGTATAAACGGGATGATGAAGGTGTGCCTCTCGGCGTATCCGAGGGGGGCGGTCTGATGGATCGGCTCAAGAGTCTGTTTTAGGCCGATCCTAGCAGGCTGTCGGAGAGAAAGCCCATAGGACGCGGATGACGCGGGTAACTCGAGAGAAATCCGCCTTTTTTCGCCAAGATCCGTGTTATCCGCGTCCCATTTTCTGTTGGAGTGACCAAGAAATAGAGTTTGCAAGGAGGGTTCTGTGTTACGTAAGACTTCCGATTTGATGAACTTTACAGTCCAGCGCGCATGATGGCGATGTCGGCAAAGTGGATGACTTCTACTTCGATGACGATCAATGGACGCTGCGTTACTTCGTCGTCAATACCGGCCCATGGCTCTTTGGACGAAAGGTGCTCATCTCGCCGCAAGCATTTGAACCGCCACTATGGTCAGATCGAACCATCCCCGTGGATCTGAACCAAGAGCAGGTCGAGAAGAGTCCGGATATCGATTTGGACCAGCCGGTTTCCCGGCAACAGGAGACGACGCTGCGCAATTACTATCGATGGCCGGCCTATTGGGGAGCAGCGCCGGTCTATTTCAGCCGTCCGACGGTTGCCGCCATGGCGCCGCTGATTGCACCCACGGTAGAGGAGACGGGGCAGCCGCAGGATGAGCCGGCAGAGCGTTCCAATGATGTGACGTCAGAACCTGGCGATCCGCATCTGCGCAGTGTCGCTGAGGTGACCGGCTACGCCATTCACACCACAGACGGGATCATCGGCCATGTGGACGATTTCTTTGTGGATGAGCACGACTGGCGTATCCACCTGCTTGTCGTAGATACACGCAACTGGCTGCCTGGGAAAAAGGTGCTCATCTCGCCGGATTGGATCGAACGGGTCAGTTGGGATGAGAAAGCGGTGCATGTCAGCGTAGATAAGGATCGTGTGCGCAACAGCCCAGAGTACGATCCCGTGGGTGGCGACGATGTAGGCGCTACCGGTCTATATATGTACCAAAATTTCCATGTGTAGTTGAACTCCGCTGTTTCACCCAGCCTTGATGTCAGAGTCTCCCTATCGGAGACTCTGCGACACTGGTTCATAATCAGATCAGACGCTCAGGTACGCAGAGGCCACAATCGAAAAGCAGGGAGATGCATGATGAAGAGCACATACACATACACCGCACGCAGCGCCGATGATCCGGACGACATCGCTACTTTCACGTTACACGACGGGCACATATCTATCGAAATGGGCAATACACTGCTCGAACGTGTCAGCCAGGTAGCGGAAAACCTTGGACATGTAGAAGATATTGATGCGTTGCCGGTCGTCGGAGCCTTTGCCACAGGTATTTTGCAGCACGAGCTAAACCCGTTCGAGCTGGCGGACTTTCACGCCGATCTTGAGGGCGAGACCTTGCAGGTATCAGCCTGGATACGCAGCAAGGGACTGCGTCTGGCGCCGATCATGTTTACGTGGCGGCGCGTGGATAATTTGGATGCGGCCAAGGCCTTCGTGGAAAAGGTCAACAAGGAAAAGCGCTCGGCGCTCAAGAGCGGGCATTTTCCAGGCGTATTCGACTATTGGCTCGGCTGGATGGCAGCGGCCTTGGCGCTGCTGGCCATTCCAGCGATCTGGCGCGTGCGTCAGGCCGCACATTCGGATAGTTAGTGAGCGTCCAAAAACAAGTTCCCGGTTTGCACCTTCCTGGAAGCTCCGTATCGGAGAGGACGCTTTGCATTCAGCTTCCAGGAAGGTTGGCACGTAATATCTGGATGCTCACTTAGTCAGAGCCAATGTGTGAAGTACAGAGGAGGAAACGATGCAACAGTTCAGCTATTTGATCGTCGGCGGCGGTATGGCTGCCGGTGCAGCAGCCGAGAGCATACGTAAGGTGGATGCCGACGGCTCCATTGCCATACTCAGCCAAGAGTCGGAAGGGCCTTACGATCGGCCACCCCTTTCCAAGGATCTATGGAAGGACGAAGAAGATAGGAAACAGGAGGATAGGGGCGATGGAGGTGAAGAGGAGGCGATTTAGGCCATTGTTCATCAGTTGCCTGCCGGCGTCGAGTTGATCACGAGGACCACGGTGACCAAAATTTTGCCCGAGCAGCAGCTTTCTATTTTGATCTAGGCTATGAGGCTGTGGGCCAGGTGGATGCGAGCCTGGAGACCGTCGCTGATTGGAAGAAACCGTATGAGAAGGGCGTTGTCTATTATCTGAAGGAACAACGTCTGCGCGGTGTTCTGCTCTGGAACGTGTGGGATCGAGTGCAACAGGCACGCGACTTGATTGCCAAGGGCGATGTGCTTCACCCGGACAATCTGCGCAGCATGATCGGGGATTGGCGCAGCTTGGAGGAGGCATTGGAGGAAAGTTTTCCGGCCAGCGATCCGCCGGCAACCTGGTAGAATTGAGCGCGGTTTGCGGTTTTTTTGGAAATCTTCTGTTGACAGCTCGATTCTAGTCAACATCAAATCAGAAGCGCCGCCCAGACGGGTACCCGTCTGGGCGGCGCTTCTGATTTGGTTTGTGTTCAAAACTCGAACGATCTTGTCTTTGCCCGGCTTTGGCCAGTACTATGCGGCCAACGCCCAGTCGCGCAGGATACGCTCGGTCTCTTCGGCATGGCGGGTCTCGTCGGCCAGCATGTCTTCAAGCTGCACGGCAAGCCCTTTGTCGCCGAAGTCTGTCGCCTCTTCAATGCGCTCGCTGTAGTTTGAGATTGCCTTGCGCTCGGCCTGCAGAACCGCCTCCAGCATGGCATGATTGTCTTCCGCCCTGGGGACGGGATCGGGCAACACCGTCGGCTCTCCGCCCAGCGCAACGATCTTGTTGGCCAGGAACAATGCATGGCCCTGCTCATCCGGGATCTCGTCCATCATGAATTGGGCCAATTGGGGGCGATACGGTCCGGTGACCTTGGCTGAATAGGTGAGATACTGCACCACTGCCGACAGTTCAGCCGCCAAGTCTTCGTTCAGGTTTTCGATCAGTTGTTTGTTGTCCATCGATCTCGCTCCTGTTTGTAATAGTGTTTGGTGGATCGGTAGAGCAGTATGTATGTCATTCGATCCCGTTCTACGCACTTGCATTATAGGCTTTCATAGTTGTGCTCGTCCTGGACCATGCCATCCTGCCCATGGATCACAAGACTTCCCATTTGATTGCGGGCAATCTCGCGGCCCTGGTCCACGGCTTCTTGCTTGGTGTCAACCACGACGATCGCTCTGTCTGCATCCGCCTTGATGACGGCCCATCCGTCAGGGTGAGGGACGACGTGATAGGGCAGTGTCGAGCCGGAGAGATTGCTCCAACCCTGTACCGCCTCAAACGCCATCATCGTCGCAATCGGAACCTTGTAGCCCTGGTCTATGAATGAATTGGCCAACTCGACCGCTTGCTGGCGCAAATCGTCGGTCAATGTACGCATCTCTTCCGGCAGTGTGTCGACGGAGAGGTGTTCTTTTAATGCTTCTACAGTATCCATCGCAGTTCCTCCCTTTCTTTGTGTGAATTTCTATGCAACCGGCCTGTTCAGCGGTCGTCCGCTACATGCCAGATTGAGAAGACCGTTTGATCTTAGGAAAATTTCGGCAATAATTCAATCTATCGGGATATAGAAATCGGGCATATCTTGTTCACATAGCACACATGTCCCTATTGTTTGAAAAGTATGTCTGAATCATCGATCTTCTGCCTTGGATTGACCTTGATCGATGCTGTAACCCATGGTGTATTCTTGAACGCTTTGGTATACTCTATGGGATTGTCAATCAAATGTGAACTGGTCGGTTTGATGCGAAAACTACTGCGTTGCAGCAGTCAGAAGGAGACTGATGATCCGCCTATTGTTGGTCGACAGAGTACGGTTGGTCTGTGAAGTCATCGGGTCGGCATTGGAAGGCGAACCGGACATTCAGGTCGTAGGTATGGCCACGACAGAAGAGGACGCGTTGCAAAAAATGCAGGAAACGGCCTGTGATATTGCGCTGGTCAACACGACCCTGCCGGAGAATGGCGCTCTGTCACTCGTCCGTGCCGTGCGCGAATACGATCTAGATGTGAAAGTGTTGATCATAGGCGTGCCGGATGCTGAGGCCGTCATTATGACGTACATCAATGCCGGCGCCTTCGGCTATATCCTGCGCGAGGATTCCCCTCAGGAATTGCTGGTCAACATCCGGGCCGCCTACAACGACAAGGCATTGGTGACGCCGACCGTGGCCGCCAAACTTATATCGCGCATCGCCGAACTCAATGACAATCTGGCTGAGGTAGGCGTCGATCCCACGGATTATCAGGAACTCACGCCGAGAGAGCGCGAAACGCTCGCTTTGATTGGTGAAGGGTTGACCAACCAGGAGATCGCTGACACATTAGTCATTGAGTTGGGCACGGTGAAGAACCACGTGCATAGCATCCTGGACAAGCTCAACGTCAACAGCCGCAAGGATGCAGCGTTGTATTTGTCAATGCTGGAAGAGACAGATACGGATGCCACAGACGAGATCGCTCTGTGATCGATCACAGAGCGATCGATCGCTCCTGCTTCATTTCAGCCACGCTGCCGATTTCGCAATAGAACCTCGAGCTTCTTCGTTCGTAAACGGATACTCTCAGTCTATCTGATCATCTCCCAAGATCGACAACAATTCCAGCAGAGAAATGTTTTTCAGCAAGTAATGCCGGCGTTCCCGGTCTTCGTTGCTATGCATTTTCATCTGAACTTCAACATGGCCGATATCTTCAGAGAACCCAAGTACAGAGAGCGATGGGTTTTGCTCAATCGCTTCCTCCACTAGTTTCGGCAGCTTCCCCTTTGCGGTAAGGGTGACAATCAACCAGTCAGCCTCTACACGCGCCAGAATACTCAGTACCTGTTGCGGCCTTTCGGTCTCCAGAATCAACTGGGAGCCGGGTATCTTGTCGAGAGCGCGATGCAGCATCTCGCGGAACATGCGCGGTTGATTGGCCAAGAGAACGACTCGAATCGGTTCCTGTTCACTCCCCACTGTTCCACCCATCGTTTCATTCAGCTAATGTCAACGGCATACCGAGTAGTATTGGTTCGCCCCAAGCTTACATGGGCGAGATGCTGACCGCCATGAATCAATGTATAGATGAGGGATGTATCCAGAGATACAGATTGCAACGATCTATCGACCATGAGGGACAGCCATAGAAATCGGATCGAAAAATGCCGCATCCTTTATTTGTTGGGAAAATGCACGCATATTGTCCTCCTTTAGATCTCGGGAAGTCCTAAGTTTCTTAATATTAGGACCGCACCTGGCGATTCTGAGACCCCATTCGGCCATAATTGAGACCAGTATTGAGACCAATAACCTATATAATTTGACAAGATATTATAGAAATAAATTTTGCAGACTATGGCGGCGATTCAGTCGTCTGTTGTCTTATGAAGGGGAGGAGATATCCAGTGCTGAATCCCATTCGGCCTAGCACCTATCGAGGAGTGAATGTGATCAAATTGACAGGACGCCAACGCCAGTATCTACAACATATGATTAGGCTCCAGGCGGAAAACTCGGGCGAACCCGTTCATTATTCTGCGTTGGCAGATGAACTTGGGGTCAGCACGATCAGCGCGTACAACATGCTGAGAGTCTTGGAACAAAAGGGCTGTATGCGATCCAGTTATGAACTGTCAGGGCTTGGCGTTGGCCGTTCGTCTGTCTTGTTTGATGTCACAGCCGCCGGTCGAAAACTGGGTGGAGAGTAAGGCCCACGCTTTGCATTGGGTTTGGCCCCGTGTCGTAGCAGGCACTGAGTGCTTTCCGGGTTCTTCAGGAATGTATGTGGTCAGCGACAACGCCTTGCGGGAAGATTCCTGCCTATCAAAGCATGGCAGCGTCGATCTTTTTGGAAGTCAGTTTGCACCACATACGTTCCATAAGACCCACTTCCCTCTGATTTTCGCCAATCAGCTTACCTCACCCTACGGCCTCCAATCGCCGAACGGCTCCGAGGCGGGCGCCGTAATCTATTTGCCCCAAGTATCGGGGGAATAGGCCAGGCGAATCGCTGCCTCATCCAGCCTGTAGCGTTCGTACTGCATAGCGCAACACCCAATCAAAAAGATCCCGGTCATAGACAGTGTGACCGGGATCTTTTTGATCGAGCGCAGATCGCTGAGTGTATGGCCGATGTTGTCTTGCGTAAAGATTGACACAGTCTTCCTTTTGCGCTAAAGTGAAAGAACTCGAAAGTGAACGAAGCAAAGAGGAACTGATGGACGTCCAGGCGACCCAAGATCTCTATCTCGAAGAACGACGCCAGGCTATTCTTGATCTCATCCAGGCTGAGGACCGCGTATCAGTGGCCGAACTTAGTCGCCAGTTTGGCGTCTCCGAGGTGACCATCCGCGCCGATCTCCAGGCGCTTTCCGAGCGCAATCTGGTCGTGCGCACCCACGGCGGCGCGGTTCCGGCCAGAGCGGGTTTGTCGCAACTGGCGCTGGCCATGCGACGTCAGCAGCAGGTCGCCAAGAAGAGTCGCATCGGCCGCGCAGGCGCGGCCATGGTCGCCAACGGCGACGCCATCTACCTGGACTCCAGCAGTACCTCGCTGGCCATTGCCCAGCATCTGAAAGATCGCCGACACGTCACCGTGGTCACCAATTCGTTGGCCGTGGCCCAGGAATTGGTCGATGCGCCCGGCGTTGAGGTCGTCATGTCCGGCGGCTCGTTGCAGAAAGAGACCGCGTCCCTGGTTGGCGTCGAGGGTCTAGCCTGGCTGGAACGATACAATATCCAGACCGGGTTTTTCGGCGCCCACGGCATCAGCGATCCCGAAGGGCTGACCGATGTCAACGCCGAACAGGCGGCGTTCAAGCGTCCCATGGTGGGCAAGTGCCGCCGGGTTGTCGCTGTGCTCGACTCGACCAAGTGGAACCAGATCGGACTGGCCTCGTTCGCGGCACTGGACGAGATCGACGCCGTCATCACCGATGCCGACGCACCCGCAGACCTGGTACAACGTGCGCGTGATATCGGAATTGAGATAGAGATTGTATGAAATGATAGACCGCGGATGCGGCGGATTAGGCGAATTTCCGTGGATTAAGTCCAAAGAAAAAATCCGGGTTTGTCCGCCTAATCCGCCGCATCCGCGGTCTATCAAAGACGTATCTGTACACTCATCACAGGAATAGAAAAACATTGAATCCGATCAAGAACATCCTCATGGACATGGACGGCGTGCTCGTGCGCGGGCGGACGCCGATTCCGGGCGCGCCCGAGTTCATCGACCAGTTGAACGCCAATGGCGTCGAATATCTCGTGCTCACCAACAACCCGCTCTACACGCCCAGCGACCTGGCGCATCGCCTTCAGACCAACGGGCTCGATATTCCCACGCGGCGCATCTTCACCTCGGCCATGGCGACGGCGCAGTTTTTGCATTCGCAACGCCCCGAAGGCAAGGCCTTTGTCATCGGCGAGAGCGGGCTGACGTCGGCCATCCACGATATCGGCTACATCATGACCGACCACGAACCCGACTATGTCGTGTTGGGCGAGACCCACGGCTATAGCCTGGAGATCATCACCAAGGCCATTCGCCTGATCCTGGGCGGGGCGCTCTTCATCGCCACCAACCCGGACCCGTCCGGGCCGAGCGAGCGCGGCATCGTGCCCGCCTGCGGGGCCATGGCCGCGCTCATCGAGGCGGCCACCGGCAAGAGTCCCTTCTTCGTGGGCAAGCCCAACCCGCTGATGATGCGCACCGCGCTCAACTACCTGGGCGTCCATTCCGAGGAGACCATCATGATCGGCGACCGCATGGACACCGACATCGTCGCCGGCATCAACGCCGGCATGCGCACCTACCTCGTGCTCACCGGCGTCACTCAGCCTGATGACATCGCCCAGTTCCCCTACCAGCCGACCCGAGTGCTAGAGTCGATCCGGGATGTGGAGGCGCCGGAGGGGAAAGAAGGAAGTACTGCGTAATGTGTACTGCGTAATGTGTACTGCGTAAGGTCTCCGGGAGGAATCACTTCCCGTGAATTGAGCGCTCTGAGCATGCAGCAGTTCCCAATTTGGATATTTGTTCTTGACACCAATATTACGCAGTACGTTATTACGCAGTACGCAGCACTGACTCATTCGAACAAAAAGGACTCAAACCCAACCATGCCAACACCAATCATCATGCCCAAGATGGGCAACAGTGTGGAAAGTTGCATCATCGTCGGCTGGAAGAAGGCCGTCGGTGACGTGATCGCAGAGGGCGATGCGCTCTGCGAAGTGGAGACCGACAAGGCCGTCATGGAGGTGGAGAGCACGGCCGCGGGCACGCTGCTGGGCCTCTTTTTCGAGGTCGGCGACGAGGTGCCGGTAAAAACCAACATCGCTGCGGTCGGCGAGCCGGGCGAAGCATTCGGTGACTTGAATCCGAACGCCGCCGCAGATGCGCAGAGCCCAGCACCAAGAGCAGATCAAGTGGAGACGGAACCTGCTTCTGCCCCCGTATCGGCGACAGAGACGCAGGCAGGTGCAGGGCAAGCTATGCCTACGGTCGATGGCGATCAAGCCATCTCCCCCCGTGCCCGCAAGCTGGCCCAACGCAAAGGTTTGGACACAGCCCCGCTGGCCGGCACCGGCCCCGGCGGCCGCGTCATCGAACGAGACGTGGAGGCCGCGCTGGCAAGCATGCCCAAGCTGACCCCGGTGGCCAAAGCCATGGTAGAGAGCGGTGAGTTTGAGGCCGCGGGAAGCGGGACAGGACCAGGTGGTCGAGTGACGAAGAGAGACTTGGTGGCGAGGGGCGAGGGGCGAGGGGCGAGTTCAGAAGCGACTCTCGAAACCCAACACGCACCCCGCTCCACGCCCCCCGCTGACGAAGTCACCTCCACCCCCGTCCGCGGCATCCGCGCCGTCATCGCCTCGCGCATGTTGGACTCGCTGCAGACCACGGCCCAGCTCACGCTCAACGCCTCGGCCGATGCCCGGGCCATTTTGGCCTATCGCAAGCGCCTCAAGGCCAGCCCGGAAGCGCTGGGCCTGCAGGGCGTGACCATCAACGACCTGATTCTGCTGGCCGTGTCGCGCACGCTGCCCCAATATCCCGAGCCTGAACGCACTCTTCGAAGGCGACATGCTGCATCAATACAGCCACGTCCATCTCGGCGTGGCCGTGGATACGCCCCGCGGGCTCATGGTGCCGACCGTGCGCTATGCCGACACGCTTACGCCTGCGTGACCTGGCCGTCGAAGCCAAACGGCTGGCCGTCGCCTGCGTCGAAAGCCGCATCACGCCCGACGAACTGACCGGCGGCACCTTCACGGTCACCAACCTGGGCGCCTTCGGCGTCGAGAACTTCACCCCGGTGCTCAACCCGCCCCAGGTCGGCATCCTGGGCGTGGGCAACATCAACCTCAAGCCGGTACAGGTTGGCGAAACTGTTGAATTCGTCCCGCACATCGGTCTCTCGTTGACCATCAACCACCAGGTCGTCGACGGCGCGCCGGCTGCGCGTTTCTTGCAGACGCTGGCGAATGGGATCGCAGGGATTGAGTTGTTGTTGGCAGTGTAGAAAAACGCTGCTTGCTGCTTGCTACTTGCTGCGTGAGGATTCCGAGCAGCAAGTAGCACTGCACTTCGAACGTTCTTCAAATCAAGAAGAACCAATTCCGCAAGCAACTTCTCAAAAAACATCACGCAGCAAGCAGCACGTAGCAAGCAGCATCAGAAAAAGGGCAAATAATCAATGACCAAGCTAATCACAATCGACCCAACTGAAGTCCGAAAACCGGCGGTTCTGACCGCCCCTGAAATTCCCATCAACGTCTACGTCTCCGACCCGGCGGCTGAGATCGCCAAGTATGGAGCCGAGAATCTGCGCCGCATCTACCGCGACATGGTCATCATCCGCGAGTTCGAGACCATGCTCGACCGCATCAAGAAGGAGGGCGTCTACGAGGGCATCGAGTACAACCACACGCGGCCCGGCCCATCTCTCCATCGGCCAGGAAGCCGGCCGTGGTCGGCCAGGCCTACAACCTGACGCCCGACGACTTCATCTTTGGCTCCCACCGCAGCCACGGCGAGATCCTGGCCAAGAGCCTGTCGGCCATCGAGAAGCTGAGCGACGACGCGCTGACAGACCATCATGGAGAGCTACATGGGCGGCGCGCCGCTGCGCGTGGTCGAGCAGTTCTCCGACAGCGGCAGCGTCAAGCGACCTGGCCATCGACTACGTGCTCTACGGCACGCTGGCCGAGATCTTCGGCCGCGCCACCGGCTTCAACAAGGGCATGGGCGGCTCCATGCACGCCTTCTTCCCGCCCTTCGGCGTCATGCCCAACAACGCCATCGTCGGCGGCTCGGGCGACATCGCCGTGGGCGCGGCGCTCTTCAAGCGCATCAACCGCAAGCCGGGCATCGTCATCGCCAACATCGGCGACGCCTCCATGGGCTGCGGCCCCGTCTGGGAAGGCATGATGCTTGCGGCCATGGACCAGTATCGCACGCTCTGGCCCGAGGAGATCGGCGGCGCGCCGCCCATGCTCTTCAACTTCATGAACAACTTCTACGGCATGGGCGGCCAGCCGGTGGGCGAGACCATGGGCTTTGGCGTGCTGGCCCGCGTGGGCCTGGGCGTCAACCCGGAGGCCATGCACGCCGAGCGCGTCGACGGCTACAACCCGCTGGCCGTGGCCGATGCCATCGAGCGCAAGCAGCAAGATCCTGGCCGAGGGCCGCGGCCCGGTGCTGCTCGACACCATCACCTATCGCTTCTCCGGCCACTCGCCCTCCGACGCCATGGCCTATCGCACCAAGGAAGAGCTGGACCTCTGGCGCGAGCAGGACTCGATCATCGGCTATCGGTGAGTATCTGCTGGCCAACGACCGTGGCCGACGACGGTCAGGCTGGACGGCGATCACGACGAGATCGTGGCGACGGCTGCTCGCGGGTGCTGGACGCGGCCATCTCGCCTGGACATCTCGCCCTCGGGTCAACGGCTTCACGCGACGACATCGGCGAGATGATGTTCTCCAACACGCCCGAGGAACGCATGGCCGAGGGCGAGCCGGAGGTGCTGATGCCGCCGGAGGAGAGTCGCCTGAGCGCGACGCTCGCCAAGAACCGCTTCGGCCTGGACGAGAGCGGCAAGCCCCTGCCCAAGCTGCGCTGCCTGACCTATGCCGAGGCGCTCTTTGAGGCCATGATCCATCGCTTCTACGAGGACCCGACCATGGTCGCCTATCGGCGAGGAGAACCGGGACTGGGGCGGCGCGTTCGGCGTCTATCGCGGGCTGACCGAGATGTCTGCCCTACCATCGTCTCTTCAACTCGCCGATCTCCGAGGGCGCCATCGTGGGCGCGGCGTGGGCTACGCCATCAGCGGCGGCCGGGTCGTGGCCGAGCTGATGTACTGTGACTTCATGGGCCGCGCCGGCGACGAGATCTTCAACCAGATGGCCAAGTGGCAGTCCATGTCGGCCGGCGTGCTGAAGATGCCCCTGGTGCTGCGCGTCTCGGTCGGCGCCAAGTACGGCGCGCAGCATTCCCAGGACTGGACCTCCATCGTGCGCCCACATTCCCGGGCTGAAGGTCTTCTTCCCGGCCACGCCCTACGACGCCAAGGGCATGCTCAACCTGGCCCTGCGCGGCACCGACCCGGTGGTCTTCTTCGAGAGCCAGCGCCTCTATCCCGAACCGGAGACGCTGGTCGAGGGCGGCGTGCCCACCGACTACTACGAAGTGCCCGAGGGCGAGCCGGCCGTGCGCCGCGCCGGCAGCGACGTCACCATCGTCACCATCGGCGCCACGCTCTACCGGGCGCTGGAAGCCGCCGACGATGCTGGCAGAAAAGCACGGTCTGTCGCGCCGAGGTCATCGACGCCCGCTTCATCAACCCGCTCAACTACGGCCCGATTGTCGAGTCGGTCAAGAAGACGGGCAAGGTGCTGCTGGCCTCGGACGCCTGCGAGCGCGGATCGTTCATGCACACCATGGCCTCCAACATCAGCCAACTGGCCTTCGACTACCTGGACGGCCCGGTGGCCGTGGTCGGCGCCCGCAACTGGATCACGCCGGCCGGCCGAGTTGGAGGAAGGCTTCTTCCCCCAGACGGAGTGGATCATCGACACGCTGCACGAGCGCATCCTGCCCCTGGCCGGCCACGTGCCGACCACGCGCCAGGCGACGGGGGAGATTCTGATGCGCAATCGCGCGGGGGTGTAGAGATAGTGAGGGGTGAGGGGGTGACAGGGTGATGGAGTAGCAATGCTTTTCGTCCTGTCGACGGTCCCCGAACTCACCCTGTCTTCGATATAGCGAGTCGGTACAAAACCGAAGCGAAGCAGACGCCGATCCAGCCAGTTGGATCGGCGTCAGTTATTCTGAGTACCCGACAAAGCGCGGCTTCGCAAATACTGCAAGAAACAAGATGCGCTCAGCGCGGGTCTGTCATTCTGAGCGTGTTCGCGCCAATACACCGAATTTGTTGACAGGCCAGCGAAGAATCTGTTGGTGCAACCTCGAGACCCTTCGTTGATCATTTGTGCACATCGATCAGTCGCCGTGTACCCGCTCAGGGTGACGGAGTATCTTAGTGAGGGGCCGATAATAAGTTCGTAGTGACGCCAAAGCCGTCCAGACCGCTGAAGCGGTTACTACGAACGAAACCGGGAAGTTGTTTCTGGACACTTATTGGGCCTCGACTGGGTTTGTTTCTTTCACTGCGATTGCACGTATCGACAAGGTTACCTATACTTGTACTATCCGATTGGAACACCGAGTTCGCATGGAGGGATTGTCCGTGGAACTGTCTTCCTTGGGCGTGAGCGAAAACCAGATCGAGGAGTTCTGCCGTCGGCATCATATCCGCAAGCTGTCCCTTTTTGGCTCAGTTATCCGCGACGATTTTGGCGCCGATAGCGATATTGACGTTCTTGTCGAATTCGATCCGGCATTCACACCCGGATTCGAATTTTTCTCGATGCAATCTGAATTGAGCCATCTGCTTGGTCGCCAAGTGGATCTGAACACCCCTCGCTTCCTCAGCGACTACTTCCGCGACGAGGTCATGGAGCAAGCTCAAGTCTGCTATGACGAAGCGCAAATCAAAGGAGTCCCACTATGACAATCCGCGTCGCCATCATCGGCACCGGCAAGGTAGCCGACCAGAACTATCTCCCCCACATCGTCAAGAACGACGACGTCGTCCTCAGCTACTACAACCGCACGCCGGCCAAGGCCCAGGCCATGGCCGAAAAGTACGGCGGACGCGTCGCCGGCTCTATCGCCGAACTGATGGAAGACGATCCCGACACTGTGCTCATCCTGACCATGGAGACCGACCGCTACCAGGTCACGGACGCTCTGTTGCCCCTCAAACCAAGACGCGTCTTCTTCGAAAAGCCGCTGGTGGCCATGCGCGGCCAGGCCGATGTGGGCGAGGACGACTTTGCCAAGGGCAAGGAATTGCTCCAGCGAGCCGCGTCTGCAGGAACCGAGACGGCCATGGTCTTCAACTATCGCTTCTTTGAGCAGACGCGCAAGGCCAAGGCAATCCTGGCCGAGCGTGACTTCGGCCGACCGGTTCATTTCACCGGACTGGTCCACTACGCCTGCTGGAGCCACTGCATCGACCTGGTGCTCGACTTCATGGGACCGGCTGAGGTGATCACTGCCTTGGCCAGCGGACAGCCGGGGCCGTGCATGGGCAGCGAGAACGTGACAGCCGTGACCGCGGCCGTGCGTTTGGCCAACGATGCCACCGGAACCATCGTCGGCACATGTGACATCGACTTCAAGCTGCCGCTCTACGAACTGACCTTCGCCTACGAACATGGCCGCGTCCGCATGCGCGACCTGGACGGATCGATGGAGGTCCTTGACTATCGCACCGGCATGCATGAGGTCTACGATCTGCCCCGCGATGTCTCGCGTTGGGACCAGTACCGGGCTTCCTTCGGCAGTTCGGTCAACGCCTACCTGGAATCGATCCGGGCCGGCGATCCGCCGCCGGTGCCGGGCTTAGCCGGGCTGCGTGAACTCCAATTCGAGGCCGGGATCAAGCGGTCTATCGCACTTGGCGCGCCGGTGGTGCTGGATGAGGTGTTTCCGCTTCCGTAGTGCGGCATTCATGCCGCAGACAAACGTAGGTGCGGTTTGAAACCGCACGATTCCCGAACGATCCAAAATTTCCGAAGTTCGTGCGGTTGCAAACCGCACCTACGTTTTTCCGTTGTATTGTCTCAACCTTCAACATGCCGCAAGACGATGCTTTGCCTGAGCTCGGCTTTGCGGCATGAATGCCGCAGTACAACAGAAGACAGGAGTCATCCCGATGCGAATGATGAAACTGGAAGGCAACGGCAGGGTCAGCGTGATCGAAGCGCCCGACCCCACGCCCGGCCCCGATGAGGTTGTTATCGAGACCGTTGTCTCGGCCCTCTGTGGCAGCGAACTGCACGGCTATCGCGGGCCGGACGGTTCAGCCGGCAACGGCGGCCATGAAGCGGCGGGCACGGTTGCCGTGTTGGGTTCCAACGTGACCACGCTGCACGTCGGTCAACGCGTGGGCTTGAGCGCTATCGCCGGCTGCGGACAGTGCGCTGAATGCGCCGCCGGCCGCTACACCTGGTGCCCGGACCGGCGCTTCTACGGCAACATGCACGCCGAGCGCATCCTGATCGCGGCCAATGCCTGCCATCCTCTGCCCGACGACGTGCCCTGGGAGGCCGGCGTACTGCTGGCCGGCGACGGCCTGGGCGTGCCCTATCACACATCGACCAAGATCGCCGATCCGTCGATCTCGACCGTCGCCGTCTTCGGCGTCGGTCCCATCGGCCTGGGCAACACGATGATGCAGCGCTACCTGGGCCGCCGCGTGATCGCCGTCGATGTTTCGCCGACGCGGCTGGAACTGGCGCGTGGCCTGGGCGCTGCCCAGACCATCGACGCGCGCAACGACGATCCGGTCGAGACGATCCTGTCGTTGACCGACGGACGCGGCGCCGATGTCTGCCTGGAGGCGGCGGGCCGCCCGCAGACGCTGCTTGCAGTGCTTTGCTGCCGTGCGTACCGGTGGCACGGTGGTTTTGAACGGCGAGCAGCCGGCCGTCGAGCTGTCGCCGTCCGAGCACTTCATCCGCCGCGACATCACGGCCGTGGGCTCGTGGTTCTACCACTTCTGCGAGTTTGCGCCGATGTTGGCGCTCTATCGAGAAGGGCTGCCGGTGGGGAGCCTGATCACGGATCGCTATCCGCTGGCTGAGGCGGATGTCGCCTTTCGGGAGTTTGCCGCCGGGCGCACGGGCAAGGTATTGATACGGTATGGGTAGATGGTCGATACTTGATGCCGAGCGTCTGAATGTTTTCGATAAATTAATAAGGCAGCACCCAATAGAGAAGCTGCTATGATAGTCGCCCATACTTACATCAACACGAATGAGGAGCCATGACAACAATCACCCGCATCAACACCCGCGACGCCCGCTATCCGCTGAAGCCGGGCGAGGGCACTGATTCGATCCACACGGACCCGGTCTATTCGTATGCGGTCACGCTGCTGGAGAGCGACGACGGTCTTGTGGGAACCGGGCTGGCTTTCACGCTGGGCGACGGCAACGGCGAGATCTGTCGCATGATCGAGGAGATGGCTCTGCCGTTGGTCGGTCGCGAGATTGAAGCGTTGATGGCCGAGTTTGGCGTCGTCTTCAAGGCCATCGCCGATCATCCGCGCTGGCGCTGGCTGGGTCCGCACAAGGGCATGGTCCATCTGGCGCTGGCCTCCATCACCAACGCCTGCTTCGATCTCTGGGCCAAGGCACGAGGTCTGCCGCTCTGGCGTCTGCTCCTCGATCTGTCGCCCGAGCAGGTGGTGGATCTGCTCGATCTGAGCTATCTGGAAGACGTGATGACGCGTGAGGATGCCCTGGCGCTGCTGGCCGGCAACGCCCCAGGGCGGTCCGAGCGAGAAGGCATCCTGGCTGCGGGCTATCCCGGCTACGACACGTCCATCGGCTGGTTTGGCTACAGCGACGAACTGGTCAAGAACAACGTCAAGGCTGCGGTCGATGCCGGCTTTGACGCCATGAAGCTCAAGGTCGGCTCGGCCGAGAGCCGAGCGAGACATCCGGCGGGCCTACATGGTGCGCGAGGCCGCCGGCGACCAGGCGCGGGTCATGCTCGACGCCAACCAGAGCTGGACGTTGCCCAAGGCCATCCGCATCTCGCTGGACCTGGCCGACATGTCCCCCTTCTGGATCGAGGAGCCGACCCATCCCGACGATGTGTTGGCCCATCAGACGCTGGCTCGGGCCATCTCGCCCATCAAGATCGCGCTGGGCGAACATGTCTCGCATCGGGTGTTGTTCAAGAACTTCATGCAGGCCGGCGCGGTCGATTTCGTCCAGGTCGACTGCACACGCGTGGGCGGCATCAGCGAGTATCTCACGGTCAGCCTGCTGGCGCGCAAGTTCGGCCTGCCCGTCGTGCCCCACGTGGGCGACATGGGGCAGATCCACCAGCACCTTGTGCTTTTCAATCACATCGCCCTGGGGCAGGAGGCCATCTTCCTGGAGTACATCCCCCATCTGCGCCAACACTTTGTGCAGCCGGCCGAGGTGACCGACGGCGTCTACCGCACGCCGCAGGAGCCGGGCAGCAGTTCGGATCTGATTTGAGCAGTTTTGGATCATGCGGTACCGATAGATCGCGGATTAGGCGGATGAGACTGATTTTCGCGGATTTTTCTTGATATCGGGATGGCTTTACGGGCAGTGACCCGATCGACTGGGATTTCGGCGGGTCACACGGACGAAACCGGAATAGAATCCAAAAAGTATCCGGCTTTTTCCGCCAAATCAGCCCGATCCGCGGTCTATCTGCGGTAGGCTGAATCGCAGCGAGTTTTCGACGAAAGGAGATCCACATGCCGTTTCAAGTGCTTTGCAACATCCAGCCGCCCGAAGCCTACCTGGCCATGGCCGGCGACCAGATCGAACTCTCGGTCTGGCGTGGCGACGAGACCGATCCGGCGCTGCTGCAAGCTGCTGAGGGGCTGTGGCTGATGGGCCATCCGCTGATCGACGGCGCGGTGATGGACACCATGCCCAACCTGCGCGTGATCAGCAACACCGGCGTGGGCGTGGATCACATCATCATCGCCGACGCTGCGGCCCGCGGCATTGCCGTCGGCAACACGCCCGGTTTCGTCGACGGCGCCACTGCGGACCTGACCTTTCGCCATTCTGATGGCCGTGGCCCGCAATGTCGTCACCGGCGACCATCTGGCGCGCAGCCCCGAGTTCACGGTCTACGATCCGCTGATGCTCAATGGCTTCGAAGTCCATGGTTCGACGCTGGGCATCGTGGGCATGGGGGCTATCGGTAAGCAGGTGGCCAAGCGGGCGCGTGGTTTCGACATGCCCGTGCTCTATCACAATCGAAAACGCGATCTGCAAGGGGAGGAGGAGTCTGGGCGCGGTCTACGCCACGCTGCCCGAGCTGCTGGCCCAGTCGGATTTCGTCACGCTCAACGTGCCCATGACCGACGAGACCGCCAACATGATCGGGCGCGACGAATTGCGCCAGATGAAGGAGACGGCCTTCCTGATCAACATGGCGCGCGGCGGCGTGGTCGACCACGAGGCGCTGGTCGAGGCGCTGCAAGCCGGCTGGATCGCGGGCGCTGCCCTCGACGTGACCGAGCCGGAGCCGCTGCCGCGCGACCATCCGCTGCTGACCATGGACAACGTCGTGATCACGCCCCATCTCGGCAGCGCCACGCATCGCACACGCAACGGCATGGTCCAGCGAGGCGCCGACAACCTGCTGGCCGGGCTGAAGGGCGAGCCGTTGTTGAGCCCGGTTGAGGAAAAGCAATAGACCGCGGATGACGCGGATTAGGCGGATAAAAGCCGGATTAATCTTAAAAAATCCGCGGTCATCCGCCTAATCCGTCACATCCGCGGTCTATCCTGTACTACTCCAGAAAACTACAGATCGAAGAGGAAAACCATGCAATCATCCACGCTCGTCTCCATTATCGACACCCACGTACACTTCTGGGATCCGGACAATCTTGCCCTACCGCTGGCTGGCCAATGCGACCGCCATCGGCGGCGCGCATCTGCCGAGCGACGTCGCGGAGCAGGCATCCTCACTCAACCTGGAGGGGATCGTCTTTGTCGAGGCCGGGTGCGATGCGGACCAGTCATTGGCCGAGGTCGACTGGGTCACATCGCTGGCCGCGCAGGAGCCGCGCATCCAGGCCATCGTCGCCTCGGCCTCGCTGGAGCAGGGCCAGGCCGTGCGTGAGCATCTGGCCGCGCTGGCGGCTCGACCATTGGTCAAGGGCATTCGCCGCATGGTCCAGTCCGAGCCGGCCGGGTTCTCGATCCAGCCGGCCTTTGTCGAGGGCGTGAAACTGCTGCCGGAATACGGCTTCAGCTTTGACATCTGCAGCGTCCACCACCAACTCGGCGATGTGATCGCACTGGTGGATCAATGCCCAGATGTAGCGTTCGTGCTCGATCACATCTCCAAGCCGGACATCAAGGCCGGCGTGATGGAGCCATGGGCCGCGCAGATCACGCAATTGGCCGGGTACCCCAATGTCACCTGCAAGATCTCGGGTATGGCCACCGAGGCGGACCGAGAGGCCTGGACCCGCGAGTACCTGAAGCCCTACATCGACCACGTCATCAATGCCTTCGGCATCGACCGCGTCATGTACGGCGGCGACTGGCCGGTCTCGCTGCTGGCGACGACCTATGTGGAATGGGTCGAGACGCTGGTCTGGGCGACGGCGGATCTGGGTGCGGAGGCGCAGGACAAACTCTTTCGGCAGAATGCGCGGAGGTTCTATCGCCTGCCCTAGCGGTCTGTTGGCGAGACCAAGAGATAGGCCGCGGATGCGGCGGATTAGGCCGAAACCGCCGGATTTTTCTGATATTATCGGCATTTATCAGCCACATCCGTCTAATCCGCGGTCCATCCATTCTCAATCCGGCAGGTTCCTACACCCGGTTTCGTGACCATGGCTGCGTGCAGTATCATGAGCCTATGTCTATCCCGATCTTAACCACCAAGCTCTATATCCCGCGGCCAAGACCTGACGGTATTCCGCGCACACACCTGATCGAACGGCTCAACGCGGGCCAACATCGCAAACTGACCCTTGTTTCGGCCGCAGCCGGCTTCGGCAAGACCACGCTGATCAGCGAGTGGATCGCCACGGGCCAGCGACCGGCCGCCTGGCTGTCGCTGGACGAGACGGACAGTGATCCCACACGATTCCTGACCTATCTCGTGGCGGCGTTGCAGACGCTTGAACAGAGCGGCGCCGGCGAGACCGCGTCGACACTTGGTGAAGAGGCGATGGCGCTGCTCCAATCGCCGCAGCCGCCGTCGACCGAGTCGATCCTGACGACGCTGATCAACGAGATCGCTGCGCTGCCGGCTCCCTTCACCCTCGTCCTGGACGACTACCACGTGATCGATGCCACAGCGGTCGATGATGCCCTGATCTTTCTGATCGAGCACCTGCCGCCGCAGATACACCTTGTGCTGGCCAGCCGTGAGGATCCGCCGCTGCCCCTGGCCCGCTACCGCGCCCGCGGCCAATTGACCGAACTGCGCGCCAATGACCTGCGCTTCACCCCCGACGAGGCCGCCGATTTTTTCAACCAGGCCATGGGTCTCACCCTTTCGACAGACGAGATCGTCGCCCTGGAAGCCCGCACCGAAGGCTGGATCGCCGGTCTCCAGTTAGCCGCTCTCTCCATGCAAGGACGGGAGGATACCGTCGCTTTTGTTCAGGCCTTCGCCGGCAGCCACAGTTTCATCCTCGACTATCTGGTGGAAGAGGTTCTGCAACGCCAACCCGACCATCTGCGCAACTTCCTGGTACAGACCTCAATCCTCGGCAGATTGTGCGGCCCGCTGTGCGCGGCCGTCACGAGTCAGGAAGATGGCCAGGGGCTGTTGCCGGCCCTGGAGCACGGCAACCTGTTTGTGATTCCGCTCGATGACCGGCGTCAGTGGTATCGCTATCACCACCTTTTTGCCGACGTACTCAAGACACATTTGCTGGAAGAACAGCCCGATCTGGCGCCCATCCTCCACCTGCGGGCCAGTGCGTGGTACGAGCGCAACGATCTGCCCGAAGATGCCATCGACCACGCGTTGGCGGCTCAGGCATTCGAGCGGGCGGCGGATCTGATCGAGTTGATTTGGCCGGCAATGGACGGCGCTTTCCGATCCAAACCGTGGCTCGCCTGGGCGAGGGTTCTGCCGGACGAACTGGTGCGCACCAGGCCCGTGCTCTGCGTTGCCTATGCCTGGGCGCTGTTGAATGACGGCGAGGTGGAGGCGGCTGAGTCATGGTTGCGGGATGCCGAACGCTGGCTGGATAGCGATACAGACGAAGGTGAGCAACCCGATACCCAAGTGGCCGGAATGATCGTGGCCGACCACGATCAGTTTGACACGCTGCCCGCGTCGATCGCCACCGCCCGCGCCTACATTGCCCAAACGGTTGGCGACCTGCCCGGCAGCGTTGTACACGCGCAGCGGGCGCTCGCTCTACTGCCGGAGGATGACTATGTCCGGCGTGGGCCGGCGGCGTCGCTATTGGGGCTTGCCTACTGGCAGCGCGGAGACCTGGAGGCCGCCCATCGAGCTCTGGCCGATGCCATGACGGGGTTCCAGATGGCGGGCAGCATCGCTTTTGCCATCAGCGGCACCTACGGCCTGGCTGATATCAGAATTGCCCAGGGGCGTCTGCACGCGGCGGTCAGCACCTATGAGCAGGCATTGCAGGTTGTGGCGGAACAGGGCGGAGCCATGGTTCGGGGCACGGCGGATCTCTATTTTGGGCTGAGTGAACTGCGCCGTGAACAGGGTGATGCGGAAGCTGCCAGCCGGTATCTACAGAGAAGTGAGGCGCTAGGCGAGCAAGCAGCCTTGGCGGATTGGCCGTATCGACTGCGCCTTGCCCAGGCAAAGCGCAAGGAGAGCCAGGGCGATCTGGATGGCGCCCTGGCTCTGCTCGACGAGGCGGAGCGCCTCTACTACCCGACCCCGGTCCCCAACCTGCGTCCCGTGGCCGCGCTCAGGGCGCGGGTTTGGATCAAACAGGGCAGGCTGACGGAAGCGCTGGATTGGGCGCGCGAGCAGGGTCTTTCGGTGGACGACGATCTCTCCTACCTGCGCGAGTTCGAGCACATCACCCTGGCACGAGTTCTCATTGCCCAGGATCAGGACGCCAGGATGGACAAGGCCATCGACAGAGCGTTGGGATTGTTGGCCCGTCTCCTGAAGGCGGCGGAAGCGGGGGATCGGGCAGGCAGCGTGATCGAAATTCTGGTGCTCCAGGCGCTTGCCCATCAGGAACAGGGCGACACCGGTCTCGCTCTGGGCGCTCTGGAACGAGCCCTGGCGTTGGCAGAGCCGGAGGACTATGTGCGCGTCTTTGTCGATGAAGGCCCGCCCATGGCAGATCTGCTGCGAGCGGCCGCCAAAGAGGGGATCGCCCCGGCCTATGTGCGTCGACTGCGGGCTGCCTTTGGGGAAACAGCGGAGGCAGTACCCGTCAGAGAATCGGTCGCCCAGCCCTTGATCGATCCGCTGAGCGAACGTGAACTTGAGGTGCTCAGGTTGCTGAGGACTGAATTGAACGGCCCGGAAATCGCCCGCGAACTGACCATTTCGCTCAACACCCTGCGCACCCACACCAAAAACATCTACAGCAAACTCGGCGTGACCAGCCGCCGGGCGGCCGTGCGCCGTGCCGAGGAACTTGATCTGGTCTGACGAATAGACAAAGATGCCCCACAGAAGCCCTGGCCTGTTTTCTGAAACACCTGCCGGGGCTTTTGTGATTCTTGGGATCTTACCGAGTTGACATCGGAGCCGGCGGCCACGAACTGTCATTCCGAAGCGCAGCGAGGAATGACAACCGGTGTCGAATTTTCAAAAATATCCAAAATCCTGGCCAGACCTCTTCATTTTCAACCCAACGCCCCGAGCAATCGCTCACCACACCGATCCTCACATCAATCACCACCCGAATCACCACATGTTGTGATGACGCCTCACCACATTCCCGGATATCCTCTGGTCAACGGAACGAACGAAGATAGGAGAGCGGAACTTCGTTCCTGGGAAGACAAGCAACAGGGAGATGAGGATGAAAAATCCAGATCCATCTGAGGAAGAGCAGTGCGAGTCTTGCGTCTACGAAATTCGCATCAAGGGCCATCTGAATGACCGATGGGCCCCACGGTTTGAAGGCATGGAGATCACACTGAAAGAGAACGGCGACACGCTGTTGACCGGCCCGGTGGTCGATCAGGCAGCCTTGCACGGCTTGCTAAAAACCGTGCGCGATGCGGGGATGCCGTTGATCTCGGTATGCTCTGTGGCTCCACTGCAAAAAAAGAATTCGCCACAGATAGCCACAGATGATTGACGGATATTCACAGATGTTTTAGGCGGAGTCTTGGCTCCGGGGCAATGGTGGAAACATCCGTGCCCCATCCGTACAAATCTGTGTGCATCTGTGACAGAATTCAGTTCTTACAGCGGAGTTGCGCTCTTCAATCGGGCAAACGTGCAACGTATGGAAGTTCAGATCAGATAGAATAGGAGATGACAAAATGACAAAAACTATCGCCGACGTATCCCAACGCAAAGCGGCAATCGTTGCGGGGATCTCAATCATACTCATGGCAGTCACCGCAGGATTCGCCTACGGCTATGTCTTCAACAGCCTTATCGTGCCGGGAGATGCCGCCGCAACAACCACGAACTTGAAAACTTCGGAGAAGCTATTCCGTGCCGGGGTTTTCGGATGGCTGGTCATCCTCATCCTGGATGTCGTCGTGGCCTGGGGACTCTATGTCTTTCTCAAAGAAGCCAACAGCAGTCTCTCACTGCTTACGGCGTGGCTGCGGCTGACCTATGCAGCAATATTGGGCGCCGGCTTGCTCAGTCTTGCTGCTGTTCTACTGCTCTTGGGCGGCGCTGACTACCTGGACGTTTTTGAAGCCGATCAGGTGTACGCCTTGGTGATGCTCTTTCTCAATGCGTTCGACGGCATCTGGAACATTGGACTGGTGGTCTTTGGATGTCACCTACTGCTGCTCGGCTACCTGGTCTTCCAAGTCAGACTACGTTCCCAACATTCTGGGCGTACTGCTGATCATCGCGGCCTTTGGGTACCTGATCGTTCCCACTGCGAATTTGTTGCTGCCCACCTATGAGGCCTACACGGAGATGATTGAACTGGCTTTCATCTTGCCGATGACTATCGGCGAACTGGGGCTTGGCCTATGGCTCGTGATCCGAGGCGGCAAAGTACCCGCACGGATTCATAGGCGTACCGCAGATGATTGGTCCATCACGCTGGTAGGCCAAACGTCCTCCGTGATCAGCTGCAGCGTTACGAGTGCAAAACCTATGTTCATGATGACTCGCATTCTTGACATAGATGAGTCACGACGACTCAGATAGAAGGAGAGAAAAAATGACGACCCTAGTGGTTGGCGCAAGTGGAGCAACAGGACGGCTGCTGGTAGAGCAGCTACTCAATCGTGGAGAAGACGTCAGGATCATCGTGCGCTCGCCTGACAATCTGCCCGAAGCTTTCAAGAATCACCAACACTTGACCGTGATCCAAGCCAGCGTCCTGGATCTCAGCGACGCCGAGATGGCCCAATATGTCGACGGCTGTGACGCAGTGGCTTCGTGTCTGGGGCACAACTTGAACTTCAAGGGCATGTACGGCCAGCCGCGCAGACTTGTGACCGATGCCACGCGTCGATTGTGTTACGCCATCGTGGCAAACAATCCGCAGAAGCCGGTCAAGTATGTGCTCATGAACACGACCGGCAACCGCAACCGCGATCTCGACGAGCCGATTTCGTTCGGCCAGAAGAGCGTCACGGGGCTTCTGCGCCTGGTATTGCCGCCCCACGCGGACAACGAGCAAGCGGCCGACTATCTGCGCACCGAGATTGGCCAAAATCACGGCGTTATCGAATGGGCTGCGGTTCGCCCGGACAACTCTGCTCGACGAACCCGAGGTCACTGCCGTACGAAGTGTACCCTTCGCCGATTCGAAGCGCGATCTTCGACCCTGGGGTGACCAGTCGCATCAATGTGGGCCACTTCATGGCCGATCTGATCACGGACGAGGAGATCTGGAACAGGTGGAAGGGACAGATGCCGGTGATCTACAACGTGGTGACCGAAAACGAAGAAAAGACCGTTTGAAGAAGACAGTTTGAAGAAGACAGTTTGTTTAAGAAGACAGTTGTGAGAAGACAGAAGCCCCGGCTGTGCACAGCCGGGGCTTCTGTCTTCTACTGCTGCAATCGCAAACCAACCGCTACGAAGCCTTGGCCTCTATGGTCTTGTGGCTCTCAATCGCGATGCGCTTGGGCTTGGCAACCTCGGCTTTCGGCAGATGAATCGTCAGGACGCCACTGTCAAAGTTGGCAGTGATTCCCTCCTCATCAACGGTTGCAGGCAACGAGAGGCTGCGGCGGAACTGACCGGTGCGGCGTTCGCGCACAAGATATTGTGCGCCTTCCTTCTCGACTTCAGACTGGAACTCACCGGCAATCGTTAAGACATTGTTCTCGATGGTGATATCCATGTCATCTTCGGCGATGCCGGGCGTCGACGCTCGAACGGTATATTCGTTCTCGTCTTCCGCCACGTCCACCGCCAAGGAAAAGGCGGTGTCGCCATTCTCTCTCGTCGTCATCCTCATCGACTGCAGCGAGTCATCGAACATGCGATCCATTGTGCTGCGCAGAGCCATCATCTCGCGGAATGGATCCCATCTGGTAAGTGTGGCCATGAGTATGTCCTCCTTTAACAGATACCCGAAAAATGTGACTGTTGACAGCGGTCTTTCGTGCCGCCATCTATGAATAATGGTACTGCGTTTTCGTCTAGGCTACATAAGCGGTGTGTCAGAAAATTGTTAGATATAGCGTACCCATACGTGCCGTGACCGAATAGACCGCGGATTAGGCGAATCAGGCGAATGCAGCCGGAAAAAATCCGAAAAATATCCGCCAAATCGGCCCAATCCGCGGTCTATCTGCGGCAGGCTATGCAGCCACGACTTCGCCGATAGTCAGCCTGGCGGTTGACATGGGTCATGGCGTGACAGTCACGAACGGCGCAGGGATCCAGCCCTCCTGAGGCGGCTCTACGTTGACCGTCTTCACGAAGTAGTAGTCGAGGGTCGGATTGCTCTGGCTGAGGAGGATCTGGACTTCAGCGCCGGGATAGATCTGTCCGGTAATGCGTTGGCGAACGTGGCTTTCGTAGAGATAGATGATGGGGCCGGCCAGTTCGCCGTCGATCTCGCCATGGGCGATGCCGCGTCGATCATCCTGGGTTGGAATGCCGCAGAGCGTCGGATCGGGGTTGTCGGCGAAGGGCAGCGGCGGAGGCGTCTGCGGAATCGGGGCGGTGGGCGCGGCGACCATAGTCGGGAACAGTCCGCACCCGGCGAGCAGCAGTGCCTCGCCAGTGCCATGCCGGCGGCAAGACATCTTGCGTTCAGAGGTTTGCGACCTGCAAGGCGAGCATTGAATCGATGAAGACCAACATCTGAAGCCGGACAACCACAACCACCTCCTTGCCACAAGAGCCTTCCGCAGTTGGCATTATTCTGGCATAGCGAGGCAGTGCTTGGCTGTAGCGTGCCCTACGCAGGGGACTGATCGTTGGTGAGGATCGATTCGGCAGGTAGGGAAGCAGCACGACCTACAAATCCACCCACAGATCAAGAGAAATCCGTATTCATCCGCCAAAATCCGCGTCATCCGCGTTCTATTATTTTCGCCCCGCTACCCGATCTCAATCGTCTTCCAACGCCCGGACCGGAAGCGCACGAAGTAGACGGCGGCCAGCAGGCCGAGATAGCTGAAAGCGGCCGTCCACGCGCCGCCGATGCCCATGCCCAGCGGATAGATCATCACCCAGACCAACGGAATGAACAGCCCCCAGGCCATGATCATGCGCGCGAACATGGTGAAGCGGGTGTCGCCGGCGCCGTTGAGCGCGTTGGCCAGCACGATGCCCACGGCGTCGATGATCTGGTAGAACGCAACCAATGTCAGGATGGTGATGCCCGCTTCGATAACCGACGGCTCATCGCTGAAGACGCGCATGAGCGCCTCCGGGGCGATCAGGTAGCAGAGGCCGATCAGCCCCATGCCGAGCATGGCCAGGCCCGCAGCTCGATAGGCGACTTTTTCCGCCACATCCGGCTGCTTCGCCCCAAGATAGCGGGAGACCAGGCTGGCCGTCGCCATGCCGATGGCTACGCCCACGGTGAACGAAATGCCCATGTACTGCAAGGCGATCTGGTTTGCGGCCAGGATGTCCGTGCCCAGGCGGGCGATCAGGGCAAAGAAGGCCGAGAACGAGGCGATCTCGATGAAATCGCCCAAGCCCCATGGGCAGCCCAACTTCCAACGCTTTGCGCAGTTCCGACCAAGGAGCAAAGATCGCTTTCCCGGTCCCGTAGAGACGGCGATTTGTCGCGCTCCACAATATGGCAGCGCTCAGCAGTGCGTTGACGCCGTTGGCCATCAGTGTGGCGTAGGCCGCACCGGGCACGCCCAGCGCGGGCATGCCCAGATTGCCCAAGACCAGCACCCAATCCAAAAAGATGTTGAGCAACACTGTGATCCAGGCCAGGATCATGGGCGTGCGCGAATCACCGCGGCCGACCAAAAATCCCCACACCACCGCGCTGAACATGATCAGCGGGATCTCGAAGGCGCGAATCTGCAGGTATTCAGTGCCCAGCACGCGCACCATTTCGCTGTCGGCGGGTGCGGCCAAGGCCATGAGCTGGGCGAAGATCCAGGGCAGGGCAAAGACGGAAAGCGAGAGCCAGGCGATCAGATTCAGGTTGCGCCAGACCGAGGTTCCGATCTTGGGGTTGTCCTGCTCGCCGAAGGCACGGCCCACAAAGACCACGGCGCTGTTGGCCGTGCCTCGAAAGAGCATGAGCACGGCAAAGAACATGACGCTGGCCAGTCCCACGGCGGCCAGCGCCTCGGTGCCCAATCGGGAGACGAAGAAGGTGTCCACCACGCCGAGCAGCGTGTGGGACAAATTTTGCAGCACCAGAGGTGCCGCCAGCGCAGCAACCTGCCAGGTCAGGCTCGCTCTTGCTCTTGAAATTGTTAGTGATGCCATTGTCCACCGCAAAGACTCCCTATGCCCGCAGGCCAGGGATGACAAAAATAGACGACACGCCAAGCGGCGTGCAGGTCAACAATAGTAACACATCCGGCCGTACAACGCGGCAGGCGATCGTGGCTGGGGTGGGTTCCAGAACATCACTTACTCTGTATGGAGGCAAACATGGCAAGGCTGCGAACGGGTCAGAAGCAAGGGATTTCCAACTAGCTATTCGCGACTCTGTAGATATTTTGTAGCCATAGGTCTGTTATAGGAGTAGACAGACTCACCAATGCAAAGTGTGCGTCTACTGAGAGAGCGGCAAATTGGATTACAAGGAGTAACCATCATGCAGCAGTGGAAACATCGGTCAAGTCTGTTTATGGCGGCTTGTTTGCTGGCGCTTCTCGGAGCATGTAGCGGCACGCCGCAGACTGTGACTGTTTCGGAACCCTCTCCAACCGCCACACAACACGAGCAGGAAGTGGAGCCATTGGTTGCTGAAGATCTCGGTATCGATTTTCTTGCCTTGGAACCGGTCAAGAGTACTCTGGACATAGGAGGGGGCGGATGGTGGGTAATCGAAATACAGGACATGGATGAAGACGGTTCACTAGACCTTGTTACAGTCGATAACCCTGAAGGACTCGTGCGTATCTATCTGAACGACGGTCTGGGAACTTACCAGCCAGACAAGGTTCTGGCGGTTGATGCAGGGCCAAGCGGACTGGAGTTGGCTGGGCTAGTGTTGGCTGACTTTGATGGCGATGGGTTGCTGGATATTGCCGTATCCCATCTTAAAGAGGACGCCGTCAGTGTGTTGTTTAATGATGGAAGTGGTCAGTACGTGGCTCGGACACGCATTTCTGTTGAGGAAGAACCAACGTTCCTCCGTGTTGCAGATCTGGAGATAGATGGCGACATCGATTTGATTGTGACCTACTTCTCGTCATCGCAAATAAGCTTGCTTCGCAATGATGGAACAGGCAATTTCTCCGCTGACGAACTGATTCAGATGACGGCTGGCGGCGAAATGTTCGCTGAAGTAAGTGACTTGAACAATGACGCCTATCCAGACGTCGTTGTCGGCCATCCATATGATGTAAAGCTATCCCTTCTCTTGAATAATTCGGGTGTCCTGGGTGAGCCGGAGGAGTATGAAATCGGGACACCCCCTCAGGCGATATCTATTGGTGATCTGGATGACAACGGTTCACCCGATCTTGTCGTGATAAGCAAAACAGGCTCAATCTCCGTTCTGAAGAATGACGGCACTGGCACCTTTGTTGAGAGCAAGACAATTGAACCAGGGGGTTCGCTCTCATCGGGATTGTTGGCCGACATGAATGGAGATGGGTTGCTTGATCTGCTGGCGGCAAATGACGGCAGCTTCAACGTAGAAGCGTTCGTCAATGTAGGTGATGGCTCATTTGTTCACCACGGTGACTATGCTGCATTTCCTGTCGGCCCTCGTCACCTGCGCATAGCGGACATCGACGCCGACGGCATAGATGAGTTGGTGGCTGCCGGTTTTGCTAGAGTTGCTCTGTTCGATTTCGCGGACTGAGAAAAATCATACCAGTAAGGTAGCACGGTTCAATGGGGTTGAAGAGGATACCTGCAATGGCTGAGGCTCAACATCTGAGTCTTCCTCATGAGATCATCAACGGCTACAACTGGAATGGGCGCACCATCAAAGAAAATCGGCGGCAAATCCGGAAACACCTATCCCATTCATGACCTCAAATCCGGATCTGGCGTCCCCCAACGTCGCCAACATCAAGAAGGTGGCTGAGCGGCTGAAGCTTTATCCTGACTGTCAGTCATCGGCGCCGCTCAGTCCCTTTGTCGCGTCGGCAATGGGCATACGCGGATGCTTGGCAAACGAGAAGGTCAACTGCTCGTACCACGAGTCGGGCGAATTGACCATGCCGAGGATACGCTTCCACAGTTCGACCGGTGGTCCGAACTCCTGCCAGTCGACCTCCAGCACGCGCACGCCGCGCCGACGCATCTCCTGGATCAGGATATCGTAGTTCTTGTTGAGGTGTTCCAGGTAGTCCAGCGGAACGCCCTCTTCCTGATTGCGGGCGCGGATGGCCATGCGCTGATGGCACTGCTCGGGCGACACTTTGAGAAAGACGAAGATGTCGGGCGGCATGACATCGCGGCTCATGTTGCGGAAGAAGTCGACATAAAGCTCGTATTCCTGCTGGGTCATGAAGCCCCGTTCCATGGCCGTCGTGGCGAAGACCGTATCGCCGTAGATGGGGCGATCCTGAACCACCACCGTGCCGTTGGATCCCCACGCCAGTTCGACGGCCAGCCGGTGCTGTTCGTAGCGCTGGCAGAGCATGAACATCTGCATGGCGAAGCCGCCGCCCGTGTTCGTTGCCCGTGCGCAGATCGTCGTAGTAGTGGGAGAGGAAATGGTTGAACTTGGGGTGGTTGGTCGGCTCCTCAAGCACTCGCGCCGGCCAGCCTGCCGTGCTGGCCGCCGACGCCATGGCGTGACAGGCGTTGGTCTTGCCCGCGCCGATGTTGGCGTCGACGGCGATGAAGAGTCCCTGTTTTTTGATCTCTTGGTCTGACATCATTTGCTTGCCTCTGTTGTGTGGCGAATGGTGATCGTGTCGTTATCTCGTGCTCACGCGCCCTCTGGCCAGATCGGTGTCGCGCATCTGCATCAACGAGACGCCGACGCCGTAGGTGACGAAGTCACCCACTGGTTCCACTTCGATGATGGCGGAATTCTCCATGTGGGCGCTATCCCCCTCAAGACCACGATAGAGCGGCTTCAGCACCTGCTTGTCCAGATCGTCAGGCGAGCGCACTGTCGCCTCGCCGGCAAAGGTGATAGTGGCAGCCGGGATCTTGATCCAGGGCATCAACGGAATGCGCTTGGGAATGGTCACTGTCAGCGAGACATGGCCGTTCTGTGCAACATGCCGTGTCTTCCAGGCATTCTTGAGCGTAGCGATGTAGAGCTTGCGCTCGTGCACGATATAGACGATGCCGGCGGTGCGCGCCTCATTCTTGGCCGTCACCATGCCCAACACGGCAAACAGGTTCTTCTCGATTTCCATCCATACTTGGTCTGTGGTCAGGTCTGCCATGGTCGTCTACTCCTTATCGATTGCGGGCTCAATCAACCTTGACATCTCTAGCAGCTTGTCGGAGAGAAGGCCAGATCGACCGCGGATTAGACGGATTAGGCTGATAAATGCCGATAAAATCGGAAAAATCAGGCTGTTTCCGCCTAATCCGCCGCATCCGCGGTCTATTTCGTGGTCACTCCGACAGACTGCTAGCATGGCGGTTTTCTTCAAGCAATTGCTTCACCATCACATAAACTTGCGGGTGATTTGCCAGGTGAAAATGGCTGATGCCTCTGAGCTTGCGCCCGGCATGAAATTTGACTCGCCGGGCCGGCTGAGCGGCCTGGCCCGTGGCGCTGGGCAGGCGCACCAGCAGATCGCCGAGCAGTAGGGCGACCGGATGATTCGGATTCTCGGTGACTGTGGCAGCGATGAAATAGTAGCCGACGCCATCGACCAATGGCAAGCGCAGGCGATGGTTCGCCAGCGGATCGTCCGGTCTTTTCCCTGCCACTCCTCATCGAGCGTGTAGCCGTGGCGCAGATCCTTGATGCCGGCGCTACGCGTTTTGATGATCTGGGCCGGAACCTGCGTGCCCACCCGATCGAAGGCCGACAAGCAGACCGCCAAGCAGGCCGGCCGCTTGTTCCACTGGCGCACCCAACGTCGGCGCACCAATACAGAAGACAGACGTCAGCTTTTCGCTCCAGACATCGCGATCGTGTCGCCCCGTAGTGAGCAGCACTGCGCACGATCAGTCCGCCCATGCTGTGGCCGACCAGGACGATCTCATCCACGTCACCGGGGTAGACGGCTATCAGGTGAGTCAACAGTGTTCGAAAGGGCACGGCCGTTTTCGGAGATATGCCGACCGCTGTTGTAGCGCACATAGAGTGGCGTGTATCCAAGCTCGTCGCGCAGCATAGACGCCGAGCGTGGAGGCCGGATCGCCGTGAAATTCCTCCGCGGCAATGCTCCAGGACCATTCGGTGCAAAAGAGGCCGTGGAGAAAAATACATAGACGGCCAGTTGCGTTGGGCAACGCTTGTTCCATTGCTGCGTGACTCAGCGGCAGAACCGTGCCATCCAGACGCAGGGTCATACCCAGATCCAGCGGGTTGCGCTGTCGAACGAGGTAATCACCGTAGAAGCCGTTGATGTGCGCCTCGGCATGGTCAAGCAGCCAGGCCCGGCTGCCAGCGGAATCCGAACGCAACGGCGTAGTCTCGTTGAGCTGACCGTCAAAGTCCCGCGAGGTTCAAATCGAAGTCGCTGACCGACTCGGACGCCGACGTCTACCAGCGACTCGACACCCCGGCTTACCAAACGAATAGCGTCATAGACTGTGCTTGCCGTGGCTGCATGGATGCCATGCACGACCCGTGCCGGCGAGGTCAAAGGCCCAGAGTCTGCCAAAGGCTTGATGTATCGGCGGGCAGTGGACGCGTGCATTCGCTCGACAAGATTGGTCGTCTCTTCGATGGCGTCAAAGATCAGGGCTTTCGATCCGGTCCATCGTCGCAATGGCCCGCCGATTCTTCGCATGCACTTTTCCTGGAATTGATTGGTCGTTGTAGCCCACATTGAACCAAAGGCGGAGACCGGTGTCAAAGATCGCCTGTTTAAAGATGTCGGGGCGAGAAACGATGGGACGCGGATGACACGGATTGTAGCGGATCAGAACGAATTTCTTCCGATCTGTCCGCAAAAATCAGCACAATTCGTGTCATCCGCGTCCCATTTCACATCACACTTAAAGATTTCAATAGGGTGGGCGGAGTAGGATATGCTGCTCACTCAGGCCCGAAGGGATAGCTGTCGATGTCGCCGGCAACCGCTTCGAGCAACTTCGTAATCTCACGCTTGTCGCCGGCGTTCAGTGCTTCCGCCCCTGCGGGCGCGCGTTCGACCGTCGACGTGAAGACGCCGCGGCGTTTGAGCATGTAGCGCATGAACGGGTAGTTCTCGCGGATGATCAGCGGCAACATGCGACGGTGCAGATCACGCGCGCCCGTCTTCATCACCGGCCCACCAGCGCTCCATCACCTTGGCCAGCAGATCGGCGATCTCGCAGGCGGGCATGGCGCCGTTGGCGCCGCGACTGAGTTCCTCCGGCAGGAACTTGCCGCCGAAGCCGCCGAAGATGGTCTTGACCTTGTCGCCGAGCAACTCGTGCACTTCGGCGATATGTTTGGGACCGGGCGGGCGCTCTTCCTTGATGTACTCGATCTGGGGCACTTCGTCGACCAGCGTGGCCAACTGCTCCGGCGTGAGCGAGGCGTACATGCCCGCATTCTGCAGGATGATCGGGACCGTCGTAGGCCTCCGGCAGACGCCGGAACATCTCCATGGCCACGGCTGCATCGGCCCGGGCCGGGGCCATGGCCACGATGGCGTCGGCGCCGGCCTGCTGGGCCGCGCGTGCAAAGAGCAGCACCTGGGGCACCGAGATGCCCGAGCAGCCGAAGACCACCGGCAGCCGTCCGTTGACCTCCTCCAGCACGGCATCCAGGTTGCGGATGCGCTCCTCCTCGCCCAGAAAGTAGAACTCGCCGACCATCACCGGCCAGACAATGCCGTGCTGTCCGCTGCGACAGCAGAAATCGGCCGCCGCCCGCAGGTCCGACGTCAGGATCTCATAGTCCTCAGTATAGGGGTCGGCAACAGGCCGAAGACGCCTTTGAGGTGGTTGAAACGGGGCATGGAGGCTCCTTTGGGTTGATGTGGTTGATGCGTACTGCGTAAGTCCGTAAGATTCGGTTCGGATCATTGGCTGACCGTCGAACCGAGTATCTGTCTCAACACCACGTGCCGAAGCATTACGCATACGCATTACGCAGTACCTCTACTTATCCCACCGTCGATCCGGCTGCCAGAAACCCAGCTTCGGATTGTTCCACTCGTCGGTCGGCTCGAAGAGGCCGGGGAAGCGTAGATTGGCTTCGATGCCGTCGTAGTCGAGGTCGACGCCCAGGCCGGGCAGATCGGGCACGTCGACGTAGCCGCCGGCCATGTAGTCCTCGGGCAGACCGGTGACCAGGTCCTCCCAGAAGGGCAGGTCCAGGCCGTGGTGCTCCAGGGCCACGAAGCTGGGGATGGCCGCGGCCGTGTGGACATTGGCCATGAAGGCGATGGGCGAGCCGGCAAAGTGCAGCGCCGTGGGCAGCCCGTAGCGTTCGGCGTAGTCGGCGATCTTCTTGGTCTCCAACATGCCGCCCGACGTGAGCAGATCCGGGTGGATGATGTCGACGGCGCGCTTCTCGATCATCTCGCGGAAGCCGTCCCAGAGATAGAGTTCCTCGCCGGCCGCCGTGGGCACGTTGATGGCATCGTTGACCTGCTTGTGGCCGTCGATGTCCCACCAGGGCATGACATCCTCCAGCCAGGCCAGGTCGTACGGCTCGACCGCGTGGGCCAGCCGGATCACCTCTTTGGCCGTCATGTAGCCGTGGCCGAAGTGATCGGTGCAGAGCGAGATATCCCAGCCGGCGGCCTCGCGTACCGCAGCCACGACCTCGACGGCACGCGCAATGCCGCGTGCGGTCACGGCGACGCCGGGGCGGGTGCCCGGTGCGTTCCAGCGTTTGCCGTAGTCATATTCGTACTTGGTCACCTGGCCCGCCAGTCCGCCCTCCACATCGCCGAAGAGTTCGGGACGGATGTCGAACTTGATGAAGGTCAGGCCCAGGGCCTTGCGCTCGGCCACGCGCTTGGCGTAGCCTTCGGGCGTCGCCTCCTCAGGGGCCGGCGTGTCGGCATAGAGGCGCACCTTGTCGCGGTATTTGCCGCCCAGGAACTGGTAGCAGGGCACGCCGTAGACCTTGCCGAGCAGATCCCAGAGCGCGATCTCGATGCCGGAGACGCCGCCGCCCTCGCGGCCCCAGTTGCCGAAATGTTTGATGCTGCGGAAGATCATGTCGATGTTGCAGGGATTCTGGCCCACCAACATGCTCTTGAACTGGAGCGCGTTCTCCTTGTGGCCGGCGTCGCGCACCTCGCCGATGCCGTAGACGCCCTGGTTGGTGTCGATGCGCAGAATCGGGTAGTCGTAGTTGGCGTGGACCACGGCCAATCGCATGTCGGTGATGCGCAGATCGGACGGTCGTGAATAGGTGTTGACAGCGCCTTCGGCCTGGGCCACGCGGTCATTGTCGTTCGTTTTGGACACAGTCGGTTCCTTCCTAAAATGAAAAAGATGGACTGCGGATGTGGCGGATTAGGCGGATCAAAGCTGATCAAAAAATCCGCGTAAATTCGCCTAATCCGTCTAATCCGCGGTCTATTCCTGATATTGCTTGACGCCGACATCGGCGGCGTTGACGATGCTGGGCGCGGCCTTGGGCGGGTTGTCCTCCAGGAAGGGCAGGATGTTGTTGGAGTCGGGCCAGACGCCGTAGCCGTTGAGGATGGCGGCGACATTGGTGGCGGCCAGCGTGGCCATGCCCTCACGCGTCCAACTGGTGGCCGAGGCGATGTGGGGCACGATCACCACGTTGGGCAGATCGGCCAGGCCGGGCTTCATGGCCGGCTCGTCCTCGAAGACGTCCAGGCCGGCACGGAAGTCGGGATTCGCCTGGCAGTGGGCCACCAGCGCGGCCTCGTCGATGACCGGGCCGCGGCTGGCGTTGACCAGGATGGCATTCGGCTTCATGAGGGCCAGACGCTCGGCGTTGATCAGATGATGGGTCGTCTCGTCCAGGACCGGATGCAGGCTGACGACGTCGGCTGCGGCCAGCACGGCTTCGGCGCTGTCGAGCCGCGTGCAGGTGACCGGCTCCTCGCCCTGCGAGACCAGGAACTTGCCGTAGGCGTCGATGTAGGCCTCCAGGCCCTTGTTCTGGTAGAGATCGTAGTAGACCAGATTCATCTTCATGCCCTCGACCATCATGCGCGCATAGGCCGCGCCGATGCGGCCCGCGCCGATGACGCCAACGGTCTTGCCCTTGAGCAACATGCCCAGGAAGAGGGTCGGCAGCCAGCCGTGGTATTGGCCGCTGCGCATGAAGACGTCGGCCTCGGCCACACGGCGGGCCGCGGCAAAGGTGAGCGCCACCGACATCTCGGCCGTGGTCTCGGTCAGCACGCCGGGCGTGTTGCCCACAGGGATGTGGTGGGCGCTGGCCACATCGACGTTGACGTTGTTGTAGCCGACCGCGTAGTTGCTGTAGGCGCTGCCGCCGGCCGCCTCCAACGCGGCGAAGAGCGTCTCGCTCCAGTCTTCGGTCAACTGGCCGATGGCGCCGTCGCAGCGGTCGCCGATGGCGGCCACGATCTCGTCGACGCTGAGGATATCGGGCGACTGGCAGACCTCGACCCGGCAGTCTGCGTCGGCCAGACGCTTCAGCCAAAGCTGGCCGGGCAATTGCTTGGTGACGATCACACGTTTGGTTCCGGATGGGTTGTGGACGGTCCACTCTTTGCTGCTCATGATGCTCCTCCCGGCGATTTCACCGGTTTTCCTGATGGGTTGATGAAGATGTTTGCAGCGATTTTTGAAGATTCAAAGTGCAGATAGCATACCTGGAAAAGGCTTGAAACGGAAACGACGAAAAATCAATTGCTGTTGGTTTCAGGGTTGGGGCAAGTTGGAAAAAGCCTGCTTGACAAAACCCAAGAACCTGCGAGAATCGAGGGGTGACGGTACTATTCACCGCGGATCACCTGATTGTAATTGAGGATCATGACATGAATGAACCATCGAGCATTACCATCGCCCATCTCAGCCGTTATCCGGACGCCGTGCCGATCTTGGCGACCTGGGCGACCGACGAGTGGGGTCATCTGAACCCCGACAGAACATTGGCGGATCGAGTCGAGGCGTTCGCACTGCGCACTGTGCCGGGGACGATTCCAGAAACGTTGGTGGCCGTGGAGGGCGGTCAGGTCATCGGCATGGCCAGCATTGTGGAGAGCGATCTGACGGCGCGACCCGAACTTTCGCCCTGGATGGCGGCCGTCTATGTCGACGCCGTCCACCGTGGCCGTGGCGTCGGCTCACTCATCGTGCGCTCGGTCATGGATGAAGCTGCGACGCTGGGCATCGAGCGGCTCTATTTGATCACCCATGATCGAATGAGTTTCTATCATCACCTGGGCTGGACGGCCATGGAGTGCGTCCACTATCGCGGCGAAGATGTCACCATCATGGTCTACGACCCGGGTTCGTCGGACGACCTGTCCGACGGTGTGTCCAACGAATTGTCCGGCCCGGGGCCGGCTGATTGACCGGCCGGCATTGGAATCGCCGGACGACGGGCCGCGGCAAAGGCAAGACCCGCGCCCAGGGTGTAGAGCGCGATGTTGAGCATGAAGGGCAGATTGCGGTTGATCTCGGACATCTGCCCGGCGATCCAGCCGAACGGCGAGGTCAGGAGCAGCACAGCCATGTAGAGGATCGCCATGATGCGTGCCCGCTCCTTGGGCGCCACCGTGATGGCAATCAGCTTGTCCAGCAGCGTGTTGGTGGCCGGAATGCTGCATCCTTCCAGGATCACGGCTATCAGGAGCAGGCCATAGCTCTGGGGCGGCATATTGATCAGCAGCGCCCAACTGAGGATCAGGCCGGTAAAGCCGAAGACCATCGGCTTGTAGACGCTCATGGTGCGCAGACTGGGCATGACCAGAAAGTAGAAGAGCAACATGGTGATCGAGCGGGCCAGATAGTAGAGCGAGAGATACTGGGCCGGGATCTGCAAGTTTTCGGTGACCAGGATCGGCCAGAAGGTCATCGTGATCACCGTGCTGATGCTGACGATGACCATCAGAGCGCCGGTGACCAGCGTGCGTGGCGTGTGCAGCACCTGCTTCAGCACCGACCTGGATTCGCCCACGATGGCGAAGATCGACTGGTGGCGGGTCTCCTCCATGCGCACAAGGCCCTCGTCGGTCTCCGTCACCATGGCGTTCATGATCAGAAACTTGGCCGTCATCATCACGAAGGCGAGAAAGTAGAGGAAACGCATGGTGGGCACGAGCGAGAACTGATCGATCAGAATGGCGGTCAGCGGCGAGAAGAAGGCGGCCATCAGCCCGGCGATGTAGATCAGCGAATAGACCTCCACCAGCAGATTCGGGATTCGTGCCTTCGACCAGCAGACAGCCCCACGAGTTGTGGGTGATGCGCCACAGGCTGTTGATGGCCGCCGCCACCAGGAAGTAGCGAAAATCCTGGGCCACTGCCCAGATCAGGCAGGGGATGCTCCAGGCGATGATGTCCGTGATCAGCGTGGTGCGTTTGCGACCGAACTTGTCGGTGATGGCGCCGCTGAACGGCGTCCACAGAAACTGGAGCGCCATGCCCAGGCTGGCGATCAGACCGACCTGACTGTCGCTGAGCCCCAGCGCCACCATGTAGACTGAGACATAGGGCGCATAGAGGTTGTAGGGGATGCCCCAGAGCGGTTCGGTGAAGACGATGCCGCGCACGTTGCCGTGCAGGCCGCGCAGGGTGGAGATCAACGGATGATTGTTCAGACGAAGAGTGGTCAAGTCGAATTTTCGTTTCTGTTTCGATAGGTGGTTAAATTCAAGCAATTCCCCTGATTATAACCGGTAAGCACATCCGATGCATATGAACCCGATGGCCGATTTCTGAGAAACGACAACTGTTCATCTTGAGAAGAGATTCACCGCGGATTGACCGGGATTTGGCGGATCTCCGCGGATTTTTGAAGTAGAATCCGTGGACATCCGGGATATCCGTGTAATCCGCGGTGAATTAGAATCCGCCTAAGCGCTACGAAGAGCGTAGGAGTATGCGTTGCCCCATCATGACCAACAAACCACACAGGAGAAAGTTCGATGTCTGAATGGCAATCCGCAACGATCGTCGCCAATGGGATTCAGATTCACTACACACGCACGGGCGGCGATAAGCCGCCGTTTGTGCTGGCCCACGGTTTTTCCGATGACGGCCTCTGCTGGACGCCGGTGGCCGAGCAACTGGCCGTCGCCTACGATGTGATCATGCCGGACGCTAGGGGGCATGGACGGTCGGACGCGCCCGAGGAGGGGTACGGCGATGCATACTTCGCCGCCGATCTGGCTGCGGTGATCCGGGAAATGGGATTGGAGAAACCGCTGATACTGGGCCATTCCATGGGTGCAGCGACTGCGCTGGCTCTGGCCGGCCTCTATCCCGACATTCCGGGCGCAATCCTGCTCTCGGATCCGCCGGTGCGCTGGCCAACGACGCCGGGCGCAGTCGAGCCGAAAGAAGACGCTGATGACGATGAGGCGGCTGAAGAGATCGATTGGCTGGCGCGCACGCGCGCCTGGATCACCGATCTCCAGTCCAAGACGCGAGAAGAGTTGATCGCGGAAGAGCGCGCCAACTCCGGTTGGTCCGACGCCGAGCTTGGTCCCTGGGCCGATGCCAAGCTGCGGCTAAGCTTGCACGTGCTCGGCCGGGGCGACGATCTCGGTCCGGACTGGGAGTCGATCATTCCGCAGATCACCTGCCCGGCCCTGCTGATCACCGCAGATCCAGAGCTCGGCTCGCTGGTCTCGTCCGAAGCCGCTGCCGATTTGAAGAGGCTGCTGCCCCAGTTGCAGATCGCGCACGTCGCCGGCGCCGGCCACAGCATCCGCCGCGACCGGTTCGACCAGTTTATGGGTGTGGTGAATGGCTTTCTTGCCGGCCTGAAATGACGTTTGTATTTGGTTAAGACCCACGATTGACCGCAACCGGAGAAACATATGTCTCAGTATCATGGATTAGATGCGCCATTTCAACTGCTTTTCTCGGATGAGGAGCGCCAGTCCGCTTCATTGCCCGAACCGCTGCGCCGGATCTACCCCGGTGATCGGCATATCCCCGTTCTTGAAGATCGACCCTACATCTACAGCAACTTTGTCACCTCGCGGGATGGCCGCATTTCCTACAACACGCCCGGATTCGCAGGCGGAGGATCCATCAGTCAGAACAGCGCCTATGACCGCTGGTTGATGGCGTTGCTGCGCATGCGCGCCCACGCCGTGCTTGTCGGCGATGTGACGCTTGAAATCGAGCCGGATCACGATCTGGACATCCGAGTTCATCTACCCGGAGGCTGCCGATGCCTTCTCCCATTTTAGACTGGCCGAAGGCTATGCGTCCAAGCCGCTTCTGGTTCTGCTCTCCTTCGACGGTAGGCTCAACTTTGAAGCCGACTGTTTTGAAGACATTGGCCTGCACATCGTGGTCGCCACGACCAGCGTCGGCGTGTCCAACATCGGCGACCGGCCTTTTATGCCTTCCGTAGACGTGCTCGATCTGGGTGAAGATGCTGTTGACCTGTGGCGGCTCATAGGCCTGCTCTTCGCCGAATACGGCGTGCGCAATCTGCTCTGTGAAGGCGGCGCTCGTGTCTTCGCCAACATGCTCGACGCTCATCTGATCGACGAAGAGTTCGTCACGCTCAGCCCGACCTTCGTAGGGCGCAGCCCCGATTCGTTCCGACCCAGCTATACCGAAGGTGTTGCCTGGCTTCCACCTACTGCACCCTATTCGAAGCCATTCAGCCTGCATCGTGCCGGCGATCTGCTCTACCTGCGCACTCGCTGCCGATATCCGTAGGTGGTCGGTTCTGAAGAAGTCAGCATAAAGGAGTCAAATCGTGTTGATTCGTCCTGAACAAGAGCCGGATTGGCCCGCCGTCTATGCCGTCAACGCGGCTGCATTCGAGCGGCCGGATGAGGCCGATCTGGTTGACGCCGTGCGTGAACAGTGTTGTCCCATTGTCTCTCTGGTCGCCGAACAGGACGGCGAGATCGTCGGCCACATCCTTTTCTCGCCGGTCACGTTGAGTGGCCATGCCGACGCTATGATTATGGGGTTGGCGCCCCTGGCTGTTCGGCCCGCCCATCAACGCCAGGGGATCGGCTCTGCGCTTGCCCTTGTGGGCCTGGAGCGATGCCGGGAACTGGGTGCAGGCGCCGTCATTGTGCTCGGACACGCCTCGTACTACCCGCGCTTCGGCTTCAAGACGTCAACATGCTTCGGCATCCGGTCTGCGTTTGATGTCCCGGAAGAAGCGTTCATGGCTGTGGAGTTGCTGCCCGGCTACTTGGACAACCGGTCAGGCGTCGCTCACTATCATCCGGTGTTTGACGGCGTGTAGTTGAATTCGAAAATGGAGGAAAATGATGACAGATCTGATCCGGATCGGCACCTACAATGCCAACAATCTCTTCGACCGCTTTGACGACCCCTACAACTTCAGGGATGATGCATGGACCGCCTACCGCGAAGGAACCCGCCCCAAGAACTTGCCCGATCTCTTTCAGTTGGGCGGCCGGATTCGCAGCAGCGATGTCGATGTGCTCGGCCTGCAAGAGATCGAGTCCTACGGTGCGCTCTACAACTTTGTGCAAGGGCACGTCGGACCTGCATATAAGACGCAGGACGGCGTTGTCAGCGTGCCCGGCAATGATCCGCGGGGCATCGATCTGGGTCTGCTGAGCAAATTTCCCATTGGCCGTGTTATCAGCCACCGCTTTCGCAAAGGCGAACGCTATCGCGTCTTCTCGCGCGATTGTCTGGAGATCGAGCTGTTGACTGAGCGGCGAGACGCGCTCTTACTGACGGTCTTCGTCTGCCATCTGAAGTCAAAATACTCACGATTCGATCCGGTGAAACAGCGCGACGAGTATATCGCGGATCAGGAGAAGAGCCAGGAACGTCGCGCACATCAGGTGGCCGAGACCATTGCCATTGTGAAAGCGAGCCGCAATATCAGAACAGACCGCTTCGTCATTCTGGGCGACATGAACGACACCTGCGACTCGGCTGCGCTGGGCGATTTTCTGAAAGTGGACAATCCGCTGGGCCTGACCAATGTTTCGCTCTCTATACCGGACGATACCGACTATCCCCAAGACGCCTACCCGGATTCCGCCAAAAAACGCGCCCGAGATACGCACAAGTGGACCCGCAAGGATCTGTTTGGAAACACATTGACGACATACAGCCAGTTGGATTTTGTGCTGTTGTCGGAGGCGCTGGCGAAGGGATTCACCGGCAATGCCAAAGTGGAGCAGCGCGGGATTTACCACAGGTTCCGATCACTATATGCTGTGGGCCGAGGTGGATATTGATGCGCTGTAGCGACGCCGACGTAGGACCATGATTGGACGGACGTTCGACCCTGAGGCCGACATCAGAAAACTACAGGCGTTCCTGGCCGAGATGCGCCACGAGGTCGCCCAGGCCGCTTACTTCCAGTTCGGCGATCTGATGTGGCGGATGCACTATGCCGCCAACGGCTTTGACGCGTCGACCGATCTGCGCATCTGGAGCGACGAGGATGGCCGCATCGGCGGCTTCGTCCACTATGGATCCTTGGATGCCAACCCGGAGTTCTTCCTGCGCCCCTCTCTCTACGACAGCCCTATGGCCGAAGAGATGATCGCCTGGACCGTAGAGCGCGCACGAGCCGACGACGCATCGACCATCGAGACCAGTTGCATTGGTTCGGACGCTGCAAAGGCAGCCTTTCTTGCACATGCCGGCTTCCGGCAGTTCGACGATCCCATGGTCTTCATGGCGCGCAGCTTGGACGAACCCATTCCCCAATCGCAATTCCCCGACGGCTATGCAATCGTCTCCGCCCATGAACGCCCGGATCTGCCCGGCGTCACTGGTCAACCCTTCAGCCACGAGGCGTATGCGGCCATCTGTGGTGCGCCCGGCTACCGCGACGATCTGGGGCTGCGCGTCTGCTATGGCGGCCAAGAAATCGTCGCCGGGTGCATCTGCTGGTACGACGACATCGACAACTGCGGCGAATTCGAGCCGGTGGGAACCGTTGAGGCCCATCGGGGAAAGGGGCTGGCCCTTGCGGTCATGGCGCAGGCCATGGAGAATCTCAAACGAATCGACGCCGAGCGGATCTACGTGCGCACCGGCAAGGCGAACAGACCCGCCGTCTCGCTCTACCGCAAACTGGGCTTTGCGATCACCGACGAAGAGCACGGGTGGGCGCTGTCGATTTGAGCGGGGCTTGTCTGCCTATCCCCACAGATCGCCGACCGTGAAGCCATTGGGGAAGGGGTCGCTGGGATCGAGCACGTAGTTGGCGATGCCGGTGATCCAGGCCTGGCCGCGCAGCGTCGGCACCACCGCAGGATAGGGGCCGACCCGCGTCTCACCGATCAATCGTCCGGTGAAGAGCGTGCCCAAGACGCCCTCGTGGTGGAAGTCCTGGTGCAGACCCAGTTCTCCCTTGGCATGCAGCACGGCCATCTTGGCGCAGGTGCCGGTGCCGCAGGGTGACCGATCCAGCACGCCGGTCCACGTGGCCGGCCGCTCCCAGTCCAGTTCGCCGGTGGAGACGGTGACCGCGTTCTTGCGGTGCGCGTCGGGATGGGACGGCGGCCCTGAGAGCTGGGCGATGGTGACGTTCTTGATGGCCGGGTTGTCGGGATGGACGACGGGCAATTGCTCGCGTGCTGCCGCCTTGATCATCTCGGAGACGCGTGCGATCTCGCTGCCTTCGTCGGGCGTCAGCGTCAGCCCCAACGACGAGGCATCGGCGATGACGTAGAACATGCCGCCCCAGGCCACATCGACCGTGACCGTGCCCAGATGGGGCACCTCGATCGGCGTGTCCAGATAGACGGCGAAGGCGGGCACATTCTCGAAGGTCACGCCCGTGACCTTGCCGTTGGCCACGTCGGCTCGGACGCGAATCAGCCCGGCCGGCGCCTCCAGCGTCAGCTCGGTGACCGGCTCCTGCATGGGCAACATGCCCGTCTCCAGCAACACGGTGACCACGCAGATGGTGTTGGTGCCGGACATGGGCGGATATTCGACCTGCTCCATGATCACGAAGCCGGCGTCGGCCTCAGGGCGGGTCGGCGGCAGGATGACGTTGCAGCAGAGTGCGGGATAGCCGCGCGGCTCGCGCAGCATACGTTTGCGCAGGTCATCGCCGTGCTGCTCCAGATGCTTCATCTTCTCGAACATCGTCTTGCCGGGCACATCGAGCACGCCCCCGGTGATGACACGCCCCGGTTCGCCGCCGGCGTGGGCATCGACCGCGGTGATCATGTTGGTTAGGTGCATGGGTGGGCTCCGTAAGGATGCTGCGTGTTGCGTGCTGCGTGAGGGTTCGCAGACAATGTGGTTTGATGATAAGTGCCGTGTTATTGAAAAGGCTGCCAATGCCATGGTATTCGGAGCACCGAGACCTCACGCAACAAGCATCACGCAGCAAGCATCACGCAGCAAGCATCCATCACTCCCCCATCGCCACCACAAATGCAATCGCGTGCTCTCGATCGTGGCTGAGGCTGATGGACCAGGTGGTGAGGCCGAGTTTGCGGGCTTGGGTCGAGGCGGCTCCGTGCAGGCTCAGCGTGGGCGCGCCGGTCTTGACGTCACGCCCTACTTCGATGTCGGTCCAGCCGATGCCCTCGCGCCAGATGCCGGTGCCCAGCGCCTTGGCGACGGCCTCCTTGGCGGCAAAGCGCGCGGCCAGAGACTGGGCGCGTCCGCCACAGACGGACAACTCGCTGTCGGTGTAGACGCGGCTGAGAAAGCGGTCGCCGTGGCGCTCGATGCTGGCGGTCACGCGTTCGATCTCGATTGTGTCAACGCCGGTTCGTAGGATTGGCATCTTACTCAACACCCGGCCCAGCCACGACCAGGACGGATCTGTCCGGTCGCAAATATTTCCGGGTGACGCGCAACACATCCTCCGGCGTGACTGCGTAGATCAGTTCGTTGTAGCGCTGCAGGTAGTCCAACCCCAGGCCGTACCGTTCCATGTTGACCAGCGTCGAGGCAACGCCGGCGTTGGTCTCCAATGCCAACGGCACGATGCCGGTCATATAGGCCTGGCTGTCGCGCAGTTCGTCCAACGGCACGAGTTCGTTGCCTAGCCGGTCGAACTCGTGTTGGATGGCCTCGATGGCCGGTTCGACGTCGTCCGGATGAACGCCGGCCACCGCGTACCAGGCGCCGCCGGCCGACTCGGCGTCCTGGGAGCTGGAGCAGGTGTAGGCCAGGCCCTGTTCCTCGCGCAGGCTTTCGCCCAGACGTCCCATCATGCCGAAACGCCCCAGAATCGTGTTGGCCACGCGGACGGCATAGAAATCGGGATGGCCGCGTGGAACGGCCTGGCAACCGATCACGATGTCAGACTGGACTTTGTCCGGCATGTCGATCTCGACACGACTGCCCGCTTTGAGAGGCGGGACGGCCGGCAGATCCTGCCCCCGCTCACCGCCACGCCAGTCGCCGAACGCACTTGCCAGCAGGGCCAGCGTGGCCTCGGTTTCGACATCCCCGGAGACGACGATCACCGCGCCCGTGGGCACATAGTGGTCGGCGTGGAATCTGACCAGGTCGTCGCGCCGGATCGCCGTGACGGTTTCAGGATAGCCCGTGACGGCATGGCCGTACGGGTGTCCCTCGTAGAGCGTCTCGTAGAAACGCAGGCCGGCCATCTGCTGGGTGTCGTGCAGGCGTTCCTGGTGATAGATGACCGATTGGCCGCGCACGATCTCGATCTGGTCGGACGGGAAGGCGGGACGCAGCAGGGCGTCTGCCAGCACATCGACGAGATCGGCGAAATCTTCGGCCAAACAACTCAGGCTGAAAGCGGTCAAATCGCTGTCTGCCGACAGGCCGATGCTGGCGCCGACCGATTCCGTGACCTCGTTGAAGCGGTCGAAATCATAGTGCGCGCTGCCGTGGGTCGACATGACGGCGACAAACTCGGCCAGCCCCAGCTTTTCGGGCGGGTCGTCGGCGGCTCCGGCGGCAATCACCCCCTCCAGGACGACCACGGGCGTCGCGTGATTTTCACGCACGAGGATGGTGAGACCGTTGTCGAGAACGGTTCGGCGGATGGTCTCCGGGCCGGGATAGGCGTTGGAAGTGGGTGGCATATGGGTCGATTCTCTCTTCGACAGGCTGCTAGACATACCAGCCGACGGTCTGATGCCGGCGGTTGAAGTATTGGACGGCGACGCGCTGGACGTCATCGTCCCGGACGCGCACCAACGTCTGCAACCAGGTGTCCAGCCAATCTGTGGTGGCCACAAGTTCGCTGAAACCGAGCCAGTAGGCCCGGTTGGTCACGCTCTCGCTGCTGAAGGCGAACTGGGCTTTTGTCTGCTTGATGGCCTTGTCCACTTCCGCCTGGGTGACGCCGTCGACCTGGATCCGAGCGATTTCCGACCAGATGACGTCTTCGACCGCTTGGTGTTCCACGCCCGGCGCCAACACTGCGTAGAAGCTGAAGAGGAAGGGGTCGATGGTCGGCAGGTAGCTCGACTCGACATCGACGGCCAACTGGGGGTTGACCAGCGCCTGGTAGAGACGGTTGCTGCGGTTGTTGGCCCCGCCGCCGAAGAAACCCATGCCCTTGGCCCCGCTCAGGATCGCGTCCAGGATCATCAGCGGGAAGAAGTCCGGGTGGCGGGCCGGCGGCGCCTTGATGCCGATGATCAGGTAGGCCGTCGGCTCCACGCCGTGGAGGATGACCCGGCGTTCCGACCGCTGCACCGGCTCGACACAGGCAACCGGCGGCGTGGGCGGTCCGCCGGCCAGGCCGCCGAAGTAGTGTTCGATCTTGCCCAGCATGGCCTGGGTATCGAAGTCGCCGACCGCCACGGCCACGGCATTGTTGGGCGTGTAGAATGTGCGGTAGTGGTCGATAGAGATCGTCGCGCTGGATCGCACGCAGATCGTCCTTCCAGCCGATGACCGGATGCCCGTAGCTGTGGGACAAGAATGCCGCCGCCTGGACTTCCTGACTGAGCCGCCAGTAGTCGCTGTTCTCGCTGCCTTCCAGTTCGCTGAGGATGACAGTGCGCTCGGCATTGACCTCGTCGGGCAAGAAGATCGAATTGGCCATGCGGTCGCTTTCGACCTGCAGGGCCAATTCGAATCGATCCGACGGGAACGTCTCGAAGTAGGTGGTCCAATCTTGGCCGGTCATGCCGTTGAACAGGCCGCCGGCCCGGGCCACGGCCTTGTCGAAGGATCCCTGTGGGAACTGTTCTGTCCCCTTGAAGAGCATATGTTCGACCCAATGGCTGATGCCGGTGTGGCCGGGCCGCTCGTTGCGGCTGCCGACGCGGTAGAAGATCCAGAAGCTGGCCACCGGCGCCTCGTGGGTCTCATGCAGCAGCACCTGAAGGCCGTTGTTTAGGGTGTGGCGAGTCAGATCCATAGTTGGATGTCAGCTCGACATTCTCAAAGGTGCCGCCTTTGCCGACGGCTCGGTAGGTGAACCCGAGCCGGCTCATTTTCTTGGCGTCGTAGATGCTGCGGCCATCGGCCATGATGGGGGTTGTCATCGCATCGCGCACGCGTTCCAGATCGAGTTGCTTGAACTCATTCCATTCGGTGCAGACCAACAGGGCATCGGCATCGGTGGCCAGATCGTAGGGGTCTGTCGGCCAGGCGCAGAGTCCGGGTTGACCTTGGCTGTGCCGGCCATGGCCACCGGATCGTAGCCGCTGACCAGCGCGCCTTCGCTCTGCAACATGCGGGCGATGTCCAGGGCCGGCGACTCACGGATGTCATCGGTGTTGGGCTTGAAGGCCAGCCCCAGAATGCCGATGCGCTTCTGATCGAGCGAGCCGCCCAACATCTGGCGCAGATTGAGGATCGCCCAACGGCGCGAATCGCGGTTGATATCCATCACCGCACGCAGCAGAGACGGATGTTTGCCGTGGACCAAGGCCATGTGCTCCAGCGCCTGCACGTCCTTGGGAAAACAGCTTCCGCCGTAGCCCAGCCCGGCGTTGAGGAAGGCGCCGCCGATGCGTTTGTCGTAGCCCATGCCGACGGCCACCTCTTCGACATCCGCGCCCAGCTTTTCACAGATGGCCGCGATCTCGTTGATGAAGCTGATCTTGGTGGCCAGAAAGGCGTTGCTGGCATATTTGATCATCTCGGCGGTGCGCAGATCGGTCATGACGATGCGCGTGCGCAGGGGCAGGTGAAGCTGGGCCACTTTCTCGGCCGCTTCCTGGTCGTGGCTGCCCAGCACGACGCGATCCGGGTTCATGAAGTCGTAGATGGCCGAGCCTTCGCGGGTGAATTCGGGGCAACTGACCACGGCGAACTTGATGGGGTCCGGCTGGCTGCGGGTGATGATGTCTGCGACCCAGTCGCCTGTGCCCACCGGAACCGTGCTCTTGTTGATGACGATGGTCGGGTGGGTCATGGTCTTGGCGACCGATTCGGCGGCCATGCGCACGTATTGAAGATCGGCCTCGCCGTCGACGCCGCTGGGCGTGCCCACGCAGATGAAGACGTAGTCGGCGTCGCTGAGCGCCTCTTCATAGCTGGTGGTGAACTTCAGCCGTCCGGCCCTGACGTTGCGCTCGATCAGCTCGCTCAGACCCGGTTCGTAGATCGGCACTTCGCCCCGGCGCAACATCTCGATCTTCTCTTCGCTGATGTCGATGCAGGTGACCGTGTTGCCCATGTCGGCAAAACAGGTGCCGGTTGCCAGGCCCACATAGCCTGTGCCCGCGACTGCGATATTTTTCATCTTGTTTTCACTCCTTGTTCCGGGAACAATCTACGACAGTTTTGCCGCAGACGGATCCGCCAAAAAAGACTTGCCACAGATGGACGCAGATAAAAAACAGATGTTCACAGATGGTTTTCGGGGCTTACTTGGGAACCGCTCCAAATTACCGTAGCGATATCGCCCGTAGTAACCGCTTTGGCGGTCCGGACGGCTGAAGCCGTCACTGCGACCTTAATCCAGCAGTTCACGATTTGGCGAAAAACTAGATTCTTCGCTGGCCATTTGCCAGAGTGACGTGCTCGAAAATACCCACTCAGAATGACAAATCGTGAACTACTGTAATCCTGGACAGTTACTTGGTATACCAGATGTGGCTACTGCCTTACCTGCCGTCGACCGTTTCCTTCATCGACTTGCCGTCCGGCAATCCTTCTGCCGACATGTCTGCGACTTCCTTGCGCATGGCCGATACGTCGTTCCACTGTAGCTGTTTGCGCCAGAAGAAGTAGGCGCCCACGACGGTCACCGGCAGCCAGAGCGCCAGGTGCAGCGTGAAGGTGTAGCTTGCCGCCACGCTGCGGTTGACGCCAAAGGCGGCCAACGTTTCGATGCCGGGCGTATCAAAGGTGCCGATGTAGCCGGGCGCCGACGGCAAGGTCGTCGCCAGGTTGACCAGTCCGTTCATCAGCATGAGGACCAGGAATGAGACATGGAAGTCAAATGCCTGCATCACAAACCAATATTTGACCGTCTCCAGCAGCCAGATGATCACACTGGTGAAGAAGATCATGAGCACATCTGTGCCGCTGCTCAGGCTTTGCAAGCCTTCCATGAATCGCTCGTAGAAACCGTCAACGGCAGGCCGGAACTTGCCGGGCAACAGATGGCCGGCGAAAAACTCGTAGAACCGCGCCATCCGTTGGGGGCGCATGGCCATCCAAATGAAGATAGCGGTAGCGGCCAGCAGCAGAACGGTGAGCACGATAACCAGACCGGCGGTAGACGGGCGGCATGGCCGGCACGAAGGGCAGCGCCAGAAAGACAAAGAGCAACATGGTCAGCCCATCAAAGATGCGCTCGATCAGGACTGTGGTAAGGCTGGAGACGAAGGAGATGTTCTCCTCGCGTTTCAGCAGATAGGAGCGCAGCACCTCGCCGGCGCGAAAAGGGAAGACGTTGTTGCCGAAGTAGCCGATACAGACCAGCGGGAAGAGGTGCAAAATAGGCACGGGTTTGATGGGGCGCAGCATATACTGCCAGCGCCACGTCCGTACCCAGAGTCCGACGAAGAAGACGGCCACGCCCGGCAGTAGCCACCAGTAGTTGGCCGATTGCAGCGTTTCCAGCACCAACTGAAAATGCAGACCGGGCAGCGCCATATAGATGAAGACTGCGCTGATGACGATACCAATCGCAAACTGCAGGTTGCGTTTCAAGAGCCTACCATTCCTCCACTGGTTTTCGGAGCCAACGGCAAGCATATCATCAGGACGCAAACAGACCAAAAGCAAGACCGGGGACAGACGAGTTCGTCCCCGGTCCATTCATGACGTGATTCATTTTTGTGGGGAAATGCAGCGATCTAGTTCTGAGCGGCACTCACATAGACTGCCGGCTCAATCGAATCACCAAGGATCTCTTCCATGGCCATCACATGCGAACAGACGCCGCGTAATTGGAATTCTTCGCAATCGCAGTTCCAGTCGCCATTTTTGTAGCTGACGAAATGGTTGGCATTATCGCCATGGAGTTCGACATCAAAGCTATGCATCTGAATGCGGGTATCACGCTCGGCTGCATATTGCTTTGCCTTGATGATTCTGCTTGCTGCTGAGTCCATTGTCCTCATCCTTTCTGTGGGTATTTTCGAATGTCAGACGAAAAAGAAGTGGGAATGACTCTCCAAAGATACAAGAGATTGAACAATACCGAATCGTACGAAAGTGCGCCAAACAAAAAACACCCAAGCAGCTACATCCGCCCGAGTGTTTAGCAACCAGCTATCCGTTTGTCACGTTGCATTGGCATTTTGAGTTGCACTTGTCTTCACCCTCGCCTAGAAAATGACGCCTCTGCGCACCGGTGTGGCACTACGTGAGAGGCGTTTGTTAATCTAATCGTAACGGGTTGCTGAACTAACGCCAGTATAGCGCCACCGGTTCCCAATGTCAAACGGTTTTTTTGACTTCAGGACCGACGATATGGCTACGATATTTGCAGTAGGTTAGGACGCTATCCCAATGGACTGCGGATTTGGCTGATAAATGCCGGTACTATCAGAAAAAATCAGGCTGTTTCCGCCTAAGGCTGATTCTAGAATTCACGTCCCCGGCACGGGACGTTCGCGGGATTCAATTTCTTGGAACGGCCTTATTGTCCGGGCGGCTTGATTCGGAATCCGGGCGGGGTCGCGTCCGCCTTGTGGAGGACAGGCAGCGCCGCCGGTCGGCCAAGGCCGGCCAGCGTGGTCTGGGCCAGTTCAAGCCGTTGACTGAGGCTTGAGACCGGCGCGCCCGGATAGAGTCCCAGGTCGCTCTGGAGAGCCAACCACTGCAAGCCTTCCGCCTGCAGTTCAGCCTGCTCTTCGGGGGTCGGCTGGGCTTTGGCCAGCGCGTCCAAAGCAACATCCATGTTGGAGGAAATGGTGTTCAAGTTTTGCAGCAAAAACTCGCTGTTCCGTTCCCATTCCGGAACCAGCGACATGCCAAATCCTTTCAGCGCAATCTGGACCTTCAATGCGGCCCAGTTCCGTTGCTCATTCAGAAGCCAGACCTGTTGTTGAGGCGTGAGGCCGGCGCCGATGGTGCGGCTGAAGTACTCATTGCGCACCTGATCTTCGTAGCGTAACGCCGCTTCCAGCGCCTGCCGTTCCGGTTCCACGTCAGTTCCGCCGGTGAACTGCAATCGATCTGTGAGCTGCTTTGCGGTCTGCTGTCGATTGGCTTTTGCAGTCAACAGCGTCTCTTCGGGCGGCAAGGGCTCTGCCAGAAGGGGCAATTGGGGGGACGGCAGTGTGCCGTTGGTATCGATGAACGGGTTACGCGCCAGTTCCTCGACCGTCTCCAACAGTTGATCGTCGCCGAGCGCTTCTGCAATCGGGATCAGATCGGTGAAGATCGCGCTGCGCTGGGCCGGCAGCAGATCGGGCAAGCGGGCGCCCATGTAGAGCGCCTGATAGACTGAATCGGCGGCGGCTTCCGTCTGCTCGGCAGCGAGGAAGCCTTCCGCGACCTGGGTGAGCATTTGGTTGCGTTCATTGGGCGATACAGTCGCGTCGAGAATGGCGAGCGCCTGGGTAAGTTTGTAGACCTGGGCGGCCTGTTCAGGACTGCCGGCGGTCTGAAGCGCTCGGGCCAGTTGGTTCATCAATCCCGACCGTTGCGGACCCGTTGCACCCGTGTCGAAGATCGCGAGCGCATGCGCGGTCGGTAGTTCGCCGGCGTTGAACGCCTGGTAGGCCAGCGCATTGGCCGGATCGCCGCTCAACTGTTTGATCGCCAGCGCAGGTACGACTTTTTCCGGATCGAAGGCATCGCAACGGATCTGCCGCCAGATCCGGCCCGCTGCCGCCTGCATAAACAAGGTAGATCGCCAATGAACCCAGCCCGACCAAGAGGCTGACAATAAACGCTGTGAGCAGCGTGATCTCCAACCAAGGCTTGCCGCCGCGGTTCTCGATGTTATCGGGTTCTTCAGATTCAAGGCCGTACATGTTCATGGACATGCGACGAAGTATAGCATGGCATCTGAATTGACCACCAACCGACGCGATCGAATTGGCGTATCGTAGATGGGGGCATTTTTCCATGTGCTGGGGATGACCTAGAGTGAATTGGCCGATTTTGCCGAACTGTGGAACGAATCTTTTGCGAAGGTAGTTCACAGAATAATAAGGACAATTTTGTGCCTCATACCCTGTATGCTAAGATATGCAACTGCCTAAAGGACTTAGGTGTGCGGATTTTGAGCACGCAGACGTACCGGTGTCGTGGCAATAGCAAGCGAGAAACTTATGCCACAGCTCCGCTTGCGTGAGGCATTATGGCGCGCTTCGAAAGAATCGATCGAAGCTGGAACTGATCACATTTAGAAGCGTTGCTATATTGTGTTGTTTATAGCGGAGAAGTAGCAAAGGAGTTAGACCTAGATGCAGAACACCCGACTTGAGACGCGTTCCTCGTTTTGGGGCGGACTGGCTCGTCTGGTCGAAGGACCTGTAGCCTGGCTGGTCACGTTGGTTCTTATCCCGATCCTTCTGGTCACCGTTCTTCTGTTGCCGCCGATCAATCTATTGGATCGGTTGCAGGCGTTAACCTATACGCGGATCTCTCCTGCCGGCGGCATGGTGATCGATCCGGATGGGACGACGGCCAATTTCCCGGCAGAAGGCGTCTCGTCCACATTTTTGGCCTCGATCGGCAGCGTTCCCCGTTCCGAATTTATTGAAGGACAGGCCGGACGCGATCTCTATGAGGCCGCGGCCAATCTGCCTGACTATCTGATCCCGAAGAGCCCTCTCTATCAATTGGATGTGCGCGGCGCCGACCCGGATCTGACGATGCTGACGATCCCGATCCCAAATGACAGTCTTCCCTATGAGACCCTCGGCGTCTATTCGTGGGTCGATGAAGAATGGGTTCACATTCAGAATGTCGTCTACACGGGAGACGATGTCATCGAATCTCGTCTGGACACCGTGCCTACAAGTTTTATGGTGATGCAAACCGTGCCGGGTTTGGCGACGGCCACCGCAGATCTTGGGCTTGTCCGCACAGTTGCCCCAGGGCGCGGCAGTGACCAATGAAGCCAAGGCCGGACTCTATCTGCGCGGCGACGGCGCCTTGGAAGGCACCGCTCCGGTCAACAGCGGATATACGCTACCGGTGATCCGCAACTGGATCGACGGCACGGTGCGCACCGATCTGATCAACAATCTGTTGGCCGATCCCGGGCAACAGGAGAATCAACTGGTGGCCGTCGAGCAGACGATGGTCCAGAACGGCTATCCCGGCGTCGTCATTGACTATCGGGGTGTTGATGCCGTGCCCAGCGCTCGGGCCGACTATGCGCTGTTCATCGAACGCATGGCTGAGAAACTCCATGCAGCGGGCAAGACGATTGCAGTTCGCGTCGAAGCCCCGCGCCAGATTTCAGCCGATAGCTGGGATACACTGGGGTACGACTGGGCGGCATTGGCCGAGTCAGTCGATACGCTTATTGTGCCGGCCCCGGTCGATCCGCGTGCCTATGAGCCCGGCGGCGAGACAGAGGCGCTCTTGACCTGGGCCACAAGCCAGGTGGAACGGCGCAAGCTTCAGCTTGAACTGCCGGGCCAGTCCGTTGAACGAGCCGGCAACTACCTCTTGATGAAGGGGTATCAGGAATCATTGCAGCCGCTGCTGGCAGAGATTCGGGCCGAGAATCCTGAGGGCCGTCCGGAGGTAGCGATCTCTTTGGACAATGCACGCCTTCTGGAGCGGGTCTCCTGGGATGAATCGACCGGCATGTATTCATACAGCTATATCGATGACCAGGGATTCGAGCGTACGGTCTATATTGAAAACGCCGCCAGTATCGCGCACAAGCTGAACATGATGGATGAGTACAACGCACGCGATGTATCTTTGGTCGTGCATCCGGCCGGCGATACCGATCCCAATATCTGGAACATTCTCTATCAGTTCCAGAACAATGGGGAATTGACCACGTCAACCAATCGCATGTCGGTGGCCTACACAGTTTCTGACAATAGCGGCAATGTCGTTGCTCAGGACGTGCGTCCGCTGGATGAAGCGGGCATGGCCTTTTTGCCGGCGGAGGGCAGCGGCGAACTTAAGATTGAGGCCCAGATCCTGGGCGCCAATGGTCAGCCGGTGACGGTGTCAACTTCGACGCTCTATGCCGGGAATTCAACGGCGGGCGACAAGCCTGCCGAGGTGTCGGCCGACGCTGCAGCCGAGGTAGGTGCGCCCACCGTCACGACAGGTCAGATCGTCAATGTGCGTGAAGGTCCGGGAACCGCCTACTCCGTGCTTGGACAGATTACGCCGGGCAACAACTATGACGTCGTAGGCAAAAATGAAGCCGGCGACTGGTGGCAGATCGATACGGGCAGCGGCAACGGCTGGGTGATCAACCAGTTGGTCGATGCCTCAGGCCCGGCGGACAGCGTTGCGGTCATCACCGACCTTCCGGAGCCGGCTGTTGCGGCTGCGGCGGCTGTGCCGGCCGAAGCGGGCGGCGGCGGTGAGGCCCCGGCTGAAGCGCCGGCTCCTGTTGCCGCTGCGCCGGTAGTCAGTGCGCCGCCGCCTTCCGGCGGCATCCCCTTCGGCTACGGCGTCCAAGCCCACATGGTCCACACCAGCGGCGATATGATCAACCAGGTCATGGGTTCGACCAAAGGCATGGGCTTCAGTTGGGTCAAACAGCAGATCGAATGGCGCGTCTTCGAGGGCAGTCCCGGTGCCATCGATTATGGTTCGGCCGACCCGATCGTCAATGCCGCCAATGCCGCGGGCGTGAATTTGCTCTTCAGCGTCGTCAATGCGCCTGCTTGGGCGCGTGAACCCGGCTTTGACGGCAGCGTCGGCGGTCCGCCCCAGGATCCGCAGACCTATGCCAACTTCGTCGGCGCGTTGGCCGGCAAGTACTGCGGTTCGTCGCTCAAGATGATCGAAGTCTGGAACGAGCAGAACCTGCACTACGAGTGGGGCAACAAGCCGCTCAATCCGGGCGAATATGTGGCGCTTCTGGCTCCTGCCTATGCCGCCATCAAGGCCGCCTGCCCCTCCATGTGGGTGATCAGCGGCGCTCTGACGCCGGCCGGCAACAACGGCAACCTGGCCATGGATGATTTCACCTATTTCGAAGGCATGATGCAGGCCGGCGCCAACAACTATCTGGACGGCATCGGCGCTCACCCCAGCGGCTACAATGTGCCGGCCACAGTGACCTGGGAGGGCGCTTGTGAAGCCATCCAGGTTTCGGGCAACAGTTTCAACGGCGCCTGCGATTCGCCACATCATTCGTGGAGCTTCCGCAGCACCATGGAAGGTTATCGCAACATCGCCAATGTCTATGGCGCCAACAACAAAGTCATCGTTCCAACCGAATTTGGTTGGGCTGCAGGCGGCGCTCAGAACCCCAACTATCGGTATGCCGATGACAACGACTACGGCGAACAGGCCGAGTGGACGGTTCAAGCCTACCAGATGATGCGAGATTGGGGATGGGTCGGTCCGGCCTTCCTCTGGAACCTCAACTTCCGCGTCGTGGCCAATGGTACCGAAAAGGCCCAATGGGGCATCGTCGATCCCGGCTGGGGGCCATTGCCTGTCTACAACGCATTGGCTGCCATGCCGAAGTAAGGATGCGCTGCTGCGTACTGGGTGACGCGTAAGGATAACGTGCCATCCATTGTTGGCTTGATCGAGTACGGAAAACTCATTGAAATCTGGTTTCAGGGCGGCGCATGCGCCGCCCTGAAATTTGTCCAGGTGCTGTGCTTTCATGGTACGATTCCAGAGAATTCATCTCTTTTTCAATCATCAATTCATGGGCAAAGGATAGTTTCATGGCTAGACGACTTCTGGCTTCAGCCGTCATGCTGCTGCTTGTGGCGGCGTTGGCCGGCTGTGCTGCCGCGCCGGATCAGCTTTTCGAGTACGTGGCGAGCGCCGACTTGGGCGGAGACAATCCGTCGTCGGTCGACAGCAGAGGCTCTTGAATCAAACCAAGCAGCCGACGAGCCGAGGATGGTCGGCGTGCTTGTCGATCGTCTTAACGTACGCAGCGGACCGGGCGCCGATTCGCAGGTCATGGGCAAGCTCTTTGCCGGCGATCTTGTCGAGCAGGTGGCGGCCAGTGAAGACGGCGAATGGCTGCAGGTCGTGGTCGAAGGGCTTGAAGAACCGGCCTGGATTGCCGCGTCTTTTGCTGAGGGCGTTGAGGCTGAGATCGCCATGGCTCAGACGCCCGAGGCCGAGGAAACCGCGTCCGGGACCGCTGAACCCGCAGACGCTGAAGATGGGACGGACGCTGAACTCATTCTGAAGCCGACCCCCACGCCCGAACCCACAGTGCCGACGGCCTACACCCAGCCTGAACGCATGAATGTTCGCGGCGGCCCCGGCACAACCTACCCGGTGGTCGCGACCGCGCAATCAGGGCTCGGCCTATGAGATCAAGGCCCTCAGCCCTGACGGCGCCTGGTATCAGGTAGTTGTCGAGGAGCTGGATGAACCGGCCTGGGTCTTTGCCAATCTTGCCGAAACCGCCGGACCGCTGGACGGTCTGGATCGGCTTGCGGAGGAAGATCTCCCCGAACCGCCGGCGCCGCCGGTGGGCGCGCCTGTGCAGGCGGCCGCCGCCGTCAACGCTCCGCCGCCATCGGGCAGCGGTTTCTTCGGCTACGGCGTGCAAGCCCACATGCTGGGCGGCGGCATTGACGAAGCCGTCGGCGCCACCTCAGGCATGGGCTTCAACTGGATCAAGCAGCAGGTCGAGTGGCATCGCTTTGAAGGCTCGCCTGGTGCGGTGGACTTCAGTGAATTGCGCCGCATCGTTGACGCGGCCGGCGGCAATGGCATCAGCGTGCTGTTCAGCGTCGTCAACGCGCCCGAATGGGCGCGTGAAGGCGGCTTTGACGCCAGCGTCGGCGGACCGCCCGCCGATCCCCAGACCTATGCCGGCTTTGTGGGCCGTCTTGCCGGCGAACTGTGCGGCACCTCGCTCAAGGCCATCGAGGTCTGGAACGAGCAGAATCTGCACTATGAGTGGGGCAACAAGCCGTTGAACCCGGCCGACTACATGAATCTCCTGCGCCCGGCCTATGCCAGCATCAAGGCTGCCTGTCCATCCATGCTGGTCATCAGCGGCGCGCCGACACCGGCGGGAGACGCAGGTCCGTTCGCTCGCGATGACTTCGCCTATCTGGAGGGCATGTATCAGAACGGTCTGGCCCGCTACTCAGACGGCATCGGCGCCCACCCCAGCGGCTACAATGTGCCGCCCAGCGTGGGTTGGGAGAGCGCCTGCGCAGTCATTCAGGGGACTGGCAATTTCTTCAACGGCCCGTGTGATACGCCCCACCACTCGTGGAGCTTCCGCAGCACCATGGAAGGCTATCGCAACATCATGGTCGTCTATGGCGATGCCAACAAACGCATCTGGCCCACCGAATTTGGCTGGGCCGTGGGGCCGGCCGTCAACAATGCCTATGCCTACGCCAATGACAACGATTACGGCGAGCAGGCCGCATGGACGGCTGAAGCCTACACCATGATGCGCAATTGGGGCTGGGTCGGTCCGGCCTTTCTCTGGAATTTGAACTTCCGTGTCGTGGCCGATGGCACGGAAAAAGCCCAATGGGGCATCGTGCGCAACGACTATTCACCGCTGCCGGTGTATGAAGCGTTGCGGGCCATGCCGAAGTGAGGAACTACTGCGTGCTGCGTATTGCGTGCTGCGTGAGGTCTCCGCTACGGTGATTTTGGCGGTATTGGTGTCGATTCCATTGGAAGACTGATACGAATGGCGTTGACGGATCCTTGACGAGAATATCACGCAGCGAACAGTACGCAGCAAACGCGCGTAGCAAGCAGCATCCAAGAGTAACGGAGGATTCGATGAAATTTCCAAAAGCAAAACTGAGCTTGCTGGTTGTGCTGATGCTGGCGTTGTTGATGGCCGGCTGTGGACGCGACAAGCAGGAGGCGACCGCAACACCCACCAAGACGCCGGCGGTTGAAAATGCCGCCGAAGTGGCGACGGCAACGCCGGAGCCGGCTGCCGAAGTGGCCGAACCGGCTGCGCCCGCCGCGGAAGAGCCTGCTGCTGAGGTGCAACCGACGACCGCGCCGGAACCTGAACCCGAGATCGCCACGATCACGGCGACCCAGTTGAACATCCGGGCCCAGCCCAGCACGACCGGGGACATTGTGCGCCTGGTCGACGAGGGCGCTCAGTTCGAGGTGATCGGGTATTCGGACGATGGGCAGTGGATTGAGGTTTCCGAGAACGGCCAGCCCCTCGGCTGGATTGTGGCCGAGTTTGCCACCGTTTCCGGCGGCGCCGTGGCCGGTAGCGACGGTGGATCAGGCGAGACTGCTTCCGCTGAGCCGGCTCCTGCTGCGACCGGCGGCGACGGCAGTTATCTGCCCGCAACCATGAACAGCCCCGACTTTGGCGGTCAGGCATTCCTCTGGTGGCGCGAGGAGGTAGCCCATCGCGATCTGGATCTGATGAAGGACGCCAACTTCAACTGGGTCAAGCAGACCTTTGCCTGGGAGACCATCGAGGCGCCGGTCAAGGGACAGTTTGACTGGACGATTGCCGATCGTGTCGTTCAACAGGCCGACGAAAGCGACCTCAAACTGCTGGCACGCCTGAGCAGCGATCCGGATCTCAAGGACAAGTTCTGGGGCGGCAAACCGCCGGCCAATACCGCCAACTTTGCTGACTTCGCATTCGCCGTCGCCAATCGGTACAACTGTACACCTGAGGCGGTCGGCTGTATTCAGGCCTATCAAGTTTGGAATGAGCCGAATCTCTCGCGTGAGTGGGGCGACAATCCGCCCAATCCGGCCCAATATGCCGAGTTCCTGCGCACGGTCTACGCCGCCATCAAGCGCGGCAACCCCAATGCCATCGTCATCAGCGCCGGCATGGCGCCGACGGGCGACAACAACGCCGTTGCCATGCCCGATGACATCTACTACGACGGCATGTATCAGGCCATGGGCGGCAACAGCGACGGCTACTTCGATATGCTGGGCGTGCATGGAGCCGGCTTCGCAGCGCCGCCGGAGACTCGACCCGGCCGAGGCGGCCTCCAACCCGGCCTATGGCGGCTATCGCTTCTTCGCCTTCCGACACGTCGAGGACATCCGGCGCATCATGGAGAAGTATGGCGATACGGACAAGAAGATCGTTCTGCTCGAATTCGGCTGGACCTACGATCCGGTCAATCCGAGCTACAAGTGGCATGGCGCCGACGCCGGCATCGACATGTTTGTCCAGGCCGACTATCTGAAACGTGCCTATCAGTGGGCGGACGCCAACTGGCAGCCCTGGATCGGTCTCATGAGCCTGCTCACCATGCCCAATATCGATTGGCTGGACGACGGCAACCCCGAGGATGAGGAACAGTACTGGTGGGCCATCATGGATCCGTACTACCCGGATTCATACTGGCGACCGGCTTTCATCGAACTCTGTATCTACTTCAACGGGGTCGAAGGCCAGGCGTGTAAGTACGATCCGAACTAGATGCGATAGAACGCGGATGACGCGGATCGAACGGATTCTCGCGGATTCGATCAAAAATCCGCGCTGATCCGCCCAATCCGCGTCATCCGTGTTCTATCTCTCTCGGGTCCATGAGCTGATCGGCGTGCATCCAGATGACGCGTGAGTAGCGGAAGATGGCGGGCCAGAGCACAGCAATGAGACCAATGATGATGGTCCAGAAGAACAGGCCGGACACCTGCATCTTGCCGGTTACTGACAGAATGTAGAGGCCCAACGCCACGGGCGCCAGTACGAGAAAGCCGATGACATAGGCAATGAACATTGCGTTGAGGAAATAGCCGCTCTCGCGCTCGTAGACAACGCTGCATTCGGGGCAGCGCTTGTTCATGCCCAAAAACGAGTGAAAGACCTTTCCATCCAGGCAGACCGGGCAGCGTTGCAGAAGAATCGCTTCGAGCCGGCTGCGCTTTGGTGAAGTGGTTTGAGCCATGGTTTCCTTCTGTATCCATCTGTGAAAATCTGAGCGCCATCTGTGTCTATCTGTGGCAAATGTTTGTTCCCGCCACAGAATTTGATCTCATTGATCCATACAGTATATCGGTTGCAATCTCTATGCAAAATTCAGATATCCTTCTCCTGCTTGCCGTCCTGTTGCCGCCTCGCGCATTGGATATCATCGGGCCGGTGACAGAGGAACGCGTCGTCGAAACGGCTTATGGTTCTGTGGGCCCGCTGGCAAAACGCCAGGCGGCCGACGGCCCCGCGGTCTGGATCGCTCCCTACAGCGGCTCGCCGACTCGCACCGACCCGCGGGCGACGGTGATGGCTGCCAGAGAACTGGGGGTGGCGCGTGTGCTCAACTGGGATCGGGGCATTGCGATCAACCCGCTGCTGCGGCGTGGCCACACGCTGATCGCCGCCGACTACATCGACTGGACACGCGGCCATCCATTCACATTTCAAGAAGGCGCACAGAGCGGCCGCAATCCCGATGAAGTGGCGCTGCGCCCTGCCTTCTGTCCGCAGATGCGCGCCGGCTTGCAGAGCACCCTGCCGTCCGCCTTCCAGGGCGTCTATCTCGGCATCGACGGGCCCCGCCGCGAGACCGCGGCCGAGGCGCGCATGTTCCGCCAATGGGGCGTCGATGTGCTGGGGCAGAATGTGGTGCCCGAGGTCGCGCTGGCCCAGGAACTGGGCCTCTGCTATGCGGGCCTGATCACCGTCGTGGACTACAGCGCCGATCAGGCGGCCCCCACGTTCGACGGCGAAGTGCGTCACAACTTGGAAACGATTACCGGGGCATTGCCCACGTTTATCGAACGGATCGGTCGCCCGCGTGCTTGCGATTGCGGCGCTTCTTTCGGGATCTAAGTTGTCGCACGACATAACTGTCGTAGCAGTTTGGTTTGGGTGTGTTCAAAACCGGTTGAACCGATCCTCCGGGAGGGTGATGACAGCAAACTGGCAATGCACAATGCCCCTCCCGGAGGATCTTGAGTTGAACACACCCGTTTGGTTTGACCGGAAAAAGCAACGACAGCTATGTCGTGCTACAAACTACCTGTGCGAGCCAATGGCTCCTTTGACCTGTGAGGAAATCCCATGACGACCATCCACGGCTTCACCCTTACGCGTGAGACCGATATCCCTGAACTGAACGTCCACGTGCGCATCTTCCGCCACGACAAGACCGGCGCTGAACTGCTCTCGCTGGAAAACGATGACGAGAACAAGGTCTTTGGCGTCAGCTTTCGCACGCCGCCCGAGGACTCGACCGGCATCGCCCACATCATGGAGCACTCGGTGCTGGGCGGCTCGCGAGAAATATCCGCTCAAGGAACCCTTTGTCCAGTTGATCAAAGGCTCGCTCAAGACCTTCCTCAACGCCTTCACCTCGCCGGACAAGACGACCTATCCGGTGGCCAGCACCAACTTGCAGGACTTCTACAACCTGGTCGACGTCTATCTGGACGCCGTCTTCCATCCGCTGATCACGCCCCACCACCTGGACCAGGAGGGCTGGCACTACGAGCTTGGACAGCGTGGACGGACCGCTGGTCTACAAGGGCATCGTCTTCAACGAGATGAAGGGCGCCTACTCGTCGCCCGACAGCATGCTCTATCGGGCCAGCCAGCACGCGCTCTTCCCCGACAACGCCTACGGCTACGACTCCGGCGGCGACCCGCGTGTGATCCCGGACCTGACCTACGAGCAGTTCAAGACCTTCCACGAGACCTACTACCATCCGTCCAACGCGCGTCTCTTCTTCTACGGCGACGACGATCCGACCGAGCGCCTGCGTCTGCTCGACAGCGTTCTGAGCGCGTTCGACGCCCTGCCCGGTCGACGGCACAGTGACCTTGCAGCCGCCGTTTGACGAGCCCCGCCGCATTGTCGAATCGTACGGGGTCGATGACGACGGGGGCGCTGACGAAAGCGGCGAAGCGGGCGGTAAGACCATGACGCTGGTCGGCTGGCTGCTGCCGGAGAACGACAACCCGGCGCTGGCCATGGCGCTGGAGATACTCTCCTACGCGCTGGTCAGCACCCAGGCCTCGCCGCTGCGCAAGACGACTGCTCGACTCGGGGCTGGGCGAGGATGTCATCGGCGGCGGCCTGGGCACGGGCCTGCGCCAGATGACCTTCCGCGCCGGGCTCAAGGGCATGGCCTCGGCCGATGTGGACGCGTTGGAAGCGCTGATCCTGGACACGCTTGACCGACCTGGCCGACCAGGGCTTCGAGCCGGAGATGATCGAAGCCGCGCTCAACACCATCGAGTTCAGCCTGCGCGAGAACAACTCCGGCTCCTATCCGCGTGGCCTGTTGCTGATGATGCGCTCGCTGTCGACCTGGCTCTACGATCAGGATCCGCTGGCCCCGCTGGCCTTCGAAGCGCCGCTGGCCGCGGTCAAGCAACGGCTGGCCGACGATCCGGCCTATCTCCAGGCGCTGATTCGCACCTATCTGCTCGACAACCCCCATCGCACCACCGTGGTGATGGAGCCGGACCCGGACTACAACCGGCGACTGGAGGACGAGGAGCGTGCGCGTCTCGACGCTGCGCGGGCGTTGATGGACGAGGCCGAACTGCAAGCCATCGTCGACAACACCGCAACGCTCAAGCGTTTGCAGGAGACGCCCGATTCGCCCGAACTGCTGGCGACATTGCCATCGCTGCAACTGTCGGATCTGGACAAGGAGGTCAACACGATTCCGATCGAGGTGTTGCCGCTGGGCGACGGCCAGATCCTCTACCACGATCTCTTCACCAACGGCATCGTCTATCTCGACCCTGGGCTTCGACATGCACGTGCTGCCCCAGGATCTGCTGCCCTACGCCGATTTCTTCGGCAAGGCGCTGACCCGGCTGGGCACCGAGACCGAGGACTACGTCAAGCTGTCGCAGCGCATCGGGCGCAAGACCGGCGGCATCTATGCCTCGGACTTCATCTCGTCCCAGGTCGACAACCCGGAGGCCACGGCCTGGCTGACCGTGCAGGGCAAGGCGACCATGGATCAGGCCCCGGCCATGCTCGAGATCATGCGCGACATTCTGCTGACAGTGAAGCTGGACAACCGGGAACGCTTCCACCAGATCGTGCTGGAGACCAAGGCGCGGCATGGAGGCCAGCCTGGTGCCGTCGGGCCACTCCTACGTCAGTTCGAGGCTGGGCGCCGCGTTCAGCGAAGCGGCCTGGGTCAACGAGCAGCTTGGCGGCGTCGCCTTCCTCGCCTTTGTGCGCGAACTGGCCGAGCAGGTCGACAACGACTGGCCGGGCGTGCTGGCCAAGCTGGAGGATGTGCGCGGCCATCTGATCCGGCGCAACGGCATGATCGCCAACGTCACATTGGATGCGACCAACTGGGGCGAGTTCGAACCCCAACTGCGCGAATTCGTCAGCGGCGCTGCCCTCGGTCGACGGCGGGCGCGCCGTCTGGACGCCCGCTGCGCTGCCTGCACACGAGGGACTGACCATTCCGGCCCAGGTCAACTATGTGGGCAAGGGGGCCAATCTCTACGAACTGGGCTACGAGTACGACGGCTCGATCAACGTGATCAGCAACCTGGTGCGCACCGGCTGGCTGTGGGACAAGATCCGCGCCCAGGGCGGGGCCTACGGCGCATTCTGCAACTTCAGCAAACACACAGGCGTCTGGAGCTTCCTCTCCTACCGCGATCCCAATCTGCTGGGCACGCTGGACAACTACGACCGCACCGCCGACTTCCTGCGCATCCTACGACCTGGGCGACGACGAGCTGACCAAGGCCATCATCGGAGCCATCGGCACCATGGACGCCTACCAACTGCCCGACGCCAAGGGCTTCACCTCCATGACCCGCTACCTGACCGGCGAGACCGACGACCGCCGCCAGCAGGCCCGTGACGGCATCCTGGGCACGACCCGTGAGGACTTCGTGCATTTCGCCGACGTGCTTGAGCGCGCCAACGAGGTCGGCCGCGTTGTGGTGATGGGATCGGCCGATGCATTGGCGGCAGCGAATGAGGCATTGGATGAGGGGTTGGTGATTCAGAAGGCGCTTTGATCTGTCACAGATGGACACAGAAAAGCTTGGATGGGGCACAGATGAGCTGAATTCTGCACTTTCAGCGGACTCAGGCATCGATCCGAATTGAACATATTAAAAGATGCCCAACCTGTCTCGACAGGTTGGGCATCTTTATCGGAATGTGTCATTAGTTTTGGACAGTGAAATCAAACAATTACTGTAGCAGTTGCTGTGTGGTCACCCCCTTGCCAGCGATGGCCAATTGTGTCCCGTTGCTCATCGGGAAGTCTGCTGCGCGAGCTCTTGGGCAAGCCCGATGAGAATTCCTTCGGGGCCACGGATGTAGCAGAGCCGATACGTGTCTTCGTACTGGACCACTTCGCCGACGAGCTCCGCGCCGCGTTTGCCGAGCCGGGCGAGCGTATCGTCGATGTCCTCCACGGTGAACATGACGCGTAGGTAACCGAGAGCGTTCACCGGGGCGCTGCGGTGATCGGCGACCACAGGCGGCGCGAGGAATCGGGACAACTCGAGCCGGCTGTGACCGTCCGGCGTACGCATCATGGCAATCTCGACGCGCATGTCGCGCAATCCAGTGACGCCATCCGCCCAGTCTCCTTCGATTGGGGCGCGCCCCTCGAGTTCGAGGCCAAGTTCGGTGAAGAACTCAATGGCGGCATCGATGTCTTCTACCACGATGCCGACGTTGTCCATACGCTTGACCGTCATGATCTCTCCTTGGCGCCTAACAAAAAACTTCGCTCATATGGGCGGAGAACTGAAATTGCACCGTCTTCCCTCAGGAAATAATGGCAATTTCAGTCCGTTACCTACATGAGCGAAAAACTTAGGCGCCGGACCGGATGCGGGCGGAAAAGGTTGCAGACCAAACTCGGTGACGCATGCCGCCAAAGTCGAAAACGCGCTAGATCAGGTCCGGTCAGCTAGAGTGGCCGGTTAGCGGGCTTTGAACTTGACCCGAAGCGGTGCTGAGCAACAAATACTTGTCCGAAGACTATCGCCGCTTTCTCAAACAACTGTTTCTATCCAGAGCTCTGTCCACCAATGGGTCGCCCCACAGTCAGCGATTCCCGGAGTTGGAATATACCCCATTGCATCCAGGTTCTTGTCGTACATCAGTTTTACCTCAGCCGAAGCGTCACTCTCAGAGACTGTGCTGATAAATGTCACGACTCTGCCTCCATGGTCGAGCGAACTGTACGGGTTTCTAATTCCGCTCTTACCCGTATCAAGAATCTTCACATTGACGTTGACAGCCCGCCAACAACGAATAGGGATTATGCGACGTGAAGAGAATCAACGTGTCACCATGCCCGGTTGCCGCCGCATAATCCGTGTTGAAATAATTCGGTGGGACCAAACTGTCTGTGGAATTTCAGTCTTGTTTCCGTGGTTTCAGGCTGCACGAGACAGCCTCCAATCGCCCTCATTGTAGCCAATGATCGAGCTGACAGCAACAGGGTGCAACGCAGCCCAGTATGATTGCCGCCGGTCATGGCGACGAAGAATTAGTTCAACCCTGCATCTCGCGCTTTCACAATGGCCTGTGCACGATCGGCGACCTGAAGTTTGCCAAAAATGTTGGAGACGTAATTGCGTACCGTCTTGGTGCTGAGCGACAACTGCAGTGCAATCGCTTCATTGCTTGTGCCCTGCGCCATCAAGCGCAGAACATTGCGCTCACTTTCGGTCAGTTCGGGGAAGATGTCCATCGGCAAATCGGGACGTGCGGAGAAAAAGCTCATCAGTCGAAGAGCGCTCCCATTTAGGACACGTCTCCATTTCAATCCATTCCCCTGCGCCGATCCACCCTGGGCTTGGCTCGCCTGACGCCGCCACGGCGACGCACACCCGCCTCGGCCAGCACGCTGTAGACACCCATCTCCTGCATCGATTCAATCCATTCGCCAATCTTGGCCTTCAACTCGGCGTACGCTGTCTCGTGCTCGTCCTGCGCTTGCGCTCGCTGCGCTTCGCTATTCCACACCTCGATGGTCAGGTAGCGCTGCGGGTCCACGGTGTCACGCAGCACGGTGATGCCCAGAAACCCCTGGCTGCTTGCAAACAGCTCGCTCCAGACGCCGCCCGGCCCGTATGACAACTCAAACTGGCCCCGGCGATCCGGCTTGACCACGTACGAGCGGACGATTTCGATCACTGGCCCACCTCTTGGTCACCTAACTCATTAGCGTTGGAAAGAATTCAATGCTGCCTGAATCGGTACGATTGCGCGAAGACCACACATCGGATAGTATCCAATAGATGACTCTGTTGCAAGAACAAATGATTCGTCACAGATAGCCACAGATACCGGCTGTTCACGGATATTTCCTGACGGAGACCAGTCTACTGCAAGAGTCATCTGTGTCCTATCCGTACAAATCGGTGTGCATCTGTGGCAAAAATCTGTATTGCAGTGGACTCATAGCGCACACAATAACTCAATCGTCGAGGTTTTCCATGAATATTGAGTCGCTTTTTTTCAGCCGCGAGTTTACGCCGCGCTACAGCTTCACCGACGGCATTGAAGGCCCGGCCTGCGACGCCGCCGGCAATCTGTACGCCGTCAACTACGAGCGCCAGGGCACGATTGGCCGGGTCACGCCCGAGGGCGAAGCGAGCGTCTTTGTCGAACTGCCGGCCGGCAGCATTGGCAACGGCATCCGCTTCAATGGAGCCGGCGAGATGCTGATCGCAGACTACACGGGCCACAACATCCTTAGCGTGGACATGCAGTCGCGCGCAATCAGCGTCTACGCCCACGAGCCTAGGCTGAATCAACCCAACGACATCGCCATCACCACGGCGGGCGTGCTCTTTGCCAGCGACCCCAACTGGTCAGACGGCACGGGGCAGCTCTGGCGCATCGGCCTGGACCGCAAGTTTGTACTGCTGGCCGACGGATTGGGCACGACCAACGGCATCGAGGTCAGCCCGGACGAGCGCACGCTCTACGTCAACGAAACCGTGCAGCGGCGCATCTGGGCCTACGATCTGTCGCCCGATGGCGACATCGACATCGACAAGCGGCGACTGCTGAAAACGTTTGACGATCAGGGTCTAGACGGCATGCGTTGCGACGCCGCGGGCAATCTCTACGTCACGCGCTGGGGCGCGGGTGTCGTACTCAAGCTTTCGCCGACCGGCGAGGTCTTGCAGACGGTGGCGCTGCATGGCCAAAATTGTACGAACCTGACCTTTGGCGGCCCGGACGGCTGCACCTGCTATGTCACCGTGGCGGATACTGGACAGGTGGAACGCTTCCGCGTCGATGTTCCCGGCCGGCTCACGCCGCCTTGACGCAGGCGTTCGGCTCCCTGCCCTCAGTCCGGGGCTTATCTTTGCCCACATCTTTTTGATAGGGCGAAAATCGGCTATCCAGGAGCCTTGGGGGTGGCGGCGGCCATCTGGAGTGTTCGCCAACGCCCTTTACTTCGACCTTTTGACCTGTGGGTAAAGGTAAGGGTTCTGGGGAGGCGCTGCAAGGCAAAGCCTTTGCCGGAAGCGAGCGTTCCCTAAAGTTCGGACTGATGCGTTTCGCACAATCCGTATTCCGTTGATCTGAGGAACCGAATGAAAAGGATCTACACGCCTACACGCGGCGCAGATGACTGGCAGCGGTTTCTCGCCGACCCCGAGAAGCAGTGGAAAACCGGCTTCTCAGCGCGCTCCCTCGCATACGCATGGGAAGAAGCCGACGGCTTCCCGGCAACTGTCCAGACTGTGCTGCGGCAGAGCTTTCCCGCTATCGAACCACTCATCATTCTGCCCGAGCACAGAGTCGCTCTGCCTGGCCGCGGTGGCGCCTCGCAGAACGATGTTTGGGTACTGGGCAGATCGGACGGTGAATTGGTCTCCATCGCAATCGAGGGAAAGGTAGCAGAACCGTTCGGCCTTACTGTCGGTCAACGGAACCCCGACTCACAGGTTGACCGGATTGTGAGGGCGGATGGCGACAGATTCCCTGCACTCCATTTCGCATGGGTGCATGGCGACGAAACATACTTGAGCCGATAAGCGATCAACACAGAACGTGAGATTTCGATGCCAGGAATCGGACTGCTGAACGAAAAGCCGCTGCACGCATCGCTGAAGGACTGGTGCGCTCAGCCCGGCGATCGATTTGAAGTGGCCGTTGACGGGTTTGTGATCGACATCGTCCGAGACGATCTGTTGATGGAGATCCAGACCGGCAGTTTCTCGTCCATGAAGTCAAAGCTTTTCGCCCTGCTCCCCACCCATCGGGTTCGGCTGATCTATCCGATCCCACAGGAGAAGTGGATCATCAAGTTGGCGACCGATGATGGCGGCGAAAGCACACGGCGCAAGTCACCCAAGAGAGGACGGGTCGAAGACCTGTTCGGGCAGGCCGTGAGCTTCCCGCAGCTACTGATGCACGACAACTTTGCGCTGGAGGTCCTGTTGATCCGGGAAGAGGAGGTTCGGCGCTACGACGAGAAACGCAACTGGCGCAGACGTGGGTGGGGCACGGACGAGCGCCGGCTGTTGGAAGTCGTCGGCCGGAAAGTGTTTGACGGGCCGACGGATTGGCGAGGATTGCTTCCCGATGGGCTGGAAACGACCTTCACCACCGCGGACTTGGCGGATGCGGCAGGAATCAGAAGACCGTTGGCGCAGAAGATGGCCTATTGCCTGCGCAATATGCAGTTGATTGAATTGACGGGCAAGCAAGGGCGTGCCAATCTGTACAAGTTGGTGGATGCCGAGGAGAGGAGAGTCAGATGAAGATAACTACATGGAATGTCGCCGGCTTGCGGGCCATGATCAAAAAGGGTGGCTTTGACTGGATCAAGGAATTCGATCCGGACGTCATCTGTTTGCAGGAGATCAAAGCCAACCCGGACCAGATCGCCGAACCGGACCGAGCGCTCTTTGATCCCTATCACGCCTGTTGGAACCCGGCAGAGAAAAAGGGCTACAGCGGCACCTTGACCCTGGTCAAAGATCAACTGTTCAAAGAACAGCCGGTTCCGCTATCAACCGGGCTGGGCGTCGACCGCTTTGATCATGAGGGCCGGACCATCCAGGCCGAGTTCGACGATTTTACGCTCTTCAATCTCTACGTCCCCAATGGTGGACGAGAGCTCGAACGGGTGCCGTTCAAACTCGACTTCTATGCAGCGCTGTTGGACAAATGCGACGCCCTGCATGCCGCGGGCAAGCATGTGATCATCTGCGGCGACATCAACACGTCACACCAAGAGATCGATGTCGACAACCCCAAGCGCAAAACGAAGATCACCGGTTTCTTGCCGGAGGAGCGGGCCTGGATCACCAAGTTCCTGGACCATGGCTTTGTCGACGTGTTCAGAGAACGCTATCCGGAGAAGGTCCAATATACCTACTGGTCATACATGCAGAACCAACGGGGGAAGAACAAGGGCTGGCGACTGGACTACTTCCTGGTCTCCGAGGCGTTTGTGCCGCGGGTGCAAGATGTGATCACACACCAGGACGTTCTGGGATCGGACCACTGTCCGGTGACGTTGGTCTTGCGCTGATCCGGGAAGGAAATGATGATCCACGAAGATCACCACTAGACACGAAGTGAGAGTTGCTATTCGTGGGTAGCTGTTTTTCTGCATTGACCATAGATCCGCGTGATTCACTGATCTGTGATGGACACGCAGCCAAAACAATCGCAGGAAGGAAAACACATATGATGAACCTTTTTCCTATTTCCAGATACGAAGCCCGACGCCATCAGTCTTGGGCCGCTATCGGCTCTGATCGTGCAAAACCTGCAACGGTGTGGTTCTCTTCATGTTCGTTGGCCGGCGCTTGATTCGCTGCATCGGTCGAGGGTTTGAAGCGGAAAATCTTGCTGCGCAGCCAACCAAATGAGTTGGATACGAAGGCAAATCTCCTGCCGGATTGTGGCAACTGCTTGGCCAATCGATGAGCCTCAGCCTTGCGGTGCATGTCCTGATTCTGCTCGTGGCGTACAAATTCATCTCGTCCGGTAAACATAGCTTCCTCCTGTGAAATTCAAGTCCGATGGGTGATGACTTCTCTCTTGCCTGGAGCCTGTTGACCCACGCAAACGAGAGTTTCCTTTTCCGGTTCCAGGCCCGGTTGGGCTGTGAAACCGGATGCCATCAGTATCCCCATCCGCCGTATGCGGGCCGTTTTCTGGGCGTTAACAACTCGACCAAAATCGTTAGCATTCATGCGAATGCTAACGATTTTCTGCTAGCACACTGGAGAGGGGATCTGCCTTGAGGGGCGACAGCGTTGAAGTCGCGGTTATTGAAGCAGCAGCGCTCGAAGCCCGCCAACCGTCATGGTCTCAGGCATCAGCCTGATTCCATCCTGGCCTATCAGAATGTCGCCATCATGTGTCCGAGCAATCAACGTGGCAACGGTTTCGCCTGTGTGCAGATCCAGTTGATTGGCCTGGATATGGCAGACGAGATCGTCGAGGCCGTCGCGGTTGACATCCTTGCTGCGGCAGAGAGGCTCGCCGGCGCCGTTCAGCATCACCGCCGCGCCGGCCAGACGTACACTGGTTGGATCAATCTCGGCCGGCGCATCAAGGCTTAGTGAACTCAAGACGGCCATCGGCACAACACCGCTCTTTCCAGCATAGACGATATTCTGAGCATCACCAGGCCTGATATCAATCTCCGCCTCATCCCAGATGTGGAATTTTGCCACGAAGGCATCCACTGGGCCGTTGATTTCGGTCTGGATAGCCGCAAAATCTCCAATCGTGACCCCATCTGAAACAGGGAAATCGTTCGATACCGTCAGACCGTGGATATAGACATTTCCCAGGCCATCCTGACCCAACCCGCTGGCAAAATCTAACCCGGCTGCGTCTGGATCGTCGTCGTCCGAAGCGTCGCTGTTTGCGCCACCGATACGAGTCGCGTAGAGCAGTTGCTCATTTGAGGGCAGCGAGAGGTTCAATACGGCAAGAAATGCATCCGCATTGCCTCCGGGTTCGCTTTGAAAGGCGTCAGCAGTGACGGGGAAACCGGATTCATTGGCCTCTCCGATGAGATAGATGTTGCCAAAGCGATCAACGACCATATTGATGGCGTCATCATAGCCAGGGCCACCGAGGAAGCTTGAGTAGACCAGGTCATCTGCTCCATTGCCACCCGGGTTAAATACGACAATGAAAGCGTCGCTCTCACCACCGATGGCGCCCTGAAGCGCGTCCTCTGTGACCGGGAAATCCAATGACCAGGTCATACCTGTGAAAATATAGTTGCCCTTGGCATCCACAACTCCACCCCCCAATGGCACGTCATCCATACGACCACCGATGTAGGAGGAGTAGACGATTTCAGCGCCCATGGGACTCAGCTTGGTGAGAAAACCTTCAGTGTTGCCCTTCAGTTGCTCCTGGTATGCACCGGCAGAGACTGGATAATCCGAAGACTCTGTACCCGTCGGTAGATGATCCACGATGTAGGCCAAGCAAGCCGCCCACTCACGAAACGATCGTAATCGCTGGGATCGCTGATGTGGCTCATGTGTAGCAAAACCTCGACTATCTGGTCGGAGAAGAAGGTGATTGATGGAAATGCCCTGATTGACTGCAAGCTGATTTGACGATAAGTGAACGACGGGGCTTCACTGAATCTGGTAACAGGCGAAAAGCAACCGGCGGTATAGCGGCCTGTATGCGTGAAGCAAAGACGGGGTCTTGGATCAGGTTCTCGATCCCACCAGAGGAAATTGACCAGCACTGTGACTTGACGCCAAGCTGCCTGGTCGAATCCAGCGCCAGCCGATTTGAAAGTACGCTGCAGCTATCGGGCCCGTGGCTCGACCTGATCGTCCAGGTTCATCCCGACGACAGCCGTGCCAGTACTCGCATGACCTGGAGCGTATCCTTGGCCGGGATTCGGACAGGAAGCGACAAAGGCATTCCCATCGCGGCATCTGGCTCGATTCAAGCTGGAAACCTGCAAATTCGATGCTGTCCGAAAAAACTCGCTCAATATCGCACCGGAACCGGACTCGTCAAAGGTGTCCACCGTCTGTCAGCCGATCGCTGATCAGCAGTCATTTGTTCGGCTGATTCGGTGTGTCGCACATCGGCCCAAAGCAAATGTCCTTGGCCGAAACGTCGGTTCGTGACCAGCACGGTATGCATGGGAATGGCGCGTCGCTTTGGGCTGAGATCAATTGACTGACAGTACACTTGGGCTTGCCGTCACGATAAACAAGTAGCGGCCGTCTGGCTCGACTCGTGAACGACCAACTCCAGTTCCGTGCACAGGGACAACAATTCTGACTCGGCGAATCCTCGGTGCAGCCAGCAAGTCCTCGACAATGGAGCGGCAGCAGTATGCCAGTCGAGCGCGCCACCTCGCATAGTCTCTAAAACCGACGCGGCACAATCGTGTTCCTCGACTGGTCAGGCCTCTGGCAGAGCACGCCCGGTAGACTTTCTGGGCATACGCTCAATCACGTATGCGGTGCCATACCATACTCGTGTCACAAGCCATGATGAACATCGGCTCGTACCTGCCAATTCGACTCGCCGCTGTCGCCAACCTCGTGGATCGCCTGCGGTCAAGTTGCTTTTCAACGCCTGCGCCAGCGAGCAAACTGACGTATCCGTACTCTCGGCCTGTCGCTATGCCGATGCGATGACCTCCCTTTGCTCTGGTTGGATATCGCTGCTCACATAGTGACAACCGTCACCAAGTGCACCGGTCCTGTCGAACTCAGTTTCGTACGGTCAGTGAATCCGAAGCTTGCCTTGTCCAGGCACTTCATCAAGGTACGCGTACATCTCATCGTCTGTCAATACGGTTCCTCCTGGTCAAAGGATCTTCGCCGCCCCACACTGACACGAACGCGATCGATCGGTCCCTGGGTTCAGCTTCATCGCAAAGTTATCAAAACCTTCTACTGGTGGAGTGAGGTGATTGACGGAAATGCCTGTACTTTCCAGAAAGTCTGGCGAGGCTGTCATCCCGCCGATCAAGAGACTCCCATCGGATGCCGTAGAAATCGCACTGCCATGGTCCTGATTGATATGACCCTCACTGTCATCGCCCCCCATATAGCTTGAGAAAGCAAGTGCGCCTGTCGGGTCGAGCGAGAGGATAAAGGCATCCTCCGCTCCGAGAAGCGACGTTTGAAAGGCGTTTAATGTCGGAAAATTTGGCGATGAAGTAAAGCCGGTTACATGAACATTGCCCTGTTCGTCACTGATGTAGTCCAACGTTATATCGCAGCCGAGACACTCATCCTCTGGACCCTCTCCGCCTGCTTGTCCACCAATGACGGTGGCATAGACGATTTGCCCCGAGGGATCATGCTTGACACAGACGACATCGACATCTTCGTAGGTAGGCGGATCGCGCACAACGCCATAGCCTGGAATTGAGTTGGCATCCGAGTGCATGCAGGTATAATTTCCCGTACCATCGGCGCCTCTACCCTCTGAATAGGTGTCTTCCCCTTCTCCGCCGAGGTAGGTGGAAAAGACCAGTTCCGGATCAATAACGAGTGTCTTGGAACGATCGTACCGGCCAAGCGCAAAGGCGACGGTGTTGTCCGGCAGGATGTGGAATCGGCCTTCGACGCGCTGTTCCTTGCTCTCCTGGTAGACCACAGGCGCCTGCATGACAATGCTGCTTCCATTGGAGAAGCCCAGTGTCAGCCGTCCCACGCTGTCGATCTCCATCGTGTCCGCTCCCTCGATGGCCAGGCGAATCAGATCGGGATCAACGCCGGGACTCACCACAAAGTCATATTCCGGGCTGCCGTTGCGACGGTGGAGGACAAGATCGATGCCGGGATAGAGCTCGCTGTAGGTCACTTCGCCGTAATGCGCGACATCTTCCACCCAGAAGGCGGGATCGTTGCCACGGTAAAAATGGCTCTTTCCATCCAGCGGCAAAGCAGGTAGTATGCTCGGATTGGGATTGCTCCCCGGAAAGCGAATGCCAATGGCGCTACTTTCGTTCTCCGAAGACATGGCCAACCGCAGTTCGTTTTCCATCAGATAGAGTCGATAGCCCTCTCCTGCACCCAGGAATTTCACCTGAGCATCCATCTGCCCTACGTTGGATTCGAAATACAAGTTGGATTCAACCGGCTTGGATTCGACCGTGTAAAGCGCTGCGTCGTCTGCTACGGCTGATGCATTCGCCGGCAGTACAAGACCGGCCAACATCAGTAGGGGCAGCAAAAGCTTGCCCAGTTTCTTGAGGGTATGCGTGTTCATTCTTGCTTCTCCTTGTGTGTGAGACATGCGTAAGACATAACGTGTGCGACATAGAAAGTGAAATGTTCCGATCGGTTTTCAAAGTTGCGCCTCCTGAAAACGAACGTCTTGGAACCGGATGGTTCAGAGAGATACGGATACGCGATTTCCCCACCGTGGGAAGTCGGGAAAAACGCTGTGACGTCTCCAGTATGCGCATCGGCCATAGGCGAACCGTTTCACTACCGTTAACAAATGAGGGCATAGCGTTAACATTTGCCCCGCTGCTAACGATTGTGTGTTAACCTGGTGTGGCTCACCGGATTTGTAGATTTTTTGTGCCTTGTTTTTGCCACAGATAGCCACAGATAGGACTGGATAAACACAGATAAGACCTGATAGCACAGGGGTGACCTAAATGTTCATCTGTGAATATCAGTTGTTTATCTGTGTCCATCTGTGACAAAAAATGGCGCTCGATCAGGCTCTGTAGATTGGCTGGAGGAAACAGCACTTGGAACAGCTAAAGATCTCCCTATTTGCCCCGTTACAGATCGAACTGAACGACAAAGCACTCTCGGATTTCCGCACTCAGAAGGTGCTGGCCCTGCTGGTCTACCTGGCGGCGGAACCGGAAACCGCCCATCGGCGGGAGACGCTGATGACGTTGCTCTGGCCCGGCATGCCCGACACGTCGGCCCGCGCCAATCTGCGCCAGGTGTTGTTCCATCTGCGCAAGGCGATCCCTGATTTTGAAGTAGCGGGTGAGAGCCGTGCCGCTGCTGCTGGCCAACCGCCACACCATCCAGCTCAACCCGCCGCGCCGGTGTCCATCGACACCAGCCAGTTCGAAGCGCTGTTGGATCAAGTCCAAGCCCACGACCACCACAGCCTGTTGACCTGCAACCAATGCCGGGAGAATCTCGAAGCGGCCGTCGCGCTCTACACAGGTCACTTCCTGGCCGATTTCTATTTGGACGACAGCAACGAGTTTGAAGAGTGGGCGGAGATCGAGCGGCAGAAATATCTGCGAAGAGACACTCGACGCCCTGGAAACCCTGACCGCCATCGCCATTCGCCAACAAGCGTATGCAGCCGCCTCAGGCCCATGCCGAACGCCAGCTGGAACTGGACGAATATCGAGAGGGCGCGTATCAGCAGTTGATGGAAATCCTGGCGCGCAACGGTCAGCGCAATGAAGCGTTGGCCGTCTACGAACGATGCCGCCGTCTGTTCAACGAAGAGTTGGGGATGGACCCGGCTGCGCGCACCACGGAACTGTACGAACAGATCCTGGCCGGCGACCTGCGGCTCGATTCACTGAACGAGCAGGGCGTGCGCGGCTACGAGCTACAGGACGAGATTGGCTCGGGCGCCTACGGCGTCATTCACCGCTCCGTGCAGCCGGTCATCGGCCGCGAAGTGGCGGTCAAGATCATCCGCCGCCGCTATGCCAATGACCCCGACTTCATTCGCCGCTTCGAAGCCGAAGCCCAGACCATTGCCCGGCTGGAGCATCCCCACATCGTGCCCATCTACGACTTCTGGCGCGATCCGGATGGCGCCTATCTGGTCATGCGTCTGCTGCGCGGCGGCAATCTGCTGACGGCGTTGGCGCAAGGGCCGTGGTCTCTGGAGCGGGCGCAGAAACTGGTGGACCAGATCGCGCCGCCCTGGCGGCCGCCCACAGTCAGGACATTGTCCACCGCGACATCAAGCCGGCCAACATCCTCTTCGATGAAAACGGCAATGCCTATCTCTCCGATTTTGGCATTGCCAAAGATCTGCAAAACGACGATCTGGGCACGATTGAGGGCGAACTGCTGAGCACGCCGGACTACATCTCGCCGGAACAGATCCAGGAAAGGCCGGTCAGCGCCCAGTCAGACATCTACAGTCTGGGCGCGGTGCTCTACGAGGTGTTGACGGGCGAAAAGCCCTTCCCGGATGTGCCGCTGATCACCGTCATTCAAAACCACCTGTCCACGCCCCTGCCCCTGGTCTCGCGACAGTCGCCCCGATCTCTCGCCCCAGATCGATGCCGTGATTCAGCAGGCAACGGCCAAGGAACCGGCCGACCGCTTCCCGGACGCGCTGACCTTCGCCGAAGCGTTCCGCCAATCCATTGCCGGACGCCTGGATCTGGCCACGATCATTGCGCAGCCGCCCGTTCCCATCGATGTCGCCAATCCCTACAAAGGTCTGCGCGCCTTTCAGGAATCGGACGCCCTGGACTTCTACGGGCGCGACAACCTCACCGGTCAACTGCTCGAGCATCTGAGTGACGGTCATTTTCTGGCCGTGGTCGGCCCCAGCGGCAGCGGCAAATCCAGCGTGGTCAAAGCCGGCGTGATTCCGGCTCTGCGCCAGGGCGCCATTCCGGGTTCGGAAAAGTGGTTTGTGGCCGAGATGACGCCGGGCACCCATCCGCTGGAGGAGTTGGAACAGGCCCTGTGGCCGATGGCGGTCGATCCGCCGCCCAGTCTGGTAGAGCCGATGCTGCGCGATCCAGCGCGGCATGTTGCGCACCATCCGCCGCATCCTGCCCGATGAAGAAGACGCCAAGCTGCTGCTGGTCATCGATCAATTCGAGGAGCTGTGGAGTCTAGCAGACCCGGAGCGAAGAGCCTACTTCCTCGACAGCCTGCTGGCCGCGCTCTCCGCGCCCCGCAGTCCCCTGCACGTGATCATCACCTTGCGCGCCGATTTCTATGACCGACCGCTGCAGATATCAGCCGCTTGCCGAGTTGGTCAAGCAGCACACGGAAGTGGTGCTGCCGTTGAACCGGGACGAATTGACCTGGGCCATTCAGGAGCCGGCACGGCGGCTGGGCGTCGAGTATGAAGACACCGTGCTCTCGGCCATTGTGACCGAAGTGTACGACCAGCCGGGCGCGCTGCCCTTGCTCCAATATGCGCTGACGGAGTTGTTCGACGCGCGTTCCGGCAACCAGATCACGCGCCAGGCCTTCGACGATGTCGGCGGCGTGTTGAGCGCACTGCCACGCCGGGCCGATGAGATCTACGAAAACCTCTCCCCGTCCGAACAAGTGGCCACGCGTCAGTTGTTCCTGCGTCTGGTCACGCTGGGTGAAGGCGTTGAAGATACGCGCCGTCGAGTGCGCCTCTCCGAATTGGAAGCGCTCGATCTGCAAGATGAGCCGAATGCCGAGGACGGATCATCCGTTGAGGAGATCATCGATCAGTTTGGCGCGGCACGTTTGCTGACCTTCGACCACGACCCGCTGACCCGACAGCCGACGGTGGAGGTGGCCCACGAAGCCCTGTTGCGAGAATGGGGGCAGTTGCGCACCTGGCTCGAAGAGAGCCGCGATGACGTCCGCCTGCAGCGCTTGCTGGCTGCGGCAACGGCGGAATGGCAGTTGGCCGGGAACGAGCCGGGCTATCTGTTGCATGGGGCACGCCTGGATCAATTCTGCGCAATGGGCCGATGGCACAACAGTGGCGCTGACGTCCGATGAGCGTGCCTTCCTGACGGCCAGCATCGACGCACGTCAACAGCGCCAGGCCGAAGAAGCGGCTCGTCAGCAGCGCGAGCTGGAAACCGCGCAACAGTTGGCCGAAACCGAACACCAGCGCGCCGACGAACAGGCGACGGCCGCGCAAAACCTGCGCCGCCGTGCCTACTATCTGGGTGCGGCCCTGGTCGCGGCCGCGCTGCTGGCGTTGATCGCCATCTTTGCCGGTCTCCAGGCCAACGACAATGCGCAGACGGCCCAGGCCAATGCCAATGCTGCGGCCACACAAGAAGCCATTGCAGCCGACCAAGCCGCAGAAGCGCAACGAAGTGCTGATGCGGCGGCCACGGCCGAAGCCATTGCCCAGGAGAATGAAGCCGCTGCCATTGCTGCGCAGGCTGAAGCGGTTGCCCAAGCCGAAATCGCCCGCTTCAACGAAGAGCAGGCGCAGAGCCTGGCCTTGACCAGCGGCGCCCGAGAAGCATTCAGCGGCGGCGACGTTGACCTGGCCCTGGCCCTTGCCGTGCAAGCTGTCTCTGGGGAGCAGCCGCCAACTGAGGCTGTGCGCACCTTGAATGATGTGGCCTATGCCCCCGGCACACGTCTTATCTACGAAAATGAGGATCAGGACTCTTACATGGACTTGGTAGAGATGCTGCCTGGTGACTCCCATGTAATTTCACAAGATAGCGGCCACACATTGACCGTGTGGGACCCCAACAGTCGCGAGATACTTAACCAATTTGATACGGCCAATGAGGACGCCACTTTTAGGCGACTGGAAAACATCCCCGATAGCACCTACATTGCCACGTCTTACGATAACAATGAGCTGATCATATGGGATTGGTCGACCGGTGAAAAGGTGCAGACATTGCCCGACATTGACATGACCAATGCGGGACAACTCTTTGGTGTGCCGGGCGGGGAACTCGTTGTCAGCACGATCTACCAGGGGGTAAGTGAAACAGAAGTTGACGGTGTGCCCGAAGGCTTTAGTCTGACTGGTTGGGACATAAAAAGCGGTGAACAAGTTTATCGTATCGACGGCGAGCCGGGAGAGAGATTCACCTGGAACATGGCTACGCCAGATGGGGAGATGGCCCTCATTGCCGCGTCGGTTTTAAATGAAGAATATAACTTAACGGGGGAGTCTCGTCTGCTCTTGATTGATCTTAAGACCGGCGAGATTGTGAGCGAGCCGGCGCTTGCTCAATTTAGCGGTAACAATTTCATTGAATCTATTTCTATCAATCCGGCAGGCGATCAGGCGTTTGCGATCTTAACTGACATTGACGATCAGGGTTTCGAAACCGGTGCTGATCCAAGTGGACGCACGGCTGGATCAACAGGCGTCTTCCTTTCTCTGCCTGCGGGTGAGGTTTTGGAAACAGTGGAATTTGACACCGATGTAAGTTTCTCAAAATACAGTCCCGATGGCAGTCAAATTGTTGTAATGATACCTGATACATCTCATAGATACTTTGCCTTATTAGATGCCATGACCGGGGAACAACTGCGTCCAATTGGGCAGCCGCAACGACGGGCATGCAGGCGATGTTTCTGGCGATAGCTCTATCGCCTTTACGCCTGATGGTAAACGCCTGGTCAGCGGCGATGTGAAGTGGCGAAGTCCTGCTGTGGGACACGGAAACGGGCGAAATCATCCAGCGTCTTCTTGGCCATAGTGGGCAAAGCTCGTTCGGTGTAGCAGTTAGTTCCGATGGACAGACTGCCATCAGCGCCGGAACCGGAAACGTTGGCGCCCTACGCTTCTGGGATATACGTCAGGACGTGACTGCGCAAGTTTTCGAAGGGCATATGACCGATGTAGTCATCGATGTGGCCATCAGTCCTGACGGCACAAAGGCAATCTCGACTGCTTATTTCGACCCTGACGAAACAGGAAATGAAGCCATCCTCTGGGATACAGAAACATTTGAGGTCATTCACCGCCTGCCTGGTTTCTTCGTAGCTGCCGAATTTTTACCCGATGGCCGGTCGGCTATCCTTGGTGGCAATGCTACCGGGAATGACGTAGAGAATCCCGAAATGCTATTGGTGCATTGGGATCTGGAAAGTGGTGCAGAGCTTAAAAGGAAAGAGAGCACCGAGATATCCGAAGCATTTGATATTGCGCTTAGTCCCGACAGTAGTTCGCTGTTGTTTGGTGCGAGGGGTCTCATGCAGCAGTTTGATGTTGAGACATTCACTGAAATGACAAGCTTCCCAGCGGCTAGTGAAGATGAATGGCTGGTTAGCGTTGCCTTTAGCCCCGATGGGCAGACCGCTATTGCCGGCGGTGACTTAGGCGATCTTATCCTGTACGACCTTGATACGGGCGAGGAAATCCGGCGCTACAATCAGGGGGGGGCTTCGTATGGTCTCGACATCAGCGCAGATGGTGAGCGATTTGTGTCTGGCGGCAGCAATCATACGGCCGTGTTGTGGGATGTCGCCAGTGGCGAAGCGATCCAGACCTTTAATGGCCATACAAGTGGAGTAGATGGCGTTGCCTTTACGCCGGACGAAAGCCAGATTATCACAGGGTCCGCCGACGGCACGCTGATCCTGTGGGATGTGGCCACTGGGGAGGCTCTGCGCACCTTTAGCGAGCATGGTGCGTCTGCGTCAATCAAGTTGCACTTTCGCCGGATGGACAGTTGGCCTATTCAGCCGCGGATGATGGGACAGTTATCGTGCGCCCCATTGCAGAAGTGCCCGTCGAAGACATTCTGGCCCACATCGACGAGAACCGCGTCCTGCGCGATTTCACCTGCGTGGAACGAAAGCAGTATCGCATCCTCCCGCTGTGTGATGCCGATGGCGTTGTGCCGGAGAGTGGCGATTAGTGGGTTGCCGGATCGAACAAGCCAGGTTTCTCAACGAAACCTGGCTTATTCGATCCATCAATGCACGCCGCTCCGGCCAAACCCACGCGACGCGGAAACAACTCAACGGCCCATCTGTGTCAGCCATTCGTTGACGGCATCCTCGAACTGTGCCGGACATTCTTCCTGTGGCACATGTCCACAGGAAGAGAGAACAGCATAGTCAGCATTGGGCAGTTCGGACGCAAGCCGTTCACTGTCGGTCACCGGCACGATAGCATCGCTGTCCCCCGTGATCACAAGCGCCGGTTGCTGAATCGTCGACAGTTGCCCAACCACGTCGGCAGGATTGCTTCCCCACTCTTGCAAGTAAGCCCACAGCGCGTCATCCCACTCCTCAACCTCAGTATGAATCAGTGTCAGACGCATGCGCTCGTCGTTTATGGCGGCAGGGTCGAGGTACGTCTGGCGTATGAATGATTCGCCGCCACCGATCATGCGTGCCAGTAGCGGGCCCAGTCGCTGAACCTGCGGCAGATTGATCACCCAGGCAGGCAGACTTTCCTGCACGTAGACCGCCGAGTCGCCAAGTATCAGGGCTTCGACGCGTTCAGGATGGGCGAGTGCGGCCTGTACCGCCGGCACCGTGCCATAGGAGTTACCGACGAGGATGGCCTTGTCCACGTCGAGCGTATCCAGCAAGGCGATCAGCTGTTCGACCGCAGCGTCGGCCGAATAGGGATTGGGGCCCGTCCAGTCGCCCTCCACCAACTTCTCGCTCAGTCCATAGGGAATCTGATCGTAGGCGATCACGCGCCCTCGCTCATCGAAGAACTCGATCACCTCGTTCCAGGTGAAGGCGTTGAAGACGGAACCGTGCAGCAGGACGAAGGTCGGTTCTGTATCGTCAGGTTTGTCGTCGGTCGCTGTGTCTGTCACTATGTCGGTGAGGTAGTGGATATCGATCCCGTCGGTCCCCTCGAAGGGGATCGTCACGAACCGGCTCTCGGGTGCGGCCGCCGCTTCAGCAGGGCCGACGCCCTCCAGTGGCGAAATCGGGATCAAAAAGGGCACGATGACCGCCAACAACAGGAGCGCAACGACCATTACGGCCAACCACTTGGCGATTGTTTTGATTCGGTTATTCATGAGACTTCCTTTTGATGAGCTTACCATTCAGCCATTGAACCGATGTAACGTAGATTCTGCGAGTGGGCCGGATTCACGCAGATTTCCCGAAGAAAATCTGCGTGAATCCGCCACATCAGCGTCATCCGCGTTCGATTTAGCGATAAGCTGTATAGCTAGATGAGTTGAATCTGACTAATGAGGCGCAGTCCACGCGTCCATAACAGTGTAGAAATCGGCCGTCGCATCTGCCATGGCCGTCTCAAACATCGTCTTGATCGCCTGCTGAACTGTGGTATTCAACCATGGCCGGCGATTTCAAAAAGGCCTGAAAGTCGGCCTTTGTGCGCCAGACAGAGACGAACACAAAGGGTTTCTCTGCCTTTGGCGGTTCCAGACAGAGCACCTGCAGCAGCCCCGGCGTCTCGCGTGTCAGCGCAAAGGATTCGCGGGTGATGGCCTTCATCTCTTCATATTTGTCCGGCTGTGCCAAAAAGGTTGCGTGGAGGGTAAATTGGCCTGCGTCAATCATTGGAGTGGTTCCTTTCAAGTTTCTCGATGAATTCGTGCAAAATGGATTGTTCCAATTCGACCAGTCGAATCAGAAAATCCAACCCAGGATGGGATGCGCGGATGTCGTCTGAGAAACCCGAAAGGGCTACACAACGATCGGCGAGGCGCGAGGCGCGCTGCTTCAACAAGGAAACAGCAACATTTGGTTCGAGCAGAGTTGATAAAGTTCAGCGAGATGCCGTCGGGGTATTCGAACGGCTGGCATTCAGCCATCCGCTCCTGCAACAGGCGGGAGAACTCGGCCTTACCTGCCGCCGTGATCGTGTAGACGGTGCGCGGCGGGCGCTTCTCGATCCGCTCTTCATGTCCCGCCACCAGCCCTTCACGCTCCAGCTTGGCCAGCAGTTGATAGGCGTTGGCTTTGCCGACATGAATGCCAATGGCCGGGTTTTTAAGCAGTTCGTTCAACTCGTAGCCGTGCAGACTGTGTTCGCTCAGGATGCCCAACAGCAGCAGTCGCTTGTCCTTTACTGTGCTCATGCTCACCATTATAATAGTCATTTGTGACTATTGCAAATTCGATACATCGTCACTGCGTAACATGAAGGATGCGATCAGCTTGGTTCGTAGAACGGACCCATGGCGCCGAGGCGCAAGGCGGGGTAGATTGTTTCGGCGCGTGGATAGTCACCCGTCTGACGTGCATGGTTCCAGAAAAGTGGGCTGCCGGGTGTGCCCATGCGGTGGCTAAAATCAGGCTGCTCCGAGAAGCCTGATCCGCGGTTCAGTTGTTGACGGTGAGGACGCGTGGTGCCGAAGATCCATTTGTGAGGCAATGCGCCCACCGAGTTTGACAGATTTCAGGCAGACACACGCTGAAAACAGGGGACATCGGTTCGCTGGGATGTGACAAGACAATGGAGCGGCAATCACTGCCTGCCCACCCCGGCTATCGTACACTGCACGATGGTTGAACATACACAGACTGCCCAAAGATTATTAATTCCACAGGAAAATGGATCTCCAAAAAGGGGAATGGAATGCACATGGTGAAAAATAGTTTGGTCATGGTAACGACAATCGTCTTTGTGCTGGCTCTAGGCGCTTGCGAGCCGCTTGGTTCGATCCCCGACCCGGAGCCGAGATCCATCGATGGCGCAACCATCGGCGCACCCGGCATCGACGTGCAGAACTACCTCCTAGACATCACCTGGGACGATGAGACCGGTGCGATCGATGCAACCGCGACACTCAACATTGAAGCAACCCAGGAACTCCAAGGAGGAGTGAATGAACTCTAGTGCGATTGTGTCCCCTGAAGATCAGAAAGTCACCTTTGTCGAGCTTTTCTTCGATCTGGTATTTGTCTTTTCCGTAACACAGGTCGTTGCGCTGTTTCATCACCATCTCGATTGGATCACCGTCGGTCAGGCGGTTCTCGTCTTCTGGCTTGTCTGGTGGGCATGGACCCAGTTTACCTGGGCGTGGCAATTGAAGAGATCGCTGCGCATCCTCATGAACCGATGTCCATAGCCGCCCGGTTCGCGCTAGCGGTCGGTCTGACCCTCTTCGTGGGCGGGATGGCAGCCGCCGTTTGGCGTGCGACGAGACGAGTTCTTGTGGTGCGGCTGGCTGTTGTTACAATGGATTCATCTCGTTGTCTGAAGCGGGAAAACAACCATCAGGAAAACAATTATGAAAAACCAGATCATTTTCACTCTCCTCATCACCATTCTTCTGTCTCTTGCGGCCTGTGCTCCGATGGATTTTGCAGCCGATGCCACGCCCACGCAGGCGTCTGACCCAGGGACTCTATTCAGTAGCGAACAGTGGGATGACCTGCTGCCTTCATACCCCCTTGCCGAACCGGACTACAGCGGCAAACGGCAACGAGATTTCAGCGCCTTTGAGCAAGCGTTGTCCGCATATGGCCCCAATCGAATCGCCGAATTGGATGATCTGCTGGGCGACGCCACGCTGCTCGACATGCAGATGTTGATGGATGACAGGCAACTCACGGCTGAGGAACTGGTGGTCTACTACGTCGAGCGCATTCAGCGCTACGATGTCGACAAGCTGAACTCTGTGCTGGAACTCAACCCCGATGCGCTGGAGATTGCCGGCGGCCTCGACGCCGAACGGGCCGACGGCACAGTACGCGGCCCCATGCATGGCATCCCCGTCCTGCTCAAGGACAACATCGCCACCGGCGACGGCCTTCATGCCGCGGCCGGCGCTTGGGTTCTGCGCGATTGGCAACCAAGCCGTGACGCCTTCCTGATCGCCCAATTGCGCGACGCAGGGGCCATTGTCCTGGGCAAGGCCAACCTCTCCGAATGGGCCAACTACATGGACGTCGCCATGCCCAACGGCTTCAGCGTGCTCGGCGGACAGACGCGCAATCCCTACGGCCCCTATGACACGCTTGGTTCCAGCAGTGGCTCGGCGGTGGCGGCTGCGGCCAACCTAGCGGCGGTGACTGTGGGCACCGAAACTCAGGGTTCGATCATTCAGCCGGCGAAAATAAACGGCGTTGTCGGTCTCAAGACCAGCCGTGGCCTGGTCAGCCGCGATCACATTCTGCCATTGGTCGACTGGATGGACGTGCCTGGCCCCATCGGCCGCAGCGTCACCGATGTGGCCGTGCTGCTCAGCGCCATGACCGGCGTAGACGAGAACGATCCCGCCACGTTGGACGCTGCACATGTGGTCGGTACGGACTACACTCAATATCTGGCAAGCGAAGAAGCTGACGGCAAGAACCTGGGTATCGTTGTCCAGGATGACGTATCTATCGACGAGTATATTGTCATGCTCGAATTGGAGGACGACGCCGCTGACCAATTTCGCCAGTCGATGCTCGCCGCCAATGATGAGGTGCGAGCGAACGCAGCGCCGTTCGCCGATCTGGGCATTGAATTGGTCGAGGTGCCCGCCTCAGCATTGCCGGCTGCACCGGATCTCGACGCCGTCATCGACTACGGCTTCCGCACGGCATTGGACGCCTTCCTGGCCAATCTGGGTGATGAGGCTCCGGTCTCGTCTCTGGCAGAGATCGTCGAAATCAACAACGCCGATCTTGCCAATCGCGCGCCTTACGGGCAGGGCTATCTCGAAAGCGCTGTGAAGAGCACGCTCACAGCCGATGAGTACGCAGCCCAAGTCGAAGAGAGCATGTCTGTGGCCGATGACCTCGGCGATCTCTTCGAGGACTACGAACTGGATGCCCTGCTCAGCGATTCGCAGGTCTATGCAGCGGCGGGCTTTCCGGCATTGACGGTGCCGGTAGGCTACAATGCGGACGGCCAGCCTGATGGCATCACCTTGATCGGAGACTTCCTGAGCGAGGACAAACTGATCGCCATCGGCTACGCCTACGAGCAGGCGACACGGGCGCGTCAAACACCTGATCTGCAACAGACAATCGACGAGATTGTAGCCCTTTCAAGCCAGTAGACCGCCAATAGACCAGGCGCCTGAAGTTTCGCCTAGATCGACTACCTTGCAAACAAGATAGGCTGAGCGTTTCATCGGGGCACGGGTTGGATTGGCGAATACATTTGAATGACGACATGAAGGTGAGGAACGCCGGATGCCGGCCCCTCCGGGCCACCGGCGTTCCTGAAGCTGTCTCTTCGTCGTCTATGCAGCTTCGATGAGATCCGCCAATTTGTCGAATGCCTGGTTCCAGCCGCCTGCGCCGGGAGAATCAGCCGGGATGCCGGCGTGGGTCATGGTCATCTTGGTGCGTCCAGCCGAGATCCTCCAACTGCACGGTGACTTCCGTCGTCTCGGGGTAGCCTTCGGGCATGCCCATGGCCGCAGGCGAGATCACATTGCCGTTTTCATCAGCCATGCTCTCGGTGTAGCTCAGGCGTTCAATCGGGGCGATTTCCGTGAATTCACCGGTCGTCCACATCTTCATGCTGCCGTCCGGGGACGACATGCAGATCAGGCGTTTGCCGCCCACGCGCAGATCCATGTCGGCAACGGGGATGGTGAAACCCTTGGGGCCGTACCACTGTTTGAACTGCTCGGGGTCGGTCCACATCTGCCAGATGAGGTCTTGGGCGGCATCGAAAGTACGTTCAATCACAACGGCGTCTTTGCTACCGGTACTGTCACTCATTGTTCTTCTCCTTGTCTTCGGGTGAGTTGCTCAGTTGAGCGATATAGTCGTCCATGCGGTCAAAGCGTTCTTCCCAAATATGGTGGTACTGCGCTGTCCACAACGAAACCTCCTGTAGGGGCCTGACATCAATGGTGCAGGGCCGGTATTGCGCTCTTTGCCCCTGTTTGATAAGCCCGGCACGCTCCAATACTTTGATGTGCTTGGAAATGGCCGGCAAACTCATGTTGAACGGTTCGGCCAGTTCATTGACGGTTGCCTCCCCCTCCGCCAAACGCGCTAGAATCGCCCGTCGTGTTGAGTTCGCCAGTGCTGCAAAGGTCTGGCTCAGTCTATCGTCTTCACTCCCCATGGTAATGGGTCACCTTATTTCGCTGATCGGTTAATTAACATGATGGTAAAGTATCATGGTTTTTGATGCTTGTCAAGCAAATTGCCCAAATTCAGTCCAAACAGTTAACGTTCGGACCGGCTTGGATAAACTTGCGGAAACAGTTGGGTCCATCGAAAATGGCATATTGCACCGGTCCGGATGCTGGACCGGATGCCGGACGTCCGGCCCAGTCAGATGTTACTGAACGTTGAACCCAGTCCTGAATGGTTCCAAGACGATGGCTATAGACGAAGTGCCCCATTCTCAACGCCGACCGGTGCGATTCATCACCCAGGTCGGCGCGGTCATCGGTCTCTCAATCCTGGGCGACTCGTTGATGTACAGCCTGTTGCCTCTGGAAGCCGCGGCCTTGGGCATCTCCCTGCCGCTGGTCGGCATCCTCTTGAGCGCCAACCGATTGGTGCGCCTCCTCTCCAATTCATGGGCCAGCGCGCTCTTTGCCAAGCTCGGCCCGCGCAAGCCTTTTTGGGCGGCAACCGTTCTTGGCTTGATCGCTACGACGCTCTATGGCGTGGGCTGGGGATTTACCGTCTTTCTGGCTGCTCGACTGTTGTGGGGAATCGCATGGTCGGCTCTGCGCCAAGGGGGCTATGAGGCCGTCTGGTATGCGAATTCGTCGACTCGTGGACGACTGACAGGGCTATTGTGGGGTTTGGTCCGGTTGGGCAGCGCCATCAGCGTGCTCGTTGGCGGATGGCTCTATGATCTGTACGGCTACGAAGTGGCCGTGGCGACCATAACACTGGCGACAGCGCCGGCCGTTGTGCTCGCCGGTTTTCTGCAATGGTCGCCGGCGAAGAAAGGAACAGCGTCGACCGACGGTCAGGCAAAGAGAGCAGACGAAGCGTCTTTGGCCGGTGTGTTGGCCGGATGGCGCATGAGCCTGGGCGAGGCAAGGCTACGCTGGCTGGTCGGCGCCGGCTTTCTGGGCCATCTGCTCAACGGCATCGTCCTTTCCACAACATCGCTCTATCTGGCCAATCGGCTGGCCGATGATGGGCAACTGGCCTCGCTGGGCATCGGCGTGGGGGCGTTGGCCGGCCTCATGTTGGGGACGCGCTGGCTGTCGGACATGTTTCTGGGACCGATCTTCGGCTATGTGTCGGACCGGTTTGGGCGTGCAAACACGGCGGCGACAACGGTCGTCGTGCTCTGCGTCGCCCTGCTCGGCCTTGCATGGCTGCCGCTTCTGTTCGCCATGATTGCGCTGCTGATCGTCTTCATCTGCGATGGCGGCATCTACGTGGTATTGGCGGCCGCGGCCGGCGACAGCGCGACAGAGACCGCGCAACCACACACCTTCGTCGGCGTCTACACCACCGGCGGCGACGCCGGCTCGGCGCTGGGACCGCTGATTGCGTTCTCGATGGGCGCGCTGACCGGTCTGCCGGTGCTCTACATTACGGTTGGATTGTTGCTGGGCTTTGCGATCTTTCGTTATCGGCGGTGGGCTGATTAGACGTCGAAGCGATCTGGAAAGAAACCGCGCCCCTTGTTTGCGAAGCAGGCGTAATGCGCCGACACACCCTAAAGAGTCCACTGCAAATGGAGTGAGTTGATCAGACGTTCGGCTCTAGCGCCCTCGGCACAACGGTTTCCATTATCTCATCGCGTGTCGGCAACGTCTTCAGATCATACATCGCCTGCAAGGTCGAGCCAGGAACCGGCATCGCCGCCAAAATACCAGGCAAGACGTTGGGCTGTGTCGGCTGTGACCGATCGTCGTTCTTTCACAATCTCGTGAATACGCGTCGCGGGCACGCCAAGCACTCTGGCCAATGCGTTAACACTCATACCCAGTGGCGCAAGGAAATCTTCCCGGAGTATTTCGCCGGGATGAACGGGGCGCATATTATTCATCGGCTGCGTCATTTGGCACCCTCAATGGTAATCAACAATTTCAACATCTTCGGGTCCGCTTTCAGTCCAAACAAAACAAACCCGATATTGATCATTGATGCGAATACTGTTTACACCGGCCAGTCTTCCCCTTCAGTATAGCGCGTACCCCGGTGGCCCTGCTTGGGGATCGGCGTCTCCAGCCGTTCACCCGGAGCATCGACCACGATCAACGTGCGCGGCTTGCCTGACTTGGGATTGACCGCGCCGGGGATCAACGCATTGATGCGCAGCCGACCGATCAACTGATTGCCGAAGATGGTGTAGACGTAGTGGCCAACCTTCAATTTTGACGGCGAGCCGGCCATGTGAAACTCATATGCCGACAGCGAGCCGTCGTAGAGCGCATCGACTGTCTCTTGTCCCGCTCCTGCGGGGATCGTCTTCGTGATGCCGAAATTCATGGTCTTTCCTCCAACTATTGTGTTCTACTCCGTGCTCAATTCCGTGCTCAATTCCGCTATCCACTCAGCCACCGTCTCGGTCAGCATTTCGAGACACCCCGGCGCCAGAATCGACGGCTCTTCTTGATAGAGTCCCAGACCATAACGGTCTTGCGGCAACAGATAGGCGGCCTCCCAAACGCCGGACACAGGCGAAAACATCAGCGTCAGCTCCGGGAAACGGCGTCGCAGGTCGGCGACAATCGCGTTGTAGGGTTCGCCGCCGCAGGTGATCCAGATGGCGTCGCCGATGCGGAAGACCGCGTATTCAAAGGACAGCATCCCGCTGTCCGGAATTTCCTGGAGCCGGCCCAGCCAACGCCGAACGCGTTCCGCTTTGGCCGTGGCATCGCGGGCGGCCAGCGTGTCGCCTCGTGCATCGGCGGCGGCGATCTCGCTCTGCCAATCGGCTAGTTCTTGGGCCAGGACTGCCGCATCGGGTTTGGGTTTGCAGGCCAGGTCGAGCGTGTTCACTTGGCCCTTAAAGGCGCGGGTCTGTGCGATCCGCTCGTCATTGAATTCTTGAGCCGCCCAAATGCCGAGCGTCGCCCCCGAGACGACCGGGCCACGGTAGTGGAAGTCCGTCGCCGGCGGGTCCAGCGCTTCCAAGGCCGATAAGGCGGCATAGCCCAACTGGCGACCATTGCGATCGGCCACGGCTGTGTCGCCCACAAACCCCTCTCGTGGTCCCAGATCACCGCAGGCGCCCAGCGTGAAGACGCAGAGCGCGCCGGTCGCCGCTTCGACCGTCTCCCGCATGGCCCCCACATAGTCCGGGCTGATCAACGTGTTTTCCCAGGCCAAGGTCGTCGGATGGCAGGCGTAGTTCACGAAAACCGCGACCAGATCGCCCTGGAGATCGGTCACACGCGCCACTGTCACCGTATCGTCTGCGGCGGTCTCAGGGTTGTAGCCGCAGGCGTAGAGCTGCCTGTCGGCGTCCCAGTAATCACGGTTGGCCGCCATCGAACAGCGGCCGGTTGCATAGGTCATCACCACCGGCTGAGAGTTTTCGATGGCCCGCCGGCAGGCATCCTGCAATCTGGCGCCGAGATCGGCCAGATACGGTTCGATCAGATCGCCGCCCGGCAGCGAAAAACTTTCCGGCACAAACCAGCCCGCCGCGTGGGAATGCGAATAGCTGATGATGATCTGTTCAGTCGGCCGGCCGCTGACCTCGCTGATGGCCTGGCGCAGCGCCTCATGTTGGGACTTGACCAGGCCGGGCAGATCAAGCTGGGCGCGAATGAAGCCCGGAGCCTCGCCCTGTTGGCCATCGAGAGGGTTCAAAGACCATCACTTCGCCGTACAGCGGACGATGGACACCGGTCGCCTGATGGTGGCGGGCCGCGCCCCACAGCGGGTGATAGATGCCGACCGGCGGCGTGATGTCGACGCGGGCAAGGCCAAATCGCAGGTGGGAGGTTGGGTTGTTGACCGTCGTTGTGGACATAAAGTCGAATCTCCTTGGGCGAATGCAGAATACTTGCTATCCACGAAGGAACACGAATATTCATGAAGGACAACCACTTCTTCGTGTTCCTTCGTGCTATTCGTGGATCATTATTTCCTTGGAATGGCCTTACCAATCTCCGACCGAGCCGTCTCGATAGAAGGATCGTTGCGGCAGTTCCTGCTCGAAGGGATGTTTGCGAACTTCGTCCTCGTTGATCGTGATCCCCAGCCCCGGCTTCTGATTGGGCAGCACGATGCGCCCTTCCGGCAGGATGGTGTAGCCTTCCTCGACCACATCCTGTCGCCAGGGCACGTCGTCTGTCACGGTCTCACAGATGATGTAGCTGGGCTGCGAAAAGCCGAATTCCAGACTGGCCGCTGTGCTCACCGGTCCCTGCGGATTGTGGGGAGCCAGTGCGATGCGGTGGGCTTCGGCCAGTGCAGCGATGCGTCGCGCCTCCGACAGTCCGCCGCAATGGGTGATGTCAAGCTGGCAGATCTCGCAGCCGCGGGCCTCGAAGAGCGCCTTGAACTGGGCCAGATGGGTCATACGTTCGCCGGTGGCCACCGGTGTGGTCAGGCTGCGGTTGATGTGGGCCAGACCCTTCCAGCGACTCGGGCCAACAGGGTTCTTCAAAGAAGTAGAGACCGTACGGCTCCAGCGCCTGGCCGAATTTCAGACCCATGGCCGGCGAGGGCCGGGCGTGGCAATCGACCATGATGTCGATATCTTCGCCCACCGCGTCGCGCATGGCCTCGACGTTCTTCACCGCCCAATGGATGGGGCGGTTGCCTTCGATCGGCATGGTCTCCGGCACGGCCATCGCCTTGAAGGCCGTGTAGCCGTTTTCGACGGCAGCCTGAGCCAATTCACCGTAGCGGCTGTGATTGTCTCGATCGGTTTCGTAGAAGTCTTCCAGCTTGCCGCCGCCCAGATGGGCATACGTTCTGATATGGTCGCGCACGGGACCGCCCCAGAGTTTGGAACAGGGCATCCCCGCCACCTTGCCCATGATGTCCCACAGGGCGATGTCGATGCCGGAGATGGCGGTCGAGCGCACGATGCCGTTGCCGTGCCAGAAGTGCTGGCGATACATCATCTGCCAGAGATGCTCGATGCGCGTCGGGTCCTCGCCGATCAGCAACTGGCTGATGTCCTCGATGGAGCCGACGACGCCGCGGGTGTGCCATTCCAGCGTGGCCTCTCCCCAACCGATCAGCCCCGGCTGGTCGGTGGTGATCTTGACGAAGATCCAGTTGCGCATCCGCGCGTTGCAGACCAGCGGTTCGATTTTGTACTATTTTCATGATCGACTCCTCACTTCCGCGGCGTTACAACAGAAATTCGCCGCGGATTGACACAGATAGACGCGGATGATTTGGACGGTTTTCTATGTGGCACATTGTCGGGCAGTCAGCGATATTTTACAACACGCGCAAAACGGGCCGACTTGCCGATTTCGGAGGCAGTGAATATGATCTATGTTGCTCTTGCGAAACGGCAACTCTACAGGCCGTGACTGAATAGACCGCGGATTAGGCTAATTTGGCGAACAAAGCCGGATATTGTTCGGATTTTATCCAGTTGCATCCGCCTGATTCCGCCTAATCCGCGGTCTATCTGCAGCAGGCTGTACAGTTACGAGAAACGTACAGGATACTGGTTTGACCTACCGATGACTGAGAGGCTGTCAAAATGAAATTCGGCATGGCTCTGCCCTACAACATCGCGTCCGCTGTTCCCCGACTGGCCAAATCTGGCCGAAGAGGCGGGCTGGGATGGGTGCTTCCTGGGCGACGCGATCTGGTGTGAGGACCCGATGATCGCGCTCGCAGCCGCTGCGATGACGACAACCCGTATTCGCCTGGGCACGATGATCGTCCCCGCTCCGCTCAGACGCCCGTGGAAGATCGCCAGTGAATCGACGGCGGTGGATCATCTTTCGCATGGCCGGATGATACTGGGTTTGGGGACCGGCGCTGTCTGGATGGGCTGGCAAGGCTTTCCTGATGAAGTGACCGAGACGAAAGCACGCGCAGAGATGTTGGATGAGACCATCGACATCTTGACGCGACTCTTTGATCGCAAGCCGTTTGACTTCAACGGACAACACTATCAGGTCAGACTGTCCTTGCTCGATGAGATGCACTATCCGCCCAAGCCGGTGCAACAGCCACGCATTCCGATCTGGGCGCCGGGCGTTTGGTCGCGAAATAAGTCGATGCAGCGCATTCTCAAATGTGATGGGGTCTTTCCTGAGAAACTGAATGCCAATGGCGAGCCCGAAGCCATCACGCCCGCCGATGTCGCCGCCATCAAGGCCTTTGTCGATGAGCACCGCACGTTGACCACGCCATTCGATATCGTTGTCAGTGGCGATACCACCGGCTTGGATAGCGCACAACGGCAGGAGAAGATGATTTCGTGGAGCGAAGCGGGTGCAACCTGGTGGATTGAAACGATGTACAATGAATCGGAAGAGGCGGTTGCAGATCGCGTCCGTCTAGGTCCGCCGGCGTAAGAAATCAGGCGACTCAAGTAGTGAGGGAGAGAGAGGGTAAGACATGAAACCATTCAAGATCGCAGTGATTCCCGGCGACGGCATCGGCAAGGAAGTGATCCCCGAGGGGATCATGGCCCTGGAAGCGGCCGGCCGCAAGCATAACGTCGACTTCGAGTGGACCGAGTTCGACTGGTCGTGCGAGACCTATCACAAGACCGGGCGCATGATGCCCGACGACGGACTCGACCAGTTGCGCGACTTCGACGCCATCTATCTCGGCGCGGTCGGCTTTCCCGGCGTGCCCGATCACATCTCGCTCTGGGGGCTGCTCATCCCCATCCGGCGCACCTTCGACCAGTACGTCAACCTGCGTCCGGTGCGCCTCTTCGAAGGCGTGCCCTGTCCGCTGGCCGGCAAGCAGCCGGGCGACATCGACTTCCTGGTCGTGCGCGAGAACGTCGAAGGCGAATACTCCTCCATCGGCGGCATCCAGTATGAGGGCATGGCCCAGGAGGCCGCCACTCAACTGAGCGTCTTCACGCGCCACGGCGTGGACCGCATTCTGCGCTATGCCTTCGATCTGGCCCAGGAGCGGCCCGCCCATCATCTGACCTCGGCCACCAAGTCCAACGGCATCTTCCACACCATGCCCTACTGGGACAGCCGGGTCAAGGCCATGGCCGACGACTATCCGGACGTCCATGTCGACCAATATCACATCGACATTCTGACCGCCCATTTCGTGCGCATGCCCGAGCATTTCGACGTCGTCGTCGGCTCCAACCTCTTCGGCGACATCCTCTCCGATCTGGGTCCGGCCGTCACCGGCACCATCGCCATCGCGCCGTCGGCCAACATCAACCCGGACCGGACCTTCCCTTCCATGTTCGAGCCGGTGCACGGCTCCGCGCCCGACATCGCCGGCCAGGGCATTGCCAACCCCATCGGCGACGATCTGGGCCGGGGCCATGATGATGCAACACCTGGGCGTTCCGGCGATGCACGACGATTTGGTCCGCGCCATTGAGACCGTGCTGCGCGACGCCGATCACCTGACGCCGGACATGGGCGGCAGGGCGACGACGCGTGAGCTTGGTCGGGAGATCGTGAATGCTGTTGTCGGGTAGCACTGAGACATATATAACAATTCGGACCACCAACAATTGATTGCGAGCAAACTCTAAATGACTTGTCTGAAGTACTATGTCAACAAACCGACAGCCGGCACGCCAGAAGTGGAAATTGATAGTGCGCTCTATCAGTCTTGTAAGGAATCAAAGACGGTTCTCACGAATTGTCTCTCGATAGAAGAAAAGTATGAAATTTTGCTCTCGAACTACCTTGAGTTTGAAAATCAGATTCTCCAGATCGCGACCGAAAACATGGTTCGTGGCCATGTGGATTACTCTGCATTCTTCGACTTGCGGCTCGTCTTGAATATGCGTGTCGTGAACCTGCTGACGTCCGCACGGCTATACACTGATCAACTGTACTCAGCGGTAAAGAGGTGCATGCCTAACTGCCCCGATCCCAAGACCGATGTCAAAGCCCTCCTTTCCGAACAATACGATGGCAATCTTGATTACCGATTTATGGAAGCTCTCAGAAACTTCATACAGCATCGTGGGCTTGCAGTTCATTGGACATCGTTGCCGAGTCGCTGGACAGATCTAGGAGAGAATGGATTGTTGGAATACACCTTGGAATTTGGAACTCAAAGGACTGTGCTGGCTGAGGATGGCAATTTCAAAATTCAGGTACTCGATGAGATTCCAAAGCAGATTAACCTTAAGGTGGCTGTCAGATCATATATCGAATCGTTGAGCAATATCCACATTGCTGTCCGACAGATGATTTCTGAAAACGTTGTTCAGGCTCGAGCCGTATTTGATGATGTTTATCAACGCTATCAGAACGTTTATGACGGAAGTGTGACGGCGTTGATCATCTACAAGCGCAACGGTCTGGAATATGAACATATAGACGTCGTACAGTTGGTGCGTGCGTGGGATGACATTCGTGTGGAATTACAGCAGAGAAACAGAAGGCTGGCAAACTTGCACAAGAGATATGCTACTGGAAAATCACCTGAACAGGAAGCTGAAGAATAACACCAATGTTGATTCATGGCGTTGTCTAGAACTAATAGTTGTTGACAATTTCCAATCGAATATGACAAAACGGAGCACCCATGCCCAACATCCTATTCATCCTCACAGACCAATGGCCGGCCTGGGCTTTCAGCTATCGCGGGGCCGACATCCCCACGCCCAACATCGACCGGTTGGCCGCAGCGGGCACGGTCTTCGACAACGCCTTCACCACCTGCCCGCTCTGCACGCCGGCGCGGGGCACGCTGCTGACGGCGCGCTGGCCCCACCAAAATGGCATGCAAGACAACCACGCAGTCGGCTACTCGCAGCAGCGTTCCCTGTCGTTGGACGACGCCACCTGGATCGACTAGGCCGTAGCCCGCGGCTACCACGTGGGCTACTTCGGCAAGTGGCATTTGGGTCCCAACAACCCGCAGACGCGTGGCGCACACAGATACGATCCTGAAGTGGAGGTCGATCGCAGGCCCTACAACCCCGAGACGAGCGACTTCTCCTATCAACTCGCCGAAGAGCGCTATGCAGAGCAAGGCCGCACGCTGCTTACCAGCGGGCGCAGTCCGTTCTGGGGCGTCGCCACACTGCCGCTGGAAGAGAAACAGCCCTTCCCGGTGATGAACAGTGGCGTCCGCTTTTTGGAGGAGTGGGCAGGAGGCGATCGCGACAAGCCTTTCTTCCTGACCGTCTCGTCTGCAGAGCCGCACTTCCCCCACTTCCTGCCTGAAAAGTACGCTGCCATTGCCGAGGCCCTCAAGCCGAGCATTGAGCTGCCGGCCAGCATTGGCGACAACTGCCAAGGCCGGCCCTGGTTCCATGCGACGCCCTGGTGGCCCTGCATGGACACGTCGGTTTTGAACGAGGACGAATGGCGCACCGTCATCGCCTACTCCCACGCCCACATCATGCTGGTTGACGAGGCCATCGGCCGCGTGCTCAATGCGCTGGACAATCTTGGGCTGAGCGAGAGCACTACGGTGATCTTCACGTCGGATCATGGTGACATGGAGGGAGCACACAATCGCTTCGACAAAGCAGCCTATTTCTACGAAGAAGTATGGCGCATCCCGCTGATCATCCGCACGCCCGACGGTGGTCCGGCCAGCCAGGATTCCTTCGTCTCGCTCATCGATGTGGGCGAGACGCTCTTCAGTCTCATTGGCTCCGAAGCGTCGGTTGAGCGTCCTCGTGCCGGATTGAACCTGGCGCCGTTGGTGGCTTTGACCCATGCTGGAGATGGCGGGCGTGTGTTGAACCCGCCCCCGCCCCTCACCCCCCGCTCGCCTACGGCGTCTACGATCTCTACAACGGCATGAGTTTTGCTGTGCGCGCCATCCGCAACGAGCGCTTCAAGTATGTGTGGAACCCGCAGGATCGGGACGAACTCTACGACCTGGCCAATGATCCGTACGAGATGGAGAATCTAGCCGGCCAACCGGCGCCGGCGACTGTCGAGGACCGACCTTCGTGGCCAACTGATGACTTGGATGGCCGAGGTCGGTGACGACCTGCCGGAGCGGGTCGATGATCTGCCGCTGGCCGGGACGATTGTCGCAACGGGCGAGCCGGGGCCGTAGAAAGCGCAAACGAATGATCTGGACGGCAAGCAAGTAGGTCAAGTTGACCTACAGCGACGCAGTAGGTTTCTGGGCTTGAGACCGGCTAGAAGACTGAGGCGCAGTTGAAGCATTCGAAGAAGCTCACTGCCTTTGCCTCACCCTGACCTTGCGCTTTCAGGCGCAAGATCTGTCCCTCTCCACCGGGTGAAGAGGGACGCGGAGCCTCCGACGAGGAGGCGGAGCAGGGCGAGGCAAGACACGCATCAATCGACTACTGTCGCGCCATCGCGACCTTAAAGCGCTCCTCGGGCGTGATCAGGTGATCGAGATCCTCGGCGTTCTCGTCGATATCAATCTGTACCCAATTGACTTGACCGTTGAATTGGTTATCTTTCGGCCCATAGTCAGAAGAGACGGGGGAGCCGGCATCTTTGCCAACGTCGCAGGTATCGGTGCCAAACAGCATCGGTACTGTCCTGTCCACTCGGCCCTCGCCATCCTTCTTGCCGTCCACATACAGCGCGACGGTGCCGCCCTTGGCCAACCCGCCGCCGTCGTAGGCGAACTCCATGCGAACCTGATGCTTGCCGGCCGGGATCGTCTGCCTGCCCTCAGCGAAGTACTCATCGATGCCGAAGAAGTTGTAGCAGTGCTTGAGCTTTCCGTTCACGGCGTAGAGGCTCCAACCGCCGATTGCGGCGCCCAGGGAGACGATGACGCCGTCGGCGCCGGATGCCGGCACCTCGATCTCAGCGGTCAACGAATACGATTTGTTGTGCGTGACAAGGATCGCACCTTCGGGCAACCGGGACATGCCGCCGAACAGCATCTGCGACTTGCCCTTGATCAACTGCGGCCGGCCTGCGATGTCAGCGTTGAAGCGCTCGAACGACCGATCGTCGAGCGGGAGAACGCTGTACTTGACCGCCTCGATCAGGAACAGCCGCTGCAATTCGGCAAGCTTTTTCGGATTCTGCTCGGCCAGATCATGCGACTGCGTCCAGTCCGTGTTGGTGTCGTACAACTCCCAGACATCTTCGTCAAACGTGCGATCGTAGGCGCCGACCCAGGGCACGCCATGGCGTGTCACGGCCGTCCAACCCTTGTGATAGATGCCGCGGTTGCAGAACATCTCGAAATACTGGGTCTCATGCCGCTCGGCCGCCGTAGCTTCGTCGAATGCATACAACATGCTGACGCCTTCGAGCGGCGCCTGCTGAACACTGTTGACGATGGTCGGCGCCGGGATGCCCGCGGCCTCTAGAATCGTTGGCGCCACATCGATCACATGGCTGAACTGCGATCGGACCTCGCCCTTGGCCTCGATGCCCTTCGGCCAGTGCACGATCGTGCCGTTGCGGGTGCCGCCCCAATGGGACGCGACCTGCTTGGTCCACTGGTAGGGCGTGTCCATGGCATGCGCCCAGCCCACCGCATAGTGGTTTGAGGCCTCCGGGCTGCCGAACTTATCGATCTTGCTCATCAGAAATTCGGGGGTCTCAATGGCGCCCATGCCATTGAGCACAGCAATCTCGTTGAAGCAGCCGTTGGGCGTGCCTTCGGCGGACGCCCCGTTGTCGCCGATGATGTAGTAGACCAGCGTGTCGTCGAGAACATCCAATTCCTCCAGCGTATCGATCAACCGGCCGATGTGGTGGTCGGTGTGCTCCAGGAATCCGGCATAGGTCTCCATCTCGCGGACAAGAATGGGCTTCAGTTCGTCGGGCATGTCGTCGTAGGCTGGGATTTCGTCGGGCCGTTTCGTGAGGACGGCGTCGGCAGGGATCACGCCCAACTGCTTTTGGCGGGCAAAGGTCTCCTCGCGCAGCTTGTCCCAGCCGCCGTCAAACTTGCCCTTGTACTTGTCGATCCATTCCTTGGGCACATGATGCGGAGCGTGGGTCGCGCCGGGCGCGTAGTACATGAAGAACGGCTTGTCGGGCATGAGCGCCTTCTGCTGGCGCACCCACCCCATAGCCTTGTTGGTCATGTCCTCGGTGAAGTGGTAGCCCTCCTCCGGGGTCTTGTCCGGTTCCATCGCTGTCGTGCCTTCGTAGATGCCCGGATAATACTGGTCGGCCTCGCCGCCGATAAAGCCGTAGAAGTACTCGAACCCGCCGCCGCCGCTGGGCCAGGCGTCGAATGGTCCCATGGGACTGGTCTGCCAGACCGGCACTTCGTGGCATTTGCCGAACTGTGCAGTCGAGTAGCCATTCAGCTTGAGCGTCATGGCCAGCGGCGCCTTGTCCTGGGGCCGCACCGACGTGTAGCCCGGCGCCGAGGTGGCCATCTCACAGATGCCGCCCATGTTGACCGAATGATGATTGCGTCCGGTGAGCAGCGCCTGACGAGTCGGCGAGCAGAGCGCAGTGGTGTGAAAACGATTGAGCTTCAAGCCGCTCTGCGCCAGCTTCTCGGCTGCCGGGGTGTTGATCGGACCGCCAAAGGCGCTACTGGCCCCAAAGCCACAGTCGTCGATCAGAATGACCAGCACATTGGGCGCGCCTGTAGGCGGCCGCAACTGTTCGATGGGTGGGAACTGGGTTTCCGGATCCTTGGCGTCGTATGTGGTCAAACCGACGTGTGCCTGGTCTGGGATGGGAAGAATGGATCGTTGAATCTTGTCTTGAGTGGCCAAGTTGTTTCTCCTTATTGAAAGGTTTCGCTCACTGTGTCGCCGTGCCATGGTTTGGATTGAGATTTGGGGATAGAGCAGGTACGTAACGCAACTAATGGTACCATCAACCGACCTAAGCGTCTGTAAGGTAGAAATGACTTGCTATTGGCCTAAACATGTGCGTAGACCGTCACATGGCTCTTGCTGCCGGCGGTGAACGGAGATCGGTCCCACCAGGCCCAGCGTTCACGGCGTTCGAGACCGGCCAGTTGCGCCATGAGGTCCAGCTCGGCCGGCCAGGCATAGCGCATGAAATGCGGGACCATCTGGATGCCGTCCTCGCTGATCACGATGCGCTGAAAGGCGACGGTCTGGGCAACGGCGTCCTGAATGGCAATTTCGAAGCGTGCAGAGTCCATCTTTGCCCACGAGCCTTTCATGCGCTGACCGTCCACATACTCGGAGAAGTCGGGCACGACCGTCTCGATGACGAAGAGGCCGTTTTCGCTCAGATGTCGGGCCGCGTTCTGAAAACAGCGCACCTGCGCTTCCTGGGTCGTCAAGTTGAAGATCGTGTTGAAGACCAGATAGACCAGATCGAACGGTCCGTCTGCACGGGCCTCGGCCATGTCCCCAATGACCACAGGGATGGCGCTGCCGCCGGGTTTCTCCCGCAGCTTGGCCACCATCGCTTCAGATGCCTCGATGCCGTGCACGGCCAGTCCGCGTGCGGCAAGCGGGAGCGCCACCCGCCCGGTGCCAATTGCCAGTTCAAGAACCTTCCCGTCGCCGGCAAGTTCGGCGAGCGTTTCTACTGAGTCGCGTGTCTCTGCCGTCATCGCCTCCTCGTAGATCTCGTCGTAGCGTTCGGCATTCAACTCGCCGAAGGTTGTGGTTCCGTATTGATTCATGGCCCCTCCTCTGCCCATTTGCGCCCAGATTTCCAGATGGTATGATCCAAGTAGACGCTCACCAAATTATACGCCCACCTGTCTACATTTGACACTGACGCCGAAGACGAAAGGATGTTCCAGTGGACGCTATCGACGCCATCTATGCAAGAAGAAGCATACGATCCTATCAACACAGGCCTGTCGAGAGGGAGACTATAGTCACGCTGCTCAAGGCCGCCACCGCGGCCCCATCTGCCGTCAACTGCCAGCCCTGGGAGTTCGTCGTGACCGATGACGAAGAGCAGCTTGCACGTGTGAAAGAGGTTTGTCTCTTTGCGCGCTACAACGCCCCGACCGCCATCGTCGTGTGTGGGAACATGCAGCTTGCGCTCAAAGGGCCGGACAAAGAACTGTGGGTTCAAGATTGCTGCGCTGCGACGCAAAACATCTTGATTGCGGCAACGAGTTTGGGGCTGGGCTCGGTCTGGATCGGCATCTATCCGGTTGAGCCGAGAGTCCAGGCCATCAAACAGATCTTCGACATGCCGGAGCACGTGATCCCGATGTCGATTGTGTACGTCGGCTATCCGGCCGAGGAAAAGGCCCCAAGAACGCAATACGACGAGAAGCGCGTGTATTGGCAGAAATACGATCCGCAACGCAAGCATCGAACGAAGGATAGGCCGGCCAAGGGTCATCGCTAGTGCCGCGTTGATGAGGATTTTATTGTACGAAAACCCCGCCGTCAGCTCAGTCAAGAGGTTCGCTGATGTAGTCAATGAATTGATCACCCAGAGATGTTGTACGTTTAGCCCAGCCCGGCCCAGTAGCCGCAATGTTGGAGCGGCGGTGTTTCCTGAACGCAACACACTCCTTGCGCTAGGCTGATTTGATAAGCGCCATCCGCCGTTCCGCGCTGTTAACGATATCGTCATAGGTGACAATGTCAACGTCATCCATTGTAGCCACAAGTTTCTGACGGTCAAACGCGTCCCGAAATTCCGACGAAGAGCCTATTACCATTCCTAGGTGAGGGCGATAAATCTCAATACCAAGACGTTCCTTTAGCCGTTCTCGATTGTTTCGCTCTTCAAACCAGTCACGGTATTCAAGTAACTGAGCTCTCGCCTCTGTAACCGCCGCAGTGAAACGGTCTCGGTTCTTCTGGCGACGAACCAGCTTTGCACGCGGGAGTTTGAGGTCCACGATAGTAGAACGTTGGGCCTCCGGATCCACTAGAATAAAGTCGGGGATGAGAGGGCCATTATCTTCCCGCGTCAGGAATACATGTGGGAAAACCTCTCGATGATCCCACCTCCTGAAGAACTGCGGATGTCTTTCGAAAAAGCGCTGGATGTCCTCTTCCCTAGCTCGAAGATCATTGATGAGATCCTCAAGCTCCATGAGTTCAGTCGGGGTCACACCTGCGTATTGTTCTCTGAAATGATTTAGAACGGCCAAACCTGACCGGTCGGTGCCGACTTCATCCCTTAGGCGATAGGGCGTGAGGATACTTGTCGGGCGAAAGACGATGCGTCCTTGCTCAACTGCCATGAAATACTGAAAGTCTTCTGCAGGCTCTTGCTCCTTCAGCGCAGAAAAAAGGTCCTTGACTTTCGGAGCATCCGAGAGTGGCGTCCAAGCATGATAGCCAAGCCCCCACATCAGGGTCTCTATCGAGAAAGTGCTGTGTAGGACTTGATTCTCGAACCCATCTGCACGCACTTCGCCAAATTTCTGTGTCACTGCCGCAATTGCCTGTAGGAAATGTCCAACTCCAATAGTACTTCCTGGCTTTGCAAGTCTGGCAGCCTCCGTCAATACCCGACACAAATGCCTTCCCGGAATTACCTCTGCCGAATCACACTTTGGAGCCAACTTATATTCATGAAATAGATTGAACCGGCTTTGATCAAGATCGACAATCCGTGTGAGAATTGTATTCAGCCTATACAATGCAAGTGTCAGATATGAGTCTGGCATGCCTTGATCCTCAGGCTCGATATTTGGCCGACTTGCCGATATTTCAAGAGCGCGTCTCAACTTCTGATCGAATTCAAGCTCATATCGCTCAAGTTGAGCGAGCAATGGTTGTCCTGGCTCAAACGAAATCATCGAGACACCTGACCAGACCTAAAATGCACCTGGTGACAAAAAACAACTCAAACCTGCTAGATTCAAATACATATTGCGACACGATACGCTAATACCAAATTGTCGTAATTATCCAGCAGATGAGAACATTATTCAAACGTCAAACAAGCGCTCATAGCCACCGATCGCCCTAGGTTGTTATCCCGCCGATCTCATGCGAGACAGGGCATCACGTAGTGCTGGAACATCGTACGCTTCAGCCAAAAAATCCAGACGCGTCAAAAAGCCATCTTCCTCAAGAATGACAATATTCCGAGACTGAATTTCTTGCATGAATCGATTGTACGACATGTCTGCCATGGACGCGCCGCTTCGGAGATCGGCGTTGCCTTTCATGTAGGCTTGAATCGCACGTTCCAGCTTTTCGGCACGAATGCCTTCCAGCACCCACTTCTTCATCAATGCGGCTTCAGAGATTGTGGTCTGCTTGCTGAGCGCGCCTAGCTCGTTGGCTTCCGTATCGGATAGGCGAATCGATTTCGTGACGGTTGCTTGTCTCATGATCATTATTCCTACAGACTCAACGTGTCCAATAGCCCGATGGCTGCCTCTATCAATTTAGGGCTGGTCGTGGGTTTTATTCGTTCCAAATAGCCTCTCGCCGCATTCTCTGTGATCTTGCCCTGTGAATAGAGAAAAACGCAGAAATCCGGCACGCAGACAGTGCGAATGCCAAGCGATATTGCAAAGTCCAAAGGGCGGCGATCATTGATCAGCAGAACCCAATTATTTTCTTTTGCAATGGTGAGTGCGTGGGCCTCACCGATGCCGAACCGAGAGGACGGTTGTTCCGGCTCACTCCGAAAAAATCTGCCGTCGTCATCGAATATGGTGAAAAGCATCGCCTGTGGAAAAACCAACGATGTTTCTGACGGATCGGTCGCTATGATTTCGTCTCTCACTGCCTGGCAATAGTGGACGCGAAAGAAGCCAAACAGATAAGATGCAACACCGATCTGGCTAGCGATGTTCCAAAATGATGTGTCCAGCGACGCATTTAGAAGCATTGTGCTTCTATTGTACCCATCGGCTACGACGATGTCAAGACCATCTTCATCTAATGGATATCGCCATGGCGCAACATCTCGACATCCTCCCGCAGACGCTCTTCTGCCCATCGGACAATCCCCTTGTCCGCGCACTGGCGTGGGCCGTCCTCGATGACCATGATCAGATGCAGATAGATGTTGTAAAAGATGCGGCGCAGGCGCTGCGATGGCGTGGCCAGGAGGTCTGCGCCGTAACCCGCCATGTAGTTGGGCATGCCGTGCAGGCGGGCAAGGTATGCCTCCATCAACGGATCGCCCCACAACGAGCGCTCAAAGTCGACGATCCCCGTGATGGTCGGTCTGTCGCCGTCCAGCGTGACAAAGATGTTCCCGGCCCAGAGATCCCAGTGGACCAATTGAGGACGCGTCACTTCAGCGAAAATGGTGCGATGCTCATCAAGTTTGTCGAAGAACTCGGTCTCTGATAGGTCTAGTGCGATGCCATAACATCTGGCATCGGCAAAGAGCAACCTGCACATCCAGCCGAAAGCATCCGGCCAGGTGTCGAAGTCGGGGCCATAGGCGAAGTAGCCGAAAGCCGGACGCTCGAAGGCGTTGATGCGCGCCGTGATCCGGCCCAACTGGAACTCGATGCTGTTGTTCTGTGCCTCAGAGAGCGTGTCCCGGATCTTGTCCCAGGTGAGGCCGTCGACAAAGTCCATGAGATAGTATTCATAGGGCAGAAGGATGCGCGAGAAGTCGTCGTAGATGACTCGGGGCACGGGGATTTCTGGATCGGTTGTCGCCAATTTCATGGCCTCCACTTCGGCGCGCAGGATGTTCCGCTCGTAGGTGAGCACATCCGCATCGACCGGCGGGCCGACCTTGAGCACAGTTTGCTCGTGGCCGTCCCCCATGGTGATGTGGTAGGCCGTGTTGAAATAGCCGTCGGTCAATTCACGCACGGAGACGATGGTCGTTTCGCCAAACGCATGATTGAGGATACGCTGGATGTCCGTGGGCGACAGCTTCACCTTTGTCTTGCTTTCCATGCCATGCTCTTTTCCAAAATGAGTGGTATCTTGTACCTGTTGGATGGGACGCGGATAATCCGGATGGAGCGGATTCCCGCTGATCTTTCTTGATAGAATCCGCACTGATCCGCCCCATCCGCCTAATCCGCGGTCCATCGAGATCGCTATCTACACAGCTACACAAGTAGTATAAAAGGAGTGGGAATCGTGAGCGAATTTATGTCGTACGATCCATGGCGCGGCGTCGTGACCCGCAACGGCATTGCGGGCGATCTGGTGATCTCAGCCCTCCAGAAATCGATCCGCCGGGGCCTCACCGAGGAGGCCGTGGCGGTCGCCTACGAGATGTACATCACCAGCGAGCAGTTTGAAGACAAACTGTGGCGCCGGCTCCAGGCCATCTCGGTGGAGGATGTGGGCTTCGGCGATCTCTCCGCGCCGGTGCTGATCAACGCGCTCAACCAGATGCGCCAGAACTTTCCCTACCCCGACGGCGACCGGCCCATCTTCTTCGTGCATGCGATTCGCTATCTGGCCGCGGCCAAGAAGGACCGCACCAGCGACAACCTGAAGAACATTGTCATTACCGAATTCGAGTACGGCAGACAACCGGTCATTCCTGACTTCGCGCTGGACATGCACACGGAAAAGGGGCGTGCCATGGGGCGAGACTTCAAACATTTCCTGGCCGAAGGCAGTCGCGTGGAGAATGAGCTGGAAGTGGGCGAGAATTACAAAGCCCGCTTGCTGCAATTGCTGGACAGAATCGAACAGGAAGATCCCGATAAGGTGGAGGACACCTTTGTCTACAATTCCTGGCAGGCGTAGAGTACGGACCCTGGCAGGCTATCGGAGAGAAAACGGATAGAACGCGAATTATGCGGATTGGGCTGGTTTACGCGGATAATGGCAGAGAAAATCCGTAGTTGTCCGCCTTTTCAGCGTCATCCGCGTTCTATTTCACCTTGCTCCGATAAACTCTAACTCAACACCGTCTTGACCCGCCCGACTTCGCCTGACGCCAACTGCACCTTGATGCCGTGGGGATGGGTCGCCGATTTTGTGAGGATTCGTTGCACGACGCCCGATGTCACTTTGCCGGTCCACTGATCCTGCTTTTGAACGATCTCGACGTCACTGCCGATCCGAATATTGGCTCGCTCATGGCCGGTCTGTGTATCATTGTTCATGTGTTCTCCATTTTCCAGGGCCATTATTGATTGAACGGAGTATAGCATGCCAACCCAGTTCAGAACCTATACCAGCGAACCCGGATTCACCGATGATTTTTTTCGGGTGCGAGATTTCCTGGTGCGCATCAATCGCAAGAACCCCATTTTGTATGACTTCGAGTGGGGCAGATGGGAGTGGGCGTTTTCGCTGCCCTATCTCGATACGGCAAACTTGTCCAAGATCGGCATATGGGAAGCCGATGGCGAGATCGTCGCACTGGCCGCCTATGAGGAAGGGCCCGGCTCGATCTATTTCTGTATCGATCCTGCATTTCATTTCCTAAAGACGGAGATGGTGCTCTATGCCCAGGAGAACCTGCGCTCGGCGGACGGCGGGCTGAAGATTCTGATCAACAACGTAGACGAGGAACTACAGTTGATCGCGGCCGAGCATGGCTTTGTGGCAACGCAAGAGCTTGAGGGCAATGCTGTCTATGACATCGATCTTGAGAAGATCGACTATGCATTGCCGCCCGGCTATTCCATCATCAGCCTGGCTGAGGACTTTGACATCGTGAAGTTCGATCGGGTCCTCTGGCGCGGATTCAATCACGAAGGCGAGCCGCACGACATGGAAGTTGCGCTGGCCGAACGACGAACGAGCATCTCCGGCCCGCATCTCAACCTCGATCTCTGCATCGTGGCTGTGGCGCCGAACGGCGACTACGCTTCCTACTGCGGCATGTGGTACGACAGCGAGACCGAGTACGCGCTGGTCGAACCGGTGGCGACCGATCCGGATCACCGCTTGCTCGGGCTGGGCAAGGCTGCCGTGCTGGAGGGGATCCGGCGCTGCGGCCAACTGGGCGCGAAGCAAGCGTACGTAGGCTCTTCTCAACAGTTCTACTACCAGATCGGCTTTCGGCCTGTTCCTACCAGCACCTTTTGGAAGGACTAGCTCCCTGTCATTCCGAAGCGCAGCGAGGAATCTTGACACGGCCCACGTTGAGATTCCTCCCTCCGATCGGAATGACAGTTCGTGCCCATTTGCATCACGAGATACCTAAACTGCTGTTCTCAGTCTGACATGAGTATGGTAGCCGGAATCGCACAGGGAGAGTCGCATCAATGCCCTATCGAAAGATCGCCGCCATCAACGCCCTCATTTTCTTCATTTTCTGGCTGATCGTTCTGCTGGCGGGAGCGGATTTTCCTCCGCCGACGGGCTTTGTTTGGCTCGTCCTGGTCGTGGCCGTCTGCGCGGGCGTCGTCTACTGGCGCGTGCCAACCTACGTCGAATGGCATCGCACGCGCCGTGCCGGCCGGCACTGGCGCGTGCTGATCGACGGCGTCGTCGCCGGCCTGATCATCGCTTTGCCCTTTGTCGCTCAAAGGCGGCGGTGAGCCGTCTGTGACCGTGCGACCCGTCGACTACGCCATCTGGTTTGTTGTGCTGTCGGTGATGGGTATGCTCAATTCTGTGGCCATTTACTTCATCAATGTGTTGGTGTACAGCAAGCGGAGTCTGAACAATCTGTAGCGATGGGAACCAGAAAAGCAACCGCGAAAACGCCCTCGTCCAGTTGATGGACGAGGGCGTTTGCACGATTAAATTTGCCGAGAGTTGGTTCGCCTACGGCCCGACAGAAAGGCCGTCACTCATGATACGTCCTTCTTCGATCACGTAGGCGACGCCGCCGCCGGCCAACACGGGCCCGTCGTCGACCACGTCAAAGAGTCTGCTTGCCGTCAATGCTGGCCTTGATGCGTCCGCCGTTCACCGACAGTTGGAACTCATGGCTGGAGCCTTGGCTCCATGGGAAATCAACCTCGTCCAGGACGTTGTCGCCGTCCAGCGCCTTGATCAGGCGCGCTTTGCCGTCATCGCAGAGCAGAATCGCATAGAAGCGACGCAGTCCCTGGACGCGGGCCGCAATGCCCGCTGCCTTGGCCATGTGGAGCGTCAACGTTGACGACGCCTGATAGTCGGTCCATTCGCACGTGCCCTGCATCAGCAAGCCGCGGCCCTCATTCTGGACCAGGCGGTAGGAATCCGGCCACCAGCGCTCACCGAAGATATCGACGCCGTTGACCCAAGCCTTGCGCCACATGCTGCTGCCGTCGTCCGGCTGCCTGAAGTTGACATTCGGCGTGCCGTCCCAGGTCAGGTAGTCGAGGTAGACGCTGCCGGCGGCGCGCGTGTCATTGCTGATCTCTACGCCGATCTGGGCAATCGGCGAGCCGCCCAGATCGGCAATGGTCCACTCGAACTCATTGCTTGCCCCTGGCGTCAATGTCACAGAAGGCCCGCGTACCAATTCGCTGGCGTCTTCGGCTCCACGCATGACACGTAGATAGATGGCGACATTGACAGGGCCGCTGTTTGTTCCGTCGGCAGAGACAATCGCACGCACGGTCTGGCCCGGATAGAGCGTCGGCGAGGCATAGAGCGTGTAGCCGCGCTGTTCGAAGTAGTCCGACACCTCCTTGGAGGGGATGAAGGTCGGGGTCGACACGCGGGCGGTGCGCCCAGGCGCCACGCCCTGGTAGTGCAGCCCCAGGCTGCGGCTACCGGCTTTGCTGTGGCCGAGCACGTTTTCGACCTGGACCGTCCCTTTGGTCTCGACGGTCTCCTCGGCCAAGAAGCCCTGGACCGAACCCGGTAGATCAAAATGGAAACGAGCGCCATCCTTGGGCGCCACCGGTTCCAGACCTTGCAGCGCTCGTCCGGCGTTGACGACATGGATGGTCTCCGCCACGGCGTCGGTGATGCCGCGGCCGCCCTCGGCCGTGGAGAGATACATGCGGTCGGCCACTGGGCCGCGGAAATCGGGACCGCTGTCGAAGCAGGCCAAACCGTTGCGGATGCCCAGCAGACAGCCCACATTGCCCGAGTTGCAATCGGTGTCCCAGCCGCTGGTGTTGACGATCTTGAGCGATTCCTGGAGATCGCCATTGCCGTGCAGCAGCGAATGGATGATCAGTGCGTGGTTGGGCACCATGTGGCAGTTGCCGCCATACTTGTCATAGCCGTACTTGCCGGCGATCTGCTCGCGCGTCTTGCGCCAATCCGGCTCGGCCGCGTGCCAGTTTCGAACATCGTCGATCAACTGGTAGATGACCGAGTCCTTGGGGATGAACGAGATGCCGGTGTCGATCAACGCGTCCATGTCCGACTCCACAAAGGCCTGGGCCTCCATGGCGGCCAACACCTGCGCGCCGTAGATGGCCTCGCCGTCATGGCTGACGCTGCCGGCCCGCCGGGCGAGATCAGCGGCCAGCGCCGGGTCGCCGGGCGCAACCATGGCCCAGCCGTCGATGAAGATCTGCGAGCCGATCTGCTCGGCCACGACCTTGCCGTTCAGTTCGATGGAACCGCTGCGCGGCGCCTCGATGCCGTGCTTGAGGCGCAGATAGGCCGTATGCTCGGTCGAGTTGCCCATGCCGCCCCACCAGAGCACCGTCCGCTCTTCGATGAGATAGTTGAGCCAACTCTGGCCGATCTGCTTGGCGGTCAGGTCGGCGCTGTAGCCGTAGTCCTGCAATGCGCGCAGAAAGGTGAACGTGCCTGAAATGTCGTCGTCGGTGACGATCAGCGGTACGTTGCGTTGCTCATGGACGTAGTAGTTGATCTCGCCCAACCGTTCCATAACCATGTCATAGGTCCAGCCCTCGAAGGGCCGGCCCAGATAGACGCCGATGATCTTGCCGAGCACGCCGGCATAGACTCGTTCTACATAATCGTGAGGAATTGGCATGATGTTCGTCCGCTCTCCTTAATCGTTATCGTATTCTATTGTGTCGTGGGCCAACTGATTTCAAATCGGCCACACCCTCAGACAGATGCTTGCGCATCTTTCTATGCTTTGAGACCACCCTGAGTCAGGCCTTCAATGAATCGGCGCTGCAAAATCAGGAATAGGACCAGCACCGGCAACAACATGATGATCGACCCCGCGTTGGTTAGCCCCCAATCGCGCCCAAAACGCAGTTGGAAGGCATAGAGGCTGGTCGAGATCGGCTTGAGTTCGGGGCTATGTAAGAATGTCACGGCAAAGAGAAACTCGTTCCAGACGCCCAGCCCGACAACCAAGCCCGCCGTCAGGAAACCAGGCCATGTCAGCGGGACGATGATGCTGCGAAAAATCTGCCAATTTGATGCGCCGTCAATGCGAGCTGCGTCCACGAACTCTTCGGGGATGGAGATCATGTATGACCGAATCAAATAGGTTGCGAAGGGGGAAAAGAGAGCAACATAGATAATGATCAGTCCAAACCGTGAATTGACCAGCCCCATCTGTCGCCACATGAAGAAGAGGGGAATAATGAAGAGTTGCGCAGGCACGCCGGTTCCGATCAGAAGATAAAACGAAATATAGTCAGCGCCGCGCAACTTCAGGCGCGCCAAGGGCAAATGCGGCCATTCCACCCAACAGGAGCACGAAGAAGATCGTCGATGCGGTCATGAATGCGCTGTTGCGCATGGTTACGGCGAAGTTTCCCTGCTGCCATGCGTCGATATAGTTTGACCACAATATCTCTTTAGGCAGGCCAAAGGGGTCCATCGAAATCTGTGCTGTCGACTTGAAGGAGTTCATCAGCAGAATCAACAGTGGGATTACGGTGAAGAGGAAGAGGGCAACCAGGACAATGTAGTTGGGTATCGTCGAGGTAACCGAATGTTTTCGTAGCCAATTCATATGTCCCATCCTAGTCCGTCTCAGGAGTAGAAAACCGCCAACCGCCATGCCGACCCACAGGGTCATGAGTACGCCGATAGAGGCGGCGTAGCCCGCTTCAAAACGTTCAAATGCATTGGAGTAGAGAAAGGTACCCATCACTTCCGATGCGTTGGCCGGGCCGCCGCCGGTCGTGATGTAGACGTAGTCGAACACAAGCCCAGACCAGATGATGATCATCAGCAGTGTGAAGACCAACGTGGGGCGAATGCTGGGCAGGGTTACGAAACGAAACTGTTGGAAACGGGAGGCTCCGTCGAGTCGTGCCACTTCGTACAACTCGATATCGACGGCCGACATGGCTGCAAGGTAGATCACCAACAAGAAACCCCAGAAATGCCAATTGTCCATGAAGGCCACTGCATAGAGCGCGGTGGCCCTGGAGCCAAGCCATGGATAGTCGAGGAATGTAATGCCGTATTGGGCCAACCAGGGCCCAACACCGGCGCGAGGATGCATTAGAAACCGCCAGAGCTGGACATTGACAACGGCGGCCATCACGTACGGAATGAAGTAGGTGACGCGTAGCACCATCTGCCCACGTTTGACGCCGGTGAGCATATAGGCGCCCAATAGCCCCAGCGAAACCGGCACGGTCAGAAAGATCAGCGTCCAGATCAAGTTGTTCGTCAATGCCTTGAAAAAGATAGGATCCTGAAAAAGTCGTCGGAAGTTCGCCAAGCCGACAAATTGCATGGCCCCGATACCCGACCAATCAGTAAAGGCAACGGCCAAGCCGGCCATTGAGGGACCAACGATCACGGTCAAGTTGAGCAATAGTAGCGGTACGATGAACATCCACCGACCCAGCCCGCTCCATCGAGAATGGGCTTTGGCGCCAGAGCCGGTCGATGACTGTGCTACATCCATCACTTCGGACGAAACTGCGGGCGTTGAACCTGCCATTTACTTGCTCCAGTCGTTCGTCATTCACACGGATTCCGGAGAAAGATGGGGCATGCTATGCCCCATCTTTCGTGTCTAACCAGCTCGTCGCTACTGCCCGGCAGGGGCCGGAACCGGCAGGACATTGCCCTCTTCCCGGGCTGCATCCCAAAGCGCCTGTTGTTCGGCCAGATAGTCGTCAACGGTGCGCTCACCGACCCATACGTTCTCAATGGCTTCCCACAGTTGAACGTTGGGGGCCGCAGGCCAGAAGGTCCAAGTCGTATAACCGATACGACCCTGACCCGTCACGTCGGCAAAGTCGGCGAAGTACGACACAACACGTTCGTCGGTATCTGCCGGGAAGTCTTCAGCCGTGATGGGTACCGGCACCATCCATTCGCCGTAGCCGCTGGCAGACGCAAGCGTCAAAATGCGATCCGGATCGCTGATCAAGAAGTCAATCACCTTGACGACTGCGTCGATGTTCTCAGATTCGGCATTCACAGAGACGGTGCTTCCGGTGGCCAACTCATAGTTGTACTCGCCGGCGTCATCGCTCATGGGCGGCAACGGGGCCCAACCCCATTCCTGACCTGTCTCCTCAAAGAAGCCGGGCAGAGTCCGGAACTGCCATGTGCCGCTCATCATCATGGCTGCATCGCCGCTTGCCAGTTCGACGGCGGAATCGTCGCCGCTGTTGGCAAAGTAGTTCTCCAGGCTGCCGCTGAACCAACCGTTGTCAACGATGTGCTGGCGCAGGAGTTCAGTAGCGTCGGCAAACTCAGGATCGGTCCAATCCTTTTGGCCGGTCAATGCCTTGTAAACATTGGCCGGTCCGGCGACATTGTTCAGGTAAATGCCCATCAGATGCTCGTTGGAGGGCTGCCAGGTGGCATTGCCGTAGGTAAAGGGGTTGATGTCGAGTTCCTCGGCCGCGGCTGCCACAGCATTCAGTTCGTCGAGTGTCGTTGGAACTTCCCAGCCCTGCTCATCGAATAGCGTCTTGTTGTAGAAGAGAACCATGCTCTCGTAGGTCAACGGGATACTGTAAAGACTGCCGCCCAACTGTCCCGACTGATAGGCCCAGTCGAGAAGCTTGTCCTGCCAGCCCAAATCGGCGGAGAAGTCGTCCAGCGCCACGACGGAACCGGCATCGACATACTCAGCGATGAACGAGGCGCCCGGTGTTTGCAGGATATCAGGCGCTTCGCCGGCCTGGATGGCCGTGCGCAGTGTGTCGTTGAGCGCTTCCTGGCCGATGATCTCGAGCTTGATGCCGGGATTCGCCGCCTCAAACGGCTCGATGAACACTTCATCAATGTTGGAGGGAATGCCCGCCAATTCGGACCACCATGTGATGGTGATCTCATCCTCTGCGGGCGGCTCCCCGGCGGCATCCTCTGCCGGAGCAGCGCAACCAGCCACGATGAGAGCCAGTAGCAGAAACAGTGTGAACGGAACAATTCGTGTGAATTTCACTGGGTAACCTCCTGAGTTTTCTAGCGAATATTGATTTCCGAACGGTTTTATTTCGTCTGTGCGTCTCCTTTCACCGGTACTGAAATTTGATCGAATGGGGTCTCTTTGATGGATGTGATGCCCTATGCCGAATCCCGTACGATAATCTCGAACGGCAACTCTTCGCAGCGCCCCGGCAGCGTCGCATGACCGTTGAGCCGCTCAAACAACATCTCAGCCGCACGCCGTCCCATCTGATCTTGCGACTGGCTGACGGTCGTCAGCGGCGGACTGACAAGTTTTGCGGTCGGGATGTTGTCGAACCCCAGAACCGCGATATCCTCAGGCACGCGATAGCCTGCATCACGCAGCGCCACCAACGCGCCCATGGCCATCATGTCATTGGCCGCAAAGACCGCGTCCGGCAAGATGTCGCCGGTGAGCAGCGCTCGCATGCCGTTCTGTCCTCCGGCTTCGGTGAAATCAGTCTCGAAGACCAGACGTTCATCAACGGTCTGTCCCAACTCGGCATGCGCTTCATGGTAGCCGGAGAGACGAGGCTGGCCCGGCCCGATGCCGCCGGTCAACATGCCGACGCGTTTGTAGCCTTTCTCCAACAGATAGAGGACGCCGGCCTTGGCGGCCTTGATGTTGTCCACATAGACGTTGTCGAGCGGTCGTTCACCGGCCATCTTGGGCGACGACTCCAGCCTGACGATCGAGATGTTGCGATCCAGCAGCGGCAAGAGATCACGGGCGGACGTGTGAAAAAAGACGCCGATGATGCCGTCGACACGGCCTTGCTGAACCGAGCGCAGACACTTCGCCTCGCGCTGCGCCAGCCCATCGGTGTTGTAGATGATCAGATCGTAGTCATGTTGATCGGCCACATCCTGGATGCCCCGCTCGAGCGCAGGATAGAACGGATTGGTGACATCCGGAATGATGCTGGCGATGGTGAAGGTCCGATTGGTGCGCAGGCTGCGGGCGGGGGCATTGGGCACATAACCGAGCGCCGCGACCGCATCCAGAATCCGTTGGCGTGTCTCAGCCGAGATGGAGACATCCGGATTGTCGTTGAGCACATAAGAGACCATCGCCTGCGAAACACCAGCGATTCGAGCGACATCGGCCTGGGTCGGACGTCTATTTTTCGGAATTGGTCGATCCATCTGTCAGGGAAGCAAATCAGCGCACGCATCGGACAAGATTTATACGTATAAATAGCATACAGCAAGGATTGGCTGATGTCAATCACCAATTGGATAATTCCTACGCCGGCGCCACCCGCAACGCGTACCTCGCTCGGAAAACCATCCAGATCAACGTAATAGCCACGCCGACCACACCCATGCTCAGCAGCACTTGCTGAACGTCCAGGCCCAGGGAATCCATGGCGAACCCGGCCCAGAGCACCGAGAACGACTGGGTGAGCGTCAGGATGGCAAACTCGAAGGCGAAGACGCGACCGCGATACTCGTCGGTGACGAGTTTTTGCAGCAGCGCGCTGGAGAAGACCCAGGCCGCGCCGCTGCCGATGCCGCGCACGACGGTCATGACCACGATCATGGGGAGCATGTTGGCCAATCCCAGCCCGGTCACGCCGAGGGTGAGCATCACAAAGCTGAGGGTGATGGCGCGCAGCGAGGCCGCGCGGCTGTCGCCCATCCACTGGCGCAACAGGATCGGTCCCAGCGCGGTGCCGATGCCGGTGGCGGCGTAGATGATGCCCAACGTCAGCGTGCCGTTGCCGTTGAGCGGAAAGACGGTCTCGGCCAGCGGGATCTCCACCACGTTGATGGCGCCCCAGATCAGCGCGCCGCCGGCCTTGACCAGAGCCAGCCCCAGAATGAATGGCCGTCCGGCCAGATAGCGCAGACCGCCCACAAATTCGAAGAGTCCGCTGCCCTGATTGGCCTGGGCCAAACGTTCATGCGCGGTTGTGCGCGGCAGGTCGATGCGGCTGACGAACCAGGCCGAGAGCAGAAAGGTGAAGGCATCGATCACAAAGGCGGCGGTGATGCCCAGATAGGCCGTGGCCAGCCCGCCCAGCATGGCCCCGACGGCCAACATGGAACTCCAGGTGAAGCCGTCCAGCGCGTTGGCCGCCACCAGATCGTCCTCGTCCACCACCTTGGGCAGCAGCGCGGTCTGGGCCGGCGTGAAGAAGGCGCTCAAGGTGAACTGGATGATGGTCAGCAGATAGAAGAGCCAGATCAGTTCGTCGCTGCGGATCAGCAGAAAGCCGAGCACCGTGAGCGCGCGCAGCACATCGCTGACGATCATGATCATGCGGCGGCTGTAACGGTCGGCCACCACGCCTGCCACAGGGCTGGCGAAGAAGAGGGGCAGAAAGCGGGCCAGAAAGAGATAGCTGATGGCAGCCCCGGACCCGGTAAGCGATGCGATCAAGCGTGGCCGAGGCCAGCAGGTTGAACCAGTCGCCCAGATAGCTGACCATCTTGGCCAGCCAGAGGTTGCGGTAGTTGTGGTTGCGGCCCAGCAGGTCGATGTAGGTGTTCAAGGACGATCCATTGGTGGTGACGATCCGCTTGTGATGGGTCAGCCGGATCTGACGGAACAGAGAGAGAGCATGATAACGGCAATATTACACGATAGCCTAATCATGTTTGAAGCGCAGTAGCCGGTAGCCGGTTTCGGTCTGTATCAGTGCCGGCAGGCCGACCTGCAAGCGTACGAGGAGTGTCGACGCCAAGACCACCATCAAGACGACGACGGGTTTTCGATCTGAAAATGTTCTGCCGCAGCCTGATAGCACGCGGATTGCTACAACGACGTCAGTGCTATGCCGATTGTGATCAGTGCGACCAGGCCCCAGAGAATGAGGACACCATTGTACAGCTTGACTGTCTGCGGCTTGCCGATGCGAATGCCGCGACGTTGCATCATCCTGCGTACTATGAGCAGGCGGCCGGTGAAATAAAGATACATGCCGCCGCCGACCAGGCCGAAATATGGCCACCAAGGGTTGTCCAGTAGGAGCAAAACGCCGGCGACCGGCAACGTCCAGAGGATCACGGCATCCCAAATCGCCTCGCCGCGCCCATCGACGTAGAATGTGTGATCGACGTCGGCTTTGGGCTCTGCCAGGCCCAGCCGGACTGCCAACGCCGGCGACAAGGCGTTGACCACTTGCGCCAGCCAACAGAGCAACAGCGTAAACACGATCAGAACGGTACCCCAGATTAGATTCATCATGGCAAGACCTCGTCACTGAAAATAGATAGCGTCGAAATTGATGACTGTCCAGACAATCGTTGCCAGATCCGATCAGTATCCCGCTGGGGAAGACAATCAACCAGGCCAGCGTGATTTTCGGATGCTCAAAACGCAGGCTGGTAGATGTCGTCATGGTGTTTGCCCAGACCCACCAGAAGCCGGCCATGGCGAGCAGGTAGGTTCCCCAACGCGGGCTGACAAAGACGAGAATTATAGCGATTGCGTTGGCAGGGCAGGCGAAAAAGACGTCTGCGAAGGCGATGCCGTAGTGGGTTTTCTGCTCGTGCCAGCTATCGACCGACCCATCCGGGTTTGTCATCGCCTTTCCTCGCAGCACATTGATCTGCCAGCCCCAGATGATCAACGTGAAGACCCCAATCAGCGTCAGCAAGACGTAGAGGGTTATCTGAGACAGTATCGAGAGCTCCATGGTTTTTTCCCTCCTGCGAGCAGACGACCACTAGTCGATGTTATCCATGGTCGTAGTAGGTTCGCACGCTTGGCATCATGGCAAAAAGAAGGATCAACAGTCCAATCGCTGCTGTGGCATAGGTTATAGGGAATAGACCGATCAGGAGGACTTCGACAATCAGCCAAATAGCCAAGATGGCCATCAGAACAATGGTCCCAGTCCAGGCCCAATCGTAATGGCTCCAGCGAAATAGCGCGTTGAACCAGGGCCAACTGGGGAGCACGGCCAGTGCAAAACAGAGAAGAAGGGGCGCCAGGCCCATGACAACCAACAGAAATATGCCCGGCAGAATGAAATCTGAGACCGGAAGAAATGGCAGGACATCATCCAAGCCCAGCAGGTTGCCGCTGGGGTCTACAAGCAAGGTGATTCCCCCATACAGGCCACCCAGGGCCAAGAAGAGCAGAAAGAAGATCAGGGGCCAAAGCATTACTGGTCGTTTCATATGATTCACCTTTTGAAAACTGCGTAGAATTTCGTCGTTCGGACCCCGATGACCCAACTCACCCCGCCTTTTATGCCGGGCGTACCCGGCCGCCAAATTCCGTCAACGACACCGACTTCGGTCATGCGGTCGCTGATTCCACACGATTTTCGTGCCGGACATTCTCTATATATGCCAACCTTCCTTTGGTAACAAGCGTCAGCAAAATAGCCCCGACCACCAGCACAGCCAGCACCGTCAAGTAAAGTGGCTGGGCTATCGTTGGCAGGTGTGTGCCTTCTCCTGCCGCCACAAGCGATGAGTCACTCAGAAGGGGCGGGGCCCAAAAATCGATCGCTGCATGCCAGACGATGCCTGCGACCAATGCGCTGGCGCCGGTCTTGTTGTATAGCCAGGTCATGTACACAGAATTTGCGATGGTCCCCAGCGTATATACGAGCATAAAACTGACGACGCCCATGGACGATGCCAGGGCCCCAAGCACGCCCAACGGAGCGAAGAACTCCGGGAGATGCCATACGCCCCACACGGTGCCGATGACGAGGCTGGCAATCAGTGGGCCATATCTGGTCTGTAGCTTCGGCAGCGCAAAGCCGCGCCAGCCGAACTCTTCTCCCACCGGTCCGTGCCATGGCATCAGAACGACCAGCACGAGGTAAAGGGGAATCAAATGGAGTTCCGTTCGTATCATCGTAAAGGGCGGCGCCTCGCCGCCCAGAAGCAGGTACACGCCCAGTCCGATCAGGAACAGTACTGCCGGGCCGAATATGGCGATCGCCCAAAATTTGAAGCCGACGCGCCAGCGGCCAAAAGGTCGCAGGAAATCCAATAGACCGCGCTTACCCCCGATGTAAATGACGACAATGAATGCCGCCACCGAGGGCCCCCACGCCAAGACCTCTGGAGCGATCCCCGCATACCACGGGAACCAACTGATAACGAACGTGAGGGCGAAGAAAATGCCAATTTGATATCGGCTGACGAAAGACTTCATGAGACTGTCCTCCTGAAAAATTGTAACTGTTCAGCCTTGGAAAAGATTCACCGCGGATTACGCGGATATGGCGGATACCCACGGGTTTTTTTAGGAAAATCCGTGGGTATCCGGGAAATCCTGGCATATCCCGCGGTGAATTGGAAGGCGGCTGATTAGATAACCCTTGCCACCAACGGTATTCGCCGAAGTGCGGCGGTCAATCCCCAACTGAGCATCAGTGTGCCTGTGAACACCAATATCGCCTTGGCGATGGCGGAGAGATCCGCGCCCAGCAACCAATATTGCAGCCAAGTGACAAAGACGTAGTGGACGATGTAGATGCCGTAGGCGCTGGCGGCAAGGCTGTTGAGGACGCCGATGCTCCGAGTGGCGAAGCGAAGAAAAATGGACGTTAGGCCGAAAACGAGCGTCGCACAGGTGACGGTGAAGGCAACGACATCGATCAACTGAGGCGGTCCGTCGGCGATCAGCACGATCATCACCGCAAACGAGAGCAAGCCTGCCGGCAGCCAGGCCCACCAGCGCCGGGCCAGCGAACCTTCCCGCTTCAACAGGCTGCGCTCGATCCCGTAGGCGCCGACTGCGGTACCGGCGAGGAAGTAGACCAGGTAGAACAATAAACGGCTGGCTTGCGCCACAAAGGGGCCGACCCCGATCCACTCAAGCGGTCCGAAGGTGAGCACCATCGGTAGGTAGGCAGCAGTTGAGAAGACCAACAGCGTCGCGAAAAGGGCCAGCGGTCGTTCGAACACGGTGATTGTCCTCTGATCGGAAGCGCCGCCGCTGTGGTTGGTGAATCGATAGATCAGGGCGGCCACGCTGTCGAAAACCAGCAGCAGCCACACGAACCAGAGCGGCCCCGCTGTGCCGAAGCCGACCCGTGCCATGTTGATCCAGAATTCGAAGAAACCGGTCTCGCCCGCCATAGATCTTTTCGACGGTCAGTTGAGCTGGGTAATAGGCCAGCGGTATCAGAAACAGCACACCGATAACCAAGGGAATGCCCAGCCTGATCAGCCGGTCGCCCAAGTATTTGCCAATCCCTTTGCGTGCAAGACTACGCCACACAAAGAGGCCGGAGATGAAGAACATCAGCGCCATGAAGAAGGTGTCGTTGAAGCCTGCCATCAGATCGAATCCGGCCCAGCGCCGGCTGTCGACGACGGGGCTGAAGGTCTTGATGGGGTTTTCAGGGTTCATGAATGAGAAGGCGGCGTAGGCCAGAATCGCGTGGTGCCAGACCACGAGGACCACCACGAAGGCGCGCAGATAGTCGAATTCGACCCGCCGACCATGCGTTTTTGTCGTTCCATCCGATGTGCTTTGCTGTTCCACAATTTCTTCCCTCTAGCAGCTTGTCGGAGTGAGTGAAATGAACGCGGATAACACTGAACATGCGGATAAATACGGATTTCTTCTGCTTTTATCCGCGGAAATCCGCAAAATCAGCGTTCTATCCGCTTTTTTCCGATGGCCTGTTAACTCTGCGACCTAGACATGACGGCAGCTATCGCAAGCCCGACGCCGATTCCGATGAGGATCGATGCGAGGAAATACAACGCAGATGTCTGAAGAAAAACGAGTCCGACACCGACGCCGACCAATGTTGTTGCACCAACGATCCATGCGCTCCGACTATTCATTCCGTGCTCCTATTTGTGGTGGTTCACGAACCGTCATTCTGAGTGTCCCACACCGGGTACCCGGCGCTCTAGCGACAAGAAACGGATCTCGCCAGCAAGTTCGTCTGTCATTCTGAGTGGGTTAACTCCATGACGTTCCACTGGACGACAGACCAACGAAGAATCTCGGTTATCGAACATGCTTAGAGATCGGCGAAGAATCTGTTTTGCAACACCGAGACCCTTCGCTGGTCTCTCAACACGTTCGATCTTTTGAGGCAGACCCGCTCAGGGTGACAAAGTACCTTCTACCGCAGTCGAGCTCATTTAGTTGTGGTCAATCGTGACAACGACGTTGCCCTTTTTGTGTCCCTCATCAACGTACCGGTGAGCCTCAACGATCTGCTCCAGCGGATAGCGTCTATCTATGACCGATCTCAGATCTCCAGCCTCGATCAGTTCTCTCAGGTAGACCAGTGCTTCGGTACTGATATCGCCTTCATCCTTCATCACATCCAGATGGACGCCGCCCTTCTTGAGCGCGCTCTGACACTGTTCACGCGTAGCCTTGCCGACCGCATCAAAGATCACATCATAAGTGGCCCCGCTCTGGGCAAAATCTTCCGCCGTGTAATCGATCACCTGATCGGCGCCCAGCGACTTCGCCATCTCCAAATTGGTTGTGCTGCAAACGCCGGTCACCTCCGCCCCAAAGGACTTGGCAATCTGTACCGCAAATGTACCGACGCTGCCGGAAGCGCCATAGATCAGAACCTGCTGTCCGCTCTGGATATCCGCCTTGCGGAGTATAGTCAGTGCCGTCATGCCCCCGCTGGGCACAACGGCGGCTTCCTCGTAGCTCATGTTGGCCGGCTTGATAGTCACCAGCCCGTCTTCAGGCAGACATTTGTATTCGGCATACCCGCCAAACGCTTCTTTGGCCGGGAACAAGGCTGCAAAGACCTGGTCGCCCGGTTTAAAGAGCGTCACGTCTTTGCCCACTGCCTCAACTTCCCCGGCCAGCTCCATCCCGAGTATGGGTCTCTTTGGTTTTCGGAAACCCAGATACATGCGCGCAAAGAGCAACTGCCAACCGGGAATTCCTTTGAGGCTGCGCATTTTTGTGTCGCCGATGTGGGCTGATGTTGCAAAAGTCTTGACCAGAATTTCATTGTCCTTGGGTTGCGGTTTTTCGACCTCAACAAGATGGAGAACTTCCGGCGGCCCGTATTGGGTGTAGATAATTGCTTTCATGGTTTCCCCTGAAGATCTGCCGCCGGGCTTCTTTCGGGCGTCAGGTCCGTTAGTCGAACCAACTCATCCCACAACCTTTTTCCTAATACCTCGTCGTTCATTGCCTTATCAGGTTTTTTGACGCGTTTATCCAGTTTGAACAAGGCTCCATTGATTGCACTACGATCTGGATACGAAAGCATTAGATCCGCAATGGGCTCACCTGCGACCGCAGGTGGCTTGGCAATGAGTACTGTCATCACCCGCCAGAAGAAACCCATCGAATCCGGTTGGCCACCTCTTTTTCAACTCCGGGTCTGTTTTGTCGATGATGAACGAAGGATTGAATGCTACAGAGGAGATCTTTCCAGCATATCGTCGAGCCAACTCCGCAGCGATCACCCGGTTGCATGTCTTGGTCCTGTGGTATGCAGGCTCTGTCTTGTGATTGCTGATGCTTTCAAGATCATCCCAGTCGATTTCTTTATAGAATGGTGCAATCACATGAAGGACCAATCCGTCTGATTGCTGCATCCTCTCTAACAACAACTGGGTGAACAGAAACGGCCCCATCACGTTCGTAGCAAACATCAGCTCATGACCGTTGGGCAGGATGTTCGGACCATTTTGGATTAAGGCGACGACAGATAGTATCAGTCCATGTATCATCGGAAATCGGTTCATAGCCTCCGCAGCCGCGTGCCTCACAGATTCCATATCAGAGAAGTCGATGACCAGCGTAGCAATGTCCGTATCCTGGTACTCGATCCGGGCTTCAGACAGAGTGACACGGATATTATCCGCCCTGGCTTCTAATGTTTCGGGCTTGCGCCCGAGCAATACAACGCTGGCGCCACGTTTTGCCAGCGCGAACGCAGCACCTCCCCCAATGTTTCCGGTCGCTCCAGCAATCAGTATTGTCTGCACATTCGCCATTGTGTAATCTCCTCTGCTCCTCACATTTCTTCCTCAGTCGAGCCTTGGCTATGTATTTTTCGGCAGGCCACCCGTAACGCCGAGAATCCAGCGCATGCATCTGTGACCGACATCCGCGCCTTGACCGAACATGAGCGGGCATCCACCGGCGATCACCTCAATCTCGTGTTCACGGCAATACTCGACGGCGGCATCGGAAACGCTGCTGTTTCCCGCGCCAAAGAGCGCGTTGTAGTGCATCCACACGTGGGAAACGCCTGCCTCTGCACAGTCATGCACAACCTCTTCAGTCACTTCCGGACGAGTGACAATCACGGCGGCATCGACACCGCCAGGAATCGCTTTCAGAGTTGGATAACAGGGTTCCCCCATCACTTCCGTGGCATTGGGATTGACCGGATAAACTTCGTATCCTCTCCCGCGCAGGCTTGTGAAGATGCCTTTGCCCGTCCCTTGACTACGGGATACGCCAACAACTGCAATGCGTTTCTTGCTCAGAAACTCTTCAGCTTGCTTATTGATATTCATCTCCGTATCCTTTGTTGCACCTATCTGACAGCTTGCGTTTGACAGCTCTCGATGGCGAATTTCCTCCCATAACTTCGTTTGCCGATAGACACTAGCCGCTACCTCTAGCCGATACGGCGACACTGCCCCCATTAAGCAGTCTCAACCACTTGATTTTCCAAGACCTCCGACGGCCCTCGCGACAGGCTATATAGCTTCCACCCCAGGACGAGATAGAAGACGATGTATGCGAGGTAGCTGCCAAAGCTGGCCATAGATGCAGTGTTAACCATCTGGTACGAGGCCGCGGCGAATCCAATTGCGCCAAGCACCATGCTCAACCAGCCATAGCCTTTGCCAAAGACCGGGGCGCCGAGCATGGCCGCGCCGAGGAGAAAGATGCCGAGCGGTATCACAAAGAAGCCAATGTAGACCATCATTTCGATCATGCCCCAGACTAACTGCCACATGAGGGCGATTGTTGCCTGATCCGACGGGCGTCGCCCCAGGTGCGTTGTACAGGTCGGCGAGCCGCGCGTGGGCCACATGCGGGGTTGTGGAGACCACCAACGCGCCGAGCCCCAGAATGCCCAGCGCGCTCCCAAAGAGTGCAGGCGCCAGGCTCGTCTTCCGCAGCGCAAGATACAGGGCCAGGAAGAGGGGAACCTGCAAGACAAGGCCCATCAGGTAAGAAAGGTTCTCCACGACGCGGAACATTTTCACTTCAGGGAACCGGATCACCGTCTCGGCAAGGGTGGGGGGATCATCACCCACAAAGACCATGGCGGCGACTATGGCAACCAGGAAAAAGATGACGCCCAGCATACCGGACAGACCGCCCCAGCGCAGAACGCTCCTCTCCTGTTCCATCTTCTGTAATTCGTTCATCACGCTTCTCCCTTTTTTACACTTGCCGTCCTTCGGATTGACCATCCTAGAACTGCCTCAACCATCCCCAGGCTAAGATAGAGCCAATGGAGCCAGTGGAACCCCGCCATCCAGTAGACCTGAACCAGGATCCAGGCAATGAGGAAGGCGCCGAGAGCCATCGCTATCTCGCCGGCATATTCGATGTCGTGTGAAGGACATAGCGGCTCCGGCGAGACTGCCCAGACCGTTGACAGCGACGAGCACGATGCCCGGAACCAGATAGGTCGCAAAGGGCGTCTCCTCAAGCAGCTCAAGCGGTACGCCAAGAGTTGCGCCGCTTGGGTCCAGCACCAGCGCCAGGCCGCCCGCCACTGCGCCGACGCCGATGAACGCCTGAAGAATGCCCAGGCCATTGAACAAGCTCTTTCTCATCGTCGGGATTGCCTCGATCGGTTATCTCAAGTTCTGCTTCAAGAACGTGATCATCTCACTCATCGCCTTCTCGAAGTGCTCCCCTTCGTAGATGTCAAAATGCCCGATTGGATATGTTTTCACTTGGGCCCTGTCTCCCAGCGCTTTCGCTGCCGGTTTATACGAGTCCGGCGCCACGAGATTGTCCTGTTCACATGCCAGAAAGAGCGTAGGGCACTGCACCTTTTTGGAAGCCTCCACAGGATCAGGACCATGCGCCATGAAGAACAAACGGGCACAGACTTCATTTTTGAATGTTCTCGAATCTTGAATAAGTCTGGCGTAGCCATCGAAGGCTCCCGGCGCAGTGAGCATCGCGGTCGTTCCAGGCCTGCCAACGATAGGAAATGTATGGGGCGAGAGACCAAAGCGGGATCGTCCCATATCGCGTTGGGCGTGTACGAGGAGACGGAGGAAGGTGGCCAACCCTTCCCGGTCTATGAACATCTTGCTATCGGCCTTGTGATCAATCGCCGCACATTGCGCGATAACAGCAGAGACCCTAACATCTTCGGCGGCAATAATCAGTCCGTACCCACCGGAAGCGGAGGTGCCCCATAACACGATGTTCTCGGCATCGATCTCTGACCGTGATCGCGCATACTCAATCGCTGCACGCAAATCCTCGAGTTGGCATGAAGTTGAGAAAAGTTGCCTGGGCATGCCCTCGCTATCACCAAAATATCGGTAATCATAGGTCAGAACCGCATACCCAGCTTCGACGAAACGCACCGCATATCGATCAGGAATGCAGTCCTTGGTGCCGCCAAACCCGTGGCTTATAATCACGCATGGGACCGGAATCGTTGTCTCTTTCGGCAAATAGAGCCATGCGCTAATACCCAGATCACCGGCGGAAAACTGCACATCATAGCGATATTTTGGCGGCGTCTTGCGCTGTTCACCTTTCTCTGATGGATCCCGAATTGGCTGTGCAGTGACAGACAAGATGGGGGCGAAGATGATGGCGATCAGATAGGCTAGAACGACGCCAATCAGCGTAAAAAGACTGATCAGCACGCCAACTACAACTTTCATTTTGATATCCTTCCGGCAACATCAGCGCCGAGAATCTTGTTTTCTTCACCTCTCCGCTCCGGTTCCACACGATTGACCGAGACCAATGGCATGCCCAAGTCACGAACTTTCTTAAGCAAGCCGTGTAAGGCAGCCTGGTCGACCACTGGACCGGTCAAGATCGTCTCGCCGTTTTCTTCCAGCGTGAGGGTCAGTCCGTCGAACCACTCCGACCATTGAGAACCGAGGTGACCCCTAATCCTGATCTCGTAGACCGTTGGATTACATGGTTCTAATCTAGGATTGAGTTTGTCTGACATGGCACTGTACCTGTTGTGGCCGGTAATTTCACTCTTCGCCATTTCGTCATATTGTCTTGTTGACTTCTATGCCGCAGACTGTGAAGCGGTTGAGGATGGATTAAACCCCTTGACGATCAGCCACACTGCAAAGACCATCTCCTGCAAGGCCATTGGCGCATACAAAATGGTTGAAAACGTTGAGTTTGGATCGCCGGTCACCATGAGTGAAAGGCCTGCACACAAACATCAAGGGCGCTGCGATAAACCCCCAGACCGACAGCCATCGAGGAACGATCTTGGACTCAAACAGGAGGTAGTACAACATCAGCGCGCCGATGCAAAAGACTGATTGCCCGAGCATGAAGGCGTAGTCAACGGTCGCCAGCAACACGCTACCGCCGGCCAGATAAAAAGGAGCATTCGGAGCGCCGGCCTGTACGAATTCCTGACTCAATGACAAAAGCGCTAGCGTGGCGAGGACGGCGACAACAAAGACCGTCCCCTCAGTGATCCGGGTGCCGACGTACCAAACAGCCAAGCCCTGCTTGATTGTTGTGTCGGCGTACCGCTTCAGGATCGGATAGATCATGAACGCAACACCCGCAACCGCAACAGCCATGACCAACTCAAGCATCACCAGCGAATCATCCGATTTTCATTTGCAGCCGCATTGGCGAGTATGCCTGGACCCTCCAGTAGGTCGCCCAGTGGAGCAAGGGTCAGCACGCCGGCAACCGTCGCAACGATGTAGAGCACGCCCACGACGACTGCGGACTTTCTGGTTGAACTTGCTGTTTCTTTGGTCGTCACCGTTCTACCCCCTCTGCTGTTTGCCAAATGTCTGCTCAGATCCTTCCCTACTGACGGCGTTCCAACACCACGCTACAGAGAGGGAAGGGATACTTCCAGGACTGTCGCCACATGAGTCCGCCTTCGATACGGTTGTCGACCAGATCGAAGGGGATCGTGAACGATTTCAGGTCGTTCTCATCCGCTCCGGGCACAATCGGTCCGGCAAGATGGCCGTCGATGATGATGTAGTCGCTGGCCATGTTCAACCTTCGGCCCAGTTCACCCCGGTTGCGTTTGAGCACCGACTCCTGAAGTGTGGCCTCCCCGACTGTGCCATGGACAACAGCGTCCGCATCGATCGTGATTTCCAGCGCCACCGTCTGCCGCGTACGTTCGACATCGTCCGGCAGTTGACCCGGATCGAAGACGACAGGCAGGCTGATCTCGCATTCGCCATGCCATGTCCCTGTCAGAGACGGATCGACCTCTTCGATAGGGGTAGCGCCACAGCCGGCCAGCAAGATGCCCAGCGCGATTGCAACCGACAAACAGAACCGCATGTCCACTTGGGTCATGACACTGCTCCTTCGTATTTCCAGTCCCTATGCAGCCGCATCCAGTATGACTGGCGCTCGATGTGCCTATAGCATACGCTCAGATCGGTATTCGTTTCATCGTCCGAAAGTGTTATTCAGGGGGTTAATCGTAGTTGGGTGTTGGTATGCGGCTTGTTCGTAGTCTGCCGGAGAGGGAGTCGGCGGTACGGAGATGACGTTGAGTTTATCAGAAACGGGCAGCACGATGGCCGAATTTCTGATGCTATAGAATATCCAGATCTCTTGCCCTGGCAACGGCCTGCATCCGGCTGTGGACGCCGAGTTTGCCGTTGATATTGCGGGTGTGGGCCTTGACCGTATTCAACGAGAGGAAAAGAGCGGAAGCGATATCCTTGTTGGTTCGCCCTTGGGCGATGAGTTGGAGCACCTCAATTTCGCGTCCACTCAGCGGCTCAATCAATTCAGTATTGGCAGTGTGGGTATCCGCTTGGACGGTCTGCTCCGATCCGTCGGGGGGAAACGCCGCCAACAGCCGGCCTACATATTCGGGTGCAATGCCGCTAGAAAGCGCATCGTAGAGTAGGCGTGCCATGGGCCGGCCTTCATCCACGAAAATGCCGATGAAGCCGCGCGGCTCAGCGTGGAGAAGGGCCTGACTCAGCGTTGCTTTCGCCTGTGCGCCGTCGCCTGCCGGCTTGATGGACGAGTGCAAGCAACAGCAAGGTCTCGATCAGGCTCGATGTCCGTCCTTCTTGTTCCGCCGCCGCCAACAGGCGTTGCAGCAGGGACTTCGCCTCATCCAAGCAACCCTGCGCCAACAGAATGCGGGCGAGCACAAAATGTTCCGGTTCGTGCGCGTAGTGAGGCGCTTGACTGGCGTCCAACCCGCGCACATCGACCCATTGAGACGCCAACGCCAATTTGCCCTGCGCCAGCCAATGGCGCGCTTGCCAGGCCATCACAAGATTCATGATCCAGGGCGGCACATAGGTTTCTTTGGCCAGTGCCTCCATGTGGTGGACGCTCTCTTGGGCGCGGGTAAATTCACCGCGTGAAAACAGGACTCTGATCAGACAGACGTAGCTCCACCCCAGCATGGCCAGATCTCCGCCCTGTTCGCAATAGGCTACGCCCAAGTTTGCTTTCTCGACGGCGCCATCCAGATCATGGCGTTCCGCCAGCGCTTCACCCCAGATGGCCAACAGCCATCCCGCTACGACTGTTTGCGCCATGCCGCACTCGTTGGCGAACTCATGTTGTTGACGGCAGATCTCGATGACCTGCTGCAGCCGACCTTGGTTCCTCAGGTTGATGGCCAATTTCAAATTGGCGATCAGTATTTGCACGACGTCGCCCGAAGCATTGCTCGCCTGCACCGCAGCGATTCGAAACGGATAGGCGTCTCGGATCTGGCCGCTGAAGTCGTATGCATCCCCCAGTAGATGGGTCGCCGTGCTGCGCCAGGACAGATCCTGAGCCGGCAGACATGCAAGCGCGTCGCCGGCATGGGCGATGATCGCCTGCACATCTCCCCGGTAAAAGGCCGAGAATGCCTGAAGGGTGGCCAGCCTTCCTTGTAGTGGCCGAACATGCCCTTCCGACTCATCCTGTGCCTGCGCATCAGCATCGGCAGCGCCGTCTTGGCTGTGCGTAATCGAGCGTTCGATCGTCCCAAGCAACCGATCAGCTTCAGCTTGGTTCCCTGCCGCCAACAGATACCAGGCGTGAAAAATCGAGAGGCTTGGAGTGGCGTGTAACAAGTCAGCCGGCAACCCGGCCAACCAATGGCGCAATCGGGTATCGACGGCGCTTGCCCAAACAGCATCAGCGACGCCCGCGATCTGCTCAGCCGCCAACTCAAAATCCTCTGCATACAGGGCATGCGCTATGGCCTCATCGACAAACCCATTCTGTTCGTACCATTGACTCGCTCGACGGTGTAGGGTTGGCGTCAGTTCCCGCTCAGTTAGTTGCTGTCGTTGGTGCAGCAGATCGGCAAACAGACGGTGATAGCGGAACCAGCGCCGCTCGTCATCCAATGGGACGAGGAATAGGTTGGCGTTGTCCAGCATGTCCAGGGTCGCCTGGCTGTTGTCCTGTTCCGTGAGCGCATCGCATAGAGGGCCGGACAATCGATCGAGGACGGATGTGTGCAGCAAGAAAGCTTGCACGCTTTCGGGCTGCCGTTGCAGGACTTCTTCAACCAGATAGTCCATGACAAAGTGGTGACTGCCTGTGAACGATTCGATGAAGGCGGCGGTATCTTGATGTCCCTGCAACGAGATCGCAGCCAATTGCAGACCGGCAATCCAGCCTTCCGTGCGGGTTTCCAGAGCGTCGATCTCATGCCCAGAGAGGTTCAGTCCCATCACCCGATTGAGAAAAACGGCGGTTTCATCGGTTGTGAAGCGCAGGTCGGCAGCGCGCAGTTCGGTCAGTTGATCTTGGGCGCGGTAGCGGGCCAGGGGAAGATTGGGATCCTCACGGGTGACGATGACCAGGTGCATCTGCGGCGGCAGGTGATCGAGCAGAAATGTGAGGGCGTAATCAATCGGCACGGCATCGAGAACGTGATAGTCATCAAACACAAGGACGAAACTGCCGGGGAGGGCGGCGATCTTATTGAGCAGCACCGTCAGAATCGCCTCGGTTGGCGGCGGCTGTCGAGCGTGAAGCAGGCCCAACACACCTTCTTGAATATTGGGCACAAGCGTCTGTAGCGCAGCGACAAGATAACCAAGAAACCGTGAAGGGTCATTGTCCGCTTCGTCCAGCGACAGCCAGGCGACGGGTCTGTCGAGACCGGCTACCCATTCGCAGACCAGCGTGGTTTTGCCAAAACCGGCCGGCGCAGAGAGCAGGGTCAGCTTGCGGTCCAAGCCATGGTTGAGCCGATCGGTCAGGTGTGGGCGCAGGACCGCACCCGCCCGAGGCGGCGGAATGAAGAGTTTGGTCGCGAGCAATGGCGGAGACATTGCTTAAGTATAAAACAAGCGGGGGCCAGAGTGAAGTCCGTTATTTTCGACCATTGTTGAAGGTCTTGCCGTGCTTCATGTTGAAGGAGCAACCGCAAAGATGACCTAACCTCGTCCCCACACAAGCGTATGCCAAGGCGAACGGGCCAGCGCAGCCAAAACAAACCCCACGCCGATGCCCGCGCCGAGAAGCGCCAACGGCCATGGCTGGCCCACGGCAACCCCGATTCCATATCCTGTAGCGACAGCGATGGTCATTGGCGCCATCGATTGGACCAGCGGCATGCGCCAGTTGTCGAACTCGGTCGTGACGGCTTCCGGCCGGGGCAGGGCCTCTGCTCGCCTGTCCGCCCGCAACGCCCAGATCAGCAGGGCCGGCCTGGCCAGGTTGATCACGATCTGAAGCGAGTTCCCAGGCGCCAGATTGCCCGTCGCCGCAATGTCCATGATGTGGACAACCGTCGCGCCCAGCGCAAAAATAGTCACGGCCAGCACCGTGGCCTCACGAAAGCCGTCTCGGCGGCTGACGGCAACGATGCCCATCACGCCGATGGCCAGGTTGGCAAAAGCCACTTCAAGCTGGAACGGGCTGCCCGCTTCCCAGCCGATGAATTCGGCGACCATGTCCGAGAGGAAGAAATGGGCGAAAAAGTTGGAGATGCCGTTTCCTGCCACACTGACAGCGAACAGGAAGATCAGAATGACCTCCAGTTTGCGCTCCCTGGATGTGACGGAACGGTCGACGAGAAAGATCGCCCAGGCCAACAACAAAGGGAAGACCGTGAAGATGAAAAGCCGTACCATTGCGACTGTCATGTGTGTCTCCGATTATCTCGCGGCAAGCGCCAGTATTTCGGCGCACGTCTCCGCCGGTCTCTTTCCCTCTGTGTAAACGATGAACTTCGCCAAGTCATAGTAGCCGTGATGGGCCAGGAAATGGGCATTGATATCGAAGTCCAGATCCGACGGCGGCTTGTCATCCCGTTCCTTCGGGGTTTTCTCTCAACCTTCATCGCTTCTGCTTTTCACTGTTTGTGCTGTTGAACGTTTACGACGGTGCATCCCGGTAGCGCTCGGGCGCGTAACGGGATGCCAGTAGACCGGTCGCTTTCTCTGGAGCGATCTCCTGCACCAGCAGCCCTTCCTGTCCGTAGGGCAAGTAGGCCTGGCACCGGCCGGACGGCTCGATGAGGCTGGTCGCCGATTCCTGATAGCGCAACGCGTAGTTGACGCTGGCGAAGTAGATCGTGTTCTCCCGGCTGCGCATCATCATCGCCTGCTCGTAGTATGGCGCATCGGCCGCGCCCCACGTTGTCAGCCGCATGCCGGTCTGTTCATTGCCCGTGTGTTGGGGATGAAAGACAATCTTGGCTCCTCGTGCCGCGGCCCAGCGCACGGTCTCGGGATAGCGCCAGCCCTCGTGGCAGATGGCCACGCCAAACTTGACACCGTTGATTTCGAAGAGTTGCCGGGTGTTGCCGGGCACATAGAAGCGATCCTCGCTCGGGTCCAGTTGGTTCTTGGTCTGGACGCCCTGGATCTGCCCCTGGGCGTCGAAGACAACGGCCACGATCTGCCGGCCTGCCGCCGTGACCCGCTCCATGCCCAGGATCGTGGCCAGGCCATACGCTCTCGACCATTGTCCCACGGTCCGAAGCACCCGTTCCTCCTCCGCCTGACCAAAGGGCAACACGTCAAAATCCTGGCCGCGCAGACCGGGAAGATAGGCTTCGGGAAAACAGACGATCTTCGCGCCCTGGGCCGAGGCTTCGGAGAGGAATCGCTTGATCTTGTTCAACCCCTCATCAAGTGATGGCGCGACCGCAGGCGATGCCAAAGCGATGATCATGGAACCCCCTTCATTCTCCTGCCCACCAAACGGCCGCTTGCTCTGCCAGCAACTCCTCAAGCTGAACCCGATGCCGGATGGCGTGCATCACCGCATGCCCAAGCATGGCATCCACACAATAGCGATAAGCCAGTCGTGGATTCAGCTTGATTTCCTCTCTCGCCGGTATTGATGACGTCGAGCCGGATTGTAGCGTACTCTTCGTCTATGGCAAAGGCGACCAATTCGGAGGGCGTACGTGTGCCGATGCCATGGCCGCGCCTGTCCGGTGCAACGCCGATACCATCCATCAGGAATGCGTTGGGTCGCAATTGTCGTTCGTAGATGAAAATTACGGTTGCATTCAGGCCGCTCTTGTGTTTTGATAAAACTATGAAACCCGCTCCTCGCTCCCAAGCGGCTACAGAAATCCACATCCGACTCTTTGGCTCTTTCCGTGCAGTGCGCGATGGAGCTTCTATCAGCGAATTGGAGAGCGGACGGACGCGCACCCTGCTCGCCTATCTGCTGCTCCATCGCGCCGCGCCCGCTGCCCGGCCGCAACTTGCATACACGCTCTGGCCCGATACATCTGACAAGCAGGCGCAAACAAACCCGCGCACGCTCCTTTTTCGCTTGCGCCGCGGGCTGGTGGATGGCGACCGCTTCCTTGCGGTAACACGCGGTACCGTCCAACTGCGAACGGATGCGCCACTGGACATGGACCTGTTCGAGTTTGAGCGTCTGCTCGCAACGGCTGATGACGCTCGAACCGACAACGAGCGGGCGCAAAATTTGGCACAGGCCGTGGCCATCTACCGCGGTGATCTGCTGCCCGATTGTTACGACGACTGGATCGCACCGGAGCGGGAACGGCTGCGCGATCTCTATCTGCACGCGCTGGAACGGTTGATTGGCCACCACGAAGAGCAGCGCCACTATGAGGCTGCCATCGGTCAGGCCCAACGCCTGTTGCGCAGCGACCCGCTGCACGAGGCCACCTATCACCGACTGATGCGGCTCTACGCGCTCAACGGTGACCGCGCCGGCGCGTTGCGCGTCTATCACGCCTGTGTCGACACCCTGCAACGCGAGTTGGACGTAGAGCCGGGCGTCAAAATCGAGGAAGCCTATCAACGCCTGTTGCACCGCAAGACCACCGTCACGACCAAACCTGAAACTCGGCGCACCCGGGCCCAACTGGTGGGCAGAAATTCTGAATGGACCGCGCTGATCGAAGCGTGGCGACGGGCGCGCGCAGGCAGGCTGGGCTGGAACTCGGCGTTGCCAACCAAGGTTCAACCCCGAATCTGCAATCCTTGCCCGCCAAAGTGGCCGCGGTCTTGCAGCAGCGACTGGCCCAACTCTCGCCATCTGCACAGCAATTGGTCCAGCTTGCCGCGGTCATTGGGCGTACGTTCACCTTTGATCTTCTGGCCGAGATCTGTGAACAAAATGAAGACGCGGTGGTGGACGCCCTTGACGAGGCCTGGCGACGGCGCATCATTCGGGAAGACGGGGTCAATGCCTACGACTTCAGCCACGATAAACTGCGAGCTACGGCGTACGCTCTGTTGAGCCCGGTGCGCAGGCGACGGCATCACCGCCACGTGGCTGAAGCGCTGGTAAGGCGATATGCCGGTGAGCCGAACGTTGTCAGCGGCCAGATTGCCCGACACTTCGAACACGCGGCATGATTGCCCAGGCGATTCCCCGCTACAATGAGGCGGCGAGGCGGCGCAGCATGTATACGCCAATGACGACGCGATCACCTATTACCAACGTGGCATCGACCTCTTCAACGCGTTGCCAGCGGGTAGCGGGGGGCCGGAAGCCATAGCGCCAGGAATGAAGATGCGGTTGCTTGAGGGCTCGGTGATGTCTATGTGCGCGTTGGTCAACACGACGATGCACGAGCCGCCTATCGGGATGCGCTGGCGCAAGCGCCTGCCGATGACAAGCTGCGCAAAGCCATTCATCTGCGCAAGATCGGCAACACGCAGCGTATCCAGCATCGTTATGAAAAAGCGTTATCCAGCTATCGTGAGGCCGAAAAATTCTACGCCGCCGCAGCTTCTGATGCTGATCAGCAGTGGCAACAGAGTTGGATCCAGCTTCAACTGGACCTCCTCTTGCTGCATTATGGCACAGGTGACGACGAAGCCCAGGCCGAGTTGCTCCAAACGGCCAGACCAGCCGTCATGTCTCAGGGCACGTCGATCCAACGGGCGAATTTTCTGGAATGCGTTGCCATGCTCGGCATGAGGCAGGACCGATACGCCGTCTCGGAAAGCACGCTAAACGCACAGCGCAGCGCGTTGGCCGCGTGGCAGGAAACGGACGCGCAGAGCGGCATTGCCAACAATCACTTCAGTCTGGCATTCTGCCATCTTTGGCGTCGTGAGCTTGATGATGCCGAGTACAATATCCGATCCGCTGACAAGTTGGCACAGCAGATCGGGAACGATCGCGTCCAAACGCTTTGTCTGACCTACTCAGCGGTGCTGCATCGTTTTCTGGGCGATGTCGACGGCGCTCAGCGTTTCGCAAACGAGAGCCTGAAAATGCTAGAGCAGAGCGGCATTCAGTTTTATGTCGGCATGGCTAAAGCCAATCTTGCCTGGGTTGCGTGGAGGCGAAAAGGTTTCGATCTGGCGGCAACCCACGGACGAGAAGCATCGCAGATCATGACCCAGGCCTATCCGTTTCGCTGGGCGGCGCTGTGGCCCCTAATCGGCGTGGCAATCGAACATGACGATTTGGCCACGGCGATGGATTATGCGCGCCAGTTGCTCGATCCGAGCCAACAGCGTCTAGCCTCAAGACTTAACGCAAAATCTGACAGCAGCACTGACAGCGTGGGATGAGTCAGACGTCAATGCTGCGTATGCACATTTGCGCGCTGCGGCCAAAATCGCCGTTGACCAGGGTTACTTGTAACGGTTCATTCCCTCCCTCCCAAATCCACCTTAGATCGAAAGCATCGCTCGGTTTCGCTGTCGCTCCAACCATTGTAATCCGCCACCGCTCGGCCCCAAACAAATTACGCACGTCGTCAGTCGGTGACAGTCCTTGGCGCGCAAGGTTTTGCGGCGCGCTTCACCAAAAATCTGCCCTGAAGCGCTTTTGAAGCGTGGGAAATGGTAGGCTATGACCGTCGCTTCTTGAAAATCGTTCGTCTATCCAGAAAAGGAGATCAATCATGGTGTTATGGGTAATGAAGTGGGACATCGATCCGGTGCAAAAAGAGCGCTATATAGAAGGTTGATAAACAACACTTGGAGGTAAGTTCATGGACGCACAATCGTTGGGGCGCATCAAACGTCTTGCACAGCAAAACCGCAAGAATATTCGCAAGAGCTACCTTGTAAAAGGCAGGAGACGGACACGCCCACTCCAGTTTCTTCGCCCCGAACTCTACTGTTCCGCCTATCAAACTGCGGGCATTGGCGACGGAGCTCCGACCATCGTCGTCAGCATCACCAACGCCGGTGGTGAGCCAAGCGACAATACCGTCGTCAACCTCACCCTGCCCGAACGGCAGAGATCGGCAACAGCGCACAACCGTACAGGCTGGGCAAACTAAAACGGATCGAGTTTGAATGGGCAGGAACGTCCACTGCCAGACGCCACCGTCAGGCCCTATCACCTCCGTCTGCTTTGATCCACTGAATGATCCGATTAGCAGTAGCTTGACCATTGATGCAAAACCACAGAAAACGAACTACGTGCGCGGTGTCTTCCCTGATCGTCCACCTTTGAGCTTACAGATCGTTAACGGTATGCGCAATCAGAAAATACTTGCTCGACCATCTCAGCTCGACATGGATTCATCCAATACTATCGAAAACAAACGAGCTCCAACTACTTCAATGTCAGATCATCTACTCTATTGCGCAGACCAAATCAACATCGAGATCCCGGCAGTATATTCCTGACGCAATTCCTTCGGTTCAGAATCTTTCAGAATTGTCGTTGCAAGTGCCAGGATCCGAAAATCAGGTGACAGCCTACCGTATCAGTAATTCTTCAACTGGGTCGAGATCGGATCGCAGTATGAACACTACAGTGACCTACATGGCTGGGCTGCCACACAGTCCTCGACGAGTGGTTTCACTGCGATTGACAGTCCAAACGGTTGGCGCGCTCAAGACGACGAAGACGCTCTCCGGCGTCTGCATCGCTACAACCGGAGTTGACGCTGACAATCTCCGAACTTCATCAAACAGTCACCATGAATGCTCAGACAATTGGGCAAACGGCGCGATCGTTCTTAGGGCAAGGTGATCTGCTTGCCTCGGTGAGCGCTACTGTCAAAGTGGAGAGTGCCGCCACCATCGCGACACTGGGGCTGGATTGCCTCGACAATGCCGGCGCCGTATTGACGACGGTGCGCACGTCAAGCCCACCCGTTTCCGGGCAGTGGTACCGGGTTGCAGCTTCTTTTGCCTTGCCGCCCAATACGGCGCGGGTCCGCTTGCGGCTGATGTTCGACAAGTCCGGCGCCCCAGCATTCGCCCACAACGCGATATTTGGCGACCTTTCACTGACATTCACCCACCGGCAGGTCTATTATGGCAATCTGCGTGCGTGACATTCTGTCTCACCCACCGCGATATCGACCACAATTTCGAAGGAGTTGAAGATGCCAAAGTATGGAATCCATGCCATTGTCCTCGATGAAGCAATCGAGTTACTCGAAAGCTCTTCAGAAGCAACAGCCAACGAGGCCGCAGAGTTGCTCAAGAAGAATAAATTTTGCGCCGATCTGGGGGCAATCGGCCCGGACATGTTCTTCTTCGCCGAAGACTATGATGTGATGCAAGGTGCAAACGTGTTCTTGCCCGTGCTCGAATTTGGCGAAGAGCTGTACGAGATTTATGAAGAGGTGACCGAACCGATCAGGCGAATTGAAAGGGAAGTCGGTCGAAAAGTAAATGAGGCCCTTGACGCCCTTGGCCTTGGCGTCCTTGCAGATATTCGTCGGCGCATAGACAGTATTGAAGTGCTCCTGAATGAGCTGAAAACGAAAACAATCACGGCCGGCGTACTCCAGGGCATCAACCCGTTGCAGACCGATACCAATCAAGAGGGTCTTGCGCACAATCCGTTTTCCCGCGTGGTGCGCGAGCTGTACGAAAACTTCCTCATTCCCCCAAATCAGAACAATTATGAGGAAGTGGACTGGTATTGGTTCGATATGCTCCACTACCGCAACGTCGGCGATTTCGCCCGCAATCTGGTGAAGCATGCCAAAACCGAACCTCAACGGGCTTATGCACTCGCCTATCTGACCCACATCGCCACCGATGTGGTGGGTCATCCATACGTCAATCAGATCGTTGGCGGTCCGTTTCGACTCGCAGTGCAACGCCATGTGACTGTGGAAAACTACATGGATGTATATCAATACCATGCACATTACGGCAGAGTAGTCAGCCAAACTCTGTATGAGGATCTTGAATTTGCGGACCAAGATCATGAAGAACTGCCCGATGACATTGCAAAACTGTTGGCCACAGCTTTTCAGAAGACCTATGCAGATGTCGTGCATCCCAGAAAGTTGGGCAGTCCCTCAATGGCGATGCTGCCAACGGGACCGATTGATCCCAATGACGATTTCGGCTTCCTGACGGAAGCGCAGATCAAGGAGTGCTACGGATGGTTGCGCCGCGCCGTCAAGATGTTGGGGGGACAGGAAGACATCAAACCCAGACCGCCGCGCTCGATCAGGGGCACGTTCGATCAGGACTTGGCTGAAATCATGGACGCCATCAATGATGTCGACCCGCCGCCCCCACCGCCTTCCTTCTTTCCGGACACCGCGAACGCTGCAGCGTCCTTTGGCGCGCTCTTTGCCGGCAACGTCACCATTGACGACATCGCCGACGCCGTCACCGCGGCCGGTGGTTCTTTTGAGGATTGGATGGACGAGTGGACGGGCTATATGGGCGAATCGATCCAGTACAGTCTGGAAACCGCGGTGCAATTACTCAAGGTCGCCCGGGGCATTGTCCAGATGAGCGCCAACATGACCGCGTACCCGCTGTTGGTTGCACTCTATGGCATTCAATGTGCGCTGTATGAGGCGATCAAAAAGTGCAAACGGCTCATCGCGCTCAATGGCTTGACATACCCGGATGTGGACAGTATTGATGACAACTTATCCAAGAGCCTGATGTTTATCTTCGACGAGGAATGCCACTATATCCATGCGGAGAAGCCCCGGCGCAACTTTCCCACACTACGGGCCAAAGGGCAAGTACATCTCATCGCACCGCTCTATGCCGACGAATGCCGGATGACGACACCCGCGTTCCACACCCCTGGTTATCGTGAAATGACGCCGGCTGATTTTGCGCCCGATGAACCCTATCATGAAAACCTGGCAGTTCTGGAGCCGGTAACGCCCCGTAGCTTCATTCAGGACGAGCCATTCAACGTGGATGCACTCAAATCCTATGCCGGCGCAGCTACACCTCAGGAAACGCGCGAGGCTCAAAAATCTGCCATTGGCAACGCGGTTGAATTTAGCGCCTGGCTTATTAAGCACGCGAACAACCCCGATCTCAAGCCGGATGAGCAAGCGCTTGTCTTCACCAACTGGAACCTGGACGGTGACCGCGGCTACGGCGCAAAATCGTGGACAGGATTGGTGCCAAACAACTGGGATAGCAGCGTCAATGAAAAGCTGTGCATTGCGCTGGCGGCAGATAACGTCGAACCGGCCGACCTCATCAACCTTACAGACCCGATTGCCGGTCACCCCATTCTCGATTCGGCGAGTGGCATTATAGTCTTCAGCCAGGGAATGACAACGCTGCAAACAGCCTGTGATGGGGACGCGGACGACACGGATTATGTCTACGCAAAGATCAAAACCAAAGATGAGAGATATGCAGATATCCGCACATGGGCAGACCTGCAGAGCGCCGATCTGGTGGTGGCGGAGTCAAATGTGCCAACGATTTTCACGACATTCAGCACGACCGACCGCCATGCCTGGGCCAACATTCTGGCGCCAAGGCTTGCTGTCGATGGGGCGAACCGCAGACAAAATCTATACCATGTCAACGGCATCGGCACCCCCCTCTACAACGCCTTGTATGAACGGCACAATGTAGAGCACTTCTTCAAACAGAATTCAACCGACAATGTCCGTGTGAAGTTACTCTATAACTATACCGATAATCGATACCCATTGATCTGGTGGATGGGCAAGAACAGTTGGTTGAAGGCGCAGGGGAATATTGATGCCAGCTTAGAAGGCGAACTGCTTGCCGTCTGTGATGTCAAACAGGCAGCCACTGACAAGGTCTGGTCATACAAGGCGTTGTCTATGAACTTCAGCTTCAATACTTTGAACGATCTCGCACTTCAAATGAACAATAATGGATTGAATTTTGCGAACGTGTCCAACCCACTGTTGCCCAATATCAGCAATGCGACGACGATCGCCGTCATAGCCGTCCTCTATGATGCGTTGAAAAAGGAGAAAGACATCGGGTTTATCGGATACAGCCACGGAACCCAGATTGTGTTCAACGGGATACTGGCCTTTGCATTTCAGGGCGAAGAGCAGCGCAAATTCCTCAGGAATCGGGTCCGTGTCTTCTACACTGGCCGGATGGTCGATGAGCATTCGGTCACATTGCTGACGCGTTTAGTCAACGATTTTGATCAACTCGCAAATCCGGGCGATGAAGTCAGCATGTCGCTGGGAAACATTCCTCCGACAGTTGACTTTCTCAAGGGACTCTCCCAAACTCAGATTCAGATCGGTCTTGAGGACACTTCGGTTCAAAATGCGTTGGTCGATTTCCTGACCGCAAAAAGCAGCGAACAGCACAAGTTCTATCTCTATGCGCAAAAAATAAAAGCCGGAAATCGCCAAGCCTTCTTCTAGAATTTGCTCGACCTACAATGTTGAAAAGGCCAGCCCAATTTACCCCGGTGGAGCAGTCGAGTACCATGGAAACGGGCGGACAAACCCATTCATCCCAACTCTTCACCGTGCGCGCCTGGCAAGAAGAGTTTACCGAAGACCAACGTGAGGCGAAGCTGCCGCAGATCAGGGCGATCAGCGAGTCGGTCTGGATTGTAGAGCCTCAGATAGCGACGCCGACCGCCCAGCATAGGGAGCAGGGTGAGGGCGACCAGAAAGTTTGGGATCAGCGGCGGCAAAATGTGCAGGCCCCACTGGCACCCACTGCTCGGACGGCGCTCTAAACTGAAGACACGAGGAGAACAGTAGTTTTTCGAGCAGTTGCGTTGGACCCGGCTTCGACAGGCTCAGCCTGCGCCTCAAGGTAGCCGTCGCCTGAGCTTGTCGAAGGCAGAGGCGGTCGCGTCGATGAAAGTCATGTTCTCGTAGAAATATCAGTTTCGCTCAAGACGCCAGCCGCGCAGCATCCCCGGGATCATGCCCACAAATGGAACCGGCGCCGGTTGCTCACCGGCGAGCAGCGCGGCTGCGCCAAAGTCCGACAGAACGGGCGTCATCCGATGGTGGTCGGCGTTGAAGAGCAGGACCAGGTCCTTCTGTTGCTCCGGCAGCAGCGCCATGCAGGCAGCGAAGTCGGGCGTGGCGTCGCTGTGCCAGACCAGCTTGCTCTGGCCGATTGTGTTGAACGGGCCAGCCCATTCCGTATTTCCCCAACCCCTTGACATCCCCGTTTTCTACCCGCTACAATTGCCGGTGGCGGACCTGAGTATCGATTACTCCAGTGCCGAATGGCGTTTTTCAACATACAGACACGGAGTTGGCACAGAGGAAAAGCAGCGAACTTCGTGTTCATCAGATCTCAACCTGGAGGACCAGTGAGCAACAGACCCCACCTGATCATCATTATGGCCGACCAATTGCGCTATGATTTCATTGGTCAGCACACGCCCAATATCAGCCGCCTGCTGTCCGAAAGCACGACCTTTGAGCGAGCCTATTGTGCGTCCCCACTCTGTGTTCCGGCCAGGGGATCCTTTTTCACAGGTCTCTACCCCAATCAAACTGGCTGCCTGATCAACCCTTGGGAGGCAAGTGATGCCATGCATGGAGAGGTTGAGGCCAACACGCCCAACCTCTATTCTCTGCTTGAGCGCGAATGGGACAGTTGGCATACCGGCAAGCAGCATCTTTTCACCGAAGAGAAATTTGATCGATCTGCAGACAGCAAAACGCATTGGCTTTCTCTGGAGAACGGCTATGCCGACCACCTCAAGGCCGGCAACAGACGTCAACCGGGCGGCCCAACCTTTCGTGGAATACTACCCGAGATGGTCGGGGGGCGGTACAGCCAGTTGAAGCAGTATTCCATCCCCACCACCGGTTGTTACGAGGGCGGCCTTGAGTATTTCTTTGATGGCTATATCACGCAGAAATCGCTGGAGGCCATTCAGCACCGTGACAAGGGCAAGCCGTTTCTGCTCAATGCCATGTTCTTGGCTCCACATCCGCCGTTGGACATTCCGGAGCCGTGGTATTCCGGCACTCAACAGAACGACCTTGCGGAGAATGTCGGCCTTTGGTCACAGGGTCAGTCTCCGCTTCAGCTCTACAATCTGCCGGGATACCTGGGCAGCCGCTACAGCCGGCAAGATTGGCAGGAGATTTGGCGCGTTTACGCCGGCCTGGTTTCGCTCTTGGACGATTGCGTGGGACGAATTATCGAGACCCTCAAAGCAGAGAACATGTATGACGATGCCTTCATTCTATTCACCGCGGATCACGGCGAGATGTTGGGCTCACATTGCCTGTGGCAAAAAATGTGTATGTATGAGGAAGCAACGCACGTGACGATGGGGATAAAGAGTCCCAAGGGGCGCCCCTTTGTGAAGCAGTCAACCGAGTTGGTCAGCCATATTGATGTCCTGCCAACCCTGTGTGATCTGCTTGAGGTGGATCGCCCACCCGACAGATCGGGTGTTTCACTGCGCAACACGATTGAACAGGGCGCAGTCCATCGACAGAGAGCACATCTTCATTCAATACGACGGCAATGGATCCAGAGGAAACTTCCAGCGCTGTTTGGTCATGCATGATCACAAACTGATTGTCGATCTGTTTCAGGATGAGGTCTTTTTCGAACTGTACGATGTTCAGCAGGATTCGCAAGAGAAATACAATCTGGCGTTTGAGCAACAGACGACCGTTCGTGACATGATATCTATCCTACAAGGGATCATGCTCGACACCTCAGACAAAATCAGTTTCTCAATGCAGGATTATGATCTATTTTTGAATGCCTACAGTTACTGCCAAACGCAAGAACCACACTACCCGCTGAACTTTTGAGAGGCATGTTTATCGCTGGCAGGCTATTGGAGTGACGACGCAGTTGACGCCGAGCCGGCCGAGCTTTCGTACCTGTCATATCCACGAGTCCGGGAACCACCCTGTCCAGGGCTTCTCGACGGCCTGGCACTTCGCCAAGCCGGCAAGGACGGTTTTCGGGTTTTGCGGCCGGTCGATGCGTGCTATACTCCACCTGGCAACCGATTCCCAATCATTGAAAGGAGATTGCAGCACATGAACAAACTCTTGTGGGTTTTACAATGGGTGCTCGGCATTTACTTCATCGCCATAGGCGTCCTGCATTTCATCGTGCCGCCCGGATTGCCCGAGCCGATGGCCTGGATGTATGAGCTATCCCCGATGTTGCATTGGATCAGCGGCACAGCGGAGATCCTGGGCGGACTGGGCCTCATCCTGCCCGGCCTCACCGGCATCCAGACCCGCTTGACGCCACTGGCCGCACTCGGGCTGGTCCTCGTCATGGTCGGCGCGGTGGTCTATCACCTCAGCCAAGGTGAGATCACGAATATCTTCGGCAACGTTATCTTGATGGCGCTGGTCGGTTTCGTGGGCTACGGGCGCTGGAAACTCTCCCCGCTCAAAGACAAAGGCGCTGCATAGCTGAGCAAACGCAAAAGCGGCCACGTCTGGGGGGGTGCAGGGCATCGACGCCGGCCATGGGCGTGGCCGCACTTGTATGTTATCCCTAGTACAGCGTGGCGTGAAAAGGCGTACAGATGATGCATGGCGCGTCGGCGCCCCCCTAACCCCCCAACCTTGGGGGGAACGCTTGGCTCCAGCTTAGCAAAAGCGTGCAGAGCCTCCCCCAGGATTGGGGGCTGGGGGCCGAGAGCCGGCGCCGCAGCGTGTATGATCATTCGTGCCAACCTGTACTAGTGCGCGCGAAGGGCGTGCGCACTAAATACTCACAGGTGAGGAAATGATCCCCAATCACTCAAACGTGCCTGGCGTCGTTATCAATCATTCTCCTGCTTCTTCCGGTCGCTATGTGGGTTCTCCGAGTATTGTCGTTCTGCCGGACGGGGCCTATCTGGCATCGCATGATTTCTTCGGCCCAAATGCCGACCACGAAACGTGTCCCGCTTCCGTCGTCTTCTCGTCAGCGGACAGAGGAAAAACGTGGCGGAAAATAGCGGATATCACGCCTCTGTTTTGGGGCCAACTCTTTGTTCACAACGAGCTGCTCTACATCCTCGGCGTCCGGCATGAATACGGGGACGTCCTCATCCGTCGTTCAGACGATGGCGGCCGGACGTGGACCGAACCGGATGCCCCGACGACTGGCCTTTTGCGCAAAGGCGACTATCATTGCGCGCCCTGTAGCATGGTTGTTTTTCGCGGCCGTCTCTGGCGATCCTTCGAAATCGCGGAGGGTGAACGGCCCAATTGGGCCGCTATCGTCATCTCAGCGCCGATTGACTCCGATCTGTTGAATGCCGACAACTGGCAGTTCAGCAGACCGTTCAAGCATGCTTGGTCCCAAAGTCAATGGATCGAAGGTAACGTTGTTGTGACGCCCGCAAGGCGAGTTGGTGAACATTCTGCGCACCAACGGACAAGGCGATGACCGAGCGGCAATCACCCATGTTTCTGAAGACGGCCTGTCACTCTTCCACGATCGCGAACGCGACATCATCGATTTCCCCGGCGGCGGCGTGAAGTTCACGATCCGCTTCGATGCGCCGACATCCCGCTACTGGTCAATCGTGAGCAAACAGACCGATCCCAGTGCGCACCGCAACAACCTGGTGCTGATTGCCTCCGAAAATCTCAGTAACTGGACGGTTGTCTCGCCCCTTCTCTACCATCCGGACGCGGAGAACGTTGCATGGCAGTACATCGATTGGCAGTTCGACGGTGAGGATATCATCTTTGCCAGCCGCACGGCCTATGACGATGGTCTCGGCGGCGCATACCGCGCCCATGATGCAAATTACCTGACATTTCACCGGATTCCCAATTTTCGGACCAGAAAGCCTGGCTTGTTGACGGCTGATTGAAAAAAGACAAGGCGGACAACACCATGATCAACTTCAACGACAGCGACCTGTTCACCCCCGTCACCCATCCCGAGTCGGGCGTGACGATCCACGTGCTGACGCGCAGAGTGGCGCCGGTGCAGCAGGGGTTCTATTTCGTCAACGACTCGATGAGCGCCGACGGCCGCTATCTCTGGTTCTACTGCGCCTTTCCGCCGGCGCTGCACCGGACACTGGCCGTGATCGATTTCGTCGACCAGACCGTGCGTCATTTCCCGGAGACGAATGCGGCGGGCGCGTATGTCGATCCGGACACCGGCGATGTGTTCTGGTGCGAAGGGCCGGCCGTGTGGCGGCGGGGGCCGCGCGTGGAGGACGTGCCGGTCTTTGTCAATCAACTCCCGCCCGAGATGGTCGGGGGGCGGAGCGTCGCCAACTTGGCCACCCATCTGACCCGTTCCGCCGACGGCAACGAGTTTTTCATCGATGCCAACGTGGGACTGGCGCACATATTCGGCAGTCTCCCGCTGGACGGCGGTCCGTTTCAGCCCTGGTGGCGTTTCGACCGCTGCCACAACCACGCCCAGTTCAGCCCGACCGATCCCGACACCGTGCTCTTTGCCCAGGAGTTTCACAGCGACCCGATCACGGGGCTACGCTTCCCCATCACCAACCGGCTCTGGACTGATCACGCGCGGCGGCGAGCCGCGCCCGATCCTGCGCGAGCCGCGCTTTGTCTCCCACGAGTGGTGGGACGCCGACGGGGAACATGTCTGGTGCGTCGACGTCGGCAACAACAATGAAACATGGCGGGTGCGGGTCGCCGACGGCGAGGTCGAGCGAATCGCCTTCCCGCGGCAGTGCTGGCATTCGCACAGCAGCCGCGACGGCCGGCTGATCGTCGGCGATTCCAACAACGGCTTCTTCCGCGGCTGCGCCTCGACCGTCCACTTCATGAATCGCGACACCGGCAAGATCATCGTCCTGGCCGAGCATGCTGAGCGCACCGACTATGCCGGCCGCCACTACCACATCGACCCGCACCCGCGCTTCTGCTGCAACGACCGTACGTCGTTTTCACCACCACGGTCCGCAACGAGATTGACCTTGCGATCGTTCCCGTAGAGGACTTGATTGAAGCGACCTTGTGAACCTTCTTTGCCATAGATAACTCTGTTGCAAGAACCACGAATGGCACGAATTTCACGAATTGCATCACTGAGAAAATTCGTGCAATTTGTGAAATTCGTGGTTCTTGCAGTTTGGCATATCACCTCATTTGGGCGGCGGGGCGTAGATCTCGGCGGCTACGACGTGCTCGGGGCAGATCTTGAACCGCACACGCAACTCTTCGGGCGGCGCGCCAAACTCGGGCGTACCCATGTATTTCATTGCCAAGGCGTTTGCGTGCTCGCGATCCACGTCGTCGGTCATCTCGACCACGGTCCCGCGCACAGCCAGCCAACGCTCCTTGTTGTCGGGGTCGAGGATGATGAGCGAGACAGCGGGCGCCTAGCGACATCAGCACAGGGCGGGCCAATAGTTCATGAAAAGCTTCCGCAATCGGTTGCGGCGTAGGCATGAGATCTCCTTACTTGGAACGCGGTTCGGCTTGCTCCTCGACCAACTCCTCAAGCTGAAGCCGATGTTGAATGGCGTGCATCACCGCATGTTCCAGCATGGCGTCCACGCAATAGAGCACACCCCAGTTTGACCGGTATTCGGGCCGGTAGAAGCGATCCTCGTCGACCTCGGCCAGGGGCAGTGCCCAGCGGTCGATGATGTGGGCCAGATAGCCTTCGGCCTCAGCCTCAATCGTCTCCAGCGACGGGACCTCCCTGATCTGCGGGTCCGGCAGTTCCAGCTTGTAACACATCCAGACCATGTAGCCGCGGGCAGCCGACAGCATATGGCGCAGCAGCGTTTCCAGCGACTCATAGGCTGGATTGTCTGTCTCAGGCAACGTGATGGCCGCCGCTTTGGAGGCGCGCCATGCGACCAAGGCGTCCTGTAGATATTGGCCATGCAGATGGACCATGGTGCGTGCCGCGCCATAGCGATAGGCCGGTAGTGGGTTCATCGTGGTTGCTCCTCTTTGGTTGAAGTATGTAGGTACGCGACACGGGACAGTAGCTGTGCCGGAGGTGGCGATTTGTGTCCCACGCCAGTCTGGTTGGGGGCTTACCTGTGCAGATAGTAAGGGTCAAGTCAATTGGGGCGCCTATCAAGTAGCAAGTGGCAGCGTACACTATGTGAGCGTCCAGAAACAAGTTCCCGGTTTCGTTTGTAGTAACCGCTTTAGCGGTCTGGACGGCTTCAGCCGTCACTACGAACTTATTTTCGGACGCTCACTTACAACTCGATGATGACAGCGTAATAAAATTTCATCGCCAAAACCCATTTTTTAACATCTATTTCGATATGCCAAGGCTTCCCATGCATATCACCCTTTAACGCACAAACACCATTCCAATATCGACCTATACCGCTTTCAAGCTCAACGAATATGAAACTGACATCTTTTGCATGGATGATTTTGTTACAGCATTCGCGAATAGACAATTTAACTTTACCGTCTAGGCACCTTGCAACTCCCGAATACCGTTCAAAAGATTCCTTATCAGGGCTGTATTCTGAATCATCTGTTTTGAATTCATTGGTATCTTGAATGATTCGAGTTCTACTTGCACATCTAATCAAATAGTCACTAACCGATGCTTCCAAAAATCCTTCGTAGCCAATAAGCGCACCTTCAAATTCTGAAAGACTGATATCACGTTCTTTTGAAGTGTCTAAAACAGATTGGTAATACTCAACCATCGCTCGACTACCATGAACGATTTGCTCAAGAAGTAATAAATCTTCCTCGATTGAACCGTAATAGATTTGGTGAGACATACTTTCCTTGTAAAGCTAACAACCAGATGAGCCGCCGGCGGGAAAGCGAGCGGCCAACGTCGTGAACCAGACCCGTTGAAACGTGCCGACAACTCAGTTTGCCCCTTGATCCCGCCGATCGGCTCTACTTTTGGTTAGCGGGCTTGGAACTTGACCCAAAACGGTGCTATGAAGACTCTGCTTCCAGATGTTTTTGGTTGCAGCACCGCGGATCCTAACAAACTCATCCTCTACTTTGCTGCGTCTGAATTGTCATTGCCGAATTCTGTTGATGATTTCGCTAGTTCTTGAGTGACGCGCTTCATCTCCTTAGAGATATCTCGCACAGACTTATTGATGTTTCCCAATTCCTTGTGAATGTTCTTGAACTGAACTGGAATTTCGTCTGGTGGAATCAACTGGCCAGATTCATACCAGCCTGCCATTAGTTCCTCAAGACTGTACTCAAATTTTCGATTGTATTTGCGACCAAATGCACTTTCCCAGCTGATAGCGACTACAATTGACTCGTATTCCTCGGTAAGTTGCCGCAGGGTTGGGATAGTGCCTTGTCTATTTTTCGACGGCATAAGGAAGTCCATCACCGACTCTGATGCCATTGCAGGATGGTTCCATCTACGAGTGAGCTCATCGTTTTGGGGTTTGACTGAGATGTTGGCGCTTACGGAGAGCGCTGGTCCCTGTCCCGCATTCGCAAGGCGTATTTTCGCATAAGTCTGTCCGTATTGCTCAAGACTCGCGATCATGTGCGGTACTAGTTCGGCTTCTCTTGCCTGACGCATCTCGCGAACCATTCTCCATGTCAAAACCACATATACACTTGTAACAATGACGAGGACGAGGTTTGCGTATGAGTTCAGAAAATTGAGGAAATTTGCAATATCCATGTCGAATGTCGATTCAGTGACGATACATATCTTGTGTGACGTTGACAGCCCGCCAACGAATAAGGATTATGCGGCGTGAAGAGAATCAAGGTGTCACCAAGCCCGGTTGCCGCCGCCGCATAATCCGTGTTGAAGTAAGCCGGTGGGACCAAGCTGTCTATGGAATTTCAGTCTTGTAGCCGTGGTTTCGGGATGCCCAAGACCACCATCCGAGCGTCCTCATTGTAGCCAATGATCTAGCCGACAGCAACAGGGTGCAATGCGACCCAGTGTGGCCGTTGTCCTAAAAAGTAGGAATTTGGCTTGGGCCAGTCGGTTGTGTTTGCCCGGCGCCGGCAATCCATTGTAGCGCATCTTTTCCAAGCCTTTGGGCAACAAGTGTTACGCGCTGCATGGCATTGGTCGCTCCCATCACCGCCACAATGCCGCACTCTCGCCGCAATCCAGCCATGGGCCAAAGGGCCGGCGATGCCCATGACATCGCCGGCTTGAGCATGCGACAGCTCACGCCCTGGCCACGATACTTCGGTCGTCAGGCCAAAGCCAGGGTCTACTCCACTGCAAAAAGGTAAATTTGCCACAGATGAACACTGATATACACGGATGATCTTTGAGCCACCCCTGTACTGTCAGGTCAAATCTGTGGTTCTCCGACCCTATCCGTGTATATCAGTGTTCATCTGTGGCTGATCTTTTTCTTTCGCAGTAGACTCACAGTTTACTCTTCACCGTCCGCTGGTTTTTCCTCAGGCTCTTCTCCCGCAACCGAGACCTTGAGGACCATTGGATTCCACGCCACGCTTTCAAGCAGCGTGTCGGCCGATGAATCGAGATCACTCTCTTCCAGCGCTTGCTGGATGATTGCCTGGGTCTCGCTGACCGCTTCGAACGCTGCCGCCAAGTCCTCCGGCGACAAGCTGCTCATCACCGTTGCCACAGTCGCTCTACCTGGCCGAAAGCCAGGAATGGACGCTTGCCGGGCCACCGCTTTGCCGATCTGCTCTGCCTGCGCCGACTCGACCTCAATGGTCATCCAAGAACTTCCGTCCTCTACTGCTTCAAAGGAAACCTGCATGTACGAACCTCCAGTATTAAATCGTGTAATGGACAATAGAAAGATCTTAACTGCTGATCTGCTGAGCGGTCGACCGCGCTTGGCGTTCGATGCCCCTCGTACAGAACCGATGCTGGCAAGTATAGCGGAAAAACGGCGCTTTCCCTACCCGTTCTTGTTAGCGAAACGGTGCGCCACCCGGCGCCAGGTGTTGATAGCCGCGCGGCAAGAAGTGAAAGAACTCATGCACCCGCTCTCGCAAGTCTCGGCTCCCCAACCGCTCAGGACCCTACTGTGACATTGTCAAAACAGCCAACAGTTCACGATTTGAGGTAGAACGAGATTCTTCGCTGGTGACAGACCAGTGTATGATGGGCGAGTTGTGTCACGTTGCCCCGCTTCGAATCAACAAGCCCGTCTTCGCAGCGAGAGACGATCTGTCACCCCTTCGACTGCCTTCAGAGCAGGCCTGAATGAGTCCACGGCGAACCATCGCCGATCTTTGATACCCACGAGGGACCTCGGTACAGCGAGCCGAGATTCTTCGCCGGACAGTCAAAACAACCGGACAGTCAAAACAACCAGTGTGGACACTCAGGCCATTCCAAAGAAGTAGTGTTCCACGAAGAGCACGAATGAACACGAAGTAAGGGCTGACCCTCGTGAATCTACGTGAATCTACGTGCTCCTTCGTGGATAGCTTTTTCTACATCGGCCTCAGAAAAACAGATCGGTGAACGACTACGATTCGCAGTGCTGTGCGCTTGTGGTACGGGCGCGCTGATTCTAGCTGTGAAGTCTGCGGATTAAGTGGTTCAAAAAATGAAAAAAGAATTGCACATCGCTGTCGCACCCGAGGTCGGGGCGGATGAGAAGGCGCTGCGCGGCGAAAGTGGCCCGCAAGTTAGGCATCGCGGAACACAAGCTTACCCACGTTGAAATCCTACGGCGGTCCGTTGATGCCCGTCGCAGGCCGATTCGGTTGCAGTTGAAAGTCCTCGCCTACGTCGGTAGCCCGTACGAAGAGACCCCCGTCAACCTGCCCGACTATCGATCGGTGGGCGGGGCGGAACCGATCATCATCGTCGGGTCCGGCCCGGCCGGATTGTTTGCGGCCCTTCGCTGTTTGGAGCGCGGCTACATGCCCATCGTGTTGGAACGGGGCAAGGATGTCCGCGAACGGATCAAGGATCTGAGGGCCATCAACACAAAGGGTGTCGTCAATGGCGACTCCAACTACTGTTTTGGCGAGGGCGGCGCAGGGACGTACTCAGACGGCAAGCTGTATACGCGTTCCAAAAAGCGGGGCGATGTCAACGCGGTGCTGCAAATCCTGGTTGGCTTCGGAGCCACAAAGCAGATCCTGGTGGATGCACATCCACACATCGGCACCAATAAACTGCCTCCGATTATCGCAGCCATGCGTGAGCGGATACTGGCCCAGCGGCGGACAGATTCTTTTCAACACCCGGGTCACCGAATTGCTCATCGCCGATGGCGCCATTCGTGGCGTCAAGACGGCGAATGGCGAACGGTTGAGCGCGAACAAGGTGATCCTGGCCACGGGTCATTCCGCCCGCGATATCTTTGAAATGCTGTATAGACAGGGCATCCCCATCGAACTCAAACCGATCGCTGTGGGCGTGCGGGTTGAGCATTCGCAGGGGTCCATTGATCAGATCCAGTATAAGCTGCCTGAGCGCGGGCCCTATCTGCCGCCGTCGTCTTACAGTATTGTGAAACAGATTCAGGGTCGAGGGGTCTATTCGTTCTGCATGTGTCCGGGCGGCGTTGTGGCGCCCTGCGCGACGGCGCCAGGCGAAGTGGTCACCAATGGCTGGTCGTCCTCAGAGCGATCCCGATCCACGGCCAACTCGGGCATCGTGGTAGAGCTGCGTCCGCAGGACTTCGCCCCCTACGGCGATCGGGGTCCGCTGGCGGCCATGGCCTTTCAGCAATCCATCGAACAGACTGCGTGGAAGCTGGCCGGCGAAACCCAGGCTGTGCCGGCGCAACGTCTGGGCGACTTCGTTCAGGGCATTCTCTCCGCCGACCTGCCTCGGACCTCCTACGCGCCGGGCGTCACATCCGTAGAAATGGAGCAGGCGCTGCCGGGGTTTATCCACACTGTCCTCCAGGAAGGGTTTGTGGCATTCGGGAAAACCATGCGCGGCTTTTTGACCAACGATGCAATCGTCCACGCACCGGAGACGCGCACGTCATCGCCGGTGCGCATTCCGCGCCATCCTGAAACCTTGGAGCATGTCACGGTCAGCGGCCTCTATCCCTGCGGTGAAGGCGCGGGCTATGCCGGGGGCATTGTTTCCGCAGCCATCGACGGAGCCAGGTGTGCAGACAAAGCAACGGCGTCAGCGTGAAAATGATGAGGCCGAACTTGTGGGGCACATCGGGGATCTTGGGCGGCGGCTGAAGCTGCTTGCGGGCCTCTTGCAGCATTCAATATACCGTTGCGGCAAATTTCCAGCCCGCTGCTCGCCAATCCTTCACCAGTATGCCGTACATCTCGACATCCTCAAACACGTCCCACTTGCACACATGCCGCCGGCGCGTGCCTTCGTGCGACATGCCCAGCTTCTGCATGACCCGACCCGACGACGGATTGCGGGTGAGGTGGCGGGCATGGACGCGCACCAGGCCAAGCTCGGTGAAGGCATAGCGCAGCATGGCTCGCCCGGCCTCGGTGCAGTAGCCGTTGTTCCAGTACGGCACGCCGACCCAGTAGCCGAATTCAGCCTGGTGCCCTGGCTGAATGTCCATCAGATTGATGGAGCCGATCAGCGCACCTTCGGTTTTGCGTTGTATGGCAAACGGCGTGCATTCGCCACGCTCGATCATCTCCTGCCTGCCGGCGATCCACTCTTCGGCCATGCCATCTTCGTAGGGATGGGGGATGCTCATGGTCGTGTCGGCAATGGCCTTGTCGTTGAGAAGGCGCTGAATGTCGGCAGCGTCGTCCAGGGTGAAAGGGCGCAGAAGAAGTCGATCGGTTTCGAGAATTGGCATCGGGTTCATGGGATGATGACCTCCTGCCCTGAATTGTACTGGAATGGCATCGTTGCGACAAACGAAAAATGGATGGCCGGCCGGCCATCCATTTGGTGAAGTGGATCATTTCAGGCCGCAGCGAAAAACTGCTGCAGCGCCTGCTGGTACGCATCAGGCCGCTCTTGATGGATCATGTGCCCTACCCCTTCGAAGAGGGTGAACTCACAGTTTGCCAGCTTTGAAGAACTCCGCTCCACATCCTCGGCGCTCAACGCGCCACCAGCGTCGACTTCCCCTGCCAGAAGGCGGACCGGGCAATCGATTTTCAGCAGCATTTCGTCCATATCGCTTTGGCCGAGTAGGATGCCGTCGATGATCGGGTCCAGCGTAGCCGGGTCCAGTTGTTGGAGCTGAATCGCTCGTTCACGGACCGCTTCGATGCCCGCGATTTCCAGCATCGTCTGCGTTTCGTTGACGGGCATCGCGCCGACATCCACGATCATGTCGTCAAGTGTCCCCTCTGCCGCCTGATGCGCCAACAACTGTGTTCGGGTCGCCACAAAAAAGTCATAGAATCCGGTCGTCCGGAAACGGGGCATCAACGTGGCATAGAGCGGCGGATCCTCCAGAAAGATGCCGCTCACCAGATCGGGATCGTGGGCGGCTACCCAAACGGCAATCAGGCCGCCCAGCGAATGGCCTGCCAAGAAAGCCGGCCGGCCAACCACAGTACGCAGAAATGCGACCAGATCGCGCCCAAAGTCCGGCACCTGATATGCGCCGGCCATCCGGCTCGACAGTCCATGGCCGCGCAGATCGACGGCATAGACATGCGCTTGTTGCGCCAACGCCGGCAAAAAGGGCAAAAATGCCGTGTGCGAACCAGTGCTGCCATGGATGAAGACCAGGGCCGGCGCCCCGGTCTTCATCCATGGCCCCGGCACTTCAACATAATGGAGTTGAGCGCCATCCAGATCGAAAAGTTGGGATTGGATCATGATTGTACACTCCTTGTTTTAGTGGCAGGTAACCGCTGCCGCTCAATCGATCGCTGGACCTGTCGAATTCTCTTGCTCCAGCCACGCCTCCAGTCGAACGCCCAGCTCCGACCAACGGCGAAAATAGAACGCTTCTCCGCTGTTGACATGTTGCACTTTGCCCCGCCATTCGTATTGACCATCGGCGAGATCTTCACGCCAGACGCGCACGGTGAAGAGCTGGGAACGAAAGGTAACCCGGGCATCGCTGTCAGGCTTCATGGTAGCCGTTCACTCCTGTCGGCTGCGCGAGGGTACGACGAGCGAGAGAGGGATGCGTTGCCTGTCTACCGGTCGCGCGCATAGAAGTAGCCGAAGATAAGGGCATAGAGCACGGAACGACGAAGTTTAGCCAGCCGATGCTTGGAACCAGTCCACCGAGCAAGGCCCAGGCCATTGCCAGCGGATACTGGTGGCCGTGTGGCGACCGTCTGGGAGTTGATAAACCAGTTGACCCAGATGGTGCACCGTGTGCGGAAAAAATCCATGTGACCGGTCGCTGCGACGCGAACGCACCGCTTCACCGGCTGATGAGGGGTGGGCCAACAACTCAGTCATTCACCAAATAGTTTCAAAAAAGACGATAGAGCCAGGCCGGTGAAAGCGATGTTAGACGGCCACTCAATCTTTCCTCCTACTGCTCATCCGACAGATTCTAGCTTTTATGCCTCTGAGCAATGGCGCGTTCAGAAGCTAAAGTATCAAGCCAAGCTTGCTCTACACTCCGAAATTGCATCCCTAGTTCACGTTCTGCTTTCGCGGCTGAGAATTGCCAATTGGCAAAACCGGCCAGTGCGAATTCACGGCTAAACACGACGGGCAAGCCTAGAAGCCGTTCAATAGGTTCGCAAATGCGATTGAACAACATTGCCATATGATTAGGCATCCAGAGCAATGTCATCTTGAAGCCGCCCGGCGTCTGTTTCCATAACTCGAACATGTCCCGATGCTGCATAACACCATTACTCAGGATGTAGGTTTCGCCAACCTGTCCATGTTCGACACAACGTACAATTCCTTCGGCCGCATCATCCACGTGAACATGTGCACGCCGGCCATTTGCCGCAAAGAGCATCGGTGAAAGCCATCCGCGCACATACATGCGAACTAGATAGCCAAGACTTGAGTGATCGCCCGGGCCAATAACACCCGCTGGACATGTAATGACAATGGGTGCTCCATCTTCTTGAAGTTTTCTAGCAAATTTGTGGGCTTCCGTCTTCGTCTGCTCATAGCAACTCTGATATGGCGCACGACGCTGGAACGCCTCGTCAGCGATTACATCACCGGTGTCGCCAAAGGCTAAGATCGTTGATACATAGACAATCTTAGGAATGTCTAATTCAATTGCTAACCCAAGTGTATTCTTTGTCCCCAGCACATTTATCGATTGCATTCTGTCCCGTGCCGCTTTGGAAATCCCAAACTCGTACCAAGCCGCATTGTGTATCAAAGCGTCTGCGCCATTCATGGCATCACGCATAGACTCGCGGTCAGTAATGTCACCTTGTACCAGTTTTGCCCCCATGGCTTGAATTGATTTTGATTCAGGGCTTTCTGGTTTCCGAACCAAAGCAACAACTTCCCAACCGCATTGAACCAGGATTTGGGTCAACTGTTGGCCGATAAATCCAGTGCCACCCGTGAGAAAAACTTTCATACTATGCGTTGGCGGCTGTTGATCCGTCATAACAACCTCCCTTCTGGGTTGTAGCAACCGAGATTCCTCCTCCGGTCCGAATGACAAGTGCGGTTGTCTACCTATCCACCGGGGCGAATCGGCTGCGGCACAACCGGTGAGGGTCCCCACAGTTCGGTTTCGAGGTTTAGTGTCACCGTGCCATTTCGGCGAGAGACGCCTGAAGCGCGTCACTTTCATACCAGACCTGCCAGTCCGCCAAATTAGCGAATGAAACGGTCACAGCTACGTCACGACTGCCACTGACGGGCCGGTAGCCATTAAATTCGACAACGTTGCCGGCGCCAATCGCTCTGGGGATTGCGCCCTGCGCCCATGCACCGTACGCCTCAAGCTTGTCCGGATTGATGTCATATTTCATGACCCAAAGTACCATGATCGTTCTCCTTCTTCTGGTTTGAACTATTGTGGATTTTGAACAACAGGGACAGCCTACCATCCAGTGCGCTTCAAAAGCGTTTCACAGGTAATATGCGGTGAAGCGCGCCTGAACTTCCAAACTGAAGACACGACGAGAACAGTAGGTTTTTTGAGCGGTTGCGCTGGACCCGGCTTCGACAGGCTCAGCCTGCGCCTCAAGGTAGCCGACGCCTGAGCCTGTCGAAGGCAGAGGCGGTCGCGTCGATGAAATTCATGTTCTCGTAGAAATGTCGGTTTAGGCAGGCGCAATGAAGCGAGATCGCGTCAATGTGATGTTCGGGATTCTGGTGAATCGGGTGCTTAGGAGACGAATGGTGCGGGGATCAGCTCTGTTTCAGAAGACGTCGTGCCGCCTGCGCCTCCATCTGCTGATGGTTGGATCGTGCGATGGACAAGGCCTCGGATGCTAGCGTATGTGCCTTCTCTGCTTGCCCTTGCTCCGTCGCCGTCTCTGACAGGCCACGCAGCAGCCAACTGGCGTAGTTGATGAGGTCAGCGGTTTTGCTCAGATCGTAGGCCGCTTGCAATTCTCTTTCCGCCGTCTCCAAATCTCCGCCCCGCAAGGCCAGACGACCAAGATGACCCAGGCAAAACGCTTCCTGGGTCGAGTCAGTCACCTGGCGCGCCAGGCTCAGGCTCTCGGTCAGCCAATGACGGGCTTGTTCTTCCTGGCCGAGCATGGCCGCGGCCGCACCCATGTCGCCCAGTGCAAAACGTTTGCGTTCGGGCATGGCTTCCCGTTCACAGATGGCCAGGGCCTGCTGTCCACAGAGAAGGGCCTGCTCAAAGTCTTCCATCTGCCAGAAGGTGGTCGAGAGATAGCTGTAGGCCTGGATCTGGTAGACAAAGGCGTTGGCTCGATCAAGCAGCGTCAGCGCCTGCTCGAAGGCTTCAACCGCTCGGGCATGCTCGCCCAGCTCGCGCCGGGCTCGTCCCACGATGGTCAGGCAGATCCCCTCTTCCTGGGCGGAACCGGCGACCGAATGGCGTGCGGCGTTGGCCAACGCCATCTCTTCGGCCTCCCGATAGCGTCCCAGGCGGATCAGCGCCGCGGCATGCAGCCGCGACTCGCGGTTCAAGAGCGCTTCGTCGCCGAGTGCCGCCCCAATCGTTTTGAGCGTTGCCAGATCGCCGAGATACGAATCCATATCGCCGACCATCTCCCAGCTCCACATGCGCTCGTCGATAAGGGCAGCCTGGGCGACCAGATTGGCCGGATCGACTTTGTCAGGATCGAGTTGTTGAAGCAGTATCAGCGCATTTGTCGACGAAGAAAGCAGGCTCTCGATTGCGTAGCGGCGCGACGCCACATCGACCGCACGATGGTAATGGAACGCTGCCTGGGCCAGGTCACCGGCCTCAAGAAAATGATGTGCGATCTGAGTGCAGTCATCGTCGGTCCGATCAATCTGCTTGGCCGCCAGGAAGGAACCGACGCGTCTGTGCAGATAGCGGCGTCGGACTGGACTGACTTGAGCATAGGCCACCGCCCGCAGTTTGTCATGGCTGAAGTCATAGGCGTCCGCTCCCTGTTCGCGGATAATGCGCCGTCGCCAGGCTTCATCCAGCGCGTCCACCACCTCGTCCTCGGTCTGCTCGCAGATCTGGGCCAATGTGTCGAAGGTGAAATCTCGGCCGATGACAGCGGCAAGCTGCACAAGCTGTTGGGTGGACGATGTGAGTTGGGCCAAGCGTTGTTGAAGGACCGCGGTCACTTTGGGCGGCAACGACGAGATCGAGTGGCCGGCAGTCGGGCCAGTAAGGTCCATCTGCGCTATCTCTCCCCCCATCTGTAGGGTCTCCACGACAAAGAGGGGGTTCCCTTCCGTGTCCTGAAAAAGAACCGCAGCCTGTTCAGGGGTAAGTGCCTCGCTCGATAGGTCATTGGCCAGGACGGCGGTGTCATCGACAGTCAACGGCATGAGATGGATCTCATCCAGACGATCTCGCCGTTGGAGGGCCAGCCGAAATGGCCGGTACCGATGTTCATCTGCCACATCGGCCTGGCGTACGGTGGCCAATATCAGCAGCGGGTGCTGGATGTCGAACTGGAGCAGATAGTGGAGCCAGTCCAGAGTCTCGCCGTCACACCACTGCAAGTCATCGATCAGGAGCAGAAGCGGGCGGTCCCCGGCCAGCAGCGCCCTGGCCAGCGCTTCGAACAGGTGTTGTCGTTGCCAACGGTCGCTCGGGGCCTTTGGTGCACTCACAGTTGGGTGGGTGATGAGCAAACCGGGAATGATGCGCGCCAGTTCGGACAGCCAGACGTCGTCGATGTCTGACCAAAAATCTCGGATTTGCTCAGTTTGCAGCCACTGCGCTATCGGCCCATACGCCAGTTCACTCCCGGTGATGTAGCTTCCGCTGGCATAACAATGGGCGACGGCCACGGTGATCCCCTGGCGCTCGGCCCAGGCGACCATCTCCTCGGCCAATCGCGTCTTGCCGATGCCCGCGTCGCCGGTGATGGCGACAATGCCCGGCTGACCCATGCCGGCTCGTCGCCATGCTTCAACCAGCCGGCGCCATTCGCGATCTCTGCCCACCAGGGGAGCCCTTCCTCGTGAAACCCCGAGTTCGGATTTTTCTGTGGTTTCTCGATTGAGTAGCCGTCGGTAGGCTTCCTGGGTCCTGGCCCCCGGCTCCACACCCAGTTCACGGCGGAGGTGATCGACGCCGACATGGTAGACGCGCAGCGCACCGGCGCGGTCACCATTGAGCGCATGCAAGCGCATCAATCGGCGGTAGGTGGCCTCATGCAGCGGATCGGTGCGTAGCAGGCGCTGGGCATGGCGAATGGCTGCGTCGTAGTTCCGTCGCGCCTCATGCAGCAGGATCAGCGTCTCCAACGCCCGCAGATAATCGCCCCGCAGCCGCTCCCGTTGCGGCGAGATCCAGTCGTCATAGCAGTCCGGCAGCAGATCGCCGCGATAGGCGGCGATGGCTTGCTCCAAATGGCGCGTCCGTTCGTCTTCATCGTCGGATTGGCCGGCCTCATCCAGTGCATGCACGAAGTCAAACAGATCCGCATTCAGAGGCGCGTCCGCTCGTAGCTGAACGGTCTGATGTGTCGTAAAGAGGAAGTCGTCCGCATCATTCAGCGCGCTGCGCAGACGCGACAGAATCGTGCGCAAGTTGGCACGTGACTGCTTGTCCGACGTGTCAGGCCAAAACGTGTAGGCAAGCTGCCGACGGGAGACGGGCGCGCCGCGATGCAGGAGCAGGTAGGCCAACAAGATACTCGTGCGGCCGCTGTCCAATTCGCTGACTGGGCTTCCATTGCGAGTGGCGCGGAAGCCGCCCAACAGGTGGATCTGTATATGGTTGGACGAGACATCAGGGGAGACGCTCATGCCCAAAATAAAAACACAATGACGGCTTGAACGCAACCGCGCAAAATCAACGGGTGCAAAATGCCATCCCGGCCGGCTAAACTGAAGACGCTATGAAAACATGACTTTTGTAGGTCCGACTTGCAGTCGGACGAGTTTGGTCACCACTGGATCCGTCTGGTATGTGTACCTTGTCACGCTGCAAGCGTGACCTACAAAACTCATGATCCCGTTGTGCTTTCAGTTTAGGCGAGGCATTGCCCCGCCGGACGGAATAACGTCCGCCCTGCAGAACTCATGCCCTCCGACTCACCAGTTCGTATGGCTGCCGTCGGGTTTGTGGAAATGGGGCATGTCGGTCAGCGAATGGGGGTGATCGGCCGCGGCGATCTCGTCAAACTCGACGCCCAGGCCCGGTCGCGTGGGCAGCGGGAACGAGGGGCCGTTGCGCTCCAAGCTGCACCGGGAAGATGTCGGACGCGCTCTCGTTGATGCCGGGATTGATCTCGACCCAGGCGAAGTTGTTGACCGCAAAGCACATGTGGATCGTGGCCGCGGTGCAGACCGCGCCCAGCGGATTGTGGGGCATGATGTCGATGTAGTGGGCCTCGCTCCAGCCGGCCACCTTCATGGCTTCGGTCAGCCCGCCGATGTTGGAGACATCCAGCCGGGTGAAGTTGGTCAGCCCCTGTTCGATGTAGGGCAGCGCCTGCCACTTGCTCGACCACTCCTCGCCGACGGCAAAGGGCACGCCGGTCATCTGGCGCAGGCTGGCGTAGGCCGCCGGCGTCTCGTCGCGGATCGGCTCTTCGAGGAAGGCCATGGAGCCGGCCGGCGCCTGCTGGCAGAAGGCTGCGGCCTCGGCCACGCTGAGCCGGTGGTGATACTCGACGCCCAGCGGAATTGACCTTGTCGAGCTTGGCGCGCAGTTCGCCGAGGATCTCGACGGTCTCGGCGATGGAGGCGCGCGGCTCGAACATGTTGTCTGCGTCCGGATCGGCGGCGTGCAAATTCTTGGCCCAGCCGGGGATCGGCGTGGCCGCGCCCAGGCGCAGGCAAGGCCAGCCCGCGTCGATGTAGTCCTGGCACTTGGCCAGGCAGTCCGGATCGTTCATGGAGACGGTGGGAAAGCCGAAGACGTGCTCCCGGCAGGCGCCGCCCAGCAGTTGGTAGACGGGCACGCCCAGCTTCTTGCCCAAAATGTCCCAGAGCGCGATGTCGATGGCGCTGATGGCCCCGGTCAGCACGCGGCCGCCCTCGTGGTAGTTGCTGCGATAGCACTTCTGCCAGATGTGCTCGATGCGCATGGGGTCCATGCCGATCAGGAAGCGGCTGAAATGCTTGACCGCCTCGGCCTCGGCCAGCTCGCGCGACGAGCAGCCGCCTTCGCCCAGGCCGTAGATGCCCTCGTCGGTCTCGACCTTGACCACGAAAGATGTCGCGCGCCGCCTTGAGCGGAAAGGTCTTGATGTCGGTGATCTTCATATGGGTTTCCTTTTCTATTGTGATGATCTTGGCTATAGGGCGCTGTCATAGCGAGGCCGGTAACATTTGTTTTCCTGAGTACCCGACGAAGCGTGGCTTCGCAAATATTGCAGGAAACACGGTGCGCTCAGCGTTCGTCCGTCATTCTGAGCGTGTCCGCGTTAATACCTCGAACATGTTGACAGTCCAGCGAAGAATCTGTTGTTGCAACGACGAGACCCTTCGTTGGTCACTCGAGCCAATCTGTCCGTCCGTGTAGACCCACTCAGGGTGACAGTGTACCTTTCGCCGAAATTGGGCTTGTTTTTAGAGGCGGCTGCACATATTCAGCGTCGATGTTCCAAGCTTCCAGCGAAGGATCTCTGCGTTCAGCTCGCACGCCCTTCGTGCGAATTGAATGAAGCGGCTAACATATGATTGGTGTAGACCCGTTCGCACGAAGGGCGTGCGAACTGAACAATTGTTGGACCCTAGAACCCCTCGACCGCCTCAACCATCACCTCATAGTTGCGCATCGCCTGGACCGGCAGCACCCGCCCATACGGACACGACGACGGCATGAGCACGAAGCCACGCCCGGCCCCGCTCCCGCTCCCGGCAGTGCCTTCATCCAGCGCAATCTTCACCTTTTCTGCAAACTGATCCGTGGGCAGAAACTCGATGTCACTGGCCTCCAGGTTGCCGAATAGCACCATCTGATCGCCGACCCGCTCGCGTACATAGGCCAACGACACATTGCCCTGGGGCGGCGGTTCGATGGGATCCAGCCCCACGCAGCCGGTGGCCGCGATGTCGTCGAGGATCTCCTTGATGTTGCCGTGGCAGTGGATGCGGGCATAGCCGCCTTCGCTCTGAATGGCCTCGACCATCGGGCGGTCGTAGGCTGTCACATATTCCCTGAAGAGCCGCGGCGGCAGGAAGGGCGGCGAGGCATATTCAGGGCCGATAGATGCGCCAGAGCCGGCCGGGCAGCGCTTTGGCAATGGCCTGCGTCCGGGGCAGCAGCACGGCCGCGATCCGATCCAGCAATTGGCGAAAGAGGACCGGCTCGGTCGAGGCGATGATGGTGTACTCGCCCATGTGGAAGAGTTCGGCCGCGATGCAGAGCGGATCGGGCGTGTCGATCAGCACGATGCCGGTGTCGCCGAGTTGTTTCTCTGCATCCAGCACGCCGGACGTGTCCGGCTCGCCGCCGAAGGTCGGCTCAGGCAGGCGCAGGTAGGCCTTGAGATCGTCCACGCTCTTGAGCAGATGCTCGATCTTCCAGATGGTGTTGACGTCGGGATCGCGGCGCGAGCACGCCGTCAGTACTCGGTCGTCACAGGTGACCGAGCGTTTTTGAATGCGGCTGCCGCCTGAATCGACAAATGTCTTCACCGACGTGCGTTCCTCCACGGGGTCGACCGGTCCGTTCTTGAAGGGCACCGACCGCATCACAATCCGGTCCGTCTTCTCCCCGGCCAGTTCGATCAGCGGCCTCCAGGATGGATGCGAATAGATGTTGAACGGATCGGGGTCGTGGGGATCCTCATCCAGTCCGTTGATCTCGTAGAACGAGACCGGCGGGCGGTCCACCGTCTCGCCGCGCAGTGTGGCCAAAAGCCTTGAGCGTCTGTCCATGGCGGGTTTCCTGTTTATGAATGTCGATTCCAGCCCATTCTTATGACGTTGATTCCCAGTCCTCGATAATCAACTCCGGCACGCGCTCGAACTCGCGCACGTTGTGGGTCACCAGCGTACAGTTGTTGGCCAGGGCAATGGCGGCGATTTGAAGGTCGTAAGGCCCGATCGGTCTGCCCAACGAGGCTAATTGAGCACGTAGCGGACCGGCCAGTTCTGCGGCTGCGTCGTCGAACGGCAGCGAGTGGAACAACCGCAGGAAGCGTCGTTGTATCGCCAGTGAGCGCTCCGGATCCTGGCTGCGGCCGGCGCCATAGAAAAGCTCGGCCTTCACCACGGAGCAGACGACGATATCGGTCGGTTGCCTTTTATGTAGTTGCTCCCGAACGCTTGGCGAACGCCCATTCAGATAGCCAATGCAGACATTGGTGTCCAGGAGATAGATCACCCCAGTGTCTCCCGTGTTTCAAAGTCTCCTTGGTCGGACCGGACCAACGGATCGTCTGCTAAAGCGCCGTATGTTTCCTCAAAGAAGCCAGGCGGCCATCCGCTCTGCTCTGCCTGCGCCACCAGTACCTGGTATTGCTCGTAGTCCAGCATCACAGCGGCCGGTCGGCCATGTTGTGTGATGTAGACAACGTCGCCCTGCTCGCGGATGCTACGAATAACTGCACTTGTGTCTCGACGCAGATCGGTCACAGGCATTATTTTTGTATTCATTTTAACACGCTCCATGGCACAGAATTCAGTACGTATTCACATTATACATGCAAGGCGTCATGTCAACAATGGCTGCCAAAATGGTTACGGCAACCTAAAGTCTCCGGCACTTCGTCCATAACAGATCATGCTTGCGCATTGAGACCAAAGTGCCGGGGACTCTAGATCGCCGTAACCTGGACATCCTGGGCGAAAAGCCGAATTGAGCCTCTACGCCAACGATGATAGGATGGATCCCAGAACCCATCAACCAACCAACAAGAGGAGACAAACATGGATCTGGGATTGAAAGGCAAAGTGGCGGTCATCACCGGGGCCGTCGGCGGCATGGGCGAGGAGAGTGCGCGCATTCTGGTCGATGAAGGGGCCAAGGTCGTGCTGGCCGACATCCGTGATGAGGACGGCGAGGCGCTGGCCAAGGAGCTGGGCAACGCCATCTACGTGCATGTCGATGTCACCGTGGCCGAGGATATTGCGGCCATGGTTGACCGCGCGCTGGAGGCGTTCGGGACCATCGACATCCTGATCAACACGGCCGGCATCGGCGGCAGCGCCGTGCGTCAATCTGCCGGAGCAGGAGCAGTGGGATCGCATGTTTGCCGTGCACGTGCGCGGCACTGCGGCCTGCATCAAAGAGGTGACCGAGCGTGTGATGATCCCCAACGGGTCGGGCAAGATCGTCAACGTGGCCTCGCTCTGCAACCACAGCGGCAGCGGCGGCATGAGTTCCTACTGCGCGGCCAAGGCGGCCATCACCCAACTGACGCTGGGCGGCGCCCGCGGGCTGGGCAAGCACGGCATCAACATGAACTGCGTCTCGCCGGGCAATGTGCGCTCGCCCATGACCGAGTTCATGTTCTCGGACCCGCAGAAGGAGGAGCAGGTGCGCAGCGAGGTGGTCTTCGGGCGCATCGGCGACAGCATAGACATCGCCTACCCGATTGTCTTCCTCTGCTCAGAGTGGGCACGTTGGATCGTGGGCGCGGATCTCAATGTGTCGGCGGGGCAGGTGATCTACTGATCCTAAATTCCATCGCGCAGGATCGGGCAGGTCATGCAATGGCCGCCGCCACGACCTTTGCCCAGCTCGAAACCCTGAATGGGGATGACGGTGATGCCGGCATCGCGCATGTTCTGGATCGTGTGGGTGTTCTTCTCGTAGGAGATGACAACGCCCGGCTCCAGCGCGACCACGTTGTTGCCGTCGTCCCACTGCTCGCGTGCCTGCTGGTACGTGTCGCCGCCGGTGGGCACGACACGCAATTTCTTGACCCCCAGGGCATCCTGCACGGCGGCAAGAAAGCTCGGCTCTTTGGTGACATCGAAGCGCCCATCGCCATCACCTGGTCGAATGCTGTAGGCCGTGATGGCGTCGACCACCTTGGGAAAGACGGTGACCGCATCGACATCAAGCATCGTGAAGACGGTGTCCAGGTGCATGTGCGCCCGGTCTCTGGTCATCACGCAGGCGATGACGCGCTCTGCTCCGTTTTTGGCGAACAGATTCTTGGCGATCTGCTCGACCATGCGGCCCGAGCTGCGCTCGCTGATGCCGATCAACACGGTACTGTTGCCGATTGGCATCACGTCGCCGCCTTCAAGCGAGGCCAAGCCGAAGTCAGCGGCGTCCAGACGATCATCATCGCCTAAGGGCGGATACCAATAGTCGAAATTCGCTTCCACGAACATTGGGTGGCCCCGATAGATGGCCTCAATGTTGATGGACTCCAGCCGACGAGCCGGGTAATACATGGGATTGATGGAGACGCCGTTGTAGATCCAGCAGGACGAGTCGCGTGTGAAGAGGGTGTTGGGCAGAGGCGGCAGAATGAAGGATTCGTCCTCCGTGACGGCGGCCAAGGCTGACTTTTTGGTCAGTTGATCCCAATCCAGGTCCACGTCTTTTTTGGTCAGACCGCCGATGACATGCTCGGCCAATTCTGACGACGGCAGGCCATAGACGTAGGCGCGTAGTTCGTCAACCATGCCCCAGCCCACCGTATACTCGTTCACGATGTGGCCCACGTAGGCACGCTTGGTCGCCTCATCCATCGAAGCCAATGTTTCGGTCAGCAGCTCGTGCACATAGTAGACCTCGACGCCGCAGTCACGCATCACCTGGGTGAAGGCGTCGTGTTCTTCCTGCGCCTTGTCGACCCAGAGCACGTCGTCAAACAGGAGTTCGTCATGGTTTGACGGGGTCAGCCGACGCAGGCTGATGTCCGGACGATGGACAATGACCTTGCGTAGCTTGCCGACCTCGGAATGTACGCCGAATTTTGTCACTGGTCTCTCCTTGTGGATGGGGATCAGGGATCGAGAAACAGGCCGGGACTTGAGGCCAATCCCAGATCCCCAATCAGATATCCCCAATCCCCCCGACGTCGCTGCGATCACGCCCAGATCAGAGCTGAATGATCCCAAACACATAGAGCAGCGCGATCAGGATCGGCTGGTGGATCACGTAGATGAGGAGCGAATGGCGCCCCAGAAAGCTCAGGAAGCGCACGGGCAGCCAGGCTGAGTAGTCGGGCAGATAGAAGCTGCGTCCCTCGGTCGTGTAGAGCGTGTTGCCGAGGAAGAGGCCCAGCAGCACCACGCCAAACCAGGGGATCACCGGGAAGTAGTCGACCGGGACGTAGACCCGCGGCGTCAGGCCCAGCCAGGCCAGCCACATGGGATCGGTGTCCAGCAGTGGCCACATTGTGCCGCCGTGCTCGAAGACGCTGGAGAGCGCCACGATGTGCAGATCCTGGATAAAGTAGCCGCCAATCACGAAGAGAATCCAGAGAACCAGGTTGATCCAGCGGTAGGGCAGAAACGGGTAGGCGGCGATGATCGAAAAGCCGATCAGGTGCAGAATGCCAAAATGCACATAGCCGACGCCTGCCGCCCATACGGCGATGGTGATGAGCATCCCCAGCCCGAAGACCTTGAGGCCCCGCAGCAGAAACTTTTTGAACAATCCCTTGGTATTGCCACGCGATTTAATGGCGAAGCGATAGCTCAATGTGAGCGAGATGCCGGCCAGCGAAAGAAAGAGGATCGGGATCGTGCGCTGGAAATATTTCCAGAATCCGTCATAGAGCACGGTCTCCGGGCGCACGCCGAAGTACCAGAGATCCCACATCAGGTGGAAGATGATCATCATGACGATGGCGACGCCGCGCAGGGTGTCGATCTCCCAGAAACGGGTGCTGGATTTGGCTTTCGATTTGGCTGACGGATTTGGTCGAGACGGCTGTAGTTGCGGTGGACAATCGTTGGCTCCTAGTACGATTTTTCCGATTTGGCCCCCTGATCTATAATGTGGGCCTGCTCAAACAGATAGGTGTCGCCTATCGTTTCATGTGCCCACAGTCTATATCGTATCTGCATAGTTCGTATGCTTACGAACAGAGAAGACAGGCTGTAGACCATTCTACAAACCGACGGTTCGCGTGTCAACCGCACCGGGGCGCCTTGCGCAAACTCGAAATTCTGATTGAGCATGTTCTACCACCTACCCACCAGGCCGCCTGATCGTTCAACAAGGAGAAAATGTTTATGTCCAATGGTGTAGATACCGCCGCCGGGAAGAGTGAAATCTATCACCCATCGGATGAGGTCGTGGCCAATGCCAATGTGCCCGACTATCTTCAACTGCGCCAGGATGTGATGGCCGATCCGGCTGCATTCTGGGATGAACGCGCCACCGAATTGCTCGACTGGTACGAGCCCTATACCCAGGTGCTGGACACCAGCACCGCGCCCTTCTACAAGTGGTTTGCCGACGGCAAGACCAACATTGTCCACAATGCGCTGGATCGCCACGCCAAGAGTTGGCGCAAGAACAAGCTCGCCATCATCTGGGAGGGCGAGGACGGCGAACAGCGCACCTACAGCTACTTCAAGCTGTGGAAAGAGGTCAACCGCTTCGCCAACATCCTCAAGAGCATGGGCGTCAAGAAGGGCGACACGGTCACCATCTACATGGGTCGCGTGCCCGAACTGCCCATCGCCATGCTGGCCACGGCCAAGATCGGCGCCATCCATAGCGTCGTCTACGGCGGCTTCAGCGAAAAGGCCCTGGCCGACCGCATCTCCGACGCCAAGAGCAAGGTGGTCGTGACCTGTGACGGGGCCTGGCTGCGCGGCAAGACCGTCAACCTCAAGGAGATCTGCGACGAGGCCGTGGCCCGCAGCCCCATCGTGCAGAAGGTCATCGTCTATCAGCGCACCAAGCAGGACGTGACCATGGTCCCCGGCCGCGATTTCTGGTGGCATGAGTTGCAGCAGTTGCCCATCGCCAGTCCCTACTGCGAAACTGAGGTCATGGGCGCTGAAGATCCCCTCTTCATCCTCTACACCAGCGGCACCACCGGCGCGCCCAAGGGCCTGCTTCACACCTGCGGCGGCTACCAGGTCCACATCGCCACCACGCTGAAGACCGTCTTCGACATCAAAGAGGATGACCGCTACTGGTGCGCCGCGGATCCGGGCTGGATCACGGGCCACAGCTACATCGTCTACGCGCCCATGATTCTGGGCGCAACCAGCTTCATCTACGAAGGCGCGCCCGGCTATCCCTACCCGGATCGCTGGTGGCAGCAGATCGAGCGCTACAACATCTCGATCCTCTACACCGCGCCGACGGCCATCCGCGCGCTGATGCGTTTTGGCGAGGAATGGGCCGAGCGCCATGATCTGAGCAGCCTGCGTCTGCTCGGCTCGGTGGGCGAGCCCATCAACCCTGAGGCCTGGCGCTGGTACCACGAGCATATCGGCCAAGGACGCTGCCCCATCATGGACACCTGGTGGCAGACCGAGACCGGCGGCTTCATGATCACGCCGACGCCGGTCGTGCCGCTCAAGCCGGGCAGCGGCACGTTGCCCTTTGCGGGCGTCCAGGCCGACGTCGTGCGCGAGGACGGCACAAGCTGCGATCCCAACGAGGACGGCTACCTGGTCATCAAGCACCCGTGGCCGGGCATGGCGCGCACCATCTGGGGCGATCCCCAGCGCTATGCCGACACCTACTGGGGCGAGTTCGCCGACTTCGGCTGGTACTTCACCGGCGACAGCGCACGCAAGGACGAGGACGGCTACTTCTGGATCATCGGTCGCATGGACGACGTGATCAAGGTCTCCGGCTACCGACTGGGCACCGCCGAAATCGAGAGCGCTCTGGTCAGCCATGCGGTGGTGGCCGAGGCCGCCTGTGTCGGCGTCCCCGATGAGCTGAAGGGCAATGTGATCCACGCCTTCTGCATCCTCAACGCCGGCCAGGAGGGGTCAGACGATCTGGTGGCCGAGTTGAAGGCTCACGTGCGTCACGAGGTCGGCCCGATTGCCGTGCCCGCGGTCATCGAGTTCGTGCCCAATCTGCCCAAGACGCGTTCGCGGCAAGATCATGCGCCGTCTGCTCAAGGCGCAGATCCTGGGCCAGCCGGTGGGTGATACCAGCACGCTGGAAAATTGATCCCGCGTATCGCGGCGCAAATGACCTCGGGGAGGTGGTCCTGAACACCTCTCCGAGGTCATTTGCTGAAAAAGAAGTCCGACATCCGCGTGGTGTCGGACTTCTCTTTTTTGCACGCGAAAAACGCAGAGATGGATTCCATCTCTGCGAAAACTGTCTTCTCTGTTGTCCTACGAGTGGTCTATCACACCGGTACGACTCTACGATCAGAAAACCTTGACGACCACGTTGCCCGCTTGCCAGAGGCCCTCAAGGTCGTAATGTTCGCGCATCTCCGGCGTGAAGAGATGGACGATCACATCGCCATAGTCGAGGACGACCCAGCCGCTGCCCCGTTGATCAACGCCTTCCATGCGCAACGGACGGACATTGACCTCGATCTTGAGCTTTTCCAGTAGATCGGATTGGATGGCCGAAGCCTGTCGTTCATTGTCGACCGTGGCGATCACAAAATAGTCCGCCAGAGACGTTTGCTCGTGAATGTCGAGCAGCAAAATGTCCGCCGCCTGTTTCTCTTCGACCAAATCTACGATTCGGCGCGCTAGTGTATTGCTGTCCAGAAAAGACCTCCTGATGGGTAATGTTTTTCGGTGCCGGTGTTTCGGTGTTCTTGAAGCAGTGTAGCACACTCCGAATCGACGCTCAAGGGTTTGTTGTGGCTTTGGGAAAATAGCGCAGCGAGCCGGCTAGCGGAACGCATCCATTGCTGCCGGTCGCTGAAGCGAAACTGCCGGCTTGGGCTCGATCGCCTGCAGGCAACCGGTAGCCGCGCACGACCACCACAGGGCAGCCTTCGTCGCTCTGGCCCATAAGCAGGCTTGCGGCCGCGGCAAGCTCATCGGCGATGCACTCTTCGGACGCCACCAATTCGTGGCCAAAGAGATCGTGCAGGCCGCGCTGATCCCAGAGCGGCGGCAGCCCCGCGCAGCCGATGCTGATGCCCACCGTGCCGAACCGCCAGGGCCGCCCATGGCTGTCGTTGATGATGACCGCCGGGGCCACGCCGGTCCGTTCTTTCAGCCCGTTGCGAATGCGCCCTGCGCTGGCGTCCGAATCCTCGGGCAGCAGCAACAGCCCCTCATCTTCGTCCTTCCCGACATTGCTGCGATCTGCGCCGCCGTTGGCGCAGATCCAGCCGCTGCTCTGCTCGACGATCAGCAGGCCGGGGAGGCTGCGCACGATGCTTCGAGCGTCGTCTAGAATCGTCTTGACGACGCGTGGATCTTTGTCCGTGAGGGCGGCCACCCGTTCGGCCTCGTCGTCGGGTATCACCTGGGCCAACGGCACAACACGCCCCTCCACCTTGCTCACGATCTTCTGCGCAATCACCACGATATCATCCGGTTGGAGCGTCTCGCCCATGGCCGCAAGCTTCTCGGCGATCTGTCCAGGGATGTCGTCTCCGGAATGGAACAGGGGCAGATTTTCTACGGCAAAAAGGCTGAATGAAGGCATACTCTCTGTCCTACTCTTGTTCTGTACGATTCATCATCGTCAGCAGCGCCTCCAGGACGCCGCCGGCAATGGCCAGTGATTTGTCTGAAACTGTGTGGCAGTTGCCCGACTCAATGCGGGGATCGACGTCGCCGATCTTCATGCCCGGCTCTACCGGCACGCCGGCGTGGATGATGCCGCGCAGAATGCCGTCAAACGGGGCGACGATGGGCGATAGCGCCCCCCATTCGTCGACAATGTTGGCGATCTCATCGCCGTCGCTGACTTGCCGGCCGATGGACGGTGCGCCCACAACATGGCCGCTTGTCGTTGCGCGCAGCACCCTTGACCGTTTCATGCCGATGCTCGGCAATTCGCCCGGTTGCCCGGTGTCCGCCTGTGCTTGCCCCGCCCAGATCGCGCGGCCCAGACTGTGGCCGCGATTGGTCTCGATGACCGCATGGCAATCGCAACCTGCCGAGAACCCTGGCCCGAGGCCGATCACAATTGGCGCATCGCTGATGCGCGTGCCGAGGTTGCGTTTGGCCATGATGGCGTCGATGACGACATCGGGCTTGGCCGCCGTCACGATTTTTGCGTCTGGATCCACGACAACAGGGATCTGCTGTCGGGCGCGCTCCCGCAGTTTTGCCGGCGCCTGACCGGCCAACTCACCCAGTTCGGCCAGCGTCCAGCAACGAGCCGGAACTGACTCAACCGTGGTCTCGCCGCTGAAGACCGCCTCGGCAAACGAGACGGTCCGCCGCACAGCCAGCGGGCGCTCGATTTCGGTCATGATGACGGGGAATCCGCAACGAAACAGGCGGACGGCGATGCCGCTGGCCAGATCGCCCGCGCCTTTGATCACAACAAGGGTATTTGAAAACATTAAGATTATCTCACTGCGGGGATGAAGCAGGGATGAATCGGTAGCCTCGCCCCCGCTCATTTTCGATGTCACCAACCGGCGGATCGGCTTCGACCAGTTGCAGACGCAGCCGGCGAATAGCCTCCTGCACGCGACGGGGCGAGGCGTCGGGACGCTGCCACACATCGGCGAGCAGTTGTTCCGGCGAGACGATTGTGCGGCTGTGGGTCTGGAAATAGCGCAGCAGCGCCACCTCGGTCTTGGTCAATTGCTGATAGATCGGCAGGTCCGGCACGCTTTCGACGGCGGGCATCATGGCTGTCTCTGCCGCGATGGATTCACCCATCTGCGCGGCCAGGTATTCGACGAAGAGGGGCGAATAGATCTGATAGCCCTGGCTGCCGAAGGCGACCACGGCCTGGTTGATCAGCCAGTTCAACGCGGCAAAATAGTCCCGCTGAACGTCGGCCGCCTTGAGATGACCTTTTAATAACCGTGCCAACAGCGCCTGCACGGTGGCCTCGGCAATTCGTGGGGGCGGCGTCTGTAGTTTGCGCCATTGGGTCGTGAAGAGCAGACGGCCATGCTCGGCCAGCCGCAGCCGAAATAGTTCGCTGTGCGTGTTGTCCATCTGTTGATCGGGCGGCAGAAATTGGGTGACTTCCGACATGATGTCGCCGATGCGGTCAAGCAGAAAGGGATGGGCGCCGGTGAGTTTCAGCAATAGGTCGGTCATATCGCTGATGCCGGGATACTGCTTCGCGTAGGCAGCGATCCATGTCCGGGCTGCGTCCGCATCGACCAGGCCCAGGAAAATTTGGGACATCACGTTGAACAGGGGGGAGGCAGCCAACTCCCGGTCCAGATCGTGGAGCGGCTGTTGGGTGGCGACGACCAGCGCCATCTCCATGGTCAGCGGTCGCAGTTCGTCGCTGGTGTCCTGTTGGATCAGTTGGTGCTCGAAAATCCGGTCAAAGTTGTCCATGACCAACACAAGCCGATAGCCCAGTTGGCTGAGCTGTCGGGCGATCTGCCAGATACGACGCCCCATGGACGATTGTCCAGTCACCGCGTCCCAGATCGAGGTTAATTCGTTCAGCCTCGACGCTCTTGCGCAGATGCTCGGCCATGAACCCGAGCAGATCCTGCTGCGCTTCAGGCCAGTCGCAGTCGATCAAGGCGACCACAATGCGCGTCTCGTCCTGGAAGCGCGGGGAGCGCCAGTTGGCCATCTCTTCATTGAGCAGCGGCCCTTCTTCAGCGGCGAGGTAGTGTAGCAGGCGCGTCTTGCCCGCATACTTCGTGCCGACGACCGAGAAACTTGCCGGCTGCGGGGCGAGCACGCCCTGCACAATCTCTCGCAACTGTCGTTCACGTCCAAAGAAAATATCTGTTACTGGGGCCATCGCTCCCCTCCGCTGGGTCTTCGTTCTCGTTCTTCGTTCTCGTAATCGTCGTTGAAGGCGAGAACGAGTGCGAGAACGAAGAACGAGGGGTGTACGCCGGAATTTGTTTGTTGGACCGCTAGCCCGTGCTATTCAACGCCAGCCATTGCTGAAACAACAGGCTGCCAAATCGCCAGGCACGGTCATCGACCTGGATCAGTATATCCTGCGCCGCCAGTTTTTGCAGTGTGCGCTCCAGGCGTTCGTCGCCGATTTCAGGCATCTCTTCGCGCAACTGCGCCCACGTGATCGGCCGGTCCGGTTCTTCTTCAGCAATACGGGCCAATACTTGGGTGACGGTATGCCCGACGCCGTGGATCAGATCCAGCATGTGCGAAAAGAGACTCTCGTGAGGCAGCATGAACTCCATCCGTACCGTCTCTACATCTTCGCTGCTGACCTGATGCCGGTCAAATCGGGTCATGTGTGTCACCAACTTGAAACAGAAGGCCTGAATCAGAAATGGGCTGCCGCCGGTCAGCCGGGCGACGCTGTCGATGGTCTCAGGCGAATACTCCAGGAAGTTGCGGATCGGCCACTCGATCAGCCGGCGCACATCGTTCTCGTCCAACGGGCGAAGTACGCGCTGTTCTCCCAGTTCGAGTAGCTCCCAAATCGGATCGACATCCTCCTGCGCACGCTGCACCGCCAGTAGATCGTAGGTTTTCTGCTGGACGACGGTGACGAAGCTGATGGCCGGCATGGTCGCCAACATGAAGCCGCGCCACTGGTAGAAGAAGCTTTCGTCCAGCGTGCCGCGCCGGTAGGCGTCGATGGTGCGACTGAACTCATCGATCAACAGAACCAACCGGCGCGCGCCGAGGCGTCGCTGTACGCTGCGCAGATAGGCGACGAACTGGGCCTGCGGATCGTGGTAGAAGAGGTCGCGCAGCGGTGCGCCGACCTCATCCAGCCGGTTGGATGTGCGATTGGTGTCGGCCTGCAGCTCGCTGTAGATGGCGCCGGCAACTTCGTAGAAGATATCTGCGTCCTCCATGCTGCCCAGGAGTTGGAAATCGACATAGACCGGCACGAACCCATGCTCTTCCAGATGATAGCGACGCAGATGCAACAGCAGTGACGTCTTGCCGACCCGCTTCTGGCCGCGCAGCCAGACGCTGCCGGCGCCGGCCCGCAGCCAATCCATGACCCGGCTCAGATCGTCGGAGCGCCCGAAAAACATCTCCCGGTCGTGGACCGGGAGGCGGCTGTAGGGATTGCTGCTGCCGGCTGCATGCATGGCCGCCATCTCGGCCTGCTCAGACGGGGGCAGGCTGAGTCGTTGCACCCGGTCTACCTGTCTGTTGGGCAACGTACGCAACGATTTTTCAATCTCATCGAGGATTTCGTTGCTTTCCGCTTCGATGGTGAAGCGCAATTGGGCGATGCCATGGCGCGCAACCGCCTCAACTTTGTGAAGCGTTGTTCGAGGCACCCAAGTGTAGATCTGGTGAATTGCCTCGCCCAGCAGTCCGTCGTCGTTGAGGGCGGACATCTCGAGCAGGGCCGTAGTCTTGAGTTTTGGCTGGAGCCGCCAGCGTAGCTCCAGGTACTCATCGCCGCTTTCGAGATGCTGGGCGATTTTTGCACAATCCCGACGATGCACCTTGAGTCCGGTCGCCACGCCACGGCGTTGCTGCACTCGGCCCACGATATCGTCGCCCGGTTTGGGGCGGCAACACTGGGCGAGTTGAAGCTGTTGTGGGCGGATGCCCAGCCCTCTTGGCAGCTTGACCTGTTGTGTGACCTCAGCCTCGAAGAGCGTGTGCAACATGCGGTCGGCGGACCAACGCCCGGCCGCGATCTCGGTAAAAAGCTCGTCGACTCGCGTCAGCTTGAGGCGTCGCATGGTGAGGGCGACCGCCTGGTTGATGCGGTGATCGGGGATGCTGAAGCCGTAATGTTTTTCCAGCACCTTGCGCCGGTCTTCGACGATCTTCTGGCCTTGGTAGACGCCTTGCCCCTGGCGTTTGAGGAAGCGCTCGATGCTGCCGCGTGCACGACTCGTGCGCGCCGCATCCAGCCAGACCTGGGTCGGGCCGGGCGCCAGCGGATCGTGTTCGAGTTCGACCAGGTCGAGATGGTGGAGCACAAAGGCCGGCTCAACCGGCACGCCGTTGACATAGAAGCGGGAGCAGCGGTCGGCCAGTTCGGAGTGGACGTGATAGGCGAAGTCGACCACGGTGCAGCCGCGGCGAAAGCGAAAGAGCTGGCCGTGGGGGCTGAAGACGTAGAGCGTGTCCGGCAACTCGCCCAACTGGGCCGATTCGATGGCTTTGAGACCCTCTTTCGCCTGCTGCCACCAGCCGCCGGCCCGCTCGTCCGGCAGACGACCGCGCATGAGGATCCCAGCCAATCCCCAGCGATTGACCTCGTTCATCTCGTGGGTGGCGATGCGAAAGTTGACGCGCACCCGCTGTGCGTTCTCCAGTTCGGCTTCGTGGATGGCCGCAAGGGGCGCGCCCGGAATGACGTTTTCGATGGCCGCCGGCGCCATGACGCCGGTGGAGAGTCCGCGATAGCCGTTCATGCGGCTGGCCGCAATGTTGTCGACCATGGCGCCTTCGACGGGAATGAAGAGCTGGTGCAGCCAATAAAGGGCCTCGTAGCACAACAAATCCGTCTCGACCGTGATCTCCACTGTTGGAATCTGGGGTGCAGCGTGTGTACGGATGGCCGTATGGTACGCATCAAAATTGTGTATTTGTGTGTTTTCTGTGTTGATGTCGGCGTTCGGCAGCCAGGTTTGCACATGTAGCTTGATGGCGTCCAGCAACGATCTGGGCGCTGTTTCCAGCTTCTGGCGGGTGCGCCGGCGGCCGGCGAACCATTCGAGCAGTTCGGCACGCAGTTGCCGCATGCCCAGCATTTCCAGGAAGGGGCCGAGCAACTGAGTCGCTTCATCGGTGTAGATTTGAGCGGCGGCATCGCTCTCTCTGATGGCCAAAAAGCGCTGCCAGAGTACGGCGGCATGCAGGAACCCGAGCCTGGGGTCGCTGTAGGCTGCGCAATAGGCGCGGATTCGGTCCAGCGCCAATGGATTTCCATACCAGCCCTCCGGCTTGGACACCCGATTCTTCAGAAAACTTCTTCGGTATTCTCGGCTTTCTGTCGCACGGTTCTGCGGCCCAAATGATGTCGGCACACGAGGCGTCGAATCAGTTTTTTCGACGAGTTCACTATCGATTGCTGTCAAACACTGGTAGTTGTGGCAGAGCCGAGCAACGTCAGAGCCGCAGACTTCTTCGATCCGGGCGATGTCGATTGCCCCGTCGCAGGCGTGGCTGTGCAGAAGAGCGGCCGCCTGGAGCGCCTCATCCGCATTCCACCGGCCGAGGATCTCCCTGGCCGTCTCGCCGGTCGCGTCGGTCTGCATCTGATCGCCCCGTGGATCTGCATCGACGGGCGTGGTTGTGCGTTTCGATTGCATCTCCTGCAACAGGATGCGGGCGCCGGCCAAGGGGTCTTCTGTGTGCATGACTATGTATCCATTCCGGCCGGGTTCGAGCTAGGTTTAGCCGCTATCTGTCGAGAGAAATGTGCGATCTGTGTAAATTTGTGTGTTTTGGGTGTTGACATTGTGTATTTTATGTGTTACTTTGTGGGTGCGCACGAAACACGGCACACATATGATACATGAAGAAAGCGTGTTTCGCAAGCGATCTTTCACAATCTGTCCGGGCGATCTGATTCAGAGCGTCTGGACACAATCAGCAGCAGGAGGGCTAACCATGTTGCTCAGTATGCGAGATGTTGAGGTCGGGCGGGAGCGTCATCAAGAGCTTGTGCGCCAGGCTCAGCAACAGAGGATGTTGGCGAAGTTGGCCGGCAACCGTTCGCAGCCGCTGGCTAGCCGTGTGCAGCATGTCTATTGCCGAGGAGCGCACTGGCTTGGCAGCCGGTTTGTGGCCCTGGGTGAGACCATGCAGCGCCGCTACGCAAGCTGAACAGGTTTGAAAACCTGGGCGACGGCGCACACGGATGGAAACCGGCAGGACGGAACGAAGAGAGGCGACAACGCACCGAACGTGCGTCGAATGAGAAAGTGAGGTCCTGTATGGTTTACTCAAATAACGTGCTTCAGAATGTAGCGTTCGAAATCGAACGAGATCGACAGAGCGAGGCTGAGCGTATGCGTATGCAGCGGTTGCTCGGCGCTCAAAAGAGCAGTGATCCGGCGTTTGGCGGCAGGCCAAACATCAGTCAACGGCGCCAGGGATTTGTGCCGATGCACAAGTTCTACCGATCTCGCCGGAAGTGAGACTTTGACAAGAATCCCAGCGGATGAGACCAGCCGTTGGTTGAATAGCAGTGGAGAAATCGATCATGATGGACCCGGATATGAGACTTCTTGCACAGGTGATCTTCAGTGACCGGTTGCAGGCAGCAGAGAAAGAGCGTGCAAGGCAGCGTTCTCGCGAGGGGCGCATTCGTCGGCCATTGAACGTGCGTGGCCGGGTCGGCGCCATGTTGGTGGCTGTCGGCCAGCGTTTGCAGACGCTCGACAGTGCCCACGCAGAGCCGACTGCATAATGTTGGAAGACCAGCAGCGTTCGATGGGCCTCGCTCATTGAACGAAAAAAGGACCGCTTTCTCCCCCGAGAAAGCGGTCCTTTTTGGTTGTCTTGAGGTAATCAATCCGCAAAGATCTCCTCGACGCTCCTTCCCTCCCAATCCCCATACGCCGCAAACCCCATGATCCTGGCCAATGTCGGCGCCGTGTCCAGCAGCGAGACCGGGGTCTCGATCACGTGTCCCGCCTTCACCTGCGGTCCGGCGACCATCCATGGAATGTTCATGTCCTCGGGCGCGTCTGTGCCGTGGGAGCGGTCGTGGCCGCCGTGATCCGACTGGATCAGCACGTGGGCGTCCGGCAGAGCGTCGAGCAGCATGCCGACTGCGCTTGTCCACATGGTTCAGGTGTTCCAGATAGCCTGCGGTCATCCAGCCGTGGAGATGGCCAAACTCATCCACGCTGCCCAGGTAGACAAAGGCGAAGTCCGGCTGCTCGCTTTCGATATACCGCAGCGCCTCGCCAACGTTTTCGTAGTCTCCGTCACGTTGCTTGCAGTTGTCCCGGAAAAATGAGAGTTTCAAATTGCCCGGCCTGCTGAGGTTGCGCAATGGCTCCCAATTGTAGAAGAACGCGCACGTCTTCCCGGCGGCGGTCGCCATCTCGACCAGGCCGGGCAACGGGCGCGCCATGGGCATCCAGTCGTTGGTGATCACGCCGTGGCGGCTCGGCGGGACGCTGTGGAAGATCGACATGTGGCAGGGCAGCGTCACGCTGGGCATGACGGACTGGGCCTGCATGGTGTAGGAAGAGCGGCTGCGAAATGCCTGCAGGTTGGTGCATCCGGCGGCGTCGATGGCATCGGGCCGCATTCCGTCGATCAGGGTCAAAATTGTGGTCATATTGGTTGGGTCCCTTTTGAAATTATGGCGGCGAAAATGGACCGCGGATTTGGCGAATTAGGCGGATAAAATCTGATTGATTCGGTTTTTATCCGCGGGAATTCGCCTCATCCGCCAAATCCGCGGTCTATCAGTATCTGGCTACAGCTACAATATCGCGTGTCAATATAAAGGGTAGCACCGGCGTTGAGGCTGGGCAAACATCGTAAATCTGACCATGTCCCAAAATGTCCCAAAAAATTCGGGACATTTGTCACGTGCCAACTTTGCTGTCACTTGCTATGCTTCTGATGCAGCATGATGCATCAAATGTGACTCAATGCATTACGTTGCGCTAAAAGTTTCCGAATACGGCATGGAATTGAGAATTTTCACGAATGGCGAATTACCTGACAACCCGGCAGTTGCAAGAGATTCTTCACGTTGACCGCACGACCATCTATCGCATGGCGGACAACGGGCGCGTGCCCGCGGTCAAGGTAGGGAATCAGTGGCGTTTCCCACAGGACGAGATCGACACCTGGCTTCAATCTCGCAACGGCGGGAACAATGGCAAGAGCGAACAGGCGCCCGGCGCCGCGGCCAGCGTGCGCAAGCTGCTGCCCCTCGACTGTGTCGAGCTGATCCAGGACACCTTTGCCGACCTGATGGGCGTGATGATCCTGATCACGGATTTGAAGGGCGAGTTGGTGACACGCCCATCCAATCCCTGCGGCCTCTACACCGCGGCCGAGACATCGCCGGTGGCACGCAAACTCTGCATGCAGCAGTGGGCCAACCTGGCCGCCGATCCCAGCATGCATCCCGCCTTCATCGAAAGCCACCTTGGGCTGCTCTGCGCGCGGGGATTGATCCGCGTGGGGGCCGATCTGAGCGCCATGTTGGTGGTCGGCGGCATTGCACCCACATCGTGGCCGCCTGATGAGGTGCGTATGCAGCGAATCGCCACCGATCTGGATCTGCCCGTGGCATTGGTCGAGGCGCATGTCGACGATGTTCACAGAATCGGACCAGACGAGCAGAAACGTGTGCTGGCCTTTGTCCAACGCATGGCCGACATCGTTTCTCACATCATCAAAGAACGCAATCAGTTCTATCTGACGCTACAGAATATCGCTGAACTGACGAAGATATAGAAGAGATTTTTGTTACAGAAGAGATTCCAAGAGGTGAGGTTCATGAAGAAGCTGTTGATTTTGGGGGGCGGCACGGCCGGGACCATGGTGGCCAATCGTCTTTCCCACGAACTGGATCGGGATGAATGGCAGATCACGGTCGTCGACCAGAATGAGGTCCACTACTATCAGCCCGGCTTTCTGTTTATTCCCTTCGGCACCTACAGCAAGGCCGACGTGGTTAAGCCCAAGCGCGACTACCTGCCCTACGGCATCGAGATCATCATCTCTGAGATCGAGGCCATCGAGCCGGATCAGAATCGGGTGCGCATTGCCAAGGACAACCGCTATCTTGCCTACGACTATCTGGTTATCGCGACCGGGTCACGCATCGTGCCGGATGAGACGCCGGGACTGGCCGAAGACGAGTGGCGCAAGACTATCTTCGACTTCTACACGCCCGACGGGGCCGTGGCATTGCACAAGTTCCTGCGCACGTGGGAGGGCGGTCGCCTTGTCCTCAATGTGGCCGAAATGCCCATCAAGTGCCCGGTGGCCCCGCTGGAGTTCATGTTCCTGGCCGACTACTTCTTTCACGAACAGGGGCTGCGCGATCGCGTCGACCTGACCTTTGTCACGCCGCTGCCGCAGGCGTTCACCAAGCCGATTGCGGCCCAACGGCTGGGCGACATCCTGGAGCAGAAGAACATCAACGTCGTGACCGAGTTCAACATCGAGCGCGTGGAGCCGGAGGAGAAGGCCATCTACTCCTACGACGAGCAGAAGGTCGACTACGATCTGTTGGTCTCCGTGCCGGTCAACATGGGCTCCGAGGTGATCGAGCGCTCCGGCCTCGGCGATGACCTGAGCTTCGTCCCGACCGAAAAGTTCACGCTCAAGGCCAAGGACTTCGACAATGTCTTCGTCCTCGGCGATGCGACCGACTTACCCAGTTCCAAGGCCGGTTCGGTCGCCCATTTTCAGGTCGATGTCTTCATCGAGAATTTTCTGCGCTATCTGGATGGGCTGGAACTGCGGCCTACCTTCGACGGCCACGCCAACTGCTACATCGAGTCGGGTTTCGGCAAGGGCTTTCTCATCGACTTCAACTACGATGTTGAGCCGCTGCCGGGCAAGTTCCCGCTGCCGGGCGTCGGGCCGTTCTCGCTCTTGCAGGAGTCGCGTGTCAACCACTGGGGCAAGATGATGTTCCGCTGGATGTACTGGAACATTCTGCTCAAGGGCAAGGAACTGCCGATTCCGGCCCAGATGAGCATGGCCGGCAAGTGGGGCTAGGGGCGCAATCATGAGCACAGCAATGGCAGAAGTATCCGGAAAGTGTGGCCGACATCGATCGGCTGGATGAACTCAATCGCAAGCTGGACCAACTGACCGTGAGCGTCGCTGCCCTGGGCGAGCAAGTCGCCTACCTCAGCGAGAAGGCCTACGAAGACCGCCGCCGCCAACGCGAATGGGATGAGCTTCGCGAGGACTTGACGCCGGTGATCAACGACGTCTACGCCGTGACCGTCGAGCAACTGGAGGAGATCCAGGCCTACGTCCAACTTGAGGATGTGGCCCAACTGGCCAAGCGTCTGGCCCGCAACACCCGCACCTTCAACGAACTGCTGGATCAGGTGGAGAGCGCCAACGACTTCGTCAAGGATTTTGCGCCGCTGAGCCAGGACATGGTCGAACAGGCCATTCTGATGCTCAACGACATGGAGCAGAAAGGATACTTCGGCTTCGTGCGCCAGGGCCAATATGTGATGGACCAGATCGTGACCTCTTTCACCGAGGACGATGTGCGCCAACTGGGCGACAACGTCGTGCTCATCCTCAACACGGTCAAGGCCCTGACCCAGCCGCAGATGATGGACCTTGTCAACAGCCTGACCAGCGGCTTCCAGGCAGTCGAAGGTGAGGCCGACGAACTGCCGACCTCCATGTTCGGTCTGCTGCGTGAGATGCGAGATCCTGAGGTGCGCCGTGGTTTGGCCATCACCATGCAGGTGTTGAAGAAGGTGTCGGCGCAGTATAGTTAGATTGAGATTGAGAGATTGGGAGAGTAGGAGATTGTGAGATTCGGATCGATCTCCAATCTCGTAATCTCAGGCCGAAGGCCGGAATCCCGTATTTTCGAAACATAAAATACCATTTGAGATCACCGAAAGGAACCACCAGAAATGAGCACCGTAGCAGATCTGACCGTAAGTTTTGACGCAGAAGGATTCATGACCGACCCCAACGAGTGGACCCCGGAGATCGCCGCTGTGTTGGCCGCTGAGGAAGGCATCGACGAACTGACCGATCGACACTGGGTTGTGATCAACTTTGTGCGCGACGAGTACGCCAGCACCGGCCAGTCGCCGACCCTGCGGGCCATCAGCAAGCGCTCCGGCGTCAACACCAAGGAACTCTACGCGCTGTATCCGAAGGGCCCCGCCAAGAAAGTCGCACGGATTGCCGGGCTGGGCAAGCCGAAGGGGTGCATTTAGAAAATGCTGCGTGCTTCGTGCTGCGTGAAAAAGGGATCGGCGAGGGCGTTTGGATCTCGCTTGACATCAATTTTCACGCAGCAAGCAGCACGCAGCAGAAATCGCTGAAATTTCACAACGCTATGAGTTCAAGGGAGACCCAAACCATGGAAGAAAAAGAACGCAAGTTGGCGATTATCTGCTCCAAAGGCTCGTTGGATATGGCCTATCCGGGCCTGGTGTTGGCCAATGCCGCGCGCATGATGGGCATCGAGTGTGACCTGTTCTTTACGTTTTGGGGGATGGACATCATCACCAAGACCAAGGTCAACAATCTGAAAGTGGTGCCGGTGGGCAATCCGGCCATGCACATGCCGCAGATGGTCGGCGGCTTCCCTGGCATGACCGATCTGGCCACCAGCATGATGAAGAAGGAGATCGACAAGCTCGATATGCCGCCGGTCGGCGAGTTCCTGGAGATGATCCACGACTCCGGCGCCGGCGTCTACGCCTGCCAGATGGCCGCCGAGATGATGCACCTGGACCGCGAGATGCTGGTCGACGAGGTCGACGACATCATCGGCGCCATGGAGTTCCTGGAACGTGCCGAGGGGGCACAGATCTTGTTCATCTAGAACTGCTCTGTAGGGAAGTGGGGCAGTAGGGTTGTAGGGATGAAGAACGATCACTCGCCATATCCTCCCCACAACCCTACTGCCCCACTCTCCTACTTCTTCACCACCCGAAACCGCTCGCACACCAGCGGCATCTCCTCGCTCAACGTCCATCCCATCTTTGTGCAATAGGGGCCGAAGAATCCCCAGTGCGCCTCGCGCCAGTAGGCCAGTGAACGATCGCCCTCGCCTTCATTGAAGGCAAACTGGGCATCGACTTGGTTGTAAGGCGTGATGGTCACCTCGGTCGTCTGGATGACGCAGATCGGCTCGCCTTTTCCGTCGAGCACGATGCTATAGTCACCGACTTTGGGCAAGGGATCATCGCTCGCTTCGTACTCCCACAGCAACGAACAGGTCGCCGTCTTGATCCCCGCAACGACCAGCGATCCGAGTGCATCTGCCATCTGCGGCGTGTCGCCGAAGCCAAAGGCCTCGAAGAGGTGCGGCTCGTCGGCGTCTGCAGGCAGAGCCTCGCGGTACGCTCGCCAGTATGCCTCAACTCTCTTCTCCATCTGATTTCCTCTGTAGCACGACATTTATGTCGTAGCCGGCTGTCTCATCTGGCGAGCGGCGCTGCGATATGAATGTCGCGTTATACAGCGCTGTCATGGAAGATGATTTTGCCCGCCCACCGATCACGGCGTGATCACGTCCGTCTGTCCGATCTGCCCGCTCCCTGTGACGACCTCCGTGTCCGTGATTGGTGGATCTGCCGGCAGCGGCGTCCATGTCGGCGTCGGCCCGGCCGAAACAGTGGCCGTCGGCGGCGCGATGGTCGGCAAGGGGGTCGGCGTCTCTGTCGGCAGATCGGCCGGCGGCGCGTTGGTCGGCACAGGAGTCGGCTCAATCGTCGGCAACAACGTCGGCGTGGGCGTGTCGGTGGGGGGCAGGGGCGTCCATGTGGGCGTTGCGGGCGGCGGCTGCGTCGGCACGGCATTCTCCACGAATACACGCATTCGCGATTCGTACTCCGTGCCGAAGGTGTCTCGCACAACCAGGCGCAACGTGTGCGGCCCATCGTAGAGCCCGGACACATCCCACTGGCCGAGCGCCCCGTCGATCACGGGATTGCCGTGCGGACCGCTGAACGGGCGGCTGAACGCGCCCGGATCGTGGCTGATGCCATATTGCAGTTCGTAGCTTTCGAAGGCCGATACGTCGGCGCTGCCGTGTACGGTTACAACGCCGCTCAGGACCTCGCCCTCCACCGGCTGGCGTATGGATACATTGGGCGCAAACTGGAAGGCTTCGCTCTGGTCGCCCGGCGGCTGAGGGATGCCGTGCTCCTCGGCCCACTGTCGATACTCGTCCGGATAGACCTTGAAGACCTTTTCCTCGATGGCGCCGGTCGGCGTGAACTCGGTGGCCAGCTTGCCCGTCGTTTTGTCCAGCCGTATGCGTTGATAGAGATCGCGCTCTGGTGGCAACGGCGGCCGGTCAGCGGCAAAGAATTGGCGCCGGGTCTCTGGGCAGGCGGTCTTCCGAGCCGCATCCCCTTCGTTGTCAGAAGCGCTTCCACCTTCGCCATCGGCTGACGTCCGGATCGTGACGCCGGTGTCGGCGCAGACCTCGAACAACTGCACGCCGGGCGGCGGCGAAAAATCGACGACCGGTTCGTTGGCCAATGCGGTCGTCATGAACTGGTTCCAGATCGGGCCGGCCCCGCTGACGCCCGAAATGTCGCGCATGGGCGAGTTGTCGGCATTGCCCACCCAGACGCCGGTGACCAACTGGGGCGTGTAGCCGACGGTCAGGTTGTCGCGGAAGTCGTTGGTGGTGCCGGTCTTTACCGCGGCCGGGCGATCCAGTCGCAGCAGCGAACTTGGTCCAAACGATGGCATGCGCGCCTCGTTGTCGCGCAGGATGTCGGTGATCAGGAAGGCGTCGACCGGGCTGACCACCAGTTCCTCGGGAGCGGCGGGCAGACAGGGGCGGTCGCTGCCATGTTGGCAGAGCAGATTGTCGGCGCTGTCGCGGATCTCCAGGATGGTGGCAGGTGGTACGCGTTCGCCCCCGTTGGCCAGCACTGCAAAGGCGCCGGTCAGTTCCATCAGCGGCACCTCGCCGCCGCCCAGGCTCAGGCTCAGCCCGTAGTCGGGGCGCGTCAGGGTCGTGATGCCCAGTCGCTCCGCCAGGGCCAGGAAATTGGGCAATCCCACTTGCTGGAGCGCACGCACAGCCGGAATGTTGTAGCTGCTGCCCAAGCGCCGTGCGCACGGTGACCAGCCCGTGTTCCTTGCCGTCGTAGTTGACCGGCACGTAGGGTGGATTGGCCCCGTCGGGAAACTCTTCTTTGATGTCGGCGACCAACGTGCCCGGTGTCCAGCGCTCGGCAGCCGGCTTGTCGGCCTGCTCAAAGGCCGAGAGGTAGACAAAGGGTTTGATCGAACTGCCGGGCTGGCGTGGGGCCAGCGCCATGTTGACCTGTCCGTCGATCTCGACGTTGTCAAAATCGGCGCTGCCGACCAGCGCCAGCACCTCGCCTGTGTCGGGGCGCATGGCCACCAGCGCGCCGTTGGACGCATTGTGCTCGGCAAGCTGCGCGACCTGATCTCGCACGATGCGCTCTGCCGCTTCCTGCAGCGCCGGATCGAGGGTGGTCGTCACGTTGAGCCCGGTCTGGTAGAGCGCCTCGGGACCGAGCAGCGCCTCCAACTGTTGCTGGACATAGAGCGTGAAATGGGGCGCCTCCAGATTGAACTCCAGCGGCGCGTAGTTGAGCGGCTCCTGCCAGGCAGCGTCAGCCTCGGCCTGGGTGATTTTGTTGTTCTCGACCATGAGGCCAAGCACCACGCTTTGGCGTTCCTTGGCTCGATCCGGGTGGCTGTAGGGATCGTAGTAGGCGGGCAATTGGGGCAGCCCGGCCAGCAGCGTTGCCTCGCCCAGCGTCAGCTCGCTGGCATCCTTGGTAAAGTAGGTCTCGGCCGCGGCATCGATGCCGTAGGCAAAGTTGCCGTAAAAGAGTTCGTTTAGATAGGTTTCGAGGATCTGATCTTTGGAGTAGCGACGGCTGATCTCAGCGGAGAGAATCGCCTCGTTGATCTTGCGCCGCAGCGTCCGTTCGGGCGAGAGCAGCACCATCTTGACCAGTTGCTGCGGAATCGTCGATCCGCCCGAAACGATGTCGCCTTCCTGGACGGCGTAGTAGAGTGCGCGCGTCAGCGCCACCGGATCGACGCCCTTGTGCGTGTAGAAGTTTGCATCCTCGATGGCGATGGTCGCCTCTTGCAGATAGGGCGAAATGCGCGCCAGCGGCACGACCGTACGCCGGCCTGCGCCGGGGTCGAAGGTCTCGGTGAGCAGATTGCCCTCGCGGTCGAGGATGCGCGTGCTCTGGAAAGAGCTTGCACGTTGCTGCAGATCGTCGGGCGCTGGCAGGTCGGTGGCGATCAGCGCGTAGCCGATCAGGGCGATGCCGATGCCAAAGACGGCCAGCACAGCGAAAGCCAGCGCCCCGCTGAGCGCGCCCCGCCAGAGCGAGCGACTGCGGCTATTCGATTGCGGCTTGCTCTGCCGCGGTCCAAGCGTGTATTGATCCATGATGAGACTGTAGACGAGTTGTTGGTGTGATAAGTTTCATGAACCGAAAAAATGGCCGCAGATGACTTTGCTGCAAGAACCGCACGTTCAGAGTTGCTGGCGCCGGCCAGGCTGATCTTCTGGAGTCCCGGCTTCCTCTTCACCTGGGTCTTCGACGGCATCCTCCAGATGGCGCGCTACCCAATCGGCATCTACCCCGCCTTGTTGCGGCCGGTGTTGACGTGGATCGTCCCGGTGGGCGCTATGGCGACGGTGCCGGCGGATGTTTTCCGCGGCGACCTGAGAGATGTTGGCGGCGAGTGTAGTCTTTGCGGGTGTGTTGTTTGTGGAGGCGTCACATCTGTTCGGGTTAGGGATTCGGCGCTATGAGAGTGCGTCGAGTTGAGAATCCCTGAGATGGTGAGGGGGCGTCGCACGCGATGAACTCACAGTTCCATCGCATCTCTGAGTGCGTTCCGGTATAACCGTCCGGAAATGCGGAAGTCCATAGCGATCAGAGAATCGATTCGGCGGCGAATTCTTCGTCGGACATGTCGAGAAAAGAGATGCCCTGACGTGCCGCGTAGCGAATGAACTCAAAACGTTCCATGTTGAGTATCTCTGCCGCCTTGCCGCTGGATAACTGGCGGCGTCGATAGAGTTCCATGACCATCAATTCTTCAGACAGTTCATTAAGCGGACGATCTGTGAGTGGCCTGAGGAAACGGAGGAGATCTGCGTTCAACTCAATTGCTTGTGTCGTCATAATGACCCTCGACTTCCAGAACGTGATAAAGGCCGCCATATGATAGCGAAATCAGCATACTGACTACCAAATTATACCACAATCTCATTGGGCGTGAACCGCCAAATTTTCTGTCGTTCTTGGCTGCCGAGAACGACAGATTGCAGGTCCTGGGGCGCTCCTCAAGCCGTCAGCCGATCAGCCGCCGGGCACGAAGGGAAGGAAGGCCTTGTGTGGACCGGCTTCGTCGGGCGTTTCATCCGGTGGCGTGATGGTTGGGGGCGGCATGGGCGTGGGCAGTGGCGGCACTGAGCCCGAGTCCGGCGTTGCGGTGGGCACGGGGTCAATCGGCTGGCTGTCGTAATTGGGCGCAAGGTCCGCACCCTGGACAATGTTCAACGGCGCGTAATCGCCGTAGCCAGGGAATATGTAGCCCAAGTTGGGATTGCCCATGCGTCGAATCAGGATCTCGCTGAGGACACGGCGATAGTCGGTCGTGATCTGGAGATCACGGCGATCGTAGAGTTGTTCAGTCTGCAATCCGGGCCACGCCCCGTGCATCTGTCCGCCGTTGGTCCGTCCGCCCAGGACCAACATGACGTTGCCGTGTCCATGATCGGTGCCCCGGCTGGCGTTCTCCTTGAAGGTGCGCCCAAACTCGCTCATGACGGCAACGGTCACGCGCTGGTTGTGGTCGGTGCCGTTGTCGTTGCTGAGATCGGTGTAGAGCGCCGCCAGGCCTCGCGACAGCGAGGTCAATTGGTTGGCAAAATAGCCGCCCGCACGGTCGCCCTGATATTCGTGGGTGTCCCATCCGCCCAGATCGACGGTGGCGATGCGTAGCCCGAGCTGCATCTTGATCATCTGCGCCACGGTCTGCAAGTTGCGCCCGAAGCCGTCGTTGGGATATTCGGCGCCGTTGCCCGGTGTATAGTCTCCAGGGGCGCCATACTCGACCACATCCACCGCATCGAGCGTCTGAGTGCCGGATTGATGCAGCCAACTGTTCCCGGTGTACATTTCGCGTAGCGAATGGCGCTGCCAGTCGGTATAGCGCCAGTTGCCGCCCAACGTGAACGACTTCGGATTCGTCATGCCGATGGACTCTCGACTGCCGAAGAGCGATGCCGGTTGAAGACTGCCCACCGCCAACGCCGGCATGATGATCTCATCCGGCAGGTTGCCTGCGCTCTGCAGGTGCCGGGTCAGCCAGCCGGAGGTGATGCTTTTGCTGCCGGGCGTGCCCAGTTCCATATATTGCATGGCGTCAAAATGACTGCGTGTGTCCGATGTGAGTCCGGCCGCATGGATAATGGCCAGTTTCCCATCCTGATAGAGATCGAAGAGCGGCGCGGCCGCCGGGTGAAGACCGAATTGATCGTTGATCGGGAGGGCTGCGTTCTCGCCCGAGACGGGCAGCGCGATATTGGCCCGGCTCGCTTCATAGGCGGCCCGATCGGCCCCAGCGATGGGCGCCACGACGTTCAACCCATCGCAGCCGCCGCGCAGGAAAACGACAATCAGAATGTCCTGATTCGGCTCGTCGTCAGCGCTGCCGAAGGCGACATGGCTCAGGCGGGCCCCGGCCATGGCCGCGATTGCCGATGAGCAGCCGACCAGAAATCCTCGCCGTGTTGTTTGAAACATTTTGACCCCCTAAAGAAAAACCAAGTTGCGGCACTTCACGATTTGAGACATCACGAGATTCTTCGCCAACGTTTCGACAGGGTGAAGAGTCTGCGTAAACCCGCTTCCAATGAACAAGCTCGTTTTCGCTACGCAAGATACGCTGTCACTCCTTCGGCTGCGCTCAGGACAGGCCTGAGCGGCTTGTCTAAGACGACGCTGTCCCAAGTCACCAGCGAAGGGTCTCGATAGCGCAAGCCGAGATTCCTCGCTGGCGTATTGCCGATCCGAAAGTGCTCGGGCCGACCCGCTCGGAATGACAAATGACCGTTCATTCCAGTTAGAGCGCCGGGTATGCGGCGAGGCACACTCAGAATGACAGATCGTGAACTACGGAGTTAGCGAAGTTGAAAGGACGGTGACATGAGTATCAATCCGATCATATAGCGCAGACGCTCTTCGATCTGGTCAGGTGGGAGGTCGCTGGTGATCGACCGGCCATGGGCCATGAAGTCGATCACTGACGCACGCTCACTGTCCGGCAGTGTGTGTCCCCACAGCGCATAGGACCAGTAGTCGACGATCCCTACGGCTGTGTTGTAGGCCGCGGGATGGTTGAATTGTGTACGATACTCGCCGTCTTTCGGCCCCTCGTTATATTTCCAATCGATCAGCCAATTGCAGAAGCGCCATCGCTGCAACATCGGCATGGTGCTGCTCCAGATCCTCCTTCATGTCGGGGAATCCATTGGGGGGGCGCCAGCCGAAGAGCGGTTGGCCCATCTCGTCATAGCGCCAGAAAAAGTGATCGTGGGGCACAAAATCCGTGTTGACTGCGCGCATCAGGCCAACCGCGTACTCAAACGGTCGTTTGATCTTCTCGCCCCAAATGGTTCGAAACTCTGTGGATAGCAGAATTGTCGTAACCACGCTCTTCAACTGATCCGGAGCGTTTCGTTCAGCATGGAAGACGGCCAGCGACGCGTTCGACCAATCCTTCCGGGGGCGTGTCGCCGACAAATCGGCGACAGAGTTTGCGCGAGATAAAGCGCGCCGTGCCGGGGTGTTCGGCCAGCAGGCGCAACACATCATAGCCGTCCTGAATGCCCTGGGAGTCCGGAATCGCCTGGCCCAGCACAAACTTCTGATAGGGGAAATGATCGGCGGCCTCGAAGTGGAACTCACCGGTCTCGTCGTTCACTTGCCAGCCGGTGAAGCAGGTCGTGGCGCCGTAAACGTCGGCGTCTACGTAGAGCAGCGGCCGGCCGTTTTCGTCAGCCGGCGCCGGATGGACAAAGGAACCGTCCGGCCCGACCTCGAGGGCGTGGACGCCGAAATAGTTCTCCGCGCCCATGGTGTGCAGTTCAAATAGTTCCCGCGCATAGTTCTCGTTGGGGTTGCCGCCGGAGTTGGAATTGTTGTCCAGGTAGTAGAGCATGGCCGGGCTGTGCGACACGGCTTCCAGCATGTCAAAGAAATTGCCGAACAGATTGGCGCGGATCACATCGCGGTCATAGTGGACGAAGACGGGGGCGGCCCAGTAATCCCAGCCATAGATGTTGAAATGATTGTGCCAGAAATCGGCCAGCACCTCCTGCAATTGCCGTTTGCTGTAGACGGCCTTTAGCAGGGTGGCCGCTTCGGTTTCCGTGGCGGGCTGAATGCGCTCGCTGTAGGGAATCCCTTCCTTCTTTACATGATCCTGCCAAAGCTGCGTGAGCGATTTTCCCAGTGTTGTGTAGTTCTGCGCAGCCAGGATGGCATCGCATTCGCTGTCGTCGATGGCGGCCGGATTCACCTGCTGATCGACATAGGCTCGAAGCCGCTCGTCATCGTCGGTGCCCAGTCCGCGAAAGTCAGCCAGATCGCCGGGGCGCGGGCCGAAGGCCATCCGGTTGAGCGCTACGATCTCTAGCGACGGCGGCGGAACAGCCGCGGCTGAGTCCACGGACGTAGACGCAGAGGGTCTGCGCATCGCCGGCTGAACCGGTTCATCTGCCTGAGCCGCGACGCCTTCAGGCAGAACGGTAGCAATTGGAGACAGCGCAACCATCGCCCCCGCAGCCTTCAGAATCCGACGTCTATTAACAGCAGTATGATCGATGAATTTTTCCATCTCACTCTCCCTTTCAACGACCTGTATCGCCGATCTGTCTATGGGCACAAGATGTGCGGGCGCCAGTATAGGGAAGATGGACCCAATGGTCAATCATACATAGTTAACAGATCCATCGAGCATTCGGAGGTGAAACGCCGCCATTTTGTAGAACAAACACACGGTTGTGGTTCTTTTCATCGAACAATCTCCGGCATACGCGCAAATGAATGCGCCGGACCATCGAATTTTGGGCTTAGCCGCGCCCCAGGCGCATGTCGCCGGTTAGCTAGACGTAGGTTCAGCGCCCGACTTCTGATGATAAAGCCGAGCCGGGATCGTTGACTTGCAATCTGTCGGAGCGGAAAAGCGCGGCACGCGGGTTGCACGGATTGTGGCAAATAGGGACGGATTTCACTCGATTTGCCCGCAAAAACAGTCAGCTCAGCTTGATCCACACCCTATCAGGCATGTTTCGGACTGTCCTTTAGGCCGTGGACGCCGGGCCGACGCCGTTCAACTCTGGCATTTCGTGCGAAATCGATCTTGCATTGGCGCCCTACTTGGGGTGTTGCGCTGCCTTGCCAACACAGGCAAAGTGTGATAAAACCGTAACGGAACGTATGCTATTATGGTGTGCATCTGACTATCTTGATTTATTTCTCGCTTGTACCTCTCATACGTCAATGTTTCGATATCATGCATTTCATACAAGGAGAACTTTTGGCATGAATAAAATGGGACTAAGTAGAATCACATTGTTCCTGATTCTTGGCCTTGTTCTGACCCTTGCCGTTATTTCCCCTGTCGCTGTCATGGCACAGGGCCCGGCGGGCGAAACACCGACAGCCGAACCGGGTAAACCGACGGCGACTGAACCCCCATCGCCTACCCCTACGACGATTCTCACCCCTACTCCGGCCGACGCTACAGCAACTGTGATTCCGACCCGTACGCCAGTACCGACTGAACCGGTTGCGATTCCGGAACCGATCACGGTTATTCTGTTTGGCACCGGCCTGGCGGCTCTTTCCGCTTCCGCTGCCGTTCGACGCAAGAAGGAATAGCCATAACGTAGGGCCATACCTGATACAACGGTTGGGCGGTCTGCTGAATGAAAATTCAGCAGACCGCCCAACTTTTTTGTTTCCGATACAGGTACCGTCCAACTCTTCAATGATTCGGCACAAAGGCGATTCTTGTGGTCACCCGCTGCGGGCGGCTGGAGGAGCCAACATGGCGCCAAGATCGTTACGTTTTCACCCGATCGGACGTCTTGTTTTTGCAGGACCTGCACGAATCAGCCCAATTGGCAGTGCATGGCTGTCGATCGAGCCAGAACCGCGATCTCGCCCTGCCACTGGTAAGCACTATTACAGCGCATTCAGTCTGGGGCGCTGTAAGACTGGTCATAGGCATGGTGCTGGTTCACGCAGAGCTGACGAAACCGTTCCAAAAAAATAGCTGTATCCGCAAGTCCTCGGCACTGGCTGCACACATGATTGGACGACCAGAGTTTTGCCGACCAGCGGCGGAAAGTTTGGATCGTTATTGCCTTGGAATGGTTTTGGCGGACAGTGCATTATAGAAAAGTTAAGGGTGAGAGATGCTGCTCAAAAAGAACCAGGTACTGTATTCGCTGTTGATTCTATTTTCGATGTTGTTCGTGAGCATCCAACCAGTCGATGTGCGTGCACAGGAACGGGCAATACCGGATGCGTCGGCGGCCAAATGGGTGACAGTCGACCAGGTCGAAGGCGGCGTTCTAATCGAATGGCAGATGTCATCCGCTGACGACAAGGTTTCCGCATCGTCGGCCTTAAACTCGCTCTCCACGCTGCGTTACGCAGGCTACGATCTGCCTGTCCAACTTCTTCGTTTTCAGGCTGACGCTAGCGCCGGTGTCCCGCAACTGATTGTTGAACAAATCGAAGCCTCGGTCTGGGAGGACGAACCGGCTACAGCGCGCACACTGATCCCCCCGGCAGTCGATTGGGACCCGTCCGAACAACTGTCGAGCACCGACGCGCAACCAAGCTTGCCCTCTGAACCGGTCTTCATCCACAGCAGCGGGCGGCTGCGCGGGCGCGACATCCATGTTGTGGCCATCAGCCCCCTCTTCGAAGAGGATGGCGTGGTCAAGCTGGCCCGGCGCGTCGAGGCTCGGATGATCGGTGTCGACCCGGTGGAGGGCAGTCTTTCGGATCTGCTGTTGGCCGACAACGTACAGGCGTCTGCGACTGATGGGCCATTCTTTGCCGATCTCGCCGATCTGGCCCCAACCAATTCGGCGGCAGCCGTCAACTCGGTCAAGCTGATCGTCGAACAAGGCGGCATCCAGAGTGTGACGAAGGGCTGACCTGGAGGGCATAGGTCTCGATCTCTCGGATGTGAGCAAGTTGGCCTTGACCTATCGAGGCCAGCCGGTGCCGATCGAGATTCTTGGGGCAACGCCAACGGCAACTCGATGACGAGACCATTCGCTTCTATGCGCCCGGTGTCGGCGACTATTGGAACAGAGATGAAGTCTATTGGCTATCGATCGACGCTTCAAAGGCAACACGCATGCAGTCTCGTGACGCTGCGCCAGGATCGGCGCCACTGCTCACCACTGCGTTCGAGCGCGGGGTCTGGCGAAACAACAAGATGTACGATCCCAAATATGGCGGCCAGGATCAGGATTATTGGTTTGCGACGCGTATGACCGTGTCGCCGGACTTGCAGGGCAGCCCCGACGAATACCCTCGTCTTGCGGCCCAATTCGCCCATGTCCTACCTTCTGCGTCCGGTCGGTCGATCATCACTCCGAATCTTACGGTGATTCAGTCTGCGGCTGAGTACGAACTGGACATGATTGCAGGAAGTTCGACAGAGACGGCTACACGCCCCAGCGAGACGATCCCCAGCTCGGATAGTTCGTGGTCTCCCGCATTCGAGTTCACCAATCAGTTTTCAGCGGTCGAAATCGTTCTGATCCCCGTTGATGACCGGCGCGTCGGCGCGCTGCTGGTCGATAACATCGAATGGACGTTGCCGGTCTCCCTCTCATTCGGTGGAAGTGGTGCAGCTTTCCTGGGCGAGACCGGCACATACCGCTACCGGCTCGCCGGTCTGGCCGCCGACGCCGCTGTCTATGACATCACCGACCCGATGCGTCCGGTGCGGCTGACGGGGATCGCCAACAGCACATTCCAAAGCGGTCCGGAAGCGCGTACATATTTGGTCAGCGGCAATGGGACGCTTCACAGACCACGAATTGAAGCGCATGAGCCGGTGGTTTTCAGCGCCGCCGGCGGGGCCGACGCACTCTACATCGCGCCCAGTATATTCAGCGATGATCTCTCACCGCTGGTTGCACACCGCCAGGGCCAGGGATACCAGGTGAAGGTCATCGACGTTCAGGACATCTACGATGCCTGGAGCTACGGCCATGTGGCTCCCGAAGCCATCCGCGACTTCCTGCGCTTTGCCGTGCAGGAGTGGAATCCGTCGCCGATCTCTGCCGTATTGGTCAGCGACGGTACGCGTGATCCATTCAACTATGAAGCGAAAGAGAGCAACATCAACTTCATTCCGCCTTACCTGATCGCATCGTTCATCGGCCAGGGCGGCAATGAGGAGGCGCTCGATCCATATCTGGGCCGCAACGGCTGCGAGAACTGCTTCGGCCAGCTTGACGGCGCCGATCCGCTCAACAATGATGTGGAGACGCCCGGCGTCGGATTTATGCCGGACATCTGGATCGGCCGCTTTCCCGCCAAGAACACCACAGACGTCAGAACCATCGTCAGCAAGATCATGCGCTATGAGAACGGCGCGTCTGAATCGAAACGGTGGCGCAGTCAGGCGCTCTTTTTGGCCGACAATTTCTACCTCTACGACTACGACCCTTCTACGGAAGTACCCATCGTCGACAATGCCGGGAACTTCGTCGAATATTCCGAGCAGATCATCGATCTGCTGCCGTCCAAGATCCACGCAACAAGGCTCTACTACGATCCGACGGCTTCGGACGATGAGCCCTGGCGCGAGTCCAGTTCTGTCTCCATGCGTCAAAAAGCTGTCGATCTGATGAGTGATGGGTACGGATTGGTTACATTCAACGGCCATTCCGCCCATTGGCTGTGGGCGCGAACGAGTGATTGCGCCGTTCCGTTGAAAGCCGGTGAAGCATGTCCGGCCGGCCAAGAGAATCCCGATCCGTACATCTTTGGTCTTTACGACACGGATCGCCTGCAAAATCGGGGTGAACCCTATATCGGTCTATCGATGACCTGCTACACATCCCAGTTCTTTGAACCGGCCAACTCAGGAACCGTACTGGATGAACGCTCGGTGGTGCATCCGAATGGCGGCGCTGCTGCCGTCTGGGGGCCGGCCGGCCTTAGCGTCGCCACCGGACATGACGATCTTCAGTTCGGTTTTCACAAGCTTCTCTGGGATCTGACCGAGAAGGAACCCGGCAGCGCGCGGTTGGGCCAGTTGATTGAGGCCGGATATGTGGAGAATATGGCCCCAAGCTGTAGTGAGCGCAGCCCGGACAATCCCGGAGAGTGCTATTCTTGCTGTGACGATGTGCGACGCACCTTCCTGCTCCTGGGAGACCCGCTGACCCCCGTGCAGATGGCCCCGGACAACGATATCTATCTGCCGTTGATCAACCGATAGGGCCAGGCAGAGGAAACTGAGCGTATCCGTTCAGAAACGGGCGGAATGATCGGTCTACGCGGCTCTTTTTCGAGAATGGATCCGCGTAGATCCGCAAGATCCGCGTCATCTGCGTTCTATGCAGCGGTTGGTTGAAGGGGAACAACAAAGCAGTCTCAAAACCGCGCCAAAACATGCCTGTGCAACACTCTACATCACCCGATCGTTTCTCGACAGACGGATCAACGAAGCCGGCTCCGACGACACGCTCCGGCTTGCCGCCGATCTACGATGCTGTCTTCCCATGAGTCTTTGGGCAGATGACCGTCTCTATCATCCAAGGAGCAGAAATATGCCGTATGGAATCAACCATGTCACTGTCATCGGCGCGGGCACGATGGGTGCTGCCATTGCAGGTCATCTTGCCAACGCCGGTGTTCCAGTTGACGCTACTGGATATCGTCCCGCCGGAGTTGACCGCGGAGGAGAGCGCCGCCGGTCTCACGCTGGCCGATGGCAAGGTGCGCAACCGCTTTGTGGATGCCGGTTTCGCTCGCATGGTGAAAGCCAAGCCCAGCAATCTCTTCACGCAATCTTCGGCCGACCTGATCACGCTGGGCAACCTAGAGGACGATTTCGAAGAGGCCGTGGGCAAAAGTGACTGGATCATCGAGGTGATCGTCGAACGGCCGGGGCCGAAGCAGGCGTTGATGGAGCGCATCGAGGCCACAGCGCCGGCCAATGCCGTCATCAGTTCCAACACCTCCGGCATTCCAATCCACATCATCAGCGAAGGGCGTGGCGACGACTTCAGGCGTCGATTCCTGGGTACCCACTTCTTCAATCCGCCCCGCTATCTCCATCTGCTGGAGATCATCCCGACGGCCGACACCGACCCGGCCGTGGTCAAGCGCATGAAGCAGTTTGCCGAAGAGGTGTTGGGCAAGGGCGTCGTCATCTGCAAGGACACGCCCAATTTCATCGCCAACCGCATGTTCAGCTTTGTTCAGAGCGATATCATTGAATTTGCCATTGAAAACGGCTACACGGTGGAAGAGGTCGATCGTCTGACCGGCACGCTGCTGGGCCGACCCAAGAGCGGCACCTTCCGGCTCAGCGATCTGGTCGGCATCGACGTCATGACCATGGTGGCCGAAAATCTCTACGGCATGGTGCCGGATGACGAGGATCGGGAAATTCTGCGCGGCGAATACGGCACAGCCGTGCTTGAATTGCTGATCGAAAACGAGCTTCTGGGGGCGAAGGTCGGCCAGGGATTCTTCAAGACTGTGGTCGACGAAAAGGGACGCAAGAGCTTCTGGGGACTCGACCTGCAGGCCGCGGCCGAGGACGAAGAGATCGAGTATCTTGAGCCCAAGAAGCCGCGCTGGTCCAGCGTCGGCGCAGTGCGTGATCTGCCGCTGCCCGAGCGGCTGCGCGAACTCGTCAGCGCCGACGACGCCGCGGGCGAGCTGATCTGGCACACGTTGGCCGCCACCATGGCCTATGCGTCCAAGCGCATTCCCGAGATCGCCGACAGCATTGTGGACATCGACAACGCCATGAAGTGGGGCTTCGCCTGGGAGATGGGCCCCTTCGAGATCTGGGACGTCCTCGGCGTCGCCGACACGCTCAACCGCATGGAAGGCGAAGGCATCGGCGTCGCCGGCTGGGTGCGAGAGATGGTCGAAAGCGGCCATACCTCGTTCTACTCCTACGACGGCATGACGCGCATGGTCTACAACCCGGCCTCCCACGGCTACGTCCCCATCGAAGTCAGCGACAAGAACATCACATTGGCCGGCATACAGCGCTGCTGCGCCCCCTTGGCCGAAAACGACTCGGCCAGTCTGCACGACATGGGCGACGGCGTGATGCTGCTGGAGTTCCACAGCAAGATGAACGCACTGGACGGCGACATCTTCAAGATCATGCAGGTCGCCATCGACAAACTGCACGGCGACGCAGCCGGACTGGTCATCGGCAACGAAGGGCCGCACTTCTGCGCCGGGGCCAATGTGCTGGTCATGGCCATTGCCGCGCAGAGCGGCCAATGGGGCGAAGTGGAAGAGATGATCAAGCAGCGGCCAGGACACCTTCATGGCCCTGCGCACGGCGCCCAAGCCGGTGGTCACAGCGCCCTTCAACTATGCACTGGGCGGCGGCGTTGAGATCAGCCTGGCCGCCGACCGCATTGTGGCCCATGCCGAAGCCTACATGGGGCTGGTCGAAGTTGGGCTTGGCATCATTCCGGGCTGGGGCGGCTGCAAGGAGATGGTACGCCGCCGCATCATCGCCGCATATGAACGCCACCAACGTCGATCCGACGCCCTACCTGCGCCAGGTCTTCGAGACCATCGGCTTTGCCAAGGTCGCCGAATCCGCGGTGCAGGCGCGTGAGATGGGCTTCCTGGGCGATCAGGATCGCATCATCATGAACAAGGACCATCTGCTGGCCGAGGCCAAACGCGAGGTGCTTGATCCTGGCCGACGACGGCTATACGCCGCCGTCGATCCTGGGCAACGTCTATGCCGCCGGCCGCGGCGTGCTTGCCAGCGTCCAAGTCGAAGTCTACTCGTTGCTCCAGGGCGGCTTCATCAGCGAACATGACGGCGTCGTCGCCAACAAACTCGGCTACATCCTGACCGGCGGCGATCTCAGCGAACCGGCCTGGATGGACGAGCAATACTTCCTCGATCTGGAGCGGGAAAGCTTCCTGAGCCTGCTCGGCGAAGCCAAGACACAGGAACGCATCTGGCACTTCTTGCAGAACGGCAAGCCGTTGCGGAATTGAGCGAGGGGCGAGGGGCGAGGGGCGTGGTATGCTGAAGCGAGATTTGACGATGAGCGTGGGCTTGGAGAATGTAAACCAAGGGGCGTGAGATGATGGCGAGTGATCCCCCGACGAGTTATCATGATTGGCAGGAGCGAGTTCCACTGGCTGTGCAGAGTGGGCCGCTCTGGCAGTTGGAGTTTTACAGGCGGGCGCTCTTTCTCTACGATCTGTGCTGGTACGACTGCGAATCGTGGCTGAATGATGCACGTGGCAAGGCCATCGCCAACCAGGTCATTCGAAGTTGCGGCTCAATTTCGGCGAATATTGAAGAGGGATATGGTCGTGGTTTTGGAAGGGACTACGCCCGGTTCCTGTCAATCGCCCTCGGGTCAGCAAGAGAAACACAGGGATGGTATCTGCGCTCCCGATACCTCGCTAAACCGGAGATGCTTGACCACAGACTCAAGCTTTGCGATGAAATCATTGCCTCATTGGTGAAGGCAATCGCCTACCAGCAGGCAGATGCCAAGCGATCAGAGTACAGATAAGATCTGACGAACAGAACAGCGATGAGCATCGCTCGCGGCAAGGCAGATATCGATCGCGATGATCCGCCCCCCCGCCTCCCGCCCCTCGCCCCTCTATCTGAAAGGAAAAACACATGCGCAACGCAGTGATCGTTTCCGCAGCGCGAACCGCTGTCGGCAAGGCGCCCAAGGGCAGCCTACGCACCACCCGGCCCGATGACATGGCCGCCGTCGTCATCAATGAAGTGATCGCACGTGCCGGCATCGATCCGGCCGAGATCGAGGATGTGGCGCTGGGCTGCGCCTTCCCGGAGGCGGAACAGGGCATGAACGTGGCGCGCATTGCCGTGCTGCGCGCCGGCCTGCCCGAGACCGTCTGCGGACAGACCATCAACCGCTTCTGCTCCAGCGGCGTGCAGAGCATCGCCATCGCCGCCCAGCAGATCATGGCCGGCATGGGCGATGTGATCATCGCCGGCGGCGTCGAGAGCATGTCCCATGTGCCCATGATCGGCAACAAGTTTGTGGCCAACCCGACCTTGGCTGCCGAACATCCCGGCGCCTACATCGGCATGGGCCTCACCGCCGAGAATGTGGCTCGCCAGTTCAACATCTCCCGCGAGGATCAGGACGCCTTTGCCCTGCGCAGCCACCAGCGTGCCGCCGCGGCCCAGGACGCGGGCAAGTTCGACGCCGAGATCGTCCCGCTGGAGGTGAACGTCAAGCTGGGCAACGGCAGCCAAGTCAGCGAGCAGAGCTTCGTCTTCGACAAGGACGAGGGCATCCGCCGCGAGACCATCGCTGGAAGCGCTGGCCAAGCTGCGCACGGTCTTCCATGCCAAGGGCACGGTCACCGCGGGCAACGCCAGCCAGACCAGCGACGGCGCGGCCGCCGTGCTGATCATGAGCGAGGAACGGGCCAAGGATCTGGGTCTTACGCCGATGGCCCGCTTTGTGAGCTTTGGCGTCGGCGGCGTGGCGCCCGAGTTGATGGGCATCGGCCCGATCGCGGCCGTGCCCAAGGCGCTGAAGTATGCCGGCATGGATCTCAGTGAAATCGACCTGATCGAATTGAACGAGGCCTTTGCCGCCCAGGGCCTGGCCGTCATCCGTGAACTGGGCTTCGATGAGGAGATCACCAACGTCAACGGCGGCGCCATCGCGCTGGGCCATCCGCTGGGCTGCACCGGGGCCAAGCTCACCGTACAACTGCTGCACGAGATGCAGCGCCGGGACGTCCAGTTCGGCATGGTGACCATGTGCATCGGCGGCGGCATGGGCGCGGCAGGGATCTTTGAGCGGCTGAACTGAAGCCGCGGATCAGAAGCGGATCGAAACCAAATGGATTGTGGCTGCGGACACATGCGCCGATCCACGCCCATTTCACGTCAGCCTGTACCTTCGTATTAATCGCCCCAGTGCAGTACAATTCTCCCCATGCGCTATCTCTCGGCTCTTGTCTTCACATCCGGCCTCGTCACGCTGGGCATGGAACTCAGCGCGTCGCGCCTGCTGGAACCGGCCTTCGGCAACAACCAGATCGTCTGGTCGGCGCTGATCGGGCTGATCCTGCTCTATCTGGCGCTGGGCGCCTGGCTGGGCGGCATGCTGGCCGACCGCTATCCGCGCCAGCGAGAACTCGACATCACCTTGACGCTGGCAGCGATCGGCGTCGCCCTGATTCCGCTCTTCAGCGCGCCGGTGTTGCGCTGGGCCTCCCAAGGACTGGCCGGATTTTCCAGTGGGCCTGCTGGCCGGGTCGTTGATCGCCATTCTGCTGCTCTTCAGCATCCCCGGCATCCTGCTGGGCACGGCCACGCCCTGGGCCATCCGCCTGAGCTTGCGCGATCTGGGAACGACGGGACAGACGGCCGGTCGCTTCTCGGCCACGGCCACGGCCGGCAGCATCTTCGGGGCTTTTCTGCCGGCGCTCTGGCTCATCCCCGCATTTGGCACGCGTTGGACCTTCTTCATTCTCTCGTTGACGCTGCTGACCGTCATCACGGTGGGTTCGCTGCGCCAGAGCCATCGCTGGATACCGATTGCGGCCTTGGTCGGGGTTCTTCTCTTGGCAATATTGAGTCGGCCATCCCAGGGCTTTCTGGGCCTCTGGAACGATGAGCGTACCGGCACCGTGATCTATGAAGACGAGAGCGTCTACAACTACATCTCGCGTGCGCCAGTGGGGCAGTGAGCATCACCTCAAGCTCAACGACGGCATCGGCATCCACAGCGTCTATCACCCGGACATGCTGCTCAGCCAGGGCATCTGGGACTACTTCCTGCTGGCGCCGCTCTTTCAGCCCACTTGGCCCGAGACACCATGCCCCGGACAATCTGCTGATCATCGGGCTGGCCGCAGGCACGGTCAGCGAACTCTACACCGACATCTACGGTCCGCTCCCCATCACCGGCGTCGAACTGGATCCGCAGATCATCGAGGTCGGGCAGCAGTTCTTCGACATGAACCAGGAGAACCTGGACGCCGATTGCGGCCGACGGTCGACGCTGGCTTGCGCAGCAGCCGTCTGACGCCGTCTGGGATGTGATCGCCATCGACGCCTATCGCCCGCCCTACATCCCCTTTCACCTGACAACCGTCGAGTTCTTCCAACTTGTGCGTGAGCACCTGAGCGAAGACGGCGTGGTCGCCATCAACGTCGGGCGCACGGACACCAACTTTGCGCTGGTCGATGCGCTGACTGCGACGTTGAGCACGGTCTTCCCGACGGTGTACGTGATCGACGAACCCGGCCCGCCGGCCACATTGGCCAATTCGCTGGTCGTCGCCACCATGCAGCCCATGACGCTTGGAGACGCTGTCGGCCAACATCGGCGACCTGCCGGACTCGATGGCGCCCGAATTCCGCGAGTTTGTGGGGCGGTCCGCAACGCAGGCCAGGGTCGCTTCGCCGGCAGCCGGACGCGCCCATCTTCGCCGACGACCAGGCCCCGGTCGAACGCGTCGTGCACAGTATCATTGCCGATTATCTGGTCGGGAACTAAACTGAAGTTTCTACGCGATCACGATTTCTGTAGGTCCGACTTGCAGTCGGACAAGATCCATTGACCGAAGCGCTACACTTGAGTACACGGCGTAGTCACACTGCAAGTGTGACCTACGGAAGTCGTACTTTCGTCGTGCTTTCAGTCTCAGGTGGCTGAAGCAGAGGAAAGTTCGGCGGCTGCCGCCAGATCGGCGGCGATCAATCCCGGCAGAATGGTCGCACCGTAGCGTCGCACCAATCGACCGTGGCGGATGCCGATGTTGCCGCTGGTGATGTCTTTCGGACTCCAATGCCCTTTGTAGCGAACGAAACTGGCCACTTCCCAGGCCCAGAGCAGACCGGTGGCCGCCAATGTGGGCAGCCAGAAACCGACAAACACGAAGGCCGTGTAGTGGCGTGCCGGGTTCTGATCATCCAGGATGTCGTGCCGGAAGCCCTCTGTGCCGAAGCGCACCGGCGGCGCGCCGGCCATCTGCTTGAGGAATCGTATGGGGTGTCCGATATCGCCGGGGCGAATGTAGGCGCACTCGGCGCTCAAACGCAGGATCACCTGGATCGTGCTCGATTTTGTTGCCGATGCCCAGCGCACAAGGTCGCTGACATAGGCGATAAAGCCGTCGATGCCGGTTGCAGGATTGGACTCGTCGCCGTTGTTCACGATCATCTCCATGTAGTCGTTTTTCGAACCATGTGCGATCTTCACTTGGAGGAAAGCCTGTCGATGCCCCAACTTATACGACCTAGCTCCAAGTGACAAACAGAGGCGTTCTCAGAACAGGAATTCAGTTCGCTGTCACATCGCTGAATGGCCGGTTGATTTTGCTCACACATTGGATTTAGGCTATTCTTGAGTTCACACATGCTATTGTGGACTCAGACGGCAACCAGCCCAAATAATAGAAGATGGAGAATTCGGGATGTCAAACAAGGGTTCGAAGTCAGCCATCATCGGTGCGATTTTCGGCTTTATTTTGCTCTACTTCATTGTTCGTAGCGCCGTGGATCAATTTAAGACGGATCAGCACGCACTCAAGGAATATGGCGTGGCCACTGTGCAACAGCTCCAGATACTGGGTGAGGACGGCGCTGAGGCGATTGAAGAGGCCAAGACCGAAGCGGTTGAGGCCGAAGATCAAGCAGCGGCTGAAATAGAAGCGGCGGCCGAAGAAGCAGCCGTCGAGCAGGAAGCAGCGGTGGACGATGCAGTCGTTGTCGAAGAGGAAGCTTCTGGCGGGGACGTTGTTGCCGACACCGTTGAAGCCGCTGAAGAGACGTTGGATGCCGCCGTAGACGAGGCCCCAGCCGAAGCGGAAGTTGCCGCCGAAGATGAAGCTGCGGTAGCGGACGAAGCCGTCACAGAGCAGGAAGCTACCGGGGAGGACGTGGCAGCCGATAGCATTGAAGATTCCGGAGCAACATTGGACGCGGCTGAAGAAGCTGCTGCTGAAGAGGAAGTCCCTGATTCCCAGGACTAGCGCTCTGTTGGCACACAACATTTTGAACACGTAAAGCAAATAGGAGGGGGAAGCGCACACGTGCGCTTCCCCCTCCTATTTGCTAGACTGGCGTCTCATGTCACTCTGCCCACCATCGGAGGATGGGCAGCGGATTATGGGAAGTCCTCGACCGTCACGCTATGACTGGATAGTGGACGGTGTCAGGCCGCTTCCGTCGTGTTGGAGAGTTTCGCCAGGTCGCGCCAACGATCCGCTGCGCCGGTTCTGAAGAGATCGGGTTCAAAGTCGGCCAGGAATTCCCATCCCTCGGTCGCCAGGCCTTCCTGGAGGTCATCGGTCAGATCGAACTCCAGAGTGCGCCCGTCGGTGCGCACAACGAAATGCAACAGATCGTCATTGCCGTCGTCGGCAATCTCGACGATGCAGGGTCGATCCGTGCCCATGGGCTTGCGGAAAAACGCGGCGGAACAGCGGGAACAGAACATAAGTGAAGCGTCGCAATATCCTCGATCCAAAACGATTCGCATTAGAATCCCCCCTCTCGACATGATTCAACAACGGGTCCATGTCCTAATTATTGGCCTAAGTTCAAGGCAATGGAAGGGTCATCTGTCCTGAATATGCCGGGACATTTCGTCGTGCCTTCAGTCTAGGAGTCTGTCGGAGAGAACGACGATGGACCGCGGATTAGGCGGATTTAGCTGATGAATGCCGATAAAACCGGAAAAATCAGGTTGTTTCCGCCTAATCCGCCGCATCCGCGGTCTATTTTTTCGTCACTCCGCCAGACTGCTAGTGGCGAAAATGTCGTGTTCCGGTGAAGGCCATTATCAGACCCAGATTGTCGACCGTTTCGATCACCTTGTCGTCGCGGATCGATCCACCCGGCTGGACGACGGCCACAATCCCATACTTGGCGGCCTCTTCGATGCCGTCGGGAAAGGGGAAGAAGGCGTCGGACGACATGACTGCGCCGCGCGAGCGGTCGCCGGCCTTGTGGGCAGCCAGCATCACGGCATCGACACGGCTCATCTGTCCGGCGCCGACGCCGACTGTGGCCTCGTTTCTTACGTAGACGATGGCGTTGCTCTTGACGTTGCGGGCCACACGCCAGGCAAAGGCCAGGTCGGCGAGCTGCGCGGGCGTCGGCTGCCGCTGGGAGACGATCTTCCAGTTCTCGATCTCCATGTCCGCCTTGCTGCGATCCAATTCCTGGACAAGCACGCCGCCGTAGATGCTGCGCAGGCTGAGGGTGCGCAGCGGAACGCCGGTCGGCTGCACGATGCGCAGGTTCTTGCGCTGGCGCAACAGCTCCAATGCTTCCTCTTCATACGACGGCGCTGCCACGACTTCGACGAAGAGATCGGCCATTCGTTGGGCGAGTTCAACGTCGAGCGGACGATTCACCGAGATGATGCTGCCGAAGGCGCTGACCGGATCGGAGGCAAGCGCCTTCTCGTAGGCCTCGGCCAACGTGTCCGCCGAGGCCAGGCCGCAGGGATTGCCATGCTTGATGATGGCGACGGTGGGCCTGGGAAAGTCCATGGCCGACTGCCAACTGCCGTCCAGGTCCAGCCAGTTGTTGTAACTCATCTCCTTGCCGTGCAAGCACTTCAAAGGGCGGACTGTCGTCGCCATAGCTGTAGAGCCCGCCCTGCTGATGCGGATTTTCGCCGTAGCGATTGAGTTGTACCTGTTTGAGATTGAGTTGGATGTAGGGTGGCATCTGGGGAAGATTTTCGACGTCGATCTGGCCGGCCATGTAGGCGGCAATGGCGGTGTCGTATTCGGCCGTATGGCGGAAGGCTTTGAGCGCCAACTGCTTGCGCGTCATGGGCTTGGTGCCCCCGGATGCGAAGGCTTCGGCCACTTCCAGATAGTCCTCCGGATCGCAGACGACGGTGACCGACTCATGGTTCTTGGCTGCTGCTCTCAGCAAGGCGACGCCGCCGATGTCGATCTGCTCAACGGCTGTGGCCAGCGTCACGTTCGGTGTGGCCACGGTCTCCTGGAACGGATAGAGGTTGACCACCACCAGATCGATGGGGACGATTCCGTGACTTTCCAACTCATCCAAATGGAGTTCAGTCCGTCGGGCCAGGATGCCCCCGTGGACGGCCGGGTGCAACGTCTTCACTCGCCCGCCCAGAATTTCGGGAAAGCCGGTCAGATCTTCCACCGCGATGACGGACAGGCCGGCATCCGCGATCTGTTTGGCGGTACCGCCGCTGGCCACCAATTCGACCCCTGCTTCGCTGAGGCTACGGGCAAACTCAACCAATCCGGTCTTGTCGGATACGGACAGTAGCGCACGTGGCGTTGACATGTTGTTGTACCTCCCAAAGAGTACATGAAATCGATCAGAAACGCACAGAGAAATGATAGATTCACCAACAAAAAAAGGGTCGCCAAACGAATTGTTCGACCACCCCAGCCCAGGCGCACGACTGTCGAGTTCAAACGCCCCTCTCCCTCGTGGTATGTCTCCACGGCCGCAAAAATTGCGGTTCGCCAGTCGAGAAGCGTCATTGGATACAGGCTGAGTATAGGCGCAGCGGGAAGGGCTGTCAAACGGGAATAGGACGTGCTTGAATCGAAGTTGTGTGCTGCTTGCTGCTTGCTGCGTGAGGTTTTCGTAGCGGAGCAAAGTGGCTGACATGAACGTGTCTCGACCGAGATGGGGCCAATATTCCCACACTTTGACTCGACAAAACCTCACGCAGCAAGCAGCACACAGCACACAGCGGACATTCCTCACCCAAGTCCATAGAACGCATCGATCTCCGCTTGATACGCATTGGCCGCGCCCGACAGCACCTCCATCAGCGTGACCTGTCGTTTGAGCGTCGAAGATTCGAGCATGGCGAAGGCGCAGGCCAGATCGTACAGACCTTCGCGTCCGCTGGTCTCCGGGTCGCGTCCCTCGTCGATGGCGCGCAGCCAGTCAAGCTGTTGAATGGCGAAGGGATCGGTCAGCCCCAATGGGAAGAACGTTTCACGCTCTTCGGCCGTCATGTTGGCCTCGAAACAGTCGATCAGCGGCACGCGCAGTCCTCGGTCGCTGACCAACTGGCCGCCAACGATCGATCCCTGACTGCCGTAGAAGGCCGGCGCGCCCGGCACGGCCAGTTCATCGCCGTGGCCGGCCCAAGAAAACAACAACTGGCCGATAGCGTCGTTCTCGAAACCGGCTGTAGCCAGGTAGGTGTCGTCAACGTTGGACTGCACGGTCTCGATCACGTTGCCGTCGGCATCGCGTCGATAGCGGGTTGGCTCGAATGTGCGCGCCACCGCGCTCACCCAGTCGACTTCGCCGAAGACGTAGCGCAACAGATGGAACTGGTGGACGCCGATGTCGATGGATCCGCCACCGCCCGCGCGCAGCTTGTCATGTCGCCAGGGCGTTTCTGCGACCACGATGTCCGGCGACCAGATGCCGCCCAACGATCCCAGCAGCGCCATCTGCGGATCGCCGATCAGCCCTCTGTCCACGGCCCAGCCGGCCGCACGGGTGAACCTACTCTGGCGCACATTCTCGAATGTGCCTAACGTCAGCCCCTTCATGGCCGCCAGATCGACCATGCGCATGGCCGCTTTCACGGAGATGGCCAGCGGCTTCTGGGCTAACAGATGTTTGCCGCCCAGCAGCGCCGCCTCCGCAATCTGATGGTGCAGCGCCAGCGTCGTGAAATCGTTGACCGCATCCACTACATCATCAGCCAGCATCTGCGCATAGTCAGTGTAGACGGCGACATCGACATCATGCTGGAAGTCGCTCAGATAGGTGTGGGGCGCGGCCAGCGGATCGCCTGTCTCCGGCGGCCAGCACGGGCGGACGCGGAGACGGCCCCTCGCCACGGCGCACGAACATGCGCGCATCTTCCTCCCGCCGCGCCGCCAGCGCGGTGATGCGGAAGTTGTCGACGCCCAGTTCGCGCAGCTTTTTGTATCCCTGAAGGTGGGCATTCAATATCCGACCACAGCCGACAATGCCGATACGTATCATAGTTTCTCCCTTTAACCGTAGATCGGCAACGGCAACGAAATCGCCTCGCCGTGGGTCGCGGAAAGCAGACCGGCTTCCAGGATCTCCTGGGCGTCACGACCCACCGCCGGGCTGCAGATGCCTTCGACGGGCAGATCGTTGGCGATGTTGTGGAGGAAGTAGGCCGTCGCATTGCGCAGTTCAGCCGACGGTTCCGGCACATCGACGACGATTCCCTCGTCATGCTCACGCGTGGCCAGCAGCAGCCGGCCGGATCGTTCCACAAAGAGCGTGCCTTCGCTGCCGTAGATGATTGTCTCGTAGGAGGTCAGGTTCGCCGATCTGCGTCCACGACGCCTCGCGTGACGGCCATGGCCCGCGGCCATTGCATGAGAATGACGGCGTTGTCCTCCAGCGTGATGTAGTCCTTGAGCAGATGACCGGCCACGCCGGTCACACGGCTGGGCTGGCCCAGCACATGTAGCGCGCCAGTGCAGCGCCGTAGCAGGCATAGTCCATCAGCGCGCCCGCTCCGTTGAGGTCGGCGTCATGCAACCAGTTGTAGAAGTAGGGCGTGCAGCCCAACTCCTTGGGGCCGGCATGGGCGGAGCGATATTTGGTCTCGAAGATCTGACCGATCTGACCGCCAAGGGCCATGTCCGTCGCCTTCTGAAACGCCGGATTCCAGGCGAAGGGCCAGTTGATCATCAGCTTGACATCGTTTGCCAAAGCGGCCGCGACCATGGCGACCGCGCCCGCCAATGTCGAGGCCATCGGCTTCTCGACCATGATGTCCAGGCCGCGCTCGGCCGCCATCACCGCCAGTTCGGCGCCGGTCTTGTTGTCGCCGTAGACATAGACAGCGTCAAGCTCGACCTCGTCCAGCATGGTTTCGTAGCTCTCGAAGACCTGCCCGCAACCATACTCGTCACGGATTTTCTCCAACAGTGGCCCGTTCGGATCGGCGGCCGCGACCAATTTTCCCATCGATGATGTAGTTCAGATCATTGAGATTGCCCCAGATGTGATCATGGGTCAGCCCCAAAATACCCACTCGTATCGGCGTCGGCATGATTGTCTCCTCTGTCGGCATAAGGTTTTTTCGCTGCAGGTGCGAATTGGATTTGGGTGCGTTGGCGCACGGCGCCAACACGCCCACTGGATTTGGATGGTATTATACCGTCAGACTGTACGCAAATCGAAGCGCAGTATTTTGGCCCGCCGGGAATATCAGAATCGACGTGCGACACACTGCCCAAAAGGACTGGTTCACGATACCTCGATTGGGCAGTGCGTCGCACGTTTTGCTCGCACGTCCTGGAAAATGGACGTTGATTCGTATGTGATTGATGCTTGACAATCTGCCATCTTGGAGTAGGCTCAAGACTACGCTATTCTGATCGCGCAACCATGTTCTAACATACAGAGAGGAACTCACCAATGGCGTCCATCGATCCGCAATCGGCCAATGATTTGACGCGTGAGGCGTGGAACGACAACGCCGCCTATTGGGACGCCCGCATGGGCGACGGCGGCAACGATTTTGTGGAAACGCTGATCTGGCCGGCCAGTGAGCGTCTGTTGCAGCCGCAACCGGGCCAAGTCTATCTCGAAGCTGCCTGCGGAACCGGCCTCTACGCGCGCAAGCTGGCGGCACTGGGCACGCAGGTCGTCGCCTTCGACTTTGCCGAAGCGATGATCGCTCACGCCCGAACTCGAACGACGACACATGACGACCTCATCGACTACCACGTCATTGATGCCACCGACGAGCCGGCGCTGCTCGACCTGGGCCGGCAACGCTACGACGCAGCCATCTGCCAAATGGCGCTCTTCGACATGGCCGACATCGATCCGCTGCTGCGTGCGCTGACCGAACTGCTCAAGCCGGGAGCGCCTTTTCTCTTCTCGCTGATGCATCCCTGCTTCAACAACCCGTACACCGTACACGTGGCCGAAATGGAAGATCGTGAGGGCGAGATTGTCGAAGTCTATTCCATGAAGGTCCACCGCTACATGACGCCGGGCATCGCAAAAGGGCTGGGGATTCCGGGGCAGCCCACGCCCCAACTCTACTTCCATCGTCCGTTGCAGGTGATCCTGGGCAAGATGTTTGCCGCCGGCTTCGTCCTAGACGCCCTGGAAGAGCGAGCCTTTCCACCGGACCATCCAACCGGCAGCAACCCGCTCTCCTGGAGCGGCAAGTTCAGCGAGATCCCGCCCGTGCTGATCGGTCGCGTCCGTCTGCCGTGACGACCAATCAAGGGGATTTCTAATGAACAAGCCCATTTTCGCGGTAAGCGATGCGCTGTCACTCCTTCGGCTGCGCTCAGGACAGGCCCGAGCGGGCTTGCCATACAATGACGCTGTCCTGAGTCACCAGCGAAGGGTCTCGATAACGCAAGCCGAGATTCCTCGCTGGCGTATTGCCAATCCGGGAGTGCTGCGGCTGACCCGCTCGGAATGACAGTAGCACGTTCATTTCAGCTAGAGCACCGGGTATGCGGCGAGGCATACTCAGAACGACAGAGCATACGCTACCGAAATTCAAACACTCTTGATCAGCATCATCTCACCTGAAAAGGAGACGACTTATGAAACGTTCGGAAATCAACGCCATCATCCGCGACGCCGATGCCTTCGCCCGTGGTCTCAACTTCCATCTGCCGCCGTTCGCCTATTGGACGCCCGAAGAATGGCGGCAGAAAGGGCCCGAAGCCAGTGAGATTGTCGAAAACGGCATGGGCTGGGACATCACCGACTTTGGGCTGGGCGACTATGCCAATGTCGGACTCTTCCTCTTCACGCTGCGCAACGGAGACCCGGCAGATCTGGCCAGTGGCAAGGGCAAGCTCTACGCCGAGAAGCTGCTCATCGTCGACGTGGGTCAGATCACGCCATTCCACTTTCACTGGCTCAAGACCGAGGACATCATCGTGCGTGGCGGCGGTAAGCTGGCCGTTCAACTCTACAATGCAACAAAGGATGAAGAGATCGCCGACACCGATGTGACCATCTCCACCGATGGCGTTCGGCGCACCGTCAAGGCCGGCACGACGCTGATATTCAGCCCCGGCGAGAGCATCACGCTGCCGCCCTACTGCTATCACAAGTTCTGGGGCGTGGAGGAACGTGTGTTGGTCGGCGAGGTGTCGACCGTCAACGACGATGCAGCGGACAATCGCTTCTACAAACCGGTCGGTCGTTTCCCGGAGATCGAGGAGGATGAAGCGCCGCTCCACCTGCTCGTCAACGACTACCGTCGGTATTATCGACAGGGGTAGGGGCGAAAGAAAAAGGAGGCCGGCTCTCGCGAGAGCCGGCCTCCTTTTTTCTTTCGCTACATTCGGCGCAGCCTAGCGACGTCGGTCGCGTCCGCCGCCACGGCGATCACCGCCGCGGCTACCGCCACGCCCACCGCCGCCACTGCGTCCGCCGCTGTCCTTCTTGCGGGCTTCTTCAGCGGTCCAGCCTTCGAGCACGGCCTGGCGGCTCATGCGCACCTTGCCGCTGGGGTCCACGTCGATGACCATGGCCGTCAGTTCATCGCCCAACTTGGCAATGTCCTCGACCTTGTCGACACGGTAGTCGGCAAGCTGGCTGATGTGGACCATGCCGTCCAAACCCGGCTTGATGTTGACGAAAGCGCCATAGGCCTCGACACGCACCACGGTGCCGGTGTAGATCTTGCCGACCTCGATGGTCTCGGTCAGGCGCTCGACCTCGTCACGGGCGTGCTCGGCGCCGATGCCGGCGCCCGAGATGAAGACCGTGCCGTCTTCTTCGACATCGATCTTGACTTCGAAGTTGTCCTGAAGCGCGCGAATGGTCTTGCCGCCCGGCCCGATCAACTGACCGATCTTCTCCGGATCGATGTTGACGGTGAGAATGCGCGGGGCGTACTCACTCATCTCTTCACGCGGCGTGGGCAGCGCTTCCAGCATCTTGCCCATGATGTGCATCCGACCCACACGAGCCTGCTCCAGCGCTTCGCTCAAGATGCTGAAATCAAGCCCCTTGATTTTCAGATCCATCTGCAAAGCGGTGATGCCATGCTCGGTGCCGGCGACCTTGAAGTCCATGTCGCCCAAGCGCATCCTCGAGGCCCTGGATATCGCTCAGAATGCGGTAGTCGCCGGATTCCATGATCCTGGATCAGGCCCATGGCGATGCCGGAGACCGGCGCCGTAATGGGCACACCGGCGTCCATCAGCGACAGGGTGCTGCCACAGACCGAACCCATGCTGGTCGAGCCGTTGCTGCTGACCGCTTCGCTGACCAGGCGCAGCGTGTACGGGAAGTCTTCGGGAATGACCGGCACCAGCGCTCGTTCGCCCAGCGCGCCATGTCCCACTTCGCGGCGTTTTGTGCCGCGCAGCGGATAGGCCTCGCCTGTGCTGTAGGGCGGGAAGTTGTAGTGATGCATGTACTTCTTGGTCGAGACGGGCTGGAGCGTATCCAGGCGCTGTGCATCACCCGGCGTGCCCAAGGTGGTCAATGTCAGCACATGGGTCTCGCCGCGCATGAAGAGGGCGGAGCCATGGGTGCGCGGTATCATGCCGACCTGGGCGCTGATGGGGCGAATCGTGGTCGTCTCACGGCCGTCGGGGCGGATGCCCTCGGCCAGGATGCGTGCCCGCGTCACTTCTTTGAAGACGGTATCCATTGCATCGCCGATGTCTTTGGCGCTGACGACACCCTCTTCGATTCGTTCGGCGAAGATCTCTTCGACCTCTGCACGAACCGCGTTCCTGCTCTCTTTCAGTTCTTTCTTGCCGGGGCCTTCAGCAATCACGGCGGCAAGTTTGTCGCTGGCCAACGCACGAACCTCTTCGACGACCTCGTCGGCAGGCAGGAAGACCGGGAAGTCCTCGACCTTGGGTTTGCCGACCTGCTCGCGCATCTCTTTGATGATCTCGATGACCGGCTGCATGGATTCATGGGCCAGCTTGAGCGCTTCCAGCATCATGTCTTCGGGCAGTTCGTTGGCGCCGGCCTCGACCATGAGGATGTTGTCATCGGTACCGGCAACCACCAGATTGAGGCTGCTCAGGTCCATCTGCTCGGCGGTCGGGTTGACCACATACTCGCCGTCGACAAACCGATGGCCGAGCCGGCAACCGGGCCGTTCCACGGAATGTCGCTGATGGACAGCGCAGCCGAAGCCGCGATGATGGCCAGCGGATCCATCAGGTTTTCGCCGTCAGAGCTGAGCGTGTAGATGATGATCTGCACTTCGTTGCGCATGCCCTTGGGGAAGAGCGGGCGCAGCGGGCGATCCACCAGGCGGGCAAGCAGGATCGCCTGTTCGCTGGGGCGGCCTTCACGGCGGAAGAAGCTTCCGGGGATGCGGCCTGCTGCATAGAGTCGTTCTTCAAATTCAATCGTCATGGGGAAGAAGTTCATCCCCGGACGGACGTCGTGGCTCATGGTGGCCACGGCCATCAACACCGTATCGCCGTAGCGTACGGTCACGGCGCCGCCGGCCTGTGCGGCCAGAACGCCTGTTTCGATGCTCAGGGTACGTCCACCGACCTCGGTGGTAAAGACCTGGGCGCCATCAAACATTTGCATTGTTACAATTCTCCTTAATGCAATCTTTTCTGCGCACGCGTAAACAGTGCAAGTGCCTATTCACACACGCAGAATACAAAAGATATTTTGATGGCAGTGCAGCGGAGTTTTACAACCAGGTTGGTCGAGGTGCGGAACTGGAGACCGGGTCGAAATGAGACTGTCGCAGGCAAGTGCAACAACATCCTCACTTCGGCACGCTTTCCAATGCCGGACCTCAAAGCTCGTTCAGTCGAGCGAATCCAACCATTTTGCGGATTACCGCCGCCACACGTCCATCATTCAATATCAAACCAACACTCAACCGCAGATTTCTGCGGCGAGTCACAGATTCCAATTTGTTAGGATACAATCCTGCATCGACAACTCGAAATCTAATCTACCTTTTGGAAACGAATCTGTGTGGAAATCGTTCCCGAAGCCCACTGAATCCATTTCTTGCGGTCTACATACGACACTCGGACAAAGAGAAGTCCGACAAAGAGAAAGGCGAGAGTCACTTCTTCGTAGACTGCCCGCCCTCCGACTTTTATCCTATTTTCGCAAACCTAACCGCTGAATCAACTTCTGATACCGCTCGCTGTCCTTGCGCTTGAGGTAAGCTAGGTGCCGCCTGCGCTGTCCAACCAACTTCAGAAGCCCTCGTCTTGACCCTTCGTCGTGCTTGTGAGTGTTCAAGTGATCAATGAGTCCATTGATACGGGTTGTCAACAGAGCTACCTGAACTTCCGGTGACCCGGTGTCGGTGTCGTTGATCCGGAACTCTTCAATCAGTTGGGTCTTTTCCACGCCGCCTATGCTCATTCGGTACTCCCTTTTGTCAAGCCTGGAACAAAACGTTCCTCATCTGCAGTGCGACCCACTGCAAGGCCTACTAGCCGGATCACCGCTGTACCGGGCGCATGATCGAGCTTAATAGCTCTAGCCATTATACTTGATTAGCACATATTTTCCAAATTTAACCTTCTCGCTGCTTGGTAGAAATGATAGACGACTGGACGAAGCCACGATGAATAGCCGCTTGCGGACGGATTCGCTCTCTGGTCGAACATGCCCATCCTTTTGGCGATCCATTTTTTTCCTTCTTGCGAAGGATTTAGAGCGCAATTACAATGAAGGGCGTGCGGCTTCAAACCGTAGAAGATGCACATTGTCCCATATGCAGTCCCGTATGCAGGCTCCGTTTTCCCCACACAGTGGCTCAATCATTGATTCTTCCGTTGAAAAAGGGCCGGAAGCAGCGAGGTCATTCTCCATGGCGCAATTGTCCAAACCATCGTCATTTTCAACTGTCAATGGCAACCTCCCAGAGGAAACCGACAGCCAAATCGATCGTTCGGCGAGGCCAATCCGGGTATTGGTTGCTGAGCGCTCAGAAGTCCTGCGACTGGGTTTTCGCCAATTCGTGGAGAGTCGAGACGGGCTTGCGTTGGTTGGAGAAACTGCGACACGCGACGAGTTGAAAGCTCTGTCTGCCGCGTCTGAAACCCGATGTCCTGCTCTTGGATGTACATCTGGCAACCAGCGACGGTTTTCAAATAGCCCGTGCGGTCAAAGCGCTGAACCCGAGCATCCAGATTCTCATTTGCGGCCAATCCGAGAATATTGACGATATCAGGGCAGTCCTTGACACTTCAGTTCGCGGCTATTTGCTCAAACATGCCTGCTTTGAAGAGGTCGAGAGTGCGATCTATCGGGTCCATGCCGGCCAAGATTACATTGCTGAGGATCTCGCCAAGCGTTTGTTGCAAGACATGACAGACGAAGACACCGAGGCTGTGGAGCCTTCAGTTGAATTGGCATTGACAACCCGAGAGCAGGAAGTGTTGACTTTGGCACGCTCTGGCTACACCAATAGCCAGATCGGCGACCAACTGCATCTAGCGCAAAAGACCATCACGCGTCACCTCACCAGTATCTACCGCAAACTCGGTGTCCGCAACCGTGTCCAGGCCATCAACGCAGCGGCAGAGCGGTAAGCTCGTTGTGGTGGTTCACCGCCCGGTGTGACCAAACAGTCTTTGCGCTGGATTTCCAAATGAGTTGGGACAGGCCCGGTGATTTTTGCCGGTTTGACAACTCTTTCGGTATGTCATATCATCCAGTGGTCTGGAACGCATAGCACATGGCGCACTAATACTCGAACGATCCCAATGCTTCTTTGTACTTCTAATCCCTCGGGAGGTACAGAAATGGACGATCTCCGCACTCGGTTCTTCCGGGTCGTTGCCAACGTCAAGACAGCCATTTTCTCTCATCTGAGACCCCAGTGGACGCATCTATTTGGTGCAGCGATCTGGCTCTGTCTACTCTTCGTTGCACTGTTTTTCTTCGCACTGCCCCGCCCGGCCCGGCTTTTCGCCTCTTCCGATTATGGCGGTCTGCTCAGCCAGGAGCGCCGGCATCGATTCACAAGTGATCACAACGGATGAGGATCTGCTGACGACCAACGTCGATTCGCCCTTGTCGACAGCCGTCCTCACCGACACGCCAACGCTCGTGGTTACCCAGCCGCTGACGACGGCGACAGTGCTCCCGACGTCCAGCCCGACTTTCACAGAAACGCCGACAGAAGCACCGCTTCCAACCGACACAGTGACCCCGGTTCCCCTGCCAACGGAGACTGCTACGCCTACATTCATGCCGGCCGTCCCTACGCAAACGGAAACGCCAACCGGTACGCCCAGATCCGCCGACCCAAACGCCAACATCCACCGCAACAGAGACCCCAGCCGAGGCGCCAACACCGACTGAGACGCCGACTGAGACCCAGACACCAATTGGTGTTGACCCTCCCGCCATTTACATCAGCGAGTTTATGGCTGATCCAAGAGCGGTAAATGACAGGACCGGTGAGTACATCGAACTGTTCAACGCCGGCGATGCAGTCGTCGATCTCGCCGGCTGGCGCATCGAGGACCTTGGAACCAACAAGCACACCATCGGCGCTGAACTGCCCATTTCGCCCGGCCAATATCTGGTCTTGGGTCGCAGCGGGACGTTGACGGAGACCGGCGGCGTTGCGGTCGACTATGTCTACTCGAGCTTCGATCTGGCCAATGGCGACGATGAAATTTACCTGCTTGCGCCAGACGGTATGACGATTGACAGCGTCGCGTGGGTGACAACGATCGTTGCCGATCGCGGCCGGCATCAGTTGGGAACGGTCAGACTTCACGATGTCCAACTCGTGGGTCGCAGCCTCCTCGCCCTGGCCCGGTTCGGCAGGCGATTGGGGCAGCCCGGGTTTCGCCTACGGCGGCTCGCACCCCACGCCCACCATTGTACCGTCCCCGACCGATCTGTCGACAGCAACGCCCGTGCCCACGTCCACATTGCCGGATCTCACGCCCACCAATACGCCGCCGACACCTGCACTTACGCCGACACCGACTGAGCCGCTCCCGTCCCCCACGAGTGGTCCGCCGGCCCAGATCCGCATCAGCGAGTTCCTGGCCAATCCGGATGCGGTCGGCGATGAATTCGGCGAGTTTATCGAGTTGTTCAATGCCGGAGAAACGCCAACCAACCTCAAGGGCTGGATCCTGGCCGACCTCGATACCGACAATTTTGTCATCAACGCAGATCTGGTCATCCAGCCGGGGCAGTATCTCGTCCTTGCGCGCAATGCTGATTTGACACTCGATGTCGTAACCGGCCTTCCGATCAACGGCGGACTGTCCGTAGACTTTGTCTTTGACGGCATGAGCCTCGCCAACGGCGACGATGAAATCTTGCTGCTGACGCCTGCCGGTCAGGAGGTGGACCGCATCGTGTGGGGCGGTGCAAGCGGCAACAGCGCTACTGCCGGTGCAAGCCTTGAGCGCACAGTCTTTGGATCGGACGGCGTCTGGGTCACCGCCCAGACGCCATGGCCCGGCTCAGCCGGTGATGCGGGCAGCCCCGGCGCTGCCTATCTGCCGCCGGTTGTGACACCCACGCCGACCGATGTGCCGCCGACACCCATGCCAATACCGACCGAACCGCTCCCGACGCCGATCATCGGTCCGCCGGCTCGGATCCGCATCAGCGAGTTCTTAGCCAATCCGAACGCAGTCGACGATGAATTCGGCGAGTTCATCGAGTTGTTCAATGCCGGAGAAACGCCAACCAACCTCAAGGGCTGGAGCCTGGCCGATCTGGGAACCGACAATCTCGCCATCAATGTCGATCTGATCATCCAACCCGGTCAGTATCTCGTGCTTGCACGCAGCGACGACGTTACGCTCAACGGCGGTCTGCCGGTTGACTACCCGTTCAACGGCATGAGCCTCGCCAACGGAAGCGACGAAATTTTGCTCCTGACTCCACACGGGCACGAAGTGGATCGTGTCCTCTGGGGTGAGGGGACGGATGTCAAGACCCGTGCCGGCGCAAGTTTGGAACGCACTTCGTTCGACGATGCGAGTGTCTGGGTCACAGCCGTGACACCTTGGCCGGGCTCGGCCGGCGATGCGGGCAGTCCGGGCGTTGCCTATGTGCCGCCGGTCGCAACACCCCAGCCGACCGACAGTCTGCCAACCCCGACTCCGACAGAAGCGTCGATCTGGCAGCCTACGCCCGGCCCGCCGCCGGCCATTTTCATCAGCGAATTGTTGGCCGATCCTGCCGCCGTCGGCGACAACGACGGCGAGTTTATCGAGATCTTCAACGCCGGTTCATCCGTCGCCAATCTCCGTGGCTGGCACTTTGCCGATCTGGGCACGGATCAATTTACCATCACCGGCGATCTGCTGATCGCACCCGCTCAATACCTTGTTCTGGCCCGCAATGGCGACTCATCCACCAATGGAGGCGTGGCTGTCGACTATGTCTACGCGGGCATGGGCCTGGCCAACAGCGAGGATGAGATTCTGCTGATTTCACCGGCCGGCGTTGAGATAGATCGAGTCGAATGGGTGGCCGGCAGCGCTATCGCGGTCCGAAGCGGAGCCAGCCTCGAACGCACGGTTTTCGCACACCCCGGAACGTGGGCGACGGCACACACCCCCTGGCCCGGATCCGCCGGGGATCGGGGCAGCCCCGGTCGCGGCTATGTCGATCCGCCTGTGGAACCGACGGGCGTGCCAACACCGACCGCCCCTGCATCAACGCCGGAACCTACTGCAACAGTGCCCTGGGCCGGGCGGATTCCAACTATATTCATCAGTGAGTTTCTGGCCAATCCGTCGGCTGTCAACGATGGTGACGGCGAGTTCATCGAACTCTTCAACGCCGACACCGAACGGATTAACCTGCGCGGCTGGGTTTTGGCTGATCTGGGGGCCAATCGACATGTGATCGACGCCGACCTGTTTGTTCCGCCGGGCGATTATGTGGTCCTGGGCATCAATGGCGATCGATCTGTGAATGGCGGCGTAGCCGTGGATTACGTCTATCGCAACACCAATTTGGCCAATGGTGACGACGAAATTCTTCTGCTCGCACCCAACGAGATAGAGGTTGACCGGGTCGTCTGGGGCAACGGGAGCGGATTGTTCACACAGCGAGGCGTCAGTCTGGAGCGAACCGCATTCAGCAGCGACTATCGCTGGGTGGCGGCGGGTCTGCCCTGGCCCGGTTCAGCCGGGGATTCGGGCACGCCCGGTTCCGCCTACGTTGCCCATGGTGAGCCGGCAATTCCGACGCCAACGCCGGACGCGCCGATCCTCCCGCCCTGGGGCCCGGCCGAGACGATTGTGATCAGCGAGTTTCTGGCCGATCCGGCGGCGACCAACGACAGCGACGGCGAGTACATTGAACTGTTCAATGCCGACAGCCGGCCCGCAAATTTGCGTGGCTGGATACTGGCGGATCTCGGCACAGACAGGCATGTGATTGCCGACGATCTCGTCATCCAACCCGGCGGTTACGTCGTGCTCGGCCGCAATGCAGATCGGTCCGTCAACGGCAACGTGGCTGTCGCCTACGTCTACAGCGGTATCAGTTTGGCCAACAGCGACGACGAGATTCTTCTCCGGCGCCGGATGAGAACGAAGTGGATAGGGTCGTTTGGGGTAGCGGCGCCGGTCGACGTCGAGCCGGGGCGCCAGTCTTGAACGCGTCGAGCCGGATCAGGACGCCTGGGTGACGGCGCAGACCGCGTGCCGCCGGGATCGGCGGGCGATTTCGGCAGCCCCGGCACTGCGCCCGAACCCGCGCCCTGCTGCCGGATCTGCTGCCCACGCCGACGCCGGGACCGACCCATGAGGCGACGCCCACGCTGCTGCCGCCTTCAGGTCCATGGCCCGTGATCTTGATCAGCGAGTTCCTGGCCAACCCGGCGTCGGCTGTTGCTGACAATGACGGAGAATATATTCTACTTTTTCATGCAGGCGAAGAAGCCGCCAATCTTCGCGGCTGGCGGTTGCTCGATCTCGGTTCCGATCTGTATGTTTTCGAGACGGATCTGATCCTCGAAGCCGGTGAATTTCTGGTGTTGGGCCGGAACGCAGACATAAGCGTCAACGGCGGCGTGCCGGTTCACTACGTCTACGATGGCTTCACCCTCGCCAACAGTTCGGACGAGATTCTTGTGGTCGCAGCCGATGGAACTGAGATCGATCGTGTGCTCTGGGGAGATGGAACCGACCTGGCGCCGGCCAAGGGCGCCAGCCTGGAGCGTGCCGGACTTGACCCGGATTCCCCCTGGGGTCACGGCAGAGACGCCGTGGCCGGGATCAGCCGGTGATCTGGGCAGCCCCGGCAGGGCTGCTGTTGACAGACCCGCCGCCGGTCGAGGCCACGCCCACACCTGCAAGCACGGTGCCGCCAATCGGCGACACCACCATGGTCATTACCGAATTCCTGGCTGATCCGAAGTCGGTGGCCGATGAAGCCGGTGAGTGGATCGAGCTTTACAACAGCGGCACATCAACGATCAATCTGCGCGGATGGGTGTTGGCAGATCTGGATTCAGATCGACACACCATCGACGCTGACGTGTTGGTCGAAGCGGAAGGCTACGTTGTCCTGGCGCGCAATGGCGACGCAACGGCCAACGGCGGTGTCCCGGTTCACCATGTCTATAGCGGCTTCTCTCTGGCCAATGGTGCGGATGAGATAGTGTTGATCGCGCCGAACGATGTTGAAGTCGATCGTGCGATCTGGGGAATATGACAGCGGCCTGCGTGTGCAGGCCGGCCGCAGTCTGGAGCGTGTCGCACTGTCCATTGGCGCAGACTGGGCGCAGGCGCAGGCTGCTTGGCCCGGTTCCGCCGGCGACTTCGGATCGCCGGGCGTGGCCAATCCCGCCCAAGAGCCGCCTGGCACCCACTGGCACGCCGCTTCCACCCGGCGTGCCCACCCCGACGCCCACTGCAACCGGCATGCCGCCGACCGCCTGGCAGCCGGCCTTGTCTGTCCAACCCGTGCAGATCGATGAGGTAGCGTTCCAGGGCAGCGACATCGAGTTCGTGACGCTGCGCAACGTCAGCGGCGAGCCGATCTCGTTGAGCGGCTGGGGAAACTCTGGGCGACGCCGAACAGGCGGGTGACGGCGAGGGCATGGTTGCATTGCCCAACGACCGCCAATTGGCTGCGGAGAGCGCTTCGTGGTGGCTCGCAATGGGCTCGGTTTTGTCGCCTCGTTCGGACGCCAACCGGACGCTGAAATCGAGGAGTCCTACCGTTGATTCCCACGCTGGACAAGCGGTCTGACCTGGCGAGCGGCCAGTTTGCCCTCAAGGACAACGGCGATGAAGTTGTTCTGCTCAATGCGGAATTGGCGCTGGCCGATGCGGTGGCGTACGGCAGCGGTGATGGCGTGGCGCTCAACCTCGACGGCGTTCTGGATCCCGCATCCGGCTTCAGCCTGCAGCGAACGCCCCATTCGGTCTTCGATCCGGTCATCGACCAACGGCATCGATTTCTCTTCGCCCGCCCGCGCCCATTTGAATCGCTGGATCTGCCGATGCCCGCGTCCAAATCTGAACCACGTCTGTCAGATGGACTGATGGCGGTGTGGGGTACGCTGGGCGCGGCAACTTCTCGCCGGGTCACACGGCGCCGCCCGACTATCTGCTGGCAGCCGCGTCCGCCCAGGGGCTGCACTTCATTGCCGTTGCCGATCCGTATCCGGCGACGCTGCTTGTGGAGAATGAGTCCATCATCCACGCTGCGGGCCTGGCGATGGCTAGGCCCTGAGGATGCCGAGGCCATTGTCTATTCCCGGCAGATGTCTGCAGCCAACGATCTGTCCGGACTGCTTGACCACCTTCAACGTACAAGCGCACCCGCCCAATGGGTAAACGGGGAGGGGGATCCGCCGCCGGCCTTCTCCCTCTTTGCCGCCGACGATGTCGGTGCACCGGGCGGACTCAGCGCCGGCGTGGACATTGTGGGAACAGGCCGTTCGTTCGCTGCTGCCCGCGGGAAACCGCAATCCGCCGCTGCCGGGCGAGGTTGTGCCGCAGCCGCGCTACACCGGTCTGGCCGTCGCCGGCGTGGATTCTGGAAAACATATCCGCTGCACTGGCCATCGGGCGCGGCTGGTTGACGACCCGGCCCGGACTCTCGCTTGCGTTGAGCGCTGTCGATGATCAGGGCAATACCTGGTGGATGGGCGACTCGCTTGCCGGTCGCAATCAGATCACGCTCAGGATTGAGTATGGCGATCTCGACGGCGAGCCGGCCGGCCTTGCCGTCTGGCAGAATGGCAAGCGGCTGCACACCCATCAGAGCAGCGGAGGCGACGACGTCTGGCATGTCGCGCTGCCGGCGCTACCCGGCAGCACGCTCGTTGTCGTCGCCACCCAGGCCGATGGTGATTTCGCCCTGACCGCGCCGCTCCACATTCTGCATGGCTCGGATGGTCGGGTGCTGATCAGTGAGGTGATGCCGTCACCCTCCCATGACTACAATGGCGATGGGGAGACCGATGATGATGACGAATTTATCGAGCTGTTCAACCCCGGAACGCAGCCGGTCTCTCTGGCCGGCTGGCAGCTCAGCGACCGGCGCACGGATGAGCTTGATCGCTACCGGTTCGTCTTCGGCGATGATCGGTCGATTGGCGGGGGCCAACGGCTGATCCTGTGGCGCTCCGAAACCAAACTCAACCTGGATAAATACGATGACTATGTACGCTTGATCGATGCAGACGGAATCCAGGTTGACCATTTTCACTGGGCCATTGCACCGGAAGGCGGTTCCTACAGCCAACCGGACGAAGGCGGCGATTGGCAGGAGGACACCGTTCCGACGCCGGGCGAGGCAAATGGCGGACGCCACGGCACCGGACGTCATGCGGAGAGCGTCGTCGATCTGACCCAGGGGCAGGTAGCGGGGCCGCCCGGCTCAGTTGCCAATGCCAAACGCCAGGGGTTGGAACGCTGGGTTGAATTCGAGGCGACCGTGGTGGCAGGCCCTGGGCTATTCAATTCAGCCATCTACGTAGCGGATTTGCTGCCCGTTACCGGCAACACAATGGGCGGCATCGGCATCCAGGTCTACCTTCGCAACGGGCAGTATCCGCCGCTGCAAGAGGGCGATCGAGTGCGCGTGCGCGGGATGACCAAATCCTTCCGCGGCGAGATGGAGGTCTTTCTGGAACATCCGGAGCAGATATGGCGGCTTGGGGCCGGGCGCGTGGCTGACGCCTTTACCGGTCACGGTCGGCGATATCGCTGAACCGTTGGAGGGGCGACTGGTCACCTTCAGCGGCGTCGTCACCGGCTGGCAGGGCGACAGCATCTATTTGGGCGACCCGGCTATCGGCGATCTTGAGCGGAGAAAAGAGGAGGCTGTCCGCGTCACAATCCGCAGCAGCCTTGACTGGAAACGACCGTATGTCAATGTTGGTGATCGCTTCGTGGCGACGGGCGTTGTAGGCCAGTTTGCCAAGGAAGCCCCGTGGAATGGTGGCTACCGTGTTCTGGTGCGCTATCCGAGCGATCTGGTGCGGGCAGATGTTGAATGATCTCAGCCCACTTTGCGTCTGGCCTCCACCACGTTGGGCAATCGGTCGATCTTGGTGAGGATGCGCGTCAGTTGCGAGATGTTCTCGATCTCCAGCGTGGCGTTGATCATCGCCAGGTTATCTTTCTGCCCTGTCAACGCCTCAACGCTCAACATGTTGATTCGATCATCGGCGACGAGGCTGGCGATATCGCGCATGAGCCCGGAGCGGTCATAGGCGCTGACCTGGATCTTGACCGGGAACGTCTCATCGGCCTTGGTCTTCCACTGCACTTCGATCAGTTGCTTGTCTCGATCCCGGCGGATCTTGTCGACGATGTTCGGACAACCGGTGCGATGAACGGTGATACCCCGGTCTCTTGTGACGTAGCCGATGATCGAGTCGCCGGGTACCGGATTGCAGCAACGCGCCAGGTTGGTCATGACGCCATCGACGCCCTGGACCTGGATACTGCCGCCTGGGGAACGCCGGTCACCCGGTCGCCCTTTGAAATTGATATCGTCGGGCCACGCCTCATCTTTTTGGGCCTGACGCTCCCGCTCCAGCGTGCGTTGGGCAATCTGTTGGGAGTTCACCTCGCCATAGCCAATGGCGGCCAGGAAATCGTCCACCTTCTCGTAGCCAAACAGCTTCATGATCGATTCGAAGCTGTCTGTGATGGAGAGGCGTTTTATCTCCTTTTCCAGTAGATGGCGACCGCGCTGGATATTCTCATCCCGGTTCTGCTTGCGCAACCAGGCGCGGGATCTTGCTGCGGGCGCGCTGGGTTGCGACGTATTCCAAGTCGGGATTCAGCCAGTCGCGGCTGGGGCCGCCTCGTTTGGCGGCGATGATGCCGACTTGGTCGCCGTTCTTCAGTTTGTGGTCCAATGCGACCAAGCGACCGTTGACATTGGCGCCCCGACATTGATGGCCCAACTCGGTATGGATTGCATAGGCCAGATCAATAGGCGTTGCGCCGGCCGGCAGGTTGACGACATCACCCTTGGGTGTGAAGACGTAGACCCGATCCATGAAGACATCGGTCTTCATGCCGTCCATGAACTCCGAGGCGTCCGTTACCTCCTGTCGCCATTCCATGATCTGGCGGATGGCAGCAACCTTTTTGTTGAAATCCTCGTCATGGCGCCCCCCTTCTTTGTACTCCCAATGGGCGGCGATGCCCAGTTCGGCGACCCGATTCATCTCTGCGGTTCGGATCTGCACCTCGATGGGACGACCATTGTTCAACACGGCCGTGTGGCGAGGCTGCGATAGAGGTTGTCCTTGGGGCTGGCGATATAGTCATCGAATTCGCCGGGTATGGGACGCCAAAGACTGTGTACCACGCCCAGGGCCGCGTAACACTGGGCTTCGGTCTCCACAATGATACGGAAACCGTGAATGTCATAGATCTG
>CAVOQD010000035.1:0-28906 GCA_963698255.1 uncultured Chloroflexia bacterium | reverse complement strand
ATTCCGCGATCAGCCGGTGGAAGTATTCCAGATAGAAGATCTGTTTGTAGCCGGCCAGATCCATGTCGGCGTTGACCTTGATGAATTCGGGCGTCTGCTGGTATTTGGCGAATTCCGCTATCCAGGCCTCTTGGCCCAGCGGCGGCAACACCCCGCGAAAGACATTCCATTCGACGATCGATAGGCCGGATCGGGTCAGGCGCACATAACCGCCAAAGACGACCAGGCCCACAATGATAGCGGAGACAATATAGAGCCAACGGGCAACAGTCTTGCTTGCTTGCTCAGTCATAAGATCCTCATTTGTGATGACTGTGTTCTAAGACCAATTTGTTACGCGGACGCGAACGCCGTCTTTGTTGTATTCTACCGCATGTCTGTCGCTGTATTGGGTTGCCGGCGTACGACGGCGGCGCACTCTGGCGGCACGGCTCTGCCACAGCTCGACGGTGATGACCAGCGCGAAGCCGCTGGCATAGAGCAGCATGAAAGGTACAGACCACCACTTGCCCAGGCTGATGGCGTAACCGGCCAGGCTGATGGCGTAGGCCATTAGCGCCAATTCGCCCAGCAGCATGGGATCCAGCGGCAGACGATAACGAGTGAGTTTCCATTGGTCACCGGTCTGCTGCGACATCAAACTTGGGCGTGCGCAAGAACTCCCCTCCCTGGGTGCGCAAGCCCTGCCAGACAGCGCGCGTGTTGTTGAGACAGATGCCGGTACCGAGCAACATGAGGATAGGCAGATAGAGAAAGTTTCGCCACCAACGATCTCGGTGCAATCGCAATTGAGCCGAGGCAAAGAGAATCGGCGGGCCAATGGTCGCCAGGCTCAACGCCGTGAGCGGGGCCGCCGGATCGATGCCCAGCAGCATCAGCGGCCCGGCAATGAGCAGGAGCATCAACAGCAGTGGATGCAGCAGATAGCTGCCCAGGTGAAAGATCCCGAAGCATCGAGTCAGCAGCGGACGGTCGCTGTGCCAGACACGTTCCGCCCAACTTGCGCAAGGTCTGAATGCTGCCTTTGGCCCAGCGAAATTGCTGCCGCTTGAAGGCCGACAGCTGGGGCGGAATCTCGGCCGGCGCGGTGATGCCGTTGACATACGACCGGCTTCCAGCCCGCCATCTGCGCTCGATAGCTCAGATCCAGATCTTCGCATAGCGTATCCGCCTGCCAACCACCGACCTCGGGGTCTGTGATGCAATCGCGTCGCCAGATACCAGCCGAACCATTGAAGCCAAAGTAGAATCCGTCGGCCTGACGCCCTTCCTGCTCAATCGCAAAGTGGCCATCCAGCGCCAGCGCCTGGCTGGCGGTCAACAGGAATAATCGCGATTGAGATGATCCCATCGACCTTGGACAAAGCCGACCTGCTCGGTTTCCTCGCCCAGGAAATAGGGGACAGCCTCGCGCAGGAATTCGGGCGGCGGCAGAAAATCGGCATCAAAGATGGCCACAAACGGGTGTTGAACAGCCGGCAGGGCATGGTCAAGTGCGCCTGCCTTATAGCCGGCCCGATCGGTGCGGTGGACGGCCTGGATGTTGACACCCAACTGCTGCCAATGGGCGACGCTGCTGTTGGACCAACAGCAACGTCTCGTCAGTCGAATCGTCCAGGACCTGTATCTGGAGCCGTGCTTGGGATAGTCCTGGTTCACGCAGGCATCGATCAGTCGTTCGATGACATATTTCTCGTTGTAGATGGGCAGTTGAATGGTGACGCCTGGCAGGTCGTCATCAGCGCCAAGAGGACCGGGCTCGTGGCATTCCTCTTGGCTTCGCCCTCAACATACGCCTCACGCTGACAGTCAACCAGAGTGCATGCAGGCCGTAAAAGGCCAGCCCGAGAACCCCGACAGCGTAGATAAGTTGCAGCGCTATGGCAACGATTGAATACATATGTTCATCCGATCTGTTCGTCGGTCCTAGTTCGTGGGACGTGTCCACGACGAAACCCAGCACCTCAACCAGGCATAAGCTGTAGGATTCCCACCGGGATTCACTAGTCAATAAAAACTGGCTGACGTACGAGCCGTCAGCCAGTTTTTCCGGTAAGTTCAAGAGAATCATAGACGGTGAACGTCCGGCAGGTCCGCCAAATTGTCGGCATCTGCCATCCTCTCACCACTCCGCTGATCACCCGATTCTACTCTTCTTCCTCTTCGCGCTGCATCTGAGCCACAACCTCGTCCATGAGATGGCTCGGCAGCGGATCGTAGTGGTCAAACTCAATCGTGTAGATGCCGCGGCCCTGGGTCATGGAGCGCAGGTCGGTGCCGTAGCGCAGAATCTCCGCCAACGGCACCATCGCCTTGATGACGGTGCGATTGTTGCGCTGTTCCATGCCCAGCACGCGGCCACGACGGGTATTGAAGTCACCCATGATGTCGCCCATGTACTCGTCCGGGATGGTGACCTCAATCACGTAGATCGGCTCAAGCAGAACCGGACCCGCCTGCTGCATGGCAGCCTTGAAGGCCTCGCGTCCGGCGGTCTGGAAGGCGATATCCTTGGAATCGACCGGATGCTCCTTGCCGTCATAGACAACCGCCCTGACGTCAACCACAGGGAAGCCGGCAATCACGCCGGTTTCCAGAACCTGCCGAATGCCCTTTTCGATGGAGGGCAGGAAGACCTGGCTAATGGAACCGCCGAAGATCTCACTGGCATACTCAAAGCCGGAGCCACGCTCGGTCGGCACGACACGCATGTGCACTTCAGCAAACTGGCCGGCGCCGCCCGTCTGTTTCTTGTGACGATACTGAGCCTTGCCTTCGCTGGTGATCGTCTCCTGGTAGGGGACCTTGGGCACCGTCATATCGACATTTACGCCATACTTACTTTCCAGCCGACGGATGTTGACATCGACATGCACATCGCCCATGCCTTGCAGCACGGTCTGTTTGGTGGCGGAGATGGTCTGAACCTGAATGGTCGGATCTTCTTCGGTCAGCGAATGCAATGCCTGGCCCATCTTGGCGCTGTCTGCCTTGGTGGCCGGAGAAACCGCAACCGAGAAGAGCGGCCGTGGGAAGAACGGCGGCGCCACAACGATGCCGCTCCCGGCGGTCGTCAGGGTATCACCGGTCTTCACATCGTCCAGTTTGGTAACGACGCCGATGTCGCCGGCAACCAGTTCATCGACCGGTTCAACTCCTTACCGAGGACATGGAAGAGATTGGCAATTCGATAGCTCTCGCCGGTGCGTGGATTGGCCAGCTGCGCGTCTCGCTTGATCGTGCCGGAGAAGACACGGACATAGTTCATGCGACCCACAAAGCGGTCGATGATGGTCTTGAAGACGACCGCGGCCACCGGGCCGGCAGGATCAGCAGGTCAGTTCAATCGGCTCGCCGTTCTGGGTCGCGCCGATGGTGCGCTCCGAAGGGCAGGCACATAGCGCATCATGGCCTTCTCAAGGCGATCAAGACCGATGTCGCCGATCGCTGTTCCACAGTAGACGGGGATGATGGCTCGGCTGCGCACACCGCGATGCAGGCCGCGACGCACTTCTTCGGGCGTCAGTTCTTCGCCCTCGAAGTATTTCATAATCAGTTCGTCATCCGCTTCGGCCGCTGCTTCGATCAGGGCCAGACGGGCGCTTCCGCCTCTTCGAGCCATTCGGCGGGGATCGGCGCTTCCTTGCCTTCCGGGCCGAGAAAGCCTTCATACTCACCAGGCTGATGACGCCCTGGAAATCCTCGCCCTGGCCGATCGGCATCTGGAAGGGCACGATATTGCCGTCCAGAAAGGTCTCGGTCAGGCTCTCTACGGCCTTGTCGAAATCAGCATTCTCGCGTCCCATGCGATTGACGAAGAAGATCGTCGGCTTGTCCAGATCTCGGAGGCGATCCCAGGCCAGTTCGGTACCGACTTCAACACCGGCGACCGCGTCGACCAGGACAAGGCCGGCCTCAGCGACGTGCAATGCGCTATTGACTTCGCCGATAAAATCGACGTAGCCGGGTGTATCGATCAGGTTGATCCGTGCCGTGTCAGTTTCGAACGGCACAACGGAGAGGTTGATTGATATGCCACGGCGTTGCTCTTCTGCATCCCAGTCTGAGATCGTCGAGCCGTCTTCAACACGACCCATGCGATTGACTGCGCCGGTACGAAAGACCAGCGCCTCTGCAATCGTCGTCTTGCCGGAGCCGCCGTGGCCCAATACAGCCACGTTGTGGATTTGATCAGTACCGAATTTTGCCATGCTTCCCCCTAAACAGAGTGATAGTTACGATAAATTCAATGCTTACCGTGAAAGTGGCTGGAGTTGACTATTTCAAGTTTCGGTGATTTGTATTCCGATTATATCCTACAAGGCCGATTTGGGGATATCAGCAGATGTCTGTGTTTTTGGATCTGAAGACAGTGACGCTACTGCTCAATCGTTCTCAAACCTCGTGAAGTTTACTGAAATTGCGCCTGTCTGTCCAACTGACCCGTCTTCAAGTGGCCTGTCATCCTGCTCTGTCCGTTTGTCACGCCATGGCCATCTTTGGTATGATGCGCTCATGCCTCAATATGAGAAACATGTCTTTATCTGCACTTATGGACCCTACTGCTGGTTCGACGGCGACACGGACTCCCTGTTTCGTCGCTTGAAGCGGCGTGTGGCTGACGCGGGGCTGCGCGATACGATCCGCATCAATCGTTCCGGCTGTCTGAACCAGTGCGGTCATGGTCCCATGATCGTTGTCTATCCCGAAGGCGTCTGGTACGGCAACGTCCAAGCGGACGATGTCGATGAGATTTTTGAGCAACACCTGTGCCTCAATCAACCTGTCGAGCGTCTTCGCCTTCAACTACCTCCCGGCAATAACAAACAGACCCAACACTATCCGGCCTCGGTTCACAAGATCAAGCAGGTCGAGAAAGATCTTGACGATCAACGTCGCCAAGCCCAACAGGCTGCGCGGCTTTCGGTGCAGGATTCGATCGAAGCGGAACCTCCATCCAGCCACACTAAAGACGCGGACACTTAAATGTGAGCGACAACAACATCTAAGCGACAATCAGCCCCAGTCCAAACCGATCGCCAAAGATAGCATCGATTTTCGCCTGTTGTTGATCTACCATGCGGAAGAGATGCAGAATCGCTACGCCAATTTGGTCAGCTCTGATAGCGGTCTGACCGCGGTCGGTTGGCAGCAGACCGACGCCTTGGCCAGTTGGTTGCACCGCCACTACCGGATTCATGCGCTCTTCAGCGCGCCGGAATTGCGCAACCGATTGACGGCCCAGCGCGTCGGCCAGAGTATCGGCCTTCCCGTCACCGTGTACGAGGAATTGTTTCGTCCTTCGGATGCTTCGCCTGAGCATGCCGACGCGCCGCCTGATGGAATGCCGCCTGTCTCCCTGTGCGGAACTGCAGGCCATACTGGAACCTCTGATCAAGAGCCATCAACAACAGGCTGTGGCCATGTTCATGAGCCGCCAATCCATCGAGTCGACGCTCGGGTGTCTGTTGGGCGTTAAGAACCTGCACCTGCTGCTGCTGCACACCAGTGTCTCCGAGCTTCAGTGCCGCAACGGAGAATGGTACATTGTCTACCTCAATCGTCGTGAGCATCTGCCGGAGCCGATTCCCGACGACATCGCGCCTGCGCTTGAGGTGGAGAAGACGCCCGACCTTCCGGAAGATCTCTCGCTGTTGCCCCGAATCTACAACCAGGATGTGGCGGCTTTTGTCAATAAGGATGACTCGGGTCGACGCAATCGTTTTGAAAACTTGATCTCATTTGCCGATATTCCTGCGGGTGCAAGGGTGCTCGATATCGGAACCGGTACAGGCTTGCTGGCCTTGGCGTTGGCCGAATCTCGAGATGTGACGGTTTTCGGTGTCGACATTAGTCCGGCCATGCTGGAACGAGCCGAGCTGTTTCGCCTGAACAGCACCCGCGAGATTGCACGCCGAGTCAACTTTCGGCTGGCCACAGCCCAGGCATTGCCTTTCGCCTCCGGGCGCTTCGATGTCGTCATCTGCCGGATGGTATTGCACCTCAACCGAAAGCCGGAACGGATCCTGCGCGAACTCTGGCGTGTGCTGCGACCTGGCGGCGTACTAATCATCGCTGACCTGTTGAGCACCCAAGATCCGGTCCGGCGTGCGACACAAAACGCGATTGAGGAGCGACGAAACCCCGCCCATGTGGCGGCCTATTCAGTTGCTCAGTACGGGGAAATGATCACCCAGGCCGGATTTGTCCCGGAGTCCGAACAGATAGCCACCTTCAGCCGCAAGTTGGATGACTGGCTTGCCGAACTCGGCGCTCAACCGGCCAATGGTGCGGTCGTGCGCGAAATGATCGAGGCCAGTTTGGAAACCGATGCTGCCGGCATCAATGCCAGGCGGCACGGCGACGAAATCCTCTTTGACCAACGTCTGGTATACCTCAGGGCTGTCAAGCCAGAAGCTTCGGATTGAAACGATTCCAAGGAACTAATGATCCACAAAGAACGCCAATAGCGACGAAGTGAGAGTACCCCTTCATGTTTATTGACGCTCTTCGTGGACAGCAATTTTACCTTTGCCCTAGCAGTCTGTCGGGGTAAGCGCTGATAGACCGCCAATTAGACGGATGTGGCTGATAAATGCCGATAAAATCAGAAAAATCAGGCTGTTTCCGCCTAATCCGCCGCATCCGCGGTCTATTTTTTTGGTCACTTCGACAGCCTGTTAGCGACTGTTTCTATACAGCTCGCGCAGAATGATCATCTTCTGGATCTGGGTTGTCCCTTCATAGATCTGGTAGATTTTGGCATCGCGCATCAGTTTCTCAACCGGATACTCACGGCTGTACCCGTTGCCGCCAAAGACTTGCACGGCATCGGTGGCGTTCTGCATGGCGGCGTCAGCGCAGAATGCCTTGGCCACGGCGGCCTCGGTTGTGTTGCGCTTGCCGTTGTCCACCAGCCAGGCCGAGCGCCAAGCCAATTGTTGGGCGGCATCGGCTCGGATCTTCATGTCGGCCAGGATGAAACCGACGCCCTGGAAGCGAGCGATGGGCTGGCCGAAAGCCATCCGCTCTCCCGCATACTTGACGGCTTCATCAAGTGCGCGCCGGGCCACGCCGGTGGCCGCAGCCGCAACCGGCGGCCGGCTCTTGTCAAAGACGCCCATGCCGATCATGAAGCCCTCGCCCTCTCGCCCAAGGAGGTTCTCTGCCGGCACTTCAACGTCCTCGAAGAAGACCATCGAAGTCTGGGCCGCGTGCTGCCCCATCTTCTCCAACGGTTTGCTGGTAGTGACGCCGCCAAAGGCGCGCTCGACGATGAAACAACTCATGCCCTTGTGGTCGGCATCGGGATCGGTCTTGGCAAAGACCGTGAAATAGTCGGCCACCGGTCCATCGGTGATCCACGTCTTTGCGCCGTTGAGGATGTAGCGGTCGCCCTTCTTGATGGCCGTGGTCTTGATGGCCGAAACATCGGAACCGGCGTCGGGCTCGGTCATGCAGTAGGACATGATTTTGCCCTCTTCCGTGAGCCGCGGGAAATAGCGGTCCTTCTGATCGTCGTTGCCGGCAAGCAAAATCGGCAGGACGGCCAACTGGTTGAGCATGAGCGCGGTCTGAATGCCCGAACAGGCGTAGGCCAATTCTTCGCCGACAATGCACTCTTCGAAGACGGAAGCCCCAAGTCCGCCATATTCTTCGGGAACATTGAGGTTGACAAGGCCGATCTCGGCGGCCTTGTCGTAGATATCCCTGGGCCACTCGCCGCTCTGGTCGTAATGCTCCGCCTTGGGCAAGATCTCTTTGGCCGCGAAATCGCGCGCCAGGTTCTGCAACATCTGCTGCTCTTCGTTCAGTTCGAAGTTGATGCCCCCCATGTTGCCGTCCATTCTGATTCACCTTGCTTTCTTTCCCGCTTGGGATAGTGGATTGTACGGGTCACACAGCCCTTAAAAACAAGCGGAATGGCCCGGATCTTCACCGTGGGTTTGACCATATTGAAGCGATGCCTTATTCTGGCACTGTTGCCAACATGTTGACTGACCACGCCATGCCATCAAGAAAGCGAAAGCCACTATGCTGGAATCATCGTTTTTGTTCACGGAGATCCACGAGCAACCTCAGGTCTTGGCCGCGATGTTGGCTGAGGAACGGGGCGCCGCGTCCGAGTTGAGCGCCGAGATTCAACGGCGACAGATCGACTATATTGTGATCGCCGCGCGTGGGACGAGCGACAACGCCGGGCGTTACGCCCAATATCTGCTGGGCGCAGTCAACCGGCTGCCCGTTGCGCTGGCAACGCCCAGTCTCTTCACCATCTACAATCAGGCGCCGCTCTTCCGCAATGCATTGGTCCTGGGCATCAGCCAGAGCGGCAAGAGCCCGGACATTGTGGGCGTGGTGGCAGAGGCCCGTCGCCAGGGTGCATTGACCGCGGCCATCACCAACGAAGCCGGCTCCGATCTGGCCCAGCAGGCCGATCATGTCATTCGTCTTCATGCCGGCGACGAGCGTTCGGTGGCCGCCACCAAGACCTACACCAGCTCGCTGATGGCGATTTCGCTGTTGAGTACGTTGCTGGCCGACGATGCCGATATGATGGCGGCGATTGAACAGATCCCGGAGAAGATGAGTCGGGTTCTCTCGATCAACGATCATGTTGCGCGCGTGGCTGAACGCTATCGGTACATGCGAGACTGTGTGGTGATCGGGCGGGGCTACAACTACGCCACAGCCTTTGAGTTGGCCCTGAAGCTCAAGGAACTCACCTACACGATTGCCGAACCGTACAGTTCGGCGGACTTCCTGCACGGTCCGCTTGCTCTGATCGAAAACGGCTTTCCGGCCATAGTGGTTGCGCCGACCGGCGTCATGCTGCCCGAAATGCAGGCTTTCATCAAAGTCCTGCGCCAGCGTGAGGCCGAGCCGATCATCATCAGCGATGACGAAGACACACTGTCCATGGCACGGATACCGCTGCCCCTCAACGCCTCGGCCCCCGAGTGGCTTTCGCCGCTGATCGCTATTGTGCCCGGCCAGTTGTTGGCCATGCATTTGGCCAATGCACGTGACTACGATCCCGATCATCCACGCGGTCTGCGCAAGGTCACGGAGACGCGTTAGCAACCGATTTGATCCACGAAGGGCGCCAATACCCACGAAGAGACTGTCCATTCGCGGATAATTTGTTCAAAATCGTCACGCCAATTTGATCCAGCGCGCATTGGTCAGCTTCACCAGGTCCGCCACCGGCAGTTCGATGTTGGCGCCCCGCTGGCCGGCGCTGACGGCGATGGTCTCGTAGGCTCGTGCACGCTCATCGACATAGACGGTAAAGCCCTTGTTGATCAGCGCCAGCGGACTGATGCCGCCGGTCTGCAATTTCGTCAGTTGCTCCGCCTGCCTGTGCTCCGCCATCTTGACCTTTTTGACGCCGACGGCGTCGGCAAGTTGCTTCAATTCAAGCGTCTCCGGTCCGGGCACAACGACCAGCAGCGGTTTGCTGTGCGGCTGGTCGATCAGAGCGACCAGGGTTTTGAAGACCTGGTCAGGCGGCAGACCGATGGCATTGGCAACGTCGACGGCAGAGTGGACGCCGGCGTCATAATCGTACGTGTATACGGTGTAGGGTACGCGCTTGCTGTCCAGCAGCCGCGTCACATTGTTCTTGAACGGCTTGTTTGTGGCTGACATATGACTGGCTTCCCATGGGGCTGACACAGTGGATGGATCTGATTGTCGCGAATCCGGTGCTGATGCTTGTTTTCGGCGTCTTCGTTGTGCTGGCAGCAAGCTGGCTTGCAGGAAGACGGCAGATGCAAGAACGGGGACGGCAGTTTCTGGCCCAGATCGACGACAGCACAGTGGCCCATGCCGCAATCGATGCGCCCGTATCAGCAGGCGGCTTCATCGCCACACTGCTCCCGGCGCCGGAACCGTACGATCACTGCTCTGTTCGCTATCAAACCAGCGCCGATCTAAACCCATTTGTCTGGTTGACACAACTGATCGCGCCGGCGCCCGAACACTTGGTGATCCACGCCACGTTGCCGTCGCCGCCCGGCTCCGAGCTTGTGTGGGATCGAGGACAGTCGCCGCCGACCGCCCTGGGACTGCACCCCGGCCGTGAACTCTGGAGCCGCCGTCGACTGGATACAGTCGATGCCGAGTATGCCACGCGAGGCGATATCACAAACGGGGTGCAACACGTCTTTGCCGAGCTACAATCCCGCTTCGGCCCCTTCTTGCGCCGGATCATCGTCAGTGCGGAATCGGAGCCGCACATCATTGTGATTCTCAGCACTGAACGCTTTGATCCTGTGCAGACCCCGGTTCTCATTGCCCTGGTCCGAAGCCTGGGTCGGGCCGCAACGATCGAATGAAATGACCATCCATTGCATGAAAACAGGGGTATGGGCGCCTGCCCATACCCCTGTACGTTCCTGAACTACTGAATTTGCCTACTGGGGCAAGAACGCATGGATGTTCAAGTCTGTCGTCTGGATGATGGGCAACAACTGATTGACCAAGCCCATGACTGCATCTGTGTCGCCGTCGCCGAGGCTGCCGGACTGGGCCAGAATCTCAAGCAGATTGTTGATCTTGCCGTCGCTCCAATTGAGCATCGGCAGCGCACTATCGCCCACCATGATCTGAATGCCGTCCGGGTTTGTGGCGATGGTCGCCTCTGTGACGCCCGCCGCAGACAGTCCGGCCAGCAGTTCTGCCGGTAGTTCCAGCGCGTCCATGGGCTGTCCGGTCAACGCCTGCCACTCATCCTGGCTCATGCCGGCCAGGCTCCAGGTGCCGTCGGCTTCGTAGAAGATCGGGATGTTGATCAACGGCGGTTGCTCCACGGCGCTCAAAAACGCTTCCTGGGCGGCCTTCGTGTCGGCGGCGGCTGTGGTGTCAGCATAGATCGGTGCGACGTCGACGCCCTCAGCCGCGGGGAAGCGTACGACCGCAGCGAAGCCCATGTTGGTCAGCAATGGCAGCAACTGGTCCAGCGCCGGCACATCTTGCCCCGCCAAGGCAGCGAGCCCGACCAGTGAGGAGAGGCTCTCTTCGTCCCAGGAAAGAGATGGAACTTGGAGGCCGTTGACCAAAATGTCAAGACCGGCAGATCGGTTGTTGACCTGTACATTCTGGATATTCATGGACTGAAGCTGGCTCACCAGGTCCGGGCCCAAGACCAATTGCGCGGCCGTTTCGGGCGGGATGACAGCGCTGAAACTGCTCAACGGAATGCCGCCGATGGAGGGATCGCCCGCCGCGTCATAGTCGATGACAATTGCCGGCAGGTCTACAACCACTTCCGATTCACCCGCCTGATCGAGAATCTCGCCGGCGCCTGATCGCGGAGCACAACCTGAGAGCAATGCCAGCGATAGAACGAGGAGCAACGTCAACAACAAGGGAAATCGTGTTTTGCGCATGTACTTTCCTCCTGAATCGTTATGAAGTTTGCCGTGAATGTGATGAAAATGCGTGATAGGAATTCTTAGCTCATTATACCTTCGAGTGATAATGCTGTCTAGCAGTCTGTCGGAGAGAAGGACGATAGACCGCGGATTAGGCGGATATGGCTGATAAATGCCGATAATATCAGATAATCAGGCTCTTTCCGCCTAATCCGCCGCATCCGCGGTCGATTTCTTGGTCTCTCCGACAAGCTGCTAGCGGAATATTTCATCCGCTGCCCCATGAAATCCATGCGAACCCATGCCGAACGTGTCAACCCCATCCGAACCGGTTGTCCGTGATTTCTTAGCTGTGTCCGATCCTACTGTATAATCTCAAGGATCTTCGATCAAAACGATAACATGCTGTTTGTGAATGAAAGCTTCGGTGATGGCATGAACGATGATTCCGGTTCGCGCTGGTTCGACGGCGGACGTGAAAGAACGGACTACGGCGACCGCCTGCTGCTTCTTACCTCGGATCAGAAGCGATATCTGATCACGCTCTCGCCCAAAAATAGTCTGCACACGCATCTGGGCATCTATCGCCATGTCGATCTAGTCGATCTGCCCGTGGGCAGCATTGTCAAGAGCCACCAGGGCCATGAGTCGTTGATCATGGAGCCGTCGTTGGGCGACCTGATCAAACATATCAAACGTGCCACCCAGATCATCTATCCCAAGGATGCCGCCTATCTGGTCCACCGCATGAATTTGCGCGCCGGCAGCCGGGTCATTGAGGCCGGCACGGGCAGCGGCGGCCTGACCATCGCGCTCGCCTGGGCCGTGGCGCCCACCGGACGGGTCTACACCTATGAGGCGCGCGAGGACAACTATCGGCAGGCCCGCAACAATCTTGAACGGGTTGATCTACTGTCGCATGTGACCATGCACCAACGGTCCATCGACGACGGTTTTGAGGAGACGAATGCCGACGCCCTCTTCCTGGACGTGCGTAACCCCGGGGCGTTTATGTCCCAGGTGCAGGCGGCGTTGCACCCCGGCGGCTTTTTTGCCAGTCTTGTGCCGACGACCAATCAGGTTTCGCAGTTGCTCGAAGCGTTGGAGGTTTCCGCCTTTGCCGATATCGGCGTCGAGGAGCTGTTGTTGCGTCGCTACAAACCGGTGCCGGAGCGATTGCGCCCCGAGGATGAAATGGTCGCCCACACCGGCTATCTTGTCTTTGCACGATCCATTGCGGGGGAACTTGACCCCGACCGCTGGCAGACCAAGGAGCGGCGTCGATACCGGGCACGCCTGCGGGCGCAGGTGGAGATTGCCGAGCGTGAGCGGTTGCAGGCCGAAGAAAACGCGGCGACCGGCCGCAAATATCCGCCCATGCCGTTGCCGTAGTTCCATCTCGCCTTGCCGGCAATCGCACTAATGCGTCAGTCCTCTACCGACATCGTGCACCTTGCCCACATTCGACGCACAATTCGCTCAATCCAAACGACCAGGAACAACGCAAACGCGGCGCCGGCTCCATCGGTCAAAATGTCGCGGTAGTCGGGATGGCGGCCCGGCACAAAGCCCTGATGCAGTTCGTCGCTGAGCGCATACACAATCACCATTGCCCACGCCGCCAGCGCCGCGCGCCGAAACGACGGCCACTGACGTCGAATGCCCCAATAGAATGCCACGCCCAGCGCGCCGTACTCGATGAAGTGCGCTGCCCAGGAGGCGTATGCATCCGCGTAGGGCAGTAGCCACTCGATACCATCCAGCAAGGGCCCTTCGCCCAGCAGATCGCGGATCAACGCCGATACCCACGCCGGCCCGCCGAAGTCCGGTTTGCTGCTGAGGAAGAAGATCACCGACATGATGGCCAGCGCCGGCGTCCAGTCGATGATAAGGGCCAGCAAACGCCGACCAAGCGATGCCGGCACAGCGTCCGGTCCAGTGCCCGGTCCAGTGTCCGGCACAAGGTCAAGCACGTCTGTCTGCGAACTGTCCATAGAATTCCATTAAATGTTGTCCCCGCCTGGGCCAGGCGTACGTTTGAGTCAGATGGCGGCGCGCCGAGTCGACCATGGCCTCCTGCCGAGATCGGTCGAGAAGCAGCGCGTAGACCGCATCTGCGAACGCTTCGGGTGTTGCATCGGCATCGATGAGATCGGCTGCACCGCCCGCGCCGTAGGCCGCCTGTTCGCCCACCGCGCTGGCGACCACCGGCACGCCGTTGAGCAGCGTTGTCGCCAGCCGGACGCTGCATTTGGCCTGTTGCAACGGCACAGCCTCGGCCGGATAGATGGCGCAATCGCTCTCTCTGTAGAGCCGCTCGATGGTCGAGCCATCAATGTGACCGAGCCAGGCGACGCGGCCGGCGGCCTCTGTGCCTAATGCAGTCACGGCCTGTTGGAAGGCCGCCTCGCGGCCCGGCTGCAAGGCGTTGCCCGCGATGTTCATCCGGCAGTCGGGCAGTTGATCCAGCAGCGAGCGCCAGAAGCGGGCCAACCATTCAGGCGGAATCTCGACAAAGCGAGTGAAGAAGAGGATCCGGTGATCGGCGCCAATTGCCCTATCTTCCGCCCGATCATCGTTGATCGGCCCTGCGGGCAGCGTCACACCGTTGGGAAGATAGAGGATCGGCGTCTCAGGTGAATAGGCATGTGCCTGCTCGACCAGCCAGCGACTGGCTGCGGTGATACCGTCGGCGTGGCGGATGCCCCACTCCTCTTGCCAGGCGAGAAAACGCGCTGTAAGCAGCGGATAGTTGTTGATCGGCCCCCACGCCTGTTCCCAATCATCGATATCGAGCAGGATGGCCGGCGTCTGTCTGTTGGCCATTTTTCGACGATGCCAACGCCACCACTGGACCAGCCCAGCGTAGGCGCGCGGCTTGACGATATGGATGACGTCGGGGTCAATGCGCTCGATTTCACCCAGCAGCCGCCGCCAGATCAGCGGCAGACCCCCGCTCGTTTCGACCTGGATGATCCGGACACCGTTCTTCTCGAGCCGCGTGTTGCTGTCCACCGGCGTGTCCCACGGCGGTACGACGATGGTAGCCCGATGGCCCCGGCTGACTACTTCTTTGGCCATCGGCAGCGTGCGCGCCCAGACGGTCGTCTTCTGGCCAAGCCCGAATGGCGCTACATAGGTGATGTTCATTAGATCGAATCTGTAGAGATATCGGCCGGCCAATCGTAGATGTGCCGGCGCAGCGTCGCCCAGACATCCTCCTCAAGCTCGGACGGATAGGCAAGGCCGAAGCGCTCGACCAATTGCGGTGCATACCAGCGGTAGATGACCACCAGCGACACGGCCTGTCCGATCCAGGTGGCCGCGCCGATCTCCGGCGCAAGCAATGTTCGTTCCAGGGCCGTGCGCTGATTGGCGCTCAGATAGGCATTCAGATTGACCGTCTGCACTGGCCGCGCGATGCCGTTGAGCGCCAACATCATGTCGATGACCGTGGCGCGCAGATCGGCCAAACATTCGACGGCCAACAAGTTTTCGTCGTCGACGGAAAAGCTCGCCGCTTGCGCATAACGCGGCCTGTTCTGGTCGAGGATCTCAGCCAGGCGACGCAGGCGATGCCAGAATGCCGACAGCATCTGCTCAACACGTTTGGGATCGGGGGCAGTGAGTTCGTCCAACCATTGTTGGCCGCGTTTGGATGCAGGCATGGGCGCCATTATAGCATAGCGAACTCCAGACGGGGCCGATACGACCTTGCCAAAATGGGCACGTACCTCACACCCGAAAAGCGCAAGAGAATGGTACAATGAACAGTAGACCGGTTAAGAACCAATATTCAGTAGTTCACGATTTGGAGAAAAACGAGATTCTTCGCTGGTATTGTGCCAGAGTGAAGGCTCCAGATCGACCCGCTCAGAATGACAAATCGTGAACGATTGATAATATCAAAGCGAGGATCCATGAAAAACTCTGATCCGTTTTCGGATTTAATTCGATCTCTTGAAGAGGACTTGCAGCGGCGAGCCGGACAGGAACCGCCCGATTCAGATAACTATGGCGGCGACTACGAGCGACCCAAAGGCAATGCCAAACGTTGGCTCTGGGTCTTGATTCCGCTCCTCCTCTTCATGTTTTTCAACCGCATTCTGGGCTTCTATACCGACTTCATCTGGTACGATAGCCTCGGTCTTGCCAAGGTGTTCACCACGCGTGTCTGGGCGTCGTTTCTGCTCTTTTTGGCCGGTGCGCTGATCTTCTGGCTCTTCTTCGCCATCAATCTCTGGATCATGCGACGCATTGAACCGGATGGCCTGGACGATACGCCGATCGATCAAGTGGCATCGGCCTTTGGCCTGCGCATCATGCCCGTTCTGCTGTCGATAGGTGCGATCTTGGCCGTCTTCATGGGGCTGACGGCTGCCGCCTATTGGGAAGAACTCTTGCTCTTCCTCAACCAGTCCGACTTCGGATTGACCGATCCGCTGTTCGGACGGGATGTTAGCTTCTTTCTCTTCACGCTGCCGGTCTGGCAGATGTTGCGTGGCTGGCTGATGTCAACCGTCATTCTGACGCTGATTGGCACGGTGGTGGTGAGCGGGGTGGGTTGGCGTGGATGGAATATCCGTAAGGCCGTTCTGGTTCATCTGGCCATTCTTGGTTCGTTCATTTTGGTGCTCTTTGCCTGGCAATATCGGCTCGATGCACTTCAGTTGGTCTATAGCGCTCGCGGCGCGGTCTTCGGCGCCGGCTATACCGACGTCAATGCTCAACTGCCTGCCTTCAACATACTCATCGTCATCACACTGATTGCGGCTGTGCTGCTGGTGGTTACGGCCTTCATGCGTGGGGCATGGCGAGCCATCGTGGTGGTCCTGGCTGTCTGGCTGGTCGTGGCCGTCGTGGCAGGCAACATCTTCCCGTCATTGGTGCAGCGTTTCCAAGTGAGCCCCAACGAGCTTAATCTCGAACGGCCCTATATCGAGAGCAATATCGAATATACGCGGGTAGCCTTTGGTCTGGATGAGATCGACGTACGTGACTATGACGCATCCCAGACGCTGACGGCTGAAGGCGTGCTATCCGAGGCGCCGACCATCGCCAACACGCGCTTGTGGGACTATCGCCCGCTGCTCCAGACCTACAACCAGATCCAGGCATTGCGCCAATATTATGAGTTCAACGATATCGACATCGATCGCTACACCATCGACGGCGAACGCCGTCAGATCATGCTGGCGGCACGCGAGCTGGTGCCCGAGCGCCTCAGCGAGACGGCCCAGACCTGGGTCAATCGCCGGCTCGTCTATACCCACGGCTATGGCGTGGCCGCCTCTCCCGTCGCCCAGGTGACGCGTGACGGGCTTCCCGACTTCCTGCTCAAGGATCTGCCGACCCAGGGCGTCATGGACGTGACGCGGCCCCAGATCTACTTCGGTGAGCGGACCAACAACTATGTCATTGGCGACACCCAGGAACCGGAGTTCGACTATCCGGACGGCGACGGCAACGTCACCACCCGTTTTGATGCCGGCACCGGCGTCAACATGACCTTCATGAACCGTCTGCTCTTCGCCCTGCGCTTTGCCGACATCAACATCCTGCTCAACCAGGATATCGACGCTGATAGTCAGCTGCTCTGGCGTCGTAACATCCTTGAACGCGTCAACGAGGTGGCTCCCTTTCTCCAATATGACGACGATCCCTACATCGTTATCACCGAAGACGGCGAATTGTTCTGGTATCTGGATGCCTACACGGTCAGCAATCGCTTTCCGTACAGTGAACCGTATGGCGCGATCAACTACATGCGTAACCCGGTCAAGGTGATCTTGAATGCCTACGACGGAACCATGACGTTCTACGTGGTCGATGAGTCTGAACCGATTGCCGCGGCCTATCAGAAGATCTTCCCGTCGCTCTTCAAGAGCTTTGACGAAATGCCGGAATCGCTGAAGAACAACATCCGCTATCCCAACGACTTCTTCTCGATCCAGGCCGATGTCTATCGCACCTATCACATGATCGACGCCAATGAGTTCTACAACAAGGAGGACGTCTGGGCTTGGCCGCAGGAGATCTTCGACAGCCAACCGCGTCTGATCGAACCCTACTATGTGTTGATGGAGTTGCCTGATACCGAAGGCCTCGACTTCATCCAGATCCTGCCGTTCACGCCGGCCAATCGAGAAAACATGATTGCCTGGCTGGCGGCTCAGAACGATCCGGAAAAATATGGCGAGATGGTCGTCTATGAATTCGGCAAGGATTCGCTCTTCTTCGGTCCGCAGCAGATCGAGGCGCGTATCGACCAGGATCCGGTCATCAGCGCCCAGTTGAGCCTCTGGAACCAGCAGGGCAGCAACGTCATTCGCGGCAACCTGCTGGTCATCCCGGTCGCCGACAGCCTGCTCTATGTTGAGCCGCTCTATCTTCAGGCCGCCACCGGCAAGATTCCGGAACTGAAGCGCGTGATCCTGGCCACGTCCGACCGGGTTGTGATGGCGGAGAACCTGGGCCTGGCGTTGGTTGAGCTATTCGGCGACGAGATCCTTGAGGATGCAAGCCTGGCCGATCTGGCCATTGCCGCCGGGCAGGAGGCAGTCCAGGCCGTGTTGGAAGGCGAGGCGGGCGGCGCAGCGGGTGACTGCCGATTTGGATCTGGCTACAGCGTCGATAGCAGAGCTGATTCTGCTCGCCAATGGCCAGTACAACAGCGCACAGGAACATCTGCGTAAAGGCGAATGGGCTCAGTATGGATTGCAGATGGATGCGCTTCAGGTAACGCTTGAACAGCTCATGCGCATCAGCGGCCTTCAGATCGAACTGCCCGAGGCCGAGCCTCCAGTGGGCGATACCTCGGAGGGTCAAGCCGCAGAGACAGAGGCGCTCGATACACTCGACGTTGACGCCGTGCCCCCAGTTGAGACCGTAGTGGCCGAAGATGAGGTTGTTGAGTCGGCGTCTGAGGGCAGTGACTGATCTGAACCGTATTCGATGACAGGATGCTCGACCCACGAGAGGTGAGATCGATTTGAAGAAGGGTTCATGCCGGCGCAGGTTGCGCCGGCATGAACCCTTTTCTTGTTCTTGCTTCTTATGCGATTCTTATTTGAAGCTTACCCGCATTTAAGCAAACGCGAGCACAATGTCTGTACCCGAATCCGGTAACCTTTTGACGCATCTCGGGACAGGTGCTTGGTTGCCGGTGCGGGTGATCATTGGGCAGCTATCGTGCCGCCCGATCCGAACAAAACGTGATCCAGGAGTATACCGAATATGGATGACCGAAACTACCAACTTCGCCCTGATGATGCAAGACCTGAGGGGCGAACGAACGCTACAGCCCCGTTGTGGCACAAGGTTGCCGCAGCCGGCGTGGCAACCTTGCTGTTGATTCTTGCCGCCGTCTACGGCCCGTTGCTGATGGACAATGGGCCGGCCATGGCAACATCGACCCTGTCGGCGCCGTTGCCGTTGCAAACCAGCGATACCAGTCTCTTCTCCGATCAGGATGCGCTTGCCGATCTCTATGAGGCTGTGAGCCCGTCTGTGGTCAATATTCAGGTCGTGTCCGAGTCGGACTCGTCCGGCTTCTTCCCCTTCAGCTCGCCAGAGAGTGAGCTTCCCCAGCAACAGAGCCAGGGATCGGGCTTCATTTTCGACAATGAAGGGCACATCGTAACCAACAACCATGTGGTCGAGGACGCCCTCGAGATCACCGTTGTCTTCTACAATGGCTTCTGGGCTGACGCCACCGTCGTGGCCACCGATCCCCAGGCCGATCTGGCTGTGTTGCAAGTGACGCCGCCGGAAGGCTTCGACTGGCGACCATTGCCGCTTGCCGATCCCGACAGCGTGCGTGTGGGTCACATGGTCATCGCCATCGGCAATCCCTTTGGCCTGGCCGGAACCATGACGCGTGGGATTGTCAGCGCTGTGGGCCGCGGCATGCCGGTCGGCGACGCCCTTGAGAATGTCCGCTATACGCTGCCTGATGTGATTCAGACCGACGCTGCCATCAACCCCGGCAACTCGGGCGGGCCGCTGCTCGATCTCAATGGGCAGGTCGTGGGCGTGAACTTCGCCATCAACTCGCCGGTACGCAGCAATTCCGGTGTCGGCTTTGCCATTCCTGTCTCGATTGTGCGGCGCGTCGTGCCTGAGCTGATCGAAGACGGCGCCTTTGAGTATGCCTACCTGGGCCTGAGCGGCACCTCGATCACACCCGATATTGCCCGACAGCTTGACATGCCCGGCAATCGCGTCGGCGTCTATGTGTCCGGTGTCATCGAGGGCGGTCCTTCTGCCGATGCCGGCCTGGAGGGCGGTGACCAAGTGATTGAGACCAGCACTGGTCGCTTCAATGTCGGCGGCGACATCGTCGTGGCCATTGACGATATGCCCGTGCGCAGCTTTGACGACCTGGTCGGCTTCCTTGTGACGCAAGCCGAGGTCGACCAGACAGTGGCGCTCACCGTCATCCGTGATGGAGCGGAGAAGACGGTCGATGTGGTTCTCGGCGAGCGACCTGGGCAGGCGCGCTTGATTCGAACGACTGATCGCAGCAGCAGCGACATCAACGCACGTGCCGCGATTGAGATTGCGGTCGATCATGTGGAAGAGAACGGCCTGCTCGAAGGCCGTATCGAAGAGAAAGTCGCCGGTCCCGGCGAGGTTGACGGGGTTGAAGTCTGGGTAGTCGAACTATCGGACAGCAGCCAGACCGTCACCGTGATCGTGCAAAAATCGAACGGAGATGTTCTCGATCACCCGGTCGACTGATTGAGCACACGATAGTCACTCAATTGATCAAAACACAGAGGCCGGCAAGCGAATTCGCTTGCCGGCCTCTGTGTTTTGATCGGGCGCCAAATTGCGGACTCAGCGATGCTCAAGACGACGCATCCAGGTCAAATTCTGTGCCAAATGGATTCACAAAGCGAACGCCTCTAACAAGGCCCCTGTATTGAAGTCTTCGCTCAACACGACGGGCACTTGATTTGGTATCGATGAACAGACTACCGGTCATACAGATCCTCTCGTTTCCATGTCCGTTCACCGGTCACGGATCCTAGCTGCATCAATTTCTCGATGAAGGCATCTTCAGTTTCCCAAAACGCCATTTCCGCCCCGGAAATCTGTAGGGACTGTACATGACGGTCGATTGCTTGGCGAATGATCTCGGCCTCATCTCGGTTATGGAAACCGGCGTATCTCGCTATGACCGTTGGGAAGCGGTCCGACTCTGGAGAATCATTGGTCCAGCATGGCTGAAGTAAGTGGTCTACACTGAGGACGCAAGGACAAATCAGTGGATCAGGTTCGCCGAACGGCAAGCAATCCACTTTCGACTATCGACCAATCGGGGGGAGCCAACTGTGAATCGCAACCAGACATTTCGACCCATTCTAATCGTTTTCACCAGCCTGATCCTGGTTGGCGCTCTTTTCGTCGGGATCGTCAACGCCCTTGGGCCGCAGACTGCCGGCGGCAGCAAGGCAGCGCTGGAAAATGTGCGGGCCTATACGCCTGCCCTCAGCACCGACGCACCGAACTACGCAGTTGACGGCGGCAATCTTTTTGTCGGATTGCCGGGCAACTGGTCGCAGATCACAGCGCCGGCCAACGTGATTGTCAATGCCGTCGCCATCGACCCGCAGCGCACTGATACGATCTACATCGGCGCAGCCAACGAGTTGGCCATCTATCGCTCCGAGAACGCCGGCCGCAACTGGCTGCGCATTCCGTTGACGGACAGCTCCACCAGCGAACTGGTCGCCGGCGTGACGGACATCGCCGTTGACGGTCTCCAGCGATCTGCTCTATGTGGGCACCGACAATGCCGGACTCTTCCGGCTGCGCGACGTGGGTTCGGGCGTCAACCTCACGGGGCGGCTGCATCTCGACGAGCCGGTCGTTGAGGTTGCTACGGATAGCACGGGCGCCGGGCTCGCTTTCGTGCGCACCGCTTCCAAACTCTACCGGGCCGAGGACTTCGGTCTGCGCTGGGTTGAGGTCGAGAATCTGCTGAGTGCGCCGACAGCCGTTGTCGTCGCCGACACCACGCCGGCCACTGTCTATGTCGGCACCACCGACCGCGGTCTGCTGCGCAGTTCGGACGGTCGTACATGGACGATGGCGAATGAGGGCCTGGGCATGACTCCCGGCACACGCCTGAGCATCGACGCCCTGGCCTTTGACCCGGCTCAGCCTGAGGTGCTCTACGTGGCCAGCAGCTATCTGTTCGGATCGACCACGGTCCACCGTACGCCCTCCGGGATCTTTAGCAGCACTGACGGCGCAGCAAGCTGGGCGCTGCTGAGCGAGCCGACCGACGTTGCCGTTGCGGAACTACACCCTGTGGTCGGCGAGACGGGCAGCGCATATGCGGTGATGGCCAACAGCCGAACGCCGGTTGCACTGGGTGATGCGGCAACACTGGCTGCGGCTGAGGCCGCCGCCGCTGTCGAAACTCAGGACGCCTCCGGCCTCATGGATAGCGGTTTGGCTGCCTGGCTCGTGGCCGGTTTGGCGACGCTGGCATTGCTCTTCGCCGCAGGCAGCGATATCGCCCGTCGCCTGCGCACCCATGGCAAGATCGACCAGCCGCAGTTGTCACCGAGAATGGTTGGACACAAGCGGTAGGGAAAAACACGATTGTTATCGCTCTCCACCTTGCAAACAGGGCCGCCTACTCTCTCGGGCGGCCCTGTTTTTTTCTGGTCAGACTGGTGCGCCCATGCTATACTTCGGGACAGTTTTTGCACCTGAACAGACCCTTGATCCGTCAAAGCCTGAACCAAAACGATTGAGTTCCGCTATGTCATCTTCACCCGTCACACCCGCACGCTATCCGGCCTTTGCGCCGGCGCATCGAGTGCAAAGTTTCGGCCAGACCGTCTTCGCCGAATTCACTGCGCTGGCCATCGAACATGGGGCCGTCAACCTCGGGCAGGGCTTCCCCAATTTCGCGGCTCCGGATTTCATCAAAGCCGCCGCCCAGGAAGCCATCGATTTGGACCTGAACCAGTACACGCGGTCCGCAGGCCATCCCCGGCTGGTCAAGGCCATCGCCGATGTCTATAGCCCGCTCTTTGGTCGTGAACTGGATCCCCTCCAGGAGATCGTCGTCACGGTCGGCGCCACCGAGGGCATCTTTGCGACCATCCAGGCCCTGGTCGATCCCGGCGACGAGGTCATCCTGATCGAGCCGTTCTACGACAGCTACCCGGCATCGGTCATCATGGCAGGCGGCACGCCGGTCTATGTGCCGCTGCGTCCGGCTGCCAATGCAACACGCGCCGCCCAATGGGAACTGGATTTCGACGAGTTGGCGGCCGCCTTCAGTTCCAAGACCCGGCTGCTGGTCATCAACACGCCCCAGAACCCGGTCGGCAAGCTCTTCTCACGCGACGAGCTTGAGCAGATCGCAGCGCTGGTTCAGAAGTATGACACGCTGGTGTTGAGCGACGAAGTCTACGAGTGGATGACCTACGGCGACGCTGAAAATCCGGTCGAACATGTGCGCATCGCCACGTTGCCCGGCATGTGGGAACGCACGGTGACGTTGGGCAGCGCCGGCAAAACCTTTTCGGTCACCGGCTGGAAGATCGGCTGGGCCATCACGCCCAGGCCCCTCGCCCACGCCATTCTGATGGCCCATCAGTGGATTCCCTTCACCGTGGCGACGCCGCTCCAGGAAGCAATCGCTGTCGGTCTCGAACAGGTGCAGGAGCGAGACTATTTCAACTGGCTGAGCGCCACCTACCGGGGCAAACGGGATAAGCTGCTCGCCGCCTTGGCCAATGTGGGGCTGCGTGCCACCGCGCCGGACGGTTCCTACTTCATCCTTTTCGACACCAGCGATCTCGATGTGCCCATTCCGGACGGCGAGCGACGCGATGTCGCCATCTGCCGCTGGCTGACCACCGAGGTCGGCGTGGCCGCCATTCCGCCCAGCCCGTTCTATAGCCCGCCGCACAAGCACTTGACCGACAATCTGGCCCGCTTCACCTTTTGCAAGAGCGATGATCTGCTCGACGAAGGGGCTCGACGGCTCGAAGCGGCATTGGGTAGGCGCGGGTAGAGGATTCACTGTGATATCCTGCAGGATGCTGATGACCGCGAATCGGCGGATTTCACGGATAAATCCGCAATCGGTTTTGTCCGCCTAATTCGCCGAATCCGCGGTCTATCAGCGTGCGTCTATAGAGCTGCTTTTCTAATGAGAAAGGATCGTCGTTTCGACATGCGCTTTCAAGTGGATCAGGGAAATATTGCTGAACAGTCGGTGGACTGTATCGTTGTCAACCTCTTCGAGGGCGTCACTGCGCCCGGCGGCGCCACCGGGGCTGTCGACCGTGCATTGGACGGGGCCATCTCGCAGTTGATCGCAGGCGGCGATTTCGACGGCAAGGCGGAGACGACCGCGCTGCTCTACACAAACGGACGCCTGCCCGCGGCCCGTGTGCTGGTCGTCGGGCTGGGCGACGCGGCCAAGTTTGATCTGAACGGCGTGCGCAAAGCTGCCGCCACTGCCGCCAAGAAGGCGGAAACGTTGAAGGGCGTCTCGACCATGGCGACCATTGTCCACGGCGCGGGCATCGGTGGGCTGGACGTGGCCGCGGCAGCCCAGGCCCTGGTCGAGGGAACGCGTTTGGCGGTCTACACGCCGCCCCAGTACAAACGGGAGCCGGAAACGACCGACCTCGCCGCGTGTATAGTCGTTGAGTACGACGAGGCAAAACTGGCTCCGGTGCAGGCCGGCGTCGATGCGGGTGTGGCCATCGCCGAAGCGGTCTGCCATGCGCGTGACTTCTCAAGCGAACCGCCCAACGTGCTCTATCCGCAAGTTTTTGCCGACCGTGCCCGGCAGATGGCCGCCGAGACCGGTCTCGCCTGCACGGTGCTGGGCGAGGATGATCTGAGCGAACTCGGCATGAATATCTTCCTGGCCGTCAGTTTGGGCAGCGAGCGGGAGGCCCAACTCATCGTGCTGGAGCACGCGCCCGAGGGCACGAGCGAAGATCCACCCCTGGTGCTGGTCGGCAAGGGCGTCACCTTCGACACCGGCGGCATCAGTCTGAAGCCGTCGGCCGACATGTGGTACATGAAGGATGACATGAGCGGGGCCGGCGTGGTCATCGCAGCCATGGAGGCCATCGCCCGTCTCAAACTGCCGCTGCGGGTGATCGGCGTCGCCGCCTGTGTCGAGAACATGCCGGACGGCAAGGCCTATCGACCGGGCGACATCCTCACCGGCATCACGGGCAAGACGACCGAGATCATCAGCACCGATGCCGAAGGCCGTCTGATACTGGCCGATACCCTCGGCTACGTGGCGCGATTCAACCCCAACGCTGTGGTCGATCTGGCCACGCTGACCGGCGCAGTCGGCATCGCGCTGGGTCCGCAGGCCGCCGGACTCTTCGCCAATCAGGACGGTCTGCGCGACCATTTGCTGGCGGCGGCAGACCGCAGCGGCGAGCGACTCTGGCCACTGCCGCTCTACGACGAGTACAGTAAGGCCATCAAGAGCGAGATGGCCGAGGTGAAGAACAGCGGCGGCCGGACCGGCGGCGTCGCCACCAGCGCCAAATTTTTGGAACACTTCACCGAGGGCTACCCATGGGCGCATCTGGACATCGCCGCCATGGCCTGGTGCGACAGCGCGGCCAATGCCTTCACGCCCAAAGGGGCTACGGGCTACGGCGTCAGGTTGTTGGTTGAGTTGGCGGGGGACTCATAACTGAAGGCATGACGAAGACATGATTTTTGTAGGTCACACTTTAGGTTCATTGACCATACAGAGCAGGCCAAGGAGAAGCAGGTCTATGCACATCATTCAATCGCACATCGAACCCTCACATCGAGCAGTCCGCTTCCTGCGCACGGCCGGCTTTGCTGTGGCCGGGGCCGCGCTCATGTCGATCAGCCATGGCGCTCCGCTTTTGGCGGCGCCGCTGTCCCAGACGGAGACGAGCGCGTCGAGTCCAATTTGGCCGTCGATCCTGGCGATTCTGGCGGCCGCGTTCGTCCTCGAACGCGGTATCGAGATCGTCTGGAACTATCTGGAGTGGGCGTTGCTCAACTTTGGCGGATGGACGCCGGCCCGTCTGCGGTCGCCTCAATTCGGCCAATTCAAGAGCGGCACCAGCCTGCTGGTGGCTGCGGTGATCGGCATTCTGATCGCCAACACAACCTCCATGCGCCTCTTTGCCCAGCTTGAACCGTTGGCCCCTGCACTGCTCTCCGGTGTCTCCGACACCTGGGACGTGCTTGTGACCGGTCTGCTGCTCGGAGCCAGCACCAAACCGGTCCATGAGCTGATGGGGATACTGACACACTTCAGTGATTTTCTGGCCAACAATGCCATCAAACAGCGAGAACTGGCCGGCGCTGCATTGGGAGACGGTGTTTTGAAGTTGGCTGAAAGCGAAGCGCAGTCGATGATCGATGTGCCGGGCATTGGACCGACCCGGATCGACATGGGCGGCGGTGATAGCGAGGAGGCCGGCTCGGGCGACGGCAAGGGCGCCTCCCCGACCGACAAGTACATCAGCGTGCTGCACGATCGCACATCAATGTAGGCGTAAGATTTTCAGGACTTGCGCTTGCCTACACCGAACCCGGCCGTCTGCGCGATGAACCACGACCCCAGATCAACAGGGCCAGGCATGTGAGCGCAAGCAGGCCTAGCGTTATCCAGATCGGACCGGATCGACGCTGCTTTTTTTCCTGGAGGAACCCATCTGTGCCCAACGCCCGTTGGGCCGCATGTTGGCGATGCGTTCGCTCCAATGCGCGGTGCAACTCTTGGCGGAAATGAGGCTCGGGCGAGACATCGGGGACGACCTCGGCCAGATCTTCAGCCAGATCGGTGAGCGGAACCAATTCGGGCGATGAGACTGCAATGGTCGATTGCAGGCTGCGGCCGGCCTGCACCTGCACGGTCTGCGAGTTCTCGCGCAGGAGCCGCTTCAGATGTCCGTCCAGCACATCCTCAGCGGGCACAAAGTGGCCCCCGCCAAAATCGATCTTCGGGGAGGCTTCCGTTTTTCGGCTGTGGCCAACGAATCGCACGCATCATGGTGTCTATCAACTCCCTCGTCGTTTCTCCCTGCCGTCAGCCGTACTACGATCCTCGGCATGATCTTCGTCCGCCGTCTGCTCATCCAACGTCTGCTTACCCCAGCCCCGGGCCTCCAGGTCATCGCGCAGCGCGCTGAGTGTGCGAAAATAGAGCGATTTCACAGCGCTTTCACTCTTGTTCATCATGTCACCGATCTCGACGTTAGAGAGACGGCTGCTGAATTTATGAATGAGCAGATCGCGTCGATCCTCGGGCAAGCGGTTGATGGCCGCCCAGAGCGCTTCATGCTTCTCTTCTTTTTCGACCAGATCTTCCGGTTGTTCGACCAAAGCGTCCGGCGAACGGTGGTTGTGTCCGTAGGACCAGAGCCGATCCAGCGACAAAAATCGTCGCTTGCTGTGATCGCGATGCCAGTTGGCCACCAAGTTGTGCGCGATGCGGAAGAGCCATGCCGAGAAGGGCAGGCCGCGGTCCTCGTAGGTGTCGAGCTTTCCCAGCGCGCGGTAAAACGTACGCGCGGTCAGATCCTCGGCATCCTGACCGTTGCCGACCCGATGATAGATATAGGCGTAGACCCGGTCAACGTAGCGTTCGTACAGTACGCCAAAGGCGGCCGGATCCAGGCGTGCCTGTTCGACCAGCGCAGCTTCCTCACGAATCTCGACAGATACCGCCCCGGCTTCGACGGCGGCAGGCGAAAGACCAGGGTCGCTCTGATTTCTTTCTGTTTGAGCGTGCTGAGCCTCGCGCAGGCGTCGCTCTTGGATCTCACGCGGCGACTTGATTATCAATGTCGCGTCTCTCCTCATCCTACAGGGTTCCATCTCTTCTATGCGCTATTATAGCGGCGCCCCGGTTGCAGGGCAAGATAGCCGTTTTCGAGTCAGTGTTTGAACTCGACTTTGAAGAAGTGTTTGAAGACGTGTTGATGAATGCCTTGGAATCGCCGACAATTCCACATTCAGTTCGAACTATGCTATACTCAGCGCAGCCATCTACGGCAGGATATCGAAGCAGTCACACCAGAGAATCATCCTAAATCAAGCGGGAGGGCACCGTGCGGGTCAGTTGTCTTCAAGAAAATTTGGCCAAAGGCCTCTCAATCGTAGGTCGTGCGGTTTCATCGCGTAGCACGCTGCCGGTTCTCGGCAACATTTTGCTGGAGGCACGCGACAATCAGTTGCGGTTGGCCGCCACGAATTTTGAGATCAGCATCAGTTGTTGGATCGGCGCCCGCGTCGAGGATGAAGGCTCCATCACGGTGCCGGCACGCTTGCTCGGTGAATTTGTGAATAGCCTGCCGCCCGAACAGATCGACATGGAACTGTCGGTTCGTACCCAGACGCTGGCGTTGCGCTGCGCCCGCTACAACGCCACCATGAAGGGCATTGATGCGGCGGATTTCCCGATCATCACCACGGTGGATGAGGATGGGGCGGATGCTATCGAAGGCACAAGCATGGAGCTGGACGGGGTGGGTCTGCGCAAGATGATCGATCAGGTCATTTTTGCCGCCTCCAGGGATGAAAGCCGACCGACCCTTACCGGCGTCGAGGTGAGTTTCAAGGATGACCGCCTGATGATGGCAGCCACCGACGGCTATCGCCTCAGCATGCGCAGCGTTCTGCTGGACGGGCCGGTGAGCGACGAGGATCTGACCGTGATCGTGCCGGCCAAGAGCCTGGGTGAACTCTCGCGCATCAGCGCCGACGCCGACGATGACAAACCTGTCGGCGTTCTGGTGACCCAGGCACGCAACCAAATTCTGTTTCGACTGTTGGGCAAAGGCAATGAGGCCAAAGGCGGCTTCTATCGCGTCGAAATGGTAAGCCAGTTGATCGACGCCCGCTTCCCCGACTACACGGCCATCATCCCCAAGTCGCACAGCACGCGCACCGTCGTTAACACCGCGTCGCTGCTCAAGGCCGTTCGTGTGGCCTTTCTCTTTGCCCGTGACAACGCCAACATCATTCGTATGGCCATTGTGCCCGGCAACGGCGACCATCAAGGCCAGATGCGTCTGACTGCTGCCAGCAACGAGATGGGCGACAGCGTCAACGAGATTGACGCCATGGTCGAGGGCGAAGAGATGGAGATCGCGTTCGACGCCCGTTTCCTCATCGACGTGCTCAGCCAGATTGACCAGCCCCAGCTTGTGCTGGAGACGACCCAGTCGACCCGACCTGGGGCCATGCGTCCGGTGGGCATGGGCGAGGAGGAATTCCTCCACGTTGTGATGCCCATGCACCCGCCACGATAGGAATAGTCAGCAGACCCAAAAAAAGACCGCTGAAGCGCCCGTCATGACGGGCGCTTCAGCGGTCTTTTTTTGGTCTGCTTGTCTCGATCAGCTACTCCGGGTTGTACGGAGGCAGCTTGATCTCTGCGCCGACTGTGAGGATCTCCGGCGAAGGTAGAACGTCACGGTTTTCACGGAAGATGTCATTCATATGTTCGGTGTCGCCGTAGACGCGCA